>NZ_VFVH01000010.1:0-240659 GCF_006442685.1 Mesorhizobium sp. B2-4-7
CCCTTCACACTCCCCCTTGTGGGGAGGGTCGGCAGGCCTTCCGGCCGGGGTGGGGGGCGCGGCGGTGGGTTCACCCGCGGCGCGACCTCCCCCATCGGACGGAGAGGTGGGACTCTCGGTCTTCGATGTCTCAGCCTTGGGAGGCTCCGCTTTCGCCGGTGCGGCATCGCCACCGCTTTTCGCGGCGGCACTTGCGTCCTCACCCTCGGCGGCAAGCACGGCGATCAGCGCATTGACCTTGACGCCTTCGGTGCCGGCGGGAACGACCAGTTTCGCCACCGTGCCCTCATCGACGGCTTCGACTTCCATCGTCGCCTTGTCGGTCTCGATCTCGGCAATGACATCGCCGGGCGAAACCTTGTCGCCCTCCTTCACGAGCCACTTCGACAGATTGCCCTCTTCCATGGTGGGCGAGAGGGCCGGCATGGTGATGTTGATTGGCATTGTGTCCTCCCGCCCGGTTCAGCGATATGAGACGGCTTTGACGGCCTCGATGACCTCGCCGACATTCGGCAAAGCCAGCTTTTCGAGATTGGCCGCATAGGGCATCGGCACGTCCTTGCCGGCGATGGTGATGACCGGCGCGTCGAGGAAATCGAAGGCTCGCTGCGACACCTGGTTGGCGACATGGTCGCCGACCGAGTTCTGCGGGAAGCCTTCTTCCACCACGACCAGCCGGTTGGTCTTCTTCACCGAGGCGATGATGGTGTCGAAGTCGAGCGGACGGATGGTCCTGAGATCGATGATCTCCGCGTCGATGCCCATGCCGCGCAGTTCCGCTTCGGCCTTGACCGCATAGGTCATGCCAATGCCGAAGGAGACGATGGTGACGTCCTTGCCTGATTTGTGGATGCGCGCCTTGCCGATCGGCAGCACGAAGTCGTCCAGCTTCGGCACGTCGAAGGACTGGCCGTAGAGGATTTCGTTTTCGAGGAAGATGACCGGGTTCGGATCGCGGATCGCCGCCTTGAGCAGTCCCTTGGCGTCGGCGGCGGTATAAGGCATCACCACCTTCAGGCCTGGTATGTGGCTGTACCAGGCGGCGTAGCACTGAGAATGCTGGGCGGCGACGCGAGCCGCCGCGCCGTTCGGCCCGCGGAAGACGATCGGCGCGCCCATCTGTCCGCCGGACATGTAGAGCGTCTTGGCGGCCGAGTTGACGATCTGGTCGATCGCCTGCATGGCGAAGTTGAAGGTCATGAATTCGACGATCGGCTTCAGCCCAGCCATCGCCGCACCGACCCCGACGCCGGCAAAGCCGTGCTCGGTGATCGGCGTGTCGACGACGCGACGCGGTCCGAACTCCTGCAGCAGGCCTTGGGTGATCTTGTAGGCGCCCTGGTACTCGGCAACTTCCTCGCCCATGACGAAGACATCGCCGTCGCGGCGCATTTCCTCCGCCATCGCATCGCGCAGCGCTTCGCGCACCGTGGTCGAGACCATCTCGGTCCCGGCGGGTATGTCAGGATCGGCGGCGACTTCCGTCTTCGGCGCGGCCGCCACAGGCGCCGCTGCCTCGCTCTTGGCCGCAGCGGGTGCCGGTGTCGGCGCCTTTGCCTCAGTCTTGGCGGGCTCTTCACCGATGCCTTCGCCGGCCTTGTCGACGTCTTCGCCATCGACAGCCAGCACGGCGATCACCGCGTTGACCTTGACGCCTTCGGTGCCTGCGGGAACCACGATCTTGGCAAGCGTGCCCTCATCGACAGCTTCGACTTCCATCGTCGCCTTGTCGGTTTCGATCTCGGCGATGACGTCGCCGGCGACGACCTTGTCGCCCTCGTTCTTCAACCACTTGGAAAGATTGCCCTCTTCCATGGTCGGCGAAAGGGCGGGCATGAGAATTTCGATCGGCATGTCCTTGCCCTCCCGTTACAATACGATGTCGGTCCAGAGCTCGGACGGATCCGGCTCGGCGTCGTGCTGGGCAAACTCGGCGGCATCGGCGACGACGTCGCGAACCTCCTTGTCGATGGTCTTCAATTCGTCCTCGCTTGCCCACTTCTTCTGGATCAGCCGCGCTTTGACCTGCTCGATCGGGTCATGCTCGGAGCGCATCTTCTGCACTTCTTCCTTGGAGCGGTATTTCGCCGGGTCGGACATCGAATGGCCCCGATAGCGGTAGGTCTGCATTTCGAGGATCAGCGGCCCATTGCCGGCACGGCACCATTCGGTGGCGAGATCGCCGGCGGCCTTGACAGCACGCACGTCCATGCCGTCGACCTGGATGCCGGGAATCTTGAACGAGGCGCCGCGATTCGAGAAGTCGGTCTCCGCCGAGGAGCGCGATACCGAGGTGCCCATGGCATAGCGGTTGTTCTCGATGATGTAGATCACCGGCAGCTTCCACAGCGAAGCCATGTTGAAGCTTTCGTAGACCTGGCCCTGGTTGGCGGCCCCGTCGCCGAAATAGGTCAGCGTGACATTGTTGTTGCTGCGATAGCGGTTGGCAAAGGCCAGGCCCGTGCCGAGCGACACCTGGGCGCCGACGATGCCGTGGCCACCGTAGAAATGCTTCTCCTTGGAGAACATGTGCATGGAGCCGCCCTTGCCCTTCGACAGGCCGCCTCGGCGGCCGGTCAGTTCGGCCATGACGCCACGCGGCGACAGTTCCATCGCCAACATATGACCGTGGTCGCGGTAGGCCGTGATCATCTGGTCACCGTCGATCAGCGCCATCTTCATACCGGTGACGACCGCTTCCTGGCCGATGTAGAGATGGCAGAAGCCGCCGATGAAGCCCATCCCGTAAAGCTGGCCGGCCTTTTCCTCGAAACGGCGAATAAGCAGCATGTGCCGGTAGGCGGCAAGCTCCTCGTCCTTGGTGAATTCCACTGGTTTGGGCGCGGAAAGGCCCGATTTGCCGTCGGATTTCGATTTGGCAGGCGCTTTCCTGGCTGCGGTTGCCATGCATCACTCCCTGTTGGCGTCTCTTCGCGGACATTTCGAGCAAGATGAAATCTGCTCGAGCAAGATGAAATCTGCTCAGGGGAGATCAGCTCTCCCCACTGATTTTGGGGAGGCTAACACGTGAGAACGTGTTCCGCCATGTCGAAATTGCATAGCTGGCATGCGACTAAGCAATTAGAATCATTGAAAATATTGGTGATTAACCTGATATTGGTTACTTTGCCGAGACCGGCAACATGATGGTGATTTCGTCGGCCTGGGACAAATTCAGCGCCTTACGCGCCTGCTCGTCGAGCATGTCCTTCTCCAGCGTGCCGTCGTGCATCAGCTTGACGCGCCGTTCCAGCTCCATCCTGCGCGCCTTGATCGCATCGAGCTGGGCCTGCAGGGCAACAGTCTCGGCCTCCAGCTGGTATTTCGAATTGATGCCGAACTCGCCGTGATAGGCATGAAAGCCGAAATAGGCCAGGAACACCGCGCAGAGCGAGGGGATGATCAGCCGGCCGGTGTTTCTCTGTTTGTGCTGACGCGTCCACATCGTCCGTTCCCTCGCAGTCGCGAACTCGGGCGACCACGGTCTTTTTCGCTCCATTGTGCTTAACGGACGGTTACGGATGACGCGTCCACAGGCGCTCCAACGAAAAAGGGCGGGAATTCCCGCCCCTCACCGCCATCCCTGTGTCAGATGCTCCGGCTCAGCCCTTCAACATCGACTTGCCGGCGTAGCGCGCCTGCTTGCCGAGTTCTTCCTCGATGCGGATGAGCTGGTTGTATTTGGCCATGCGGTCGGAACGCGACAGCGATCCGGTCTTGATCTGCCCGCAATTGGTGGCGACGGCGAGGTCGGCGATGGTCGAATCCTCGGTCTCGCCCGAGCGATGCGACATGACGGCGGTGTAGCCGGCCTTGTGCGCGGTCTCGACGGCATCGAGCGTCTCGGTCAGCGATCCGATCTGGTTGACCTTGACCAGGATCGAATTGGCGACCCCCATGCGGATGCCATCGCGCAGGCGCGCCGTATTGGTGGCGAAGAGATCATCGCCGACGAGCTGCGTCTTCTTGCCGATCAGGTCGGTCAGATATTTCCAGCCTTCCCAGTCATCCTCGGCAAGGCCGTCCTCGATCGAAATGATCGGATAATCGGCGGCGAGCTTGGCCAGGTATTTCGCCTGCGCCTTCGGATCGCGTGTCTTCTTCTCGCCTTCATAGACGTAGTTGCCGTCCTTGAAGAATTCCGTCGCAGCGCAATCGAGGCCGAGCGCAATCTCCTCGCCCGGCTTGAAGCCGGCCTGCTCGATCGACTCCATGATGAAATCGAGCGCCACCGGCGCGCTCTTCAGGTTCGGGGCAAAGCCGCCTTCGTCGCCGACATTGGTGTTGTGGCCGGCGTCCTTCAGCTTCTTCCTCAGCGTGTGGAAGACCTCAGAACCCCAGCGCACGCCTTCGCGCAGCGTTGGCGCACCGACCGGCAGGATCATGAATTCCTGGAAATCGATCGGGTTGTCGGCATGGGCGCCGCCATTGATGATGTTCATCATCGGTACCGGCAGCAGATGCGCCTTGGTGCCGCCGACGTAACGATAGAGCGGCAGGCCGGCGGCTTCGGCCGCGGCCTTGGCCACCGCCAGCGACACGCCGAGAATAGCGTTGGCGCCGAGCCGGCTCTTGTTGGGCGTGCCGTCGAGTTCGATCATGGTCTGGTCGATGTGGATCTGGTTTTCGGCTTCCATGCCGCCGATTGCCTCGAACAGTTCGCCGTTGACCGCCTCGACGGCCCGCAGCACGCCCTTGCCGAGATAGCGGGCGCCGCCGTCGCGCAGTTCGACGGCTTCATGCGCGCCGGTGGAAGCTCCAGACGGCACGGCCGCGCGGCCCATCGAACCGTCTTCGAGCACGACATCGACCTCGACGGTCGGATTTCCACGGCTGTCCAGGATTTCACGCCCGACAATGTCGATGATGGCGGTCATTGCGATGTCCCCGATTGATCTGACGAAACGTCGCGCCCGTCTTAGCCAAAGCGGCGCAAAAGGCAATCGGGCCACCGCCAATTATTGCCGCCGGCGCGATTCACGAAGCGCAAATTCCTGTCATCATAAGTCATGCGCCATAGGATGGCCGCCGGTCTATGATGGCGGTTGCGCGGGGCGAAACAGGAGGAGTTTCGCCATGTCCGAGTTAAGCGGTATCGTGAGTTTGTTCCTGATCGCGGCGGCGTTCCTGACGTCCTGCGACAACCAGCAGCCTCCACAGGGCGCGGTGCAACTGTCGACCCTCCGCAGCGCGGAGTAAGCACGGCAGGCGATCATGTAAAAGGCCCCCGCTGGTTTGCGGGGGCCTTTTCACGTCAGGCTGGCCGGTCAATGCCAGTAAGGCTCGACCTTGTAGTAATTGTAGGAGGCGTCACGTGCGGCCTCGCCATCGGCGCCCGTCAGCTCGTTGATCGAATAGGCGGGAGCGGCTTTCAGCTGGTCCTTCGAGAATGGCACGACATAGCCGCCCCTATCCTCATCGTAATCCAAACTCGCCCACGGGATGGCGTGATATTTTTCACCCATGCCGAGAAAGCCGCCAAAACCGATCACAGCGAACATGATGCCGTTGGACAGCTTGTCGAGCATGACGTCCTCGATGCTGCCGATCTTCGTGCCTTCGGTGTTATAGACGGATGTGCCGATGACCCGCGAAGCAGCGATAGCCTCTGTGTGTCCTGCCTGGGTTGTCATGATGTGCTCCTCATTGTCGTTGCTCTGGACTTTCACAATGAGGGGCGAGATCGAAGGTTCCCGACTTTTCCGCCGGTCTGTTCGACTTTTTCCACCTGTATAAAGGTGACTTCTTACTGACGTGGCAGGCCGATATATGCCCTCCGCGGCGACGACCTTCAGCTGCGCCGGGTCAGCGGGCCTTCGCTACCCGATCGAACGCCATCAACCTTTCCAGAAGTGCCGGCATGTCCTTCAGCGGCACCATGTTCGGTCCGTCGGACGAGGTCGAATTATCCGGATCCTGGTGGGTCTCGATGAAGACGCCGGCAACGCCGACAGCGACAGCCGCGCGGGCCAAGGTCTCGACAAAGCGGCGTTCGCCGCCGGAGGAACCACCCTGCCCGCCCGGCTGCTGGACCGAATGGGTGGCGTCGAAAATCACAGGCGCGCCGATGTCGGCCATAATGGGCAGGGCCCGCATGTCCGAGACAAGCGTGTTGTAGCCGAACGAGGCGCCGCGCTCGGTGGTCAAGACATTGGGGTTGCCGGAGCCGGTGATCTTGGCCACCACGTTCTTCATGTCCCAGGGCGCGAGGAACTGTCCCTTCTTGACGTTGATCACCTTGCCCGTCCTTGCGGCGGCAACCAGCATGTCGGTCTGGCGCGACAGGAAGGCCGGGATCTGCAGCACGTCGACATGCGGCGCAACGATGGCGCACTGTTCCTCGGTGTGGACGTCGGTCAGTACCGGCAAGGAGAATTCCTTGCGCAACTCGTCGAAGACCGGGAGCGCCGCTTCCATGCCGGCACCGCGTGTAGCCGACAGGGAGGTGCGGTTGGCCTTGTCGTAGCTGGTCTTGTAGACGAGGCCGATGCCCAACCTGCCTGTCAATTCCTTCAGCGCGCCGGCCATGTCGAAGGCATGCTGGCGTGATTCGAACTGGCAGGGGCCGGCAATCAGCGACAGCGGTGCTGCGTTGTCGAAGACGACATTGCCGACGGTTACCGATGAATTGGGCGCCAAGGCGTTGCTCATTGTATCTCCCGAAAGATGAAGGCCGCGCCCTGCCCGGATGTCGGCTGCACGACGATATCACTGCCCGACATATCGTATCTGATGGAATTGGCTGCAAGCAGACCTGCCGCCACAGCGGCACGCCGAACCGAAAAGACGACTGCCGCGAAGCGGAGTTGCGTCGGCTTACCGGCGGGCACGCCAAAGCGTGCCGTGAAAGAGGCCGGGTCGAGTACAGCCAAGATAGCGTTAGGTAGACGAAAAATGGAGGCGCGCGCGTCAGCCGTCGGATCGTTTACTGCCACGGAAATCAGCCGGCGCTGCTCGGCGGGCTCGTCGCTGATCGCCACGATCTCGACAATTCCCGTGGCACCGTTGGCATGAGCCTGCAGCGCTGTGCGGTCCACTTCCGGCGCGTTGACGCGCTGGCAGGCGAACAGGAACGCATCGGTTGAACCCCCGGTCGACGCGAAGGCCAGTTTGAATGACGCCATGTCGCTTTTGCCGGCAGCGCCGGTGAACGCCCGCGAAAAGCCCAGCATGTCCCCGCCCGACAGGCTCGCATCGACAAAGCGTGCATGGTCCGCATCGGCGTCGTCCGTGGTCAGGACCACGGCGGAAAAACCTTCATTGCCATTGCGGTCACGATAGAGCCGGTCGCGCGCGACGAAGACATTGCCCTGGCCGGCGGCCTTCATCGCGGCCTGATCATCGCCTACAGCCAGCGGTTCCAGATAGGTGCCGTCCGCGAGGAAGACGCAGCAATTTTCCGTGCCGAATGGATGGATGCCTGTCGGCGCGACGATGAAGCCGAGGGCCGTTAGCCGCGCCCGCGCCACATCCAGGCTCGAGGTCGGCAGCACGAGGTGATCGAGCGGATGAGTGCCTGTGGGTGGTGTTTGGATCATGCCAGCGCGGTGTGCATCATTGCGCAAAAGGGTTCAAGGGCGCTCGAATCAGCTTCCGGCCACCACATCGGCGGAATAACGCAGTTCGCGCAATGGCTTGACCCTGCTGGTGGTCTGCGCATAGAGCGGATGCGCCTTGTAGGCGGCCAATGCGGCGGCATCCGTGAATTCGGCATAGACGACCACGTCGATCTCATCCGACAGCGGATCGACCTTGGTGTTCAGCGTCACCTCGAACAGGCTGGAATGGGGAATGCCGCCGAGCGCCAGCAGCCCAGAGCGCACTGCCTCCACATCCTCGCCACGCCGCGCGCTGAAGAAAACGATATGCCGGATCAACCCCGCCTCCTCGATCAAAAATCCGGGGTCTTTTGTGACGACGAAACCGTCAGGTCAACCGTTCAGGGTGCCGCGCGTCCTTGCGACGCGCCCGGGATGCATGAGACCTGAACGGGACTAGACCTTGCCGGTGACGTAACGCACCACGTGAGAGACATTCCTCACCGTCATATCGAGGTACCGGCCCTGGTTGTAGAGACCGTCCCAGATCAGGAAGAACGCAACGGCGGCGATGACGATGACATAACGCATGGCTAATCTATCGCATAAGCCCGGCTGTGCTCATAGACGTTTCCGCCAGGCAAAGATGGGATCCGTGTCGACCCTCGTCCGGTATGTGAGCTCTCGGCACCTGGAACTGCCAAATCTATGCCGGCGCGCCTTCGATCTCGTCGCCGGCGACTGGCCGGACATGATCCAGAAATGGCCCGCGTCCCAATTGCGAATGGCGGTCAGAGAAGGATGCGGTATTTCGCAAATCCTGCCTCGCCGGCGCCCGCCGGCTCGATCTTCAATGACTTCACTTCGGCGATGAGGTCCTTCGCCTGGGGCCCTGTCTCGAACACGACGCTGGTTCCGGGCAGCGGCGCGAACGACCAGTTGCCGTCCGCCGACGGGTTGATGGTGCCCTGCTTGACGATGTAGCGGACGATGACGTCGCGGTTGGTGTCTGGCGCTTCGTAGATAATTTTGGAAGCGTCGATGTCAGGAAAATTGCCGCCGCCGCCGGCCCGGTAATTGTTCGTTGCAACGACAAATTTCTGATTGGGATCAATCGGTTTGCCGTCGAACATCAGGCCGACGATGCGATTGGCACTAGCATTCGCCAGCCCGCCCTTGGCATCGTATTTCGGCGGCTGCGACAGATCTATTCTGTAGGTGACGCCGTCGATAACATCGAAATTGTAGGACGGAAAGTCGGTGTTGATGAGCGCCTGGTCGGCCTTGCCAGGTTCGATCCGGTTGAAGATGCCGGCCGACATTTCCAGCCATTCCTTGACCTGCGCTCCGGTGATCTCAACGGCCCGCACGGTGTTGGGATAAAGGTAGAGGTCGGCGACGTTCTTGATGGCGATGTCGCCTGCCGGCACATCGGTGTAGTAGTCGGCGCCGTTGCGCCCGCCGGCCTTGAAGGGGGCTGCCGCCGACAGCAGCGGCACGTCCTTCCATTGTGTGTTTTTCAGGATGTCCTGAAGGTACCAGGTCTGCGCCTGGCTGACGACCTGAACCGACGGATCGTCGGCGACCAGCGCGAAATAGGAATAGAGCGGCGCTGCGGTCTTGCCGACGGGACGACGCACATAGGCGAGCGTTGCCTGGTGGTCCTGCTCGAGCGCGGCGATGATGCGGTTGTCGTCCGCGACAGTCGGCTTGTTCTTGTTGTCGACACGTTCGAAGATCGGCCGCGCTTCCGAGGTGGCGGACACGATCTTCCATTTCGAGCCGTCGCGCTCCAGCATCAGGTCGATCAGGCCCATATGCGAGCCCCAGAAGCCGCCCATGACGGCCGGCTTGCCCTGCAGCGTACCCTTTTGCGCATCGACGCCTTCGAGCGCCTGAAAATCCTTCTTGCCAGGGAACACCAGATGCTGGTGACCCGTGAACACCGCGTCGATGCCTTCGACGCCGGCGACAAAGAACGATGCGTTCTCCATCATATCGCCCTGCTTGACGTCGATGCCAGAATGCGAGAGCGCGATGATAATGTCGGCGCCCTCTTCCTTCATCTGCGGCACCCAGGCCTTGGCGGCCTCGACAATGTCGCGCGTTCTGACATTACCTTCGAGGTTCTTGAGATCCCAGACCATGATCTGCGGCGGCACGAAGCCGATGATGCCAATCCTGATCGGTTGCTCGGTGCCTGAACCGTCGCTGATCTTCTTGTCGAGGATGACGTAGGGCTTGAGGTAGAGCTTGTCGTCGCGCGGGTTCGCGGCAAGCTCGGTGCCGCGGATCAGGTTGGCGCAGACGAAGGGGAAATTGGCGCCGGCCAGAACCTTGTCCATGAAGGACAGGCCGTAGTTGAATTCGTGGTTGCCCAACGTCGAGCACTCGTAGCCGAGCAGGTTCATGCCTTTCATGATCGGATGCAGGTCACCGTCCTTCATGCCCTTCTCATAGGCGATGTAGTCGCCCATCGGATTGCCCTGCAGCAGGTCGCCATTGTCGATCAGCATCGAATTAACGGCTTGCTTGCGCACCGCGTCGATCAGGGAGGCCGTGCGCGACAGTCCCATCGTGTCATTCGCTTTGTCGGCGTAATAGTCATAGGGCAGCACATTCACATGGATGTCGGTGGTCTCCATGATCCGGAGATGCGCCTGGTTGGCCTGGGCGCGGGCGGAGAAAGGGTGAAGCGCAATTAGCGCGCCCGTGGCGGCGGCGCCCGCGAGGAGACCGCGGCGGGAGACGGAATGGAGCGGCTGCGACATGTTTTCTCCTTTTCGACGACACGAAAGACCCTGCCCGAAGCGAACTTCGCGCTGAAACCTATTCGAGTCCATTCAAGAAGTTGCGCGCGTCGGAGCTGTCAGATCAGCAACAGATGACGCGCGGATGAACGGGCGCAAGCGCGGAAGATCAGCCCTTGTCGTCGTCGCCCTGCGTGATCAGGCGGGCGCTGCGTTGGCCCGTGACGTAGATCCATAGCCAGCTCAGCGACACCGCGAGCCGGTTGCGGAAGCCGATCAGGAAATAGATGTGCGCCAGTCCCCACAGCCACCAGGCCGGCCAGCCGGTCAGCCTGATCCAGCCGAAATCGATCGCCGCGGCGCGCTTGCCGATCGTGGCCAGGTCACCGGCATGCTTGTAGTGGAACGGCCGTACGCTCGTATCGCCGGCAAGCCTGGCCTTGATGGTCGCGGCAACATGGCGGCCCTCCTGCTTGGCGGAAGGCGCCACGCCGGGAACTGGCCGTCCATCGGGCCGCAGCACGAGAGCGGCGTCGCCGATGACGAAAATCTCGGGGCTGCCCGGCACGGTGAGATCGGGTTCAACCAGCACCCTTCCCGCCCGGTCGGCGGCGGCGCCCAGCCATTCGGCTGCCGGCGAAGCGGCAACGCCCGCCGCCCACAATATGGTCCTCGCCGGCAGATGCGTGTCGCCGAAGACGACGCCCTCGGCGTCGCAGCGCGTGACCGCCCGGCCGAGTTCGATCGTCACGCCGAGCCGCTTCAACGCCTTTCCGGCATAATCGGACAGTTTCGGTGCGAAATTGGCCAATATGCGGTCGCCAGCCTCGATCAGCACCACACGCGTCTCGCGCGTGTCGATGTTGCGGAATTCGCCGCGCAGTGTGTCGTGCGCCAGTTCGGCAATGGTGCCGGCAAGTTCGACACCGGTCGGACCGCCGCCGACGATCGCGATCGTCAGCAGCGCCTGGCGCCTGGCAGGATCGGTTTCCCGTTCGGCCTGCTCGAAGGCGAGCAGAATGCGCCGTCGGATGGTGGTGGCGTCCTCCAGCGTCTTCAGCCCTGGCGCGAACGGCTCCCATTCGTCGTGGCCGAAATAGGCGTGTCGGGCGCCGGTGGCGAGCACCAGCGTGTCGTAGGCGACGGTGCTGCCGTCATCGAGCAGCACGCGTTTTCCGGCTCGGTCGATGCCGGTGACATTGGCGAGCAGCGTCGTCACGTCCTTGCGCTTGCGCAGCAGGTGGCGGATCGGCCAGGCGACCTCCGAGGTCGCCAGCGCTGTCGTTGCGACCTGGTAGAGCAGCGGCTGGAAAAGATGGTGATTGCGTTTGTCGATCATGGTGATGCGCACGGACGCACCGGCGAGAGCGCGGGTGAATTCGAGGCCGCCGAACCCCGCCCCTACGACGACGACATGGTGATTGGCTTGATCCATCGCATTCACCCTGACCAGCAATATCGCATGCCTTTGATGTAGGAGCTTTTGTGCAATGCAACAACACGAAGGCCGTGCCCGAGACTCGTCGTTCCATGTCGTGAATGCACATGTCGCATCCCCCCGCCGGGTATAGCGTTATGGAAAACAGCGATGAGGTGAAGCATGGCCAACGATCACGACGACCAGGGTCCGGCGCAATATTCCTCGCCGCCATGCTTCATGCACGAACTCGATCCCGCGTTTCACGCGCCGATATCCGATTGGACCGACGTCAGACGATGGCGCAAGGCCGAACGGGAACGCCTGATCGCGGCGCGTCTCGCGGTTTCCGCCGATGCGCGAACGGCGATGTCGCAGAGCATCGCCGGAGCCCTCGACGCGGCGATCGGCGATATCGACGGCCGCATGGTCAGCCTCTATTGGCCGTTTCGCGGCGAGCCGGACCTGCGGCCATGGATGGCCGCCATCAATGAACGAGGCGGGCGCACCGCGCTGCCCGTCGTCATCGAAAAGGCACAGCCGCTGATCTTCCGGGCCTATGTTCCGGGCGACCGGCTGGAGAAGGGCGTGTGGAACATTCCGATTCCGGCCGAGGGCGAACCGGTCTTGCCCGACATCGTCATCTCGCCGATCGTCGGCATCGATTCCGGCAATTATCGCCTGGGCTATGGCGGCGGGTTCTATGACCGAACGCTGGCGGCGATGCCGTTCAAGCCGCTGGTCATCGGCGTCGGCTACGAATTGCAGCGCATCGCCACCATCTACCCGCAGCCGCACGATATCCCGATGGACCGGATCGTGACGGAGGCTGCCAAGGCGTAGACGGCTGAAGGCATGGAAGGCTGAGAATGCTCAGGCCATTTCGGGCTTCAGGCCCATCGCCGTCCGGTCGACGATTTCGCGCAGGGCAAAAGACGAATTGATCTTCGTCACATGCGGCATCGCCGACAGCCATTCCTTGTGGATGCGTTCGTAGTCGGCAAGGTCCTTGGCAGCGATTCTGAGAATGTAGTCGTACTCGCCCGACATCAGGTGGCAGGACAGCACGTTCGGGCAGCGCTTGATCGCAGCCTCGAAATCCGACAGCGTCTTCTCGAACTGGCCCGACAGCGATATGTGCACGATCGCCGTCATCTGGTGACCAAGTGCTGCATTGGAAAGCCGGGCATGATAGCCGCGGATGGTTCCGGATTTCTCCAGATTGTCGAGCCGGCGCGAACAGGCCGACTGCGACAGGCCGACCCTTTCGGCAAGGGCGGCGTTCGGCATCCTGCCATCCTTCTGCAAGGTCTCCAGAATGGCGATATCAATCCTGTCGAGTGGCATTCTTCGTGATTCCTGCGAATTTTTGCGCATTCTACGCAACAATTATCGAATAACGAACCCTCCTGCAAGTGCATTCGCAAACACTTACGCAACGATTCGTGGTTGACTGCGTCAATACAGGGAACGAGCCCCGAAGGGCCGTGTCAGGAGAAAAGAAAATGCGCGTCGGCTGCCCCCGGGAAATCAAGAACCATGAATATCGCGTCGGACTTACGCCCGGCTCGGTCCGCGAATATGTCGCCCACGGACATGAGGTGCTGGTCGAGACCGGCGCCGGGGCCGGCATCGGAGCCGACGACAACGCCTATCGCGCTGCCGGCGCCACCATCGCCAAGACGGCGGCCGATGTGTTCGCCAAGTCGGATATGATCGTCAAGGTCAAGGAGCCGCAGCCTAACGAATGGGCCCAACTGCGCGATGGCCAGATCCTCTACACCTATCTTCACCTTGCTCCGGATCCGGAACAGACCAAGGGCCTGCTCGCTTCGGGCGTTACCGCCATCGCCTATGAAACGGTGACCGACGACCGGGGCGGCCTGCCGTTGCTGGCGCCGATGTCGGAAGTCGCCGGCCGCCTGTCGATCCAGGCCGGCGCCACGGCGCTGCAGAAGGCCAATGGCGGCCGCGGCGTGCTGCTCGGCGGCGTGCCCGGCGTGCTGCCCGGCAAGGTCACCGTGCTCGGCGGCGGCGTCGTCGGCCTGCACGCGGCCAGGATGGCGGCTGGCCTGGGCGCCGACGTCACCATCATCGACCGCTCGATCCCGCGCCTGCGCCAGCTCGACGACCTCTTTGCCGGCCGCGTCCACACCCGCTATTCGACCGTGGAGGCTCTGGAAGAAGAGTGCTTTTCCGCCGACATCGTCGTGGGCGCCGTGCTGATCCCGGGTGCTGCGGCGCCGAAGCTGGTCTCGCGCGAAATGCTTTCGGGCATGAAGAAGGGGTCGGTGCTGGTCGACGTCGCCATCGACCAGGGCGGCTGCTTCGAGACCTCGCACGCGACCACGCATGCCGAGCCGACCTACGAGGTCGACGGCGTCATCCACTACTGCGTCGCCAACATGCCGGGCGCCGTGCCGGTCACCTCAGCACATGCACTCAACAACGCGACGCTGCACTATGGCCTTCAGCTCGCCGACAAGGGCCTGAAGGCGCTGGTCGACGACCATCATCTGCGTAATGGACTCAACGTCCACAGAGGCAAGATCACCAACCGTGCGGTCGCCGAAGCGCTCGGCTACGAACTGGTCGAGCCGAAGGCGGTTCTCGCGGCCTGATTCTCCTGAGAGGATACCTGCCTCCCGTCAGCCCGCCGGTCATTCCCGGCGGGTTTTTTCTTTCCAGATTGGCGGCTGTCAGGCCTGCACCAGGCTCGGGCCTGAAACATGCGCTGCAACCTGCGTCTCGGCGCCAATTGCAAGTTTAACTGAGCCCTCCAGGCAAATAGTCGAAGCCCATATGCTTCTTTGCGCAGAAAATTTCTGTGGAAGGTTCAGGCAAACAAAAAAGCGGAGCCAAGGCCCCGCTTCCTCGATGTCGAGATTTGCCGCCGGTTCATCCGCAGTCGACAAATCGATCGACGGCTACCCGTGTACCGCAATGGTATGACAGGAGTACGACAGCGCTCCGCTATCGCACCGCCACATGCGCCCGTCAGACACGTTCGATCCGGCACTGGAAGCAATTGTTGCGCGCCGAGCGGACATGCACGTAGGCAATCTCGTCGCGTTCCAAGAGAGCCTCGGCGCGCGCGGCGATCGCATCGGTCGCAATGACGCCACCGCTGCCATAGACGATGCGGTCATCCCTGCCGTAGCCGCGCACTATATAGTCCGGGCCTTCGAGAATTTCGGGAAGTGCCTGAGATTCCGCGGCGCGCTCGCATTCCTGCGCGTGAAGGAAGATCGGTCCGGTCTCGGCATAGGGCTGAAGTTTGGGGAATGGCCGGTAGGCCAGGATGAGATAGTCGTCTCCGTCGGCGATGTTCTTCAGGCAATGCCGGCATGGCATGCCGTCGCCGTCGGAGACCTTACGCTCGGGCGTGTTTCCATAGGCATCGGGCCCGCCGCGCTGAAGCGCTCGTACATCTTGTGTCGGCAAGGCTTTGAACTGGATGGTCATGGCGAAAATCTCCGATGTCGTTGATCGGAAATTATGCGCATCAGCCCCCGCCTCCCACCCGATTCCTGACAATCATTGGCCCTTGGTCGGCTTGTTCCAGCCGACCAAGGCAAGGCGAACTTCACCGGATTGTCGGAACTCCCTCAGCGAATGAAGTCGTCAAAGCGACGGAGGGTGACCCGCCGGTTCCGCCAGTTTTCGTTCTGCGTCTGCACCAGCAGGAATTCCTCGCCATAACCGACCGTCTCCAAAGCATAGGCCGGCACGCCGAACTCGCGCACCAGCGTGCGCTTCAGCGAGGCGGCGCGCTGTTCCGACAGGATCCGGTTCGATTGGAAGGAGCCGACGGCGTCGGTATGGCCCTCGATGAGGACGCGCGCCCCGGGGTTGCGGCGCAGGATACGCTGCAACGCATCGGCGATAGTGTCGATCTTGTCGTATTGCGAGCTGGAGATCGCGGCCGAGCCGAAAGCGAAATTGATCGACTGGATATCGATCGACCGGGCCATGCGGCGCAGGTCCGGCCGGCGCTTGAACTCACGGATGGTGACGCGCTCGTTCGGGCGCAGCTTCACGCGGGGTGCCGCCTCGAGCTTTCGTTCGATGGTTGCGGCCGAAGGCGTTGTCGCCTGCGCGGCGGCGAGACCGGGCATTGCGATTGCCGCGATCAGCGCGGCGGCAAGGGTACGGCGGGTCAGCATGTCTTTTCTCCTTCGGCCCGTATTATGTGCGGGCAAGATGGCAGAGACAGGCTGAAGCGCGGATGAACGAGAGGTTCAGCTTTTGTGAGGGCGTCGCTATGGCCGCATGACGCTGGCCGAGCGCTCGGCGAAGGGCAGAGGGTGAACGGTCTCCTTCTTCTGCGCCACCGGCGCGAAGCCGAGCTTCTGGTAGAGCGGCAAGGCAGCAGGATGGTCGAGCGTGCAGGTCTGCACCGTCACCCGCTTCGGTCCATACGACCAAGCCGCGGCGATCGCCGATCCCAGGAACCAGCGGCCGATGCCTTGCCCGGTGGCGTGCTCCATCATGCCGAAATAGGCAAGCTCGACTTCTTCCGGCAGATGCGGCTTGAGGTCGAAAAAACCGGCGGGTGCGCCATCGAGATAGAGCACCCTGATGTCGCGATCCTCGCGGTGGACGCCGGCCGAAAGCTCGTCGTCATCCAGCCTCAGCACATTGACCCAGTGCCATTTACGCCCCACCCGATCCATCAGGTACCGGTAGAAATGCAGCGGAATGTCCTTAGTTTTCAGGAGTGCGACCTGGCGGTTGTAGGGCATGGGCGGCGACACGGCCGGTGGCGCATGCATCTCGAGGAACGTCACCGTGACTTCGATGTCCTTCAGCTCGCCGTTTTCCATCGTCATTCCTTGCCTGTCACGACTGGTGTGTCGGAGAGACCGCCCCATTCGGTCCATGAGCCGTCGTAAAGCCTGTTGTCGGTATGGCCAAGCGTTTCCAACGCAAGCGTGATCACCGCCGCCGTAACGCCGGAGCCGCAGGAAGTGACGATTGGCTTCGACAGATCGAGGCCGGCGTCCTCGACCACCTTGCGCAACCGCTCCTTCGGCAGAAGCACGCCGTTTTCCGACAGCGCCGAATAAGGCAAGTTGCGCGCGCCCGGCATATGGCCGGAACGGACGCCCGCACGCGGCTCCGGCTCCGCGCCGGTGAAGCGTCCTGCCCCGCGTGCATCGGCAATCTGGCTTTCCCGGGTTTCGACGATGCGGCGCATCTCGGCAAGGCTGGCGACCCGGCCGGCGTCGAAATCGGCGTGGAACACGCTTGGCGCGATTTTGGTCGGTTCGGCCGTCACCGGCCGACCTGCCGCTTTCCAGCCATCGAAACCGCCGTCAAGGATATAGGTCTGGAAGACGCCCATCACCCGGAACATCCACCAAGCCCGAGGTGCCGAGAAAAAGCCCGGGCCGTCATAGACGATGATCGTGTCATCTGCCGAAACGCCCATCGCGCCGACATACTGCGCGAAATGCTGCGGCGACGGCAGCGTATGCGGCAGCGCGGCGTCCGGATCGGAGACCGCGTCCTGATCCAGGAAGCGGGCGCCCGGAATGTGCCCAGCGTCATACTCGGCGCGCGCGTCGCGGTTTTGCGCCGGAAGATACCAGGATGCATCGACAATCGTCAGGCCAGGCTGGCCCAAACGCTCCTGCAACCAGTCCGCGTCGACGGTGAAAGGACTGTCTTCAGCCATTGTGGTTCTCCTGCCGCCATTGACCAGACGTTGTCTTGCCTTGCCGCATGATCTTGTCCGAAAACATCGTAGCTTTCGAGATCATGTTTGGGGCATCGGTCCAAACCGGATGCGGAAGCGCCGGTTTTCACGCCCCTTCTTCTCAATCTTGCCGATATGGATTTCGCCGATCTCGCCGGTGCTTTTGACATGGGTGCCACCACAGGGCTGACTGTCCACCGAAGCATTCTCGCCGATGCAGACCAGCCGGATTTTGCCGGTACCTAGCGGCGGACGGACATTCTTGGACTTCACGAGACCCGGATTGGCGGCCAGTTCCTCGTCGCTGATCAGCCTGGTAAAGATCGGATGATCGGCCCGCACCAGGCCCATCAGGCCAGCCGTCACGTCTTCCTTGCTGAAGCTGGCGTCGGGAATGTCGAAATCGACACGGCTGTCGTCTTCCGAAACCGCCGCGCCGGTGATCGGAAACGGGCAGACGACGGTGAGCAAATGGCAAGCGGCATGCATGCGCATCAAGAGATGACGTCGCTCCCAGTCGATTGCGAGCTTCAGGCGCTCGCCGACCGCAGGCGCGGCTTGTTCCGGCGCCGGCACGTGGATGATCTCGTCCTTTGTTTCCCCGGTGATGGTAGCGGCCAGGACGATGCGGCTGCCATCGGCGCGCTGGAGATAGCCGCTATCGCCCGGCTGCCCGCCCGAGGTGGCATAGAAGATGGTGCGGTCCAGAACGATGCCGCCGCGCTCGTTGACGGCGACCACCACGGCATCGGCCGTCCTGAGATAGGCGTCGTCGCGAAACAGCGCTTCGGTCTTGTGCGCCATCACACGACCTTTTCAAACGGCACGGAAATATCTGATTTCTCTTCCATCCAGCCGGGCACCGGCAGCTTCTTTTCGCGCAGGAATTCGGGATTGAACAGTTTCGATTGGTAGCGTGTGCCGTAGTCGCAAAGAATGGTCACGATGGTATGGCCGGGGCCGAGTTCACGCGCCAGTCGGATCGCGCCCGCTATGTTGATGCCGGTCGAACCGCCGACGCAAAGGCCTTCCTCCTGGACCAGGTCGAAGACGATCGGCAACGCATCCTCATCACGAATTTGGAACGAGAAGTCGGGCGTGAACCCATCGAGGTTGGCGGTGATGCGTCCCTGCCCGATGCCTTCGGTGATCGAACTGCCCTCGGATTTCAGCTCACCGCTGGTATAGAAACTGTAGAGCGCAGCGCCCAGCGGATCGGCGAGAGCGATCTTTACGTCCTTGCTTTTCGCCTTCAGTCCGAAAGCGACGCCGGCCAGCGTTCCGCCCGAGCCGACCGCCGAGACGAAGCCGTCGACCTTGCCGCCGGTCTGGCTCCAGATCTCCTGCGCCGTGGTGCGGATGTGCCCGTCGCGGTTGGCGACATTGTCGAACTGGTTGGCCCAGATAGCGCCGTTCGGCTCCGAACGCGCCATTTGCTCAGCCAGCCGCCCCGACAATTTCACGTAATTGTTGGGGTTCTTGTACGGCACGGCCGGAACCTCGATCAGCTCGGCGCCGAGCAGCTTGATCGTGTCCTTCTTCTCCTGGCTCTGCGTTTCGGGAATGACGATGACGGTGCGGTAGCCGAGCGCCTTGGCGACCAGCGTCAGCCCGATGCCCGTATTGCCGGCCGTGCCCTCGACAATGACGCCGCCCGGCCTGAGCAGCCCACGCTCTTCGGCATCGCGGATGATGAACAGGCCGGCGCGGTCCTTGACCGACTGTCCGGGATTCATGAATTCGGCCTTGCCCAGGATCTCGCAGCCGGTTTCTTCCGAAGCCCTGTTGAGGCGGATCAATGGCGTGTTGCCGATAGCGTCGATCACGGAGCGGGGCATTCGGGAGTCCTTGTGTAGCTGCGGCGAAACCCTAGAAACCCGAAGCTTCGGTTTCAAGGCAAGAATTTGCCTGGTCCAGTCGCATTTTCTGCACTGCATTTGCGCCGGCCTCTCCCTGGTGCCGGGCGTATCCGCGCGGTTCATTTGGGACCGGCATCGAAAACCGCTCTTTTCATTCGATTTCTTCGCGGTTAGAGCAAAAGCCAAGAACAATTCGACGGGGCGCAGCATGACACTTTATCGGGCCGACCCGAAGCATGGCGTCGCCTGGGTCACGGGAGGCAGCAGCGGCATCGGCCGTTCGCTGGCCAGGGATCTTGCGTCCCAGGGCTATGCGGTGGCCGTAACCGCACCCGATGGCGATCCGATCGACACGCTCATTGTCGAGACCGCGCAGATGCCAGGCAAGGTCAAGGCTTTTCCCTGCGATGTGACCGACGAGCCGCGCATGGCGAGAACCGTCGCTGCGATCGAAAACGAGCTTGGCCCCATCGTGCTCGCCGTCTTAAACGCGGGCAATTACATTTCCACGCCTGGCGAGGCTCTCGTCGTCAGCGATTTTCGCCGGTCTTTCGAGGTCAACTATTTCGGCATCATCAACGGGCTGGTGCCGGTCGTCGAACGCATGCGGGTGCGGGCGCGCGGCCATATCGTGCTGGTCGGCTCGGTCACCGCTTATTTCGGCTGGCCGACGACGGCCGCTTATGGCGGCACCAAAGCGGCGATCAACATCCTGGCCGAATCGCTGAAATACGATTTCGACAAGATGAACGTGCGCGTCCAGGTCATGAATCCGGGCTTCATAGACACACCGCTGACCGAGAAGAACATGCTGCCCATGCCGGGGCTGATGCCGGTCAGCCGAGCGACGCGGCGCATGGTGCGGGGTATCAAATCCGGCGGCTTCGAGGTCACATTCCCGCGCCGGACGAGCTGGCCCCTGAAGCTGCTCAGCCTGTTGCCGAGACCGGTGTACCGAGGCGTGATCAGCCTCATGACGAGCTGGAAGGCACGGCCGCTGAATTACGACCGCAAGCCGCCGAGCGAATAGAAGCCAGCGGATCGGCGGCTTCATCGCCGGGCCGGTCGTTGCCTGTTCCCCGCCACCGCCGTAGGTTTGTTGTTGTTGCGTTTGGAGTCTGCGATGGGGCGACGAATCGTGCTTGCTGTGCTGGGGTTAGTCGCCATCCTCGCACTGGCCTTCGTGCTCGGCCCGCGGGTTCCCGTCGACACCACGATCCGCTTCGATCCATCCGCAATCGGCGACGATCCGCAGGCCTATGTGGCCAGGACGGAAGCGGCGATATCCGGCATCCGTGACGGGCTGGAGAAAGAGATCATCTGGGCCAATCCGATGGTGCACGCCAGGACACGGCTGTCCATCGTCTATATCCACGGCTTTTCGGCGTCGAAGGGCGAGCTCCGCCCGCTGCCCGACGAGGTTGCCGACCAACTCGACGCCAATCTGTTCTTCACCCGCCTCACCGGCCACGGGCAGGATGGCGCGGCCATGACGCAAGGCAGCCTCAATGCCTGGATCAACGACTATGAGGAGGCGCTCGCGATCGGCCGGGCCATCGGCGACAAGGTGATCGTCATCTCCACCTCGACCGGCGGCTCGCTGGCGGCCTGGGCGGCAACACAACCGGGTGCTTCGGACGGCGTGGCGGCGATCGCGTTCATCTCGCCGAATTTCGGCGTCAAGGCGTCGGGCGCCGGGATCCTGACCATGCGATGGGGCAAACAAATAGCCGAACTCGTCGCCGGCAAGGAGCGCAGCTTCATGCCGCGCAACGCGCTGCACGAGAAATTCTGGACCACCAGATATCCCCTTGCCGCGACGCTGCCGATGCAGGCGCTGACGGAACTTGCCTATGGCGCGCCGGTGGAGAAAGCGGTGGTCCCTGCCCTCTTCATCTTTTCGGATTCGGACAGCGTGGTGCGGCCTGACCGCACGCGTGAAATCGCCGGGCGTTGGGGCGCGCCGCACGAGCTGGTTCCGGTCGACGATACCGGCGATCCCGACAACCACGTCATCGCCGGCGACGCCCTGTCGCCATCGACCACGACCTTCCTTGCACAAAGAATTGCCGTCTGGATCGAGGCGGTCGCGAAGTAGCCCGAGCTTCCATACGGAAAGGGCGACCGCAGCCTCACCGCGGTCGCCCTTTATCTCACTGGTGACCAGCCGGGCACGCAAATGCCCGGCCAATACGAAGCGGCCTGCCTACGCGGCCCGCGCCGCGGGCCGCTTGCCGCCGAAGCGGCGTTTATTGTTGCCCTTGAAGGGCTTGGCGCCTTCCGGTTTGCGGTCGCCAGCGAAGGCCGGCTTGTCACCGAAGCGCTTCTTGCCGGAGCCGTTGTTCTGGCCGCCCGGCCGCCTGCCGTCGCGACGGCCATTGCGGTCGTTTCGGTCATTGGCAGGCTCGAAGCGCTCGTTCTTCTCAGCCGGGTTGCGCTGCGGATCGGGGCTGCCGAGATGGTCGGCGACAACAGGCAGCTTGGCGCGGATGATGCGTTCGACCTGGCGCAGCTTGCTGTTCTCGGACGGATCGCAGAGCGTAATCGCAATGCCGTCCCGGCCGTTGCGGCCGGTGCGGCCGATGCGGTGGACATAGCTCTCCGCCTCATCAGGCAGGTCGAAATTCACGACATGACTGATGCCGGGCACGTCGATGCCGCGCGCGGCGATATCGGTGGCCACCAGAATGCGCACCGAACCCTCGCGGAAATCGTTCAGTGCCTTCTGCCGCGCATTCTGCGACTTGTTGCCGTGGATGACAGCGGCCTTGAAGCCGTCGCGCTCGAGGTCCTTGGTTACCCGGTCGGCGCCGTGCTTGGTGCGCGAAAAGATGATGACGGACTTCATCGTCTCGTCGGCGAGCATCGTCGACAGCACTTGGCGCTTCTGCTTGGTGCGGGCAAGGACGACGCTCTGCGCGATCTCGGCCGCCGCCGTGCTTTGCGGCGCGACTTCGACACGGATTGGGTTCTTCAGCAGGCCTTTCGCCAGTTCGGCGATTTCATTGGGCATAGTCGCGGAGAACAGCACCGTCTGACGGTCCGGCGCGGTCGCCTTGGCGATGCGCTTGACGTCATTGATGAAGCCCATGTCGAGCATGCGGTCGCCCTCGTCGAGCACCAGCCATTTGGTGTCGGCAAGCATGAGGTCGCCTTCGCGCACCAGATCGGTCAACCGGCCAGGCGTGGCGATCAGGATGTCGACACCAGGCGCAACCTTCTTCACCTGGCTGAAGCGCGAGACGCCGCCCAGCACGAGCGCGGTCGAGACATGCGCGCCCTTGGCGAGGATCTTGATGGTGTCCTCGATCTGCACGGCGAGCTCACGAGTCGGCGCCAGGATCAGCGCGCGTGCCGTCTTCGGCCGGCGCTTGGTGCCGAGCGCAATGATCTTCGACAGGATCGGCAGCGCGAAGGCCGCAGTTTTGCCGGAGCCGGTCTGGGCGATGCCGAAAATGTCACGGCCTTCCATCTGCGGCGGGATCGCCTGAGCCTGGATCGGCTTCGGATCGGTGAAGCCGGCGGCATGGGTGGCCTTGAGCAGCGCACCCGTAATTCCCAGTGCTGCGAAACCGGAGAGTTCTCCAGTGTCGTTGCCGGGCAAAGTGTTTTCGTTGGTCAAAATATTCTTCTTTCACGCGGCCTCTGGCCGCAAACATCAATGGCGGCAGGGCGCAACCTGCCGTCGAATCAATTGTCATGGAACGACAAGGCGGCGGACGTGTTCGTCCGCGCGGCTGCGCTGTCGTGCCCGCAGGCATCATGCCACGGGGCTTTTTCGCCACCTTGCTAACCAATCGGGGCCGATCAGCAGGAAAGAGGGAAAACAGACGCAACCAGTCTCATTCGAGGAGAAGGCCGGATCGGTCCGGCCCAAGCGCCTATGCCGTGCATATGGCTGAGTTCGCTCTGAAATGCAAGGGCATCATGTTGCAGCGCAACAAAACGCCTCGAAAAAGCGACGCTTGCGCTCACCTGCGGGCATCATTACCACAAAGCAGCCCGCGCAGGAGATCGAGAATGAAGGACGTGCTGAAGGAACTCGAGCGTCGTCGCGAGATCGCCCGCATGGGCGGCGGTCAGGCTCGCATCGACGCGCAGCACAAGAAGGGCAAGCTCACCGCCCGCGAACGCATCGAGGTGTTTCTCGACGAGGGTTCGTTCGAGGAGTTCGACATGTATGTCGAGCACCGTTCGACCGACTTCGGCATGGAAAAGACCAAGATCGCCGGCGATGGCGTTGTCACCGGCTGGGGCACCGTCAACGGCCGTCCCGTCTACCTTTTCGCCAAGGATTTTACCGTGTTCGGCGGCTCGCTGTCGGAAGCGCATGCCGAAAAGGTCATCAAGGTGCAGGAGATGGCGCTGCGCAACCGCGCGCCGATCATCGGCCTCTACGATGCCGGCGGTGCCCGCATCCAGGAAGGCGTGGCTGCACTCGGCGGCTACGCCGAGATCTTTCAGCGCAATGTGCTGGCGTCGGGCGTCATTCCGCAGATTTCCGTGATCATGGGGCCTTGCGCTGGCGGCGACGTCTATTCGCCGGCCATGACCGACTTCATCTTCATGGTGCGCGACACCTCCTACATGTTCGTTACTGGACCGGACGTGGTGAAGACCGTCACCAACGAGACGGTGACCGCCGAGAGCCTCGGCGGCGCTTCCGTTCACACGACGAAATCCTCGATCGCCGACGGCGCCTATGACAACGACGTCGAAGCACTGCTGCAGATGCGCCGGCTGGTCGATTTGCTGCCGGCCTCGAACACATCGGAGATTCCCGAGATCGAATGCTACCAGTCGGTCACCGATCACGATCTGTCGCTCGACCGGCTGATCCCCGACAACGCGAACAAGCCTTACGATATCAAGGAGCTGATCCTGAAAGTCGCCGACGAGGGTGATTTCTTCGAGATCCAGCAAAGTTTCGCCAAGAACATCGTCACCGGCTTCGGACGTATTGAAGGCCGCACGGTCGGCTTCGTCGCCAACCAGCCCATGGTGCTGGCCGGCGTGCTCGATTCTGACGCCAGCCGCAAGGCGGCGCGCTTCGTGCGCTTCTGCGACTGTTTTTCGATCCCGATCGTCACCTTCGTCGACGTTCCGGGCTTCCTGCCGGGCACGGCGCAGGAATATGGCGGGCTGATCAAGCACGGCGCCAAACTGCTCTTCGCCTATGCCGAGGCGACCGTGCCGAAGATCACCGTCATCACCAGGAAGGCCTATGGCGGCGCCTATGACGTGATGGCTTCGAAACACCTGCGTGGCGATATGAACTATGCCTGGCCGACGGCGCAGATCGCCGTGATGGGCGCCAGGGGCGCGGTCGAGATCATCTATCGCAAGGACATCGGAGACGCCGAAAAGATCGCAGCTCATACAAAGGCTTACGAAGACCGCTTCCTGTCGCCCTTCGTCGCCGCCGAGCGCGGCTATGTCGACGAGGTGATCATGCCGCATTCGACCCGCCGCCGCATCGCCCGCGCGCTGCGAATGCTGCGCAACAAGGACATGCAGAACCCCTGGAAAAAGCACGACAACATTCCGCTGTAAGCTGAATGTCGCGGCAAGTCAGCGCGCGCCGCGAGCCGCCACCAGTTCACGCAGCACAGGCACCAGCGCCAGCGGGAAATCCTCGGCGATCAGCCCCGGCCCGAACCGGCTGCCGGCCTCGGCATGGATCCATACCGCCGCGCACGCCGCCTCGAAGGCCGGCATGCCTTGCGCCAGGAAGCCGGCCACGAGCCCCGAGAGCACGTCGCCCGAACCGGCGGTTGCCAACCACGGCGCGCCATTGGAGTTTATCGCGGCCTTGCCATCGGGAGCAGCGATTACGGTGTCGGCGCCCTTATAGACGATCACGGCATTGGCACGGGTGGCGGCCATACGAGCCCTGCCCAACTTGGACGAAACGGCGCCACCCGCGATGTCAGCAAACAGCCTGGCGAACTCGCCTTTATGCGGCGTCATCACCAGCGACGGCGCGCTCGGCTGGCGCGAGGCTTCGAACAGGACATCCGGCTTCTCGCGAAACGAGGTGATCGCGTCGGCGTCGAACACCAGACCATCGACCGAGGCGGAAACGTTCCGCTGCTGGCCAGCGGCAAGCAGCGTGAGAGCAAAATTCCGCGTTCTTTCACCGACACCGAAGCCAGGGCCCAGTACAAAAGCGGAGGGCCGGCGTTCGCCGATGAAGGCGTCGATGTCGGCGCTGTCATTTGCTTTGCGCAGCATGATCGAGGTCAGATGCGCGGCATTGACCTGCATGGCTTTCGCCGGGGACAGGACGGTGACCGCCCCTGCCCCGCTTCGCGCCGCGGCAAGCGCCGCAAGCCGCGCCGCGCCAGTGGCGCTCGGGCCGCCGGAAAAGACGCCGACATGGCCGCGCTTGTACTTGTGCGTATCGACGCCCGGAATCGGAAAGGCGCTGAGCCAAAGCGCCGGCGAGTTCTCGAACGCCTGGGGCCGAATCCGGGCAATGAGACCATCGGCGATACCGATATCGGCGAGCACGATCTCCCCGCACAGCTCGCGCCCGGGCAGCAAAAGATGACCAGGTTTTTTGCGGGCGAAGGTGACGGTGACCCCAGCCCGAAAAGCATGGCCGAGCACTTGGCCGCTGTCCCCGGAAACGCCTGATGGCAGATCGACCGCGACGACCGGCAAGGCCAGGCTTGTCACCACGCCAACCGTTCTCGCCGCTTCACCGGACAGCGGTTTGGACAGCCCTGCTCCGTAAAGAGCGTCGACGACGACAGCGCCGGCTTCGGCCGCGAAATTCGCCAGCGGCCGAGGTTTGACCGGGCATTCGCCGGCGGCAAGCGCGGCATCGCTGCCCGGCTTCGGCGTGCCCGTCGCCCAGACCACCGTGTCGACGCCAGCGGTTGCCAGGCAGCGGGCCACGACATAGCCATCGCCGCCATTGTTGCCGGGACCGCAAAGCACATGGACCCGCTTCGCTGCCGGATCGCGCCTGAAAATTTCGGCCGCGACGGCTTCGCCTGCACGGCGCATCAGGCCGATGCCGTCGATTGCGCCGGCGGCAATCGTCAACCGATCCGCCTCGCTCATCTCCTCGGGAGAAAGAAGTTCGTTGCTCATGGATTGCCGATCCGCATTCGATAAAGCATTGTCCAGTTTTCGGCTCGACGCAAACGCAGAGGAGTTGGCGCGGTCCCAGCCAAGCTGAGCAATGCCCACCAAATAAGCAATACGCCTAAATATCGGGCAGACATAAACACCGACGCCGCGTAGGCTGCAGCATCCGTCGCGCGCTGGATGCAGTGAACGATGCGAATTTGCATCTTCGTGCGGCATGTTCTGGAATCGAATGACACCGCTTGAAATCCCGCCAATTGGCACAATTCGTGCTTGATGGAGGCGCAAGCGGGGCTCACAACCCGTTTTTTTGGCAGTGGAGGCCACTTTTTACATGAAAAAGATCGAAGCGATCATCAAGCCATTCAAGCTGGACGAAGTGAAGGAAGCGCTTCAGGAGGCCGGACTGCAAGGCATCACCGTGACCGAGGCCAAGGGTTTTGGACGCCAGAAGGGCCACACCGAGCTTTATCGCGGCGCCGAATATGTCGTCGACTTCCTGCCCAAGGTGAAGATCGAGGTCGTGCTCGGCGACGATGCGGTCGAAGGCGCCATCGAAGCCATCCGCAAGGCGGCCCAGACTGGGCGCATCGGCGACGGCAAGATCTTCGTCTCGAACATCGAGGAAGTTGTGCGCATCCGCACCGGCGAAACCGGCATGGATGCGGTCTGACACCTCGCCCATCTTCCGAAACGTCATTATTAAAAAACGTCACCACAGGGATACATGACATGACGACAGCCAAAGACATCATGAAGCAGATCAAGGACAACGATGTGAAGTTCGTTGACCTGCGCTTCACCGACCCGAAGGGCAAGCTGCAGCACGTGACGATGGATGTCATCGAGGTCGAGGAAGACATGTTCGCCGATGGCGTGATGTTCGATGGTTCTTCGATCGCCGGCTGGAAGGCGATCAACGAGTCCGACATGGTGCTGATGCCCGATCCTGAAACGGTCCACATGGATCCGTTTTTCGCGCAGTCGACCATGGTCATCCTATGCGACATCCTCGATCCGGTTTCGGGCGAATCCTACAACCGCGACCCGCGCGGCACTGCCAAGAAGGCGGAGGCCTACATGAAGTCGGAAGGGATCGGCGACACCATCTATGTCGGCCCGGAAGCCGAGTTCTTCGTCTTCGACGACGTCAAGTACAAAGCCGATCCCTATAACACCGGCTTCAGGCTCGATTCCACCGAACTGCCGTCCAATGACGACACCGACTACGAAACCGGCAATCTCGGCCACCGTCCGCGCATCAAAGGGGGTTATTTCCCGGTGCCGCCGATCGATTCGGCGCAGGACATGCGCTCCGAGATGCTGACCGTGCTCGCCGAGATGGGCGTGCGAGTCGAGAAGCATCACCACGAGGTGGCTGCGGCCCAGCACGAACTCGGCATCAAGTTCGACACGCTGGTCCGCAACGCCGACAAGATGCTGATCTACAAATATGTCGTGCATCAGGTCGCCAATGCCTATGGCAAGACCGCTACCTTCATGCCGAAGCCGATCTTCGGCGACAACGGCTCGGGCATGCATGTCCACCAGTCGATCTGGAAAGGAGGCAAGCCGACCTTCGCCGGCAACGAGTATGCCGGCCTCTCGGAAAGCTGCCTGTTCTATATCGGAGGCATCATCAAGCACGCCAAGGCCATCAACGCCTTCACCAACCCGCTGACCAATTCCTACAAGCGCCTGGTGCCGGGCTACGAGGCGCCGGTGCTGCTCGCCTATTCGGCGCGCAACCGCTCGGCATCCTGCCGCATCCCGTTCGGCTCGTCGCCAAAGTCGAAGCGCGTCGAGGTCCGCTTCCCCGATCCGGGCGCGAACCCCTATCTCGCCTTTGCCGCCATGCTGATGGCCGGCCTCGACGGGATCAAGAACAAGATTCATCCCGGCCAGCCGATGGACAAGGATCTCTACGATTTGCCGCCGAAGGAGCTGAAGAAGATCCCGACCGTCTGCGGCTCGCTGCGTGAGGCGCTCCAGAGCCTCGACAAGGACCGCGGCTTCCTGAAGGCCGGCGGCGTCTTCGACGACGACCAGATCGACAGCTACATCGAGTTGAAGATGGCCGAGGTGATGCGCTTCGAAATGACACCGCATCCCGTCGAATACGACATGTACTATTCGGTCTGATTTTTGATCTCCCTGGACCCGGCATAACCCGGATCCAGCGGCTTCAATTCAGCCTGCAAATGCGAGGCCGGAAGATGAACCTCTTCCGGCCTCTTTGTTTGCTCATATCGAGGCTTCCGTTCAGCCAAATCCGCGGACACTGACGCGTTCGATCGGATGCTGCCCGATCCAGCGACTGGAAAGGCGCACCGGCTGCTGAGGTTCCGTCGGCTGGTCACGTCACACGTGTCGATTGCGCTGAGGCACAGACCGGCTTGAGCCAGCCAAGCTGGGCTGCCACGCGATCCGGCATGCGCTTTTTGCAAGTAAAGGGATAAGCCAGGAGCGAGCGGCACACTGCCTCAGGCTGCAATGCCCGCTCGTCCGGCGCCCCCGCCAATGCTGTCGTTCAAGAAACCCCGCCCCGTTCGAACAGCACCGCTTGGCGTATCCCCCAATGCCTGCGAATACGCATGTTGGGCCGCAGCCTGTCAATGTCGCCTGCCGGGCGTCGAGACGGTCGATTTTGGTGTATGAACAGGGGCTTATGAAAGGATCGGTCGACAGGCATTCTTGCCGGAATGGCCGGATTTCCGGGCTTTTTCGAGGATTTCGAAGCCTGCGGCCCGGCGCCAAGGTATGCTTTCGTCAGCCCAAAGCCGCCTTGTCGGGATGGGTTTGAGCCGCCCTTTTTAACCTGACTTTTTTTGGGGGAATTTGCTTTGCCAGGCCAGGAGCCAGGAAGACGAGGAGCGGCGAACGGAAACAGCGGCATGCGATAGTGCCCGCCATCGTCACACGAAAAAGCCCCGGCAACTCCCGCCGGGGCTCGCGTCATGGTTGTCGGGGATCTTGAGGCCCGACGTGAAATATCAAGCAGCGGCCGAAACCGATACGCCTGTCGAAACCTGCGAGATCGTCTTCAGGACCTGGGAAGCGATCTGGTAGGGGTCGCCCTGCGAGTTCGGGCGGCGGTCTTCCAGATAACCCTTGTAGTCATTCTTGACGAAGGAATGCGGCACGCGGATCGAGGCGCCGCGGTCTGCGATACCATAGCTGAACTTGTTCCAGGGGGCCGTCTCGTGCTTGCCGGTCAGACGCTTGTCGTTGTCCGGGCCGTACACGGCGATATGGTCCATCAGGTTCTTTTCGAACTGCGCCATCAGGGCCTCGAAATAACCCTTGCCGCCGACTTCGCGCATATATTTGGTCGAGAAGTTGCAATGCATGCCCGAGCCGTTCCAATCGGTGTCGCCGAGCGGCTTGCAGTGGAACTCGATATCTATGCCGTACTTTTCGGTGAGGCGCTGGAGCAGGTAGCGGGCCATCCACATCTGATCGGCGGCCTTCTTGGAGCCCTTGCCGAAAATCTGGAATTCCCACTGGCCTTTGGCCACTTCGGCGTTGATGCCTTCATGGTTGATACCCGCGGCAAGGCAGAGGTCGAGATGCTCTTCGACGATCTGGCGCGCGATGCTGCCGACGTTCGAATAGCCGACGCCGGTGTAGTACGGGCCCTGCGGGGCGGGATAACCGCTCTCGGGGAAACCGAGCGGACGGCCATCCTTGTAGAAGAAGTACTCCTGCTCGAAACCGAACCAGGCATCCTCGTCGTCGAGAATGGTCGCGCGGCTGTTGGACACGTGCGGCGTGACGCCATCGGGCATCATGACTTCGCACATGACGAGAACGCCGTTGGTGCGGGCCGGATCGGGATAAAGCGCGACCGGCTTCAACACGCAATCGGAGCTTCGGCCCTCGGCCTGCATGGTGGACGAGCCGTCGAAGCCCCACAGCGGCAGCTGGTCGAGCTTCGGGAACTCGGCATAATCCTTGATCTGGGTCTTGCCGCGAAGATTGGGGGCCGGGGTGTATCCGTCGAGCCAGATATACTCGAGCTTGTATTTGGTCATTCTAGAGCCTCTCGTTGTGCTTGACCACCGCACGCGGTGTCGACGCATGGCCGGAGCAAGCCGACCTGCCGAGTGGTAAAAAGCAATTCATATGCCACTCTGGCATCGACCGGTGCGACAAAATGGTCGTAAGATTCCCGTGAATTCACTGCACCGCCCCAGCAATGCGCCGGGATCGATCAGACGCAGAGATTGCGCAAATAATAGGCAATAACTGATCTTTTCATAAGCATATTGCCTAAATGAATCGCAGAACCTATTTTGAGGAAAAGCTGAATCAACTGACCCTCGGAGAAGAAAGGAGACCGCCAATGGAAGTCACCCTCGCCCGTCCGTCGGCAAAGATCCTGATGTTCCCGCTTGCAGGCCGCGTATCTGCCTCAAATTTAGGCGCGAAGGCCAAGTTCGCGGCAGAGCTTGCCTCGCTGCGTAACACGCATGCCGATTTCGATGGCTGGTATCACGAGGCCGCTGTCGAGGAAGAAAACCAGCAGCCGAAGAGCTGAACGCATCTTCAGCCTCGATATGAAAACCCGGCGCGATCGCTCGCGCCGGGTTTTCTCATGCATGTGGATCCGACCCGTTACTGCTTGGTCTCCAGGTTCGTGCCCAGCGTATCCTTGACGAAGATCATGCCGATGACGAGCGACATCGCCGCGATTATCACGGGATACCAGAGGCCATAATAGATGTCGCCCCTGTAGGCACTGAGCGCGAACACCGTCGCCGGCAGCAACCCGCCGAACCAGCCATTGCCGATATGGTAGGGCAGCGACATGCCGGTGTAGCGGATGCGGGTCGGGAACATCTCGACCAGGATGGCCGCGATCGGACCGTAGACCATGGTCACGAACAGGACGAGGACGAACAGGATGGCGATCGTCATAGGCCAGTTCACGGCCGCAGGGTCGGCGAACATGGCGAAGGCACCGCCGCCGGGTATGTTGTAGACGGTGACCTCAGGCGCACCGGCAGCCTCGTCGGCGGTCAAAAGCTTGTCCTTGATAGCCTGATCGGTAGGAACCGTCGCCTTCTCGCCGGCGCGGATGGCGGCGGCGTCGAGCTTCAGTTCGGGATTGGCAGCGACAAACGCGTCGAGCTTCTGGTCCGGTATCTTGATCGCAGCACGCTTCAGCGGATATCCGCCGTCCTGCAGCGACATGTTGACGGCCTTGACGAAGGCGGCCTCCTTGGCCTTGGCCTGGTCGCCCGCGGCGACAGCATCGTAGGATGCCACCGTTTCATTGCCGATCTTGACCGAAGCAGCCGTACCGGGTGCCGCCGTGGAAACGACGTCATAGGGCACCGAGTTCTTGGTCAGGAACGAGGTCGCGATGTCGCAAGACGTCGTGAACTTGGCGGTGCCCACCGGATTGAACTGGAACCTGCAGTCGCCGGGTGCCGCGGTCACCGTCGCGCGGGTGCTCTGCTGTGCCTCGGCAAGGGCCGGATTGGCGGCCCAGGTCAATGCCTTGAACAGCGGGAAGGTGCAGACGATCGCCAGTGCGAGCCCGGCCATGATGATCGGTTTGCGGCCGATCTTGTCGGAGAGCCAGCCGAACACGACGAAGAAGATGGAGCCCAGCGCAAGCGCGATGGCGATCATGATGTTGACCGACTGTGCGTCCAGCTTCAACACGTTCTGGAGGAAGAACAGGGCGTAGAACTGGCCGTTATACCAGACCACGGCCTGGCCAGCCGTAAGGCCGAGCAGTGCCAGCAGCGCGATCTTGGCGTTCTTCCACTGGCCGAAGGCTTCCGAGAGCGGTGCCTTGGAACCCTTGCCCTCTTCCTTCATGCGCTGGAAGGTGGGGGATTCGGAAAGCGACAGCCGGATCCAGATGGAAATGCCGAGCAACAGGAACGACACGATGAAAGGAACGCGCCAGCCCCAGGCGGCATAGGTTTCCTTGCTCATGGAGCCCTGGACGATCAGGATGACGATCAGCGACAGGAACAGGCCGAGTGTGGCGGTCGTCTGGATCCACGACGTATAGTAGCCGCGCCGGTCGTCCGGCGCATGCTCGGCGACATAGGTGGCCGCGCCGCCATATTCGCCGCCCAGTGCCAAGCCCTGGAGCATGCGCAGGATGATCAGGATCACCGGAGCCGCGATGCCGAGGCTCGCATAACCAGGCAGCAAGCCCACCAGGAAGGTCGACAGGCCCATGATCGTCATGGTGACGAGGAAGGTATATTTGCGGCCGACAAGGTCGCCGATGCGGCCGAACAGCAAAGCGCCGAACGGACGGACGAGGAAGCCGGCGGCGAAAGCCAGCAGCGCGAAAATATTGCGCGTCGCTTCCGGAATGGTCGGGCTGAAAAAGGTCGAACCAATAAAAGCCGCCAGCGACCCGTAGAGATAAAAATCGTACCACTCGAAAACGGTGCCGAGCGAAGAAGCGAAGATGACCTTCTTCTCCTCTCGCGTCATGCCGCGGCTCTTTCCGCTGGCGGTCGATGCGATAGCCATTGAGATGCTCCTCCCGTGAGACCCTTGTGCTCGATGCAGCGCCCTTGCGTTCGCATTCTCTTCCGAACGCAGACTCGCGGCAGCAATCACGGGAAAAATGACAGAAAGCGCCTGCCAACGGCAGATGACTTTGGGATTATGACTTTGGTATTAGGTGCGGTGCGGTGGCCGGTCAGCCTTCGAGCGCCTCGATCAGACCGACGGCAGCCATCATGTCGCGCTTGCGGGCGGAGCGGCGCGCGACAGCTTCCGCATCCTGTCCCCAATGCTCGATCTGCCAATCCTCGTCGACATGGCCGGCAGTCCAGGCCGCCTCACCGCCGAGTTCGCCGAACTCCACGGCCAACGCCAGCAGCGCCGAACCGGTCAGCGAGGTCATGACGTGGATCGCTGCCAGGCGCAGCGGCTCGGTGCGCTGGGCAAGATGCACACCCAGCACAGCAATAGTTTCGCGCGGTTGCTCGACGTGGATGATGCCCTCGGCAAGGTTGAAGCGAGCGCCGAGTGCTGCCTGCGCCCAGTCGAGGACAGGATCCCACAGCTCGTTCTGCCGCTCGACCAAGCCTTGTGGTGCGTCGGCGCGATAACAGAGCAGATCCGACGAGGCAAAGCGCAGTATGTCCTCCACCACCGCCTGCGGATCGCTGGCGACGCCGTCGAGCGCGGTGTTGACGAGACGCATCACCGGCATCGACACCGGATCGATGGTCTCGCCCTGGGCGGCGAATTCATCGGCGACCAGCGATGCCGCCTTCTCGGTCGGCAGCGTCAGCAGCGCCTTGCCCGGCGTGCGCACCGGCTTGCCGTCGAGATGGACGGCAAAGCCAGCATCGACGCGCGCGACCGAAACGGTCTTGTAAAAACGCTTCGGCAGCGGCTTCTTCATCTGGATTTGGGCGCGGCGCACCGGATCGGGGTCGGAGAGCAGTTTCCCCGCCTCGAGATCGCTGAGGATATCGCGCATGTCAGCCTCCTTCGGCCGTCTGCTGGCGCGGCGGCCTGTTGACGATGACCAGACCGGCGGCAATGAGACCAAGTGCCAGAAAAATGCGTATGGTCAGCGGCTCGTTCAAGAACAGGGCGCCGCACAGCACGCCGAAGACCGGCGACAGGAACGTGAAACTCGACAGGCTGGAGGCGGGATAGCGCCGCAGCAGCCAGAACCACAACACATAGGTGAAGGCGACGATATAGAGTGCCTGGAAAAGCAGGGCCAAAGTCGGCAACAGCGTGGGATCGCGCACGGAGGGGCCGGCCAGAGGCAACACCAGGACGCCGACCATCGCAGCGCCGGAGAGTTGATAGAGCAGCAGCTTTTCGGCGCTCGTCTCGACCAGCTTCGAGCGCTTGATGAGGATATTGGTCAAGGCCCAGACGAATCCGGAGCCAAGGCTCAGCAGATCGCCGAACAGCATGTCCCCGCCGCCGCCGAGCTTGTCGGAAAAGACCGCGGCGAGGCCGGCAAAGGCAAGCAGAAGGCCAAGGGATTTACGCAGGCTGATCGGCTCGCCGAGCAGGAAATGCCCTCCCAGCAGCATCCAGAACGGCATGGTGTTGACCAGCAGCGTGTTGCGGGCGACCGTGGTGTGCTCCAGCCCGACATAAAGGCAGAGGAACTCGATGCCGAAGAGCACGCCGACTGCAATGCCCGCGAGCAATGTCCCGTCCCCGTTGAAAAGCGCAATGCCGCGCCAGCGGCACCAGAGGAAGACGCAGAGCCCGCCGATAACCGAGCGCGCGATCGACAGGAAAACCGGATCATAGCCGGCATAGGAGATCTTGGCAGCGACGTAATTCAGGCCCCAGGAGAACGTCAGGCCGACCATTATGGCGGCGGCCGCCATGTCAACCGTATCGCGACGGTCGAGCGCATCGGCAGCGCCGCTCATGGTCAATCCTCCGCACTGGCGTCGTCGAAGCCGATCAGGTTCCAGCTCTGGCGCATATGCGGCGGCATAGGCGCGGTGACGTCGATGAAACCTTGGTCCGGATGCGGGATGACGATGCGGCGCGCGTGCAGATGCAGGCGATTCTGCATCCCCCCCGGAAAATCCCAGTTGGTGTCGGCCTCGAAATATTTGGGATCGCCGATGATGGGACAACCGATATGGGCGGCATGAACGCGCAACTGATGGGTGCGGCCGGTATAGGGCTCCATCTCCAGCCAGGTCAGCGCCTGCGCCGCCTGCTCGATGATGCGATAGTAGGATACGGCATGGTCGGCGCCCTTTTCGCCGTGCTTGGCAATGCGCACCCGATCGCCATCCGGCGTGGCTTCCTTGATCAGCCAGGTCGATATCTTATCCTCGCGCTTGGGCGGCACGCCCTTGACCAGGGCCCAATAGGTCTTCTTGGTTTCGCGGGCGCGAAACGCCTCGGAGAGCTTCATCGCCGCCAGCCGGGTGCGGGCGACGACCAGCACGCCAGACGTGTCGCGATCGAGCCGGTGCACCAGCCGCGGTTTCTCGCCCTTCTGGTTGCGCCAGGTTTCCAACATGTCGTCGACGTTACGGGTGACGCCCGAGCCGCCCTGCACGGCAAGACCAGCCGGCTTGTTGAAGACGAAGACCTTCGGATCCTCATGGATCAGCATTTTTGCCAGGACGTCGGCGTCGCCCTGGTTGCGGATCGAATGGCCGGTCAGCGGGCTTTCGCCCTTCTTGTCCACTTCCAGCGGTGGAATGCGCACCGTCTGGCCAGGCTCGACACGGGTGTCGGCCTTGACGCGGCCGCCGTCGACGCGGATCTGCCCGGACCGAAGCAGCTTCTGCAGATGACCAAAGCCAAGGCCCGGGAAATGGGTCTTGAACCAGCGGTCGAGCCGCATGCCCGCCTCGCCGGCCTCCACCGTGATCTGTTCAACGCCTGCCATATTGTTTTCGCTTACCCGTTTCCTGGCAGGCCCAGGCCTGCTCTCGGCGCGGCAATAGCATTAAGGCAGGCTTCTTGCGAGCCAAAGACCCAAAAACAGGGCAGTGATGGCGCCAATCACGCTGGCCAGCGCATATCCAAACGCCGGCAAGGTGGCTCCCCGCTCCCACAAGGTCGCGAAATCGAGCGAAAAGGCGGAAAAGGTCGTGAAGCCGCCTAAGATGCCGGTGGCAACAAACAGCCTGAGTTCGTTAGACCCGCCGCGGCGCGCCAGGGCGGCGATGAACAGGCCCATCGCGAACGAACCGACGATGTTGATCGCCATCGTGCCCCAGGGATAGTTGGGACCGACAAGGCGCAGCGAGCCCATATTGGTCAGATGGCGAACGCCGGCGCCAATGCCGCCGCCGGCGGCCACGAGAAGCAGATTGAACATCGCCGTATACTGTCCCCGACTATTCATACCTATCCGGCGCGCCGGCTACGTTCGAAAACTTGCCAGCTCAGGTGGTTTCTGCTTTTTTCGGCTTGGTCGAGCCGATCATCTTCCAGTTCTTGTAGAACATCGAATTGATCCTCTCGACGCTCACCGAGACGATGGCGAGAAGGCCGGCGATGAGCCTGGGGACCGGGGACGGCCTGATAATGTCCATGAATACGCAGTAGCGACGACCGTCATACTCGTTGACCGAGCGATGCAGCAGCGTGTCGTCGAAAATGAACAGCGGATTGTCGTACCAGTAGTTCTTGACGTTGCCGCACTCGACGAAGATCTCTGACTTCATCGGAATGAGGTTGTAGAGGATGCGGAGGCTGAGCCGCAACGGTCCGAAGTGCCAGGAGGTCGATTCGCGCTTGCTGAAGACCGAGACGGCAATCGTCTTGATGTATTTGAAATCCTTGTTGAACTCGGCGACGTTGTCTATCCTGTGCTTGCCATACCATTGGTAGACATACATGCCGCGCCGGCCGGCGCCGAAATTGGCGTCGATGTCGGCGATGATTTCGGCCTTGCGCGCCTTGAAGACATCCAAGACCTCGTTGACTTCGCGCTGATAATCCTGAGGGAACTGCTCCAGCTTCCACACGCCCGGATTTCTGTAGCACAGGAGGTCGACCAGCAGGTTGAATGGCGAAAGCAGCCAGGTGAAGAGGCCATTGCCCAGGAAATAGCCGCTGAACAGGGACAGATTCTTGCGGTCGTTGCGCAGCACGTCGATCAGGCCGCAAACCACGAAAATCGTCGTGAGGATCGGAATGAAATAGAAGCCAAGGGCAAGGAGCGGGATGGCAATGGCGAATTTGCGAAGGGTCTTGCGAAGGGTTTTTGTCATTTTTCCACGCGCCGAGCGCGATCCTGTTGCGAATGAATAGTGCCAAAATCACGACAACGACCACCGCCCGGCCGTGCGCCTTGATAAGGTCTTTTGGGTTGCCGCACAACGGCCACGGCATCGTGGCCGGCTGACTGCCTTGTCAAGTTTGCCGGTTGGGGTCAATGCACCGCCGGCAAGCCAAGCTCATCCCATTTTTCCCTGGGCACGGGATCGCCAATTGAAAGCCGACGACGCTTTCGCCGCCCCCAGCCAGTTGGCATCTGAATTTCAGACCATACCATTTTCCGCGACTGCGGAAAGCCGCACCGTTTGCGGCGATTGTCGTCCCGGTGACCTTTTCCTGTGCCGTCGCATAAGGCACCACCCGGTCCGGCTGGAAATCCGCGCGCCATTGGCGGATCTGATCCATGGCCTCGAGATTGCACAACTGCACCATGCGCTCATCCGAGGCGAAGGTTTTGAGATCGGCGCGCGCCTGCCGGCTGCGCGGATCAGCGAGCGCCCTGGCCGACAGCATCTGCGTCGGGCGGATCATGGCCGGTGCAGCGGGAGGTCGAGGCTGAACGGCAGCGGGAGCGGGCGGCGGCGGTTCAGGCGCCTGCGTGGCCGGCACCTCTGGCTCACGCGCCTCGTTTCGTACCGCAACCGCCACCGGCCGCCGCAAGCCTGCTATTCCCGCTCTTTGCGCAGCTTTGCCCAGTAGTCGAGCCGTTTCCTGATATCGCGCTCGAAACCGCGTTCGGGTGGGTCGTAGAAGGTCTGGCGGCCCATCTTTTCCGGAAAATAGTCCTGGCCGGAAAACGCGTCCGGTTCGTCATGATCATAGCGGTAGCCGGCCCCGTAATCTTCGTCCTTCATCAACTTTGTCGGCGCGTTGAGGATGTGCTTGGGCGGCAGCAGCGAACCGTGCTCCTTGGCAGCGCGCGTGGCCGCTTTGAAGGCGGTGTAGACCGCGTTGGATTTGGGCGCCGTGGCGAGATAGACGGTGGCCTCGGCGAAGGCGAGTTCGCCCTCGGGCGAACCCAGATAATCGTAGGCGTCCTTGGCCGCGTTGGCGACGACCAGCGCCTGCGGATCGGCCAGCCCGATGTCCTCCATCGCCATGCGCACCAGCCGGCGGCCGAGATAGAGCGGATCCTCGCCGGCGTCGAACATGCGCGCGAGGTAGTAGAGCGCGGCATCGGGATCGGAGCCGCGCACGGATTTGTGCAGCGCCGAGATCAAATTGTAGTGACCGTCCTGGCCCTTGTCGTAGATCGGCGCCCGACGCTGGATGATGCGCTGCAAGCCTTCGGGGCCGAACACTTCGCCTGGTTTGGCGGCGCGCCACACTTCTTCCGCCAGCGTCAGCGAGGCCCGGCCATCGCCGTCGCTCATGCGGATGAGCATCGCTCGCGCCTCATCATCGAGCGGCAGCGCCCTGCCCTCCGTCTCTTCGGCCCTGGCCAGAAGCTTTGCGATGCTTTCCTCGCCAAGCGAATGGAAAACCAGCACGCGCGCACGCGACAGCAGAGCTGCATTGAGCTCGAAGGACGGATTTTCGGTGGTAGCGCCGACGAGCACGACGGTGCCGTCTTCCATGACTGGAAGGAAGCCGTCCTGCTGGGCGCGGTTGAAGCGGTGGATCTCGTCGACGAACAGCAGGGTCTGGCGGCCATTGGCGCGGCGCAGCTTGGCCGCCTCGAACACTTTCTTCAGGTCGGCTACGCCGGAGAAAACCGCCGAAATCTGCTCGAAGGCAAGGCTGGTTTCACCGGCAAGCAGGCGCGCCACCGTGGTCTTGCCGGTGCCGGGCGGCCCCCAGAAAATCATGGAGCCGAGCGAACCGGAATTAATCAGCCGGGTCAGCGCACCATCGGGGCCGGTCAGATGCTCCTGGCCGACGACCTCGCCAAGGTTTTTCGGGCGCAGCCTGTCTGCCAGCGGCCGGCCTGGCGGCGCCTTTTCCGGTTCATCGACACTGAACAGATCGGCCATGCACTTCTTTTTGGGTTTGGAGCGCGATCTCTTCAGCGATCGAGCTCAGTAACGCAACACCTGGCGCAGTATCTGCCCGCCGCGCTCGACGGTAAAGCGCCACCAGCGCGTATCCTGCTGGGAAGCCTGCGCCAGCGTCGCCGCCGTATCGATTGTCGTGCCGTTGACCTCGCGCACGATGTCGCCCGGCTGGAAGCCGAAATCGGCGGCCGGCGAATCGCGATTGATGTCGACCACGGTGACGCCCTTGATGTCGGTGCGCAGGCCGAGCTTCTGAGCCAGCCGCGGCGATAATTCCGCAACCTTGGCGCCCGAGAAGGGGCTGCGGCCATGCAGCGTCACCTCCGAGGGTTTTGCACCCTCGGGCGCGCGTTCCAGCGCGATGTCCATCGCCGCCTGCTGGCCTTTGGTCAGCACCGCGAAATTGGCCTTTGTACCGATCGACAGCGTCGCCATGCGATAGTCCAGTGCCTCGATGCTCTCGACCGGCCTGCCGTTGATCTGCAGGACGACATCGCCAGGCTTCAATCCGGCCTTGCCGGCCGGTCCGGACGCGTCAACGGACGAGACCAGCGCGCCGGCAGGCTTTTCCATGCCGAGCGATTCAGCGATCTGCGGCGTCACCGCTTCGAACTCGGCCCCGATGTAAGGCCGCTCGAAGAAATCGAGACCGGCCTTGGCGGCATCGGCGAAAGCGCGCACCATGTTGGCAGGAATGGCAAAGCCGATGCCGATCGAGCCGCCGCTGCGGCTGAAGATGGCGGTGTTGATGCCGACCAGCTGGCCGCCCATGTTGATCAGCGCGCCGCCGGAATTGCCGGGATTGATGGCAGCGTCCGTCTGGATGAAATAACCCGAATCCGAAACGCCTATATGGCTGCGGGCAAGTGCGGAAACGATGCCGCTCGTGGTGGTCTGCCCGACACCGAAAGGATTGCCGATGGCCAGCACAAGGTCACCGACTTCGAGCGCATCGGAATCGCCGATGGCGATGACCGGGAATGGCTTGTCGGATTCGATCTTGAGCACGGCAAGATCGAGCGTCTCGTCCTTGAGCATCACCTTGCTGGTGAATTCGCGCCCGTCGGCGGTCGCGACCTTCACCTCGTCGGCATTCTTGATGACGTGGAAATTGGTGACGATGACGCCGCTCGGATCGACAAGCACGCCCGAGCCCAGGGAGGACTGCGCGCGCGGCTGCGCGCGACCGAAGAATTCTTCGAAGAACGGATCGCCTTCGAAGGGCGAAACGACCTTGGCCGTTTGCGAGGCATAGACATTGACCACGGCTGGCGCCGTCTGCTTGACCAATGGCGCGAACGACAACTGCACCTCCTCACGGCCGAACGGCACGCGCTTGTCGGGGCCCGAGGTGGCGTTTTCGCCCTCGACGCCGTGCAGCAGGTCGGTGAGCACGTCGGAGAGGCCCGGATCGGCTTTGGGGGCATCCTCGGCCAATGCCTGCCGGACTGTCGGCGTGGTTGCGAACGCCATAAAGGCGCAGAGCAGAACCAGGGACAGTCTTTTAGCGCGCATTGCGAATCCTCCGTGCGAGTTGGGGCGCATTGTCCCGACGAATGTGCAAAATGAAAGGCTAAGGCGATTAAATCGAATTATTTTGACGCAGGAGCAGCCGAGGCAGCCAGAATATGAAAAAGGGGCCCGCAGGCCCCTTTAAATCATTTGAAAAGCGAAGCCTTAAGCGACTGCGGCTTCCGCATCGGTGCCTTCGGCTTCGAGGCGGGCGCGGTCGCCGGCGCCCTTGGCCTCCGTGTCGCGGTCTACGAATTCGATGACCGCCATCGCGGCATTGTCACCGTGGCGGAAGCCCGCCTTCATGATGCGCAGATAGCCGCCGTTGCGGGTGGCGTAGCGCGGCGCGATGGTGTCGAACAGGCGCTTGACGACGCCTTCATTGCCGATCTGCGCGATCACCTGGCGGCGGGCGTGCAGGTCGCCGCGCTTGCCGAGCGTCACCAGCTTCTCGACGATCGGACGCAGGTCCTTCGCCTTGGGCAAGGTGGTGACGATCTGCTCGTGTTCGAGCAGCGACACGGCAAGGTTGGCAAACATCGACTTGCGATGGCTTATGCTGCGGGCGAACCGGCGGCCTTTAAATCCATGGCGCATGGCTCTTCTCCTTCATTCCAGGTTCGAGAAGCTCCTCGGAGCCTCAATATTGATCTTCGTAACGCTTGGCGAGGTCTTCGATGTTTTCCGGCGGCCAGTCCGGCACTTCCATACCGAGGTGCAGGCCCATCGCCGCCAGGACTTCCTTGATCTCGTTCAGCGACTTGCGGCCGAAGTTCGGGGTACGCAGCATCTCGGCTTCGGTCTTCTGGATGAGATCGCCGATGTAGACGATGTTGTCGTTCTTCAGGCAGTTGGCCGAACGCACCGAAAGCTCGAGTTCGTCGACCTTCTTGAGCAGCGCCGGGTTGAAGGCAAGCTCGGTGACGGCTTCGGTGGCGACTTCCTTCTGCGGCTCGTCGAAATTGACGAACAGGCCAAGCTGGTCCTGCAGGATGCGGGCGGCGAAAGCCACCGCGTCCTCGCCCGAGATCGAACCGTCGGTCTCGATGGTCATGGTCAGCTTGTCGTAGTCGAGAACCTGGCCCTCACGGGTGTTCTCGACCTTGTAGGAGACCTTCTTGACCGGCGAATAGAGGCTGTCGACCGGGATCAGGCCGATCGGCGCATCCTCGGCGCGGTTGCGGTCGGCCGGCACGTAACCCTTGCCGGTATCGACAGTGAATTCCATACGGATTTCAGCGCCCTCGTCCAGCGTGCAGATGACGTGATCCGGATTGAGGATCTCGACGTCGCCCACCGTCTGGATGTCGCCGGCGAGAACCGCACCCGGGCCCTGCTTGCGCACAACCATGCGCTTGGGGCCGTCGCCTTCCATGCGGATGGCGATTTCCTTGATGTTGAGGACGATGTCGGTCACGTCCTCGCGCACGCCGGCGATGGACGAGAATTCATGCAGGACGCCGTCGATCTGTACGGCGGTGACTGCCGCGCCGCGCAGCGAGGACAGAAGCACGCGACGCAACGCGTTGCCGAGCGTGAGGCCGAAGCCGCGTTCGAGCGGCTCGGCCACCAGCGTGGTCAGCGTCTTCTTCTTCGACGAGAACTCGATCTTGTTCGGCTTGATCAGTTCCTGCCAATTTTTCTGGATCATGATGCTTTCCTTCCGTTGACCCGCCACCATCCAATCGTGGCGGGCGACCTGGAAAACCGCGGAGGAACGCTTCTGGCGTTCACGCGGCGTTCGGTAATTCCCTAGACGCGACGCTTCTTGCGCGGACGGCAGCCATTGTGCGGGATCGGGGTCACATCACGGATCGAGGTGATGGTGAAGCCAGCCGCCTGCAGGGCGCGCAGCGCCGATTCACGGCCGGAGCCGGGTCCGCAGACCTCGACCTCGAGCATGCGCATGCCGTGTTCCTGGGCCTTCTTGGCAACATCCTCGGCAGCCATCTGGGCGGCGAAGGGGGTCGACTTGCGCGAACCCTTGAAGCCCTGGGCGCCGGCCGACGACCAGGCGATCGAATTGCCCTGTGCGTCAGTGATGGTGATCATGGTGTTGTTGAAGGTCGAATTGACGTGGGCAACGCCCGACGAGATGTTCTTGCGTTCGCGACGGCGAACACGAGCGGCTTCCTTGGCCATGGTATTCCTTTCAGTTGATCTCTACACCGCCGTAATGCCAGCGGCTCCACCTTGGTAAGGGAGTGGGGAATAGGGCAGTAAGGGAGTAGGGAAAGTGCGACCCGATTGCCGGGCATTCCCTACTGCCTTACTCCCCTACTCCCTTACTCCCTTACTGCCCTAAATTACTTCTTCTTGCCGGCGATCGACTTGGCCGGGCCCTTGCGGGTGCGTGCATTGGTGTGCGTCCGCTGGCCGCGAACCGGCAGCGAGCGACGGTGACGCAGGCCGCGGTAGCAGCCGAGGTCCATGAGCCGCTTGATGTTCATCGACACTTCGCGGCGCAGGTCGCCCTCGACCTGATAGTCGCGGTCGATCGTCTCGCGGATCTGCAGCACTTCCGCGTCGGTCAGCTGGTTGACGCGGCGCTCGGCCGGGATGCCGACCTTGTCGACGATTTCCTGGGCGAACTTCTTGCCGATGCCGTGAATGTACTGAAGCGCGATGACAACGCGCTTGTTGGTCGGAATGTTGACGCCGGCTATACGAGCCATGTTCTTCTCATCTCCATATGGGCCGGCCACCTTCAAAACAAGGTAGGCCCGGCGCTGTCTGCGTTGCCCCGCGTCCGGTGGAGGCCGGCCCTTGCGGGAGTTTCCTGGTCAAAAACGGCTGCCCCGCCCTTGCGGGCAAGCAAACTCCATGCCTGACAGGAAGACGGGCCGCCATACCCCAGCGGACCGCTTCAGTCAAGCACAATCGCTATTTGGCCGAGGCGGCCTCTTTCACCGTCGCCGCGAGCACGGCTTCGATCTCCGACGTCACGGCATCGATACCAGCCATGCCGTCCACGCTCTTCAGCCGGCGCTTGGCATAATAATAGCCGATCAGCGGAGCGGTCTTCTTGTAATATTCCCGCAGGCGCTCCTCGAACACCGCCGGATTGTCGTCCTTGCGCACCGGCTGACCGGCTGCCTTGGCCTCATCGGCGCGCTTGACGATGCGGCCGACCAGCGCCTTGTCATCGACGACAAGCTCGATGACGGTGTCGAGCGCGATGCCACGTTCGTCAAGCATCGATTCAACCGCATCAGCCTGCACCAGCGTACGCGGGTAGCCGTCGAGGATGAAACCATTGGCGCAATCGGGCTGGTCAATGCGCTCGGCCACGATGGCGTTGACGATGGCATCCGAGACCAACTCGCCGGCATCCATGACCGCCTTGGCGCGCTTGCCGACTTCGGTACCGGCCTGGACCGCGGCGCGCAGCATGTCCCCCGTGGAAAGCTGGGGGATGCCGTGTCTCTCTACCAGTCTTTGTGCTTGTGTCCCCTTGCCCGCTCCTGGCGGCCCAAGCAAAATCAACCTCATCTGGCTTTCTTCCCCCCGCGCAGCTTCGACTTCTTGATCAGGCCTTCATACTGGTGCGCGATCAGGTGGCCCTGAATCTGCGCAACCGTGTCGAGCGTGACACTGACCACGATCAGAAGCGATGTGCCACCAAGGTAGAATGGTACGCCAGTCGCCGAGATCAGGAACTCCGGCAGCAGACAGACCAGCACCAGATAGATGGCACCGACGACAGTGATGCGGGTAAGAACGTAGTCGATATAGTCGGCGGTGCGCTCGCCCGGACGATAGCCGGGGATGAAGCCGGAGTGCTTCTTGAGCTGGTCGGCGGTGTCCTTCGGGTTAAAGACGATCGCGGTGTAGAAGAAGGCGAAGAACACGATCATCGCCGCGTAGAACAACATATAGAGCGGCTGGCCATGGCCGAGCGAGGCCAGGATGGTGCTGGCCCAGGCCGGCATGTTCGTGGTCTGCGAGAAGCCGGCGACGGTGGCCGGCAGCAAGAGCAGCGACGAGGCGAAGATCGGCGGGATGACGCCCGACGTGTTGAGCTTGAGCGGCAGGTGAGAAGTGTCGCCCTGGAACATGCGATTGCCGACCTGACGCTTCGGATACTGGATCAGCAGACGCCGCTGGGCGCGCTCGAAGAAGACGATGAGCGCGATGACGACGATGGCCAGCACGATGATCGCCAGGATCAGGCCGGTCGACAGCGCTCCGGTGCGGCCGAGTTCCAGCGTGCCGGAAATGGCATGCGGCAGGCCGGCGACGATGCCGGAGAAGATGATCAGCGAAATGCCGTTGCCGATGCCGCGCGCGGTGATCTGCTCGCCGAGCCACATCAGGAACATGGTGCCGCCGACCAGCGTGACGACGGTCGAGATGCGGAAGAACATGCCGGGATCGCTGACGATGCCGTTGCCGCCTTCAAGCCCGACCGAAATACCATAGGCCTGCACCAGCGCCAGGAGCACCGTGCCGTAGCGCGTGTACTGGTTGATGACCTTGCGGCCCTGCTCGCCTTCCTTCTTCAGCGCTTCCAGCGACGGGATGACCGAGGTCATCAGCTGCATGATGATGGAAGCGGAAATGTAAGGCATGATGCCGAGCGCGAAGATCGCCATGCGTTGCACGGCGCCGCCGGCGAACATGTTGAACATGCCCAGCACGCCCTTGCTCTGCGAAGAGAAGGCCTGCGCGAAGGCATCGGGATTGATGCCGGGAAGCGGGATGTAGGTGCCGAGGCGGTAGACGAGCAGCGCGCCGACGGTGAACCAGATTCGTTTCTTCAGGTCCTCCGCTTTGGCGAAGGCTGAGAAATTCAGATTCGAGGCTAGTTGTTCAGCAGCCGAAGCCATGCCCGATTCTCCGCTTGGTCACGCTTGATGGCCCTAAGGTCAGGCGGCGCGTGTCACCGAAGCTCACGAGATAAGCTCCGGACTGTAAACATGCAAGCGGCCGCGTTGACGCGGCCGCCATATTGAACAGGTCGAAGCGCGATCGAAAGCAAAACCGGATCCGGCCTTGCCGAGCGCGCTTCAAATTGCTGTTACTCGGCGGCCGCCTCTTGCGGCAGCTTGACCGAACCGCCGGCCTTTTCGATCTTCTCGATCGCGGCCTTGGAGGCCCCGGCGACGTCAAAGGCGAGCTTCGCCTTGAGATCGCCGTCCGACAGCACGCGCACGCCGTCCTTCACGCGACGGATGACGCCGGCGGCTACCAGCGCCTCGGCCGTCACGGTCGCCTTCGCATCGAGCTTCTTGGCGTCTACAGCGGCCTGGATACGGGCCAGCGAGACGACGGTGAAGCTCTTGGCGAAGATGTTGTTGAAGCCACGCTTCGGCAGGCGCCGATAGAGCGGCATCTGGCCACCCTCGAAGCCGTTGACGGCGACGCCGGAGCGCGCCTTCTGGCCCTTGACGCCGCGACCGGCAGTCTTGCCGGAACCGGAGCCGATGCCGCGGCCGAGACGCTTCTTCGAATGCGTCGCGCCGTCCTTGTCACGCAGATCGTTGAGTTTCATCTTGCTTCTCCTGCGCCTGTGCTCAGCCCTCGTCCACGACGCGGACGAGATGCTGGACGGCAGCGATCATGCCGCGCACGGAAGGCGTATCTTCCAGCGTGCGCTGCTTGTGCATCTTGTTGAGGCCGAGGCCGACCAGCGTCGCGCGCTGTTCCTTCGGGCGACGGATCGGCGAGCCGATCTGCTCAACGGTGATGGTCTTGGTTGCTTTCTTGGCCATGGTCAAAATCCCTGGTCAGATCGACTATTCTTCAGCCGCGACGGCGGTGCCGCGGCGGGCCTGAAGGGTCGAATACTTGATGCCGCGCGCGGCAGCCACATCCTTGGGATGCATCTGGCTCTTCAGCGCGTCGAAAGTGGCGCGAACCATGTTGTAAGGGTTCGACGAACCCATCGACTTGGCGACCACGTCATGCATGCCGAGCGTCTCGAAGACGGCACGCATCGGGCCGCCGGCGATGATGCCGGTACCTTGCTTGGCGGCGCGCAGGAGAACACGGCCGGCGCCCCAGCGTCCCTCGACATCGTGGTGCAGCGTGCGGCCCGAGCGCAGCGGCACGAAGATCATGTCGCGCTTGGCCGATTCGGTTGCCTTGCGGATGGCTTCCGGCACTTCGCGCGCCTTGCCGTGACCGAAGCCGACGCGGCCCTTCTGGTCGCCGACGACGACGAGTGCTGCAAAACCGAAGCGGCGGCCGCCCTTGACGACCTTGGCGACACGGTTGATGTGGACGAGCTTGTCGACCATGCCGTCATCGCGTTCTTCACGATCGCGGCCGCGGCCGCCATCCCTACGTTCCTGTGCCATATCCTGTTCCTTGTTCTTTTCCGGAAGCACGGGTTGCTGAATGCCGACGCCTCATTGCGGGTCGCCGACGGTGAAAATCATCACTCCCTTGCATGATCCGTTTCGAAAAGTCTGCAACTTTCTGCCGACTTTCGGTCCGGATCAGGCTTAGAAGCTCAAGCCGCCTTCACGAGCCGCCTCGGCCAGCGCCTTGACGCGGCCGTGATAGATGTACGGGCCGCGGTCGAAGACGACTTCCTTGACTCCCGCCTTGGCGGCACGCTCGGCGATCAGCTTGCCAATCGCGGCAGCGGCAGCGGTATCTGCACCGGTTTTGAGCGAACCCTTGAGGTCCTTCTCGAGGGTCGAGGCGGCAGCGATGGTGTGGCCCTTGGCGTCGTCGATGACCTGGACGTAGATGTTCTTCGACGTGCGGTGAACCGACAGGCGCGGACGCTCGCCGGCGACCTTCTTGATCTGGCGGCGGACGCGCTGCGCGCGGCGCTGAGTGGCTTCCTTGGTACCCATGATGGTCTTCCTTGCCTTCAGAAAACGGGGGCCGCCCTGTGCGGTAGGCGAAAGCGCCTCCCGCGACCGCTCCCCGCGGCGTTACACTTCCTGGCTTGGCCCCTTCCGAAAAGTCTGCACCTTCCCGGGGCCAAACCCACTACTTCTTCTTGCCTTCCTTGCGGACGATCTTCTCGCCTGCATAGCGGACGCCCTTGCCCTTGTAGGGCTCGGGGCCGCGGTATTCGCGGATTTCCGCGGCCACCTGGCCGACCTGCTGCTTGTCGATACCGGCAACGGTGATTTCGGTCGGCTTCGGCACGGTGATGGTGATGCCTTGCGGCGTCTCGTAGACGACGTCGTGGCTGAAGCCGAGCGCCAGCTGCAGGTTCTTGCCCTGCAAGGCCGCGCGATAGCCGACGCCGGTGATCTCGAGCTTCTTCTCGAAGCCGTCCTTGACGCCCTGCAGGATGTTGACGATCTGCGTGCGCGACATGCCCCACTTGGAGCGGGCAGTCTTGGACTGGTCGCGCGGCTCGACAGCGATCTCGCTGCCTTCCATCTTGACCAGCACTTCGTCGTTGACCACGAACTTCAGCTCGCCCTTGGGGCCCTTCGCCGTCACGGTCTGGCCGTTGACGGTCGCGGTCACGCCCTGCGGCAGCGAAACGGGTTTCTTTCCAATACGAGACATTTTGTTGTCCTCGTCACTTCTCTTGTTTCAGGTCTCTGTCTTCGGGACGATCCGAAGACCGGATTCCATTTTTTTCGGGATCACGCTGCCGGATCAGAAGATCTGGCAGAGGATCTCGCCACCGACGTTCTGTTCGCGCGCTTCGTGGTCGGCCATCACGCCCTTCGGCGTCGAAAGGATGGCGATACCGAGGCCGTTGGCGACATGCGGGATCGACTTGGCCGAAACGTAAACGCGGCGGCCCGGCTTCGAGACGCGGGCGATTTCGCGCACGACCGGCGCTCCATCGAAATACTTCAGCTCGATCTCGATTTCGGACTTGCCGTTGTCGAAGTCAGTCTGGCTGTAGTCGCGGATATAGCCTTCAGCCTTCAGCACGTCGAGGACGCGGGTGCGCAGACGCGAGGCCGGCGTCGACACGCTCGACTTCTTGCGGCCATAGGCGTTGCGGATGCGGGTCAGCATATCGCCGAGAGGATCGCTCAATGACATGTTATGTCCTCCTTACCAGCTCGACTTGACCAGGCCCGGGATCTGGCCGTTATTGCCGAGATCACGAAGCGCGATGCGCGATACTTTGAGCTTGCGATAATAGGCACGCGGGCGGCCGGTGACTTCGCAGCGGTTGCGGATGCGGATCTTGGCCGAGTTGCGCGGCATGGCGGCAAGCTTGAGCTGAGCGCGGAAGCGCTCTTCCATCGGCTTGGACTGGTCCATGATGATCGCCTTCAGGGCAGCGCGCTTGGGACCGTACTGGTCGGCAAGCTTGCGGCGCCTGTTGTTCTTCTCGACTGAGCTGGTCTTTGCCATTTCAGATTTTTCCTTTTCTCGCTGCCGTTACTGGCGGAAGGGGAAGTTGAAGGCCTTGAGCAGTGCCCTGGCTTCGTCGTCCGTCTTCGCAGTCGTACAAACGATGACGTCCATGCCCCAGATCTGATCAACCTTGTCGTAGTTGATCTCCGGGAACACGATGTGTTCCTTGATGCCCATGGCGTAGTTGCCACGGCCATCGAAGCTCTTCGGATTCAGTCCGCGGAAGTCGCGGACGCGCGGCAGCGCGATGTTCACGAGGCGGTCAAGGAACTCGTACATGCGTTCCTTGCGCAGCGTGACCTTGGCGCCGATCGGCATCTTCTCGCGGACCTTGAAGCCCGCGATCGAATTGCGGGCGCGGGTGACGACGGCCTTCTGGCCGGCGATCATCGCCAGATCCTCGGCCGCGATCGAAGGCTTCTTCGAATCGCCGGTCGCTTCGCCAACGCCCATGTTCAGCACGATCTTGTCGATGCGCGGAACCTGCATCTCGTTGTCGTAGCCGAACTGCTCCTGCAAGGCCTTGCGGATGGTCTCGTTGTAGACCTGCTTGAGGCGCGGCGTGTTCTGGGCAGTCGCCTGCTTGGTTTGAGCCTTAGCCATTGATGACTTCTCCCGAGCGCTTGGCGACGCGCACCTTCTTGCCGTCCTTCTGGAAGATGAAGCCGACGCGGGTCGGCTTGCCATCCTTGGGGTCGGCCAGCGCGATGTTCGACAGCTGGATCGGCGCTTCCTTGGTGATGATCCCGCCCTCTTGGGACTGGGACTGCTTCTGGTGACGACGGATCATGTTGACGCCGCGCACCAGCGCGGTGTCGTCCTTCGGCTGAACCGACAGGACTTCGCCCGAACGGCCCTTGTCCTTGCCAGCCAGCACGACGACCTTGTCGCCTTTTCTAATCTTCTGCATTGGTCCGGCTCCTTACAGCACTTCAGGCGCGAGCGAGATGATCTTCATGTGGTTCTTGGCGCGGAGTTCGCGCGGAACCGGTCCGAAGATACGCGTGCCGATCGGCTCTTTCTTGTTGTCGACAAGAACGGCCGCGTTCTTGTCGAAACGGATCACGCTGCCGTCCGGGCGGCGGATGTCCTTGGCCGTGCGAACCACGACCGCCTTCATCACATCGCCCTTCTTCACGCGGCCGCGCGGGATGGCTTCCTTGATCGACACCACGATGATGTCGCCTACGGAAGCGTATTTCCGCTTCGAGCCGCCCAGCACCTTGATGCACATGACACGACGGGCGCCGGAATTATCCGCGACGTCGAGGTTTGTTTGCATCTGAATCATGACTGGCCGCCTTCTTCTTTTCTAACGGGACGGGTTCTTCACCCCTCCCCGGTCTGTCCAAAATTCGTTTGTTTACGCCCAGAGATCAGGCTTGGTCCGAAGACACGACGATCCAGCGCTTGTCCTTGGAAATCGGCTTCGATTCCTGGATGAACACCTGATCGCCAACCTTGTGGGCGTTGTTCTCGTCGTGCGCCTTGTACTTCTTGGTCATGCGCACGGTCTTCTTCATCACGGGATGCGTGAAGCGCCGTTCGACCTTGACGACAACCGTCTTCTCGTTCTTGTCGCTGACGACGGTGCCCTGCAGAATGCGCTTTGGCATGGTTTTCGTCCTTAAGCCTTCTTAGCCGCGGACTTTTCCGCAGCGATGGTCTTGATACGCGCAATGTCCTTGCGGACCTGCCTCACGCGCGCGGTCTTTTCGAGCTGGCCGGTCGCCTTCTGGAAGCGCAGGTTGAACTGCTCTTTCTTCAGGCTGGCCAGGTCGTCGGTCAGCTGGTCCTGGGTCTTGGTCCGGATGTCTTCGGCTTTCATGATCAGCCCGTCCTTATTCTGCGATGCGCTGTACGAAGCGCGTCCTGACCGAGAGCTTGGCCGCGCCGAGACGCAGTGCCTCACGGGCGGTTTCTTCGTTGACGCCGTCGATCTCGAACATGATCCGGCCCGGCTTGACGCGCGCCGCCCAGTAGTCGACCGCGCCCTTGCCCTTGCCCATGCGGACTTCGGTCGGCTTCGAGGTGACCGGCAGATCCGGGAAAATACGGATCCAGACACGGCCGGCGCGCTTCATCTCGCGGGTGATCGCGCGGCGGGCCGCTTCGATCTCGCGCGCGGTGACGCGGTTCGGCTCAAGCGCCTTCAGCCCGAAACCACCGAAATCCAGGTTGGTCCCGCCCTTGGCGGTACCGTGGATACGGCCCTTGAACTGCTTGCGGAACTTTGTGCGCTTTGGCTGCAGCATCGTTCTAACTCCAAATTCCTAAATGTCTCAGGCGTTTTCGCGACGACGACCGCGTTCGCGATCACCACCACCACCGCCATGCGCATGATCGCCCTCGGTCGCGCGGCGCTCCGAAGCCATCGGGTCGTGCTCGAGGATCTCGCCCTTGAACACCCACACCTTGACGCCGCAGATGCCGTACGCCGTATTCGCCTCGGCCGTGCCGTAGTCGACATCGGCGCGCAGCGTGTGCAGCGGCACGCGGCCTTCGCGGTACCATTCCATGCGCGCGATTTCGGCGCCGCCGAGACGGCCCGAGCAGTTGATGCGGATGCCTTCGGCACCGAGGCGCATCGCCGACTGCACGGCACGCTTCATGGCGCGGCGGAACGCGATGCGGCGCTCGAGCTGCTGGGCGATCGACTGGGCGACCAGGGTCGCGTCGATTTCCGGCTTGCGCACTTCGACGATGTTGAGGTGCGTCTCGGACTTGGTCATCTCCATCAGCTTCTTGCGAAGCTTCTCGATGTCGGCGCCCTTCTTGCCGATGATCAGACCCGGGCGCGCGGCATGGATGGTGACGCGGCACTTTTTGTGCGGACGCTCGATCACGACCTTCGAGATGGCAGCCTGCTTGAGCTCCTTCTCGAGGTACTTGCGGATCTTGATGTCCTCATGCAGCAGCTTGCCGTACTCGCCGGTGTTCGCGAACCAGCGCGAATCCCAGGTGCGGTTGATGCCGAGGCGAAGACCGATCGGATTGACTTTCTGGCCCATTATGCGGCCTCCCCTTTTTCTTCGACTTCACGAACGACGATCGTGAGGTGCGAGAACGGCTTCTCGATACGGCTGGCGCGACCACGGCCCCGGGCATGGAACCGCTTCATGACGATCGACTTGCCGACATAGGCTTCCGCCACGATCAGCGCATCGACGTCGAGGTCGTGGTTGTTTTCCGCGTTGGCGATCGCCGATTCCAGCGTCTTCTTGACCGTGCCGGAAATCCGCTTGGCCGAGAATTCCAGGTCGGAAAGCGCTGTCGCGACCTTCTTGCCGCGGATCAGCGCGGCAACCAGGTTCAGCTTCTGCGGGCTGATACGGATCGTGCGCAGTACGGCGCGCGCTTCGTTGTCAGCAAGCCTGCGCGGAGCTTTGGCCTTGCCCATGATTATTTCCTCTTCGCCTTCTTATCCGCGCCGTGACCGTAATAGGTCCGCGTCGGAGCGAATTCACCGAACTTGTGACCGACCATGTCCTCGTTCACCGAGACGGGAACATGCTTCTGGCCGTTGTAGACACCGAAGGTGAAGCCGACGAACTGCGGCAGGATGGTGGAGCGACGGCTCCACATCTTGATCACCTCATTGCGACCACCTTCACGAACCTTGTCCACCTTCTTGAGAAGGTAGCCGTCGATGAAGGGGCCTTTCCAAATAGAACGAGTCACTTGGCGTTACCTCTTCTTAGCTCTTGCGCTGATGGCGCGAGCGCAGGATGAACTTGTCGGTCGCCTTGTTGGACCGCGTCTTCTTGCCCTTGGTCGGCTTGCCCCACGGCGAGACCGGATGGCGGCCACCGGAGGTGCGGCCTTCACCACCGCCATGCGGGTGGTCGACCGGGTTCATGGTCACGCCGCGATTGTGCGGGCGCTTGCCACGCCAAACCGTGCGGCCGGCCTTGCCGTCGTTGATGTTGCCGTGGTCCGGGTTGGACACGGCACCGACGGTAGCCATGCAGGAGCCGTGAACGACACGCTGCTCGCCCGAGTTGAGGCGCAGGATCGCCATGCCCTGATCGCGGCCGACGAGCTGGGCGTAACCGCCAGCCGAACGGGCGACCTGGGCGCCCTTGCCCGGCTTCAGCTCGATGTTGTGGACGATCGTGCCGACCGGCATCGAGGCCAGCGGCATCGCATTGCCCGGCTTCACGTCGACCGCTTCGCCAGCCACGATCTTGTCGCCTGCGGCAAGGCGCTGCGGAGCGATGATGTAGGACAGTTCGCCATCGTCATACTTGATCAGCGCGATGAAGGCGGTGCGGTTCGGATCGTATTCAATGCGCTCGACCGTGCCGACGACGTCGAACTTGCGGCGCTTGAAATCGATGATGCGGTACGAACGCTTGTGACCGCCGCCGATGAAGCGTGCAGTGATGCGGCCGTAATTGTTACGGCCGCCCGACTTGGTCAGGCCCTCGGTCAGACCCTTGACGGGCTTGCCCTTGTAGAGGCCCGAGCGGTCGACGATGACCAGCTGACGGGTGCTCGGCGTTATCGGGTTGAATTTTTTAAGTGCCATTGTCCTGTCCTCGCGGCCTTGCTCAGAGACCCGTCGCGACGTCGATCGACTGGCCGTCGGCCAGCGTCACTACCGCCTTCTTGACGTCGCTCTGGCGGCCGATCGTGCCGCGGAAGCGCTTGATCTTGCCCTTGCGGACAAGCGTGTTCACGGCCATCACCTTGACGCCGAACAGCGCTTCGACGGCGGCCTTGATTTCCGGCTTCGACGCCTTCTTGGCGACGTTGAAGACGACCTGGTTCTGCTCGGAAGCCATGGTCGACTTTTCGGTGATCGCCGGGCTGACGATTACGTCGTAGTGACGAAGGTCGGTCATTTAAAGCGCTCCTCGAGAGCCTCGACGGCGGCCTTCGAAAGGACCAGCGTGCCGCGGCGCAGAATGTCGTATACGTTGATGCCCTGGATGGGCAGCACGTCGATGTTCGGGATGTTGGTCGCGGCCAGCTTGAAGTTCCGGTCGAGCTCGGCGCCACCAATCACCAGGGCGTTCGTCAGGCCCAGCGTCGCGAAATTCGCGATCAGCGCCTTGGTCTTTGCCTCGGTCAGCTTCAGCTCGTCGATGACGATGATCGACGCGCTCTTGGCCTTGGCCGAGAGAGCATGCTTGAGGCCGAGCGCGCGGACCTTCTTCGGCAGCTCGTGCTCGTGGCTGCGAACGACCGGTCCATGAGCCTTGCCGCCGCCGCGGAACTGCGGAGCGCGTGCCGAATGGTGACGGGCCCGGCCCGTACCCTTCTGTTTGTACATCTTGGCGCCGGTGCGCGCGATCTCGGCGCGGCCCTTGGCCTTGTGCGTGCCCTGCTGCTTCTTGGCGAGTTGCCAGCGCACGACGCGCTGCAAAATGTCCTCGCGCGGATCAAGGCCGAAAATCTCCTCGGAGAGTTTCACCTTGCCGGCGTCCTTGCCGCCCAGCGTTGTGATCTTGAGATCCATTATTCCGCTCCCTCTGTGGCCGGAGCCTCATTCTTCGTGCCCATACCGGCAGCAACTGGGCGGATCGCGGCGGGCTTCGGCGCATTGGCCGGAAGCGCCACCTTGGCGGCGTCGCGAACCAGGATCCACGCACCCTTCGACCCGGGAACCGCGCCGCGGATCAGGATCAGGCCGCGGTCGGCATCGGTCGAGACGATCTCGACGTTCTGTGTGGTGACGCGCGTGTCGCCCATGTGGCCGGCCATCTTCTTGCCCTTGAACACCTTGCCGGGGTCCTGGCGCTGGCCGGTCGAGCCGTGCGTGCGGTGCGAGACCGAGTTACCGTGGGTCGCGCGGCCACCACCCATGTGGTGGCGCTTGATGACGCCCTGGAAACCCTTGCCGATCGTCGTGCCGGTGACGTCGACCTTCTGGCCGGCGACGAAATGCTCGACGGTGATCTCGGCGCCGACATCGATCATGTTGTCGGCGGAGACGCGGAACTCGGCAAGCTTGGCCTTCGGCTCGACGGAAGCGGTCGCGAAATGGCCGCGCATCGCCTTCGACGTGTTCTTCACCTTGGCAAGGCCAACGCCGAGCTGAACGGCGGTGTAGCCATTCTTCTCCTGCGTGCGCTGCGCCACGACCTGGCAGTTCTCCATCTGGAGAACGGTGACGGGAACATGTTCCCCGGCATCGTTGTAGATGCGGGTCATTCCCACCTTCTTTGCAATCACACCTGAACGCATCGGTTCAATTCCTTTAGAGTTCCGGGCCAGGGGCACCGCCCCTTACCGCGCTCTCATTCCCTTAGAGCTTGATCTCGACGTCGACACCGGCGGCCAGATCGAGCTTCATCAAAGCATCGACGGTCTGCGGGGTCGGATCGACGATATCGAGCAGACGCTTGTGCGTGCGCATCTCGAACTGCTCGCGGCTCTTCTTGTCGACGTGAGGCGACCGGTTGACCGTGAACTTTTCGATCCGCGTCGGCAGCGGAATGGGGCCGCGGACGTTGGCACCGGTGCGCTTGGCCGTCGACACGATTTCGCGCGTCGAGGCGTCGAGCACCCGGTGATCAAACGCCTTCAGGCGGATGCGGATATTCTGTCCGTTCATGCGTCACTTCCTTGTTCTGGCGCGGCGCGGGCACCCGCGCCCGCGACAGATCGGTTTAAGTCCAAATTACTCTTTGATGGTGACGACGATGCCGGCACCGACGGTGCGGCCGCCTTCACGGATGGCGAAGCGCAGCTTCTCTTCCATGGCGATCGGCACGATCAGCTCGACGTCGACCGTGATGTTGTCGCCAGGCATCACCATCTCGGTGCCGGCCGGCAGCGACACGATGCCGGTCACGTCGGTGGTGCGGAAGTAGAACTGCGGACGGTAGTTGGTGAAGAACGGCGTGTGACGGCCACCCTCGTCCTTGGTCAGGATGTAGGCTTCGGCCACGAACTTCTTGTGCGGCTTCACCGAACCGGGCTTGGCCAGAACCTGGCCGCGCTCGACACCTTCACGGTCGACACCGCGCAGCAGCGCGCCGATGTTGTCGCCCGCCTGGCCCTGGTCGAGCAGCTTGCGGAACATCTCGACGCCCGTGCAGGTCGTCTTGGTGGTCGGACGGATGCCGATGATCTCCAGCTCCTCGCCGACCTTGACCACGCCGCGCTCGACGCGACCGGTCACGACCGTGCCGCGGCCCGAGATCGAGAACACGTCCTCGATCGGCATCAGGAACGGCTTGTCGAGCGGACGAACCGGCGTCGGGATGTAGGCGTCGACCTGAGCCATCAGCTCGCGGATCGCGTCCTCGCCGATCTTCTTGTCCGAATCTTCCAGAGCCGCCAGCGCCGAACCCTTGACGATCGGAATGTCGTCGCCGGGGAACTCGTTCTTGGTCAGCAATTCGCGAACCTCGAGCTCGACCAGCTCAAGCAGCTCGGCATCGTCGACCTGGTCGACCTTGTTCAAAAACACCACGATCGACGGCACGCCGACCTGGCGGGCCAAAAGGATGTGCTCGCGGGTCTGCGGCATCGGGCCGTCGGCGGCCGACACAACCAGGATCGCGCCGTCCATCTGCGCGGCACCGGTGATCATGTTCTTCACATAGTCGGCGTGGCCGGGGCAGTCGACATGGGCGTAGTGGCGGTTCTCCGTCTCGTACTCAACGTGAGCCGTCGAAATCGTGATGCCGCGCGCCTTCTCTTCCGGCGCCGCGTCAATCTGGTCATAGCGCTTGTATTCGCCAAAATACTTGGTGATCGCTGCCGTCAAAGACGTCTTGCCATGATCAACGTGGCCAATCGTGCCGATGTTCACATGCGGCTTGGTGCGCTCGAATTTACCTTTTGCCATGTGATGTCTCCATTCCTGCTCGCCCGTACGGGCTCTTAATTAAGTTGCCGCAGCACCCTGCCGGGTTACGCGTATTTCTTCTGGACTTCCTGGGCGACCGCGGTCGGGACCGGCTCGTAATGGTCGAACTGCATCGTGTAGGCCGCACGGCCCTGGCTCATCGAGCGCAGATTGTCGACGTACTTGAACATGTTGGCGAGCGGCACCATCGCGTTGATGACGACTGCCACGCCGCGGGCTTCCTGGCCCTGGATCTGGCCACGACGGCCGTTGAGGTCGCCGATGACACCGCCGACATAATCTTCCGGCGTCACGACCTCGACCTTCATGATCGGCTCGAGCAGCTGCACGCCGAGCTTCGGCGAAGCTTCCATAAAGCAAGCGCGGGAAGCGATTTCGAATGCGAGCACCGAAGAGTCGACGTCGTGGAAAGCGCCGTCGATCAAGGTAGCCTTGACGCCGATCATCGGGAACCCGGCAAACGGGCCGGAACCCATCTTGCTCAGCAGGCCCTTCTCGACACCCGGGATGTATTCCTTCGGCACAGCGCCGCCGACGATCTTGGATTCGAACACGAAATCCTCGCCATCGGGGTTCGGCTCGAACACGATCTTCACGCGGGCGAACTGCCCGGTACCACCGGTCTGCTTCTTGTGCGTGTAGTCCTGCTCGTGCCTGCGGGTGATCGTCTCGCGATAAGCCACCTGCGGCGCACCAACATTGGCCTCGACCTTGAACTCGCGGCGCATGCGGTCGACGATGATGTCGAGGTGCAGCTCGCCCATGCCGGAAATGATGGTCTGGCCGCTTTCCTCGTCGGTCTTGACGCGGAAGGACGGATCCTCGGCAGCCAGGCGATGCAGCGCGAGGCCCATCTTTTCCTGGTCGTTCTTGGTCTTCGGCTCGATCGCGATCTGGATGACCGGATCGGGGAATTCCATACGCTCGAGGATGACCGGATGAAGCGGATCGCACAGCGTATCGCCGGTGGTCGTGTCCTTGAGACCTGCGAGAGCGACGATGTCGCCGGCATAGGCCTCTTCAACGTCGGCACGGGAATTCGCATGCATCTGCAGCATGCGGCCGATGCGCTCTTTCTTGCCCTTCACGGTGTTGTCGACCGAGATGCCCTTGGTGAGCTTGCCCGAATAGATACGGGCAAAGGTCAGCGAACCGACGAACGGGTCGTTCATGATCTTGAACGCCAGCATCGACAGCGGCTCGTTGTCGTCGGCGTGACGCTCGATCTCGGCGTCGGTCTTGGCATCGACACCCTTGATCGCGGGCACATCGGCCGGCGACGGCAGGTATTCCACGACGGCGTCGAGCAGAGGCTGCACGCCCTTGTTCTTGAATGCCGAGCCGCAGAACATCGGGAAGAACTTGACCGCGATGGTGCCCTTGCGGATCAGCGCGCGGATCTCGTCATTCGACGGCATCTTGCCTTCGAGGTAGTTCTCAAGAGCCGTCTCGTCCATCTCGACGGCGGCCTCGATCATCTTCTCGCGGTATTCCTCGGCGCGGGCCTTGAGGTCGGCCGGGATCTCGACGACGTCCCAGGCAGCGCCCAGCGTCTCGTCGCGCCAGACCAGCGCGTTCATCTCGACCAGGTCGACGACGCCCTTGAATTCGGTCTCGGCGCCGATCGGCAGCTGCATGACGACAGCCTGCGCACCGAGGCGCGAGCCGATCATCTCGACCGAGCGGTAGAAGTCGGCGCCGGTCTTGTCCATCTTGTTGCAGAAGATCATACGCGGCACGCGGTACTTGTCGGCCTGGCGCCAGACGGTTTCCGTCTGCGGCTCCACACCGGCATTGGCGTCGAGCAGCGCGATGGCGCCGTCAAGCACGCGCAGCGAACGCTCGACCTCGATGGTGAAGTCGACGTGTCCGGGCGTGTCGATGATGTTGAAGCGGTGCATCTTGCCGTCACGGCCCTTCCAGAAGGTCGTGGTCGCGGCCGACGTAATCGTGATGCCGCGCTCCTGCTCCTGCTCCATCCAGTCCATGGTCGCGGCGCCGTCGTGCACTTCGCCGATCTTGTGCGACTTGCCCGTGTAATAGAGGACGCGCTCGGTGGTCGTCGTCTTGCCGGCGTCGATATGCGCCATGATACCGAAATTGCGGTAGTCTTCGATTTTATATTCGCGAGCCATCGTAACTGCCTCTCAGTCTCTTTCGCGCTTTACCAGCGGTAGTGCGCGAAGGCGCGGTTGGCTTCAGCCATCTTGTGGGTGTCTTCACGCTTCTTCACTGCGGTGCCGCGGTTGTTGGCCGCGTCCATCAGCTCGCCGGAAAGGCGGTCGACCATGGTGGTCTCGTTGCGGTTGCGGGCCGCGGCGATCAGCCAACGAATGGCCAGCGCCTGACGGCGCTCGGGGCGCACGTCGACCGGAACCTGGTAGGTGGCGCCGCCGACGCGACGCGAACGCACTTCCACATGCGGCGCGACATTGTCGAGCGCCTGATGGAAGACGGTGACCGGCTCCTGCTTGGTCTTCGACTGGACCTGGTCGAGCGCGCCGTAGACGATGGTCTCGGCAACCGACTTCTTGCCGTCATACATGACGGCGTTCATGAACTTGGTGACGATCAGATCGCCGAACTTGGGGTCCGGATTGATCTCACGCTTTTCTGCACTGTGACGACGGGACATGGCTTTTGTCTCTCAATCTCTCATAGCCCGGCGCAATCAAAAAAGCGCCGAAGCCGGAAAACCTTACTTCGGACGCTTGGCACCGTATTTCGAACGGCGCTGCTTGCGGTTCTTCACACCCTGCGTGTCGAGCACACCGCGGATGATGTGGTAACGGACACCCGGAAGGTCCTTGACGCGGCCGCCGCGGATCATGACCACGGAATGCTCCTGAAGGTTGTGACCTTCGCCGGGGATGTAACCGATCACCTCGAAACCATTGGTCAGGCGGATCTTGGCCACCTTGCGCAGCGCCGAGTTCGGCTTCTTCGGCGTCGTTGTGTAGACGCGCGTGCAGACGCCCCGCTTCTGCGGGTTCTGCTGCATGGCCGGGACCTTGTTGCGCTTCACCGGCGCAATGCGCGGCTTGCGGATCAGCTGGTTGACGGTAGGCATTAAACCCTCTTGTCTCTCAATTCCGTGTCTCGTGCCGGTCAAGGCTCGCTCAAAGCGTCATTTCCATACGCAAATTCGGGCCACAAACCGCGCCTTGCGGTCTTGCCCGAACAAATCGCAGAGGAAGCGGATACCGCTTCATGCACGCCGGAAATGTCTTTTCGCTCGTAAAACGAACCCTGTTTGAGGCAAACTCCAAAGCGTGTCGCTTCGGAAGGGAGAGCCTCACATCGGTTCTGACTGGGCGGCTTCTACTCGCAAGCCCGCGTACCGTCAACCCCGGAGCGGCAAATATTGCATTGAAGCCGGGGCTTGGCAGCCATGCGTAAACCGCAGGTAATTTTCTTTCGTCATTTTGCAAGGGCGAGGAAGAAAGTGACCGGGTTTTGGCTGTTGCGCGGCGCGGCTTCATGCGAAAAAGCCGCATGAACAGTCAAAGCCCCTCGCCGCGAAGGAATCGGCCCGTGAACGACAACGAGGAACGCCCGGTCACCATCATCACCGGCCGGGTGTGGAAGAGAAAAGGCGGCAAGCCGGAAGGCGTGCACGTCATGCTGGTTGCGCCTGATGACGATTCGGCGGTGCGCCGTGCGCTCGAATCGCTGGCGGCGGAGGGTTACGCCGAAGCCGAGCTCGACCAGATCGGCGACATGGAGGGCGAGCCCGACGAGGAGCCGCATCTTTCGGCCTTCCAGGGCGCGCTCGAAGGCGAAGTATCGATCGTGACCTTTGACGTGCCGATCTGAAAGCGTGCCGGCCCTTGCCGTTCGAATCGCCGCTGAAGCCTTCCAACGAGTGAAAGGCCCACGCTGCAGCTCCGGCAAAGACGGAGTTGACCTTTCGGCTTCGGCTTGTCCGGGGCAAGTGTTCTGATAAGAAGCGCTCACCATCATCCACAGACGGAGCGGCCGTGTCCCAGCCCATCAAGATAGGTATTGTCGGTGTCGGCAAGATCGTCCGCGACCAGCACCTTCCGGCGCTCGCCAAGGACCGGGACTACCGGCTGCTCGCCGCTGCCAGCCGGCATGGCAAGGTTGAAGACATCCAGAATTTTCCCGATATCGAGACGATGCTTGGCGCCGTTCCCGAACTCGACGCCGTCTCACTCTGTATGCCGCCGCAATTCCGCTACCATGCCGCGCGCATCGCACTCGACGCGAAGAAGCACGTGTTCCTGGAAAAGCCGCCCGGCGCCACGGTCAGCGAGGTCGAGGACCTGAAGGCGCTGGCGGCGAAACAGGGCGTGTCGCTGTTCGCCAGTTGGCATTCGCGCTATGCTCCGGCGGTGGAAGCGGCACGGACATTCTTGGCATCGACGAAGATCAGATCAGCGGCGATCGTCTGGAAGGAAGACGTGCGCCGCTGGCACCCGAACCAGGACTGGATCTGGCAACCTGGCGGCTTCGGCGTCTTCGATCCAGGCATCAACGCGCTGTCGATCGCGACCTACATCCTGCCCGCCATGTACATCACCTCGGCCGCGCTCGATTTCCCGGAGAACCGCGACGCGCCGATCGCAGCCCAGGTCGCCTTCCGTGCGGCGAATGGTTCGGCGGTGACGATGGATCTCGATTGGCTCCAGACCGGACCGCAGAGCTGGGACATTCTTGCCGATACCGATACCGGCAAGATGGTGCTCTCGGGCGGTGGCTCGAAACTCGCCATCGACGGCCGCGTCGTCCATGAAGAACCGGAAGCGGAATATCCTGAACTCTACAGGCGTTTCGCCGAGATCGTGCGCGCCGGTATCTCCGATGTCGACCTGGCGCCGCTCCAGCATGTCGCCGACGCCTTCATGCTCGGCAAGCGCAATGTGGTCGAAGCGTTCTTCGACTGAACAGCGACTGTCGCCCGGATCTCGGATCCGACCGCCATCGCAACAACTCAATCGACAATCGCTATGGCAAACCCGTCATAGCCCTTGGCGCCGACAGTCTGGATCGCGGTGCCGTCCAGGCGCTTGTCGGCACCGATGAAAGAGAATGCAGCGCGTGCACCTTCGACATTGGCGTCGCGACCATCCTCAACGAGCACCGCGCCGTCACGGATGACGTTGTCGCAGACGATGACCGTTCCCGAGCGCGAGAGCCGCATGGCCCAGGAGAGATAGTTGGGGTTGTTAGGCTTGTCGGCGTCGATGAAAACGAGGTCGAACGGCCCGGCGTTTTCGGCGCCCAGAGCAGTGAGAGACTGCAGCGCCGGCCCGACCCGCAGATCGACCCGTCGGGAAACCCCTGCCCGCTCGAAATTCGAACGCGCGACCTTGGCGTGGTGCGGATCGAGTTCGAGCGTCACGATCTTGCCGCCGGCCGGCAATCCCCGCGCCATCCAGATGGTGGAATAACCGCCCAGCGTACCAATCTCGAGCACCTTTTTCGCGCCGCGAATGCGCACCAGCAGCGAGAGCAGCTTTCCTTGCGCCGCCGAGACGTCGATCGCCGGCAAGCCACCGTCGCGGTTGGCCGCCAGGACCGCGTCGAGAACGGGATCCGCCTCGAAGAGCAAGGAAACGATGTAGTTATCGACAGCCGTCCAGGTTTTCGTGCTCATCTGCCTTCCTCGATTGTTCGTTGAAACGAAAAGGCCGCCGGGTTGCCCCGGCGGCCTTGTTGCCTGAGATTTCTTGCCGCCGCGCCTACTGCGCGGCGGTTGTCATGTCGGCCAGCATCGGCTCGGCGACTTCGACACCGGAGGCCTTGCGGCGCTCGTCGATGATCAGTTCGTCGCGCGAGGTGGCGATGCGGCGGATCTGGCTCATCGTGCCGCCGGTACCGGCCGGGATCAGCCGGCCGACGATGACGTTTTCCTTCAAGCCCTGCAGCATGTCGGTCTTGCCGGCAACCGCGGCTTCCGTCAGCACCCTGGTCGTCTCCTGGAAGGAGGCGGCCGAGATGAAGGACGGCGTCTGCAGCGAGGCCTTGGTGATGCCGAGCAGCACCGGCTGGCCTTCGGCCGGCTTCTTGCCGTCCTCGACCAGGCGCTCGTTGACCTCTTCCAGTTCGATCACGTCGACGTGGTCGCCCGGAATATAGGTCGAGTCGCCCTGCGTGGTGATCTCGACCTTCTGCAGCATCTGGCGAACGATCACCTCGATGTGCTTGTCGTTGATCGACACGCCCTGCAGACGGTAGACCTCCTGGATCTCGTTGACGAGGTAGGACGCAAGCGCCTCCACGCCCTTGATCGCCAGGATGTCGTGCGGCGCCGGATTGCCGTCGAGGATGTAGTCGCCCTTCTCGATGACGTCGCCGTCCTGGAGATGGAACGGCTTGCCCTTCGGGATCAGGTATTCGACAGGCTCAAGCGTCGAGTCATGCGGCTCGATGATGATGCGGCGCTTGTTCTTGTAGTCGCGGCCGAAGCGGATCGTACCATCGATCTCTGCGATGATGGCGTGATCCTTCGGACGACGGGCCTCGAACAGCTCGGCAACACGCGGCAGACCGCCGGTGATGTCCTTGGTCTTGGCGCTTTCCATCGGGATACGCGCCAGGACGTCGCCAGGGCGAACCTGAGCACCCGGCTCGACCGAGAGAATGGCCTCGACCGAGAGCAGGAAGCGGGCATCGCCGCCCTTCGACAGCTTGCCGACCTTGCCCTTGGCGTCCTGAACGACGATCGCCGGCTTCAGGTCGTTGCCGCGCGGCGTCGAACGCCAGTCGATGACCTCGCGCTTGGTGATGCCGGTCGACTCGTCGGCCGTTTCCTGGACGGAAATGCCGTCGACCAGATCCTCGAACGCCACCTTGCCCTCGATTTCGGTGAGGATCGGGCGGGTGTAAGGATCCCATTCGGCGATGCGCTGGCCGCGCTTCACCTTGTCGCCATCGTCCACGAAGATGCGCGAACCATAGGTGACGCGGTGCGTGGCGCGCTCCTTGCCGGCCTCGTCGAGGATCAGCACCGCCATGTTGCGGCCCATGACCATCTGCTGGCCGTCCGAGTTGCGCACCACGTTGCGGTTGCGGATCTCGACCTTGCCCTCATAGGAGGCTTCAAGGAACGAGCTATCCACCACCTGCGCCGTACCGCCCATGTGGAAGGTACGCATGGTGAGCTGGGTGCCCGGCTCGCCGATCGACTGCGCCGCGATAACGCCGACGGCCTCGCCCTGGTTGACCGGGGTGCCCCGGGCCAGATCGCGTCCGTAGCAGACCGCGCAGACGCCGACCCTGACTTCGCAAGTCAGCGCCGAGCGGATGCGGACCGACTGCACGCCGGCCTTCTCGATCTGCTCCACGTCGCGCTCGTCCATCAGCGTTCCGGCCTTGACCAGCAATTCGCCGGTCACCGGATGGTTGATGTCGTCGAGCGCGGTGCGGCCCAGCACGCGCTGGCCGACCGAAGCGACGACCTGACCGGCATCGACGATCGGCTGCATGGTGAGGCCCTTGTCGGTGCCGCAGTCCACGGAGTTGACGATGCAGTCCTGCGCCACGTCGACCAGACGACGGGTGAGATAGCCCGAGTTCGCCGTCTTCAGGGCGGTGTCCGCCAGACCCTTGCGGGCGCCGTGGGTCGAGTTGAAGTACTCGAGCACGGTCAGGCCTTCCTTGAAGTTCGAGATGATCGGCGTCTCGATGATTTCACCCGACGGCTTGGCCATCAGGCCGCGCATGCCGGCGAGCTGGCGCATCTGGGTGGGCGAGCCGCGCGCACCGGAGTGCGACATCATGTAGATCGAGTTCATCGGCTTCTGACGACCATTGTCCTCGAACTCGACCGCCTTGATGCGGGCCATCATTTCGTCGGCGACCTTTTCCGAGCACTTGGCCCAGGCGTCGACGACCTTGTTGTACTTCTCGCCCTGCGTGATCAGGCCGTCATTGTACTGCTGCTCGTATTCCTTGGCCAAGGCCTCGGTGTCCGACACCAGCTTGATCTTGGTATCCGGGATCAGCATGTCGTCCTTGCCGAACGAAATGCCGGCACGGCAGGCATGGGCGAAACCGAGCGCCATGATGCGATCGCAGAAAATGACCGTCTCCTTCTGACCGCAATGGCGGTAGACGGTGTCGATCATCTTGGAGATGTTCTTCTTGGTCATCTCCTGGTTGGCGGTCTCGTAAGGCACGTTGACGTTCTTCGGCAGAAGCTCGCCGATGATCATGCGGCCAGGCGTGGTGTCGTAGATCTTCGACACGACCTTGCCTTCGGCGTCGACCGAGCGGAAGCGGCCCTTGATCTTGGCGTGCAGGGTCACCGCCTTGGTCTCGAGCGCGTGCTGGAGTTCGCCCATGTCGGCAAACACCATGCCCTCGCCCGGCTCGTTCTGGTTGACGATCGAGAGGTAGTAGAGACCCAGAACCATGTCCTGCGACGGCACGATGATCGGCGCGCCCGAAGCCGGGTGCAGGATGTTGTTGGTCGACATCATCAGCACACGGGCTTCCAACTGTGCTTCCAGCGACAGCGGCACGTGGACCGCCATCTGGTCGCCGTCGAAGTCGGCGTTGAAGGCCGTGCAGACCAGCGGATGCAGCTGGATCGCCTTGCCTTCGATCAGGATCGGCTCGAACGCCTGGATGCCGAGGCGGTGCAGCGTCGGCGCGCGGTTCAAGAGCACCGGATGCTCGCGGATGACCTCGTCGAGGATATCCCAGACTTCCGGACGCTCCTTCTCGACCAGCTTCTTGGCCTGCTTGACGGTCGAGGAGTAACCCTTGGCGTCGAGGCGGGCGTAGATGAAGGGCTTGAACAGTTCGAGCGCCATCTTCTTGGGCAGGCCGCACTGGTGCAGCTTGAGCTCCGGACCGGTGACGATGACCGAACGGCCGGAATAGTCGACGCGCTTGCCGAGCAGGTTCTGGCGGAACCGGCCCTGCTTGCCCTTGAGCATATCCGAGAGCGACTTCAGCGGACGCTTGTTGGCGCCGGTGATGACGCGGCCACGGCGGCCGTTGTCGAACAGCGCGTCGACGGCTTCCTGCAGCATGCGCTTTTCATTGCGCACGATGATGCCGGGGGCACGCAACTCGATCAGCCGCTTCAGACGGTTGTTGCGGTTGATGACGCGTCGATAGAGATCGTTGAGGTCCGACGTCGCGAAACGTCCGCCGTCCAGCGGGACGAGCGGGCGCAGGTCCGGCGGAATCACCGGAACCACCTTCATGATCATCCATTCCGGACGGTTGCCGGACTCCATGAAGTTCTCGACGACCTTGAGCCGCTTCAGATACTTCTTCTGCTTCAGCTCGGACGTGGTCGAAGCCAGCTCCGAACGCAGGTCGCCGGCGATCTTCTCCAGGTCCATGCCGGCCAGAAGGTCATGAATGGCCTCGGCGCCGATCATGGCGGTGAAGCTATCCTCGCCATATTCGTCGACGGCGATCATGTACTCTTCCTCGCTGAGCAGCTGGTGCTCCTTCAGCGCGGTGAGGCCGGGTTCGGTGACGATGTAGTTCTCGAAGTAGAGGACGCGCTCGATGTCCTTCAGGGTCATGTCGAGCAGCGTGCCGATGCGCGAGGGCAGCGACTTCAGGAACCAGATATGGGCGACGGGTGCCGCCAGCTCGATATGGCCCATGCGCTCGCGGCGAACGCGCGACAGCGTGACTTCGACACCGCACTTTTCGCAGATGACGCCCTTGTACTTCATGCGCTTGTACTTGCCGCACAGGCACTCGTAGTCCTTGATCGGGCCAAAAATGCGCGCGCAGAACAGACCGTCACGCTCCGGCTTGAATGTGCGGTAGTTGATGGTCTCCGGCTTCTTGATCTCGCCGAACGACCAGGACAGAATCTTCTCAGGGCTGGCGAGCGATATCCGGATGGAATCGAACACCTGCGCCGGCGCCTGGGGATTGAAGAGATTCATGACCTCTTGGTTCATGCCGTTCTCCTTTCGGGGTCCTCGAAAACCCCTTGCATCTGATGCGGGGCAAATGCCCGCTGAGTGGTCGGCCCACCGGCCGAAGAATTTGGTGCACCCGGTCGCGGGAGCCTCTCCCGCGACCGGGTGTCTTGTTTATTCCGCTGCGTCGGGCAGCCGAACCGGGGCTTCGTCGAGCTTGGTGTTCTCCAATTCGACGTTGAGGCCGAGCGACCGCATCTCCTTGACGAGAACGTTGAAGCTCTCGGGAATGCCGGCCTCGAAGGTGTCGTCGCCGCGGACGATCGCCTCGTAGACCTTGGTGCGGCCGGCGACGTCGTCCGACTTCACCGTCAGCATTTCCTGCAGCGTGTAGGCGGCGCCGTACGCTTCCAGCGCCCAGACCTCCATTTCACCGAAGCGCTGGCCGCCGAACTGCGCCTTGCCGCCCAGCGGCTGCTGGGTGACGAGCGAGTACGGACCGATCGAACGCGCGTGGATCTTGTCGTCCACGAGGTGGTGAAGCTTGAGCATGTAGATGTAGCCCATCGTCACCTTGCGATCGAACGGCTCGCCGGTGCGTCCGTCATAGAGCTGCGACTGACCGCTGGTGTGCAGGCCCGCCTGCTCCAGCATGACGTTGATGTCGGCCTCGTGCGCGCCGTCGAACACCGGGGTCGCGATCGAGACGCCGCGGCGCATCTGCTCGCTCAGGCGAACGATGCTCTCGTCGTCATACTCGCGGACCGGCTCATTGCGGTCGTTGGCGGGCATGAAGCTCTCCAGCGTCTTGCGCAGCGGCTTGATGTCGCCGGCAGACTTGTAGGCGTCGATCATCTCGCCGATCTTCCTGCCCATTCCGGCGCAAGCCCAGCCCAGATGCGTTTCCAGGATCTGGCCGACATTCATGCGGCTCGGCACACCCAGCGGGTTGAGCACGATATCGGCATGCGTGCCGTCCTCGAGGAAAGGCATGTCCTCGACCGGAACGATGCGCGACACGACACCCTTGTTGCCGTGACGGCCGGCCATCTTGTCACCCGGCTGCATCTTGCGCTTCACCGCCACGAAGACCTTGACCATCTTCATGACGCCCGGAGGCATTTCGTCGCCGCGCTGCACCTTCTCGACCTTGTCCATGAAGCGCTGTTCGAGTGCCTTCTTGGAATCGTCGTACTGGCCGCGCAGGGCTTCCAGTTCGCTCTGGAGCTTTTCGTTCTCCACGGCGAACTGCCACCACTGCGAACGCGGATACTCGTCGAGCGTGTCCTTCGATAGCGTCGAGCCCTTCTTGAAGCCCTTCGGTCCGGCGATCGCTTCCTTGCCGACGAGCACGTCGGAAAGGCGCGCGTAGACGTTGCGATCCAGGATCGCCTGCTCGTCGTCACGGTCCTTGGCGAGGCGTTCGATCTCCTCGCGCTCGATCGCCATGGCGCGCTCGTCCTTCTCCACACCGTGGCGATTGAACACGCGCACCTCGACGACGGTGCCGAAGGTGCCCGGAGGCATGCGCATCGAGGTGTCGCGCACATCGGATGCCTTTTCGCCGAAGATGGCGCGCAGAAGCTTTTCTTCCGGCGTCATCGGGCTTTCGCCCTTCGGCGTGATCTTGCCGACCAGGATATCGCCCGGCTGAACTTCGGCACCGATATAGACGATGCCGGCTTCATCGAGGTTCTTCAGCGCTTCTTCCGAGACGTTCGGAATGTCGCGCGTGATTTCCTCCGGTCCGAGCTTGGTGTCGCGCGCCATGACCTCGAACTCCTCGATGTGGATCGAGGTGAAGACGTCGTCGGCGACGATGCGCTCGGACAGGAGGATCGAGTCCTCGTAGTTGTAGCCGTTCCACGGCATGAACGCGACCAGCACGTTGCGGCCGAGAGCCAGATCGCCGAGCTCGGTCGAAGGACCGTCCGCGATGATGTCGCCCTTGTTGACCCGGTCGCCCATGCGCACCAGCGGACGCTGGTTGATGCAGGTGTTCTGGTTCGAACGCTGGAACTTCATCAGCCGGTAGATGTCGACGCCGGACTTGCCCGGATCGAGGTCTTCCGTTGCGCGGATGACGATACGCGTCGCGTCCACCTGGTCGACGATGCCGCCGCGGCGGGCGCCGATGGCGGCGCCCGAATCACGGGCGACGATCGGCTCCATGCCGGTGCCGACGAACGGCGCTTCGGCGCGCACCAGCGGCACGGCCTGGCGCTGCATGTTCGAGCCCATCAGCGCGCGGTTGGCGTCGTCGTTCTCAAGGAACGGGATCAGGGCCGCGGCCACCGACACCATCTGCTTGGGCGAAACGTCCATCAGGTCGACGTTTTCGCGGGGCGCCATCATCACCTCGCCGGCACTGCGGCAAATGACGAATTCGTCGACAAAGCGGCCATCCTTGTCGAGCTCGGCATTGGCCTGCGCGACATGGTGCTTGGCCTCTTCCATCGCCGACAGATAGACGACGTCATTGGTCAGCTTGCCGTCGACGATCTTGCGGTACGGGCTCTCGATGAAGCCGTACTTGTTGACGCGCGCGAAGGTGGCGAGCGAGTTGATCAGGCCGATATTCGGGCCTTCCGGCGTCTCGATCGGGCAGATGCGGCCGTAATGCGTCGGGTGCACGTCGCGCACCTCGAAGCCGGCGCGCTCGCGGGTCAGACCACCCGGTCCAAGCGCGGAGAGACGGCGCTTGTGGGTGATCTCCGACAGCGGATTGGTCTGGTCCATGAACTGCGACAGCTGCGAGGAACCGAAGAACTCGCGCACGGCGGCAGCCGCCGGCTTGGCGTTGATCAGGTCCTGCGGCATGACCGTGTCGATCTCGATCGAGGACATACGCTCCTTGATCGCGCGCTCCATGCGCAGCAGGCCGACGCGGTACTGGTTTTCCATCAGCTCGCCGACCGAACGCACGCGGCGATTGCCGAGATTGTCGATGTCGTCGATCTCGCCCTTGCCGTCACGCAGTTCGACCAGCGTCTTGACCACGGCCAGGATGTCGTCCTTGCGCAGCACGCGCACGGTGTCCTCGGCCTTGAGTTCGAGGCGCATGTTCATCTTGACGCGGCCAACGGCGGACAGGTCGTAGCGCTCGCTGTCGAAGAACAGCGAGTTGAACATGGCTTCGGCGGTTTCGAGCGTCGGCGGCTCGCCGGGGCGCATGACACGATAGATGTCGAACAGCGCGTCCTGGCGGCTCTCGTTCTTGTCGACGGCGAGCGTGTTGCGGATGTAGGCGCCGACATTGACGTGATCGATGTCGAGTATCTGGATCTCGTCCTCGCCGGTGCCAAGCAGCACCTTCAGCGTCTTGTCATCGATCTCGTCGCCGGCCTCAAGGAAGATCTCGCCGGTGGCGTAATTGACGATGTCCTCGGCGAGATAGTTGCCGAGCAGGTCCTCGTCGGTCGCCTTGATCGCCTTCAGGCCCTTTTCGCCGAGCTGGCGGGCCTGGCGGGCGGTGATCTTCTTGCCGGCCTCGACAACGACCTCACCCGTGTCGGCGTCGACCAGGTCGCCGACGGCCTTGAGGCCGCGGAAACGATCCACGTTGAACGGAATGCGCCAGTGATCGCCGGCGCGCTTGTAGGTGATCTTGTTGTAGAAGGTCGACAGGATCTCTTCGCCGTCCATGCCGAGCGCCATCAGCAGCGACGTCACCGGAATCTTGCGGCGACGGTCGATGCGGGCGTGCACGACGTCCTTGGAATCGAACTCGATGTCGAGCCACGAACCGCGATAGGGGATGACGCGCGCGGCAAACAGGAGCTTGCCCGACGAGTGCGATTTGCCCTTGTCATGGTCGAAGAAGACGCCCGGCGAGCGGTGCATCTGCGAGACGATGACGCGCTCGGTGCCGTTGACGATGAAGGTGCCGTTCGAGGTCATGAGCGGCATGTCGCCCATGTAGACGTCCTGCTCCTTGATGTCCTTGATCGACTTCGCGCCGGTATCCTCGTCGATATCGAACACGATCAGGCGCAGCGTCACCTTCAGCGGCGCGGCATAGGTGAGGTCGCGCTGACGGCATTCGTCAACGTCGAATTTCGGTCCTTCGAACTCGTACTTCACGAACTCCAGCATCGAGGAGCCGGAAAAATCGGAGATCGGGAAGACCGACTTGAAAACAGCCTGCAGTCCCTCGTCCGGACGTCCGCCCTTAGGCTCGTCCACCATCAGGAACTGGTCATAGGACGCCTTCTGAACCTCGATGAGGTTCGGCATCTCCGCAACTTCAGGGATCTTTCCGAAGAACTTGCGTACGCGTCTGCGGCCATTGAAAGTCTGGGTCTGGGCCATCGTCGCTCCTTAGCTCTAAACTCGGGGCGAGCCTCGCCGCGGCTCGCCTTGCATCCGAACCGCCTGGGCAGCGGCTCTCTGTCTGTTCTCCGGCCCCATTACCAAACTACTTGGCGGCGGCCGGCTAAAACGGGAGAAAACCCGTTTCCTGAGGGCCGGTTTTCGGCCCTCAGGAAAGAGGTTTTCGTGCATCTCGCGCTACGCAGCCTCCCCAGGTCGCCCGAGGGAGTGGCGGACGGCGCGAGACCGTCCGCCGATTGTTACGCTTACTTCAGCTCGACCTTGGCGCCGGCTGCTTCCAGCTGGGCCTTGAACTTGTCGGCGTCGGCCTTGGAAACGGCTTCCTTGACCGGCTTCGGAGCCGCTTCGACCAGGTCCTTGGCTTCCTTGAGGCCAAGGCCGGTGATGGCGCGGACTTCCTTGATGACGTTGATCTTCTGAGCGCCGGCATCGGTGAGGACGACGTCGAATTCCGTCTTTTCCTCGACCGGAGCAGCGGCAGCGGCAGCGCCGCCGGCAGCGGCAACAGCCACCGGAGCAGCAGCCGAAACGCCCCACTTTTCTTCCAGAAGCTTCGACAGCTCAGCCGCCTCGAGGACGGTCAGCTTCGAAAGGTCGTCTACGATCTTTGCGAGATCAGCCATTGTTGTATTCCTTCATAAGGTTCGAACGTGTGTTTGTGATAGCGAGGAACGGCCTCATGCCGCCTCGTCCTTCCGGGCGTAAGCGCCGATGACACGCGCGACCGAAGCCGCGGGCGCATTGACGATCTGGGCGATCCGGGTTGCCGGCGTGGCGATCATGCCAACCAGCCTGGCGCGCAGCTCGTCGAGCGACGGGAGTGTGGCGAGTGCCTTCACACCGTCGGCGTTAAGCGAGGTGGTGCCCATTGCGCCGCCGAGAATGACCAGCTTGTCATTCCCCTTGGCGAAATCGGACGCGACCTTCGGCGCCGCAATCGGATCCTCCGAATAGGCGACCAGCGTCTGTCCCTTGAACAGATCGATGATCGATGCGGAGTCCGTGCCCTGAAGAGCGATTTTGGCGAGACGGTTCTTCGCGACTTTAACGGTGCCACCGGCAGCGCGCATTTTCGACCGGAGGTCGTTCATTTGCGCGACGGTGATACCGGCATAGTGGGCCACGACCACTGAACCCGCGTTCGAGAACGCATCGTTCAGGCCCGTGACGAGTTCGCGTTTTTCCGCTCTGTCCACTGCCTATCTCCAGTTGACCCCCACCCTGCTAACGGGAACATTCCCATTCACGAGGACAGGCGTCGGGTTGCCTTTTGCCGGCCGGGCCATCCAGTAACGGATCTCCCGAACAGCGCTCGAGGATCCTGCCCCCTTTCGCCACACCGCCGGCAAGCCGGACGATGCGCAGACAAAAGGCAAACACGGTTCGAACCTTTCATTGGAGCGCTTGCTCCTTTGTCGGGTCTTCACCCGTCTCATGCAGGCCCACATGAATTAAGGCCCCCCCTTTTCAATCAAGGCCGGGCCGCCTGCAATCTCGGACAGGATGTCCGGAAACCTTTCGGCTCCCGGTACCGGGCCCAGAACGATCCAGGCCCGGAATTCACTTACGGATCGGCCCGTTCAGCGGCCGATCCAAACGGTTAATCAGGACGCCGCGAGCGTCGAGACGTCGAGCTTGAGGCCCGGGCCCATCGTCGAGGTGACGGACACCTTCTTGACGTAGTTGCCCTTGGCACCAGCCGGCTTTGCCTTGGTCACCGCATCGGCGAAGGCGCGGACGTTTTCTTCCAGCGCCTTGACGTCGAACGAGACCTTGCCGACGCCGGCGTGAACGATGCCGGCCTTCTCGACGCGGAACTCCACAGCGCCGCCCTTCGATGCCTTGACGGCGGCCGCGACGTCGGTGGTGACGGTACCGACCTTCGGGTTCGGCATCATGCCGCGCGGGCCGAGCACCTTGCCCAGACGGCCGACGAGCGGCATCATGTCCGGCGTGGCGATGCAGCGATCGAAATCGATCGTGCCCTTCTGGACGATGTCGACCAGGTCCTCCGCGCCGACGATGTCGGCGCCAGCGGCCTTGGCTTCCTCGGCCTTGTCGCCACGGGCGAACACGGCGACGCGGACCGAGCGGCCGGTGCCGTTCGGCAGGTTGACCACGCCGCGGACCATCTGGTCGGCATGGCGAGGATCAACGCCGAGATTCATCGCGACTTCGATCGTCTCGTCGAACTTGACCGTGGAGCGATCCTTGAGCAGCTTCAGCGCGTCACCCAAGGTATAAGCCTTGTTGGGATCGATGCCTTCGCGGGTCTTCGATACACGCTTTGCAATCTTTGCCATGATCTCAGCCCACCACTTCCAGACCCATCGAGCGGGCGGAGCCCTCGACCATGCGCATGGCCGCCTCGACGTCGTTTGCGTTCAGATCCTTCATCTTCTGCTCGGCGATGGCGCGCACCTTGTCGCGGCCGATCGTGCCGGCCTTGACCTTGCCCGGCTCCTTGGAGCCCGACTTCAGGTTCGCGGCCTTCTTCAGGAAGTAGCTCACCGGCGGCGTCTTCATGACGAAGGTGAACGACTTGTCCTGGTAGTAGGTGATGACGACCGGAATCGGCGATCCCTTTTCCATTTCCTGGGTCTGCGCGTTGAACGCCTTGCAGAACTCCATGATGTTGATGCCGCGCTGACCAAGCGCCGGGCCGATCGGGGGCGACGGCGTAGCCGAGCCCGCGGCAACCTGGAGCTTGAGCTGGCCTGCAATTTTCTTAGCCATCTCTATTCCTGCCTTTGTCTATGCCGGCCCCTCGATCTGGGAAAACACCGGCTGTTGCAGTCTGGTGGTGCGGTTCCTGCGGCCGGCTAAAGCCGCATTCGCCTCCCACCGTTCTCAGGCCGCGCGTTGCCGCGCCGCCTCCCCTGACCACCGGAACGGCGCCAGGGATTTCGGATCAGCCTTTTTCGACTTGCCCGAATTCCAGATCGACAGGCACGGCGCGCCCGAAGATCGAAACTTCCACCTTGAGCCGCGCCCGCTCCTCGTCGACTTCCTGGACGAAGCCGTTGAAGGACGCGAAGGGGCCATCCGAGACGCGGATCGCCTCGCCGATCTCGAAAGTAACCGAGGGCTTCGGCCGCTCGACGCCTTCCTGCACCTGGTTCAGGATGCGCTGCGCCTCGGCCTCGGTGATCGGCACCGGCTTGGAGTCGCCCAAAAACCCGGTCACCTTCGGCGTGTTCTTGACCAGAGAGAACACGGCGTCGGTCAAGTTGGCCTTCAGGAGCACATAGCCCGGAAAGAACTTGCGCTCGGCGTCGACCTTGCGGCCGCGACGAACCTCGACGACCTTCTCGGTCGGCACGACGATCTGCTCGATATCGGCGGACAGGCCCTTCTGCTTGGCCTTGTTCTCGATGTCCTCGGCGACCTTCTTCTCAAAGTTCGAATAGGCGTGGACGATGTACCAGCGCGTAGTCATTTCACGACTTCTCCGTAATCGCCGGACTTAGCGTCCAATGCCCAGAATCTGTTCGACCGCGAGGCCCATGAGCTGATCGGCGGTGAAGAAAAAGATCATCGCGATCACAGCGAAAGCCAGAACCATCACTGTCGAGATCATCGTTTCGCGTCGCGACGGCCAAGTCACCTTGGCGGTCTCCGCGCGAACCTGCTGGAGAAAGACGAAAGGATTTGTGGTTTTCGAAGCCATATGCCGCTCTGTCTTCAAGACCCGTTGGCCGGGTCTCCTGGATGATCCCGCTGGCCGGGACGTGCCGCCTGGGTCCATTTTCGCGCCGAATCAGCGCAATCATTTCGCCCATGCAAATCAGACGCGTAAAGCCGGCTTCCCAGCTCCACGCGTCGCGTGTCTGTTTCGTCTACATAAAACCGATTCTTGATCCACGCAAGTGGCAAGTGTCCGCTTTATGACCAAACACCGCCTCGGAACCATCCAGTCGTTCCGTCCCGGCTATGGCGCCCTTATGCCTCAATCAGCTTAATATGGCAAGCCGGTCGTCGATTTTCAAAGGGCGGCCCGCAGAAATATCGTTTCTGACGGCCATTTAGGAAATGGCTGAGTTTTTGTTTGACGTGCCATTTCTTGAAATGGCACGGGCAGCAGGGCTCGAACCTACGACCTGCGGTTTTGGAGACCGCCGCTCTACCAACTGAGCTATGCCCGTACACGTGCGCCTCGGCGCAGCAGGGGCTTCCTAAAAGCTTCCGCGCGCTCTGTAAAGAGCGGTTTGCAAGCAAACGCGCCTTCATCCCCTTTCCCGGAAATCGGGATGGTCGACGACCAGCCCGCCGCCATCGATCTCCGGTTTCATGCTCGAGTGCGCCGGCATGCTGTTCGCGGAGATCTTGCCTGCCGGCCCGTGTATCCGTTGGACGCTATTTGGTGTCCGGGACCCGGTAAGGCCCGCCGGGCACGCCCCAGCCCCAGGCCGGCATCGGCTCGGTCTCCGGGTCGCACGTTTCGCCGAGATTGGAATTCATCCTGGCGAGCCGCGATCCCCACTCGACATAGCCCATGAAGGCGGAACGGAACTCCGGATCGTCAGGCAGCCCGACGGCATCCGCGGCATCGGCCAGCAGGTTGATCCAGCGGCGGCGCTGCTCCTCCGTCAAATGCTTGCCCAGGTGATGCATCACCATCTCGCGGTGGCCGCCGAATTTTTCGCTGTAGGTTTTCGGCCCGCCGAAAACCTCGCCGATAAAGGCCGCGACATGGGCGGGATGGTCGGGCGACATATGCTTGAACACCGGCCCGACGACCGGATCCTGCGCCACCTTGTCATAGAAGGTCTGCGTCAGCCGGTTGAGCGCTTCGCTGCCGCCGGCCCATTCGTACAGTGTCGGAACATCCTGGCTCATACTTGACCTCCGCCCAGCGCCGCCTGCAGCGACGATAGCGGAAAAATCGAGCAAGCCTCAACCTGCCTCGATGGCCAGTTCGATGACGCGGCTACCGTTCGACCGCGTGTCGGCCCCGGCATGCCAACGGCTGACCTTCGGTCGCCGACAAAAAGGGCGGCCCGAGGACCGCCCTTCCTTCTCGATCCGGCTGATGCCGGTGTCGATTACTCTTTGATGGTGACGACGATGCCGGCACCGACGGTGCGGCCGCCTTCACGGATGGCGAAGCGCAGCTTCTCTTCCATGGCGATCGGCACGATCAGCTCGACATCGACCGTGATGTTGTCGCCAGGCATCACCATCTCGGTGCCGGCCGGCAGCGACACGATGCCGGTCACGTCGGTCGTGCGGAAGTAGAACTGCGGACGGTAGTTGGTGAAGAACGGCGTGTGACGGCCGCCCTCGTCCTTGGTCAGGATGTAGGCTTCGGCCACGAACTTCTTGTGCGGCTTCACCGAACCGGGCTTGGCCAGAACCTGGCCGCGCTCGACACCTTCACGGTCGACGCCGCGCAGCAGCGCGCCGATGTTGTCGCCCGCCTGGCCCTGGTCGAGCAGCTTGCGGAACATCTCGACGCCCGTGCAGGTCGTCTTGGTGGTCGGACGGATGCCGATGATCTCCAGCTCCTCGCCGACCTTGACCACGCCGCGCTCGACGCGACCGGTCACGACCGTGCCGCGGCCCGAGATCGAGAACACGTCTTCGATCGGCATCAGGAACGGCTTGTCGAGCGGGCGGACCGGCGTCGGGATGTAGGCGTCGACCTGAGCCATCAGCTCGCGGATCGCGTCCTCGCCGATCTTCTTGTCCGAATCTTCCAGAGCCGCCAGCGCCGAACCCTTGACGATCGGAATGTCGTCGCCGGGGAACTCGTTCTTGGTCAGCAATTCGCGAACCTCGAGCTCGACCAGCTCAAGCAGCTCGGCGTCGTCGACCTGGTCGACCTTGTTCAAGAACACCACGATCGACGGCACGCCGACCTGGCGGGCCAAAAGGATGTGCTCGCGGGTCTGCGGCATCGGGCCGTCGGCGGCCGACACAACCAGGATCGCGCCGTCCATCTGCGCGGCACCGGTGATCATGTTCTTCACATAGTCGGCGTGGCCGGGGCAGTCGACATGGGCGTAGTGGCGGTTCTCCGTCTCGTACTCAACGTGAGCCGTCGAAATCGTGATGCCGCGCGCCTTCTCTTCCGGCGCCGCGTCAATCTGGTCATAGCGCTTGTATTCGCCAAAATACTTGGTGATCGCTGCCGTCAAAGACGTCTTGCCATGATCAACGTGGCCAATCGTGCCGATGTTCACATGCGGCTTGGTGCGCTCGAATTTACCTTTTGCCATAGTCTCTTTCCTTGGACGGCCTGGACCTTCAGTTCAGTCGAATGCGGGGCGATTAGCGACAAAGGCCAAAAAACACAAGCGTCTTTTGCCCGGGCGCCTTCTCACTCGGCCCGAACCCGTGATCCGATTGCGGGGATATGGCGCTGATATAGGAACGTGTCGCGTGAAATGGAATGGCCTAAACCCCTGCGCAATCGCGCCGGCCTCCCGCGCCCCGCTCGTCGGTCGCTGTCGGATTTGTCGGCGCTTCATGGCCCATTGCGGCGGTGTTCCCGCTCTGATTTCCTGCACCGATGCATTTCATCCCGACAGCCGTTCGCGGCCCTCTGTTCATGATCGTCTCGACCGGGTCGTATCTCGTCAACGATACGATGATGAAGCTCGCCACGGCGGGCCTGCCGTCCTATGAAGTGCTGTTCCTGCGCGGCGCGGCGGCAGCGCTCTGGGGCTTTCCGCTGCTGTTTGCGCTTGGTTATGGCAAACAGATCCCGCTGATCTTCGACAAGCGCGTGCTGCACCGCAACCTGCTCGAACTGGCCGCCATCCTTTGTTACGTCGTGGCGCTCGCCAACATGCAGATCGCCGATTCCACCGCCCTCGGACAGGTCACGCCGCTCTTGATGCTGGTCGGCTCCTCCATCCTGTTCGGCGAGCGGATCGGCGGCCAGCGCATGGCGCTGATCGGTCTCGGCTTCATCGGCGCGCTGATGGTGGCGCAACCGACCATGCAGGGCATCTCGGTCTACGCCTTGCTGGCGCTTGGCAATGCGGCATTGTCGGCCGCGCGCGATCTCACCGGCAGGCGGGTTCCGGCCGAGGTGCCGGGAATGATCGTGGCGATCTCCGCCGTCGTCGTGGTGCTGATCGGCGCCGGTGCGGCACACCTGGTTTCAGAGCGCTGGATCATGCCCGGAGCACATCATTTGCTGCTCATGGCCGGAGCCGGGTTTTTCCTGATCTTCGGCCATTTCTTCATCTTCATGGCCTATCGCGTCGGGCCGACCAGCGCAGTGGCGCCGTTCTACTACTGCTTCACCGTCTGGGCGATGATTTCGGGCCTGCTGGTGTTCGGACAATTCCCAAACGCGCTGGCGATTTGCGGCATCCTTCTGGTTGTCGGTAGCGGATTGGCCATCGTCTCGCTCGACCAGCGCAAGCGCCGGCTGACTGTCGTGGCCTAAGTCGGCTCCAGTTGCGGCCGATTATCGCCGGGGGTCTCGCCGCAAAGCTCAACACGCTGCCCGCGAGATCCTCAAGAGGGTCAGATAGGACGCGCCAGACGGCGCTCCGCGGTGGCAAACACCGCCGATGATGGACAGACGAGGGCGCATGACCCGAAAGGCGGGATCCGGTTTCGGGAAAGGTCATGGACAAGCGAACGGATAAAATCCCATCCCGAACCTTCGGAATGGGACTGGTGCTAAATAGTCCGCTTGCCGGCGAACTGGTGGTAAGCCCATAACACGACCACGGCGCCCACCACCGCGACGATCAGGCTGTATATGTTGAGACCGGTCACGCCCGACGCGCCGAAAGCGCTGAAGATCAGGCCGCCGACAATGGCGCCGACAATGCCGAGCACGATATCCATGATCATGCCCTGGCCGCTCTTGTTGACGATCTTGCTGCCAAGAAAGCCGGCGATGACTCCCAGAATAATCCAGCTGATGATTGACATTTTTCCTCTCCAATCCCCTGCCGCGTCCATCATTTTCATATGATTGTCAAAAGCTCAAGCCAGCTTGAAATTCCGCCCGATTGCGTCATTGTGAGGATGGGACGGGCTTGGTTGACAAGGAGATCCAAGATGGGACTGTTTGACAATGCCGTTCCGGGCGGCAACATCACCAAACCCCTGATGATCGCGCTTGGCGCGCTGCTGGTCGGAAAGATGCTCAGCGGCAGGAGTGCCGAACAGCCGGAGCAACCCCAAGCTCCCGTACCGGCCGAGTCCGGTGAAACCACGGCCGGCGATGGCGGCCTGCTTGGCGGACTGGGCGGCCTGCTCGACAAATTGAAGAACTCCGGCCACGGCAACGTCGCCGATTCCTGGGTCGGCACCGGCCAGAACCAACCGATCAACGCCAACGACCTGGGCAACGCGATCGGACCGCAGGTCATCCACGAGATCGCGCAACGGACGGGGCTCGACGAGCAGGAACTGCTCAAGCAATTGTCCGCAGCCTTGCCTGGCATCGTCGACAAGCTGACGCCGAACGGCCAGGTGCCGCAGCAACATCAGGTCGCGTCGGCCTTCAACAGCTGAAGCCAGTGGACAGCCATCCTCTGGAGCGCTGCGCGACCTGGCCGCGCAGTGTTTCAGCTTGCCGATGGCGTGGGTTGGAAATCTGGAGCGGGTAGCGGGAATCGAACCCGCATATTCAGCTTGGAAGGCTGCTGCTCTACCACTGAGCTATACCCGCGCCGTGCACTGAAGTACCGGATTCCAAGGAGAAGCGCCATGCGCTTTTCGCCTCCGATGCTTTCACGTTTCAGGGCTTCCGGGCCGGCAGTGGTGGAGAGGGTTGGATTCGAACCAACGTAGGCTAAGCCAACGGATTTACAGTCCGTCCCCTTTAACCACTCGGGCACCTCTCCAGTCTGCCGCCGGAGCCATGCAACGAGGCATTCTTGCCGATCCGGACCCGAGTATCACTTCTCCGAAATCAGCGAAGCGCCTTATGGCGGCAAGGTCAGTGGGTGTCAACCGCGTGGGAAGGGTTTTTCGATGTTGTTCGCCGGCTGCGGCGACGGGCCATATCCCTGGCCGCCGGAGACCGCTATAGAAGCCGGCCATGAGCAACAAGACCGGCACCCCGAAAGACACCCACTACGCCAAGCTGCGTCGTGCACACCGCGACGAAAAGAGCGGCGGCGCGCCGGCGTTCCGGCCGCGCCAGCCCATGCCGCCGGGCGAGAACGCAGCCCACGGGCTGGTGCGGCTCTATGGCCTGCATACGGTGCGCGCGGCACTCGACAATCCGCGCCGCAAGATCCGGAAAATGCTGGTGACGCGCAATGCCGCCGAGCGGCTGGGACTGGCCGACCTCGCGGCTCTTCCCTTCAAGGCGGAACTGGTCGAACCCAGGGACATCGACAAGATCACGGGTTCGGATGCCGTGCACCAAGGCGCGTTGATCGAGGCCGAGCCGCTGAAGCCCAAGCGACTCGACGCTCTCGGCGATACAAAGCTGGTGCTGGTGCTCGACCAGATCACCGATCCGCACAATGTCGGCGCCATCCTGCGCTCGGCGGTCGCCTTCGATGCCGGCGCGCTGATCACCACGGCGCGCCACAGCCCGCAGGAATCGGGCGTGCTGGCGAAATCAGCCTCGGGCGCGCTCGAACATATCGACCAGATCGAGGTCAAGAACCTGGCCGACGCGCTCGCGCAACTGCACGAGGCCGGCTTCCAGACAATCGGTCTCGATTCGGACGGCCCGGCCGAACTCGAAACGAGCTTTGCCGGCGACAAGCTTGCCCTGGTGCTGGGCGCGGAAGGCAAGGGCTTGCGCCAGAAGACGCGCGAGACGGTGACGACACTGGCCCGCCTCGACATGCCCGGCGCGATCCGCTCGCTCAACGTGTCGAACGCGGCGGCGGTAAGCCTTTATGCGGCACGGAAATTCCTGAGGCAGTAGGGCAGTACGGCAATAAGGCAGTAGGGTTTCCAATCCGCCCGGAACGGGCGGCTCCCACTGCCCTACTGCCCCTACTGCCCTACCTCATGCCCGGCCATCCGCTCCAGCGCCCTGACCAGGGCCGAGTGATCCTCCTTGGCGCCGCCATTGGCGGCGCAGGAGTTGAACAGTTGCTGGGTGGTCGACGTGTTGGGCAGGGAGACGCCGAGCGCCCTTGCCCCTTCCAGCGCAAGGTTGAGATCCTTCTGGTGCAGTTCGATGCGGAAACCCGGCGCGAAGGTGCGCCTGACCATGCGCTCACCATGGACTTCGAGGATGCGCGAGGCGGCCAACCCGCCCATCAGCGCCTGCCTGACCTTGGCGGGGTCGGCGCCGGCTTTCGAAGCAAAAACAAGCGCTTCGGCGACGGCTTCAATGGTCAGCGCGACGACGATCTGGTTGGCGACCTTGGTGGTCTGGCCGACGCCGTTCGGTCCGACCAGGGTGATGTTCTTGCCCATCTTCTCGAAAACGGGCCTGGCGCGCTCGAAGGCCTTCTCCTCGCCGCCGACCATGATGGTCAGCGATGCGGCCTTGGCTCCCACCTCGCCGCCCGAGACCGGCGCATCGAGATAGTCGCAGCCCAGTTCGTTGATTTTTTTGGCGAAGACCTTGGTCTCGATCGGTGAGATCGAGCTCATGTCGATGGCCAATTTGCCTTTGGAAAGACCTGATGCGACGCCGTTGTCGCCGAACAGCACCTCGGCCACCTGCGGTGTGTCGGGCACCATGGTGATGATGATATCGGCGGCCTTCGCCACGGCGGCATGGCCGGTGACAGTTTTCAGTCCCTTGGCCACCAGTTCGGCCTGTGGCCTGGAGCGGTGGTCGCTGGCGATCACCGTGTAGCCGGCGTCCAGCAAATGTCCCGCCATCGGCGCGCCCATGATGCCAAGGCCGATGAAGCCGATGGTTTCCATTGTGGTTCTCCGTCTTGTTGAGGTTGCGTTCCTTCACGCCCCCCTCTGGCCTGCCGGCCATCTCCCCCACAGGTGGGGAGATTGGCAGTTTCGGCGCTGGCCCCAACTTTCCCGGTTCAAAATTTAGCGAAGCCGCCGGTGACATCCAACCTCCGCCCTTGGTGGGGGAGATGGCCGACAGGCCAGAGGAGGGCGTGAAGGAACGCGAGTTCGATTTCGACAGCTAAGCCGCCGCGCTTCCCTGCCCGGCCAGTTCCCGGAACCACCCCAACCCTTGCTCAGTTCCGGCCTTCGGCTTGTATTCCGCGCCGACCCAGCCGGAATAACCAATGCGGTCGATATGCTCGTACAGGAAGGGATAGTTGATCTCGCCCGTCCCCGGCTCGTGACGGCCGGGATTGTCCGCAAGCTGGATATGCGCGATGCGGCCGAGGTTTGCCTCGATGGTACGGGCGAGATCCCCCTCCATGATCTGCATGTGGTAGATGTCGTATTGCAGGAACAGGTTCTTCGAGCCGACGCGGTCGATCAGCGCCAGCGCCTGGTCGGAATAATTGAGGAAGAAGCCTGGAATGTCGCGCGTGTTGATCGGCTCGATCAGCAATTTGATACCGGCCTGCTCCAGTTTCTCCGCCGCGAAGGCGAGGTTCTCGGCAAAGACATCCTCGAGCACCTTGCGGTCGACACCGGCGGGCGCGATGCCGGCCAGGCAATTGACCTGTGAGCAGCCGAGCGCCTGCGCGTAGGTGATCGCCTTGGCGATGCCCTGGCGGAATTCCGGCACTCGGTCCGGCAAAACGGCGATACCGCGCTCGCCCTTGCCCCAATCGCCCGCCGGCAGGTTGAACAGCACCTGTGTCAGGCCGTTCTTCTTCAGCCGCGCGGCCACCACCTCGGGGGCATGGTCGTAGGGGCCTATATATTCGACGCCTTTGAAGCCCGCGCGGGCAGCTGCGTCAAAACGTTCGAGGAAGTCATGCTCGCCAAAGAGCATCGAAAGATTGGCTGAAAAACGCGGCATTTTTTTGTCCTTCTTCCGTCCTAGTCGAGCATGACGATCGCTGTCGGGGCATCCTCTTGATGTTCGGCAAGGTCTTCGAATTCGGTGATCTTGTCGATCTCGGTGCCCATCGAAATATTGGTGACGCGTTCGAGGATGAATTCGAGCACTACGGGAACCTGATGCTCCTTCATCAGCCGCTGCGCCTCCATGAAGGCACCGGCGAATTCTTCCGGTTTGCGCACCCTGACCGCCTTGCAGCCCATCGCCTCGGCAACAGCGACGTGGTCGACGCCGTAGCCGGCCTCGGGATCGTCCGATCGGTTGATGTTCTCGAAAGCAAGGCTGACCTCGTAATCCATCGAGAAGCCGCGCTGCGCCTGGCGGATCAGGCCGAGATAGGCATTGTTCACGACGACGTGGATGTAGGGCAGTTTGTGCTGCGCGCCGACCGCCAGTTCCTCGATCATGAACTGGAAGTCATAGTCGCCCGACAGCGCCACGATGGTGCGGTCGGGATCGGCGGCGCGCACGCCAAGGGCTGCCGGCAGTGTCCAGCCGAGCGGGCCGGCCTGGCCGCAATTGATCCAGTTGCGGGGCTTGTAGACATGCAGGAACTGCGCGCCGGCGATCTGCGACAGGCCGATCGTGGTGACGTAGGTGACGTCGCGCCCGAACGCCTTGTTCATCTCCTCATAGACGCGCTGCGGCTTGAGCGGCACCTGGTCGAAATGCGTCTTGCGCTTCATGGTCTTCTTGCGGTCCTGGCATTCCTTCGCCCAGCCCGACCAGTCGCGCAGTATTCCGGCCGTTTTCCACTCGGTGGCGACGTCGAGCAGCATCTTCAGCGCAGCCCCCGCATCCGAGACGACGCCGAGATCCGGGGCGAACACACGGCCGATCTGCGTCGGCTCGATGTCGACATGGATGAACTTTTTTCCCTTGGTGTAGACATCGACCGAACCGGTGTGGCGGTTGGCCCAGCGGTTGCCGATGCCGAAGACGAAGTCGGCTTCCAGCATCGTCGCGTTGCCATAGCGGTGCGAGGTCTGCAGGCCGCACATGCCGGCCATCAGCCGATGGTCGTCGGGGATCGCGCCCCAGCCCATCAGCGTCGGGATGACGGGCACGCCGGTAATCTCGGCGAATTCTATCAGCAGGTCCGACGCATCGGCATTGATGATGCCGCCGCCGGCGACGATCAGCGGCTTTTCGGCGGCGTTGAGCATCGCCAGAGCCTTTTCGGCCTGGGCGCGCGTCATCGCCGGCTTGAACGGCGCCAGCGGCTCGTAGGCGTCGATGTCGAACTCGATCTCGGCCAATTGGACGTCGACCGGCAGGTCGATCAGCACCGGTCCCGGGCGCGAAGACCTCATCAGGTGGAATGCCTTCTGCAGCGCCATCGGCACGAGATAAGGCTCCATGACGGTGACCGCCCATTTGGCGACGGGCGACGCGATAGCGGCGATGTCGACGGCCTGGAAATCCTCCTTGTTCAGCCGCGCCCGCGGCGCCTGGCCGGTGATGCAGAGGATCGGGATGGAATCGGCTGCGGCCGAGTAGAGCCCGGTGATCATGTCGGTGCCGGCTGGGCCAGACGTGCCGATGCAGAGCCCGATATTGCCTGCCTTGGCCCTGGTAAAACCTTCGGCCATGTGCGACGCGCCCTCGACATGACGGGCCAGCACATGGCGGATCGTGCCCCTCGCCTTCAGGGCCGAGTAGAGCGGATTGATCGCCGCGCCCGGCACACCGAAGGCGCAGGCGATGCCTTCCTTTTCGAGAACGAGAACCGCAGCATCGACAGCGCGCATCCTGGCCATTGTTCCGACCCTCCACAGGGTTGTGATTGTTGGATGACCGAGAATGTCAGCAAGCCGGCTATTTTTCAATTTTTTCAGAATATTTTTTCATTTCTAGGAAGCTGCCGTTGCCAATTGATTTCCTTTCTCTTTTTGTTTTCCAAAAAGTGGCAATGCAGAACGCGTGAAAAACTTTTTCATTGTCCGTTCGGGAAAATCGTGCATGATGGCGTAAATGGAAACCGCTGAAAAACGCCAGCGCGGCCGGCCGCGCGCCTTCAACGGCCCCTCGGAAGCGGCTTCGGTGCAGTCGTTGGACCGGGCCTTGCGCATCCTGGCCATCGTTGCCGAAGGCAGCGGCCTATCGCTGAGCGAGATATCCGCGCAAAGCGGTCTGGCCGCCTCTACCGCCTACCGCATGCTGACGACGCTCGAAAACCACGGCATGGTCGAGTTCGACAGTTCGGACCAGCTTTGGTCGATCGGCGTCGAGACCTATCGGATGGGCGCGGCGTTCCTGCGCCGCCGCAAGCTGGTCGACCGCGCGCGCATCGTCATGCAGGAGCTGATGGAGAAAACCGGCGAGACCGCCAATCTCGGCGTCGCCGAGGACGATTGCGTGGTGTTCGTCAGCCAGGTCGAGACGCACCAGGCAATTCGCGCCTTCTTCCGACCGGGGACGCGCAGCCCTTTTCATGCCTCCGGCATCGGCAAGGCGGTGCTGGCCCATCTCGAGCCGGAGCGCGTCGGAGCCATCCTGCGCAAGGCCGGCCTGCAGCGCTTTACCGACAGGACGCTGTCCGACATCCCTGCCCTCGCGCATGATCTCGCGACGATCAAGCTGCGCGGCTGGTCGGTCGATGACGAGGAACGGCATCCAGGCATGCGCTGCGTGGCATCAGCCATTTTCAACGAATTCGGCGAGCCGATCGGCGGAGTCTCGGTGTCGGGCCCGACGGTTCGGGTGACGCCTGAACGGCTGGCCGAGATCGGCCCGCTGGTGCACAGCGCCGCGGCCGAGGTCACAAAGATGATCGGCGGCGTGCAAACCGGATGATCAACCTGCTCCGGGCAGCGCGCTTCTGCTCGCAAGATCGAAGAAATCGAGCAGGATCGCCATGCCGACACCGCAGGCGGTGAAGACGAGGCCGGTGATGAAGATGCGGTTGGCGCGTTCATAGGCGCTCAGCCGCAGGCACTTTGTGTCGAGCAGAAGCGACAATGCCCGCATCTGCAAGGCGATGCCGGCCAGGATCGGCAGCACGGCGACGAGATGATAGGTCTGCCACGGGATCGGATTGGCGGCCCAATGCGTGATGAAGCCCAGGGAAAACGCCAGCAGGATGCCAACGGCCGTGACCGTGCCGTTGCGGAAAATGATTTCGACCTGTTCCTCTTTCGGGTCCTGCTCGTCCAAGGATCACCCTCCCCCATATCGCCCGCAGATTATCGCCCAGCAGATTAGGCCTTCGGGAAATGCCTGTACATTGCCGATCGCATCGACAAAAGCCGATGACCGAGGGTTCAGGCGTCTCCGTGAAAGTCGGCTAATCCAACAGGTGTGCCGCCATCCAAGCGTAGAAAAGGGGCTCGCCTGAGCCCCTCTTCTGGTGCTGAACGGTGCTCCTCCTCTCAGAGACGGCAGTAATGGCGATAGCCGTCGTAACCGATGTAGGTGTCGGAGTCCGGATCGTAGCTCGAATAGCGATCGAAGCAGCGGCGGACGTGCCACGAGCCGCCGCCCTCGTCGACGTAGACGGTGCGGGGCTGGGCAAGCAGGCTGCCCAGGACAAAACCGCCGACGCCGGCGGCAATGCCGATGCCGATGCCATGGTGGTGGTGATGCGAATGAGCCGCCGAGGGCTGGACGGTGCCGACCAGTGCGGTGGCGGCGACAGCGGTGGCGATGAGGCCGGAAACGAGTGCGCGCTTGAACATGACGATCTCCTTGCTTCGTTTGGAGAGGCGACTCATCCGCCTCTTGATCATCTGTCGTTCGGCACAAGAAAAAGGTTCAAATCTTTTTTGAACGTGAACCAAGGAGGTCATGCTGACGGCGGCCTGCAAGGGCCTGGCTAGACATTGATGACCGTCCCATTTCGCCCAACGAAAAAGGGCGGCCGAAGCCGCCCTTTCGGGAGAATTGGGTCCCTCCATCAAAGAAAGATGATCACCTTGCCGTGCTTGTGGTGATGATGGTTGTGGTGCTTCCACCAAAACTTCTTGAAGTGCTTCTTGTGATGGTTGTGGTGATGATGGTGGCCGTGCATGCCGTGGGCCGACGACGTGCCGACGGTGCCGGCGAGCGCGCCGGTGGCGACGAAAATGGCAACGAGGCCTGAAACGAGAGTGCGCTGGAACATGATGATCTCCTGGATCTTTTGATCGAGGCGACCCATTCGCCTCTGACCATCAGTCGGCGCGGCGCGGGAAAAGGTTCGAAAGGTGGAGGAGATTTTTTTCGGCAAGGCCGGAGATGGGATGAATCGTGAGTAGTGAGTAGTGAGTACTACTGACTACTGACTACTGACTACTGACTACTATTCACCACCCCATGCCCGTGACATGGCGCAGCCAGAAGGCGAGCGCGATGAAGCCGATGATGGTGGTGACGCCGGTCCAGTCGATATTGGCGTTCTTGAGGTTCCTGATGACCTTCACCAGCAGCATCCAGGCTATGACGACGATCGGCAGGATGATGACGAATCTGATCATGCGACAGCCTCGCCCAAGCGATTGCACCTGCCAGAGATATAGGAAGCGAATTGGCCGTTTTCAGGATGCCGTGTCTGTTGCCCGGCAGCGTTCATGAGCGCCTCAAAACCGACATTTGTCTTTACTGGCGCCGCAAATATGGCTAACCGGTGCCGCATGCCCTTGTAGCTCAGCTGGTAGAGCAGCGGTTTTGTAAACCGAAGGTCGCGGGTTCGATTCCTGCCGGGGGCACCACCCTTCGCTCTTCGAGCTTCGGGTGGCAGGCCACCCAGAGCCCGTTATAAGAACACCAGATCTCGCGAAACGAAGAAGTGTCCTCCGAAACCCAGCGGACTCTCGCTAGGCGGCCGTCGCGACCTGGCCGGCTGCCACTTCGCCGCAGAACATGTTCTTCACCCTGACGGATTTGTAGACGTAGGCGACCCAGGCTCCGGTGAGGATGAACGACAGAACGGGTGTCATCAGCGCATCTCCAGCAAAGATTTGGCTCACCGGGACGCCTAGAGTTGATGAGATCAAGATCGTGTCCAGGACGAGCACAACCGGTATCGCAATCCACTGAAACAGAAACAATTGTGGAAAGCGTCGGCTTCGCCGCAGCATCGAAATGAGCACAACCAGTTGAAGCGCCAGAAATGCCAGATTGAGGGCAACCTCGCTATACACCGCAAGCAGCCCATTTGGCAGGGGCAAGAGTTGCCGGTAACCCTCGACCGAATTGGCCAAGTCGGCGAGCGTGCGCAGCGGCGACAAAACCTGACCGATCGCAAGCAGCATAAGCCAGCCACCGAATCCTACAAGAGCCGCCGGGCCCTGTGACGGCTTCACGGCTGAGCGAACCGCAAAGAAAACAGGCACGCCGATGATCAGCAGTACGATCGCCCAATGCCAGATTGAAAACGTCCCCATTAACCTCTCCCCTTCGCACTCCTATAAGTTGTATCAGATTTCAAATTCAACTCAAGAGGCGACTTCGCGTGCAATGAGGTCGGTGCCGAAGCGGCGACTTTCTCCTGCTGTCCTGAGTCTCGAGCCCCAACCCGGAACCAAACCCGGCCGGAGACGGTTAACGATCGAAGGGACCGCAAACTCTGTAGCGGAACAATGATCGAACTCTTGGACATAGAACTGGCCAGAGCCAGGCAGCGAATTGGCCGAGCGGAACTCGCCCTCAAACGAGCGGAAGAAATGCTGGACGGAGACTGTGGCGTCGGCATCAATCTCGCGCTCTGCAGCAGGATAAGGTCCGCGCAGCGGCGCGTGACCGAAGCGCGAGAGCGCCTGACAAAGATCGATCCGACCGATCACTGATTTTACCTGCGCCACTGCGGCCGCGCGTCTGCTTTCCCTTCAGTCGATGCTTCGAAGGGATCGCTAGGTCCACCGGCTACGCTGTCAATCCCCCCCAACGTCAAGCCGCTAGGCCATACCGTGCGCGGGGCCCGGCGGTGTAGACGGGCGCCGCCGTTGGCACTCATCGTCAGTCACACTGGCAGCGGAAGCTGGTTTCATGCCGCGGTCGCTTCCATCCTCACACCCCGATCGCCGCCACCAGGATCCGGTTCTGCCGTCGGATCGCCGCGCGCAGTTCCGCTATCCTTGCCTCGTCGCGCTTCACGAACTCGATGAACATCATGTTCATGTTGTTGAAGACCAGCTCACCCACCGCCTGCCCGTCGATGTCGCGCCGCACCAGGCCGATCTCCTGCAGCCTTGCGATCAGGGCACGGATCTGTTGCGTCAGAGCGCGGTCGAGCGCCGTGTAGGCTTGGCCGAACGGGCTGTCGGGCAGTTGCGTCGAGATCGCCATCGCCTGGCGCCACATCTCCTTGCTGAGATAGTGCAAGGAGTGCTCGATATAGATGCCGATCAGCGTGTCCAGCGCATCGCCGACATTGGCCGGTGGGCTGTCGACCACGCCTCGCCCGGCATTCAGCACCTCGTTGACCTCCATGGAGACGATGGCGCCGAGGATGTCGCCCTTATTCTGGTAGTAATTGTAAATCGTCCCGATCGACACTTCGGCCTGGGCCGCGATCACCTCGATCTTGGCGCCTTCATAGCCGGCCTCGCGGAAAAGCTCGGCCGCCGCCTCGATGATGCGGCGGTGCCGGTCGGCCTTTTGCCTTGCCCTCAATCCATTCATACCGGCTGTCTGCCACAAAAACAGAATTGACTCAATTTTAGAATTGGTTCAACTTTTTGCAAGAAGCCACAAAGGCAAGGGAGAACACTCGATGTCCGCACGATCCGCAGCCAACAATCCGCTTTCAATCCTGAAGAGACATCTGGGCGCCGCTTGCGGCGCCACGGCGCTGGTGCTCTCAGCAGCCGGCGCCAGCCAGGCCGCCGATCTCAACGCCCTGATCTGGTGCGATCATGCCGACCCGGCGCTGCTGCAGCCCTTCGAAGAGGCCAACAACGTCAAGGTCAACGTCAAGGAATTCGAGGGCACCGGCGCGGGGCTCGCCATCGTCGAACAGTCGCAACCCGGCGACTGGGACGTGATGGTGATCGACAGCATCGACGTGCCGCGCGGCGTGGAAAAAGGCCTGTTCGAGCCGCTGCCGGAGGACAAGCTGCCGTTGGGCGACCTCTTTCCGCAGGTGAAGATGGACAACTCTACCGTGGTCGGCGGCAAGCGCTACGGCATCACCGAAAAGTTCGGCTACAACACGATCGGCTTCAACAAGACCAAGGTCGACCCGGCCGACATGCAATCCTTGGCGTCGCTGACAAGCGACAAGTACAAGGGCAAGGTCGCCATCTACGATTATTACCTGCCGGTCATCGGCATGGCGGCACTCGCCATCGGCAAGAAAACGGCTGAACTCACCGAGGCCGATCTTCCCGCCCTCAAGGCCGAACTGCTCAAGATGAAGGCCAACGCCAAGCTGGTCGGCGAGGTGACCGCCAGCCAGACAGCGCTCGCCACCGGTGAAGTCGATATTCTGGTCGGCGGCGGCGAATGGGTGACGGCGGGCCTGGCCAAGGAGAACCCGGCGCTGGACTTCTCGATCCCCAAGGAGGGAGCGGTGCTGTGGTCGCAGTCGCTGGCCATGTTCAAGGACTCCAAGAACAAGGACGTGGCGCTGAAATTCATCCAATACATCATGAGCCCGGAAGGCCAGGCGCGGCTTGCCACCTCGTCCTGCTATTGGGGCATGCCGGCGAACAGCAAGGCGGCACTCACCGACGACCAGAAGAAGATCCTGCGCTTCGACGAGCAGCCCGAATTCCTTGCCCGCGCCCAGGCCTATCCGGCGCCGAATGCCGATCTCGACAAGAAGATGCAGGACATGTGGACCGAGATGCTGCAGGCGCAGTAGACGGCCGTCGTGAGCAGCACCGCGAACAAGGCCCTGCCCTGGGCGCTGGTTACGCCGGCGCTCGGCTGGACCTTGCTGTTCTTCGTGTTGCCTTTCATCGCCATGGGGCTTTCCAGCCTGACGTCGCATGAGGGCGGCGGCTTCACATCAGCCAATTACAGCCAGTTCTTCACCAATCCTGCCTATTGGCAAGCGATGGTGAATTCGCTGGAGGTGACGGCGATCGTCACCGTGGTCTCGGTGCTGCTCGCCTATCCTTTCGCCTGGATCCTGGCCGAACAGGTGCCGGAACGCTGGCAGCGGCTGGCGCTGATGCTGGCCGTGCTGCCGTTCTGGACGTCCTATGTCGTGCGCTCCTATTCCTGGCTTCTGGTGCTGGCGCAGAACGGCGTCATCAACCGGACGCTGACCGGCATCGGCTTGACCAGCGAACCGCTGCAGCTCGCCAATACGCGCTTCGCCACCGTGACCGGCTTCGTGCATTTCTTCGTCATGCTTTTGACGCTGACGATCTTCGCCAATTTGAAGCAGCTCAGTCCGAGCTACCGCAAGGCCGCCGCTGATCTCGGCGCCGGGCCGGTGCGCACCTTCCTGCATGTCATCCTGCCGCTGACCTTGCCCGGCATCATGGTCGGCGCCTTCCTGACCTTCGTGCTGTGCATCGGCGACTACATCACGCCGCAGATCCTCGGCGGCAACAACGAGCTGGTCATGCCGCAGCTGGTGATGATGCAGATCGGCCGGCGCGGCGATTTTCCGCTGGCCTCCGCCCTGTCGATTATCCTGATGGCGGTCGTGACCATCGCCTATCTCGCCTGCGCCCGCTGGCTGAAGATCGAGCGGGCCTGAGATGCGCCTGATCGTCCGAACCGCTTCCTGTCTCTACGCGATCGCCATCTATGCCTTCATTTTCCTGCCGGTGATCGTGCTCGTGCTGTTCTCGCTGCAGGCAACCTCCTTCCCCATCCCGCCCTTCACCGGCCCGTCGCTGCGCTGGTACCAGGCCGTCCTGTCCGATACGCGGCTGACCTCGGCGCTGGTGAACTCGCTGCTGGTGGCCGTCCTTTCGTCGCTCGCGGCCGTCACGCTCGGCTTCCTCAGCGCCTGGGCGTTCGCGCGCTTCGTGCTGCCGGGTTCGGCCCTGCTGCGAGGGTTGATCACGCTACCGCTTACCGTCAGCTATCTCATCATCGGCATGGGGCTGCTGGTGCTGTTCAACTGGGCCGGCGTGCCGAAATCGCTGATGGCCGCCGGCATCGGCCATGTCGTGATCAACCTGCCGCTCTGCTTCGCCATCGTCTACAGCCAGATGGGCGACCACCAGATCAACATCGAGCGCGCCGCGCGCGATCTCGGCGCGCCGGAATGGAAAGTGCTGCTCTTGATTACTGTGCCTGTCATGGCGCCGGCCATCTTCGCCGGCTTCTTCCTGTCGATGACCTTTTCCTGGGACGAATTCGTGATCTCCTTCCTGCTGACACGCTTCGAAACCACGCTGCCGGTCGAAATCTGGAATCTGCTGCGCTCTGGCCTCAACCCCAAGACCAACGCAGTCGGCTCGCTGGTGTTCGCCGTTTCCATCGTGCTGGTGGTGCTGTTCGAATTGACATTGCTGCGGAGGAAGCCGGCATGAGCGCGCCCCTGGTCGACATCCGCGGGGTCTCGCACCGTTTCGGCCAGCTGGCGGTGCTGAAAGACGTATCGCTGCGGATAGAGCCCGGTAGCTACACCATCCTGCTCGGACCGTCGGGCTCCGGCAAGACGACGCTTTTGTCGATTTTGGGCGGCTTCGTCACACCGAGCGAAGGCAAGGTGTTCATCCGAGGCGAGGACTGCACCGCCGTTCCGCCGGCAAAGCGCCCGACAACGACGGTGTTCCAGGATTATGCGCTGTTTCCGCATATGAGCGTCGGCGGCAATGTCGGTTTTGGCCTGCGCATGCAAGGCGTCGATGGCGCGACACGCGCCGCGCGGGCGCGTGAGACGCTGGCGCTGGTCGGGCTGGATGCCGCCTTCGACAAGAAGCCGCACCAGCTCTCCGGCGGCCAGCGGCAGCGCGTAGCGCTGGCGCGCGCACTGGTGATCGAGCCCGCCGTGCTGCTGCTCGACGAGCCGCTCGGCGCGCTCGACCTCAAACTGCGCCGGCAGATGCAGGACGAATTGAAAGCGATCCAAAAGCGCGTCGGCACCGCCTTCATCCATGTCACCCACGACCAGGAAGAAGCGATGGCGCTGGCCGACCACTGCGTGGTGATGAGTGACGGCCGCATCGAGGACGAAGGGCCGCCCGAACGCGTCTATGCGCGCCCAAAGACACGCTTTTCGGCGACTTTCATGGGCGAGAGCACCATTCTTCGCGGAACGGTGGCGGAGATGATGGACAGGACAAGCACTGTCGCGACACAGGTCGGGCCGGTCTCGGCGTCCGGAGCGTTGCCGGTGGGATCGGCGGTTGCCTTGGCCATCCGGCCGGAGCACCTTGCCCTGGGCGCGACCTCAGGCGCCACAAAGCTGGGCAAGGCGCAGGTCAGCGATGTCGTTTTCCAGGGCAGCTTCAAGCGCGTGCTCGCGGTCTCCGCTGAAGACGCCACGCTGCAATTCATCGCCAAACTGCCCGCGACGTCCGTCGTGCAGCCGGGCGACACGGTCTCGGTTTCCTGCGATACAGACAAGATCATCCTGCTGACGGATTGAACATGGGCATGCTTGCGGTCGTCGACGCACCTGACTGGTACGAAACCATCGGCATGGGCGACGGTGTCACGCTGATCCACGAGCCATGGATCAAACCGTTCTTCCGCTGCAATATGTGGCATGTGCGCGGCCGCGACCGCGACCTGCTGTTCGATACCGGGCTTGGCCATTTCAGCCTCAGGCGCCATGTGCCGCTGGTCAGCGAGCGCAAGCTCACCTGCGTCGCCAGCCACACGCATTTCGATCATATAGGCTGCCACCATGAATTTCCCGAACGTTGCGTGCATGCGGCCGAGGCTGAAATCCTCGCCGATCCGCGCAACAAATGGACGGTGGCTGACCGCTACGCCAATGAAGAGATGTTCGATCGCCAGCCGGAAGGTTGGGACACGGCGCGCTATCGCATCATGCCCGCCCCGGCGGACCGCCTGCTCGAACATGGCGACATCGTCGACCTCGGCGATCGCGCCTTCGAGGTGATCCACACGCCCGGCCATTCGCCAGGCGGCATCGCGCTGTACGAGAAGAAGACCGGCATCCTGCTTTCCGGCGACATCATCTATGACGGCCCGCTGATCGACGACGTCTACCATTCCGATATCGGTGATTATTTGGGGACGATGTTTGCCATGCGCGGCCTCGACGTCTCGGTCGTGCATGGCGGCCATTTCCCGAGTTTCGGCAAGGTGCGCTATCGCCAGCTGATCGACGAGTATCTGGCACAGAAACGCCAGGCCGGCTGCCATCTGCAACCACGCTCCTAGCAGTCAGCTTGTTTTGACCTACAGCGCCCTTTGCGGACAAGGCATTCCGGCAGCATCGCCGCAGCGCGAGGCCGTGGGCAAGGGCCTGAGGCTTGTTTCTTCCGAGCGGCGCACCAGTTCGGCGAAGACAAGCGCGAAGCTTCCCAGCACGACGGAGATGATGATCAGGCGTGTTACCAGCAATATGTTGGTCCCGGCTGGCGCGTGTCCCCGGAATCGGGCTCGACTCTCGAAGGATTCACGCACGATCAAAAGTGCCACAGCGTCTTTCGTATCCTGAAAGGCATAAAATCGCTGTGGGCGCCCCCACGCCACCATGCCGGCTAACATGATCGATGCGGCTTTACGAGAGTTTAAGCCCGGCCTTAACCATCACATTGGCTCGTTCCCTGATATGATTCGCGACTGCCGGTTCGAACCGCACGTCTGCGGGCTCTCTTTGCACACAGGCCCGCCCATGCTACCCCGGCCCAGCCGCCAACCGGTCACCGTCGGGGAGCCATGAGCAAAGCCGCCAACAGCATCGCCTTCGTCTCGTCCGGCACGCCTGACGCCAAAGCGGCGCTGGAAAGCCTGTCGGCGCGCTATGGCCAGCATTCGGTCGCGGAAGCCGATGTCGTCGTGGCCCTGGGCGGCGACGGTTTCCTGCTGCAAACTTTGCGCGATACAATGGGAACCGGCAAAAAGGTCTACGGCATGAACCGTGGCACCATCGGCTTCCTGATGAACGAATATCGTTCCGGAGGTCTCGCCGAGCGCATCGCGGCCGCGGTCGCCGAAACGATCCGTCCGCTGGAGATGCAGGCCGTTACCTCGGATGGCGAAACCGTCTCGGCGCTGGCCATCAACGAAGTGGCGTTATGGCGCCAGTCCTATCAGACGGCCAAGATCCGCATCACCATAGATGACCAGGTACGGCTCGAGGAACTGAATTGCGACGGCGTGATGATCGCCACGCCGGCTGGCTCCACCGCCTACAATCTTTCGGCGCATGGGCCCATCCTGCCGCTCGACGCGCCGCTGCTGGCGCTTACCCCCGTCAGCCCGTTTCGCCCGCGCCGCTGGCGCGGCGCTTTGCTTTCCAACAAGGCAACCGTGCGCTTCGATATACTAGAGGCGGAAAAGCGGCCGGTGAACGCCGCCGCCGACCATACGGAGGTCAAGGCCGTAGCTTCCGTGACGGTGAGGGAATCTGCGACGGCGACCGCAACTTTGCTGTTCGATCCCAATCACTCCTGGAACGAACGCATACTGGCGGAACAGTTCCGTTATTGAGCCGATATTGAGCCGGCGCGCGGATAAGCGGCCGGATCAGACATAGTAATTAAGGTTACGACTTCACAATCGAGCCATTGCCGGCCGTTTGTGTTGACAAATCGCGGGCTTGCGCCTAGTTGCAGTGATGATCTTGCGGGCGCGCGGCGCCTGCCGCGACGGATGCCGTTGCGCTTCCCCGAACAGCCAAAGACAGCCAGAACTTGTCCTCAGACACCCAGACCGCTCAAGAAGCGTTGACTTTCGCGGACCTCGGCCTATCGCCGAAGGTCCTTTCCGCAGTCACCGACGCCGGCTACCTCAAGCCGACGCCGATCCAGGCCGGCGCCATTCCGCACGCGCTTCTGGGCAAGGATGTGCTTGGCATAGCACAGACCGGTACCGGCAAGACGGCCTCCTTCGTGCTGCCGATGCTGACACGACTGGAAAAGGGCCGCGCCCGCGCCCGCATGCCCCGCACGCTGATCCTGGAGCCGACCCGCGAGCTTGCGGCGCAGGTCGAGGAAAACTTCATCAAATACGGCAAGAACCACAAGCTCAACATCGCACTGCTGATCGGCGGCGTGTCGTTCGACGAACAGGACAAGAAACTGGAGCGTGGCGCCGACGTGCTCATCGCGACGCCCGGCCGCATGCTCGACCACCGCGAGCGCGGCAAGCTCTTGCTCAACGGCGTCGAGATCCTCGTCATCGACGAAGCCGATCGCATGCTCGACATGGGCTTCATTCCCGATATCGAGCGTATCTGTGAGATGATCCCCTTCACCCGGCAGACGCTGTTCTTCTCGGCGACGATGCCGCCCGAGATCACCAAGCTCACCGAAAAATTCCTGCACGCGCCGGTGCGTGTCGAGGTCTCCAAGGCCGCCTCCGCCGCGACCAACATCATCCAGCGGTTGGTGAAGTCCGGTTCCAAACCCTGGGACAAGCGCGAGACGCTGCGCAACCTGATCAAGGCCGAGGATGCAGAACTGAAGAACGCCATCATCTTCTGCAACCGCAAGATCGAGGTGTCGGAGCTGTTCCGCTCGCTGCTGAAATATGACTTCGACGCCGGCGCGCTGCATGGCGACATGGACCAGCGCGCGCGCATGCAGATGCTGGCCAATTTCCGCGACGGCAAGCTGCGGTATCTGGTCGCCTCCGACGTGGCCGCGCGCGGCCTCGACATTCCCGATGTCAGCCACGTCTTCAACTATGACGTCCCGATCCATGCCGAGGATTACGTCCACCGAATCGGCCGTACCGGCCGCGCCGGGCGCTCCGGAAAATCCTTCACCATCGCGACCAAGTCCGACACCAAGTATATCGACGCCATCGAACGGCTGATCGGCACCAAGATCGAGTGGCATGACGGTGACCTGTCGACGGTGGTGGCCAGCGAAGGCGAGGACGAAGCTCCGCGCCGTGGCCGCGGTGCACCGCGTCGTGCCGGCCGCAAGGACGACGACCGCAAGGACAGGGGCGAGCGCAAGAGAGGCGGACGCCAGGCCAAGCATGGCGAAGACGCGGCACCGGAAACCGTGCGCGAGGAACAGCCGGTCGCGGCCGAGGAAACGGTCGCCGACACTGGTGAGCGGCGCACGCGCAAGGACGCTATCCGCTCGGAAAATTCCGAGCGCAAGAGCTCCGCGGCGCGCAGCGAGCGACGTGCACCGGAACGTGGCGACACCAGGCCCCAGCGCGATGACCGTCGCCCTGCCCGCAACCGAGAAGACGAAAACGACGCCACCGTTGGCTTCGGCGACGACATGCCCGCCTTCATGCGCATCGTCGCCAAGGGCTGACCGACGAGTGGTTCCAAGACAAGACGGCCATCCGGCTTGCCCTCCCGGCAAGCTCCTGGCTGGGCTGGCCGTTACATCGGCCCAGGCATCATCTTGGTCGGTTTCTCCAACATCGGAAACTCGGCCTTGTTGCATTTCACGTTCGGGTTCGTCGGACTGAACATGCCGTTCGGATTATCACCCAGCCAGGCGTGAAGATCGTAGTGGACGAACTCCCTCGGGATGAGCGGATAGTGTCCCTCCATCGGACCCATGAAGGTTTGGCCAAACAGCTTCGGCGGCTCTTTGAGGTCCGGCGTCAGCGGCACCAGCCATTCCGCCCCGACCAGGCGCAGACCGTTTTTCGTCGGCTCGTAGATCAGCACATTGGGGCGCATCGGGTCGAGTTTTTGGCCGACACTTGGGACGTTGACGAAATGGATGCCCATGGCGCCTTTCGGGTAGTACATCGCTCCGGATATCTTTTCTCCGCTATAGTAGACGCAGCCGACCGTCGACAGATAAAGGTCGCGGACGGCGGCGGTGTAGTCCTCATATTTGGCGAGCGACTTTTTCAAGGCCTCGATGTCAGCTTTGTTGGCATCCTCGGCTCGAGCCGCCGCGACGCCCAACCATGCGCTTACAAGACCTGTTAAAGCGAAGACGCCGCAGCGCCCGAGGCTGGCTGTTCTTGTCATGCATTCCTCCCAGATTTTTTTGATCTGGCCGTGCAAGACCGAGGCTGAAAAAGAAAATGCTTATTGCGCGGCCAAGTGTACCGCCTCATCCCCTCCGGAACAGCGACGATGCTATTCCTTTCCATGGCTGCGGGAAAGCGCTTATTTAGGACTGGCTAATTCTCTGGCACGCCAATCTCAATCTGAGCGCGGCCGGTCGCGGCCGGTGAAGCTGTTGCCGTCATCGCCAAGCGACGCCACCGTTGGCTTCGGCTACGACACACCGGCCTTCATACGCATGGTCGCCAAGGTCTGATATCGTGGTGTGTTGCAAGGACGCACGGCCTCGCCGAAGATGGCGTGATGAAGCGTCTGGTGGAAGATTGGGTCTATGGTGGCGTGCTCGCCGGCCTCACCCTGTGCGTGGTGGCGATCGGGCTGGCCGCTCGATTGGAGACAGCCGAGCTCGCCGTCTTCCTTGATTCCGATTTACATGCTCCACCAATACGAGGAGCATGCCGAGGACCGGTTCCGGCTTTTCGTCAACAAGATGCTCGGCGGCGGGGCGCCGCTGCTTACCCGCTTCGATGTCTTTGTGATCAACGTACCGGGTGTATGGGGCATCTATTCCCTGGTTTTCACCCTCGCTGTCACGGTCAATGCCGGGATAGGGCTGATCGCCGCCTACACCACCTTGATCAACGCTTTGGTTCACGTCGCGCAGGCCATCAGGATGCGCAGCTACAACCCCGGGCTCATCACCGCAATTGTCTTGTTCGTACCCGCATCCATCTGGTCGATCCTGACGCTTTCCGGTTCGGGAACGGGCTTCCATATCCTTGGACTTACGGTCGGGCTGCTCATTCATGGACTGATCGTTGCCCATGTCGTCCGGCGGCAGCGCCTGACCCAACGAGCGACGGTCGATAAGCCGACCTCACCGTAACATCATGGAAGAACCCGGGGGCCGCAGGCCTGGCCGTCGGTCGCATTTTGCAAACAAAAACGGCCCCTTGCGAGGCCGTTTTTGCATTCTGATCGATGCTGCTCAGGTGAGCGGCGAAAGCTGGATCTCGACGCGACGGTTTTGAGCGCGACCCTCGGCGGTGGCATTGGACGCTACCGGACGGGTCTTGCCGAATCCCGTGACGGCGAAGCGGCGCGAATCGACGCCCTGGCCAGCCAGGTAGTTGGCGACCGCCAGCGCGCGGCGCTGCGACAGATCGAAATTATGCTGGTCGCCGCCGGTCGAATCGGTATGGCCGAACACGTCGACCGTGGTCTGCTTGAACTTCTTCAGCACCAGCGCGACCGAATTCAGCACTTGGTAAAAGCCGGGCTTCACCGCATCCTGATCGACGTTGAAGGTGATATCGGACGGCATATTGAGGATGATCTGGTCGCCGGAGCGGGTGACGCTGACGCCTGTGCCCTCCAACTGCCGGCGCAGTTCGGCTTCGTTCTGGTCCATGGTGGCGCCGATGGCGCCGCCGGCCAGCGCCCCGATGCCGGCGCCGATCAGCGCGTTGCGACGATCATTGCCGCCCGCAAGCAGGCCAAGGCTGGCGCCGGCCAGGGCGCCGAGGCCGGCACCGGCCGCCGTGTTGGAAATTTTCTGGTCGCCGGTATACGGATCGGTGGTGGTGCAGGCGCTCACCAGCACAGCCGTCGCCACGACGACGAGCACGGTCTTCTTCATAGGATTGTCCCTCTCCAAGTCACGCCTTGCGGTGGCGCCAAATCAGCCCTTCGCGCGACTTGTACCATGAAATGCGGCGAAAAGCGGAACGGGAAAAACACCGGCAACGGCTTTTCCCCGGGGCACGATTTCCCGATTGGGCGTCCAGGAATCTACCAGAGATTCCGGCCGTCGATGGCCACCACTTCGACCTTGTCCAGATCGAAATCGTCGAACAACCGCGAGTTGACGCTGATCTTGGGATTGTCGAAATCCGGCTCTCCGCTCGACCAGTCCGGTGTTTCGGTGAAGGTCCCGCAGCCGCAGGTGTCGCAAAAACCGTGCTTAACGGTCTTCGATCCCCACTGATAGAAGGAAACATTCTTCTGCGGCGTGAGCAGCTTGAACTGCGCAGGAGTGTAGTAGGCCCAAAGCGAGCCGCGTTTCGAGCAGAACGAACAAGTGCACTGCGTCAGCGTCTGCGGTGCTTGCGAAACCTCGAATATCGTCGCCTTGCAGTGGCAGCTTCCCTTGATGATCATGGACGTCACCTCTCCCTTGTCCGCCGCCCGCAGGCAACGCAACACAAAGGAGCGGTCCTGGCAACCGTCCGTCAGCAGGCCCCCGCACATCGCGGTCCGGGCCGGTCGCCGCTGCGCCTCCCGGGCTTAGTAGGAGCGCGGCGGCACGAACAGGCAGATCGTCTTACCGGCGTCTAGACCCGCTTGATGCGCGCACCAGTGGAATTCGCCGTCCGGGCTGTCCTTCACACGCTTGTCGGTCATCGGGACAACTTCCCCCGTGCCGGCGATCACATAACCCTCGGGTTTTTCCAAAACCTCGCCAGTATGGGCCGTGCGGCAATCGTAGTTAGCGCAGCATGCGAATGGATAGCTCCAACCCAGCGGCTTCGCCGCTGTAGGCTTGGCGTCGTGGGCGAAGGCAGGCGCCATCGGCAACGCAATCGCTGCGATTGCAAGCAGGCAGAGCATGAGTCGGCCCACCGCGGCCCGAGCCGATTTTGATGGGGCAGCAGACATGGAAGCGCTCCTTTCGACGAGCATCAAGCGTTTCGCTTGCCCGTTCCTGAAACGTGTCTTCCCAGCGGCCGGATCGTCAGCAGGCATTTCTGCCGCGCCCGGCCATAGATGCTTTTGTCTCCCCTCGACCATGGATGGTGGGCCGATTTGTGAGTCGGCGCAAGAAACCACTGCATGCCGATGTCGCAGGCTGAATGCCGCGCATCGGCAACAGAAAACAGGCGCCGTCTCTCGATTGGATAGGCAGGCACAACCATGCCCAGCAGACGGGATCGCAGATAACGAGATTCAGCGAGAGAAGTTCCGGCCTATTCGCCAGCAGGTCCTGTGATCACGTGTTCGTCATACTGCGGCAGGCCGTCGCTGATCGTGTACCACGGCGCCTTGGAACCGACGAAGATATGCTCGGTCGGGCGGATGCTCGGGTCGTCGACGAGCGTTCCCATCGCGACATGGACGAAGGCGCCCTGGCGCACGACCGAATAGAGCAGCGAACCGCACGGCTTGCAGTGCGCGTCATGGCCGTTGTCGTCGCCGAAGACCAGCAACATGTCGTGGCCCTTGGTCAGGACAAACTTGGCGCGTTCGATGCCCGCGAAGGGCTTGAAAGCCGAACCTGTCGTGCGCCGGCAGTTCGAGCAATGGCAATTCGCCGCGTACAGGAACTCGTCAGCGACCGCATAGTGCACCGCGCCGCAGAAGCACTTTCCAACAAGCTTGCGAGCCATCATCCAATCCAAATGTGTGGCACTGTAGGCGCCGGCCCTAATCCAGGTCCGCCACCGCTTCCCCAGCACCACCCTCGATGCGTTGCGACAGCGAGGCTTCCATGAAGTCATCGAGGTCGCCATCGAGCACGCTCGACGGGCTGGTGCTTTCGACACCTGTGCGCAGATCCTTCACCAGCTGATAGGGCTGCAGCACGTAGGAGCGGATCTGGTGACCCCATCCAATGTCGCTCTTCGATGCTTCGGTGGCGTTGGCGACGGCTTCGCGCTTCTTCAGCTCTTCCTCGTAAAGCCGCGAGCGCAGCATCTCCCAGGCCTTTGCCCGATTTTTGTGCTGCGAGCGTTCGGCCTGGCAGGCGACCGCGATGCCGGTTGCGAGATGGGTAATGCGCACCGCCGAATCGGTGGTGTTGACGTGCTGGCCGCCTGAACCGGACGAACGATAGGTGTCGATGCGCACGTCGGATTCGGAAACGTCGATCTCGATCGTATCGTCGATGACGGGATAGACCCAGACGCTGGCGAAGGATGTGTGCCGGCGCGCGTTGCTGTCATAAGGTGAAATGCGCACCAGCCGGTGGACGCCGGACTCCGTCTTCAGCCAGCCATAGGCATTGTGGCCCTTGATCAGCAGCGTCGCGGACTTGATGCCGGCTTCTTCGCCGTCATGCACTTCCAGCACCTCTACCTTGAAGCGGCGGCGCTCGGCCCAGCGCGTGTACATGCGCAGCAACATCGAGGCCCAATCCTGGCTTTCGGTGCCGCCGGCGCCTGCGTGGATTTCGAGATAGGTGTCGTTGGCGTCGGCTTCGCCCGACAGCAGCGTCTCGACCTGGCGGGCCTTCGCCTCGCCTTGCATCGAGCGGATCGCGGCCTCTGCCTCGGCAACGACGCTCTCGTCGCCCTCCTCCTCGCCGAGTTCGATCAGGCCGATATTGTCTTCCAGCGCCTGGGTCAGGCCCCTCACCGCCGCGATGCCTTCCTCGAGGCCCTGGCGCTCGCGCATCAGCTTCTGCGCTTCCAGCGGTTCGTTCCAGAGGCTGGCGTCCTCGGCGCGGACGTTGAGATATTCAAGCCGCTTTATGGCCTGATCCCAGTCAAAGATGCCTCCTCAGCAGGGTAATCGCCTGCCTGATCTCGTCGACAATATTCTGCGTTTCCGCGCGCATGGCCTGGTGTTTTATCCTGTTGCTGAAAGTGACGCCTGGTCGGCGCGATACATAGGGACGGCGCCGCCGCCTGTAAAGCAAATTGGACCGGCCCAGGGCCGGCCCAATCCTGCATGCATACCCGTCAGTAGAGGCCGCCGCCGCCCGACTGGATGGCCTGGTTGGCCTGAGGCGACAGCGCGCCGCCGGAGGCATTGGAGCCGTCGGCGCCCATGCCGATCACCCAATAGCTGTCGGCTGGGCCTGTGCCCGGCTTGAAGGCCTCGATGATGGTGCCGGGATCGCCCGAATTGGCCCGCATGCCGGTCTTGCGGTTGATGGCGACCAGATTCATGCCTTCGGGAACCTTGAAGTCGACATTGGGCGTGCCATCCAGCGCCACGCGCATGAAATCCTTGAAGATAGGAGCGGCGAGGCCGCCGCCGGTGGCGCCATGGCCAAGGCCGCGCGGCGTGTCGTAGCCCATATAGAGGCCGACGACGAGGTTCGGCGTGTAGCCGATGAACCAGGCGTCCTTTTCGTCGTTGGTGGTGCCAGTCTTGCCGGCGATGTGGCGTCCGAGCTCGGCGATGGTGGCGCCGGTGCCGCGCTGGACGACGCCTTCCATCATCGAGGTGATCTGGTACGCGGTCATCGGATCGAGAACCTGTTCGGAATTATCGACAAGCTCCGGTTCCGGCTGGTTCTGCCATTCGGCCGCGTTGCAGCCTTCGCAGCCGCGTTCGTCCTGCTTGAAGACGGTCTTGCCGTAGCGGTCCTGGATGCGGTCGATCAATGTCGGCTTGATCGATTTGCCGCCATTGGCCATGATCGAATAGGCCGAGACCATGCGCATCACCGTCGTCTCGCCGGAACCCAGCGCCATCGGCAAATACGGCGCCAGATGGTCATAGACGCCGAAGCGCTCGGCATATTCGACGACCAGCTTCATGCCCATGTCGTTGGCGAGGCGCACAGTCATCAGGTTGCGCGACTTTTCGATGCCGGAGCGCAGGGTTGCCGGACCGGCGACCGTGCCGTCGTAGTTCTTCGGCGTCCAGGTCGTGTTGCCGCTCTGGATGGTGATCGGCCCGTCCATGATCACCGATGCCGGCGTATAGCCATTGTCGAGCGCCGCGGAATAGACGATCGGCTTGAACGAAGAGCCGGGCTGGCGCATGGCCTGGGTGGCGCGGTTGAACTCCGACTGCGCGTAGGAGAAGCCGCCGACCATGGCCAGCACGCGGCCGGTGTGTGGATCCATGGCGATCAGGCCGCCTTCCACTTCGGGGACCTGGCGCAGGCTGTAGGCGTCGTCGGAGCCTTCGTTCTTCTGGACGAAGACGACGTCGCCCGGCTTGAGCACATCGGCCGGCGACTTGGCCCTGACCGTCTTGCCGCCGACCACATGGCGCATGGCAAAGCCCATGTCTTCCTTGCTGACGGTGCCTTCGACGCGCTCCTTGACGATGTCGCCCGACGCCTGGCGTGCCGGCTGCAAGCCAATCGACAGGCCGGATGCCGAACTGTCGAGCACGACTGCGAGCTTCCATTCGGGAACGTCTTCCAGTCCCTTCACATTGCCCAGCGGCACACCCCAGTCGCCGGACACGTCGATCGTCTTTAGCGGCCCGCGGTAGCCGCGCAGCGTGTCGTATTTGATCAAGCCGTTCTGCATCGCCTTGCGGGCGATGAGCTGGATCTTCGGGTCGAGCGTGGTGCGGACGGACAGGCCGCCTTCATAGAGCGCGTTCTCGCCGTAGCGGGCGATGATCTGGCGGCGCACCTCCTCGGTGAAGTATTCGCCGGCGAACAGATAGGTGCCGTTGCGGCGCGGTGTGACGCCGAGGGGCTCCGCCTTGGCCTTGTCGCCTTCCTCGCGCGTAACGTAGCCGTTCTCGACCATCTGGTCGATGACCCAGTTGCGGCGCTCAAGCGCGCGGTCGGCATGCTTGAAGGGGTGATAATTGTTCGGCCCCTTGGGCAGCGAGGCCAGATAGGCGGCCTCGGCCACGGTCAGCTCGTTCACCGACTTGTCGAAATAAGTGAGCGCGGCACCCGCCACGCCATAGGCGCCGAAACCGAAGAAGATTTCGTTGAGGTAGAGTTCGAGAATGCGGTCCTTGGAATAGGCCTGCTCGATGCGGAAGGCGAGGATCATTTCCTTGATCTTGCGCTCGTAGGTCTGGTCCGAGGTCAGCAGAAAATTCTTCGCCACCTGCTGGGTGATCGTCGAGGCGCCAACCTGACGCCTGCCCGAGCCGAAATTCTGCAGGTTGACGATGATAGCGCGGCCCAGGCCGGTCACGTCAATGCCGGGGTGGTTGTAGAAATTCTTGTCCTCGGCCGACAGGAAGGCCGCCTTGACGCGGTCGGGGATGGCCTGGATCGGCAAATACAGGCGCCGTTCGCGCGCGTACTCGGCCATCAGCGCGCCGTCCGAGGCATGGATTCGGGTGGTCACCGGCGGCTCGTACTTGGCCAGCACCTCATAGTCGGGCAGATCCTTGGACAAATGCCCGATATAGATGGCAACCCCCGCCGCGACCAGCAGGGCCAGCGTCGTGCCAATACCGAAGAAATAGCCAATGAGACGAATCATGCCCGCTCCAGTCCTTGGTTCGGGAATTTCCTAAACGAAGCCGCCTTCCGCGCAAGCATTCGAGCCGGTCCCAACCCGTAATCGAAAACCCATGTCGCTACCATGTGGGCAAAATACGGCAAGGCCGGATTTCGCGGCCGTGAGTCGGAAATAAAAGCGTCGGGTGTTGTCGCCGCGCAACGCTGCCTGTGGTTGCAGGCGTCGTCAGGCATTTCAGCCCCCGGTTCCCGTTCCGGCACGCGCGGAAGCGAACAGCGCGACGGCGTTGGTGATGCTTTGCGCCGCCTTGCCGCGCCAGTCGGCGTCGAGCAGTTGCGCCTCGTCCTTGGCATTCGAGAGATAGCCTAGTTCGACCAGCACGGAGGGGACGTCAGGCGCTTTCAGCACCTTGAATCCCGCGGAACGCTGCGGATTGTTGATGAGGCCGACGCTGGTCGACAACTGGCCGACCAGCGTGTGGGCGAAACTCATCGAAAAGGTGTGGGTCTCGCGGCGGATCAGGTCGATCAGGATATCGGTGACTTCCTTGTTGTCGTCCTTGATCACCATGCCGGCGAACTGGTCCGAGAGATTTTCACGGTCGGCAAGCGCCTGCGCTTCCGGATCCGAAGCCTTGTCGGAAACGGTATAGACGGTCGCGCCACGGATGCCCTTGAGGCTGATGGTGTCGGCATGAATGGAGATGAGCAGGTCGGCCTCATGCTGGCGAGCGATGCGCACGCGGTCGTCCAGCCGCAAATATTCGTCGGTGTCGCGCGTCATGAAGACATCGTATCTGCCGACGGCGGCGAGCTTGTCGCGCAGTTCCGTGGCGAAAGCCAGCGTGACGTTCTTTTCGACGGTGCCGTTCAGGCCCTCGGCACCGCCATCGACGCCGCCATGGCCCGGATCGATGACGACGGTGAAGCGATGGCCCGGATTGGAGACCGGCCCGGTGCCGACCCGCCCGCCCTTGTCGGTCGAAACCGTGGAACCGGTGGTCAGCGCCTGATTGGCAAGGGCAGTGTCGAACTCGCGTTCGGAGGCCGCCGACATGTCGATGGCGATGCGGTAGCCCGCGCCGTCCTCGTTCTTGAGAACATCGAGCTTGTCGACCGCGAACGGCCCCTTCCCGGTGAGAACCAGCCGCGACACGCCTGCCTCCAACTCACCCAGGCGCACGCCCTTGACCAGCCCGCGAGGCTTCAAATCCTTGGCATCGATGGCTAACTTCGTATTCGCCAGATCGATGACCAGACGATTGGGCCCGCGCAAAAGGAACCATTTGACGTCGGGCTCGCGGTCGAAATCCATGACGATGCGCATCTTGGTGGCATCGCCCGCCATCTTGTAACCGGTTGCCGTGAGCGGGGCATCGGCGGCGTTGGCGACCAACGAGATGGTCATCGACAGCAGGAGGCAGAAGATCGCGAGCAAACGGCCGCCGGCACGACTGCCCTTGTCTGTGAAGCCTGCCAGTCCCATCTCTTTGCAGTCGCTCCCGGTTTGGCGCCAAGGCGCCCGGTCATGTAGTCGAAGTGCCGGTTAGGCCGCGAACTCGATTAACGATTGGTATCCAGAGAAGGTTAACCAAGCCTTTTCACGCGAGGCCCGGACCCGTGCTTACGTGGCGGAACCGCTTTTGCCGGCGTCGGAAATCGGGGTTGCCTTCCAACCCGCCAAATCATAAAAGCGATAGTGGATCACTGCAATCCTGGAACCGCCCTCCTCCGCAGCTTCCCGCTACAGGTGAGACGAAAGGCGGCTCCTTTCGCTCCATGCGAGAAGGGTTCAGGTGATCGCGACGAATTTCGCAGGTGTGCGCCCGTGGCGGGGGAATCGCCTGCGTGAGGAAAACGGCCGGGTTTGTCCCGCGCCGGCTCTGTATGAGCAAACAAGCTGGTCCGGTTTCCGGGCTTTGGTTCAAAAGGTTCTGCTGGTGACGATGGCTTCAAGCGCAATCATGGAAAGGTCCGCATCAAACCGCGCCAATATGGCTGCGGGCGGCACCGCCATGGCGCGCAGGCACCGTCCGGCGGACATTCAGACATCCGGCACCCACATTCATCCAGACACACAGCAGCGGCCCTTGCGCCGCAAGCTGCGGCTGACGGCTGCCGGGGGGAAACGAAATAATGCCCAACAAAATGCTGATAGACGCCTCCCACCCGGAGGAAACACGCGTTGTCGTCGTACGCGGTAATCGTATCGAAGAATTCGACTTTGAATCACAGGACAAGAAGCAGCTCAAAGGAAACATCTATCTCGCCCGCGTAACGCGCGTCGAACCCTCCCTTCAGGCAGCCTTTGTCGAATATGGCGGCAACCGTCACGGTTTCCTCGCCTTCAGTGAAATACACCCCGACTACTACCAGATCCCCGTCGCCGACCGTCAGGCGCTGCTGCGCGCCGAAGCGCAGGAAGCCGAGGACGAGGACGATGAGGACGGCGAAGGCGACGACCGCCAGAGCCGCGATCGCGGCCGGCGCGGGCGCCGGCGCGGCGGCAAGGGCCGCGACCGCGCAGAACACAAGCGCGATGCGAGCAGGGCCGATGCCGACGAGGCAACCGAAACGGCCGGCGAGGCAGGCGACGCCGACAATGGCAATGACGCCGTCTCGGAGAACACTTCCCACGGTTCGGAAACCATCGAACATGCGGCCGATATCCCGGAACAGGCCGCGGATGCATCCAATCGTGGCGAAGCCTCCCCCGAGCAGGGCGACGAATCTTCTGGGCAGGACGAAGGCGAGACCCGCGAGGGCGGCCCGACGTCGATCGCCGCCTCCGTCGACGCCGATGTGATTTCCGAACCCGTCCCGCTGACGGAACAGGGCAGTGAATCCAGCGACGATGATCGCGGCATGCTGGAAGAGGTTCAGTCTTCGCATCCGGACGATCACGAGGTCGAATCGGTCGGCGCCGAGGATGCCCTGGAGGAAGCGCGCAACCGCCGTAAGCCGATGCGCCGCCAGTACAAGATCCAGGAAGTGATCAAGCGCCGCCAGATCCTGCTGGTGCAGGTTGTCAAGGAAGAGCGCGGCAACAAGGGCGCAGCGCTCACCACCTATCTGTCGCTTGCCGGCCGCTATTCCGTGCTGATGCCGAACACGGCGCGCGGCGGCGGAATTTCGCGCAAGATCACCAGTGCTGTGGACCGCAAGCGCCTCAAGGAAGTGGTCGCCGATCTCGAAGTGCCGCAAGGCATGGGCGTCATCCTGCGCACCGCAGGCGAGAGCCGCACCAAGGCCGAGATCAAGCGCGATTACGAATATCTGATGCGGCTTTGGGAGAACGTGCGCAATCTCACGCTCCAGTCCACGGCCCCTGCCCTCGTCTACGAGGAAGGCAGCCTGATCAAGCGTTCGGTGCGCGACCTCTATAACAAGGACATCGACGAGATCCTCGTCTCCGGCGAAGAGGGCTACCGCGAGGCCAAGGACTTCATGCGCATGCTGATGCCGAGCCACGCGAAGGTGGTTCAGCCGTTCCGCGATACGACGCCGATCTTCGTGCGCAATGGCATCGAGGCGCAGCTTGACCGCATGCTGCAGCCGCAAGTGACGCTGAAGAGCGGCGGCTACATCATCATCAACCAGACCGAGGCGCTGGTCGCCATCGACGTCAATTCGGGCCGCTCGACCAAGGAGCACTCGATCGAGGACACCGCGCTCCACACCAATCTGGAAGCGGCGGAGGAAGTCGCCCGCCAGCTCAGGCTGCGCGACCTTGCCGGCCTGATCGTCATCGACTTCATCGACATGGAGGAGAACCGCAACAACCGTGCCGTCGAGAAGCGGTTGAAGGATCATCTCAAGAACGACCGCGCGCGCATCCAGGTCGGCCGCATCTCGCATTTCGGCCTGATGGAGATGTCGCGCCAGCGCATCCGCGCCAGCGTGCTGGAATCGACCATGAAGCCTTGCCCGCATTGCGGCGGCACCGGCCATGTGCGCTCCGATTCGTCTGTCGCGCTGATGGTGGTCAGGGCGATCGAGGAGTTCCTGCTCAAGGATTCGCGCAGCCACATCACGGTTCGCACGCCCGCGGCGACCGCGCTCTATGTGCTCAACCACAAGCGCGGCACGCTGGTGGAACTGGAAAGCCGCTTCGGCCTGACCATCACGCTCGAGGCCGACGACACGGTCGGTTCGCAGCATTATGCGATCTTCCGCGGCGCGCTGGCCGAAAAGCCTGAAGGCTTCGTCGAGGCACGCACCCTGCCGGCCTATGTCGAACCGGAAGAGCCCGAGGATGAGACCATCGTCGAGGAGGAAGACGAAGCACCGGCCCAGGCCGAACAGCCGCGTCAGCCGCAGCAAGGTCAGCACCAGCAGAGGCCCGGCGAAGAGGGCGAAGGCCGCGACCGCAAGCGCCGCAAGCGTCGCAGACGCCGCGGCGGCAAGGATCGCGATCGAGAACATGGCCACACCGACGGTGCTTCCGTGTCGGCGCAGGCCGACGAGTTGTCCACATCGGAAAGCCCGGTGAGCCGTGACGAGGCGGAAGCCGGCGACGAGGCTCCGGTCCCCGCGGCCGGAACTGCCGAAACGGCGGAAGCATCCGACGAGGGCCAGGGCAAGAAGCGTCGCCGCGGCAAGCGCGGCGGCAAACGCAACCGGCGCGAGGACGGCGAAGGCGAGGCCGAGGCAAGCGCCGATGAAGCGACCGAACCTTCCGGGGTCGATGCTTCCGAAAGCGAGCCTGCGATCGAGCCGGTAACCGTCGTGGCTGCGGAAGAGCCGGTGGCTCCAGTGAGCGACGAGGCGACGACCGCCGAGAAGCCCAAGAAGCCGCGGCGCGCAGCCAAGCCGAAGAAGGCAGCCGCCGAGGCTGTCGCCGAGGAGCCGATCGCTGAACTGGCCGTTCCGGCACCCGCCGAGACGCCAGCCACGGCATCGGACGAGGCGGCGGCAGCGACCGCCGAGGAAACACCGAAGGCCCGTCCGTCACGACGCAAGCCGGCGGCCATCGATGCGCCGATCGTGCCGGTGGTTTCCTCGACCGTCGCCGAAGAGCCGGAAACCAAGACCGAAGAGAAGCCGAAGCGCGCCGGCTGGTGGCAGCGGAAAGGTTTCTTCTGAGATTTCAGCCCTTTGAACTGACTTCCTGAATAAAAAAAATCCCGCGCCGGTCGAAAGACGGCGCGGGATTTTCATATCCGGTTTGCCGGAACGTTACGGCGCGAAGATCGACCAGTTCATCATCCTGGCAAGCTTTTCCAGGGCGATCGAGCCCAGCTTGGAATTGCCGTTGGCGTTGAGGCCGGGCGACCAGACGGCGAGCGAGGCGACGCCGGGCACGATGCCCAATATGCCGCCGCCGACGCCGCTCTTGCCCGGAATGCCGACGCGGAAGGCAAAATCACCGGAGCCGTCATAGTGGCCGCAGGTCAGCATCATGGCGCCGATGCGGCGTGCCCGCTCGACCGACACCACGGAATGTCCGGTCGCCGGATTTTTGCCGCCATTGGCGAGGAACCGGCCGGCCATCGCCAGCTGCCGGCAGCTCATGGCGATGGCGCAATGGTGGAAATAGACGCCGAGCGCCAGCTCCGGCGCATGATGAAGATTCCCGAAGGATTTCATGTAGTTGGCGAGCGCGAAGTTGCGATAGCCGGTGGCGCGCTCCGACGCTGCCACCTCGCGGTCGATGATGATGGTCTCGTCGTCGGCGAGGAACTGGATGAAGCGCAGGATCTCGCCGATCGCCTCGCGCGGCTGGTGGCCGGCAAGCAGGATGTCGGAGATGACAATGGCGCCGGCATTGATGAAGGGATTGCGCGGAATGCCGTTCTCATGCTCGAGCTGCACGATCGAGTTGAACGGATTGCCCGAAGGCTCGCGCCCTACCCGCTTCCACAGCGCGTCGCCGACATTGCCCAGCGCCAGCGTCAAGGTGAACACTTTCGAGATGCTCTGGATCGAAAAGGGCTGGTCGGCGTCGCCCGCCATCAGCACACGGCCGTCATTGGTGACGGCTGCGATGCCGAATTTCTTGGGATCAACCTTGCCGAGTTGCGGGATATAGGTGGCGACCTCGCCGCGATCGGTGCGTTCGGCCATTTCGACCGCGACTTCGGCCAGGGCCTGCTCGAGTTCCGGCATGGATCTACCTCAGCCAGCGTTCGATGCGCGCCAATGCCTCGACCATGTCGTCATGGCTGCCGGCATAGGAGAAACGCATAGTGCGGTGCCCGGCCTGGGTGTCGAAATCACGGCCGGGCGTGGCCGCGACATGCGCCTCGGCCAGCATCTTGCGGGCGAAAGCCATGCTGTCATTGCTGTGCCGGGTGACGTCGCAAAAGGCATAGAAGGCGCCATCCATCGGTGCGGCCAGCGGAAAGCCGAGCTCCGGCAGACGCGTCATCAGGAGCTCGCGGTTCCAGGCATAGCGACCCTTGACCGCTTCCAGCTCCTCGGTAGCGGCAAAGGCCTCGATTGCGGCGACCTGCGACAGTTCCGGCGGCGAGATGTAGAGGCTCTGCGCAATGCGCTCGATGGGCCGCACCAGCGCTTCCGGCAGCACCATCCAGCCGATGCGCCAGCCGGTCATGCAATAGTATTTCGAGAAGGAGTTGATCGCCGTGACACCGGTGCCAAAGGCGAGTGCCGTGGTGTCGGGCGCCGCATAGGCCAGCCGGTGGTAGATCTCGTCGGAGATGACGGCAATGCCGAGCGCCTCCGCCGTCCGGACCAGGTCCGCGAGATCATCGGCCGGAATGACCGCGCCGGTCGGGTTGGCGGGACTTGCGAACAGCACGCCCTTCAGCGGTTTTTCGCGATGCGCGGTCTCCAGGTGAGCGGCATGAAGATAGGCCGCGTCGCCGAGCTCTATCTCGATCACTTCGATGCCGAGCGCCGCCATGATGTTGCGATAGGCGGGGTAGCCCGGCGCTGCGATGGCGACGCGGTCGCCGGGATCGAACATTGCCAGGAAGGCGAGATTGAAGGCGGCCGAGGATCCCGTGGTTACCGCGATCCGGTCGGGCGCGACATCAAGCCCGTAGTGATCCCCATAGTGTTCGGCGATCGCCTTGCGCAATCCAGCCAGGCCCAGCGCATCGGTATAGCCAATGCGCCCGTCCTGCAAAGCCCTGGCCGCCGCGGCACGAACGCGGGCCGGAGCCGGATCGGACGGCTGGCCGACGGCCATGGAAATGACCGGCGCGCCCGTCGCTCTCAGCCGGTTCGCCTCGGCCAGCACATCCATGGCGTGGAAGGGTTCGACATTGCCACGGCGTGAGAGCGAAACGACCATTTTGACCTCGATCCGACGATTGAGCGCGCCACATCCTGGCGCATGCGCCGCACAAATGCCCGATTGGTGTGAGGATCACAAGTTGAGGAAGTTTTTCCGGTGCCGACTTTTCATCTTTCGCCCGCTCGTCTACCAGTGGACACGTCATGTTGAGCCGACCCAAATCGATAGTTGCCCGGGCAGCGCGCGTCGTTGCGACGCTTTCGCTTGGCGTCGCCGTCGCGGTGTCTGGTTCCATCAGCGCCTTCGCCCAGAACGTGCCGGTGGTGCGCGATGCCGAGATCGAGGCGCTGGTGCGCGACTACGCCCGCCCGATCTTCAAGGCCGCCGGTCTGGCGAATGACGGCATCGACATCGTCCTGGTCAACGACCAGAGCTTCAATGCCTTCGTCACCGGACGCCGGCTGTTCATCAACACGGGCGCCTTGATGGAAGCCGAAACGCCCAACGAGATCATCGGCGTCATCGCCCACGAGGCCGGCCACATCGCCGGCGGCCACCAGCAGAAACTGCGTGACCAGCTCGAGCGCGCCAAGACGATGGCCATCATCGCAACCTTGCTGGGCGCTGGCGCCATGGTCGCCGGGGCGACCACCAACAGCCGCGGACTTGCCGGCGCCGGCGTGGGCGTGGCGGCTGGCGGCGGCGAGATGGCGCAGCGCAGCATTCTCGCCTATCAGCGCACCGAGGAGATGACGGCCGACCGCTCGGCGATCACCTATCTCAACGCCACCGGCCAGTCCGGCATGGGCATGCTGAAGACGTTTCAGCGTTTCCAGACGGCCTTGTCGCTGTCGGGCGCGCAGGTCGATCCCTACCGGATCAGCCATCCAATGCCGCGCGATCGAATCTCCAACCTCGAAGTGCTGGTCAAGCAGAGCCCCTATCTCGACAAGGTCGATGCGCCGGCACTGCAATTGCGCCACGACATGATGCGGGTGAAGATCGCTGTCTACATGGAAGGCCAGGCCGCCGCGTCGCGGCTGATGCGAAAGATGCAGGGCAGCCTTGCCGCGCAGTATGGCGAGGCCCAATCGGCCTATCTTTTCGGCAACATCGCCACCGCACTCGCCAAGACCAACGCCTTGATCAAGGCCCAGCCCGGCAACGCCTATTTCCAGGAATTGCGCGGCGATATATTGATGAAGGCGAACAAGCCCAAGGAAGCTGCCGATGCCTACGCCAAGGCGGTCAGCCTCGACAAGGCGCGATCCGGATTGCTGCCGGTTTCGCTCGGCCAGGCGTTGATGGCGACGGGCACCCCAGACGCTCTGAAAAAGGCCGTGGTGCAGATCAACAACGGCTTGCGACGCGACAAGGAAAATTCCGTGGGATACCGCTATCTGGCGCAGGCCTATGGCGAACTGGGAGACATACCAGGCGCCGAGCTTGCCACGGCCGAGGGTCATTTCTATTCCGGTAACTACAAGGATGCGAAGATCTTCGCCATGCGAGCGCAGCAGCAACTCAAACGCGGCGAGCCGCGATGGATTCGCGCCCAGGACATCATAAACTACAAGCCGTCGGGCAAGGTATAGTGAACCTTCCGGCCGTGCGCTGCGACGCAGCCAGGCCGGAAAACAGGCAAAGGAACGGAACGATGAAAAAGGCACTGCTGCTGGGCACCACGGGAGTTGCGATAGCCCTTGCCATGCTGGCGTTCGGTTTCGTGGCCGGCAGCCCGCAAATCGCGGAAGCCGGTGCGGCGCAACCGCTTCAGACGGCAGCGGACGATACTAAGATCGACCGCACCGAGGTCGAAGGCATCATCCGCGATTATCTCCTGAAGAATCCGGAAGTGCTGCTGGAAGTCCAGGATGCGCTCGAGGCCAAGCAGAAAGAAGAGCAGCGCATTGCCCATCTCGGCGTCATCAAGGGCGCCAAGGAGCAGATCTTCAACTCCTCCTTCGACGGCGTGGTCGGAAACCCGAAAGGCAAGGTCACGATCGTCGAGTTCTACGACTACAATTGCGGCTTCTGCAAACGCGCCATCGAAGACATGCAGGCGCTGACCAAGGCCGATCCGGACCTGCGTTTCGTGCTCAAGGAGTTCCCGATCCTCGGCCCGGATTCGCAGAAGGCCAGCGTCGTCTCGATGGCCTTCCACCTGATGATGCCGCAGAAGTACGGTGAGTTCCACAATGCGCTGCTCGGCGGCCAGGGACGCGCCACCGAGGCGGCGGCGATCAAGGTCGCGCTTTCGCTCGGCGCCGACGAAGCGACGCTGCGTGAAAAGATGAAGGACCCGTCCATCACCGAAGCCTTCTCCAAGACCTACGATCTCGCCAACAAGCTGGCGATCACCGGAACGCCGTCCTATGTCGTCGGCAACGAGGTCGTGTTCGGGGCGCTCGGACAGGAAGTCCTGGCGGAGAAGATCGAGGCGGCGAAAGCCGCGCTTTGATCGGCCGCGGGTTTTCTTCACGGGCGCATTTCCGCCTGTTGTGGACAGTGAAAGAACGCACTTGCGCTCTTTCCGCGGGCGTCTATGCCCATTATAGAGGGCCCAGCGCCGGTTTGACGCCGGTGCCGGAAAAGGTCGGCATTTTTTGAAAACGGTTTTCGTCCTGAACGGTCCCAATCTCAACGCGCTCGGCAAGCGCGAGCCTGGCATCTATGGCGGCAAGACGCTTGCCACCATCGCGGACGACTGCAGAGAGGCCGGCGCGGCGCTCGGGCTCGAAATCGATTTCCGCCAGTCGAACCACGAGGGCGACCTCGTCGACTGGATCCAGGAAGCCGGCGACAAGGCCGCCGGCATCGTCATCAATCCCGGCGCCTATAGCCACACCTCGATCGCGATTCACGACGCCATTCGTTCCGTGGCGCCGCTGCCGGTCGCCGAGGTCCATCTTTCCAATATCCATGCGCGGGAATCATTCCGCCACGTCTCCATGGTCGCGCCGGTCGCTGTCGGCATGATCTGTGGCTTTGGGCCGCTCGGCTACACGCTGGCGCTTCAGGCGCTGGCCGCACGCCTATGACCGGCCAACAAACAGAAGGCTCGAAAATGTCGATAAAGAAGACCGGTGTTGACCAGCAGCTGATCCGCGACCTGGCGGGCATACTGAACGACACCAATCTCACCGAGATCGAAGTCGAGCTGGGTGACCTGAAGGTGCGCGTATCGCGGCAGGCGCCGGCGGTTCACGCGATAGCCGCGCCGCAGCCGGCCTTTGCGCCGGCGCCAGCGGCCCAACCTGCCACCGCAGCCGTTCCGGCCGCGGCCGACGTGTCGAAAAACGCCGTGGCCTCCCCCATGGTCGGCACCGCCTACCTGGCGCCCTCGCCGGATGCCAAGCCGTTCATCGAGATCGGCCAGAACGTCAAGGAAGGGCAGACGCTGCTGATCATCGAAGCGATGAAGACGATGAACCAGATCCCGTCGCCGCGCGCCGGCACGGTGACGGCGATCCTGTTCGAGGACGCACAGCCGGTCGAATACGGCATGCCGCTCGTCGTGATCGAGTAGAGCGGCCCTAATGTTCCAGAAGATTCTCATCGCCAATCGCGGCGAAATCGCGCTTCGGGTGCTGCGTGCCTGCAAGGAGCTTGGCATCCAGACGGTGGTGGTGCATTCGACCGCCGACGCCGACGCCATGCATGTTCGGCTCGCCGACGAGAGCGTATGCATCGGGCCACCGCCATCGCGCGACAGCTATCTCAATATCCACCAGATCGTCGCCGCCTGCGAGATCACCGGCGCCGACGCCGTGCATCCCGGCTACGGTTTCCTGTCGGAGAACGCCAAGTTTTCCGACATATTGGCCGCGCACAACATTACCTTTATCGGTCCGACCGGCGACCATATCCGTATCATGGGCGACAAGATCGAAGCCAAGCGCACCGCCAAGCGCCTCGGCATTCCGGTGGTTCCCGGCTCCGACGGTGCGGTGACCGAGGAAAAGGACGCCAAGCGCATCGCCGCAGAGATCGGCTATCCCGTGATCATCAAGGCGTCGGCCGGCGGCGGCGGACGCGGCATGAAAGTGGCGCATACCGAGGCCGACCTCGAAGTCGCCTTGCAGACGGCCCGCTCGGAAGCGGGCGCGGCCTTCGGCGATGACGCCGTCTATATTGAAAAGTACCTGCAAAAGCCGCGCCATATCGAGGTTCAGGTGTTCGGCGACGGCTTTGGCCGGGGCGTGCATTTCGGCGAGCGCGACTGCTCCTTGCAGCGCCGCCACCAGAAAGTCTGGGAAGAGGCCAATTCACCCGCGCTAAACGCCGAGGAACGCTCGCGCATCGGCGATATCTGCGCCAACGCCATCGCCGACCTCGGCTATTCCGGCGCCGGCACGATCGAGTTCCTCTACGAGAATGGCGAGTTCTATTTCATCGAGATGAACACGCGCCTGCAGGTAGAGCATCCGGTGACGGAGGCTATCACTGGCATCGATCTGGTGCATGAGCAGATCCGTGTCGCCTCGGGCGGCGGTCTTTCGGTCAAGCAGGAAGACATCCGCTTCCAGGGCCATGCCATCGAGTGCCGCATCAATGCAGAGGATCCGCGCACCTTCACGCCCTCGCCCGGCACGATCACCCATTTCCACACGCCAGGCGGCCTTGGCATCCGTGTCGATTCCGGCGTCTATTCAGGGTACAAGATCCCGCCTTACTACGACAGCCTGATCGGCAAGCTGATCGTGCACGGGCGCAACCGCGTCGAATGCATGATGCGGCTGCGCCGGGCACTGGACGAATTCGTCGTCGACGGAATCAAAACGACGTTGCCGCTGTTTCGCGACCTCGTCGGCAACGCCGACATCGCCAATGGCGACTATGACATCCACTGGCTGGAAAAATATCTGGCCAAAGGCGAATAGCCCCGGACTTGCCGCTATAATGAAGCGATGACTCGCCCCTACGCGCCAGGCTATCGTATCCCGACCGACCTTCTGCTCAAGGCCTACGCCTCGGGCGTCTTCCCGATGGCCGAAAGCGCCGCCGATCCGGAAGTGTTCTGGGTGCGGCCGGAGACGCGCGGCATCATTCCGCTCGACCGCTTCCACACGCCGAAAAGTCTGAAGAAGGCGCTTCGGCGAAACCTCTTCGACATCCGTTTCGACTTCGATTTCGAGGCGACGATCGATGGCTGCGCCGAAAGGCGCGAGGAGCGCCGTTCCACCTGGATCAACGCGCCGATCCGGGAGGCCTATGTGCAGTTGCATCGCATCGGCCATTGCCATTCTGTCGAGGCCTGGCGCGAGGAGCGGCTGGTCGGCGGCCTCTACGGTGTCTCCCTGGGGAGGGTGTTCTTCGGCGAAAGCATGTTTTCCCGGGAAACGGATGCTTCGAAGATCTGCCTTGTGCATCTCGTCGAACGCCTGCAGGCGCGCGGTTTCGCACTGCTCGACACGCAGTTCACCACCGAACACCTCAAGCGCTTCGGCGCAATCGACGTGCCGCGCGGCAAATACGAGAAGATGCTGGCCGACGCGCTGAAGGGTGAAGCGGTGTTTTTCCCCTGATGATCCAGCCCGTCAGCGGACCTTCGTTTCCAGCGGAGCCTGCGAATGGAACATCATCTTCCAGCCGTTGACGCGATGGACATAGCCGGTACTGACCAGCGCCGCGTAGGCTTCGCCATTGCCCTTCACGGCATGCGCCTCATAGGCCAGGATGACGATGTCGCTGCCTGGTCGACCACGCCCTTGAGATCGATCTCGAGATCACGCCATTGCTTGGGATCGGCGGCGGTTTCGGCGAGATCGGCATTGCTCATGGTCTGGGCCATCCGCGGAAATGCCACGAGGCACTCGGTGTCGGCATTGGCCGCGAAAAATGCCGAATCGCCTGTCCAGAAGCCCTTTTCGAGCTCAAGCAGTTCCTTGATGCTGGCGGTGATCCGCTTTCTGGCAGACATCGGAAAATCCTCCCGGCGCGCATCGTGTGGCCGTCAGGGCCCAACGCGTTGCCCTCAGGGCGGTTCCGAAGGATCAGTTGGTGCTGGTCGTAGGCGGTTCCGTGGCTTCCGGTTCGGCCGCAGCCGGAGCGGCCGTGGCATTCGGCTGGGCCGTATCGGGCTTGGCCGCATCGGTCTTGGCCGAATCGGGCGCTGGCACATCCGACTTCTGCTTGCAGGCCTTCAGCCAGACGTCATAGACGGCATGCTCGACGGCATTGAGACCAGGGCTTTCGGCAAACATCCAGCCAGTGAAGATGCGGCGGATCTTGCGGTCGAGCGTGATCTCGTCGACTTCGACAAAAGAATCGGTCTTCGGCTCCTCGTTCTGCGGCCGGGAGTAGCAGACGCGCGGCGTCACCTGCAAAGCACCGAACTGCACCGTCTCGTCGATATAGACGTCAAAGGTGATGATGCGGCCGGTGATCTTGTCGATGCCGGCGAATTCGGCGACCGGGTTGGTGATTCGGTCCGATCCCGGCGCCGGCGCGGGTGCGGCCGGCGTTGGCGAAGCGGCAAGTGCCGCGGTGCTAACGGTGAGCCCGGCGGCTACTATCAGTGCGCCCATCGATGTCAGGCTGAAAATGCTCATGCAGGGATACCGGTGGTTAGCGCCCGGGTGATTCTCTCTATCACAAAGGCTAGTCGCCGTTTTCTGATGAGCAAGCTGCTAGACACCAATTGTGGCGATAAAGGACCGACGCCCGCTTATGATCCGGGCGTCCAGGCGTCGTAGTCGCCGGTGACCTGCGGGCGGTGCTGGTTGGTCAGCACCGAGCCCTTCGGACGATAGGCTGAGGGCGAGCCGGTCAGGTTCGGTTGATGTGGCTTCTGCCAGTCGCGCGGCTTGTAATCGTCGCTCGGCGGCGCGACGTCGACGCGGTGATGAATCCAGCCGTGCCAGCCGGGCGGGATAGAAGAAGCCTCGGAATAATCGCGATAGATGACCCAGCGGCGCGTGCGTCCTTCGGAATCGACACCGCCTTCGTAGTAGACGTTGCCCACCTCGTCCTGCCCGACCTTCCTGCCGTGCCGCCAGGTGTGCAGGCGCGTGCCAAGCGTCTGGCCGTTCCACCAGGTGAAAAACTGCGTAAGGAAAGTCTTCATCTTCAAACCCTCGCGCCGATGGCGTCCGTTTCCTGCTTATGGCGTCAGCCCTTCGTGAAGGCAAGGGGCTTGCCGCCAAGAGGGCGCAAATGGCGCGCCGGTAAGGCGACACAAGCCGGTGATGCATTGCCGGCGCCGTATGGTGCTTGCCAACCACCCTCAGCCTTTCTAAAGCTCTGCGCGCGCGCCCCGTGCGGGTATCCGGCCGACCGTTGGCCGAGGGAGGTGACGATTGGCCAGGAAATCGCCGACCGCCGACATTCGCATCGGTGCCGACGCCATTCGCCGCCGAAAGCGTGACGTGCCGATCGTCTGTCTCACCGCCTATACCTACCCCATCGCCCGCCTGCTCGACGAGCATGTCGATCTGCTCCTCGTCGGCGACAGCGTCGCAATGGTCCTGCATGGCCACAAAACGACGCTGGGCGCCTCGCTGGAGATGATGATCGCGCATGGGCAAGCGGTGATGCGCGGCTCGGCCAGGGCTTGCGTCGTCGTCGACATGCCAGCCGGCAGCTATGAGGATTCGGCTGCCCAAGCGGTTGCCTCGGCGCGGCGTATCGTTGGCGAAACCGGCTGCCAGGCTGTGAAACTCGAGGGCGGCGTCGGTATGGCCCGGCAGATCGCCGCGGTCGTCGATGCCGGCATCGCGGTCATGGGCCATATCGGCCTGCTGCCGCAATCCGTCGAGAAGGATGGCGGCTACAGGATCAAGGGCCGGACCGACGAGAATGCGGCAGCGCTGTTTGCCGATGCGCGCGCCGTCGAAGAAGCCGGCGCCTTTTCGATGGTCATCGAGGGCACGGTCGAAGCGGTCGCGGCCGAAATCACCCACAGCATCGCCATTCCGACCATCGGCATCGGCGCCAGCGGCGTTTGCGACGGCCAGATCCTGGTCATAGACGACATGGTCGGGCTCACCGTCGACCGCGTGCCGAAATTCGTCAAGGAGTACGCCGATTTGCGCAGCGCGGTCTCGCAGGCGGCCGCACGTTACGCCAGCGAGGTACGACACCGGACATTCCCCGGTCCCGAAAATGTGTTTTCGGCCACCTTGGGCAAGGACAACAGATGAGCCGGCCCCTCGTCGTCGACACGGTCGCGGGCCTCCGCGCGCGGATCCGCGACTGGCGGCGCGACGGCCTTCGCGTCGCCATGGTGCCGACAATGGGCGCCTTGCACGAAGGGCACCTGTCGCTGATCCGGATCGCGCTTGAAAGAGCCGATCGCTGCATCGTCTCGATCTTCGTCAACCCGACGCAGTTCGCGCCGAGCGAGGATCTCGACAAATATCCACGTCAGCTCGCCCGCGATCTCGACCATCTGGCTTTGGCCGGAGCCGATCTTGCCTACACGCCTGGGGTTGGTGAGATGTATCCTGCCGACTTTGCCACCAAAATCTCGGTCGGCGGTCCCTCCGCCGGGCTCGAATCGGATTTTCGACCGACTTTTTTCGAAGGCGTCGCCACCGTCGTGGCGAAGCTGTTCCTGCAGGCGTCGCCCGACGTCGCGGTCTTTGGCGAAAAGGATTATCAGCAATTGTGCGTCGTCAGGCAGCTCTGCCGCGACCTCGACCTGCCCGTTGAAATCATCGGCGCGCCGACGATCCGCGACGCGCATGGCCTCGCCATGTCATCGCGTAACGCCTATCTCGGCGAGGCCGAACTCCAGATCGCCCGCCGGCTCAACGTGATCCTGCGCAAGGCAGCCGCGGCGCTGGCGGCCGGCGCCGACCAGAACGGCGCGACAGGCGAAGCCAGCCGCGCCCTACTCGCGGCCGGCTTCCACAAGATCGATTATGTCGAAGCTCGCGAGAGCCGGACGCTGACGCCGTGGCGCCGCAGGCACGAGGGCCGCCTGCTCGCCGCCGCCTGGCTGGGCAAGACCAGGCTGATCGACAATGTGGACGTCTCCACCACTTAGGCTGCGGCTCGACCGCTGAATTCGACCGCCGGATTGCGCACCCGAAAAGGTCCGCCGCTATGCGGCAAGCGGCCTTTCATAGACGAGGGCCGGGATAGCGGATTGGGCCGAACCGCAATTGTCGGTGCGGCCGGTCTGGACGAAGCCGTTCGCCTGGTAGAAGGCAATTGCGCGCGTGTTCTTCTCTTCCACTTCCAGCCGGATGGCGCGGGCCTCAGGGAAGCTTTCGATGATCTCGTCGAGAAGCATGCCGCCGATGCCCCGGCCCTGCAGGCGGGGCTGCACGTAAAGCTGCTTCAGCATGATCACGCCGCCGCCATCGACCGCTTCGGCAAATGCCATGCCGCCAATGCGCTGGCCATCGTCGGCGACGAGGAACTCGCTGTTCGGCTTTGCCAGCCGCGCCGCGAGCGAGGCGATCGAATGCCACGCATCGGTGATCTCTGTCACCCGTTCGGCGCCGTAGATGGCGTCGTAAGTCGCATGCCAGGTCTCGACCAGCAGCGCCCGGATGGCGGCGAGGTCGCGATCCCCGGCGGTGCGCACGAACATGGCGTTACTCGATGCCCAGCTTGGCCTTGACCAGGTCATTGACGGCCTGCGGGTTGGCCTTGCCGCCGGTCGCCTTCATCACCTGGCCGACGAACCAGCCGGCCATGGTCGGCTTGGCGCGCGCCTGCTCGACCTTGTCCGGGTTGGCGGCGATCACCTCGTCCACCGCTTTTTCGATAGCGCCGGTGTCGGTAACCTGTTTCATGCCGCGGCTCTCGACCAGTTGGCGCGGGTCGCCGCCCTCGTTCCAGACGATCTCGAACAGGTCCTTGGCAATCTTGCCGGAGATGGTGCCATCCTTGATCAGGTCGATGATAGCGCCGAGCTGGTCTGGCGAAACCGGAGCGTTTTCAATGTCCTTGCCAGCTTTGTTCAATTGTCCGAGCAGGTCGTTGATGACCCAATTGGCCGCGAGCTTGCCGTCGCGGCCGGCGGCCACCTTCTCGAAATAGTCGGCGATCGGCTTTTCCGACACCAGGATCGAAGCATCGTAAGTCGAGAGGCCGAGCGAGGAGATCAATCGCGCCTTCTTGTCGTCGGGCAGTTCCGGCAACTCCTTGGCCAGCGCTTCGACATAGGCCTGGTCGAACTCCAGCGGCAACAGATCGGGATCGGGAAAATAGCGGTAGTCGTGCGCCTCTTCCTTGGTGCGCATCGAACGGGTTTCGCCCTTGACGGCGTCGAACAGCCGCGTTTCCTGGTCGATCGTGCCGCCATCCTCGATGATGGCGATCTGCCGGCGCGCCTCGAAATCGATCGCCTGGCCGATGAAGCGGATCGAATTGACGTTCTTGATCTCGCAGCGCGTGCCGAATTCGCCGCCCGGCCGGCGCACCGAAACATTGACGTCGGCGCGCATGGAGCCTTCGTCCATGTTGCCGTCGCAGGTGCCGAGATAGCGAACGATGGTGCGCAGCTTGGTAACATAGGCCTTGGCTTCGTCGGCCGAACGCATGTCCGGTTTCGACACGATTTCCATCAGCGCCACGCCGGAGCGGTTGAGATCGACATAGGACATGGTCGGATGCTGGTCGTGCATCGATTTGCCGGCATCCTGCTCCAGATGCAGGCGCTCGATGCCGACCTCGATGTCCTCGAACTCGCCCTGGCGGTCGGGCCCTACGGAGACGATCACCGTGCCCTCGCCGACGATCGGCTGCTTGAACTGCGAGATCTGGTAGCCCTGCGGCAGGTCCGGGTAGAAGTAGTTCTTCCGGTCGAAGACGGACTTGTGGTTGATCTGCGCCTTCAGCCCGAGGCCGGTCCGGATCGCCTGCTTGACGCATTCCTCGTTGATGACGGGCAGCATGCCGGGCATTGCGGCATCGACCAGGCTGACATTGGCGTTAGGGGCGGCACCGAACGACGTCGAAGCGCCGGAAAACAGCTTTGCTTCCGATGTCACCTGCGCATGGACCTCGAGCCCGATGATGATTTCCCAGTCGCCGGTGGCGCCGGGGATCAGGCGTTTCGCGTCGGGCGTGCGGGTATCGATGATGCTCATGGTGGCCTGCGTAGTAGAACGATGGAAACGTGCGTTTTGCACATCCTGATTTGCAACTTCGCTAGTGCAAACCGCCTCGCGAGACAAGCGTAAAGCCGCTCGCTGGCCTTTTCCGCCGCTTTCGCCTATAGGCCATCCATCCCAATGGAGAGTGGATGTCCACTTACGCTCAGTCCCGGTAAGGCCCTGACCTCGCAGCGAGGCAGGGCAGAAAACCTGAAACCCCGTGCCGCGAAGCTTCGCGGCGGCGGCTTTTGTTGTTTTCCCGGAAACTCTCCCATGGATATTTCGCGTATTGAACAACGCGTTCTGCACCTGCTCGCGCAGGGCGGACGCATCGAGATCGAAAAAAGTGAGAAGAAGCGGATCGCGTCCGTCAAATGCCTGACCCGCGACGGCTGGCACTACCCCGGCGTCGATCTCGACCTGTTTCGGAAGCTGAAGCGCAAGAAGGCGGTTTCGTCGTCGGTCGGCGGCCCCTACCGCATCACGCGGCGCGGGCTCCAACTCGTCCGCTCCGAACTCGACAACAGGTAGCCTATCGCCCGCCGGCCGTTTGCGCGGCCGGCGGTTGCTTGCCGCTCAGGCGGTAGCAATATAGGCGCGGATTTCCTCAGCCTCGCGCTCGACATCCTCGATACGACGCTTGACCACGTCGCCGATCGAAACGATGCCGTCGAGCATGCCGTCCTTTTCCACCGGAAGATGGCGGAAGCGGCCCCGGGTCATGATCTCCATCACCTCGTTGACGGTGTGATTCTCGTTGCAGATCTTTACTTTCGGCGTCATCGCGGAACGAACGGCTATGTCGAGCGCGGCAGCGCCTTCCCTGGCGACGACGCGCACGATGTCGCGCTCGGACAGGATGCCGACGATCTTGCGGTCTCCATTGGTGATGACCAACGCCCCGATCCTGTGTTCGGCAAGGATGCGGATGGCTTCGCTCAGTTTTTCGTTCGGCCCGAGCGTCAACACGTCGTGGCCTTTTTGCTCGAGAATGGCCTTAACCGTCATGGCGTCCTCCTCTACTTTGCCAACCGGTTCCTGCCCTGACCGGCTTTCACGTAAGAGTGAACATCGTGCGCCGCGATCGGTTGCATTTCAAGTGCGGTGGTCGGTCGTCTCCCAATCGAGCGGCTGCCAACGCCTGTCGAACCAGCGCAAGCCGAAGAAGCCGGCGACAAAGCCGCCAATATGAGCCTCCCAGGCGATCTGGCTGTCGACGCCGGGGGCGAAGCCGACAAGGCCGGTGACAAGATTGATCATCATCCAAACGGCAAGGAAGATCATCACGCCACGCGAGCGCAGCACCATTGCGATCGGCAGCACGGGGCCGGCGAAAGCGGCTTTGCCCGCCGAACGATCCGTACGGAAGCCAAAGCGTGCCGCCGCTCCCATCATGCCCGATATCGCACCGGAAGCCCCGACCAGCGGCGCTTCGCCATATGGATGCATGGCCCAGAAAAGCGCCACTGAAGCCAGTCCCGTCGCGGCGAAGAACAACGCGAACCAGAACGCTCCGAGCCGATTGGCCAACGGCGAGCCAAAGGCAGCGAGCCAGACCATATTGATGGCGATATGCGCAAATCCACCATGCATGAAGGCATAGGTGAAGGGCCGCGTGAACAGGAACCAGTCGAAGCCGTATTGGCCGGTGTAGAGGACAGGGATGAAGGCCCCATCGTAAAGCAGTGTCATTTGCTGAGCATCACTCAGCACGTATTGCTGCAACAGGTAGATGGCCACGCAAATGGCGATCACCGCCAGCACGATCGGCGGCAGGTTGAAGATCGGCTCGCGACGCGGCTCGGGCTCGCGATCCGCCTGTTCTATTTCCGGTGGGCTTACAGGTTCACTCATGCGCACTAGCACTCGGTCCAGGATTCGTCGTTGCGAGCATCTAGACCACTGCCCGCCGGACCACAAAGGGCGAATCGCCGAGCGCGAATCAAAAGTGCCGAATCAAAAGAAAGCCGTCCAAGGTTTCCCTTGAACGGCTGTCGAGTCCCCTGTTCCCCCGAACTCTTGACTGAAGTGCTGCCGATCGTCGCGAAACGACCGCTTCTGGAGTGGTTTTTGTGTGCCACGCGGCTCGACCGGGCGCAACGTAAACCACTTGTTAACCTTAACGGCCCCGACCCGTGAACAAGTGTTAACGACGCTGGCACGCTTCCTGCTCCGCAACGCATGTAGGTCATCGGAGGGCGCCCTTCTGTTCACCGATGGGACATCAGACGACAGAATGCGCGGAGCTGCTTAGCATGAACCAGAACGGATCGATCACGCTGTTCCAGTATTGGAACCGCTTGCGTGATGGACGCCCTGCCCCGAAGCGCTCGGAAGTGGAGCCGGCCGATATCAAGTCGCTGCTGGCCGACACCTTCATCCTGGAAAGGGACACGCGTGGGCAAGCGGTGTTCCGGCTGGCCGGCACAAGGCTCTGCGCCTCCTATGGCCGCGAACTCAAGGGGTTCTCCTTTCCCTCGCTATGGCGCGAGAAGGACCAGCGGCTGGTCTCGAAGCTGATCCATGGCGTGTTCGACCAGAAATCCGTCGTGCTGATCATGTTCGAGGGCTTCAGCCGCAACGGCCGTTCCAACAAGTTCGAACTGCTTGCCTTACCGCTGGATGGCGGCGTCGAAAACCCGCGTTGCCTTGGCGTGATCAGCGCTGTGGAGAAGCCGTTCTGGCTGGGCGCCGACCCGCTCACGGACGCGTTGATCGATTCGATCCGTGTCATCGATCCCGAAAAAGAGTTGCTGGCGAGCCGGCCGGCGATCGACGTTCCCTCGCTTGTTCCCGCCGAACTGGAGGCGCCCGAAACCATCTCCGCGCTCGGCCGAGCGCGCCGCATCCGCCACCTCGTCGTCTTCGATGGCGGGCGCGAGGAATAGTTGACGATCCTACAGCCCCGCCTGCCCGTTTTTCCCCTTTGTTAACCCGCTTTGCTGTAGTTCTGGGATGAAGTCCCTGGCATCGGCGCGCGGGGATGCCAAACGGGGTGTAGGCAGTCATGAGGTCAGCGGCGGTCGACTACGCGCCGTCCCAAGCTGAGAGACGTAACTTTCAGCGCGTCCGGGTCAAGATATACGGGCGCTTCATGCTGGAAGACCGCACCGAACATCCTTGCCAGGTCGTCGATATGTCGCCGGGTAACGTCGCGTTTCGCACGGACCGCATCGGCATGCCCGGTGAAAAGGTCATCGCCTATGTCGACCATATCGGCCGCATAGAAGGCGTCGTCACCCGCACCTTGCAGGACGGTTTCGCAATGACGGTGATTGCGTCGGACCGCAAGAAGGACAAGCTCGCCGCGCAATTGACGTGGCTCGCCAACAAGCACGAGCTCGATCTGCCGGAAGACCGCCGCCACGAGCGCGTCGCCCCCCGCAACCCGACCAGCATCCTGCAGCTCACCGACGGCCGTCAGTACCAGTGCCGCATCATCGACCTGTCGCTCTCCGGCGCCGCGATCGAGATCGACGTCAAGCCGGCGATCGGCGTCCAGGTCATGCTCGGCACCATGCGCGGACAGATCGTGCGTCATTTCGAGGATGGCGTCGCCATCGAATTCGCCGTCATCCAGCGGCCTGAGACGCTCGATTCGGAATTCAACACGCCGCGCGCCTGAAGGCCGAACAGCGTTAAGATCAAAACCGGCCTTCGCGGCCGGTTTTTTTGTATTTCACGACAACGATTGACCACTCAAAAGTTTCAAATTTGATACCTATTCTAGGGACGTTTTACTCAATATCTACTGCGCGCTTTTGCGTCGAATAAATCCACCTGTGGCAATGTCTCCCTCGAACGGGGAGACAAAAACAATGAAGAAAACGAGAGGCAAGCTGTTGCTGATGGCAATGGCGATGCAGCTTTCCGCTTGGGGATCAGCATATGCCGCGGGACCGGCCTATATGCACACCGGCGGCCGCACCACACAGCCTGTCGGACACTATGAATTCTGCCAGCGCATACCGGGCGAATGCAGCGAGCGGACACCCAAGGGGGCGCCGGTCGAACTGACCCGCAAGCTGTGGGCGACGATCCTCAGCATCAACAACTCGGTCAATACCCGCGTCAAGCCGCGCACCGACATGGAAAACAACGGCGTCGAGGAATATTGGGCCTATCCCGACAACGGCTATGGCGATTGCGAGGACTACGCGCTGGAAAAGCGCCGCGAGCTGATGGACGCCGGCGTTCCGGCCGGCAACCTGTTGATGACGGTCGCGCGCCAGCCGAACGGTGACGGCCACGCGGTGCTGACCGTGCGCACCAGCCTCGGCGAATTCATCCTCGACAATCTGGAAACCAAGGTCCTGTCCTGGACGGACACCGACTACACCTACCTCAAGCGACAGTCGGATACCAATTCCGGCGTCTGGGTGACGATCAACGACGGCCGCGCCGACGCGGTCGCCAGCGTCCGCTGACGGCGTCGATCCATGGCGATCAACGCGCAGCGTTAGGGGACCGGCACGCGTGAACCAGAGACCAGGCGCTACGCATCAAGGCGATGCGCCTAAGGAGAAACCCGGTCGAGTCCCCACCCTCCCCGTCCCAACGACCGGGTCTAAGGAGCCGGCCCCGTCCCCGGGCCGGCTCCGCCATTTCTGGCCTAGACCTTCTTCAACCCCGCCTTGAAGCGCTTGCCGTTGGCGACATAGTGCGCGGCCGAGGCTCGCAGCCTCGCGATCGCCGTCTCGTCCAGCACCCTGATCGCCTTGGCCGGCGAGCCGACGATCAGCGAATTGTCCGGGAATTCCTTGCCTTCGGTGACCAGCGCGCCGGCGCCGACCAGCGAATTCTTGCCGATCCTGGCGCCGTTGAGCACGATTGCGCCCATGCCGATCAGGCTGTTGTCGCCAATGGTGCAGCCATGCAGCATGGCCCGGTGTCCAATCGTGCAGCCTTCGCCAATGGTCAGCGGGAAGCCGGGATCGGTGTGCATGACCGTGTGCTCCTGCACGTTGGTGTCGGCGCCGATCACGACAGGTTCATTGTCGCCGCGGATGACGACGCCGAACCAGAAGCCGGCATTGCGGCCGATGCTGATGTCGCCGATCAGCGTCGCATCGGGCGCGATCCAGTTTGAGCCCGCATCCGCGAAGTTCGGTTCGGTGCCATCGATCGCATAAAGCGGCATTTTCTGGTCTCCGATTCGTCTCAAGCCTGAAAGTCGAACGACCCTAGGTTGGCACCTCCCAACACGCAACGGCCACAAGAACGATGCCGAGCGCCAGCGTCCAGGCGACCGCCGTGCAGCCACAGGAAATCAGCGCCACCGACGAAATGCGACCGTCGCGGCGGGCGTCCAAGGCATCGTTGAGCAGCATGAACGGCCCGGCGCACGCGGTGGCGGCGAGCGAACGCAGTACGTGCGCGGAGGACACATAAGGCTCGGTGAACGCGACCTTGCGCCCGGCAACCAACTCCATCGCCGATCCGACCAGCCCGCAAGCCGTCAACCCGACAGGAAAAGCGAACGCAGTTAGCTCAACCGGGCCCATCTTTACCTTCCGTTTACCATGAAATCGCACAGTCGCTGGAAGGACTGCAAGAGCCGTGCCGTGCGATGCGTGCCGTCACGGGACAGGAATCCGGGGACAGAGATGAAGCAGGCAGCGATCGCCGACGACCCCCAATTCACCGTGGTCGATTCCACGCTGATGAAGCGGGTGTTCTACGCCTTCGCAGCACTCGCCCTGCTGTCGGTCGCAATCAGCCTGGGCGGCAAATGGTTCGGCCATTCGATCGCCATGGCCGGCTACACGGATGATGCGACGATGCGCAAGGTGGTGGTCGGCAACAATGTCATCGCCGTGCCTGCCAATTTTATCCGTTTCGAACAGGCGCGGCGCGACGGCATCGCCTCGCGGCTCGACCTCTATCTGCGCTATCCCCAGATGGATGGCTACAGCGAGGCCGCCCGCGGCGATTTCAACCACACGGGGCCAGCCAAAAGCATCGTCTTCCTGTCCTTCGAACCGCAAATGATGTCTCGCGACATGAGCGGACGTTTCGGGCCGATCTACAGCGCGTTGATCGTGCAGCCCGGCACGGCAGGTCCGGGCGGCACGACGATTTACGGTTTCAACGCGAAATCAGGTTACCTCAACGAGGTGCTCGTTGTCGGCAACCGGCCCGGCAAGGACCCGTTCGTGGCCCGCTGCCTGAGTGGGCCGGCAGCCGAACAATCGCTGGCGCCTTGCGAGCGCGACATCCATGTCGGCGAGGATCTCAGCCTCACCTATCGCTTCCCGAAGGAATTTCTGGGGGATTGGCAGGCGCTTGACGCGGCAATCACCGCCGAGGCCGGGCGTGTCCTGAAGGCGGGACAGTGACGGAAGGCCGGCCGCGTTTGCGTCCGGCATCGCCATGGGCGTGGGATCAGCCCAGATCGATGTCGAGGATCGCCATCGAGAAATTGTAGTCGCCGTCATCCTCGTCTTTGAAGACGATGCCGAGGAATTCGTCGCCGACGTAGACTTCGGCCGAATCCTCCTTGCGCGGCCGTGCCTTGACCTCGAGCTTGGGGTTCTGGAAGACGCGCTTGAAATAGGCGTCCAGCTTTCTGATTTCGTCAGGCTTCAACAGTCTTCTCCGATCATCGGGCTTGCTCGTTTGAACGGCGCTTCTGACACGTTGACGATGGCCATGTAAAGGCAAGCTCGCCGTATTGCACGGCAATCGGACTCGTCGACGCGAGCAGTGCGAAACTCCCCGACGCCCCTCAGTAAAATTAGATGTCGAAGCTGACGACCTGGTCCATCGTCTGCGACGGTAGAAGCTGGTCCATCTGGCGCGACGGCTGGTCGCAGCCGGTCTCGCCGACGACGCGAGCCGGCACGCCTGCGACCGTCTTGTTATGCGGCACCGGCGACAGCACCACCGAACCGGCGGCGATCTTGGAGCAATGGCCGATTTCGATGTTGCCGAGAATCTTGGCGCCGGCACCGATCAAGACGCCACGACGAATCTTGGGGTGACGGTCTCCGCCGGCCTTGCCGGTGCCGCCGAGCGTGACACCGTGCAGGATCGACACGTCGTCCTCGATGACCGCTGTCTCGCCGACGACCAGGCCGGTGGCGTGGTCGATGAAGATGCCCTTGCCGATGCGGGCCGCCGGATTGATATCGGTCTGGAAAACCGAGGACGAACGGCTTTGCAGATAGAGCGCGAAATCCTTGCGCCCCTGGTTCCACAGCCAATGCGCCAGCCTGTGGGTCTGGATGGCGTGAAATCCCTTGAAGTAGAGCACCGGCATGATGAAGCGGTCGCAGGCCGGATCGCGGTCGTAATAGGCCTGGATATCGACACGCACGATGGTCGGCCAATCCTTGTCGTCGGCCAGCATCGACTTGAAGGTCTGGCGGATGAGATCGGAACCTATGTCCTGGTGCGCCAACCGCTCGGCCAGCCGGTGGATGACCGCCTCCTCCAGGCTCTCCTGGTTGAGGATGGTCGAATAGAGGAAGGCGGCGAGCAGCGGGTCGCGATTGACCGCGTCCATCGCTTCGTCACGGATCGAGCGCCAGATCGGATCGACCGGCTGCAACGCGCTGTGTCGGGAAATGCTGATGCTGTTCATCGACGTCGTCCTGCCGCCTTGCCTAATGTCGAGCCGCACATATAAGCCAGATCATAGCACGATTGAACTCAATTTTCCTTAGTGCTCTGTCAAATGGATTTGGTTCGCGGGAATTCAAGCCGGCATGGAAAATGAACTCTTGCTCGACAATGCCCTCAAACGCGAGCTTTCCGCCCTCTATGAGGGACGGGATCGCCACTACCACAACCTTGCCCATATCGAGGCGATGCTGGCGCTCGCCGGCGAGTACCGGAAGCTGCTCGGCGATCCCGAGGCCGTCGAGGCGGCGATCTGGTTCCACGACGCCGTCTATGACAGCCGGGCCAAGGACAACGAGGCGCAAAGCGCAGCGCTCGCGGAAAAGAAGCTCGCGGGCCGCATCGACGCCCAGCGCCTCGGCCGCATCTGCGCCATGATCCTTGCCACCGCAACACACCAGTTGCCGGGCTTCGAAGACACGGCCGCGGTGCGTGACGCCGCTCTTTTCCTGGACATGGACCTGTCGATCCTCGGCGCAGCGCCGGATGCATTCGATGCCTATGAGCGCGCGATCCGCGCCGAATATCAATGGGTGGAGGAGCCGATATGGCGGGCCGGACGTGGCGCGGTGCTGAACAGCTTCCTGACACGCCCGCACATCTTCCACAGCGAGGAATTCCGCCGGCGCTTCGAGCAGCAGGCTAGGCTGAATCTCACCCGGTCGCTCGAAGCGCTGCAAAAACCGGGGTGATATCGGGCTTGTGCCTTTCGGTTTATCGGGCTCTTACGCCGGGTCAAAGCGGATTTTCGGCGTAGAATTCCAGCACACGCCGCTTGAAGGTCTTGTCGCCGACGGCCAGCATATGGTCACGGCCTTCGATGTGGAAAGCCTTGGCGTTGGGCATCAGTGCGGCAAGTTCGTCGGGCGAGCCGCCAATGTCATCGGTGGTGCCGACGGCGATCAGCGTCGGCTGGGCGATCCGGGCAATTTCATCCTCGCTCAGCAACTCGCGGGAGGTGGCAATGCAGGCCGCGAGCGCCCGGCGGTCGCTGCGAGTCTGGTCGGCGAAGGCGCGAAACGAACGGCCGCGGGGATGAGTGGTCTTGGCCGGATCGTCGGCAAGAAGGGCTGCCGCGATCGGATCCCAATCGCCGACGCCGTCGATCATGCCGATGCCGAGACCGCCGAAGACCAGCGTCGCCACCTTGTCGGGATCCGACAGCGCCAGGAATGCCGCTATCCTCGCGCCCATCGAATAGCCCATGACATGGGCGCGCCCGATGCCGAGATGATCGAGCAAAGCAGCCGCGTCCGAGGCCATCCGGGCCGGGGTGTAATCTGCCTCTTCGTAGCTTTTCGATGACGAGCCGTGGCCGCGATTGTCCAGCGCAATGGCGCGGTAGCCGTCATCGTTCAGCGTCTTGAACCAGCCGGGCGAAACCCAGTTGACGTAATGGCTGGAGGCAAAGCCATGGATCATCAACACAGGATCGCCCCGGCCCGATTCCGGCTGGCGGTCGAGGAAGGCGATATCGAACCCGTCATGGGAAAAAAACTGCATCGGCTATACTGCCCGCGTCCTCAACCGCCACCGCCGTTCGGCGCATCGCCATTGTCCGATGGCGGCACCTCGGGGCCTGATATGGTGCCAACGGCCGGATGCCGCACCAGGTCGCCATAATCGATACCGTTCCTGGCGGCGGTGCCCGCCTTGAGCTCAAGCACGAAGCGCACCGGCACGCCGGGCGAAATGAGCGCCTGGGATTGCGGCTCGCCGTGCTTGACCGCCCGGATCTTGCCATCCTGGCCGATAAAAACCAGGTCAAGCGGCATCGGCGTGTTCTGCATCCAGAAGTTGACCTGCTGCTGCATGTCGAAGACGAACAACATGCCGTGATCGTCCGCCATGTCCTGGCGATACATCAAGCCGGCCTCGCGTTCAGCATCGGTGTCGGCGATTTCGATGGAAAAGGAGCGATCTCCGCCTTTCGTCGCCACGACCAGCGGCGTTGGGTCCACCGGCAGGGTCATCACCCGGCTGTCGGCCGCCGTCGGTGCAGGCAAATAGAAATAGGCGCCCGCGGCGACGATGACGGCAGCCAGGACGCACATTGCGCCCGCCGTCAGCCAGTTCCTATGTGTCATGCGAAAATCCTCGGCAACCGCCCTAATGCGCGACCGGCAAGGTTCCCATATCGGGGTGGATTTCGGCAGCCATAAGGCCTTTGTCGCCGCGCCCGAAGCGGACAAGCACGACCTGCCCCGGCCGAAGCTCGGTGATGCCGTAGCGACGCAAGGTTTCCATATGGACGAAGATGTCCTCGGTGCCCTCGCCCCGGGTCAGGAAACCAAACCCCTTGGTGCGGTTGAACCACTTCACCAAGGCACGTTCCAGCCCGCTTTCGGGTGTCACCGAGACATGGGTGCGCTGTTCCTGCATTTCCGCGGGATGGACCGCTGTGGTGACATCCATCGAGAGAACCCGGAAAGCCTGCAATCCGCGCTCGCCCTGCTTGACGAGGCAGACAACGCGCGCTCCCTCCAGAGCAGTCTGGAAACCATCCCGTCTAAGGCATGTCACATGGAGGAGGATGTCGCCTGAAACGCCGTCATCCGGGAGGATGAAGCCATAGCCCTTGGCTACATCGAACCACTTGATGGCGCCGGATATTTCGGTCAGATCGACGGCATCGCCGCCTTCGTCGCGCTTCATGGCGTCGCCAAGGGTTTCGGACCGCCCCGTCAAAGAGGCTTTTTCCCCCATAAGAATGCCCCCTTTTTTCAAGAACACCGCAACTGATTCTTGACACCAGATTAACACTGCGGCTTCCGGTGAGTGCAAGACCTGACGTGCCTTTTTTCACGGTTCATTATGCGAATACCGGATTTGTTCTTTGGCGGCGCCGGCAGCCGCCTGGGATTTGCCCTTTGGACGGCCCACCCCTATGTTGCGCCGCAACCCAACAAGTCGAGGAAATCACATGCGCTATCTGCACACCATGGTTCGCGTCGCCGACATCGATGCTTCGCTCGATTTCTACTGCAACAAGCTCGGCCTGAAGGAAGTGCGCCGCTACGAGAACGAGCAGGGCCGCTATACGCTGATCTTCCTGGCCGCGCCGGAAGACGAGCAAAGCGGCATCGACGAGAAAGCACCGCTGGTCGAGCTCACCTACAATTGGGACCCGGAAGACTACAAGGGCGGCCGCAATTTCGGCCACCTCGCCTATGAAGTCGACGACATATACGCCACCTGCCAGCGGCTGATGGACAGCGGTGTCACCATCCACCGGCCGCCGCGCGACGGCAACATGGCTTTCGTCAAGTCGCCGGACGGAATCTCGATCGAACTTCTGCAGAAAGGTCCGGCGAAGGCAAAGGCCGAACCGTGGGCGTCGATGCCGAACACCGGAAGCTGGTGATCGATCACCTTTTCGAGCGATCGGCAGCCGGCCTATGGCGGCGGGCGAGCTTGCGCCTATCTATGCGGCGATAGCGCCCGCCTCGAAAGCGGGCACCGTTTCGTGCGTTTCACCCTCGGAGATCCCTTCATGACGATCAGCCATGCCGATGTCACCACCGCACATGCAAGCCGTTATCTGCAGCAATTGTGCAAACATTGGGCGCACAAATTCCCCGTGGAATTCGATCCCAATCATGGCGCCATCGACCTTTCGCTCGGCCGCACCATCATGGATGCCGATGGAGCTGCGCTGCACATCACCGTATCGAGCGACGACCCCGGCTCTATCGAACGCCTCGAAAGCGTCGTCGCCGACCACATCAAACGCTTTGCGTTTCGCGAGGAGCTGACGTTCGACTGGAAACGCGCCGAGGCGGCGTAGGCTCTTGTCTACGCATTACGGCAGGCATTAATCAGCCGCCGCCGGGCTTGCCGGCCATCTCCAGCAGCGCCAGCACCGAGCGCCAGTTGCGCGCAGTGCCCGGTACCTTCAGTACGCGTGGAATGAGATTGGCAAACACCGATTTGCCCAGTCCGTCGGGTGCATGCAGGTAAAGCACGTCGCCCTTGATCTCGAACCGCTCCGGACCCGTACATCTTTCGGCCAGCCGTGCCGCCTCCTCGGCGGTAGGCGCGCGCTCCAGCGCATACGCGTGCAGCTTTGTCGGCTCCTCGGCAATCTCCGGATAGGGATTTTCCCTGACCAGCCGTTCGACCCAGCCGAGATCGCGCACCATGATGCGCGAATGAAAACCCCATTTCTCCTCGAAAGCCGCTTCGATCTGTTTGGTCAGCGTGGCGGCGTCTCCCTCCTTCGCCCGGAACACCGCGTTGCCGCTCTGCACGTAGGTAGCGACATCGCAAAACCCGAGATCCTCCAAGAACGCCCGCAACTCGGCCATCCTGACGATGCGGTTGCCGCCGACATTGATGCCTGAAAACAGGGCGATGAAGACGTTTCCGCTCATATGATGAACCCGGCCAATGTCTCGTTGTCGGTGATATCCTGATACTGGACGCCTTCGGCCTCGAAATTCGCTTTCAGCAGGTCGAAATTGCGGCGATCCTTGGTTTCGATGCCGATCAGAACCGAGCCGAAATTGCGTGCCGACTTCTTCAGATATTCGAACCGGGCGATGTCGTCGTCCGGCCCCAGCATTTCAAGGAAGTCGCGCAGCGCGCCCGGCCGCTGCGGAAAGCGGATGATGAAGTATTTCTTCAGGCCCTCGAAGCGCAGTGCCCGTTCCTTGACGTCCGGCAGCCGTTCGAAATCGAAATTGCCGCCCGAAACCACCGCCACGATGGTCTTGCCGCGGATTTCCTTCCTGGAAAAATCCTTCAGCGCATCGATAGCCAGCGCGCCGGCCGGCTCCAGCACCACGCCCTCGACATTGAGCATCTCGATCATGGTCGCGCAGAGCCGGTTTTCCGGGATCAACCGCACCGTGTCGGCGGCGAAGTCCTTGAGGTGACGCAGGGGCTCACGGCCGATCTCGGCGACCGCCGCGCCGTCGACGAAATTATCGACCTTGGCGAGTTTGAGCCGTTTTCCCGCCGCAAGGCTCTCGCGCAGGCTTGGCGCCCCTGCCGGTTCGCAAAAGACGAAGCGCGCCTCACGCCCCTGATCGGCGAAGTAGTGCGTCACCCCTGCGGCCAGACCTCCGCCGCCGACCGGCAGCATGACGATGTCGGGCATGCCCGCGCCGGGCATCTGGTGGGCGATCTCATAGGCGACCGTCGCCTGTCCCTCGATGATGTCCTTGTGGTCGAAGGGCGGCACCATATGAGCGCCGGCGCTTTCGGTGAATTCGATGGCGGCGCGATAGCAATCGTCGAAGAAATCGCCGACGAGCCTGATCTCGACGAAGTCGCCGCCGAACAGCCGCGTCTTGTCGATCTTCTGCTGCGGCGTCGTCACCGGCATGAATACAACGCCCTTTTTACCGAAATGACGGCAGACGAAGGCGAAACCCTGCGCATGATTGCCGGCGGAAGCGCAGACGAACAGTTCGGCCTGATTGCCTTCGCCAAGTGCCTTGCGGAAGAAGTTGAAGGCGCCGCGGATCTTATAGGAGCGCACCGGGCTCAGGTCCTCGCGCTTCAAAAGCACCCGCGCGCCGGTCTTCTTCGACAGATAGTCGTTCTCCTGCAGCGGCGTTTCCGGAAAGATCCGGCGGATCGCGGAAGCAGCGGTGGCAACACGGGAAGAGAAGCTGGTCATCGGAAAGCCACCTTGAACGCATGTCGTTTGGGAACGTCTATCATCGATTGGCTGCGGAACGCCCTTTTGTCGCGAGCCTTGCCGCCAAGCAACCCGATTCCGTCTATTGCACAGGCGACCCCGTGAAACCATTGCCCGTCACTCATGTTCCCAAGCGGTCGGCGTTTAGTGACATATTTGCCGTTAGTTGGAGGTGATTGTTCATGTAATTCTTGAAATCCATGCGGGTGCCAAGGCCCGTCGGGGCTCGCCCTGATGCAGTCTGGCTTTCGTGCAACACTGCGGCGGCGGTCGCGAGACGCCGACCGCTTTTCGGCTGGGCACGACTTACTTCCGCCGCACTTGCGCTGTCGGGGGAGACTTGCGGAGGCGATTGGCCTTTTCGGGCCGGAGTGGAATTTCAGACGTGCCGTTGAAGACGATTTTTGCCATTGGCCTAGCCTTGCTTGTCGCGGGCTGCGCGGGACAGCAGACCCAGGAACTGCTCGGCAGCGCCATCGTGGCAGCGCCGGTGACCGAGATCGCCGGCAATCACAGCATCTTCATCGCCACCACGCGCAAGAAATCCGACGATCCGAACAAGGTCTTCGACGGCGAGCGATCGGCCACGCTGAACTACGCCCGCGTCAACGTCACCGTGCCCGGCATCCACCAGACCGGGCAGATCGAACGCCGCTCGCGCGGCAAGTCGAACGATCCGGCCAAGTATTTCATGGCCTCGGAGGTCGTCGGCTACGACACCCAGCCGAAATTCGCCAATGCGCTGAGTGCTGACATCGCGGCGCGCGGCGACCGCGTCATGGTCTTCGTCCATGGCTACAACACCGGCTTCGACGACGCCGTTTACCGCCTGACCCAGATCGTCCACGATTCCGGCTATCCCGGCACACCCGTGCTGTTTTCCTGGGCATCCGGCGCCAAGACCACCGACTATGTCTACGACAAGGAAAGCGCCAGCGCCGCGCGCGACCAGCTCGAAGTGACGTTGCGTATGCTGGCGCAGACCGGCGCGCGGCGCATCGACATCGTCGCCCATTCAATGGGAACCTGGGTGACCATGGAGACGCTGCGCCAGCTCGCCATCACCGGCGACCGTGATCTCGGCGGCAAGCTCGGCGACGTCGTGCTCGCATCGCCCGACATCGATGTCGACGTGTTCAAGAGCCAGATGCGCCGCTATGGCAAACCCAACAAGCCGTTCATCCTGTTGTTGTCCGATGATGACCGCGCGCTCCGGCTCTCCGGTCTGATTGCCGGCGCGCGGCCGCGCGTCGGCGACTACAAGGACGCCGCCGACCTTGCATCCTACGGCGTAACGGTCGTCGACCTCTCCAAGATCAAGGGAGCGGACAGTTTCAACCATACGAAATTCGCCGACAATCCCGCGCTGGTGAAGATGATCGGCCAACGGCTGCGCGAAGACGATGGATTTGCCAGCGACCGCGACGTGACCGACCGCATCAGCCTGCTCGGCCAATAGATGCATCGCCGCGGGTTCGCGTGGCCCGCTCGGCCTTGCGACAGAGTCGACCAACTTTGAACTGGACCGCGCCGGCCTCTGGCCTTATCGAAATATCCAGCGACGTCACGCGTTTGACGTCCTCCTTTGCGGGAGCCGGCGTGTGACGGTGCATTCGAAGAGTTTCGTCGTCATTGCGTTCACGCTGCTGGTCGCAGGCTGCGCCGGCCGAAACACGCACGATCTGCTGAACAGGACGACGGTTGCCGTACCCGCGTCCGACATCGCGGCCACCCACGAGATATTCGTCGCCACCACCCGCCAGAAGGCGACCAAGGACCCGCGGCAGGTGTTCGACGGCGATCGCTCCTTGACCACCAGCTTCGCCCGGGTCGACGTCACCGTGCCGAAAAGTCACAAGGTCGGCATGATCGAGCGTGTCCGGGGGTCTGCCAACAGCAATCCAGCCAAGGATTTCACCGCCAGGGATGTCGCGTTCTACGCGGATGCGCCGCAATTCGCCAAGGCGGTCGGTGCCGACATCGCCATGCGCGGCGACCGTGCGCTGGTTTTCGTGCACGGGTTCAACAATGGTTTCGACGACGGCATCTACCGGCTGACGCAGATCGCGCACGACACGAAATATCCGGGCACGCCGGTGCTGTTCTCCTGGGCCTCGAGCGGCAAGACGACGGGCTACATCTATGACAAGGAGAGCGCCAACGCGGCGCGTGACGACCTCGAGGCAACGCTCAGGATGCTGGCCAAGACGCGGGCCAAGAGTATCGACATCGTTGCCCATTCGATGGGAACATGGGTGACCATGGAGGCGCTGCGCCAGCTTGCCATCACCGGCGACCGCGATCTCGACGGCAAGCTCGGTTATGTCGTCCTGGCCTCGCCCGACATCGACGTCGACGTGTTCAAGAAACAGATGATCCGCTACGGCAAGCCGGACAAACCGTTCGCCATCCTGCTTTCAGCGGACGACCGGGCGCTCAAACTGTCTTCCCTGATCTCGGGCGACAAGCCCCGCGTCGGCGACTATGACGACGCGGCCGATCTCGCCAGCTATGGCGTGTCTGTGGTCGATCTCAGCCAGACCAAGGGTGGCGACCGGCTGAACCACGCCAAATTCGCCGACAATCCGATCCTGGTTCAGTTGCTCGGCGACCGGCTGCGGGCCCCGGCCGGCCTGGCGTCGGACGAACCTCCAGTGCAGCTCAACAATCTCGGCCAAGGCCTCGGCAAGGCCGTCGGCTCGGTTGCCGAGATCGTCATCACCACGCCGTTCAAGGTGCTGACGATCGCCACCGGCGGATGAGCGAAGCGACCGCAACTGCTCTTATACGAAGAGGTCGACCTTCTGGAAGGTCGTCACGTCGATCAGGCCGACATCGGAAATCCTGAGCTCCGGAATGACGACCAGCGCCAGCAGCGAGTGCTGCATGTAGGCGTTGTTCAGCGAGCAGCCCATCTGGCGCATGGCCTCGGTCAGTTTGTCGGCCTTGGCCGCGACGATTTCGGCCCGCTCGTCCGACATCAGCCCGGCGATCGGCATTTCGACCAGTGCCAGTTCCTTACCCTTGGAAAACAGCACGACGCCGCCACCGACCTCGCCCAGTCGGTTGACCGCAAGCGCCATATCCCGCTTGTTGGTGCCAACGACGATGATGTGGTGGGCATCATGCGCCACGCTCGACGCCATCGCGCAATCGCCGATGTAGCCGAAGCCGGAGACAAAGGCATTGGTGACGCCGCCGGTACCCTTGTGACGCTCGACCAGCGCGATCTGGCAGACGTCGTTGCGGCGATCCATGGCGACCAGCCCGTCCTCGACGGCGAGATCCGCTTCCAGCGCCCGCGTCGGTGCCTGATTTTCGATGACCCCGATGACCCGGACCCGGACTTCGTTCGCGCCCTTGGGTGCCGTGATGTCGAAATCGTGGGCCTTCAGCTTCTTGCCGAGCTTGACGGTGTTCTTCGCCGCCTTGGGATAGTCGTAGACCGGAATGTCGATGTCGAGCTTGCCGGCCTTGGCCAGCCTGACGCCACGCGCATAGACCTCGTCGATGGTCATTTCGGCGAGATCCGAGACGATTAAAAGGTCAGCCAGCCGCCCCGGCGCGATCGATCCGATCTCGCGCTCCAGCCGGAAATGCTGAGCGGTGTTGAGCGTCGCCATCTGGATCGCGGTCACCGGTTTCAAGCCCTGGCTGATGGCGTGGCGGACCACGCGGTCCATATGCCCCTGGTGAACCAAGGTGCCGGAATGGCTGTCGTCGGTGCACAGGATGAAATTGCGCGGATCGATGCCGCCCTCGGTAACCGCCTTGATCTGCGAGGCGACGTCGTACCAGGCCGAGCCCAGCCGAAGCATCGCCTTCATACCCTGGCGCACGCGGGCGATGGCATCTTCGGCGCGCGTGCCCTCATGGTCGTCCTCCGGGCCGCCGGCGACATAGCCATGGAACGGCAAGCCGAGATCGCGCGAGGCATAGTGCCCGCCGACGGTCTTGCCGGCTTTCACGGTCGCGGCGATCTCGCCCGACATCACAGGATCGTTGGCGGCGACGCCAGGGAAATTCATCACCTCGCCCAGCCCGATGATATTTTCCCAGCCCATCGCCTCGGCGACGTCGGCGACCGTCAGTTCGGCGCCGGCATGTTCGAGCCCGGGGGCCGACGGCACGCAGGACGGCATTTGGACATGCACGTTGATCGGCATGGCGACGGCCTCGTCATGCATCAGCCGCACGCCGGGCAGGCCGAGCACATTGGCGATCTCGTGCGGATCGATGAACATCGAAGTCGTGCCATGCGGGATCACCGCGCGGCAGAATTCGGTCACCGTCACCATGCCGCTCTCGACATGCATGTGCGCGTCGCAAAGGCCGGGCACCAGATAGCGCCCGCCGGCATCGACCACCTTGGTGCCCTGCCCGATGGCATGGCCGGCGTTCGGACCGCAATAGGCGAAGCGGCCGCCGGCAATAGCGATGTCGGTGCCGGCTACGATCTCGCCGGAGTGAACATTGACCCAGCGCCCGTTGCGGATGACGAGATCGGCGGGTTTCCTGCCCATGGCGACATCGACCAGATGCGTTGCCATTTCAGTCCATGGTCTGGGTTTGCTGCCCGACGGCGTGTTCGCCATGAAGCGACTCCTGTTTGCCCGACTGTGCCAAGCCGCCACGGTTTTGACCAGCCTCACACTTTCTCCCGATTGTTCCAAGACCGACGGAGAGCGTAAATCGGCCGCACAGAAATGCGATTCCGTTTTGCCGCAAATCGGGTTACCGTGCCTGCCAGGATCTTCCAGCTCTTCGTTCGGGCAGTTCGATGCGTCGCCTAATGCTTGCAACTGTCGGTTTTCTTGCCGCTCTGGCCGCACCGGCTTTCGCAGCCGAACCTGTGGCCGATGTGCCGATGACCGCGCCCGGTTTCGACTGGACCGGCTACTATGCCGGCCTGCAAGGCGGTTATGGCTGGGGCAGTTCCGATATCTCGGGAACCGAGGGCGAGCCGTTTGCCGCCTCGCCAGACCTCGACGGCGGTTTCGTCGGTGGCCATGTCGCCGGTCTGTGGCAATTCGACCAGGCTGTGCTCGGCGCCGAAGCAGAGCTTAACTATTCCTCGGCAAAGGGCGCCGAAGAACTGGGTGCGGGAAATCTGCTCGGCACGGATGTCAAGTGGTTCGGTTCCATCAATGCCAAGGCCGGCTATGCGATGGATCGGTTCCTGATCTACGGCATCGGCGGCGTCGCCTTTGCCGGCATCGAAACCTCCCAAGATGCCGGTACCTCGTTCGACAACACGCGAACCAGCATAGGCTGGACGGTTGGGGCCGGCGTCGACTATGCGCTGACCGACAGGTTCGTCGTCGGGGCGCAGTATCGCTACTATGATTTCAGCAAGGAGCATTTTGATGCGCCGGACGATTTTCTCGATCGCGACCAGAATGTGAAGCTGAATACGGTCGGCATCAATCTGAGCTACAAGTTCTGAGCCCCATCACCGCGCCCGGTCACCGGGCAGGATCATGCTCGATCTCGCATGGTCCGTGACGGCAATTCTAAGGCAATTCCAAGGACTGAGGGGCCGGCGTCCCCAGTGGGCGGGGGGATGGGTTGGGCCTGGTAGACGCCGGCCTCGACGGATCAGATCCGCCGCGCAGACACCGTATCATTGCCTGCGGCGCGCGGAATTGCGTGATCGCACCAGTATCACCATGCCCGCTTGTCTGAACGTCACCGGCGCAGCACTTGATGCCGCGTGCCGTTTATGATCCTGCCCTCGCACGCAGGCGCGCGTCCGCCATCGCAGTACCCGCGCCCGATCGCGCAGTGAACACTCAAAGAATTGCATCGAGAAAAGAGCCATCGAACCGCAAGTGCGGACGAAGGTCCAAGAACATCAGCAAGACCTTGGTCCGAATACCTACAGCAGAGGTCCGATCAGCTCTCCTGCAAGGAACGTACTCGCATTCCTTCCATTTGTTGAACGGGTGCAGCAATGGTCCTTCATGTGCCCACGAGAGCAGGGTTACAATCATTTGCACCCTCAACCCCCTGCTCAGTTCGCAGGCAGAAAGCTCAAATCGAGATCTCGTGCGGCTTGAGCTGTCGTGAAACTACCCCCGAGGGATCTGGAATGGAGAAACACTTATGAAAGCGATTTTTCTGACAAGTGCCATGGCGCTCGTTTTCGTTGCAATGCCGGTTGTCGCTTCGGCGGCAGAAGCCGACGTCGTCATCAAAACCCATCGCCATCATCACCGTCACCTGGCAGTGATCAACGATCAGGGCCAGCGCCTCCATCATCGGCGCCATGGCACGGTGGCCTTCTATGACCAAGGTCGCCGGCATCATCGCCGCGACACCGTCGTCATAACGGGCTCAACTGAACGCCGTCACCACCGGCATCACCCAGTGGTGATCTACGACAGCAACGACTAATATTGTGCAATCCGGCCCGGCTGATCGCCAACCCTGCCGGGCCGTGCCCGCGAGCGGCGGACTGACAACAAGGGAAGTGGAGGAAGCCAGGCGGGTCTTCCCTGTTGAAAATGAGTGCTTAATCGCAGCCCGGGTATGAGAGGCCGGTCGTGCTCTCCAGCTTGAGCTTCTGGTCCCTCAAGAGGGCGCCAGTAAAAAATAAACGCCGGCGATCAGTGTCGATGTCAAACAAATCGCCATTGCCACGACCACCTTGGTCGCGAACCGCTCGGCTCTCGCGCAAAGCGCGTCAGCAAAATCGTCGCTCTGGATACTTTTCAAGAGCGGCTTGTTGTCGACGCCAGCCATGTGATTGTCGTTGTCGGGGATTGTGACACGGTCACGGCCATCAGTTTTGATGGAACCAGGGGTCATGCTTTGCCTCACGAAGCGTCGGATTGACATCAGCCACCGTTCGACGGAGCTGCCGGATTCGCCGATGCGGACGGCTTTGGCTTTGGGAGCGTCAATCTTGACGCCAAATATTTTTTCCGCCTGCCAGAACAATGGCCACGGCAGCGCTGCCGCCAGAATTTACCACAGCGGGGCCGGCTGCCATGATCGGCCTCCAGTTGAAGATCATTAGCAAACGCAACGCACGCTTCCTACCGGCGGTTCCACTGCTGGGGCTTGGGTCCTATTGAACATGCGACCAAAGTCAGATCGTGGCGCGCAAAAGGCCCAAACCCACGGTTGTTTGGAACCCACGCGTCTAAGAGCGATTGCCTGACAGGCCATTGAACGATGGTTCCCCTGATCGATGGCCAGCATTGGGAGCCCTTGCCAACCCTGGCAATCCTTCGGGCGCCACCGCGCTTCGCGTCAAGCCCAACGAGAGAGAAAGGAAGCAACAATGAGAACCGATCTTACAACCGTCGTAGCGGGATTCCTGCTGCTTGCCGGCATCGGTGCCGCCGCCGCACAGGATGTGGTCATTCAGCCGCAGGACGAAACCGTCATACAAGAATACGTAAAGAAACAGCCTCTGGCCTCAGTCAAGATTCCCGGCGTTGAGCTCAATGTCGGGACCGCCCTGCCCGATACAGTCGAGCTTCATGAAATTCCCAACGTCAAATATCGCTATGTCGTCGTGGACAATCACACCGTCGTCGTGGATCCCGGCACACGCAAGATCGTAAAGATTATCCAGTGAGCGCTTGAACGCCACGATCCGCCGTTTCAGGTCGGCGGATCGTGGCAACGTTCGCCGAGGGCCCATAGCCGACGGCGCGCCTCGGCGCACGGTCGCCGAGCCGCCGCTAGAAGACCCGGGTGGCACCCGTTGGTGGCGGCTAGGCTCTGCAGAGCATTGAAGTAGAGTTAAGGTGGTGCGGACGACGGGAATCGAACCCGTACGATCAGAGATCGAGGGATTTTAAGTCCCTTGCGTCTACCAATTCCGCCACGTCCGCGCGCCTTTCGTTTCAACTACCTAGGCGATCTCGTCAATTAGGGCCATGCAGTCCCAAAAAAGCGTTGTGCAAAACACGTTCGTTTTCATTCGCCCCGCACCGATTCTTCGTCCCGCAGGGGCGACCGGTATCGGTCAAACAGCGATCGGATGGAGCTTCAGATGCTGGATCAGGATGATGGTCTTGGCGTCGATGATGCGGCCATCGGCAATGCCGGCCAGAGCCTCGTCGAGCGGCATTTCCAGCACCTCGATGTCCTCGCCTTCGTCCGCTGCGCCGCCACCGGCCGAAATGCGGTCGGCGGGCGAATAGAGGGCGGTGAAGAACCAGAGCCGCTCGGTGACGCTGCCTGGGCTCATGTAGGGCGAAAACAGCCGCTCCACATGGTTCAGCCGATAGCCGAGCTCTTCCTCCGCCTCCTTGCGGATGCAGGTCTCCGGATCGTTTTCGTCGAGCAGTCCCGCGCAGGCCTCGACCAGCGGCTCGCGGTGGCCGGTGACATAGGCGGGATAGCGGAACTGGCGCACTAGGAGCACGGTCGAACGATGGGGATCATAGGGCAGGATCACCGCGCCATCGCCGCGATCGTAAGTCTGGCGGATTTGTGTCTCCCATTGTCCGTCGCGGCGACGGTAGTCGAGGACGGTCTTCTTCAGAACCGCCCAGTCGTCGGATAGGATTTCTTCAGAACGGATGCGGATACGATCTTCCATCGGCTGCCTCCACGTTACCCGGGAGGCGTAGCCGCGAACCAGCGTTCACGCAATCGGGGCAGCGGTTGGTCCAGCAAGCATTTCACTCTCTCGTGTGTGGCATGGCGGCGATCGATCGCCTAAATAGCGCATCCTATTCCCGGAGTTTCGTTCATGACCACATCGCTTTTCCAGCCGATCACGCTCGATGGCTTGAGCTTTCCCAACCGCATCGCCGTCGCGCCGATGTGCCAGTATTCGGCCGAGGACGGCTCGGCGAGCGACTGGCATCTCCACCACTGGATGAACCTGGCAATGTCCGGCGCCGGCATGGTGACGGTCGAGATGACCGATGTCGAGCGGCGTGGCCGCATCAGCCATGGCTGCCTCGGCCTCTATTCCGAAGACAATGAAGCCGCTGCGCGCCGCGCCCTGGACGCAGCAAGGCGCGTGGCCGCACCCGGCACCAAATTCGGCACTCAGCTTGCCCATGCCGGCCGCAAGGCCTCGAACCGCAAGCCTTGGGAGGGCGGCGGACCGCTGCAGCCGAACGAGGATCCCTGGCAGACCGTCTCGGCTTCGGCAATCGCCTACGATACCGGCTGGAACGTGCCGCGAGCGCTGGAGGAAGAGGAGATCCTCCAGCTCATCGAGCGGTTCGCCGAGGCGGCGAGGCGGGCCGAACGCGCGGGCTTCGACTTCATCGAGCTGCACGCGGCGCACGGCTACCTGATCTTCCAGTTCCTGTCGCCGCTCTCCAACCAACGCACGGACAGCTGGGGCGGCTCGCTGGAAAACCGCATGCGTCTTGTCGTCGAGATCGCCAAGGCGGTGAAAAAGGCAGCGCCAAAACTGATGCTGGGCGCCCGGCTGTCGGTCAAGGATTGGGTCGATGGCGGTTTCGACGTCGAGGATGCGATCGAAGTGGCGAAAGCGCTGAAGGCCGAAGGCGTCGCTTATCTCTGTTGCTCGAGCGGCGGCAATTCGCCCTTGCAGAAACTGCCCTCCGGCCCCGGCTATCAGGTACATCTGGCGGAAGCCGTGCGCAGGGGCGCCGGCATCCCTACCCGCGCGGTCGGTCTGATCGACGATCCCAAGCAGGCAGAGGCGATCATCGCCGAAGGCCGCGCCGACATGGTTGCGCTGGCGCGCGCCTTCCTCGCCGACCCGCGCTGGGGGTGGCGAGCGGCCGCCACGTTCAGCGAGACGATCCATCCCGCGCCGCAGCTCGCGCGCTCGGTGACGACGATGCAGCACTGGATGAAGGCGGCGGACTGAGCGACCCTTCCGAGAAGGGCGGAACGCGTCGTCGGACGACCGCCGCAATAGAGCTTCCAAGGAGGTTTGGGACGTTTGGGCGCAGGCTGAGGACACGGTTGCAACCAAATTGACTGCTTTGCGTTGCGGCCATGATGGACAACAAGCCTTTTGAAACACCGGTCGTGGTCGAACTCGGCCATGTCGGCAAATATCGCCACATCCGCAGTACCCAGGAGGCGGCGGAGTGCCTGATGACGGTTTGGCCGCTCAATCGCGGCCCCCGTCATCGTGATGCTCTCGACACTTGCCTCAAAGTGCTGGAAGGTTATCGTTCGACAGCGGATGCGCGCCGGGCCCTTATCGAAGCCGCCAAGGAATCGGAAGTGCTGGTGCCAGACGACAAGCTGTCCGACGACCGCCTGCATTGAGCGGACGGACCTTTAAACCGGAGGTTATTGATGGCGAAGCTGACTTACAAGATCGTCGAGCATGACGGCGGCTGGGCCTACAAGGTCGGAGCGACCTTCTCGGAGACGTTTCCCACGCATCAGGACGCGTTGCGGGCCGCCGAGATCGCTTCAGCCGAGCAGCAGGTCGCGGGGTCGACGGACGGCATCCAGTACGAGGATGCCGACGGCAAATGGCATGAGGAACTGGCTGATGGACGCGACCGGCCGCAGACCGAGGTTTCCGACTGATCTTTCAGCCCAAAGCCCGATCGCCCCAAAGGCCGGCCGCCCCGGAGCGCCGACCGCGGACGTCGGGAGAGAAAACGCCCTACGGTCAGCAGGGAAACTTACGGCTGATTATTTGCCGCAGTACTGGTCATTGACGTTGCCTTGAGCATTGGCGTCCGGACCTGGAGTATTGTGAGCACATGGGCCCATCCCACCGGTATTGCCTTGGGTGCTCAACCCGGAGCCGTATGCGTTGATGCTCCCGGTGGTGCTCTGGTCGATGGCTGATGAATCCTCATTGCCGAACAGCGACCAATTGTTCCACCAACTATCATGGTTGTAATACCTGCCGTCCGTCGACTGCGCCATCGCCGATGTGGCAAGACCGGCCGTCAGAACGAATGCCGCGAAAAGTTTTTTGTACATTGGATCACTCCGTTTTGTCTTCGTCGCCTTGGGTGCGACACGGGGCAAACCAGTCATCAGCCGAATGGTTCCTTGAATTCCTTGTGAAGCGTCGGTGAAGCGACGATCCACGGCGTGGACCACAAGCATCGCCAGCAGGAGCAACGCCGGCAGGCACCGGCGGCACAACGATCAGCCGTGCAGCTTCGCGGCGATTTCGGCGACGCGCCCGCCCTGGAACTTCGCGCCTTCGAGTTCCTGCGCCGAAGGCTGGCGCGAACCGTCGCTGTCGCTTGTGGTGGTCATGCCGTAGGGCGCCCCCCCACGCACGACATCGTTGCCCATCTGAGCCTGATAGGCATAGGACAGGGGAACGATGATCATGCCGTGGTGCTGAAGCATGGCCTGGGTGCTGATCAGCGCCAGTTCCGCGCCGCCGTGCTGGGTCGCGGTCGAAGACATCACCGAGCCGATCTTGTTGATCAGCGCGCCCTTGACCCATAGCGGGCCGGTCTGGTCGAAGAAGTTCTTCAGTTGCGCGCACATCATTCCGTAACGCGTCGAGGCGCCGACGATGATCGCGTCATAGTCGCTCAGTTCCAGCGGGCTGGCGATCGCCGCTTCCTGGTCGAGCTTGTAGTGGGCGGCCTTGGCGACCGCTTCGGGCACGAGTTCGGCGACGCGCTTGATGGTCACCTCGGCACCGGCTTCGCGCGCGCCTTCGGCTGCGGCCTTGGCCATCTGCTCCATGTGACCCCAGCTCGAATAGTAGAGAACAAGTACTTTCGCCATTTGCGTCTCCTTGACGTGATGATCCTCGCCCGCCCCAGCCACGCCAGGGTACTTAGGGCGCCAATATTCGGGGAATTGTTCACCGGTCGGATGGCATTGCCGCTGGCCGCGTGCCGCGCTATTTCAGGCGACCCGTTTTTGCCGGAGCCATCGATGTCCGAAATCGTTACCGCCGCCATGCTCGTCATCGGCGATGAGATCCTGTCCGGCCGCACCAAGGACAGGAATATCGGCCATCTGGCTGACATCATGACGGCCATCGGCATCGACCTGAAGGAGGTGCGCATCGTTCCCGATGAGGAAGACGAGATTGTCGCCGCGGTAGATGCGGTGCGGGCCCGCTATACCTATGTGTTCACAACCGGCGGCATCGGGCCGACCCATGACGACATCACAGCCGATTCGATTGCCAGGGCCTTCGGCGTGCCGTGCGAATACGATGCCAAGGCCTATGCCCTGCTGGAAGCAAGCTATGCCGCTCGCGGCATCGAATACACCGAGGCCCGCAAGCGCATGGCCCGAATGCCGCGCGGCGCCGACCACATCGACAATCCGGTGTCGGTCGCGCCCGGATTCCGCATCGGCAATGTCCACGTGATGGCAGGCGTGCCCTCGATCTTCCAGGCCATGCTCGACAATGTCGTGCCGACGCTGAAGGCCGGCACGAAAATGCTGTCGGCGGCGGTGCATTGCCCGTTCGGCGAAGGTCTCGTCGGCGGGCCGCTGGGCGAGATCCAGAAAGCGCATCCGGACACGATCATCGGCTCCTATCCGAAATACGGCGACGGCAAGTTCTGGACCGAACTGGTGGTCCGTGCCCGCAGCCAGCAGGCCCTGGACGCTGCGCGCGCCGATGTTGAGGCGATGGTGGCCGGCTTTGCCAGCAGCGCGAGCTGATCCGGTCCAGGCCGGAACCAAGCACAACGCCGCGACGTTTCCTTGCCGCGGGCGGATCGCTCGCAAAATGAGGGGATCACCATGCGCTTCAAGACGATCGTCGCCATTCTGCAGAACGAGCAGGACGCGGAGCGCGTGCTCGACTTCGCCATTCCGCTTGCCGGCCGCTTCCAGAGCCATCTGATCGGCATCCACGCCGAAGCGCTTCCGGTGCCCTACACCTCGGCCACCGGCTTCCCCGACACCGAGTTCCTGCAGGTTTCGGCCGACATGAACCGTGAACGGGCCGAAAAGCTGCGGGCCGCGTTTCTCAGGCATATCGAGAATTCCGGCCTGTCCTTCGAATGGCACAGCCTGGAGAGTTTTTCCGGCGACAGCGCCCTGACCGGCATTTCAAGCGTGCGTGCCGCCGACCTGATCATCGCCGCGCAGCGCGAGACGGGCGGCGATGCGAGCGCCGACGTCGACACACTGGTCTACGACGCCGGACGGCCGGTGCTGGTAGTGCCGCACCTGGGTCCGCTGATCACCACCTTCAAGCGTGTGCTGCTTGCCTGGAACGGCAGCAAGGAGGCCGCACGCGCCGCCTTCGATGCGCTGCCCTTCATCATCGAGGCCGACAAAACCGACATTCTGGTCATCGATCCGCCGGACACGCTCGATGAACGCCCCGAGGCCGCCGGAGCGGAAATCGCTTCCGCCTTGTCGCGTCATGGCGCCAGCGTGAGTGTCTCGGTGCAGAGATCGGGCGGCACCTCGGTCGACGAGGTGATCCAGACCAGGATCGCGGAGACCGGCGCCGATTTGCTGGTGCTTGGCGCCTACAGCCACTCGTGGCTGCGCCAGCTCCTGTTCGGCGGAGTGACGCGCTCCGTGCTGCGCACCGCGCCGGTGGCGGCTTTCCTGTCGCGGTAAGTTCACAGTGTCGTTTGCGGCCGCTCTTGCCAAGCGCGAGGTTTTCCAGTTACTTCCGCGCGCATTCCCCTGTTTTCTGCGCGCGACCGCGCGTGCTGCGGAGTGCGCGAAAGATGTCCCTTCCCGAAAAAGCCTTTCCGGTCTCCTGGGACCAGTTCCACCGCGATGCGCGCGCGCTCGCCTGGCGGCTTGCCGGCACCAACAAGGCGCAATGGAAAGCGATCGTCTGCATCACGCGCGGCGGCCTCGTGCCGGCGGCGATCATCTCGCGGGAGCTTGGCATACGCGTTATCGAGACGGTCTGCGTCGCCTCCTATCATGACTACAGCAGCCAGGGTCAGCTGCAGGTGCTGAAGGAGGTCACGCCGGCCCTGCTTGCCGACGACGGCGCGGGCGTGCTGATTATCGACGACCTGACCGACACCGGCAAGACGGCTGGCATCGTGCGCGCCATGATGCCGAAGGCGCATTTCGCCACCGTCTACGCCAAACCGAAGGGGCGGCCGCTGGTCGATACTTTCGTCACCGAGGTCAGTCAGGATACCTGGATCTATTTTCCCTGGGACATGGGCTTCACCTACCAGAAGCCGATCGCCGACGATCACGCCGGCTGATTCGCGGCAAGCAACCTGCTGCAAATCGAGCCGCAGGGAAGTCTCATCCACTAGGCAAAGGGTCTCGCGAGGCTGGCTGGCGCGCGGAAATCGGCGTCTATTGGCGAAAATCGGCCATCCTGATGAAAGTTTTTACTTTTATTGCCGATAATTAGCCGTAAGATTCGTGAGACGGCAAACGATTCTGGAGGCTGGGGCTAGCTTCTCCGATGCTGACGAGGCCAACGACGCACAACCATCTGGCCGAAAGGGTCCGGCGACTCTTCGGCACCGCGCCGTGCCGTCTGCAGGTAGCCGCCCTGCCCTGGCGCGAAACCGGAAACAGCGTCGAGATCATGCTGATTACCAGCCGCGATACCGGCCGCTGGGTGCTTCCGAAGGGCTGGCCTGAAGCCAGGGAGCCGCTTTGCGAAGCCGCGGCGCGCGAGGCTGTCGAGGAAGCCGGACTGCGCGGGACGATCTCGCATCTCGAGGCCGGCCGCTACTTCTACGCCAAGGCCCTGGCCTCCGGCGAGGAAGTGCCGTGCGAGGTATTGGTGTTCCCGCTGCATGTCGACAAGGTCGCCGACCATTGGAAGGAAAAACGCTCCCGCACCCGCAAATGGGTCAGTTCGAGCGAAGCGGTGCGCATGGTCAACGAACCGGATCTTTGCCAGATCATCGCCTATTTCTGCGCCGACCCGCGTCGGTTTGCCTGAACCGGGACCGGCCGCGCCACCAAGCAGCTCGGACGGGGGCGCCTGCGGCGTGAATGCTTTTCTAATGAAGACGTAATAGGATCTGATCCGATCCTGGCGTTTTACCGATGACAAATCCCGCAAATCCCAATCCAGAGAGATCCGACGAGCACAAGCGCGAGCATCGCCAGCGCGTGCTCAAGGGCGGCACGATCATCACGGGCATCTCGAATTCGGAAGTTGGCTGCACGCTGCGCAATCAAAATGAAGGTGGCGCCGAACTCAAGCTTCCGCCCGAAGCAACGATTCCGGATCATTTCCTTCTCTATGTGCCCGTCGACGGCATCGGCTATCGATGCGAGGTCCGCTGGCGCCGCAACGGCCGGATCGGGGTGCACTTCACCGGAACCGAGCCGAAGCCCAGGACGCATTACGGCTGATCCGCGACGTCGGATGCGCCAGATGGTCTGTGCCTGGATCACGCCCCGGAGCCGTCGCGAAGCCTGACAAGCGCGTCTTTGTCCCCTCGGCCGGGGGCTACCGCGGCAGCTCCATTCTATCCCCGTTATCCACATGTGTGACACACAAGATGTTGAGGTCACAAAAGCTACGCAAACGAATCCTTGACGGCGCAAAACGAGTCGCCTTTTATAGGCCATGCGCTCCTGTTGAGAGCGCGACCGGAAAGTTCTGAGCCCGGTCTTTTTCCCGGATTATGTGCGTTTTTCCCCACATTTCCGCCTGTTTACGAGGCTGGCGGAAGCGTTGGGATTGTGGGGGCGTGGGCGATAAAGGGAGAATTGTCGGACTGGAATAAATTGTCTGTTAACACTATATTTAGTGTTTGCAGGCAGGTTCGACGCTAGATAATGTGAATTTCCCTCGAGTGAGGGAATCGGAAAAAATCAGTTTTGAGGACCCGCGGGTTCGTCGGTGAGTTGGACAGGCGCTTCGCAAGAAGTTTGACCAGCAAGGCGGACGAAGACCGCGAAAATGGAGAGCCGGCCGTTTTCGAACGCCGGCAGACGGCGGACATGCGCGTTTCGCATTGGGAGCAGAAATCTCCTGACGAAAGCGCTATATATAGACAAAAGGGACCGGACAATGCGCATCGAGCGTCGTTTCACCAGACAGGGACAATCGGCTTACGCGGAGATCGAATTCCGCAAGGCGCTCTCCGAGATCAAGAATCCGGATGGCTCGGTGGTGTTCCGCTTGGACAATATCGACGTGCCGGCGCAATTCTCCCAGGTCGCCGCCGACATCCTGGCGCAGAAATATTTCCGCAAGGCCGGCGTCCCCGCGCGGCTGAAGAAGGTCGAGGAGAACGATGTTCCCTCCTTCCTGTGGCGCTCCGTCGCCGACGAGGCCGAACTTGCCAAGCTGCCGGAAGCCGAGCGCTACGGGTCCGAGATCGACGCCCGCCAGGTCTTCGACCGGTTGGCCGGCACCTGGACCTATTGGGGCTGGAAGGGCGGCTATTTCAAGTCGGAGGAAGACGCGCGCGCCTTCCGCGACGAGCTTGCCTACATGCTTGCCACCCAGCGCGTGGCGCCGAACTCGCCGCAATGGTTCAACACCGGCCTGCACTGGGCCTATGGCATAGACGGCCCGAGCCAGGGCCACTTCTATGTCGACCCGTTCACCGGCAAGCTGACCAAGTCGAAATCCTCCTACGAGCACCCGCAGCCGCATGCCTGCTTCATCCAGGGCGTGCAGGACGACCTCGTCAATGAGGGCGGCATCATGGATCTGTGGGTGCGCGAGGCGCGCCTGTTCAAATACGGCTCGGGCACCGGCTCCAATTTCTCGCTGCTGCGCGGCGAGGGCGAAAAGCTGTCCGGCGGCGGCCGTTCGTCCGGCCTGATGAGCTTCCTCAAGATCGGCGACCGCGCCGCGGGCGCCATCAAGTCGGGCGGCACGACGCGCCGCGCCGCCAAGATGGTCATCGTCGACGCCGATCACCCCGACATCGAGGAATTCATCGACTGGAAGGTCAATGAAGAGCAGAAGGTCGCCTCGCTGGTGACCGGCTCCAAGATCGTCAAGAAGCATCTCGAAGCGATCATGAAGGCCTGCGTCAACTGCGAAGGCCATGACGACGACTGCTTCGACCCCGCCGTCAACACCGCACTGAAGCGCGAGATCAAGGCGGCCAAGAAGGACGCGGTGCCGGAGAACTACATCTACCGCGTCATCCAGTTCGCCAAGCAGGGCTACACCTCGATGTCGTTCAAGACCTACGACACCGACTGGGATTCCGACGCCTACCTCACCGTCTCCGGCCAGAACTCCAACAATTCGGTGTCGCTGAAGGACAATTTCCTGCGCGCCGTCGAGGATGATGCCGACTGGCATCTCACCGCCCGCAAGGACGGCAAGGTGCTGAAGACGCTGAAGGCCAGGGATCTCTGGGAAAAGATCGGCTACGCCGCCTGGGCATCCGCCGATCCGGGCCTGCACTTCAACACGACGATGAACGACTGGCACACCTGCGCCTCCGCCGGTGCGATCCGGGCCTCCAACCCATGCTCGGAATACATGTTCCTCGACGACACGGCCTGCAATCTCGCCTCGATCAATCTGCTCCCCTACCGCAATGCCGACGGCACGATCGACATCGCTGCCTATGAGCATACGGTCAGGCTGTGGACCATCGTGCTGGAAATCTCGGTCATGATGGCGCAGTTCCCGTCAAAGGAGATCGCCAAGCTCTCCTACGACTACCGCACGCTGGGCCTCGGCTATGCCAATATTGGCGGCCTGTTGATGACCTCGGGCATTCCCTACGATTCCGATGAGGGCCGCGCCATCTGCGCCGCGCTCACCGCCGTCATGACCGGCACCGCCTACGCCACCTCGGCGGAGATGGCGTCCGAGCTCGGCGCCTTCCCCGATTACGACCGCAATGCGCAGAACATGCTGCGCGTCATGCGCAATCATCGCCGCGCCGCCTATGGCGACAAGGACGGCTACGAGAAGCTGGCCGTCAACCCGGTGCCGCTGGTCGCTTCCGACCTCAAGCAGCAGGAGTTGGCGACGCACGCCAAGGCTGCTTGGGACCGCGCCATCGAACTCGGCGAGGAGCACGGCTATCGCAACGCGCAGGCGACCGTCATCGCGCCGACCGGCACGATCGGGCTGGTCATGGATTGCGACACAACAGGCATCGAACCCGACTTCGCGCTGGTGAAGTTCAAGAAGCTCGCCGGCGGCGGCTATTTCAAGATCATCAACCGCGCCGTGCCGGAAGCGCTGCGCACGCTGGGCTATTCGGAAAGCCAGATCGCCGAGATCGAGGCTTACGCCGTCGGCCATGGCAATCTCAACCAGGCGCCCGGCATCAACCCCGGCTCGCTCAAGGCCAAGGGCTTCACCGACGACAAGATCGCGGCGCTCAACGCGGCGCTGAAGTCGGCCTTCGACATCAAGTTCGTCTTCAACCAGTGGACGCTCGGCGCCGACTGGGTGAAGGAGACCTTTGGCTTCACCGACGAGCAGCTCAACGACTTCTCGTTCGAGATGCTGCCGGCACTGGGCTTCTCCAGGAAGGACATCGAAGCCGCCAACATCCATGTCTGCGGTGCGATGACGCTCGAGGGAGCGCCCTTCCTCAAGGCCGAACACCTCCCCGTGTTCGATTGCGCCAGCCCCTGCGGCAAGATCGGCAAGCGCTCGCTGTCGATCAACAGCCACATCCAGATGATGGCGGCGGCACAGCCCTTCATTTCCGGCGCCATTTCCAAGACCATCAACATGCCGAATGACGCCACGGTGGAGGACGCCAAGAACGCCTACATGCTGTCGTGGAAGCTGGCGCTGAAGGCCAACGCGCTCTACCGCGACGGCTCGAAGCTCTCGCAGCCGCTCAATGCCTCGCTGCTCGCCGATGGCGAGGAGGACGAGGACGAGGCGATCGAACAGCTGGTCGCCGCGCCTGCCGCGCAGCGTGCGGTGCAGGTCACCGAAAAGATCGTCGAGCGCGTCGTCGAGCGTCTCTACCGCGACCGCGAAAAACTCCCGAACCGCCGCAAGGGGTATACGCAGAAGGCGGTCGTCGGCGGCCACAAGGTCTACCTGCGCACCGGCGAGTTCGACGACGGGCGTCTCGGCGAGATCTTCATCGACATGCACAAGGAAGGCGCTGCCTTCCGGGCGATGATGAACAATTTTGCCATCGCCATCTCGCTCGGCCTGCAATATGGCGTGCCGCTCGAGGAATTTGTCGAAGCCTTCACCTTCACCAAGTTCGAGCCGGCCGGCATGGTGCAGGGCAATGACGCGATCAAGAACGCGACGTCGATCCTCGATTACGTGTTCCGCGAACTTGCCGTGTCCTATCTCAACCGCCACGATCTCGCCCATGTCGACCAGTCGGATTTCGACAAGACGGCACTTGGGCGCGGCATCACCGAAGGCAAGGCCACGCCCTTCTCCAAGGGCCTCTACCGCGGTGCCTCGCCGGTCAAGCTGGTGTCGGGCGCCGAACCCAAGGGATTCGGCGGTTCCGCCCCGGCCACGGCCCCTGCCCGCGTGGCGCCGACGGCCTTCTCCGGCTCCAACGTACTGGCGCTGAAGCCGGCGAGCGACGAGGCCATCGCCTACAAGCGCGACTATGAGGAACGCGCCAGGGAACTGGTCGAGGACATCGCCGAGGAGGAAGCCGAAGCCTCCGGCGTCGAGGGGCTATTCTCCGACGCCGCCGCGCACGAGGCCGCCGAGGCCAAGGCACTTGCCGCCACCCGGCGCCAGCAATCGCTGATGCAGGGCTATACCGGCAACGAATGCTCGGAATGCCACAACTTCACCATGGTGCGGAACGGCACCTGCGAGAAGTGCGATACGTGTGGAAGCACGAGTGGGTGCAGCTGAGGCCTGTGAGATTACTGTAAAAACGCCGGAAATCGGGATCTAATAGTGCCGTCATGAAGAAAAGCAGACGGCACACGGCGCTTGGAAAGCGTTCCAAACACGGTCAAACGGTTAGGTCGCCTTTCCACGCGCTCGGCAACAAAGTAAGTTGGTCGTCGTGGAAGGATGACTTTCTACCAAATGTACTCTGGGCGTGCGTTGCGACCGGGGTAATGGACCGCGATGTCTATCTCGATCTATTCCGTAGAATCGGAGTGCGTGCCCGCAGCCGATGGAAAGATACGAAATATGTCTCTCTGACTCATACCGGTCTGTCGTCGACTGATTATGCCGATTTTGAATATGCTTTTGACCCTCTGCGGAATATCAAGGGCGGGTCGCAGATTTCTAACGCCATCGCATCGATAGGATCGATGCCAGACCGCGATCATTGGCAGAAGTTTCATGCGATAGAACCAGATACCGAGAAAGCGTGGGAAGCGCTTGCCCACGGAATTATGGCCTGTATAGACCATCAATCTCAACAATCCACCGACGTGAGATGGCTTAAGGTCGCTTATTTGGCCATATGCGGCCGATTGGTGCTTCCAAACGAAGAGCTTATTAAGGAGATACGCCTTTATCCTGACAAAGGCGAGATGACAAAAGTCCGACCGATGATCCGAGCCACGGAGATGTCGATCAGAATGATGGAGATGGAGGCAGAAAGACCTTCTGAAGCCCCACTCTTTCCTGTGGAAGCATTCTGGTCCGAGCTATATACAAGCACTAAATGCTTCGTAGCCTCTCCAAAGAAATCAACTACAGAAGATATTATCCTCACGAAAGAACTTAGTTCAATTGCTAATGACGTAATGAGTCATTTTTATCAATGTTCCAAAAATACCGGTATAGATCCACGATTAGATGGTGCTTTTGGATTATGTCTCTACAATTTGCACTTGGCTATCGAACTTGCGGCGCTTCCATCTAATTTTTTATCAAGCGGGCGCATTTTGCTTCGCTCGATTGTTGAGGCCTGTATCACACTTCGATATTTGACGGCGAAGGACGACGCAAGCCTATGGAAACAATATAGAAACTATGGAAGTGGGCAAACAGCGTTAGCTTTTCTCAAGACAATTGATCTAGACGATGCGCCCTCGTACGTTGATCTTGAAGCATTGGAAATGCTAGCTAACGAAGACGCTTGGTTTGAAACCCAGGATATTTTAATTGGAGCGTGGGACAAAAAATCGCTTAGGGAGATGGCAATTGAATGCGATAGAAAGGATCTTTACGACAAATACTACGACTGGTTGTCAGGGTTTTCTCACGGGCACTGGGGCGCAGTTCGAGATACCTCATTTACGATCTGCCTAAATCCGATGCACAGATTGCATAGAATTCCTATTTTTGGCCACGTGAAGCCGTCGGTCCTGCCAGACGTAAGCAAGCTAATAAACTTAATATTGGACGATCTTAATCATTTGTATCCAAGCTTCAAACCAAGAATTAAGTGGCATAAAACCAATAAGCCGACCGACAAAGTATCTAAGAAGCCGAAATCAAAAACCGCAGGCTGACCAGATCGGCTGGCGTGTGAGCCGGAACGTAGATGAAGTTGCCGTCCTCAAACGGTTCGGTTTCACGGAGTGAGGGCATGCGCTACGCCGTGGTGATTGAAAAAGCAGGCAACAATTTCTCTGCTTACGTTCCGGATTTGCCCGGCTGCATCGCGACCGGTGCCACTGTACCTGAGGTGGAACCCGAGATTCGCGACGCAATCCGCTTTCATATCGAGGGCTTGCGAGCCGATGGGCTGGATGTGCCCGAAAGTGTGAGCCTGGCGGAATATGTAGAGGCATAGAGCCCGGCAAATGGGTTCGCAGCGGGGCGCCGCTGCAAGTGCCGGAGTCCCGCTGTGGTGCGGAATGATTGATCATATAACCATCGAAGTGAGCGACTGCACTCTTCGTCGAGGGCACGGAATGGATCCTCGGGTCAAGCCCGAGGAGGACGAAGGCGCGGGGCGAGCCTCTTCGCTAAGGGAAAGGGTGAGCGGGTGGTTAGCGAAATCCTGAAATAGCCTCTGACAGCCGATCAGGCGGCGCAAAAGCGACTGAAACGGAGCCGACGGTTTAATCCGCGTCGGCCACCATCTGCCGGCCGCCGGCCCAGGCGCGCCATTGCCGTTCGTCGCCGTGAAAAACGTTGAGGTCGATGCGGCCGGTGACGCCATGCGATAGGCCGGAGCCGGAATATTGCCAGAACAGCCATTTGCGGCCGGGATAGACCTTTGAGGGGTGCTGCGCCACGGCGCGCAGCCAGAACGAATAATCGAGGAATTCGCCGCGAAGATTGTCGCGGTAGAAATCGGGCGCGGTGTAGATGATGGGCCGCTGGCCGTAATGGCGTTCAAGCTTGTCCATGAACACCCGCATCTTCTCCAGCACCTTTTCGCGCGACGGCCGCCGCTTGCAGCTGGATTCGCCATTCCATTCGACATCGATCACCGGCGGCAAGGCGCCCTCGACCCTGGGCACGTTGCGGATGAACCAGTCGGCCTGCTCGCCGGCGGTGCGGCACCAGTAGAAGAAGTGATAGGCGCCGCGCTTCAGCCCTGCGGCGTCGGCGTTGCGCCAATTCCTGGTGAACATCGGATCGAGATGGTCGCCGCCGTCGGTCGCTTTAATATAGGCGAAATTGGCGCCCTGGGCGCGCAGCTTCTCCCAGTTGACGTTGCCTTGCCAGCGCGACACGTCGACGCCATGCACGGCAAGGTGTCGCGGCGAAGAGCGGCCGAAATTGATCGGCTTGGCATCGCGAAAGCCGTAGCGCGTGACAGGCCCGGCCAGCATCGGCGGTGCCGCCCGTGACAAGAGCTTCGGCGGTGATACAAGCGCCGCCGGCTCGACGACCGGCGGCTCGACGCTGTCCGGCAGGTCGGGCGCCGGAAACGCCACCGTCTCTTCCTCCGCCAGGCCGTAAGGTCGGACATTCTCGTCCACCGGCATGGCTTCCGCCATCCTGCGTTCGGCTGCCATTCTCCGTTCGGCCTTGGTCACTGGGGCGGATGCGATCGGCGCGCTTGGTCGCACCACCGAGTTGGTGATCTCGTTCGACGGCTTCTGGATGTCCAGCGCGTCCATGCCGGATGTCGACGAGCAGCCGGCAAGGCACAGCGTTGCGATCACGAAACTGACGGCGCCTGGTAACCGCATCTGGACCTGTACTCAAACACAACAGACCGAAGGCAACGGCCGACGGACAAACCAGGTCTAGTTATGAACGAGAAATTACCAATAAAGATTGAATCAAGTTTTTAAGCATGTTGGGCACGGTTCCGAGTGTCGGCCGTGCGCGGTGACAAGCGCAATCTACGCCTGCCCATCCTATCGCCTGAAGACGCCGATCATCGGCCCCAGGTTCCAGTAGTCGTCATTGCGGCCGATGGCCGGCGCGAGCAGGCTCGATATCGACCCGTCGAGGAACAGCGCATTGTCGCAGCCGAGCCCGTCGCGAAACAGGCGTGCGAATGTATGGAATGTCACCGTGCCATTCGAAATGGCGAACACGGCGACACCGTCCTTTCGCACCCCGACACCGTCGCGCGTTTTGCGCGAGGTGCTGTCGGCCCGGAATTTCTGGTGCAATTTGCCGTTGATCACCAGCATCGGCCCGGACTGCGTGGCATAATCGGTGGGCGGACGCTTCTTTAGGAAATCCCTTGTCGCGCGGACCGCGGCCTTGCCGTCGCTGATGTAGAAAATACCATTGGGCTGGAGCGAAAAATTGCCTCTTCCCGACCCGACCTTCGCCGAGGCCAGTTCCTGCCCGCGCTCGACATACAGGCCGACCGGCGCGAGGTTTGGATGGTACATTCCGGCATTGATGGCGAACAGCATCGTGCGCCCGGCCCGCCGCTGGGCATCGTCGAGATTGTGCAGCGATTGATAGGGCTTGCCGGCCGGATCCTTCCAGAACAATTCGATCCGATATTGCCTGGGATCGACCTCGCAGACCAGGTAGCTGGTGGCCTCGAAGACGAGGTCGCGGCACGGCGGCAACGAGGCGAACCATTGGCCGACCCCCATGCCGATCGCCGCCGCCGACGGCAGCGCGGTCTTGATCAGCGCGAGCAGTAATGGCGCGGATTGGAGGACAGTCAAAAGATCCATGCGCGCACCGGATTGCCGGTTCCAACGAGCCGCCGCCAGCATTCGCCGGCACGACGCAAGAACGGTCCCAAGCGGGAATGGATCAAACGGCCAAGGTCGACATGCGGCTGCCGACGCAAGACATCGGCGACATCATTGAACAGAGCTGACGAGCCGCTCGTCGCCGCCAAGGATGGAAACCCAGCGACCGCTGTTGTCGCTCGCCTGTCTCTTCAGGTAGCGATAGCCTGTCTGGTTCCAGAGGCGAACCTTGTCGCTGAGATTGTCGAGGATGAAATCGCCCTTGTCGGTGCGCACCGTAAGCACGGCGTGGCCTTCGCCGTCGGGCTTGCGCACCACCGTCATCAGCAGATTGGCAATGGCAATGCCGGCGGCCTGGAGTTCGCGCTGCTTTTCAAGCGCGTAGTCTTCGCAGTCGCCAAACCCGTTATCGGGGTAGGCCCACCACTCATCCTTGCCGTAGTTGTCCATGTCGCTCATCGGCTTGACGCGGGTGTTGACCGAGAGATTTACGGCGGAAATTTCCCGCAACAGCTGGCCGGTCATGCTCTCCGGAGCGTTGGCGGGCGAGCGGATGGAGCATTCGGCAGAATGGACCTTGCAAAAATCATAGTGCCCGATCGGCTGGGAGGTTTGCCCGCCGATGGTCATGGAAAGCGGTCCCGCATTCGCCAAACCCGCGGCCGAACAAAAAGCCGTCAGCGCCAACGCAAACCCCAAACCCCTCGCCTTGCGGCGCCAACCCACCGAGGATGCCATACGGCCCCACCCATCTATTTTTGTTAACAGAACGTTAAAGATGGATTTTGCCTGGAGTCAATGAAGGCGGCCGATCACATCTTTGGCGATCGACGCATGCCCGACCGGGGTTGCGCCGAAGCAACACCGGCTCGCACATTCCTGGAGTTGCCTTTTAGTCCCTTGTTTGACGCCGGCGGAAAACCGCTGCGCGCTTTCCGGGATTGCTTCAGGCAAGCCATCCCATCGCCAGGCCTAGCAGCAAGGCGATGCCGAGCCCTCCGCGATAAATGACGAAAGGCCAGGCTGAGAAGCGTTCCAGCACGCGCATCAGGCCCCATATGGCGAAGAAGGCGGATAGCGAGGCGACGACCAGGCCGACCGCGAGGATCGACCAGCCATGGGCATCGAGATGGGCCTTGTGCAGTTCCCAGAGCTCCTTGAGACCGGCGAGTGCGATGGCCGGCAGCCCCAGCAGGAATGAAAAGCGCGCCGCTTCTTCCCGCTTAAAGCCGAGCCCCAGTGCTGCCGTCAAGGTCGAACCGGACCGCGAGACGCCCGGGATCAATGCGCCGATTTGGGCGATGCCGACGAGCAGCGCATCGGCCATGGATGCCTGGCCCATGGTGCGCGCATGGCGGGCACGGAGTTCGGCCAGCGCCAGCAGGAGTGCCATGACGATGCAGGCCCAGCCGATGACCCCGAGGCCGCGCAGCGGCGAATTGCAGGCGTTGAGAAGGCCAGACAGAGCCACGCCGGCGATGGCGATCGGGATCGTCGCCAGCACGATCCAGAGCGCCAGCCGGAAATGTCGGTCGGCGAAATCGCGCCGTTTCAAGGCACTGACCGAACCGGACAGGATGTCCCTGACATCGTTCCAGAAGTAGCTGATCACCGCGGCGAGGGCCGCAAGCTGCATGGCGGCGGAGAAAGCGGAGCCGGGATCCTGCCAGCCCAGCATCGCCGGGACGACGCGCATGTGGGCGGTCGAGGAAATCGGCAGCAGTTCGGTGATGCCTTGCACCAAGCCGAGAAATGCGACCTTGGCGTAGCCCAGGCCGACAAAGCCCATGTCCATGCCTTGCATGCAGCTGTCGGCCATGTCGAATTCCATGTCAGAGAGATCGGAGTTGCGCGGGGAACGACTGGGGCGATCGGCCCCTGGGCAAGCCATACCGCCATGGGACGGAAAATCAATTTACGGATTTGTGAACTGGCACCCGGGAATGGGCGTCAGCGAGTGCGGAAGGCGCGTTCGAATATCAACACCGCGCCGCCTCGGCGCGTTGGCAGCACCAGGCAGTGGCCAGACCGGCCCGGCGGGTCGGCCTGCAAAAACTGGAGGAAATCACGATGCGATCAGGGGCACAGCCAGAGTTTCTGGCACGCCCTGGCGATCACGTGCGCCGGCGGCACAACCGGCTCCTCGACGGAAGGCCGACGCGCCCGTTCGAGCAGCATGCGCACCTGTTCCGGGCGCACACGATCGCGCTCCATCACAAGCAGGACCATCGGATCGCTCAAAAGCTCGTCCAGGGTACTGATGCTGTCGTTCATCCGTCGTCTCCTCGAATGCCGGCCCGCACCGGTTAAATAGGGAGACAATGATGGCTCGCCAATGACGCTTTGCCGGCTTTCGCGTGACTGTTTCGGTTATTTCGTGACTGTTTCGATTAATTTTTGTCACGGTCACGTAATTTCACCCTTCTGTTGGCCCGCTTCATCCGGCACAGCTCATCGGTTTCGGCGCTCAAGCGCCGATCCACCTTCTTTCATAAGGCGGGAAGGGAGGCCGGAGGCCTCAGGCAGGCGGCGCGCCTTCGTGCTGCGGCAAGCCGTCATCGAGCACCACCCAGGGCTGCTTGGAGGCGGTCCAGATGTGCATCTGCGGCTTGAAGACGGACGGATCGTCGAGTGACCCGGTGGTGACGCCTATAATGCCGGCGGCATCGCGCCGCGAAAACATCGTCGTACCGCAGCTTGGGCAAAACCCGCGTTTAATATCCGGCGAGCTGTTCGCGGTCGCCAACGGCCCTTCGACCGTCACATCGTCGATGCGAAACAGCACACGCGCATTGAAGGCGGCGCCGATCGCCTTTTGACAAAGCCGACAATGGCAGATGCGTTCGTTGACGGGCTCGACGTCGGCGCGATAACGCACCGCCCCGCACAGGCATCCGCCCTGATAGTTAGCCATTGCCGTATCCATTCCCGAGAAGATTTGATGCGAGACTATCGAGGCCGGATATCGGGTCAATTCAAAAGCATTGATACGATCCCATCGACTGCAGCGATAAAACTGCCGGCCGCCTCAAGGGAGACCGCCGGCAGCCAATGCCGGCAAGCTATTCGGTTTCGCCGACCACCTCGTCCCAGCTCTTCACCTTGGTCTCGCCGTTGAGGAACGGCAGCGCGGCGGCCGTCAGCTCTGGAGCGAAGAAGACGTCGTAGTGGGTGCGGTTGGGCAGGATCGCCAAGCGGTTCCGTGACAGGTTTTCACGCATCCAGCCGGCGTCCTTCAAACCGCCGCCGAGCATCTGGTAGAACTTGATCTCGTGCTCGGGCTTGTACATGTCGCTGTCGCCGTAGGCCAGCATGACCGGCATCTTCAGCTTGGGAACATCGGCCGAGTAGTCGTAGTTCTGGCGCATGAAGTTGCCGAGCGTATCGAGCAGCTTCGGGAACTCCTCGGGATGCGGCGCCACGGCGACGTAGGATTTGTACATCGGCGTGTCCTTCATGAAATCGGCCGCTGCCGCGCTCACTTGCGCCTGCTGCGGGCGCATCTCGTCATAGAAACCGTCGGCGGCATAGCCGGTCGAGACCAGCACAAGCCGGCGCACCGTTTCGGGGTGCTGGACGGCCATCCGGAAGGCGACACCGCCGCCCAGCGAATAACCCATGACGTCGACCTCGCCGTAACCAAGCCGTTTGACGATATCAGCCATGTCGTCGCCCATCGCCTCCAGCGTGAACGGCCGGTCGCCAAGCGCGGTGCGGCCATGGCCTTGCAGGTCGACGGTGATGACAGTGCGATGCTCGGCAAGCTTCGGCAGGATGGGGGCGAACATGTCCGCTGTGCCGAGACCGCCATGCAGCAGAAGCAGCGGCTCACCCTTGCCGTAGACGGCATAATAGTAATTCAGGCCGTTGATCGGCAGCAGGCCGGATTTTTCAGGCTTCGGCGGTGTCTTCGCTTCGGTCATCATGGCAGATTTTACCTCGTTTGCGTTGGCGATGCCCGGACAGGCGAGAAGCGCCGTGGCCGAAGCAAGAATGGCGAAAAGCAGGGCTTTGGACATATCGATCTCCTCCAGTCTGTCCGTGTGTCGGTGCGTTCTTGAGCTGGCTGGTGCATCGGCCCCAACCTGGGCGAAAACCGATCGAGAATATTGGTCTGACCGGCTTCCGTCCCAAGGACGAACCAGCGAAATGCAAACCGACATCATCAAGGAGAAATTCCGGGGCTTTCCCGTGGATGGGGATCAACGGCGAAATCGAGGACGCGTCAGTGGCGCTTGGCTTGCACCAGATAGGCATCAATCTCGGTCTCGCCGAGCCACTTGGCCGCTTCCAGCCGATGCAGGCCTTCTACCAGGATATGACGCTTGCCGTCGTGACGGACCTGGATCGGCATCTTCATGCCATTTTCCAGAATGTCCTCAGCGAGATGACGGACCGTCTCGGGATGCAGCGTCTTCTTACGCGCCGTCGGCACGTAGATGTCGTCGACCTTGACCTTCTGCACTCTGAGCATGTCGACCCCCGGGGCGGAACGCCGCCTTGTCCTGAGATAGTCGCTTTGTTGACGAGGGCCAAGGGCATGGCGACGAATAGGGCGGAGGCAACCGGGTTTGTCTGCCGCCGCGCAGTCGATATTGCGTATCAGCCTTTGTAGATACGGTCCTCGAACGGCGTCTCGGCAATCAACGCCTGCAGCCCTGACAGCAACGCCTTCTCGGCGCGGTTCATCGCCTTGTCCGGATTGACCAGCAGGAAGATATCGATGGCCGGCGGCGCATCATAGGGCGGCAGCCGCCACAGCGCGCCGTCGGCCACATCGCGCCGCGCCACATGCAGCGGCAGCGGGCCGATGCCGAGCCCGGCGACGATCATGCGCCGCACCTCCTCCAGGCTGGACGAAACGCCCACGACATCGGCGTTCAGCCGTGCTTCGCTACGCAACAGTGCGACCGGCCGCAGCGCATCCGAAATATGGTCGGTCTGGAACGATACTGACGGCTCGTCGCGGAGATCGGCGAGCGTCAGTCCGGTTTGCCCATAGAGCCTGTGCCGCGGCCCGCAAAAGAAGCCGAAGAACTCGCGATAGACCATGTCGTATTGCAGCGCCGGATCGCGCTGGCTGACCAGGCAGACGCCAAACGAAGCACGGCGCTCCCTCACCTGCTTGGCCACTTCGGTGCTTGCCGCGACCGAAATGGTGATGCTGGCGCGCGGATAGTTGCGGTGGAATTCCGACAGCGCCCGATCGAACAGCGGCGAGACCACATGGCTGGCGGTCGCGATCATGACGTGGCCGGTGACATCGTCGCTGATGCCGCGCATCAAGAGCGGCAGCTGCGATATGGTGCCGAACACCTCGATGCTCTGCTCGTAGAGAAGCCGTCCAACCTCGGTGAGCTCGAAGCGCGTCGCATCGCGTTCGACCAGCCGCCGGCCGACCCGGTCTTCCAGCCGCCGCAGCGCATTGCTGACGCTTGGCTGCTTGAGGTTCAGCCTCTCGGCGGCACGCGTTATGCTCTTCACCTCCGCGATGACGACGAATGTCCGCAAAAGGTTCCAGTCCAGATCCCAGACCAGCCGTTCGGGGCGCGGCAATGCCATTCCTGATATCTATGCTCCCTATTTCCATTATCTATTTGCGCAATGCTACCGCAAAGGCAATCATTGCCGTCAGGAGTGCGCCCCAACGCCTCCCAAGAACAAGCCTTCGCGCTCCATCCAGAGGACAGGTTTCAAATGAACAAGGTATTTTCCGGCATTGCCGTCGCGGCGCTGCTGTTTGCGTCTTCCTTCGCTAACGTCTCGGCCAGGGCCGATGACCTCGAGAAGGTCAAGGCGGCGGACGAATTGAAGATTTCCATGAGCGGGCAGTATCCCCCCTTCAACTTCGTCAACGACCAGAACGAGGTCGTCGGCTTCGACGCCGATATCGGCAAGGCCATCGCCGAGCGTATCGGCGTCAAGGGCACCATCATCACGACCGCCTGGGACGGCATCATCGCCGGCCTGCTCGCCAACAAATACGACACCGTGGTCGGCTCGATGACGATCACGCCGGAGCGTGAGAAGGTGGTCGATTTCGTCGGCCCCTACTATCACGCCGGCCGTGCGGTTTTCGTCAACCAGGATTCCAAGGTGCAGAGCCTCGACGAACTCAAGGGCAAGACCCTTGGCGTGACGCTCGGCGAAACACATGAGAAATGGGCGCGCCAACAGGGCGGCTGGGACATCCGCACCTATAAGGGGCTGCCGGAATTGCTGCTTGAGCTGAAGGCGGGCCGCGTCGACGCCATCGTCGTCGACAACATTCCGGTCATGGTCGCCGTCAAGGAGACCGGCGAGAAGGTACGCAAGCTCGACACGCCGGGTATCGAAGGCGGCAGCGTCGCCATCGGCATCGCCATCCGCAAGGACAATCCCGAGCTCAAGGCCGCCATGCAGAAGGCGCTGGACGGCATGATGGCCGATGGTACCTACGAGAAGATATCGATGCACTGGGTCGGCAGCGACATCCGCTAACTTCGCCAGGCTTCGGCGGTCCAGGCCGCCTGAAGCCGAAAGCCACTGCGCCGGGCCATTCCATGGATTTCTCCTTGATGCAGCGCGTCTTCCCGTTCTTCGTGGAAGCCGCCTTGGTGACGCTGGAACTGACAGCGCTGGCCCTGGTTCTGGGGCTGGCCGTGGCAGCACTGGCCGCGACCGCAAGAATGTCGAGATCGGCGGTCCTGCGGGCCATCGGCACGCTCTATGTGAGCCTGTTCCGTGGCACACCGTGCCTGATCCAGCTCTTCGTGCTCTATTTCGGCGGTCCGCAGATCGGCATCAATCTGGATCCGTTCGCGGCCGGCGTGATCGGCCTCGGCCTCAACATCGGCGCCTATATGGCGGAGTCAATCCGAGGCGCGGTGGTTGCGGTCGACCGGGGCCAGACGGAGGCGGCCCGCACAATCGGATTCGGCCGGTTCCAGACCTTGCGCAAGGTCGTGCTGCCGCAAGCCGCCCGGCTGATGATCCGCCCGCTTGGCGTCAACACGGTCGCGCTGTTGAAAGGCTCGGCCCTGGTGTCCACCATCTCGGTCGTGGAATTGACCTACACCGCGCAGCGCTTCATCGGCTCCACCTACAAGCCGTTCGAAATCTTCGGCGTCGCGGCCCTGCTCTACATGATCATGGTCTATGCCGTCGCCCGCATAGTCGACATGCTCGACAAACGCTTCGCGATCGTCTGAGGCAGAACACGATGCAAGGCCTGGATTTCACAGTCATCGCGCCCTACTGGGATCTTCTGCTGACCGGCGCCTGGTGGACATCAGTGCTGACGGTCTCGGCGGGAGCGCTCAGCTTCGTCGGCGGCATCTTCTTTGCCGTGATCGTACTTTACGCGCCGGCAATCCTGGCCTACCCCGTACGCGCCTTCATGTGGGTATTCATGGGCACGCCGCTGCTATTGCAGCTCTTCCTGATCTATTTTGGCCTGGTGCAGGTCGGCATCGACATCCCTGCGCTTGCGGCCGGCATTGTCGGCCTTGGACTGCATTTTGCCGTCTACAATGCCGATGTCATCCGCGCGGGCATCGTGGCCGTCGATGTCGGCCAGACGGAAGGCGCGCGCAGCATCGGCTTCGGCAAGTGGCAGACGCTGCGCCACGTCGTGATACCGCAAGCCATCCGCAACACGGCGCCACCGATCGGCAGCAATTTGATCGCGCTGTTGAAGGAATCCTCCATCGTCTCGGTCATCGGCATTGCCGAACTGGTTCACTCGGCGCAACTGGCGATCAGCGAAACGTTTCGCCCTTTCGAATTCTACATCACTGCCGCCGCGCTCTACTACATTCTCAACCTCGTGCTCGAAGCGGCCCTGCATCGGTTCGAAAGACATGTGGAGGTTTCCCGATGAGCACGCAGCGGCCAATGGTCGAGGTCCGCGGCGCACGCAAATCGTTTGGCGCCGTCGAGGTCCTCAGAGGTATCGACCTGTCGGTCGAACGTGGGCAGATCGTCGCCATCATCGGCCCGAGCGGCTCCGGCAAGAGCACGCTGCTGCGTTCCATCAACCATCTCGAGGGTTTGAACAGCGGTGAGGTCTGGCTGGACGGCCTGCAAGTGAACCAGAAGCTGCATGGCCAGGCGTTCGAAAGGCACATCAACAAGGTGCGCCAGCAGATGGGCATGGTGTTCCAGCACTTTAACCTGTTCCCGCATTTGACCGTGATCGAGAACATCACGATGGGGCCGGTGATCCTGAAAAGCATGCCGAAAGCCGAAGCTCGTGCGCTGGCGCTTGAACTGTTGTCCAAGGTCGGGCTCTCCGACAAGATCGACGCCTATCCCTCGCGTCTTTCGGGCGGGCAGAAGCAGCGTGTGGCGATTGCCCGCGCGCTGGCCATGCAGCCCAAGGTGATGCTGTTCGACGAGGCCACCTCGGCGCTCGATCCGGAGCTGGTCGATGAGGTCAACGCGGTGATGAAGCAGCTTGCCGCCGAGCACATGACCATGCTCATCGTAACGCACGAAATGCGCTTTGCCGGCGAAGTGGCCGACAGGGTGCTGTTCATGGATGGCGGCGTGGTAGTGGAAGAAGGCCCGCCGGGCGACATCTTCCGCGCCCCGCAAAAGGAACGCACCCGCACTTTCCTCAAAAAATACCTTTCCGCCTGAGTACGACGATGACCAGATTGACCACTGAATTCCCCGATTTCGGACTGACGCCGGAGCAGCGCCGGCACGCGGTGCGCGGCCACTATTATGAGTGGCCGGGCATGGATGGCGAGCGCGGCGAAATCTGGTGCTACAGCGACCGCTTTTCCTACCGCGCCGGCGAGACAGTGACGCTGCATGTCAGCTCGACGGCTCCGTCCTTCAGCATGACGATCGTCCGCGACGGCGGCACCGAGACAAAGGTGTTCGAGAAGTCCGGCATTGCGGCGCGTTGGCAGGAAAGTCCAGACCAGTGCTCGGCCGAAGGCTGCGGCTGGGAAGCCTCGTTCGAATTCAGCGTCGGCAGCGACTGGCCGTCCGGCGCTTACCGGGTGACGCTGACTGCTGAAGGCCGCGACGGCAAGCCGATCCAATCCCATCATCTTTTCATCGTCGCGCCCCTGCCCGGCAAGAAGCCAGGCCGTGTGCTGCAGGTGGCGGCGACAGGCACCTGGCTCGCCTACAACACCTGGGGCGGCTCCAATCACTACCAGGGCATCACCGGGCCGGACCGTAACGAATATTCTCCGATCGTCTCGACGCAGCGCCCCTGGTGCCGCGGCTTCGTCGTGCTCCCCAAGGAGGCGCCGCGTGTGCCGCTGGAGGTCGCGGTGCCGCCGAAGACAGTGCCGCGCTATCCACACATGGAATGGGCGCTCGCCACCGGCCATTCGAAGAAATACGCATCGTCGGGCTGGGCGAGCTATGACAGCCACTTCTTCCGCTTCGCCGAACGGGCGGGCTACGCCGTCGATCTCGCCAGCCAGCACGATCTGCATTTCTCGCCCGACATTCTCGATGGCTACGACTGCGCCGTCTTTGTCGGCCATGACGAGTACTGGACCTGGGAAATGCGCGATGCGGTCGACAGCTACGTCGAACGTGGCGGCCATGCGGCGCGCTTCGCCGGCAACTTCATGTGGCAGACGCGGCTGGAGGATGAAGGCCGGCGGCAGGTCTGCTACAAATACCGCGCCCGAGCCGAGGACCCCGCCTATCGCGGCGGCGACGTCACCCGCGCCACCAATTCCTGGGAGGCGCCCGAGATCGGCCGGCCGGGTTCGGCGACCTTCGGGCTCAACGCCACACGCGGCCTCTATGCCGGATGGGGCGGCTGCGCGCCACGCGGCGTGCGCGGCTTTCCCGTGTATCGGCCCGAGCACTGGGCCTTTGCCGGAACCGGCATCTACTATGGCGACCTGCTTGGCGCCGACAGCCATGTCTATGGCTATGAGGTCGACGGGCTGGATTTCGAAATCCGCGGCGGCCTTCCCTACCCGACCGCGACCAGCGGCGCACCGGACGGCTTGCAGGTTCTCGCCGTCGGCATGGCCAGCCAGGTCGAGGAAAGCGGCGATATCCCGATCGAGGATCAGTTTCTCACCGACGAGGATGGTCGCTTCAGCGCCGAGACGCTGTTCGGCGATCGGAGCGACGCCAATCTGGAAAAAGTCAAACGCGGCAACGGCATGATCGTCAATTTCCCGCGCGGCAAGGGCGAGGTCTTCCACGCCGGAAGCTGCGAATGGGTCGCCGGCCTGCTGAGGCAGGACCCGATGGTCGAACGCGTTACCCAAAATGTCCTCGATCGTTATCTCGGAAAGTCCTGACATGTCGAAAGCCCAGACCGCCGCCCCGGACATTGACGCCCGGCGCCAATCGCATCTGTTCTACCTCTCCAGCCTGCGCCGGCCGCTGATCGACCGTGCCGAGGGCATTTATATGTGGACGCAGGACGGCCGCCGTTTCATCGACGGATCGAGCGGCCCGATGGTCGCCAATATCGGTCATTCCAACCGCAATGTGCTCGACGCCATGAAGCGGCAGATGGACCGCGCCACCTTCGCCTACCGGCTGCATTTCGAGAACGAACCGGCAGAAGAGCTGGCGCGTGAGCTGGCCGGCAAGCTGCCCGAAGGCATGGATCGCATCTTCTTCGTCTCAGGCGGCTCGGAAGCGACCGAATCCTGCATCAAGCTGGCGCGGCAGTGGGCGGTGGCCACCGGCCAGGCCAGCCGCTGGAAGGTGATCACGCGCTTCCCCTCCTATCACGGCGGCACGCTGGGTTCACTGTCGATCACCGGCGACGACGCGCTGGCCGAGACCTTCACGCCAATGATGCGGGTGATGCCGACCGTGCCGGCACCGGCGGCCTGGCGCGACCGCGACAATCTCTCGATGGAACAGCGCGGTCTCCGCTATGCCGACATGCTGGAGGAGAAGATCCTGGCCGAGGGGCCGGAGAGCGTGGTCGCCTTCATCATGGAACCGATCGGCGGCGCGGCGACAGCGGCGCTTGTCGCGCCGGACAGTTATTATGGGCGCATCCGCGAAATCTGCGACCGCTACGGCATCCTGCTCATCCATGACGAAGTGATGAGCGGCGCCGGCCGCACGGGAAAATTCCTCGGCGGCGACCATTGGAACTGCAAGCCGGACATCGTCGCACTGTCAAAAGGCCTGGGATCGGGTTACGCGCCGCTCGGCGCGCTGGCGGCGCCGATGCGGCTGGTGCAGCCGCTGCTCGCCTCCGGCGGCTTCCAGCACGGCCACACCTATGCCGGCAATCCGCTCGCCTGTGCCGCAGGGCTGGCGGTGCTCGGCGAAATGGACCGGCTCGACCTGATCGCCAATGCGGCCGCCATGGGCGATGTGCTGATGGAGGGATTGCGGGAGCTAGCCAAGCGCTTCCCGTTCATCGCCGACGTGCGCGGCAAGGGCCTGCTCACCGGTGCCGAGATGGTTGCCGACCCCGAAACGCTGCGGCCGATAGACCAGGGCAAAAAGGCCACGCAGCGCCTCCTCGACCTCGCCTATGAGCGCGGGCTGATCATCTATGGCCGCAAGGTCAAGGGCGGTGTCGACGGCGACAATTTCATGGTCGCACCACCGATGATCGTCACCAGCGAGCAGGTCGGCGAGATCATCTCCATCATCGGCGACTCGCTCGAAGTCCTGGCTGCCGAGCTCGACCTTCCGGTCGAAGGCCGGGGATAAAACAATGGCGCTGAGAAAGGTCATCATCACCTGCGCCGTCACCGGCTCGGTGCATACACCGTCCATGTCGCCTTATCTGCCGGTAACGCCGGACCAGATCGCGGCGGATGCCATCGCCGCGGCCGAGGCCGGCGCCTCGATCCTGCACTTGCATGCCCGCGACCCAAAAGACGGACGGCCTACGGCCGATCCGGACGTGTTCATGCAGTTCCTGCCGCGCATCAAGCAGGCGACGTCGGCGGTGATCAACATCACAACCGGCGGCTCCTCCCTGATGACGCTGGACCAGCGGCTGGCGGCACCTTTGCGGGCCGAGCCCGAAATGTGTTCGCTCAACATGGGCTCGATGAATTTCGCGCTGTTCCCGATGCTCGACAAGCCAAGGGAATGGCAACACGAATGGGAACCGAAGCTGCTGGAAGCCACACGCGACACGATCTTCAAGAATACCTTCGCCGATATGGAGGGCGTTCTCGAGAGACTGGGCAAGGGCTGCGGCACGCGTTTCGAATTCGAGTGCTACGATGTCGGCCATCTCTATTCGCTCGCGCATTTCCGCGACCGTGGGCTGGTGTCGGGGCCGCTGTTCATCCAATTCGTGCTGGGCATTCTTGGCGGCATCGGCGCCGACCCGGACAATCTCATCCACATGAAGCGCATCGCCGACAAGCTGTTCGGCGACAGCTACCAGTTCTCGGTGCTGGCCGCAGGCCGCCACCAGATGCCGCTGATCTCGATCGCCGCGGCGATGGGCGGCAATGTCCGTGTCGGGCTCGAAGACAGTCTCTACGACGGCCGCCAGCTGGCGAAATCCAATGCCGATCAGGTGCGCCGTATCCGTGGCATTCTCAATGGACTGTCGCTGGAGGTTGCCACCCCGGCCGAAGCACGCGACATGCTGGCGCTGAAGGGTGGCGACAGGGTAGCGTTTTAATGCGACTGGCTTGAGATGATAGCGCTCCGTCACACCCCCTTCTGGCCTGCCGGCCATCTCCGAGATCGGATGTGTTTTCCGCCTTTGCTAATTTTCGATGTTGCAGAATGGGCGGCAGCGCCAAAGCTGCCAATGTCCCCCCTTGCGGGGGAGATGTCCGGCAGGACAGAGGGGGGTGCCTTGGCTCCCTGCCTGCCATGACAACCCCGGAAAAAATCCTCCTCCGCCCCGGACGAATCGAAGACGTCGAAACCATCCATGCCGCAATTCTGAAGCTCGGCACCCATATCGGCGCGCCCGAAGAAATCGTCTCAACGCCAGACGATCTCAGGACCTGGGGCTTTGGCGAAAGACCTGCCTTCTCGACCCTGATCGCCGAAGTCGATGGCGAATTCGCCGGACTGTGCCTCTATTTCCCGATCTTCTCGACCTGGATGGGGCGGCCCGGCGTCTATGTGCAGGACCTCTATGTCGAGGACCGGTTTCGCGGTCGCAGGATCGGCGAGCGCCTGCTGCGGCGCGTCGCGGCCGAGTGCCGCAAGCAAGGCGGCGCTTATCTCAGATTGTCCGTCGATACCGACAATGAGAGCGCAAAGGCCTTTTATGAAAGGCTGGGCATCGCCTGGTCGAGCTACGAGCAGACGCAGAAGATCATCGGCGACGCTTTCTTCGCCTTTGTCGACGCGCCGGAGGAAAAAGAATGAAAGCCTTCTACGCGCAGGAGCAGAAGCGCCACGACCCCAAGGCTTTCCTTTCCAGCGGCGCCCCGCAGCCCAATCCCGAAAAGCCGGAGCGCGTCGAGAGATTGTTAGCAGGCGCAAAATCGGCCGGCTGCACGATCGAGCGGCCGCGCAATCACGGACTTGGTCCGGTCGCGGCGGTGCACACGCCCGAATATCTCGATTTCCTGGAGCATATCTACACGCGTTGGCAACGCATTGAGGGTGCCTCGGCTGAAGTGATCCCCAACATTCACCCGATCGCGCGCAACGGCTCCTATCCGGCCTCCGCGGTCGGCCAGGCTGGGTACCACATGGCCGACACGGCCTGCCCGATCTCTGGCGAGACCTGGCAAAGCGCGCTGTGGAGCGCCTGGAGCGCGGTCGAGGCGGCGGAAGCGGTGATGGCGGGCGCGCCGGCCACCTATGCGCTTTGCCGCCCCCCCGGTCACCATGCGTTCGCCGACGTCGCCGGCGGCTTCTGCTTCATCAACAATTCGGCCGTCGCAGCACAGGTACTGCGCCGCCAAGCGGCACGGGTTGCGATCCTCGATGTCGATCTGCATCACGGCAACGGCACGCAAGGCATCTTCTATGCGCGGCCCGACGTGCTCACCGTGTCGCTGCATGCCGACCCGGTGCGCTTCTATCCGTTCTTCTGGGGACATGCCGACGAGCGCGGCGAAGGCCCCGGTCTCGGCTATAATTTCAACCTGCCCTTGCCACGCAAATCCGCCGACGCGGCGTTTCTGGAAGCGCTTGAGGTGGCGTTCCAGCGCATCCGCGCCTTCGCGCCCGACGCGCTGGTCGTGGCGCTCGGGCTCGACGCGTTCGAGGGTGATCCGTTCGGCGGGCTTTCGGTGACGACGCCAGGTTTCTCGCGCATCGGCGAAGCCATCGCCAAGCTCGGCCTGCCGACGGCAATCGTCCAGGAAGGCGGCTATCTCTGCGACGAACTCTGTGACAACCTCACCGCTTTCCTGACCGGGTTCGGCACCAAGGCACGCTGACAGGTCGAGCTGCGCCTGAGACCTCCATCGGCCAGAGCGAGAGCGGGAAATTTTCCACGCAATGTTTCGATCGGAAAATCCACCATCGTCTCCATCCCGCTGTTATTCCCAGACAATTCAACTTCCGAGTCGATCAAGGACAGGGATTGCCGACCCGCTGATGAATGGCGTCCACTGCCTTCTGCATCTCTTCGGTCCAGACAACCTCCACTGAAGACAGCGCCATTTCCAGCTGCGAAATGGTCGTGGCACCAATGATGTTCGAGGTGACAAAGGGCCGGCTCGATACATAGGCGTTGGCGAACAGCGCCGGCTCCAGGCCGAAGGAGCGCGCCAGCTCGTTGTATTCAAGCTGCGCCTCGGCGGCATTGGGGGTCTCGTAACGCTGGCCGCGGTTGAAGAGCTGCGAGCGCGACCCCTGCGGGCGCGCGCCGTGATCGTATTTGCCCGAGAGATAGCCCTGCGCGAGCGGCGAATAGGCAAGCAGCGAGACCTCTTCGCGATCGCAGACTTCGGCGAGGTTCACCTCGAAGGTCCGGTTGACCAGATTATAGGCGTTCTGGATCGAGGCGACCCGTGGACCAATAGCTTTGTCAGCCTCTGCAATGAAGCGCATGACGCCCCAGGAACTCTCGTTGGACAGGCCGAAATGGCGGATCTTTCCGGCCTTCACCAGGTCATCGAAGACGGCAAGCGTCTCCGCGATCGGCGTTTCTCCGGTCGGCGCCCCGACGGAATCAGCGCGGCGCGCCACGGCCCCGACGCGCGTCGGATTGGCGCCCCAGGGTATGTCCCGCTCCGGCCAGTGGATCTGGTAGAGATCGACATAGTCCGTGCCGAGCCTGGCCAGGGACTTGTCGACGGCATCGAAGATATCGGCGCGCACCAGCTGCGACGGCCTGTCGCCGCGAAACCAGCTGTTTGCGGTGCGACCGACGACCTTGGAGGCGAGTATCACCTTGTCGCGGTTGCCCTTTGCCTTCATCCAGCTGCCGATGATCTTCTCGGTCCGCCCTTGCGTCTCCGCCTTGGGCGGGATCGGGTAGAGCTCGGCAGTGTCGATGAAATTCACCCCGCGCGAAAAGGCCAGGTCCATCTGGGCGTGGCCGTCGGCTTCGGTGTTCTGCTGGCCCCAAGTCATCGAACCGAGGCAGATCTGGGTGACAAGAAGATCGGTCCGACCGAGACGGCGTTTGTGCATGGAAGTGTGCTCCGGCGGGAAAAATTTGCGCGGCTGCGCGGGGAAGGAAGTTTCATCCTACAAGAAAGCAGAGGCGCTCTCCAAGCCTCGGCAAGCCGACTTTTGCTTGAACCAGACTGCGCTAGCGGCGAGCCCCTGCCAGGGCGCGCCGCTTGGCCTCGTCGATCAGCATGTTGGCCACCTGCATGCGGATCATGGCGCGCTGGCGCAGGTGCGGCGCGACGCGATCGGGATGGTTGGAAAAGGCGAAACTGCGGCGCATGCGACCAAAGTCGGCGACAGCCTTAGGCGTGTCCAATCCCAATTCCACGGCAATCGATTCGGGATCGATCGGAGGCAGTTTTTCTTCGGGCCTTATCTCTTCGCCCGCAAGTGCCAGCTTCGCATGATCGAGCAGGGCCGCGAACTCTGCGGCGAGATCCGCGCCTGCCTCGCGATATTCCGTGGCAAATCCGCTGCCAGAAACTTTGATACGGCCGGAATGGAGCTCGTCGGCGACGGAAAGATAGTCAAACGGAATCGACGGGCGAGTGGCCGCCTCTTCGCCTCCCCCGTCCGTCTCGGAGGCGACGAAGAGATCATCGAGCAACGAAGCGAAATCCCGCTTGGCGCTGGTAACGATGTCAGCCTCCCCAGTCTCACGGTGTCTTCGAGACATCCACCTTAGGGTCCGCTCGTTAAAAATGCATACCGCTGATTTTAACAATTGAAAGCGTTGACGAGACTGGACCATGCATGGCAGGCATGCAAATGCTGCACTGCACAATTGTCCCAAATCTCGTATATTCAAACACTGGGAGGTCCAACAGGGGCCTGGATTTATGGGGTTCTTCACTGAAATGTTCGCACGGCCACGGCCGCAGGAACATCTGCGTTATCGTGCCGCGCTCGCGCTGCTGCATTCCATGAGCAATGCGGACCGCGCCGACATCGGCATCAAGCCCGCCGATTTCCCGCGCGTCGCCCGCGAAATGTCCGTTCGCTAGTTCGGCCAGCCAGGGATATTCCGGCTCCGGCCGGGCACCGCCTTGAAGGCGTGATCCGTCAACGCGAGCCCAGGAACGTTGCCTTGCCCAGCGGCACGCCATTATGGCGAAGAATGTCGTAGGCGGTGGTGAGGTGGAAATAGAAGTTGGGCATGGCCAGATGCAGGAGATACTGCAAACCGGCCATCGAGACCTCGCGCCCGCCGAGCCTTACCTCGACAATCCGCTCGTCCGAACTTTCCAGATCGGCCGCGGAGAACGTCGCCAGATGGTCAAGGGTCTTGGCGATGCGCGCCTGCAATTCGGCAAAGCTCGCCTCGCTGTCCTCGTATTTGGGAACCTCCCGGCCGGCGAGCCGCGATGGGGCTCCCTTGGCATGGTCGGTGGCGATCTGCACCTGCCTGGTCAACGCGAACATGTCGGGCGCCAGCCGCGCCGTCAGGAACACCTGCGGGTCGATCTTGCGCTCGCCGGCGTTCTGTTCGGCCGTGGACAGCACGCTGGACAGCGCTTTCAACCGGGCCGAAAACACAGCCACCGATACTTCATACATGGATAGGGTCACGCAATTATCTCCCGGGGCAGTTGAAGCGCCGCGAGCGCGAACTAGCGCCTTCCCGGGCGATTCTTCAAGCGATACCCGCAAGGCGTCACCACGTCGCCGCAATCACCGTGGTAGAATCTCCGTTACCGCGTGGAGATTCCCGATGAGACACGCTTTTCTCGCAGCGACTGCCTTGTTCTCCCTTGCCTCGATCGCCCAGTCGGCACCTGCCGACGAGGCGCCCTACGTCGATGACAGGTCGAGCGCCGAGGCAGTTGTCCGCTCGCTCTACAGTGCCATCAACCGGCATGAATTCGCACGTGCCTGGGGTTACTATGGCGATACCAAGCCGGCCAAGGACTTCGACAGCTTCGTCAAGGGCTATGACGGTACCGACAAGGTGGATGTCAGGACCGGCGCCGTATCCAACGAGGGCGCGGCAGGCAGCATCTACTACAGCGTTCCGGTCGCCATCCAGGCAACCGACAAGAAGGGCGAGGCGAAGGTCTTTGCCGGCTGCTACACGCTGCGCCAGGTCAATGCCCAGATTCAGGCGCCGCCATTCCAGCCGATCTTCATCGACAGCGGAGCGCTGAAGCCGTCGAGCGCGGATTTCGAGCAGGCTGTGCCCGCTAGCTGTGGCGACGGCCCGCCACCTCCGAAGAGGGATGCAGCGCTGGAGCAGGCCAAGAAGGCTTTCCTGGCCAGCTATAGCGACCAATGCGACAAGGATCTCGCGGCCAAGGAGCCGGAGATTTTTTCCATCAAATACAGGGACAAGGATGCGGCGGCCGGCGATCCCGACAAGGAAACGCGCCTGTTCCATTTTTCCTGCTCGGCGGCCGCCTACAATGAAAGCTCGATCTACTACATGACCGACGAGGCGAACGGCGTCAGGCAATTGCAGTTCACCGAACCGGAGATGGACATCCGCTACGTGAACAACGACAGCGAAGGCAGGGTCGAATCCATGCACATCCTCGGCTTCCGGACCACTGGCTGGGCGACCAATTCCAGCTACGACCAGGACGCCCACACGATCACCACCTTCAACAAGTGGCGCGGCGCCGGCGATGCCTCGTCAGCAGGCACCTATCTGTTCCGCAACGGCGATTTTTCGCTCGTCCAGTACGACGTCGACGCTTCCTACGACGGCGAGGAGAACCCGCAGACGGTTGTCGACTACAACACCGCTCCTTGAGCCGTGCGGCGTCCGATCAGGGCGCCTTCGACAGCATCCAGTTCAACGCGCCGCGCCAGTCGACCATGCGGATGGGGGTGCCGTGCGTGCCCGTCTCGAAGCGCACGAAGCGGGTCGGATAGGCTTTCGACTTGGCGATGATGGACCGGAAGAAGGCTTCCTGGTTTGCCACGGGAAAGACCACGTCATGGCTGCCCTGACCGAAGAAAACCGGCACGTGGCGCCTGAAGGCAGGGCTGGAGAAGAAACTCTCGTCCCACAGCGAGCCAAGCAGCAAAAGCCCACCGATTTGCCTGCCCGTGTCCGTGCGGGCGGCAAGCTTCCAGCACAATGCGCCGCCCATCGAGCCGCAGGCGACGACGATCTTCGCGCCCGGCGACTGTTGCGCATAGTGATCGATCAGCGCCGCGACCTGTGCCGCGCCCTTGTCGCCGAAATCGGGGAAGTCAGGGCTGAGATAAAGGCCGCCATTGCCTGCCATCAGGTTTTTGATGCGGTTGAAATTGCCGCCGAAAGTGAAGTCATCGACACCTTGCTTGCGGCTGCCGCCCTGCCCGTGCAGGTAGAGCACGATGACGGAAGCCCCTTGCGTCTTGCCTACGGCGATGTGCCGGACGTCGCCGGCATCGGTTTTCAACAGCAAATCCTGCTGCACCTTGCGCACACCGGTATCGGTATACTGTGCATGCACGCGCTTTTCCGGCACCTCGTCGCGCTGGTTGATGTCGCGCATCTCGCGGTAGTCGATCACCGTGTAGGCGCCGTCTGACGAGAGCGTCGCGGGATAGGCGAACAGATCGTCCTTGAAGGGTTTTAGTTGGAGAGCAGAGGCCTGGGCAGCAGAAAACAGGAAAAATATCGAAATCAGAAAGGCAGAGAGCGTGAGCACCCCCCTCTGATGTCCAATCTCCCCCTTTGAGGGGGAGATGGCCGGCAGGCCAGAGGGGGGTAGAAGCGTTGACATTAACGAAATGAAACCGGAAGCCATACCGCAGGCTTGCGTAATTCGGCCCGGGTTTGTCAATCCTGCAGCACGCCGCCGGCGCCTTCCAGCGCCTCGCGAGTGTCGACATCGACGGACGCGCCCTCGCCGATCTCTACATCGACGACGTCAAGTCCTCCGGCCTCGACCAGATGGCGTGCGCCGGTATCACCTTCGAGATGGGCGACAGCCGGGAACAGCGAGCGCGGCAGAAGTACCGGGTTGCCGCGTTTGCCAAGGTGCGAGGCGCGGACGACCAAATTGCCTCCCGCCCCGCGAAACGCATCGATCAGCCGGTCGAGATCGCCGGTCGAGACACCCGGCATGTCTCCGAGAACGATCATCGCACCGGCGGCATCTCCCGGCAGATAGGCCATACCGGCTTTCAGGGAGGTGGAGAGCCCATCGGCAAAATCGGGATTGTCGGCGAAAGTCACGTCCAGGCCCGATAACGCGCCGCGCACCCGCTCACGCTGGTGGCCGGTAACGACGATCGTGCCCGAAGCTTTCGAGGCGAGCGCACGCTCTGCTGTACGGCGGACCAACGGTTGGCCGTCGAAAAGCGCCATAAGTTTGTTCGGCCCGCCCATGCGGCTCGAACGGCCTGCCGCCAAAAGCACGATCCCGACCTTGAGCCGGCTTACGGCCGGCAGCGGTTCGCGCGGCTGCGGGCGTGTCGGGATTTCCATCAGCAGGCCGCCGACGCCCATGCCGGCGATGTCGGTCGCCGTTACGTCGAGGCCGGCGATCAGCCGGTCGAGCACCCAGTCGAAGCCGTTCTCCTTGGGGCTGCGGGCGCAGCCCGGCGCGCCGATGATCTGCTTGCCGGCGAGCCTGCCGAGCACCAGTAGATTGCCGGGGTCGACCGGCATGCCGGCGCGGATGACAGTACCGCCCGCTTCCTCGATCGCGGCCGGAACGACGTCGGCGAAATCGCTCATGGCCGAAGCGCCGAAGATCACGACCATGTCGTTATCGCGCGCCAGCGAGGCGGCCGCCTCGGCAACCGGCGCAACCTCGTGCGGCGTGCGGCGCTCGGCCGTCAGCCGCCCGCCCGAACGCGCCAGCCGTGCCTCGGTGACGCGCAACGTCTTATCGAGCACGCTCGGCTTGACGCCCGGCAAGACGGTCTGGATGACACCGACACGAATGGGCCGATAGGCATTGACGGCAAAGATCTCGCCGCCGGCGCAGATTTCCAGTACGGCATCGACCAGCGCCGACCCGACGGCGAAGGGAATGATCTTCACGGTTGCCACCATCTGGCCCTTTTCGACCGGCGCATGCTGGCCAAGCGTGGCGATGGTGATGGTTGGATCGACGGCATTGATGGCGTCGATCATCGCGCTGTTGACGGTGAAGACGCCAGCGGCTTCGGCATGGAGGTTGACCCGCCCCGTCGCGGCAGGCTTGGCCGCGACATTGCGGTGGCGCATACCGGTCGCGATCCGTTCGGCGGCGGCGTCTTCGCCCAGATCGCCGGGAGAAAGCACGGCCGCGACGACTTCGCTGATGCCCGCCGCTTTCAGCACCCCGACATCCTCTGCACTCAGCCGATGCGCTTTGCGGAAACGTCGCTCGCCGACCGTCGTCGCGTGCGCAAGCACGGCGCCTTCGGCCTGTTCGATAGGAACCGGGCCGAATTTCACGCTGCGGCTTCCCTGGCTTCAAGGCCGCGCGAGCGAAACGCGTGAATGACCTGCGCCAGCACGGCGACGGCGATCTCGGCGGGGCTGGCCGCGCCGATATCGAGACCGATCGGCGCCTGGATGCGACCGATCTGCTCGGAACTGGCGCCCAGCGCCAACAGGCGCTCGACACGCTTGGCATGGGTTTTCCTGCTGCCGAGTGCCCCGACATAGAAGCACCTGGCGTCGAGCGCCGCCTTCAGCGCGAAATCGTCGATCTTGGGATCGTGGGTGATGGCAGCGACTGCCGTGTAGCTGTCGAGTGGCTGTCGTTGCAGGACCTCCTCAGGCCATTCGGCGTGCAAAGCGACATCGGGAAAGCGGTCCGACGTGGCAAAAGCCGTGCGCGGATCGATGATCTCGACTGGATAGCCGGCGATCCTGGCCATTGGCGCCAGCGCCTGGCTGATATGCACGGCACCGATCACCACCAGGCGAGGATGCGGCAGATGCGCGTTGAGAAAAAAGGTCCGCCCTTCCGCTTCGACCGAGCCGGAATTCCCGGTGCGGAACGCCTTGCTGATCGCGGCACCGAGATCGCCGGCGACCGGATCGCCCTCGCGCACGACACGGTCGCGGCCGTCACCAAGATCGGTGACCAGGATCGCGGCGCGGCGCGCGCGGCGCTCGGCGTTGAGTGTTTTCAGCGCATAGGGATCCATCGAAGATCAGCCTAGCCTTTCCACATACACTTTGATGCGGCCGCCGCAGGAAAGGCCCACCTGCCAGGCGGTCTCGTCGGCGACGCCGAATTCCAGCATTCTGGGCTTGCCGGTGCCGATGACGTCCATGGCATCCGTCACCACGGCGCCTTCGACACAGCCGCCCGAAACCGAGCCGTGGAAATTGCCGTCGGCGTCGATGACCAGATGGCTGCCGGCCGGGCGTGGCGCGGAACCCCAGGTCTCGACAACGGTCGCGATGGCGACATCCTTGCCGTCCTTCATCCAGCCTTCCGCGATGATCAGCGGGTCACGGGCCTCGTCGAGATAAATGCTGTCGCTCATCGTTGCTTCTCTCAGGGTCTGTTTTTCCCGGAAATATGTGTCTTCAGCAGCATATGGCTACGCGGCGCGCCTCGCGCCACCCTCCATCCATCGCCGCGGATCGACGGCATATCCAGGCTTCCGGTCCAGCGAAGCGCAGAGATCGGCAAGCGCGTCGAGATTGTGCACGGCACGGAATTCATCGACATGCGGCAGCATCGCCCTGACGCCGCGGGCGCGCGCCTGGAAACCGTCGAAGCGCAGCAAGGGGTTCAGCCAGATCAGCCGCCGGCAGGATTTGTGCAGACGCTCCATTTCCTCCGACAGGCCGTCGACCTCGTCTCGCTCCAGCCCGTCGGTGATCAAAAGCACCACCGCGCCCTGTCCTAGCACGCGCCGCGACCATATCAGGTTGAACTCGGCCAGCGTGTCGCCGATGCGCGTGCCGCCCGACCAGTCCTTGACCGCGGTGGAACAGTCGGCCAGGGCGGCGTCGGGATCGCGATGGCGCATCTGTCGGCTCAGATTGGTGAGCCTGGTGCCGAAAACGAAAGTGTGCACGCGCCGGCGCTTTTCCGTCAGAGCATGCAGGAAATGCAGGAAGATGCGCGTGTACTGGCTCATCGAACCGGAAATGTCGGCAAGCACGACCAACGGCGGATACACTTCGCGGAGCGAGCGGAATTTCGGCAGGATCAGTTCGCCCCCAGTGCGTGCGGCCGAGCGCATCATGGCACGCGGATCGATGCGGCGACCGTGCGAATCGGCCTTGAAACGGCGCGTCCGCACCATATCGAAGGGCAACCGCAGTTCGGCGATCGCTTTCCTGGCGTCGGCCATCTCGGCGGCATTCATCTGAGCGAAATCCTTGGCCCTCAGCACCTCGTTGCCGGAGAAAGTAAAGCGCGCGTCGACCTCGATCTCGGGGATTTCCTGCGCCGGCTGGTTCCTGCTGTGGCCTGCGAACATGGCCTGGCTGACACGGCTTTCGGCCGCGCGTGGCTTCTGCTTCTCCCTGGTATCGGGCGCCACCGGCGAAAGCATCGCCAGCATCTTTTCGATCAGCTCACGCGACTTCCAGAATAGCCGGAAGGCCTCGTCAAAGATGGCATGGTCCTCATGCCGCGACACCAGCACGGCATGCAGCGTCCAGTAGAAATCGTCGCGCGCGCCGATGCCGGTGGCAAGTACCGCCTCGATGGCATCCTTGACCGAGGCCGGACCGACGCGCATGCCTGATTTGCGCAAGACACGGGCGAAATAGACGATGTTGTCGGCGATGTGGCCGTCGACAGTCGCCTCCTTGGGTTCCGCGCGAGGCATGGCCATGAGCCCTACTCCGCCGCCGAAAGCTCGGCCTTCACCTCGTCGAGGATACGCCGGCCTTCGCCCTCGCCGATGCGGGCAATGTCGTCCTGGTATTTCAGCAGCACGCCGATCGTGTCGGAGACGGTTTCCGGGTCGAGCGCGACCTTGTCGAGTTCGGTCAACGCGCCGGCCCAGTCGATGGTCTCGGCAACGCCCGGCATCTTGAACAATTCGATCTGGCGCAGCTTCTGGATGAAGGAGACCACCTCGGCCGAAAGCCGGCTGTTGGCCTGCGGCACCTTGCGGCGCACGATCTCCAACTCCCGCTCGGCGCTGGGATAATCGACCCAGTGATAGAGGCAGCGCCGCTTCAGCGCGTCATGGATTTCGCGGGTGCGGTTGGTGGTGATTATGACGATCGGCGGCTCCTCCGCCCTGATCGTGCCGAGTTCGGGCACCGTCACCTGGAAATCGGAAAGGATCTCGAGCAGGAAGGCCTCGAACGCCTCGTCGGTACGGTCGAGCTCGTCAATCAGGAAAACCGGGGCGGCGCCGGCCTTGCCGGTCAGCGCATCGAGCACCGGACGGCGTATCAGGTATTTTTCCGAGAAAACGTTGCGCTCCATGTCGGAGCGGTCGACCTTGCCGGCCGCCTCCTCCATGCGGATCTCGATCATCTGCGCGGCATAGTTCCACTCATAGACGGCGGACGAGACGTCGAGACCTTCATAGCATTGCAGACGGATCAGCCGGCGGCCGAGCGCCTCGGCCAGCACCTTGGCGATCTCGGTTTTGCCGACGCCGGCCTCGCCCTCGAGGAACAGCGGCCGCTTCATGCGCAGCGACAGGAAAAGCACGGTGGCCAACGACCGGTCCGCCACATAGTCCGCGCCGGTCAGGAGATCGAGCGTCTCGTCGATCGTCCGCGGCACGGGGCGCGGTTTTAGCTCGGTCATTCCTTCTCCGTGGACGCCTCTGCCCCGCTTTCCAGAACGTGGTAGCCGCGGGCGTGATAGATCAGCGGCCGCAAATTATCGCCCATGCGCAGGCCTGTCACCTTGCCAAAAAGCACACGATGGGTGGCCAGGTCCTTGGTGTCGATCAGTTCGCAGTCGAATACGGCGAGCGCGCCCTTCAAGGTCGGCGCGCCGGTGGAGATCACATCCCACTCGCCGAGCGCGAAACGTTCCTCGACCGGCAGGCCGGTGATGCCGGAAAAGCCGATCGACAGCGGCTCCTGGTGCGAGGCAAGCGTGTTCAAGGCAAACCTGCCGTTTTTCACGAACGGCTCGTTCTTGGGATTTTCACGGTTCAGGCAGACCAAAATGGTCGGCGGCGTATCGGAAACCGAACAGGCGGCGATGACCGTCGCGCCGCGCTTGCCGGCCGGCCCGTCGGTGGTCACCACATGGACGTGACCGGCAAAATGGCTCATCGCGTCGCGATAGGCCTGCGGTCCTATGTCGTTCTTCTTCAACACCGGAGATTTTCCATAGCCTGAACCCTATCGCTATATATGGCTAGATATGACAAGCCACAAGCGAAGTGCTTGGCCCATATCCCGAAATTCGCGTGTTGCGCCAAGACCGGGCAGCCTTTAGGTCTTGGCGGGAGTGGCGCCGGGACCATCCGGGCTCGCTTGGAGGAAGTCTTCGACAGGATGCGACCCGGGGCAACGATATCTGCCGCGCTGGCCTGGCTGCTGCTGACCGGCGCCGCCAACGCCCAGACGCTGCTCGTCGGTGTTGCCGCGCCGCTCTCCGGATCCTCGGCGATCCTTGGCAGGCAGATCGAAGCCGGCGCCGAAGTGGCGGCCCAGGCGAACGGCATCGAGCTCAAGACCATCGACGATGCCTGCACGGCCGATGGGGGTGCCGCGGCAGCCCGGGAATTCGCGACCGCCAAGGTCAATGTCGTCGTGGGATTTCTCTGTACGGAAGCGATCGAGGCGGCGATGCCGATCTTGAAGGACGCAGGCATCGCCGTCATCACCGTTGGCGTGCGAACCGAAAGCCTGACTGACCGTCGTCCCAAGACCGGCTGGCCGGTCTACCGGCTCGGACCGAGGGGCGACGACGAGCGCAATGCCGTCGCCAACACCCTTACCCGGCTTTGGCAGAACGAACTGTTCGCCGTCATCGATGACGGCACCATCTACGGCCGTGAGATCGCCGAGACGTTGCGGGCGGCGGCCGAACAGGCGGCGCTGAAGCCGGTGTTCGTCGATACGTTCCGGCCGCAGCTCGACAACCAGATCGGTCTGATTGGCCGGCTGAAGAAGGCCGGCGCAACCCATGTCTTTGCCGGTGGCGACGGCGACGACATCGCCATCATGGGTCGCGACGCCGCGCAACTCGACGCCGGCATCGTATTCGCCGGCGGCGAGAACCTGCGCACTCCGCCCGGCGCAGTGCCCTATGCCACGGGAACGCTGATGATCGCTCCCCCGGAATGGGCCGATGTCGCCAATCCCAAGGTGCTCGAGGTGTTTGCCTCGCAGAAGATCGTGCCGGACGGCTACACGCTGCCGGCCTATGCGGCGGTAGAAACCGCCAAGGCGGCGATGGCGGAAGCCGCAAGCTCCGGCAGGCCGCTTGCGGAAGCGCTCATCGGGCATGATTTCACCACGGCGATCGGGCCGGTGCTCTTTGATGCGAAGGGCGACCTCAGCCGGAATCCGTACCGCGTCTTTCGGTTCGATGGCGCCCGCTTCGTACCGTTGGAAAGCAACTGATGTTTCGCACCGGCCCGCGCAACCTGATCACCGATGTCGCCGGTCTCAGCGTCGGCAATGCCTCCGATGCCCGACTGAAATCCGGCGTGACGACGGTCCTTTGCGACGAACCGGCCGTAGCCGGCGTCCAGATCCTGGGCGGTGCGCCGGGCACGCGCGAGACGGACCTGCTCGAACCCCACAATTCGGTTGAGACGGTCCATGCCGTGGTGCTGTCGGGCGGGTCGGCTTTCGGCCTCGACGCAGCGTCCGGCGTACAGGCAGCACTGCGCGAGCGTGGCATCGGCTTCGAGGTCGGCGGCTTTCGCGTGCCGATCGTGCCGGCGGCGATCCTGTTCGACCTGCGCAATGGCGGCGACAAGGACTGGGGCCGCTATCCGCCATACCGCGACCTCGGCTACGAGACGGTGCAGGCCGCCGGTTCGGATTTCCAGATCGGCACGACCGGCGCCGGCACCGGCGCGCTGACCTCCGGTCTCAAGAGCGGGCTTGGCTCGGCTTCGACGCTGCTTGACAATGGCGTCACCATCGGCGCGCTGGCGGCGGTCAATCCGATCGGCTCGGTGACCATCAGCCGAAGCCGCCATTTCTGGGCGGCTCCGTTCGAGATCGGCGATGAATTCGGCGGGCTTGGCTATCCCTCGCCAATGCCGGACGACGCCAAAAGCATCCTCTTGAAGTTTCGCGACAAGACGTTCACGGGCAAGGCGGATGCCGGCGGCAACACCACCATCGCCGTTATCGCCACCGATGCCGTTCTCACCAAGGCCGCCGCAAAGCGCCTGGCCATGTCAGCGCATGACGGTTTCGTGCGGGCCATATGGCCGACGCACACGCCGGCCGATGGCGATCTGGTCTTCGCGCTGGCGACCGGCAGGAGCGGTATCCGGCTCGAAGCCGACGCGGCAATCGACCTTTATGCCGCGGCAGGCGCCACGATGGCGCGCGCCATCACGCGCGGCGTTTTCGCCGCGACGCCCGCCGAGGGCGATCTGTTTCCGGTCTGGTCTTCGCGCTGACTTATACGCGATCAGGTGGGGTCGGACTTTTCTTGCTCGAAAGTGACCGCGACGTCGGAATTCGCCGACAGCCAGACCTTCTTTCCCTCGACCTCCGCGACAAGGCTCAGGGGAATGAAATGATGGTGCCCCTTATGCGTGCCCATGCCGCTGTCGGACTTGGTCAGCTTGATCCGCTGCCCCTCGACTTTGTCGACCGTGCCGACATGAACGCCATCGGCACCGATCACTTCCATATGCTCACGAATTTTGCTGGTGTCGGTCATGGTGGTTCTCCATTGGGACTGCCGACAATAACAGACGAGGCCGCGATTGGATGCATGGCGCTTGCTTTATCGGGCAGCGCGACGCCGGTATCTTGTCGTGATAGGGAATGGCGATATCGTTGGCCGGCGGAAAACCTCATGCAAAACCTTCTTCTGTTTGCCGTTTGCCTGCTTGCGCAGTTTTGCGCAGTCGTCGCCGCCCGGGCCGGGGATGTCGCCGAGCTTGAAATCCTGGGCTTCACCAAGGACGGCGGCATCTTCGCGTTCGAAGAATATGGCGTGCAGGATGGATCGGGATTTCCCTACGCCAATCGCTATTATATCGACACCAGCAACGACAGCTTTCTCCAGGGAACGCCTATTCGCGTCCGGCTCGACGACGAGAACGCCACGTTGACGGCGGCTCGTATTCAGGCCCGCGAGAAGGGCGAAGCGGTCGTCAGCCAGGCGGAGTTGGCCGCGAACAAGGGCATCACCGCAGGCTTCAACCCGGTAACGGAGATGTCCGCCGACCCGCATCGGATGGCGGTCAATCCGCGTCCGATCTTCTCGCCAGTCGACCAGCCGCTCGAGTTCCGGCTGGACGAGATCGGCATGAACGAGACTAAGGGCTGCGAGAGCCAGGGTGAGATCAATGGCTTTCGGCTGCTGCGCGTCGAGGCGCAAGCCGGCGGTACGACGAAGCTGTTGCACGAGGACAAATCGATCCCCAAGAGCCGGGGTTGCCCGAACGGCTACCGCATCGGAGCCGTGCAGACATTTTCGATGGACAATCCCAGCGCCTATGCGGTGCTGATCGCGGTGCGCCAATATGGCTTCGAAGGCCCGGACTATCGCTGGATCGCGGTGACCGGCCGCCTGTGACACCGCTCGTCCACCCCGCCAGGCGTCATCGCGCCCTGGGCCGCCTCCGCGGCGCCATACCAACGCCGGGCACGGCGCTGCTCGGCGCGCTGCTTTGGGCCGCCACGATGGGCGCCAGCGCGCTCCTCAACCTGTTGCTGGAAAGTTGGCTGACGCCAGATAAAATCCGCACCGTGACGCTGCTGTTTGCAGGCGGCGGCGCTCTGGCCTTTCCTGTTGGCCTGTTCGCGGCACGGCTGGTCTCGCGCGGAAGGAGCTGGGAAGTCGCCTTCGCGGCGGCATTCGTGGGTCTCGCCGCCGCGACGATCGGCCTGACCGCCGGGCTGTATGCCTTGCAATACCGGTCCTACTATGCCGCATGGCATGCACCTACCTTCACCCTCACCTGGGGGCTCCAGTTCGTCTTCACGATGGCGGTGGCGCTCTACCAGTTCGTGGTGCTGGGCATCAGGCTCTATTTCCCGATCGGGTTCCTCGCCTTGTTTGCCGCCAGCCTCTGGTTTGCGCGGCGGCGGCGTTGAGCATTTTGTCCGCCTCTGTTAGGACGCGGGCAAATTTCTCGACACGTCAGGACTGACCGATGATCCCTCGCTACTCCCGGCCGGAAATGGTGGCCATATGGTCGCCCGAAACCCGGTTCCGCATCTGGTTCGAGATCGAGGCTCATGCCTGCGACGCGCTGGCCGAACTCGGCGTCATCCCGAAACAGGCGGCGAAGACCATCTGGGAAAAAGGCAATGCCGCGAAGTTCGACGTCGATGCGATCGACGAGATCGAGCGTGTCACCAAGCACGACGTCATCGCTTTTCTCACCCATCTCGCCGAATTCGTCGGACCCGACGCCCGCTTCATCCATCAGGGCATGACATCCTCGGACGTTCTCGACACGTGTTTCGCGGTGCAGCTCACGCGTGCCAGCGACATGCTGCTGGCCGACATCGACGCGCTGCTTGCGGCGCTGAAGCGCCGCGCCTTCGAGCACAAGGATACCGTCACCATCGGCCGCAGCCACGGCATCCATGCCGAGCCGACCACCTTCGGCGTCAAGCTGGCGCAAGCCTATGCCGAATTTTCGCGCTGCCGCGAGCGGCTCGTGCATGCTCGCGAGGACATAGCCACCTGCGCCATTTCGGGAGCGGTCGGCACCTTCGCCAATATCGAGCCTTATGTCGAAGAGCATGTCGCGGCAAAGCTCGGGTTGAAGCCGGAGCCGGTATCGACGCAGGTGATCCCGCGCGACCGCCATGCCATGTTCTTTGCCACGCTCGGCGTCATCGCATCGTCGGTGGAGCGGCTGGCGATCGAGATCCGGCATCTGCAGCGCACCGAGGTGCTGGAAGCCGAAGAGTATTTTTCGCCTGGCCAGAAAGGTTCGTCGGCGATGCCGCACAAGCGCAACCCGGTGTTGACCGAGAACCTAACCGGCCTTGCCCGCATGGTGCGCTCCTTCGCGCTGCCGGCGATGGAGAATGTGGCGCTCTGGCACGAGCGCGACATTTCGCATTCCTCCGTCGAGCGCATGATCGGGCCGGATGCGACGGTGACGCTGGATTTCGCGCTGGCGCGGCTGACCAGCGTCATCGACAAACTGCTCGTCTATCCCGGCAACATGCTGAAGAACATGAACAAGTTCCGCGGCCTGGTGCATTCACAGCGCGTGCTGCTGGCATTGACGCAAGCCGGCGTCTCCCGTGAGGATGCCTACCGGCTGGTGCAGCGCAATGCCATGAAGGTGTGGGAGCAAGGCGCTGATTTTCTTGAACAACTACTGGCCGACAATGACGTCACCGCCGTCTTGCCGGAAGCCGAGATCCGCGAGAAATTCGACCTGGGCTACCACACCAAGCATGTCGACACGATCTTCCGGCGGGTGTTCGGAGAGGCCTGAGGGGCTTTCCTTCTCCCCGTCGCTACGAGGAGAAGGTACCGCAGGACGTAACTGCCGATCACGCTTTGCCGGGAACGGTCCTGATCACCGTGCCCCACGGATCTTCGCGGGTCGTTTCACTGGCCACGTTGTCGGACCGCATCTCGACCCAGGCAAGGCCTGACCGGGTCGGATCGCGGCGGCCGGCGCCGGCGCTCTGCCACGCATTGGCGCCGATATGATGATGGTAGTGGCCTGACGACAGGAACACAGCCTGGCCGCCATACTTCGCCACCGTGTCGAAGCCGAATTCCTGGTTCCACCAGGCTTCCGCCTCTTCCGGCCGGCCGACGCGCAGGTGGACGTGGCCGACAATGCTGTTTTCAGGCGCTCCCTGCCAGCCCGCGTCGCCCGCCGGCACTTCGGCGACGACCGAAGGAATGTTCAGCCGTTCGGTCGCCATCGCGATCTTGTCGCCGTTCCACGTCCAGTCCTGCGGACGGCGATCGGCATAGATCTCGATCCCGTTGCCCTCGGGATCGGTGAGGTACAGCGCTTCGCTGACCAGATGGTCCGAAGCGCCCTCTATGGCGATCTTGTCTGATATGGCGTGGTTGATCCAGCGGCCGAGATCGGCACGGCTGGGCAGCAGGAAAGCCGTGTGGAACAGGCCGGCGCTGCGCGGATCGTCAGGCTTGGCCGAGGCGTCCGGCTCCAGCACCAACAGCGGACGGTTGGCGGCGCCCAGGGTGATCGCGCCATCGGCGCGGCTCAATTCCTGCAAGCCGACAACAGCGCGATAGTAGGCCGCTAGGCTTTCGGCGTCGCGCGCCTTCAGCCCGACCCGGGCAACGCTCACCGGCGTGGTGGCGGCAAAGGGCAGTTCGCTCATGATTGTCTCCGTTGCGGCGACGCTTTGGCATAAACCCCGAGGTCAGGAGCCCGGCGCCGGCCATCATTGTACATCGTGTCAGCACCAAATGCGGTCCTTCACGGCTGTTTCTTTCCAGAGGACAAATCGGCGATCGTGATCGTTCACACAAGACAGCGAAAAGCGAACATGGTGTTCACCATTGCAAGCAGGAGCGCACCCATCGGCGGTTGCATGAGGCAATCACGCTCGCTATCTCAGCGCCATGAAAGTCAAAGACGCAGATATTCTCATCATCCCGGGCTACACTAACTCCGGACCCGAGCACTGGCAGACCCGCTGGCAGTCAAAGCTGTCGACCGCGCGGCGCGTCGAGCAGGCGGAATGGTCGAAGCCCGTGCGCGAGGACTGGACGGCGAGCGTGGCTAAAGCGGTCAACGAAGCCGAGAAGCCCGTCGTCCTCGTCGCGCATTCCCTTGGCGTTGCCGCGGCGGTGCAAGCCATCCCGCAGTTTCGCAAGCCGGTCGCCGGCGCATTCTTCGTGGCGCCGCCCGATGTCGCCAATCCGGAGGTACGGCCAAGGCACCTGATGACGTTCGGCCCCTACTCGCGCGAGCCGTTGCCCTTCCCGTCCATGGTGATTGCCAGCCGCAACGATCCGTTCTGCGCCTTCGACGTCGCCGAGGACATTGCCGGCGCCTGGGGATCTCTGTTCATCGATGCCGGTGAAGCCGGTCACCTCAACGCCGATTCAGGCTTCGGCCCATGGCCCGAAGGTTCGATGACCTTCGCCAAATTTCTCACCGAACTGAAGGCCTGACGACCCCGACCGGATCGCGGCTCTCAGCCGCCGATCGAATCCTTGATGCCTTTCAACAGCGTCTTCGCCCCTAGTGAAATCAGCGCGTGCTCGGACCCTGTGGCCAGCAGGCGGTAGCCCATCGCCACGACGCGGCCCGCGATGGCCGGTTCGATGACGTAGATCGCCGCATGCTTGCCGGCCTTGCGGGTACGCTCGGCGATCGAAACCACCGTTTCCATCATGCTTTCGAGCGTCGAATTGACGGTCGTGCCGTTCGACCAGGCAATCGAGAAGTCCGATGGCCCCAGGAAAATGCCGTCGATACCGGGTGTATCGAGGATGCCGTCCAGCGCATCGAGCGCCGCCCGCGTCTCGACCATGGCGAAGGCCATTGTGCGCTGGTTGCTGTCGCGCAGCCATTCGGCATGATCACCCTTGCCATGGCGTGGGAAGGCATAGGTGGGGCCCCAGGAGCGCTCGCCCACCGGCGGGTATTTCATCGCCGCAGCGAACAGTTTTGCATCCGCCACCGAGTTGACCATCGGCGCGATCACCGCCTCGGCGCCGAAATCGAGCGCCCGGCTGGCCATGTCGAAACGGCCGACGGGAATACGCACCAATGCCGGCTTGCCGGTGGCAAGCACGGGCGCCAGGCCGCGCAACACGCTGTCTTCATGATGGCCGCCATGCTGCATGTCGAGCGTGACCGCATCGAAGCCCTGCCTGGCAAGGATTTCGACGGTCAGCGCGTCCGGCACGCCTGACCATGCGGTGACCAGCGTTTCATCGGCCGCAAGGCGGGATTTTAGGGACATCGGCTGTTTCCTCGCTAAGGATCGCAGTTTCAGCCGGAAACGACGGGAAACGCAAAGAAAAACCGCCCGGCTGGGCCGGGCGGTCGATTGGTCCAGTCATTCTTTTGCCGCAGGTTCCGTCGCAAAATTGTGGGACATTTTTGCGGAACCTGCTTCGGCCGGATCAGGTGTTCTTGATCTGCTCGATGGCCTGCGCCATCAATTCGTCCATGGTGCGGCGGATCTGATGGTCCGACTGGCTGACGCCGGCAGCGTCGAAATCCTTGCGGATCTTGCGGAAGACGTCGTGATCGCCGGCTTCCTCGATATCGGAAACAACCACTTCCTTGGCGTAGGCATCGGCCTCGGCGCCGGATTTCCCGAGCTTTTCCGCGGCCCACAGGCCGAGAGCCTTGTTGCGGCGCGCCGACGCCTTGAACCGAAGCTCCTCGTCGAACACGAATTTGCGCTCAAAACCCTCTTCGCGATCCTTCATGTTGCTCATGGCGTCCCTCCGATGGAAATCGATTCGCTGGCATTGATGAATATGTGATGGCGAAGCACAAACCAAAAGGCTGGCGGCCGGTCAATACGCTTCGTGGCTTGCTGCGCTGCGGCATTTCGGTCCCGAAAGCAGTTGATTGAAAGGATTTGCCGATTGAGCAAACAAGGCGATTACGATAGACACCGGCATTGAACGCCACCGTCGCCACACTAATTTAGGCAGACGGACAGGAACTGGTCGCTTGCCGCCTGCCCGCAAATCCAGAGAAAAATCAAATGAAAAATCGCCGCCGCATTTATGAAGGCAAGGCCAAGATACTTTATGAAGGCCCTGAGCCCGGGACGCTGATCCAGTTCTTCAAGGATGACGCAACCGCGTTCAACAAGAAAAAACACGAAGTCGTCGATGGCAAGGGCGTGCTTAACAATCGCATTTCCGAGCACATCTTCAATCATCTCAACCGGATGGGCATTCCGACCCACTTCATCCGCCGGCTCAACATGCGCGAGCAGCTGATCAAGGAGGTCGAGATCATCCCGCTCGAAGTGGTGGTGCGCAATGTCGCCGCCGGTTCGCTGTCCAAGCGCCTTGGCATCGAGGAAGGCACGGTCCTGCCCCGCTCGATCATCGAATTCTATTACAAGGCCGATGCGCTCGACGACCCGATGGTCTCTGAAGAGCACATCACTGCCTTCGGCTGGGCGAGCCCGCAGGAAATCGACGACGTCATGGCGCTGGCCATTCGCGTCAACGACTTCCTGTCCGGCCTGTTCATGGGCGTCGGCATCCAGCTCGTCGATTTCAAGATCGAATGCGGACGCCTGTTCGAGGGCGACATGATGCGCATCGTCGTAGCCGACGAGATCTCGCCCGATTCCTGCCGGCTGTGGGACGTGGCGACGCAGGACAAGCTCGACAAGGACCGTTTCCGCCGCGACATGGGCGGCCTCGTGGAGGCCTACCAGGAAATCGCCCGCCGTCTCGGTATCATGAACGAGAACGAGCCGCCGCGTCCAACCGGACCGGTGCTCGTCGCGTCGAGCGAGCCGCCGAAGGGCATGAAGCACTAATTGCCAGCAACGGGCTTGCCGGAAACGGCAGGTCCGGCGCAGACCGATACCGATCATTCAGGAGCATCGATGAAAGCCCGTATCACCGTAACCCTCAAAAACGGCGTGCTGGACCCGCAAGGCAAGGCGATCGAGCATGCGCTGTCGGGGCTAGGTTTTGACGGCATCGGCTCGGTGCGGCAAGGCAAGGTGTTCGACGTCGAGCTCGCCGGGACCGACAAGGCCAAGGCCGAGGCCGATCTCAAGGCCATGTGCGACAGACTGCTGGCGAACACGGTGATTGAGAACTATAGTGTGACGCTTACCTGAGGTTGTGCCGGAGGCACGGATGCCCCAACTTGCCGAAACCCAGAGGCCTTACGAACCAAAATGAAATCAGCCGTCGTCCTCCTGCCTGGCCTTAACCGCGACCGCGATATGATCGCGGCGCTGACCAAGATTTCCGGCAAAGCGCCAGCCACGGTCTGGCAAACCGACACCGAAATCCCGGATGTCGACCTGATCGCCATTCCCGGCGGCTTCTCCTTCGGCGACTATCTGCGCTGCGGCGCGATCGCGGCGCGCATGCCGGTGATGCGGGCGGTCGCTGAAAAGGCGGCCAAGGGCGTCATGGTCATCGGCGTCTGCAACGGTTTCCAGATCCTGGTCGAGGCCGGCCTGCTGCCGGGAGCGCTCATGCGCAACTCCTCGCTCAAATTCGTCTGCCGGCAGGTGAAGCTCGAGATCGCCAACGCCAACACCATGTTCACCCGCCGCTACCAGCCGGGCCAGATCATCCGCTCGCCGGTGGCGCATCACGACGGCAACTACTTCGCCGATGCCGAGACGCTTGCACGCCTGGAAGGCGAAGGCCAGGTGGTGTTCCGCTATGCGGACGGCACCAATCCCAACGGCTCGATCAACGACATCGCCGGCATCATCAGCAGCCGGGGCAATGTGCTGGGCCTGATGCCTCATCCCGAGAACCTGATCGAAGCGGCACATGGCGGCAATGACGGGCGGGCGTTGTTCGAAGGCGCGCTCGGCATCGCCGCCTGATATCTTCCGAAATTCTTTCAGAACCTGGGGGCGGCCTGACGATGAGACTGACGATTACTCGCTTTGCTCTCCTGGCTGCCGCCGGCCTTGCGCTGGCATCCTGCCAGTCGGGTCCGAAGAGCGCTCCGCCGCCTTCCGGCAAGAGCGCGGCGCTGCTGGCCATGGAACAGGTGGCGATCTCCGCCCATAAATGCTGGATCGCCAGCAAGGACCCGGCCTTCAAATCCTACCAGATGGCCAATGAGCTGAATTCGTTCAGCGGCACGCCGCGCTTCCTGCTGGTGCCGGCCAAGCATTATGGCGGCAAGCCGCTGCTGGTGGTGCAGGCGCAAGGCAATTCGAGCCGTGTAGACGTGTTCGGTCCGCTGATGGCCGAGCCGCTCGGCGCGCGCATCGGCTCCGACATCGCCCGCTGGCAAGCCGGCAATCCGGCCTGCGCCGCCGCCGCGTAAGATGGGCCGGCTGCTGCAGGTCGCGGGTCTGGTCGCAGGGCTGGCCGGTCTTTTCCTGCAGTTCTCGATCACCGTTCCGGCCTCGATGGAAGCCGGCCGCGGCCTGATCGGTTCGGTCGTCTTCTACTTCAGCTTCTTTACCATCCTGACCAATATCGGTGCGGTGCTCGTCCATGCGTCGCTGCTGTCGCCCGCCGGCCATGCCTGGTTTCCGGCCTTTGCCGGAGCGCGGATGCGGGCAGGCGTCGCCGTCGCCATCACCGTGGTCTTCATGGTCTACGCCACCGTGCTGGCACGCCTCTGGCAGCCGCAGGGCCTGTTCCTGCTGTGCGACGTGCTGCTGCACTATGTGACGCCTGCACTGTTCGTGCTGTGGTGGCTGGCCGCCGGTGCCGACGGCAAGACGCGATGGCAAGACGTTTCCTGGTGGATGCTTTATCCGCTCGCCTATCTGGCCTATGCGCTGGCGCGGGCGTCCATAACAGGCGAAGTGCCCTACCCGTTCCTCGATGCCGCCAGGAACGGCATCGCCAGCGTCGCCATCGCCTCGCTGGCCATCACCGCCCTTTTCCTGGCGCTATGCGTTGGCGCCGTGCTTGCGGACCGCGGCCTGTCGCGGATCAGGGCGCCAGTTGTGCAGCCACGCAAGCAGGATTGAACATTGCATCGCGCCTGTTCATTCCCAGAATGGCCTGATCCCTTCGCGATGGGCGTCGCAGCGGGAAATGCCGATGTCCTTCAACTGGTCGTCGGTCATGTCCAGCAAGGCGAGCCGGCTGCGCCTGCGCTCCAGCAGGCCGTCGATCCAGCGCCCCAGCGATTTGACCATACGCACGATGCGGCTGACAAAGCCGCCGCGGTCCACAGGTCGCGCGGCGAACAATCCTGCGGTTGTCTGGCTGATTGTCTCGATTGTATCCATCTTCGCTCTACCAAAGCTGCAAATTGCACTCTTTATTCCACACAACGCATGTGAATTGACTCATCGTTCGACGCAATATACAAAATTGTCACCATGACAAATTGGCTTCCCGACCTCACGGCCAGCTCCGGCCCGCTTTATCAGCGCCTTGCTGACAGCATTGAGTCAGATATCGACCGCGGCGTGATCGACGCCGGGGCAAAGCTGCCACCGCAGCGGGATCTCGCCTATGACATCGGCGCAACCGTCGGCACGGTCGGCAGGGCCTATCAATTGCTGCGCGAGCGCGGGCTGGTCAGCGGCGAGGTCGGGCGCGGCACCTATGTCCTCGGCCGGCAGAACGCGAAGCCCGACTTCATAGCGCCGGACGCGCAAGGCACGCGCGACATCGATGCGCCGCGCGGCAAGCTGCGCTTCGACAGCACCGCGGCGCCCGATGTCGGCCAGGGCGCCATCGTCACCGAAGTGCTGTCGCGCACGGCTTCGGATCATGCGCATGAGATTTCGAGCTACACGCGGGATTTTCCCGAGCGCTGGTTCGAGGCCGGCGCCAGTTGGCTGTCGCGCAACTCGTTTCGACCGAGCGCCGATACGATCGTGCCGACGCTCGGTACCCATGCCGCTGTCATGGCGGCGATCGCCGCACTGACCACGCCCGGCGATTACGTCGCCTTCGAGCACCTGACCTATTCGCAGATTTCGCGCAGCGCCGGCCTGATCGGTCGTCGCACGGCGCTGGTGGCATCGGACCATCAGGGTCTCGACCCCGACGATTTCGAGCGTGTCTGCGCGCAAAAGCATCCGAAGATGATCTTTCTGATGCCTACGGTGCAGAATCCGACGCTGGCGATCCTGCCGGCAGCGCGACGTGAGGCAATCGCGCGGATCGCGCGTGAATACAATGTCGTTCTTATAGAGGACGATCTTTACGGCGGCCTGACCGAAGATCCGACGCCAATGCTGGCCGACTATGCACCCGAGCGCACCATCGTCGCAGGCGGCCTGTCGAAATCGGTAGCGGCCGGCGTTCGCGGCGGCTGGCTTTCCTGCCCGCCTGCTTATCGCCATCGCATCCGTGTTGCCCATAAGATGATGACCGGCGGCATGCCTTTCCTGCTGGCCGAGGTGAATGCCCGGCTGGTGCTGTCGGGCCAGGCCGCGGACATACGCAAACGCGCCATCGCCGAAATCAACGCCCGCACCGCCATTGTGTGCGAGACTTTGGCCGGCTTCGAATTCAAGTCGCGGGACAATATACCCTTTGTCTGGCTGACCTTGCCCGACCCCTGGCTTTCCGGCACGTTCAAGAACGCCTGCCTCGAGCACGGCGTGCTGATCGACGACGAAGACGAGTTCAAGGCGGGCCGTTCCGAGCAGGTCTTCCACGGTGTGCGCTTCGGCATTTCGCAGCCGAGGCAGCGCAAGGACATCGCGGACGGCGTTGCGGCGATCCGGAGGCTCCTCGACGAAGGCCGCGCCGGCTACGACAGTTTTTCCTGATCCGCATCGCCTTGGAGCGCCGGCGGTTCAGGATGCCTCCAGGCAAGACCCGAGGCGCATCGGTTGAGTCCGGTCCGGTGGGACGCGCGTTCAAGGCGCCGTGGCTTTCTCCGGATTCAGCCACTTTTCGTCGGTCCATGGGTGTATCGGCCGCAAAGCTTGCGATAAGAGGAGACTCAAAATCCCAAGCTCCCACGGATAAAAACCGCCGCCCATGACCATTTCCAATTCCGTGCCGATCACGCCCGAGCTCATTGCCGCGCACGGGCTGAAGCCAGACGAATACCAGCGCATCCTCGACCTCGTCGGGCGCGAGCCGAGCTTCACCGAACTTGGCATCTTCTCGGCGATGTGGAACGAGCATTGCTCGTATAAATCCTCGAAGAAATGGCTGCGCACGCTGCCGACGACCGGCCCGCGGGTCATCCAGGGACCGGGCGAGAATGCCGGCGTGGTCGATATCGGCGACGGCGACTGCGTCGTCTTCAAGATGGAGAGCCACAACCACCCCTCCTTTATCGAGCCCTACCAAGGGGCGGCGACAGGGGTCGGCGGCATATTGCGCGATGTCTTCACCATGGGCGCGCGGCCGATCGCGGCGATGAACGCCTTGCGCTTCGGTGCTCCCGATCATCCCAAGACCAGGCACCTGGTGGCGGGAGTGGTTTCCGGCGTCGGCGGCTACGGCAACTCCTTCGGCGTGCCGACGGTCGGCGGCGAGGTCAATTTCGACGCCCGCTACAACGGCAATATCCTGGTCAACGCTTTTGCCGCGGGTCTTGCCAAGACGGACGCGATTTTCCTGTCGGAGGCCAAGGGCGTCGGCCTGCCGGTCGTCTATCTCGGCGCCAAGACCGGTCGCGACGGCGTCGGCGGCGCCACCATGGCCTCGGCCGAATTCGACGACAAGATCGACGAGAAGCGCCCGACCGTGCAGGTCGGCGATCCCTTCACCGAAAAGTGCCTGCTTGAAGCATGTCTCGAACTGATGGCGTCCGGTGCGGTCATCGCTATCCAGGACATGGGTGCTGCCGGCCTTACCTGCTCGGCGGTCGAGATGGGCGCCAAGGGGGATCTCGGCATCGAGCTCGAGCTCGACAAGGTTCCGGTGCGCGAGGAGCGCATGAGCGCCTACGAGATGATGCTGTCGGAAAGCCAGGAGCGCATGCTGATGGTGCTGCGCCCCGAAAAGGAAAAGGAGGCCGAGGCGATCTTCCACAAATGGGGGCTCGACTTCGCCATTGTCGGCAAGACGACCGACGATCTGCGCTTTCGCGTCCTGCATCAGGGTGATCAGGTTGCGGACCTGCCGATCAAGGATCTCGGCGACAAGGCACCGGAATATGACCGTCCGTGGGTCGAGCCGAAGAAGCCGGCGCCGCTTGCGGCCAATGACATTCCGCAGGCCGATGTCGCCGAAGCACTGCTGAAGCTGCTCGGCGGCCCTGACCTGTCGTCGCGCCGGTGGGTGTGGGAACAGTACGACACGCTGATCCAGGGCAATTCGCTGCAGCTTCCCGGTGGCGATGCCGGCGTGGTGCGGGTCGAAGGCCATCCGACCAAAGCGCTGGCTTTCTCGTCGGACGTGACGCCGCGCTATTGCGAGGCCGATCCCTATGAGGGCGGCAAGCAGGCGGTGGCCGAATGCTGGCGCAACCTGACCGCCACCGGCGCGCTGCCGCTGGCCGCCACCGACAATCTCAATTTCGGCAATCCGGAACGGCCGGAGATCATGGGTCAGTTGGTCGGCGCGGTGAAGGGCATTGGCGATGCCTGCCGCGCGCTCGGCTTCCCGATCGTTTCGGGCAATGTCTCGCTCTACAACGAAACCAATGGCCAGGGCATCCTGCCGACGCCGACCATCGGCGGCGTCGGGCTGATCGCCGACTGGTCGAAGATGGTGCGGGCCGGCTTCGCTGAGCAAGGCCAGATGATCCTGCTGGTCGGCGCGCCGGCCTCATGGGGCACGCATCTCGGCCAATCGGTCTACTTGCGCGACATCCACGGCCGCAGCGACGGCCCGCCGCCGCCGGTCGACCTCGACCATGAAAAGCGTGTCGGCGACCATGTGCGCGCCCTCATCGCGTCCGGCATCGTCACCGCGGCTCACGACGTTTCCGACGGCGGCATTGCGGTCGCGCTGGCCGAGATGGCGATGGCATCAGGCATCGGCGCGACGGTCCCCGGACTGGCCGGCACCGATCCTATTCCGGTCTGGTTCGGCGAGGACCAGGGCCGCTATCTCCTCACGCTGTCAATCGATCCAGACAGTGAGGACTGGGACGCGATCCGCAAACAGCAAAGCGAACTCGCCATTTTCGCGCCCTGGATCGGCTCGACCGGCGGCAACACGCTGAAACTCGGCGAGGCACGGGCGATCCCGCTCGGCGAATTGACCGCCGCGCACGAAGGCTGGTTCCCGCGCTTCATGGATCAGGCCATTTGAGCAGAGCGTGATCCCGAAAAGTGGGAAACGATTTTTTCGGAAAAATCATGCTCAACCACAGGAAACTGGCCGTCCGGGCACTGCTTGCAGTCGTCTTCTGGCCATCGCTGTTCTTCTTCTGGTTTCTCGGCCCGTTCGTCTTTTTCCTGCTGTCTACGACATCGAGCGAGGTCTGCGCCCGGTTGGATACACGCGCGGAGTTCCTCGCCGCGGCCAACGACACGCTTCCGATGCTTGGCCTGCAAAACCTTTTCTATGCAGTTCCGCTTGTCTGCCTGGTGCTTTGGAGCCGGCTTCTGCCGGACCGGGCACGGACAAGGCACATCTTCACCTGCATAAAACTTTTCGCCGTCGCGGCCGCATTGGGGGCACTGTGGGAGTATGGCTCATCGCTGGCCTGCGATGGCTACGGCCAGCCGTTCTTCTCGCCCGTCTGGCGGATGACCGCCTACCTGCCGATTGCCAACCTGGCGATCAACCTTCCCCTCTATGTGCTGACCTTCAGCCTTGGGCGGACCTTCTCGACGCCCGAGGACGACCCCGCAGACGACGCCGGCGGTCAGAGCGAGGACGCGTCGTGAGCCACAATCGCGCTGGGGCTGGACGGAACGGCTTCAATCCCGGCCGGAAAGGCTTTAGGTTCACTCCGACTCTCATCGCACGGGCAGCCATGCCGCAGCCCGCCCGAAAACAGGAACTTGCCATGGCAATGGATGCCCGCGACATCGAAAAACTGATCAAGGAGGGCATCCCGGATGCCAGGGTGACCATCCGTGACCTTGCCGGCGACGGCGATCACTATGCGGCCGAAGTCGTGGCCGAGAGCTTTCGCGGAAAAAGCCGCGTGCAGCAGCACCAGATGGTCTATGACGCGCTGAAGGGCAATATGGGCGGCGTGCTGCACGCGCTGGCGCTGCAGACCAGCGTGCCGGACTAGGGGCTTCCAACGCCAAAGTCGCTTGGCCCAAAACGCCGCATCTTTTGCGCCATTCAGGCCACCACGCGGCTAAAGTCTTGTTTCGGGCAACCTATGGGTTTATCTGATGGAAAAGCTTCGAGCCTGACTCCCACAGGCGGGAAAGGATATTCCATGAGCGGCATCAACGACTACATTGACAACGAGGTGAAGGGCAACGACGTCGTGCTTTTCATGAAGGGCACGCCCGGTTTCCCGCAATGCGGATTTTCCGGCCAGGTTGTCCAGATCCTCGACTATATCGGCGCCGACTACAAAGGCGTGAACGTGCTGGATTCGGCCGAGCTGCGCCAGGGCATCAAGGAATACTCCAACTGGCCGACGATCCCTCAGCTCTACGTCAAGGGCGAATTCGTCGGTGGCTGCGACATCGTGCGCGAAATGTTCCAGGCGGGCGAGTTGCAGACATTCCTTGTCGAGAAGGGCGTGAGCGTCAAAGGCGCCGCCTGATTTCGGTTGGGCATGTCGCCGTCGACATGCCCTGAGCACCGGGGCAGCCCCGCCTCGGCAATTTTGCGTCCGGGACCCGGACCAGGACGAGCCAATGCGCCGGGCCACCGGCGCGTTTTCGTTTGAGAGATCGGACTTGCCGTGGACCAGCAGACGTCAGCACCGCAATCGGCAAGCAAATTGCCCATTCCGCGCTGGGAGTTCATCGCGCTGTGCGCAGCGCTGATGGCGCTCAATTCGTTGGCCATCGACATCATGCTGCCGGCGCTGCAGCAGATCGGCGCCTCGCTTGGCGTCGAGAACGAAAACCACCGGCAATATGTCATCACCGCCTATATTCTGGGTTTTGGCGGCGGACAGCTGTTTTTCGGACCGCTCTCGGACCGATTCGGGCGCCGTGCGCCGCTTGTCGCCGGCCTGATCATTTATGTGGCGGCGGCCGCCGCGGCCGCCATATCGCCAAGCTTTGAAACGCTTCTACTTTGCCGGGCCGTGCAAGGCATCGGTGCGGCCGCGACCCGCGTCATCGCCGTCTCGATCGTGCGCGACACGTTCGATGGCCGGCGCATGGCCGAGGTGATGTCGCTGATCTTCATGGTGTTCATGGCGATCCCGGTGATTGCTCCCGGCATCGGCCAGTTCATCATGCTGTTCGCGACCTGGCATTTGATCTTCGTCACCATGGCCGTCGGCGCGCTTGTCGTCTCGGCCTGGTCGCTGCTGCGCCTGCCCGAGACGCTACATCCGGAATATCGCCGGCCATTGACCGTCAATGCCATTGTCGGCGGGTTCCGCATCGTGCTGACCAACCGCGTCGCGATCTGCTATGCCTTCGCCAGTACGTTCATCTTCGGCGCCATGTTCGGCTTCATCGCCTCGGCGCAGCAGATTTATGTCGACATATTCAATGTCGGCGAATTGTTTCCGGTCATCTTTGCCGGCGTTGCCGGCGTGCTCGCCTTCTCCAACTATCTGAACTCGCGTCTTGTCGGCCGCATCGGCATGCGCCGCCTGTCGCAGAGCGCGCTGCTGTTGTTTCTGGTCATCAGCCTGGCCTGGCTGGTCGTTTCGCTGGAAATGAAGATGCCGCTCTGGCTGTTCGTCACCTTCTTTGCCTGCGCCATGCTCCCTTTCGGTGCGCTCGGCGCGAATTTCAATGCCTTGGCTATGGAGCCGCTTGGTCAGCTGGCCGGCACGGCCTCGTCCATCCTGGGCTTCATGCAGACGTTTCTCGGCGGCATTCTCGGCACGCTGATCGGCCAGGCTTTCAACGGCACGGTGACGCCATTGGCCGCCGGCTTCTGCAGCGTCTCGGTCGCAGCCCTGCTGATGATCTTCATCGCCGAACGCGGCAAGATGTTCCAGCCGCAGAATCAACCCGTCTCGGGGCACATTGCCGATCTGCATTGAATTGTCGCCTTTGCGGCGCTCGGCTGGGTAATCGAATTGGCAGCCGGCTATTGCGCCCAGAGTTCGCTGCGCAACTCGCGCCAGCTTTCCCGGTCGGGTGCGACAAGCAGGCCGCCGCCGACATGCGACGGTAGGTAGGCACTGGCGTCGAAACGCGCGGCGTGGCCGCCGGCCTCGGCATGAATCAGGACACCGGGCAGATGGTCCCACGGCATCAGCTTGTTGTAGACGACGAAATGGGCATGGCCGCTGGCCAGCAGGCGATATTCATGCGCGGCGCAGCGATAGGCGAATTGCGACAGGATTTTCGTCTGGTTGCGCGCCAGCCGCGACCGCTCTGGTTCGGCCATGTACTGCCAGGAGACGGAGCCGGTCATTCCCGAGATCGGCACGGGCGCCGCGACACGCACTTTTTCCAGGTTGCCATGCGCGTGCCTGATATGGCTGCCGGCGCCCCTGGCGCCGATCAGCCAGTCCTTGCCGACCGGATCGTGGATGATGCCTGCGACGGTCTCACCCCGGACCACGACACCCAGCATGACGCCGAACAACGGCACGCCGGAAGCGAAATTGAAAGTGCCGTCCACCGGATCGATGGTGAAAGCCAGATCGGCATCGCCAAGACCGTCGAGCAGCGCCGGATTGTCGGAACAGGCTTCCTCGCCGACAATCATGGCCGTTGGGTAGCGCTCACGCAGCTTGGCGGTGATCAGCCGCTCGGCACTGACGTCGGCTTCCGTCACCAGGTCGGCGGCCGACGTCTTCTGGCGGACGTCGCCGCCGCCCAACCGGCGAAAGCGCGGCATGATTTCGGCTTCGGCTGCTTCGGCCAGGGTGCTGGCCAGCCAGTCGATCGCGGTATCGTCAAATGTCATCGGAAATGTCTTGCCTGCTGGAGAGCGTTTCATCGAGTGCGGCGAAATCGAACAGTTTCCTGTCGAGCAGATGCGACGGCCTGGTGTTGGACAACGCACGCAGCATCGTGTCCTTGCGCCCGGGCATGCGCTTTTCGATATCGTCGAGCATGGCCTTCATGGCGTTGCGCTGGAGACCTTCCTGGCTGCCGCAGAGATCGCAAGGGATGATCGGGAACCGCATCGCCGCGGCGAGCTTTTCCAGATCGATTTCGGCGCAATAGCTCAGCGGCCGCAGCACCATGACGTCGCCCTCGTCGTTGAGCAGCTTTGGCGGCATGGCGGCGAGACGGCCGCCGTGGAACAGGTTCATGAAGAAGGTTTCGAGAATGTCCTCGCGATGATGGCCGAGCACCAGCGCCGAGCACCCCTCCTCTCGGGCTACGCGATAGAGATGACCACGCCGCAGGCGTGAACAGAGCGAGCAATAGGTGCTGCCCTGCGGCAGCTTGTCGGTGACGACGGAGTAGGTGTCCTGGTATTCGATGCGGTGTGCAATGCCGTGGGCATTGAGGTAATCGGGCAGGATGTGCTTGGGAAAGTTCGGCTGGCCCTGGTCGAGATTGCAGGCCAGCAGCTCCACCGGCAGCAGGCCGCGCCATTTGAGGTCCAGCAGCATGGCAAGCAGGCCGTAGGAATCCTTGCCGCCCGACAGGGCCACCAGCCAGCGCTCGCCTGGCCTGACCATCGAAAAATCCTCGATCGCCTGGCGGGTCAGCCGCAGCAGCCGCTTGCGCAATTTGTTGAACTCGACCGAAGACGGCACATCGGCGAACAGCGGGTGAAAACCGCCTTCGATGTCGGCGGCCTGCTCAAGCGATTGAGCGTCTGGCAGCATGTTCATGGCGTCGGTTCCAAATCCTGGAGCAACGAACGTTCGGAGCTTCGTTGCCGCCCGGATTAGCGGACATGGCCGACAAAGAAAAGGCCGCCTCGATGGGCGGCCCCTTCCGGTCTCGCAAAAAGCCTTCGCTTAACGCGAATAGAATTCGACGACGAGGTTCGGTTCCATCTGGACGGCGAACGGAACGTCCGCCAGGCCCGGGATGCGCGAGAAGGTCGCGGTCATCTTGTTGTGATCGGCTTCGATGTAGTCCGGCACGTCGCGCTCGGCGAGGCCGACCGATTCCAGGACGATCACCAGCTGCTTCGACTTTTCACGCACTTCGACGACGTCGCCCGGCTTGCAGCGGTACGAGCCGATGTTGACGCGCTTGCCGTTGACGTTGACATGGCCGTGGTTGACGAACTGGCGGGCGGCGAAAATGGTCGGAACGAACTTGGCGCGATAGACGACCGCGTCCAGACGCGACTCGAGCAGGCCGATCAGGTTCTCCGAGGTGTCGCCCTTGCGGCGATCGGCCTCTTCATAGACCTTGCGGAACTGCTTTTCCGAAACGTCGCCATAGTGGCCTTTCAGCTTCTGCTTGGCGCGCAGCTGCAGGCCGAAATCGGAAAGCTTGCCCTTGCGGCGCTGGCCGTGCTGGCCGGGGCCGTATTCACGCTTGTTGACCGGGGACTTCGGGCGGCCCCAGATGTTTTCGCCGAGACGGCGGTCGATCTTGTACTTCGCGGATTCGCGCTTGCTCATCGCATTCCCTTTCAAAACAACATAACCCGGAGCCTCATGGTCCGGGTGAAGGAAACGCGCCCTCCTCTGGCCTCCGTTTTCGAGACCTGACAGGGTTTTTCCACGCAACGCGGCGAAAAACCCACGGGACACGTCAGTTCAAACAAGACCTTGGAAAACAGACTGGTTTCCGTCGAGGTCTTGCGCATGCAAAACAAACCACCGGGCGTTGCGGCCCGGTGTTGGGAGCGCTGTTAAACAGAGATTTAACCGCTGTCAAGGTTCCAACTGGCGCCGCCCCGCGACCATCTACGATTTTCAGTGTTGTTGTTCAATGCGGTGTCGCATCCGGCGGGAGGTTGTCGCGCCCGCGGTATTAGAACAATTCCCGGAAAGCGCTAGCGGTTTCTACCCGGGATTGTGTAAAAAACCGGAGCGGGGCGGCGATTCCCCGAAGCTGAACCGCTCCAGGAAGGGACTTGAGCAGAGGAGCCTGAATTCGGATGAAGAAGTTCTTTCTAAGCCTGACTGGTGCGACGGTGTTGGCCGGATCGATGGCCGTCATCACGCCTGAGCCGGCGATGGCAAGGCATTGGCAAGGCCACCGGCCTCATCAGGTATGCCGGATTGTGGTCAGGAAGCGCGTCGTCTGGAGCCATGGTCACCGCCATGTCATTCGCCAAAAAGTGCGACGTTGCCACTGGCGCTAACAGCTGCCACTGGCGCTAACAGCCGCCACTGGCGCTGATTACGTCGGCCATTGACCCGACAATAACATCAAGGCCTGCGACCCCGTCGCCGGCCTATTTCTTGCCATTGGACGAACCCTTCAAGAAGGTCGTTGCCAAATAGCGCTTCCCTCAGTGCTTCTTTTTCTCCGGCAGATCCTTGCGCTTGGTTTCGGCGAATTCCTCGAGCTGCTTTTCGCTCATGGATTCGTACATCCCTTTGGAAGCGCCTTTGAGCTCGCTCTTCTTGGTCTCGCCGCGCTTGGCCGACAATGCGGCGCCGGCGGCCTTCTGCTGGGCTTTCGAGGTGGCAGGCATGGTTTTTCTCCCTTCATTGCCTGGGAGAAAACGAAACGGCCTCGCCAATGTTCCGGAAATCAGGCGACCGCCAGTCCAAAGCCCTGCATCAAACGGCTGGTGGCAAAATCCGCCTTGCCGGACGTGAAGACCGCGATGTCCGGCTCACCATGCGGCAACGGCCCATTGACCGGCGACAGCAGCGACATCGCCCGCCGGGCGATCGCTTCGGCAGGATCGATCCAGTCGACCGGCCAGGGTGCGGTCTTGCGCATGCGGTTGACCAGAAAAGGATAGTGCGTACAGGCGAGCACGGCGATGTCGGTGCGCATGCCATCGCGCTCGATGAAACACGGGGAGATCTCGGCGCGCACGGCTTCCTCGTCGACGAACCCTTCGCGCATATAGGCTTCGGCCAGCCCCGCCAGGCGGTCGCTACCGACCAGCCGGACATGGCACTTCTGCGCCCATTTGCTGATCAGGTCGCGCGTGTATTGCCGTTTCACCGTGCCCGGCGTCGCCAGCACGGAGACGAGGCCGGAGCGGGTACGCTCCGCCGCCGGCTTGATCGCAGGCACGGTGCCGACAAAGGGATGGCCGGGAAATCTCTCGCGCAACGCATCGATCACCAGCGTCGAGGCGGTGTTGCAGGCGATGACCGAGATGGCCGGGGCGAACCGGTCGAGCAATTTGCCGAACAGGTCGAGAATATGGACCCGCAGCGCCGGTTCCTCCCAGGCGCCAAAGGGGAAGGCGGCATCGTCGGCGATGTAGACGAAGCGGCGGTCGGGCATCAGCACGCGCGCCTCGCGCAGCACAGTCAGCCCGCCAATGCCGGAATCGAACATCAGGATCGGCTGATCAGTCATTGTCGGTTCCCTTGCCGCCGAGCGGCGGCGCGGCGTTGTCGTCGTCATCGGCCACCTGACGATCCGCATTGGTCTTGCGGCCGGGACCGCCGGCGCGCGCCGCTGCCGGAAGCCGCCTTGGATCATCTCCCGGAGAGCCGTCGCCGCGCGGCATCGCCGGCGAGAACCTGTCCAGCGACGAGATGATGCCGCGCAGCACCTTGAGCTCCGGCTCGGCAAATCCCGCCCGGGTCAATACGGCGCGCAGATTGTCAACCATCTTCGGCTTCTTCGGCGCCGGCCGGAAATAGCCGCGCGCTTCGAGTGCGCCTTCGAGATAGGCGAACAGGCCGTGCAGTTCTTCCTTGCTGGCCGGCTTCATGTCCGGACCCGTAAAGTTGGTCTTGGTCTCGTCCTCGAGGCCGGATTTCATCCACTCGTAGGACATGAGAAGCGCGGCCTGGGCGATGTTGAGCGAGGAAAAATCGGGATCGACCGGAAAAGTGACGATCTCGTCGGCGAGGCCAACCTCGTCATTATAGAGGCCGAAACGCTCGCGGCCGAACAGGATGCCGGTTCGCTGACCCATGCCATGGCGAGCCCGGAGCACCCTGCCCGCCTCGACCGGCCCGCGCACGGGCTTGAAGCCGTCGCGTTGCCTTGCGGTGGTCGCGAAAACGAAATTCAGGTCGGCCATCGCCGTGGCGAGATCGTCGAAAACCTTGACGGCGTCGATGACATGGTCGGCGCGGCTGGCCGCCGCCCGCGCCTTCTCGTTCGGCCAGCCGTCGCGCGGGTTGACGAGGCGAAGTTCGACCAGGCCGAAATTGGCCATGGCGCGCGCAACCATGCCGATATTCTCGCCGAGCTGCGGCTCCACGAGGATGATGGCGGGGCTGGCGACTGAAGCGGTATCGGAATCTTTGGTGACGGGCATGATTGTCAATGAACTGCTGTTTGCGGCATTTCAGCGTCCCCTGCCATATTCGGCCGCGAAAATGAACCATTCGCAAATGGCGGGGCGATCGCTTCGCTTTCGTGACCGATCGTCGTTTGCGCGGCCAAAAACGCTTTGATATAGGGGCGCATCCCCGGCCGAACGCCACGCGGGCAAGGCCGTCCCATTTCCCAGCAACGAGGCATTCTTTCCATGGCGAAGATCAAGGTGGCGAACCCGGTCGTCGAACTCGACGGCGACGAGATGACCCGCATCATCTGGCAGTTCATCAAGGACAAGCTGATCCACCCTTATCTCGACCTCAAGCTTGAATATTACGACCTCGGCATCGAGCATCGCGACGCCACCAACGACCAGGTGACCGTCGATTCGGCCAACGCCATCAAAAAATACGGCGTCGGCGTGAAATGCGCGACCATCACGCCCGACGAGCAGCGCGTCGAGGAATTCAAGCTGAAGAAGATGTGGAAATCGCCGAACGGCACCATTCGCAACATCCTCGGCGGCACCATCTTCCGCGAGCCGATCATCATGAAGAACGTGCCGCGGCTGGTGCCCGGCTGGACCAAGCCGATCATCGTCGGCCGCCACGCCTATGGCGACCAGTACCGCGCCACCGATTTCCGTTTTCCCGGCAAGGGCAAGCTGACGATCAAGTTCGTCGGCGAGGATGGCCAGGTGATCGAGCACGACGTGTTCGACGCGCCCGGCGCCGGCGTCGCCATGGCCATGTACAATCTCGACGAGTCGATCCGCGAATTCGCCCGCGCTTCGCTGAACTACGGCCTGCTGCGCAACTACCCGGTCTATCTCTCGACCAAGAACACCATCCTCAAGGCCTATGACGGCCGCTTCAAGGATATTTTCCAGGAGGTCTACGAGGCTGAGTTCGAGGCCGAGTTCAAGTCCAAGAAGCTGTGGTACGAGCACCGCCTGATTGACGACATGGTGGCCTCCAGCCTGAAATGGTCGGGCGGCTATGTCTGGGCCTGCAAGAACTATGACGGCGACGTACAGTCCGACACGGTGGCGCAGGGGTTCGGCTCGCTTGGCCTGATGACGTCGGTGCTGATGACGCCGGACGGCAAGACGGTGGAAGCGGAAGCCGCGCACGGCACCGTGACGCGCCACTATCGCCAGCACCAGAAGGGCGAGGAAACCTCGACCAATTCGATCGCCTCGATCTTCGCCTGGACCCGAGGGCTGGCCCACCGCGCCAAGCTCGACGACAATGCCGAATTGAAGCGTTTTGCCGAAACGCTGGAAAAGGTCTGCATCCAGACGGTCGAATCCGGCTTCATGACCAAGGACCTGTCGCTGCTGATCGGCCCCGACCAGCCTTGGCTGTCGACCACCGGATTTCTCGACAAGATCGACGAGAATTTGCAGAAGGCGATGGCGTAGGCACCCGCGGGTTCAACACGCCGAAGGCTCCGGAAGGAGCCTTCGCTTTTTTGGGCCAACGAAATCGAAAGCAAAGGACTGGCAACATGGCCAAACCGGTCCTCTACGGCGCGGACTACAGCGTTTACGTGCGCATAGCGCGCATGGCGCTGGAGGAGAAGGGCGTCGACTATGAGCTTGTGCCGGTCGATGTCTTTGCCGCCGAGGGCATCCCCGGCTGGTATTTCGAGCACCACCCGTTCGGCCGCATCCCGGCCTTCGAGCATGACGGTTTTCGCCTGTTCGAGGCCAGCGCGATCACGCGCTATGTCGATGAAGCTTTCGACGGACCGCCCTTGCAGCCGAACGATCCGCGCGGCCGCGCGCGGATGAACCAGATCATCGGCATGCTCGACGCTTATGGCTATCGGGCCATGGTCTGGGACGTCGCCGTGGAGCGGCTGGAGAAGGCGTCGCCTGACGAAGCGCTGATTGTCAGCGGATTACGACAAGCAGGAGCGGTCCTTCAGGTGCTCTCATCATTGAGATCCCCGGGGCCGTGGTTGCTCGGCAATCAACTGACGCTCGCCGACCTGCATGCGGCACCGATCATCGGCTATTTCGTCAGGGTGGCGGAAGGGCGCAAACTGCTGGCTCGCTTTGCCGACATACAGGACTGGTGGGATTGTATTGCTAAACAGACAAGCTTTGCCAGGACTGAAAAGGCCAGCTGATCTGCGACAGCGCAGCACAGCGACATTCGATTCAGGTCAATGATTTCGCGGACAACCGATCATTGATGTCAGCGTCGCCCCTCATGAGCGGGCGGCGCGAACCTCGAAGGGAAGCAACCGGCCTGGAGCGTTGCCTGCCAATTCTGCAATGAATCACGCCGCCTCCAGCGCCGCCCTCACCGCAGCAATCGCGTCGTCGGCCTTCGAGGCATCGGGGCCACCGGCCTGCGCCATGTCGGGCCGGCCGCCGCCGCCCTGCCCGCCGAGTACCGCGGAGGCGACGCGCACCAGGTCGACGGCGCTGAAGCGGCCGACGAGATCATCGGTGACAGCGACCACGACGCTCGCCTTGTTGTCCTCGCCCGCACCGACAAACACGACCACGCCGGAGCCGAGCGAGCTTTTGCCGGCATCGGCGAGCGGCTTCAGATCCTTCGGCGAGACACCGGAAACCGACTTGCCGAGGAAGCCGACGCCCGCGACGGTCTCGTTGGCGGCCGGCGCGTCAGCGGGCGACCCGCCGCCCAGCGCCAGCTTCTTGCGCGCTTCGGTGAGCTCCTTCTCGAGCTTCTTGCGCTCTTCGAGCAGGGCTTCAACACGCGCCGGCACGTCGGCCGGCGAGATTTTCAGTGTTGCGGCGGCCGCCTTCAGCCGCCGGTCCTGTTCATCGAGATGCTTGCGCGCGGCCTCGCCCGTCAGCGCCTCGATACGGCGCACGCCTGAGGCGACGGCGCTGTCGGACACGACGCGCACCAGGCCGATGTCACCGGTTGCCCTGACATGCGTGCCGCCGCAAAGCTCGACCGAATAGGGGCGATTGGCCTTGGCGCCATGTAGGCCCGTGCCCATAGACACGACGCGCACCTCATCGCCGTATTTCTCGCCGAACAGCGCCATGGCGCCTTCGGCAATGGCATCGTCGACCGACATCAGGCGCGTGATCACCGGGCTGTTCTGCACCACGATCTCATTGGCCATGCGCTCGACCTCCTCGAGTTCCGAGGGCGAGATGGGCTTGTTGTGCGAGATGTCGAAGCGCAGGCGCTCGGGCGCGACCAGCGAGCCCTTCTGTGCCACATGGGTGCCCAGCACCTCGCGCAGCGCCTCATGGATCAGATGCGTCGCGGAATGGTTCGCGCGCAGCCTGGAGCGCCTCGCATGGTCAACCTTCAGCTCGACGGCGGCACCCGTCCTGGCAGTGCCGCTGACCACCTTGCCGAGATGCACGAACAGCCCGTCGGCCTTCTTCTGCGTATCGGAAATCTCGATCGAGAAGCCTTCGCCTGAAATGGTTCCGGTGTCGCCCATCTGGCCGCCGGATTCGGCATAGAACGGCGTCTGGTTGACGACCACGGCTACCGCTTCGCCCTTGCCGGCGCTGTCGACGGTCTTGCCGTCGCGGACAACCGCCTGGATGATGCCTTCCGCCTGCTCGGTCTCGTAGCCGAGGAATTCGGTGGCACCGGCTTTTTCGCGCACCGGGAACCAGACCGCTTCCGTCGCCGCCTCGCCGGAACCTGCCCAGTGCTTACGCGCCTCGGCCTTCTGCTGCTCCATCGCATTGGTGAAGCCGGCAAGATCGACCGAGATGTTGCGCTGGCGCAGCGCATCCTGCGTCAGGTCGAGCGGGAAGCCATAGGTGTCGTAAAGCTTGAAGGCCGTCTCGCCGTCCAGCATGTCGCCGGCGCCGAGCTTTTCCGTCGCCTCCGACAGCAAACCGAGGCCACGCACCAGTGTCTTGCGGAACCTGGTCTCCTCAAGCTTCAGCGTCTCGGTGATCAGCTGTTCGCCGCGCACCAGTTCCGGATAGGCCTGACCCATCTCGCGAACCAGCGCCGGCACCAGCTTCCACACCAGCGGCTCGTTCGCACCGAGCAGCTGTGCATGGCGCATGGCGCGGCGCATGATGCGGCGCAGCACATAGCCGCGGCCTTCATTCGATGGCAGCACGCCGTCTGCGACCAGGAACGACGACGAGCGCAGGTGATCGGCTATGACGCGATAGGATGCGACGGTCTCGGCGTCGGGACCGCGACCGAGCGCGGACGACGCCGCATCGATCAAGTGCCGAAACAGATCGGTCTCAAAGACGCTTTCCACGCCTTGCAGGATGGAGGCCATGCGCTCCAGGCCCATGCCGGTGTCGATCGACGGGCGCGGCAGGTCGATCCGCTCGTCCTTCGTCACCTGCTCGTACTGCATGAACACCAGGTTCCAGAATTCCAGGAACCGGTCGCCATCCTCCTCCGGGGTGCCGGGCGGGCCGCCCCAGATGTGCTCGCCACGGTCGATGAAGATTTCCGAGCATGGCCCGCATGGCCCGGTGTCGCCCATCGCCCAGAAATTGTCGGAGGTCGGGATGCGGATGATGCGATCATCGGAAAAGCCGGCGATCTTCTTCCAGAAGCCGGCCGCCTCGTCGTCGGTGTGGTAGACGGTGACGAGCAGCTTGTCCTTCTTAAGCCCGAACTCCCTGGTAATGAGGTTCCAGGCTAACTCGATGGCGCGCTCCTTGAAATAGTCGCCGAAGGAGAAATTGCCGAGCATCTCGAAGAAGGTCAGGTGGCGCGCGGTGTAGCCGACATTGTCGAGGTCGTTGTGCTTGCCGCCGGCGCGAACGCTTTTCTGGGCGGTCGTGGCACGCGAATAGGGCCGCTTCTCCAGGCCGGTGAAGACGTTCTTGAACTGCACCATGCCGGCATTGGTGAACATCAGCGTCGGATCGTTGCGCGGCACAAGCGGGCTCGACGCCACGACCTCGTGACCCTCCTTGCGGAAATAGTCGAGAAATGTCGACCGGATCTCGTTCACGCCACTCATGAATGCTGCCTTTTCGAGAGAGCCGCCGGCCGGACCGGCGGAAAATGGGCTCTGCTTTAGAAGATGGAGCTGGCCTTTTAGCCGCCGCTTGGCACCCTGTCCAGAAACACGCAAGCTGGCCAATTCGCGGTTCGCCAGCCGCTCAAAACGCAAACCGCCGGCACGGGGCCGGCGGTTCGAAACGCAATACTACAGAACTCGATTACATAAGCTCAAATTGATGAACCGGGATTATGGCCGAACTCGGGCCGCAAACCGAACGCTAGATCGCGCCAGCGAACGCTAGATCGTGCCGACGAGCGCTTACATCGCGCCGGCTTCATCCTCGAAGCCATCATCGCCACCTTCGGAGCCGCCATTCTCGAGGAATTTTTCGGCGATCAGTCCGGCGTTCTGCCTGAGCGCAAGTTCGATCTCGCGCGCCGTATCGGGATTGTCGCGCAGGAACAGCTTCGCGTTCTCGCGGCCCTGGCCGAGACGCTGCGAATTGTAGGAGAACCAGGCGCCCGATTTCTCGACCACGCCCGCCTTGACGCCGAGATCGACCAGCTCGCCGGTCTTCGACACGCCTTCGCCGTACATGATGTCGAACTCGACCACCTTGAAGGGCGGCGCCAGCTTGTTCTTGACCACCTTGACGCGGGTCTGGTTGCCGACGACCTCGTCGCGGTCCTTGACCGAGCCGATGCGGCGGATATCGAGACGCACCGAGGCGTAGAATTTCAGCGCATTGCCGCCGGTGGTGGTTTCGGGCGAGCCGAACATGACGCCGATCTTCATGCGGATCTGGTTGATGAAGATGACCATGGTGTTGGAGCGCGAGATCGAGGCGGTCAGCTTGCGCAGCGCCTGGCTCATCAGGCGGGCCTGCAGGCCGGGCAGCGAATCGCCCATCTCGCCCTCGATTTCGGCGCGCGGCGTCAGCGCCGCGACCGAATCGACCACCAGCACATCGATGGCGCCGGAGCGCACCAGCGTATCGCAGATCTCAAGCGCCTGCTCGCCAGTGTCAGGCTGCGAGATCAGGAGGTTTTCGAGATCGACGCCGAGCTTGCGGGCATAGACCGGATCGAGCGCATGCTCGGCATCGACGAAGGCGCAGATGCCGCCCTTCTTCTGGGCTTCCGCCACCGTGTGCAGCGCCAGCGTCGTCTTACCCGAGCTTTCCGGCCCGTAGATCTCGATGATGCGGCCGCGCGGCAGGCCGCCGACGCCAAGCGCGATGTCGAGGCCGAGCGAGCCGGTTGGCACGGTTTCGATCTCGACGACCTGCTCGTTCGCGCCGAGCCGCATGATCGAGCCCTTGCCGAAAGCCCGCTCGATTTGCGACAGCGCCGCATCCAGAGCCTTTGATTTGTCCACTGCCTTATCCTCTACAAGCCGCAAGCTGTTCTGAGCCATGATACATCACCCCGTAGTCGTCAATGAAGGCCGGACAATCCGTAATCCTTGGTTATTTGTACCTTTTTTGTTCTCATTTGGCAAGAGGGATCAAGCATCTGAAAAATAAGCAACATCCTGATTTGTTCTTTTTTTGTCTCACGATTCGGCTCCAACATGGTCCGAATATTGGGCCAGGCTGGTTCGCCGTGCCGATCTCACGAATCGCTGGTTGTTGCCTGCGAAGCTCCGTCGCACAGCATGGCGCTTGTGCGTGACCGCCAACAAAGGTCATATCGGCGCATGGTGAGATCTCCAAGAGTCCTGGCGGTGGGCGGCGCCCATATCGACAGGCGCGGCCAGGTGTCCGGCGCTTACGTGCCGGCTGCCTCCAACCCGGGCACGATGCGCGAGGACGTTGGCGGCGGCGTCTTCAACGCATTGCGCAGCACGGTGCGGCGAGGCGTCTCGGGCTCGTTGCTGTCGGTGCGCGGCGGTGATGCCGCCGCCGACACGGTTTCGCGCGCCATCGCCGAAGCAGGCATTGCCGACCTGTCCGCGGTGTTCCTCGACCGCACGACGCCGAGCTATACGGCGCTGATCGACCGCGAGGGCGAACTGCTCGTCGGCTTTGCCGACATGGCGCTTTATGAACTGGCATTTGCAAAGCAGATCCGCCGCTCCAGGGTGAGGGAGGAGATCGCCGCCGCAGATGCCGTCCTGTGCGACGCCAATCTGCCATCGGCGGCTCTGGAGCGGCTGGTGTCGCTTGCCGCCGGCAAGCCCGTGTTCGCCATTGCCATTTCACCGGCCAAGGTCGTGCGCTTGACTCCGGTGCTCGGCGGCCTGGCCGTCGCCTTCATGAACAGGCGCGAGGCGGTGGCGCTTGCCGGACTTGACGATGCCGCCTCTCAAAAAACTATCCTCGACGGGCTGAGAAGCGCCGGCCTCGACAGCGCGGTGGTCACGGCGGGCGGCGGCCCGGTGCTGGGCTTCGACCGCGACGGCAGCTTTGCCGTCGTCCCGCCCCCTCCAAGAAAGGTCGTGGACGTCACCGGCGCCGGCGATGCGCTTGCCGGCGCGACGGTCGCCGCCCTACTGCGCGGCATGCCCTTGCGCGCGGCGTTGCGCGAGGGCGTCGCCGCCGCGACGCTGGCTATTGAAAGCGCGAGCGCCGTTCCCGATTTCACCACGGCGACTTTCGCGCAAGCGCTGGCTCTTGTGCCCGAAGAGCAGAAAATGGCATGAGACCGGCATCCGAAAGGATGCGCCGCACTTCGGATTGGAGATCCAGATGACCCCAGACACCGCCCGCGCCTTCATCGATGTCCACGCGCCGGTGGCGCAAGCCTTGGCCGCCGGGAAGCCCGTGGTGGCGCTGGAAAGCACCATCATAACCCACGGCATGCCCTACCCCGACAATGGCGCCATGGCGGCCGACGTGGAAAGGATCATTGCGGACGGCGGCGCGGTGCCGGCGACGATCGCCGTGGTGGCGGGCCGCATCAAGATCGGCCTCTCCGACGGAGAACGCGAATCGCTCGCCATGACCGGCGACGCCATGAAGCTCTCGCGCGCAGATCTCGGCTTCGCCGTCGCGCAAGGGCGCACCGGCGGCACCACGGTTGCCGCCACAATGATCGCCGCGCATATGGTTGGGATAAAGGTGTTCGCCACCGGCGGCATCGGCGGCGTGCACAAGGGCGCCGAAAAAAGCTTCGACATTTCCGCCGACCTCGATGAGCTGGCGCGCACGCCCGTCATCGTCGTCTCGGCTGGGGCCAAGGCCATCCTCGACATCGAAAAGACGCTGGAGGTGCTGGAGACCCGCGGCGTGCCCGTGATCGGCCATGGCTGCGAGACCATGCCGGCCTTCTGGTCGCGGCAGTCGCCGTTCCGCGCGCCGCTGACCTTGCACGCGCCGGAAGAGATCGCGCATTTTTACAAGACGCGACAGGCGCTGGGCCTGAGCGGCGGCATGCTGATCGCCAATCCGGTGCCGGAGGATCACGAAATCCCGGCCGGCGAGATGGCCGGCTACATCGAGGCCGCCCAGAAGGCCGCCGAGGCGCTCAACGTTACCGGCAAGGCGGTGACGCCGTTCCTGCTCTCCAAAATCCTCGAACTCACCGGCGGCCGGAGCCTGAAGACCAACATCGCGCTGGTCGAAAACAATGCTCGGCTGGCAGCGCGAATTGCCGGGGCGCTGTAGGACGCCGGAAATACGAGCGGCGGCACCACGGCTACTCGCGACCACCGAGTTCCGTCACGCCCTCCTCTGTCCTGCTGGACGTCTCCGAAAAAGTCTGCACTGCCTCATCGCCCCGAGGTCCTAGCGTTATTTTCCCGCCCGCCGCCCCGCCTCATAGGCCCGCCGCGCCCAGACCGCTATCTCGTCGGGGTCGTCGAAGGCACTATCGGGAATGCTCCAATAGGGCATCGCCACCAGCTTGCCGTGCCGGGACCCGGTGTAGGTCCACTGCGTGCAGCCGGCGGCCTCGAAATCGGGCGCGCTTTGCTCGTCCGCTTTCAGCATCAATTCGCCGCGCAGCACGATGGCGACGATGACGCCGTCGGCATAGATGCCCTTGCCGCCGAACAGTTTCCGGATGCTGACCGGGCCCAGGCTCTGGAAGAGTTCTTCTATGCGTTCATTGTCCATGCGCGGATCATGTCACCGCGATTCGGCCTTGTCATCGGCGCAACCAAAACCATGCTGACAGATTGAAAGGGGATCGATCGGAGTTCCCGCCATGCCTGTCCTGCTCAAGGGGTCCTGCCGCTGCAATGCCGTTCGTTTCGAGGTGGAAAGCCACACGCCCGTGCCGTTCATGCTGTGCTACTGCTCGATCTGCCGCAAGCAGCAGGGCGGCGGCGGTTTTGCCATCAATCTCGGCGCCAACTACGAGACGATGACCATCCGCGGCAAGAGGAGCCTCGGCGTCTATCGGGCCGAGATCGAGGACGACGAACATCCGCATTGCGAGATCTCGACCGGAGAGCGCAATTTCTGCCGCAAATGCGGATCGGCGCTGTGGCTCTACGACCCGACCTGGCCGGAACTCGTCCATCCCTTCGCCTCGGCGATCGACAGCGACCTGCCGAAACCGCCGAGCAAGGTGCATCTGATGCTGAAATACAAGGCCAACTGGGTCGAGCCCGATGTCGGGCCGAGCGACAAGGTGTTCGACGTCTATCCCGAGGAATCGATCGCCGACTGGCATAAGCGGACCGGGACGTGGGTGGAGTGAGTGTCTTCGCTGCGTTCTAAGGGAGGTGAGGAGTGGTCTGCGCAGCAGGCGGGAAGCCAATTGCGCGGCTTTTCGAATGACGAACGCCGGCAGCGGGGCTATCGCTGCCCCTCATCCGACCCTGGGGGACACCTTCTCCCCGTAAACGGGACGAAGGAAGGTCAGGCGGAGGCGCGTGCTTCTGCCAGCGCCTTGAGGTCGGCCGGCTTCAGTTCGACGGATTCGCCGCAGCCGCAGGCCGAGCTCTGGTTCGGGTTGCGGAAGGTGAAGCCGGTGCGCAGCGTCGTCTGCTCGAAATCCATCTCGGTGCCGAACAGGAAAAGTGCTGCTTCCGGCGCGACATAGACATGGGCGCCGTCGCGCTCGATGTGGTCGTCCTTGGTATTGGGTTCGGTCACCAGGTCAACCGTGTATTCCATGCCGGCGCAACCGCCCTTCTTGATGCCGAGGCGAATGCCATGCGCATTTTCACGCGTGGCAACGATCTCGCGCACCCGGTCGGCGGCCTTTTCGGTCATCGTGATGACGGCAAAGCGTCCCATCTTTTTCCTTCTCCATTCCATGCAGGTTCAAGGCCTGCCGAATGATTCCTCACCTAAAATGGTGAAGTTTTACCACTGGCGCAAGTGTGCCGGACTCGACGTCAGTACCAGCCCACCGCCACCTGCGCCTCTTCCGACATGCGATCGGGCGACCAGGGCGGGTCGAATGTCATGTTGACCTCGACGCCCGACACGCCTTCGACGGCGCCGACGGCGTTCTCAACCCAGCCCGGCATCTCGCCGGCCACCGGGCAGCCGGGCGCGGTCAGCGTCATGTCGATCTTGACTGAGCGGTCGTCCTCGATGTCGATCTTGTAGACGAGGCCAAGCTCGTAAATATCGGCCGGGATTTCCGGGTCGTAGACCGTCTTCAGCGCCGAAACGATGTCGTCGGTCAGCCGCGCCAGTTCGTCGGCGGGAATGGCGGACGCGGAAACCACCGCATTGGCGGCCGCGTCGGGAACAGCATCGGTGGCTGTGCTGGCATCTTCCATTATCGTCACCCGAAAAACTTGCGCGCTTTTTCCAACGCATCAGCCAAAGCATCGACTTCGGCTCGCGTATTATACATGCCGAACGACGCCCTGCATGTGGAGGTTACGCCGAAGCGTTTCAACAGGGGCTGGGCGCAATGGGTGCCCGCGCGCACAGCCACGCCTTGCCGGTCAATCACCATCGACACGTCATGGGCATGAATGCCTTGCAGCTCGAACGAGATGATGGCGCCCTTGCCGGGCGCGTCGCCGAAGATGCGCAGCGAGTTGATGGCGCGCAGCCGCTCGTGCGCATAGTCCTTCAAATCGGCCTCGTGCGCGGCGATGCGCTCGCGGCCGATCTTTTCCATGTAATCGAGCGCGGCGCCGAGCCCGATCGCCTGGACGATCGGCGGCGTACCGGCCTCGAAGCGGTGCGGCGGGTCGTTGTAGGTGACGATGTCTTCGGTCACCTCCTCGATCATCTCGCCGCCACCCATGAACGGACGCATGCGCTGCAAGATGTCCTTCTTGCCATAGAGCACACCGATGCCGGAGGGACCGTAGACCTTGTGGCCGGTGAAGACGAAGAAATCGCAGTCGAGGTCCTGCACGTCGATGGGCATATGGACAGCGCTCTGGCTGCCGTCGACGAGCACGGGAATGCCGCGCGAATGCGCGATGCGCACGATCTCCTTGATCGGCGTCACCGTGCCCAGCGCGTTCGACATCTGCGTGATGGCGGCCAGCTTTGTGCGGTCAGTCAGTCGCTTCTCGAATTCCTCGATGTGGAAGACGCCGAGATCGTCGACCGGCACCCAGACCAGTTTGGCGCCCTGCCGCTCGCGGATGAAATGCCACGGCACGATGTTGGAGTGGTGCTCCATGATCGACAGCACGATCTCGTCGCCCTCGCCGATATTGGGCATGCCATAGCCATAGGCGACCGTGTTGATCGCCGATGTCGTGTTCGAGGTGAAGACGATATTGTCGGTGCTCGGCGCATTGAGGAAGCGGCGAACCGTCTCCCGCGCCTTCTCATAAGCGTCGGTCGCTGCATTGGACAGGAAGTGCAGGCCGCGATGGACGTTGGCGTATTCCTGGGCATAGGCGTGCTGGACCGCGTCGAGCACCGCCTGCGGCTTCTGCGCCGAGGCGCCATTGTCGAGATAGACGAGAGGTTTGCCGTAGACTTCGCGTGACAGAATCGGGAAATCGCGGCGGATCGCCTCGACGTCGTAGGTTTCGACTTTCTGGTCCATCATAAGCTCTCTTGAGGCACTGCCTCATTCCGTCCAACACCCCTCATCCGTCTCGGCGCTACGCGCCGATCCACCTTCTCCCACAAGGGGAGAAGGTCAGGCGCTCTTCCTTCTCCCCTTGTGGGAGAAGGTGGCCGCGAAGCAGCCGGATCAGGGGTGTTCGCCGGAGCGAGCCCTATCCACTCATCCATGCGCCGCAAACCAGCCGTCGAGCCTGGTCTCCAGAGCCTCGACGATCACCTCGTCGTCCAGTTCCTCGATCACCTCGGCGATGAAGGCCTTCACCAGCAGACCACGGGCGCTCTTCTCGTCGATGCCGCGCGCCATCAGGTAAAACAGATGGTTGTGGTCGATCTCGGTGACGGTGGCGCCATGACCGCAGACCACGTCGTCGGCGAAGATTTCGAGTTCCGGCTTGGTCGAGAACTCGCCGTCGTCCGACAGAAGCAGCGTGTTGCAAGCCATTTTGGCGTTGGTCTTCTGCGCGTATTGATGGACGTTGATGCGGCCCTGGAAGACGCCACGCGCCTTGCCGGTCACGACGTTGCGGATCACTTCCGTCGACGTGGTGTGCGGCACCGCATGATCGAGCACCATGGTGGTGTCCGTGTGGGCGTCGCCGGCCAGCAGGTTGATGCCGCGCAATTGGAAGTCGGCGCCCTCGCCCGTCGTCTTCACCACGACCTCCTGGCGCACGAGCTTGCCGCCGGCGTTCATGACGAACAGCGTCAGCTTCGCATTCTTGCCGATATGAGCCTTGAACTGCGCCAGATGCGTCGCCGTGTCCGGCTGCTCCTGGATGATCAGCCACGTCACCTCGGCGCCTTCGCCGAGCACGAGCTGGCTGACCGAGCTGACAAGGGCCGCGCCCTCGCCGGCCTGGCGCTCGACGATCACAGCCTTGGCGCCGGCGCCGACGCGAACGGCCAGGCGTACATGCGTCTGGCCGCCGGCCTGCAGGTTCTGCAATTCGATCGGCTTTTCCACTTGGGTGCCATCGGCGATGTCGACGAAATAGCCATCGGCGACGAAAGCCGTGTTCAACGCCCCGATGGCATCGTCGCTGCCATAGGGATCGAGCCCAGGCGCGATGCTGCCGTCGGTCAGTTTCTCCGACAGGGCCTGGACGCTGACGCCTTCGATTGCGGGCGTTTTGGCGCTCGACACACCATTGAGAAGCGGCAACACGGTGGAACCTTCAACAACTGGCGCGATGGCTTTGGCCACGGCCGTCGGGTCGAAGTCCGGCACCGCATTCAGCAGCCGCCGCAGGTCGGTGTAGTGCCAGGATTCGATGCGCCGTGTCGGCAGTCCGTGCTTTACCGCCTCGATGGCGTCGTCGCGCTTCAACATCACCGCGCCGTCGCCTGGCAGCAGCGACAACCGTTCGCCGAAAGCGTCGATCAACGCTGTTTCGGCCGGTGTCCGCTGGGGTTGTGTGTGCATGTTCATCAGTCTTGCCTTGCCTTCTGGCATCTCACGCGGCTTCACCGATCACGCCGGCATAGCCATTGGCCTCGAGGTCGAGCGCCAGCGACTTGTCGCCGGACTTGATGACCTGGCCCTTGTAGAGCACGTGCACGGTGTCGGGCACGATGTGTTCGAGCAGCCGCTGATAGTGCGTGATGACGACGATGGCGCGCTCGGGCGAGCGCAACGCGTTGACGCCATCGGAGACGATCTTGAGCGCATCGATGTCGAGCCCGGAATCGGTCTCGTCAAGCACGCAGAGCTTTGGCTCCAAAAGCTTCATCTGCAGAATCTCGGCGCGCTTCTTCTCGCCGCCGGAGAAGCCGACATTGAGCGGCCGCTTGAGCATGTTCATGTCCATGTTGAGCGAGGCTGCGGCATCCTTCACCCGCTTCAGGAATTCGGGGATCTTCAGCGGCTCCTCGCCGCGCGCCTTGCGCTGCTCGTTCATGGCAACCTTCAGGAATTCCATGGTCGCCACGCCCGGTATCTCCATCGGATACTGGAAAGCCAGGAAAATGCCCGAAGTCGCGCGCTCGGCCGGATCCATTTCGAGGATCGACTGGCCGTTGTAGAGGATATCGCCCTCGGTGACCTCGTAGTCCTCGCGGCCGGCGAGGATGTAGGACAGCGTCGACTTGCCCGAGCCATTCGGCCCCATGATCGCGGCGACCTCGCCGGCTTTTACCGAGAGATTCAGGCCGCGGATGATTTCGGTGCCGTCATCGACGATGCGGGCATGCAGGTTCTTGATCTCAAGCATTCTTTTCTTCCTGAATATCTGTCCGGTCAGCCGACCGAGCCCTCGAGCGAAATCCCGATCAGCTTCTGTGCCTCGACGGCGAATTCCATCGGCAGCTGCTGGATGACGTCCTTGACGAACCCGTTGACGATCAGCGCGATCGCTTCCTCCTCCGGAATGCCGCGCTGCATGACATAGAATTTCTGGTCCTCGGAAATCTTCGATGTCGTCGCTTCGTGCTCGAACTGCGCGGTCGCGTTCTTGGCTTCCATGTAAGGCACCGTGTGGGCGCCGCACTGGTCGCCGATCAGCAGCGAGTCGCAATTGGTGAAGTTGCGCGCATTGGTCGCCTTGCGATGCGCCGAAACCTGGCCGCGATAGGTGTTCTGCGAAAAACCGGCGGCGATGCCCTTGGAGATGATGCGGCTCGACGTGTTCTTGCCGAGATGGATCATCTTGGTGCCGCTGTCGACCTGTTGGTAGCCGTTCGACACGGCGATCGAATAGAACTCGCCGCTGGAATCGTCGCCGCGCAGGATGCAGCTCGGGTATTTCCACGTGATCGCCGAGCCGGTCTCGACCTGCGTCCACGAGATCTTCGAGCGGTGGCCACGGCAATCGCCGCGCTTGGTAACGAAGTTATAGATGCCGCCCTTGCCCTCGGCGTCGCCGGGGTACCAGTTCTGCACCGTCGAATATTTGATCTCGGCATCGTCTAGCGCCACCAGTTCGACGACCGCCGCATGGAGCTGGTTCTCGTCGCGCTGCGGCGCCGTGCAGCCTTCGAGATAGGAGACGTAGGCCCCCTCCTCGGCGATGATCAGCGTGCGCTCGAACTGGCCGGTGTTCTTCTCGTTCATGCGGAAATAGGTCGACAGTTCCATCGGGCAGCGAACGCCCTTGGGCACGAAGACAAACGAGCCGTCGGTGAAGACGGCCGAATTCAGCGTCGCATAAAAATTATCCGACGTCGGCACGACCGAGCCGAGATATTTCTTCACCAGTTCCGGATGCTCGCGAATGGCTTCCGAGATCGAGCAGAAGATGACGCCCGCCTGCGCCAGTTCCTTCTTGAACGTGGTGACGACGGATACCGAATCGAACACGGCGTCGACGGCGACGCGGCCGGACTTGTAGACGTTGTCGCTGGCATCCTCGAGCTCGGACGCATCGGTCTTCTGCACGCCGGCCAGGATCTCCTGCTCCTTCAGCGGAATGCCGAGTTTCTCGTAGACCTTCAAGATCTCCGGATCGACGTCGCTGAGCGAGCTCGGTCCGGGCGTGCTCTTCGGCGCCGCGTAGTAATAGATGTCCTGGAAATCGATCTTGGGATAGTTGACGCGCGCCCAGGTCGGCTCTTCCAGCGTCAGCCAGCGCCGATAGGCTCCCAGACGCCATTCCAGCATCCAGGACGGTTCGTCCTTCTTCGCCGAAATGAAACGGATGATGTCTTCGCTCAGGCCCTTGGGGGCCTTGTCGACAGCGATTTCGGTCTGGAACCCGTATTTGTATTGGTCGACGTCGATCTTTCGGACCCGATCGATCGTGTCCTGCACAGCAGGCATATGCGTTCTCCATCCACGCCGGGGTCAAGGCCCGACAGTTTTCAAACTATGGCACCGCCGGATAAGCACCCAAGGAGCACCCGCGGCGGCGTAAGTTTCATATAGTGCGCCTCGGCCGGAAATTCACCCGGCCAGCATGAAACGCACGGCTCTACCAGGCCGAAAGGCCCAAATTCGTCCAACCGCTACGCGGCCTTCTCCTTGCCCACCCGACGTGCGGCGATTTCTGCCAACGCCAGGCGGAACGCCTCGACCTCCTGCGCGCCGGTCGCCGCGCCGATCGACACGCGCAACGCACCCAGACTGTCACCGTGACCCATGGCCTTCAGCACATGGCTCGGGCCGACTTTACCCGACGAGCAGGCGGAACCCGCCGACAGCGCCACACCGGCCAGGTCGAAGGCGATCTGTACAGTCTCGGCCTTGACGCCGGGAATAGCGAAGAATGTCGTGTTGGCAAGCCTCGGCGCGCCAGTTCCGAAGATTTCCACGTCCGGTATCAACATTTTAACGATGGCCTCGATCTCGTCGCGACGCCGACGCAGGGCATCGATGGCCTCCAATCCGATGAGAGCCTCCCGCGCCGCCGCGCCAAATCCCGCAATGCCGGGCAGGTTCTCGGTGCCGCCGCGATGGCCCTTTTCCTGGCCACCGCCGTTGATGAGCGGCTTCGGCATCATCAGATCGGCAGCGGCGACGATGGCGCCGACGCCCTTGGGGCCGCCAATCTTGTGCGACGACAGTATCAGATAGTCGGCGTAACCCGCCGAAATGTCGATCGAAATGCGCCCTGCCGCCTGAACCGCGTCTACGACGAGGACACCGTCGACCGCCTTTACGATTTCGGCGATACGATCGACCGGCTGGATGACACCAGTCTCATTGTTGGCGGCATGGATTGCCACCAGCGGCAGGCCGGCGGCCTTATCGTGCGCGGCAAGCGCGTTTGCCATTGCTTCGAGGTCGACAATTCCATTGGCGTCGACGCCGATCCGCGTCACCTGCGAGGCCGGGAAGGACCCGCCGTTCAACAGGCAGGGGTGGTCGGCTTCGCAGACATAGAGATGGCTCATGCGGATGGTCCCGCGCCCCATCCGCCAATCGGGCGTCAGCAGCGTCGAGGCGGCTTCCGTGGCGCCTGACGTGAACACGACATGCCCAGCCTTGGCCTTCACCAATTCCGCCACATCACGCCTTGCAGTTTCGATCAGGCGACGCGCCGCACGCCCTTCGGCATGGACCGATGATGGGTTGGCGGCCACATCGAGCGCCGCGACCATAGCCTCGCGTGCCGCTGCAAGCAGGGGCGCACTGGCATTGTAGTCGAGATAGGCGCGCATTCCGGCCATTTTCTTCCAGTTGGTCCCGTCAGAAGCCATTCCACCGAGATATCGCGTTATTTCCTTGAAATTCCAAGGCAAGCCGTCCTATTTACGCGGCTTGCGGCGCGGGCAGCCGGACGATTGCGTTCCGGCCACCCAGTTTTGAACAATTCTAAACTAGCTTCTATGAAGACGCTCGCCCTGCGTCAAGGCCAGAGGAAGGTTCTCCGGGCGCCGCGCATTCTTATTACCCAAGTTGGAGTATTTCATGCCTGAGGTCATTTTCACCGGTCCGGCCGGCCGTCTGGAGGGTCGATACCAGCCCTCGAAGGAAAAGAGCGCGCCGATTGCCATTGTCTTGCATCCGCACCCGCAATTCGGCGGGACGATGAACAACAAAATCGTCTACGACCTCTTCTACATGTTCCAGAAGCGCGACTTCACCACGCTGCGCTTCAATTTCCGCGGCATCGGGCGCAGCCAGGGCGAATTCGATCACGGCACCGGCGAATTGTCGGATGCGGCCGCCGCACTCGACTGGGTGCAGTCGCTGCATCCGGATTCCAAGAGTTGCTGGGTTGCCGGCTATTCGTTCGGCTCGTGGATCGGCATGCAGCTTTTGATGCGCCGGCCCGAGATCGAAGGCTTCATCTCGGTCGCGCCGCAACCCAACACCTACGACTTTTCCTTCCTGGCCCCCTGCCCCTCCTCGGGGCTCATCATCCATGGCGACGCTGACAAGGTGGCGCCGCCGAAGGACGTGCAAGGCCTGGTCGACAAGCTGCACACGCAAAAGGGCATCACCATCACGCAGAAGACATTGCCCGGCGCCAATCATTTCTTCGCCAACGATGCCGAACTGCTGATCGAGGAATGCGCGGATTATCTCGATCGCCGGCTGGCCGGCGAATTGTCGGATCCGCGCCCGAAGCGGCTGCGCTAAAGGACGGATGATCGCGATGTACCAGCCTCCTCATTTCCAGGAAACACGGCCGGAGGTGCTGCACGGGCTGATCCGGGCACATCCGCTCGGCCTCTTGGTTTCCAGCGGACCCGAAGGGCCGGTCGCCGACGCCATTCCGTTCCTGATCGACGCCGATGTCGGGCCAAATGGCAGGTTGCGCGCACATCTGGCCAAAGCCAATCCGCAATGGCGGCTTATCGCCGACAATCCGGCCTCGACGGTGCTGATCGTCTTCCAGGGCAGCGACGCCTATGTGACGCCGTCCTGGTACGAGACCAAGCGCGAGACCGGCAAGGTGGTGCCGACCTGGAACTATGCCATCGTGCAGGTGCGCGGCATCGCGAAGGTGATCGACGATCAGGACTGGCTGGCGCGGCAGATCGCCGACCTGACGGCTTCGCAGGAAGGCACGCGTGAGGCGCCATGGGCGGTAACGGATGCGCCTGCCCCGTTCATCCAGTCGCAGATCAAGGGCATCATCGGGCTGGAGATCGATATCGCCGAAATCCATGGCAAATGGAAGGTCAGCCAGAACCGTCCCGTCGCGGATCGCGCAGGCGTTGCGCACGGGCTTGAAAGCGAGACAGCAAATTCGTCCGACATGGTGAACCTGGTAAGGTCCTATGGCGGACTGAACGGCGACTAAATCCCAGGCTCGATGGATCAGACGGCCGTTCGGCTTGTTCGACCGATCAGCCGAAACGTCTGCTTGCGCACCGGCAATCCCGATCGTGTCGGGCTGAAGATGAAGCCGAGCCGGGCAAAGACCAGTCCGCAAACCAGCGCGAAGGCAAAGCCAAGACCAAAGCCGGCGACGGTATCACTCGGATAATGCGCGCCGACGAAGACCCGCGTCGAGGCGATGCAGGCCGTGATCGGCAAGGCGATGTACCAGCGCCGCGGGAACAAAAGCAGCAGGATGCCGAACACGGCCCCCATGGTCGTGGCGTGACCGGACGGGAAACCGGCAAAGCGCGCATCGAAGGCGAAGGGACGCAGCGAGAGCACGCCGAGATCCTGAAAATAGAGCGGACGCGCCCGGCCGACCGCATATTTCAGGACATTGACCAGCAGGCCGGACAGGCCGATGGCGCTCAACGCAAGGAACGCCAGGCAGGTCCAGTTGTAGACGAGCATCAATGACCGCCGCGACAGGCTTCGCCAGTCCGTCAGATTGGCCCCTATGAGCAAGAGTGCCGGAGGGATGAGATACCAGCCGCCTAGGCCGAACTGCGTCAGGAACTCGGCAAGCCGGCCGAAGCCCGCCGACCACCGGCCGTGCAGCAGTCCCGCCGGGGTGTCGAGGCCGACGAATGCCGCTGCCGTGAGCAAAATCCAGGTTGAGATCCAGAGCGGCCATAGGATTCTGGGATACGAAGCGGAACGAGCGGCGAAGCGCCCTCTGACGATCCGCAGCGTGTCGCGGAAATTTCCAACGGACCGACGCACCACCGCAGCGGGCGCAATGGAAACGGAAGGGCGCGGTTTCACCAGCATTGAAAACCCGATCCCATTGTCGAACTCATTGGGCGATACGGTAGAGGCCGAGCGACATTTTGTCTCCCGATGAAAAGTTGACCCCGTCGATCGTCGTAAGACGGCTCGCCGCCTTGCCTTGCCCGGCCAGCAATCCATTGAGTTTCTGCTCATCCTCGACCGGCGCCAGTCCCAGCGCGCAGGCGGGGTCGGCAAGCAGATGCTTTGCCACGCCATCGATGTCGGTCAGTATCGTTTTCGTGCCCACCAGGAACACAAGGCTCGGCTCGTGATACCGCGCCGACGCCAGCATCGAGGTGTCGCAAGGCTTGTAGACGCGCACAGCCTGGTTGATCGCCGGGCTCAGCCATATCGGCTTCAAGGACGGGGCGATGATACCAAACAGCAACCCGTAGGCGATGCCCGCACAGGCGGCGACGGCGCCGATACGGGCAAGCGGCACTTGCAACTGTCGCGAGAAGGCCAGATAGCCGGCGCCGAGCGCCGACGCGGCGGCCGGAATGCTCCACCACGAGAAAGTATGGGTGAGATAGATCGGGGCGCCCACGGAGACCGCAGCCAGGCCGAGGCTGACCACGACCAGGCCGAATGCAGTCGACCACCATAACCATTGCTGCCAGCGCCGGAGCGGCGCATTGGCTTCCTGCGGCTGCAATGTCAAAAGCCAGCCGATCAGCAGCGCCATGCCGGGATAGGCCGGCAGCACGTAGTGCGGCAGCTTGGTCGGAATCAGTTCGAATACCAGCCAGAAGGGGATGTACCAAGCGAGGCAGAAGCGCAGCCTGACATCATCGCGCAGCCGGTTGAGGGCTTGCAGGCCGGCGCCGACGGCGATCAGGCCGAACGGCCACATGAACAGCGAATAGGTCAACATGTAGAAGCCGGGCGGCAGGCCGTGCGATTCCTCGCCCTGGGCGACCTTGCCGAGCATATCCTTGCCGACAGCCTGCTGGAGGAAGGCGCCGTCGCTTTTCCAGGTGATCAGGGCGAGCCAGGGCAACACGATCAGGACGACGAGCAGCAGGCCGCGCCCCACCTTGAGCTTCGACAGCCAGCGCCCGTCGCGTTCGAATGCAAACAAGACAGCGATGGTGAGCGCCGACAGCAGTGGGGCGATCGGCCCCTTGATGAGGATCGCGGCCCCTTGCGCCAGCCAGAATATCCACCACAGATGGCCGGCGACGGGCTCGTTGCGGCGCGATGCCAGGTAAATCTGCGCCAGCGCGCCCTGCGCCGCCACGCAGCAGGCCAGCAGCATCGCATCGGTCTTGGCGTCGCGGCCCTCGAAGGCGGTGGCGAAGATCGCCGCCATCACCAGGCCGGCGGCGATGCCGGCACTGGCTCCGAAAAGCCTGGTGCCCGTCCAGGCGATGCCGAGAACGGCCAGGGCGATGCCCAGCGTCGACACCAGGCGGTAGACCCATATTGGTGCGGCGGCGCCCTTGCCGCTTAGAGCCACGGCCGCGGATTGCAGCCAATAGATGCCGATCGGCTTCTGGTAGCGCGAAGCGTCCTGAAAGCGGATGTCGACATAATCGCCGCTCTCGACCATCTGCTTGGTGGCCTGGACGAAGCGCGGCTCGTCACGGTCCAGCGGCGGCATGGACGCAAGTCCCGACACCGTCATCACCAGGCTGAACAGGAAAAGAAGGATGTAGTTCCTGTTCAGCGCCATATTCCAGCCTCTCCGACCATTCTTCCCTGATGCGCAAAGCCGCTCAATCGACCTTCGTCATCGCCGCCTTGCGTTCATTGGCGATCAGCCAGAGATTTCTGATGTAGATGAACAAGCCCATGCCCTGGCCGGCGATGAACACCGGGTCCTGCCGCTTGATCGCATAAATCAGCAACAGACCTCCGCCGAACAGCGAGAAGAACCAGAAGGCGATCGGCACGACGCTTCGCTTGGCCTTTTCCGATGCGAGCCACTGCACGACGAAGCGCATGGTGAAAAAGAACTGGGCGACGAAGCCGAGCAGGATCCACGCGTTGAACTGTTCGATGAAGACCCGGTGGATCCAGGTCACCAGTTCCTGAAGCACGTTAACCATGCGTGATTTCCTCTACTTTTGGCATCCGGCGACGCCTGCGGCGCAGCCACCAGACGCCGCAGAGATCGAGCACGCCCTGCAGGCCACGGTCGAAAATTCCGTAGTTCGACTTGCCGTGGCGGCGGGAGCGGTCGACGACGTCGCAATGCACGACATGGTATCCTTCCTGGATGACCAGCGCCGGAACGAAACGATGGGTGCCGTCGAAGAACGGCAGCTTGCGCAGGATCTCGGTGTGGACCGCCTTCAGGCCGCAGCCTGTGTCGCGCGTCTCGTCATGCAGGATGGCGTTTCTCAGCCAGTTGGCGAACCGCGATGCCAGTTGCTTGACCTTGCTGTCGCGGCGCTTCAGGCGCTGCCCTTGCGCGGCGCCGTAGCCGGGCCCGGCCCGCCGCAAGGCGTCGACCAGCATGGGAATGTACTGAGGATCGTTCTGGCCATCGCCGTCGATCGTGGCGACGATGCTTCCGCGCGCCGCCCAGGCGCCGGAGCGTACCGAGAGGCTCTGGCCGGCGGATTTCTCGTGCCGCAATTCCCTGACTGGAAACGGGCGAAGTGCTGCCTGCCTGGCGAGAACGGCTGCGGTTTCGTCGGTCGAGCCGTCGTTGACGATGATCAGTTCGAAGTCGCGCCCGGTCATCGCCGCCTCGATCTCATCGATCAGCAGCGGCAGGTTTGCCGCCTCGTTCCTGCAAGGAATGACGATGGATATCAATGCGTCCGGCATGTCGCGTGGGGCTCTGTCGTCGGATATGGCATTGGGTGGATGCCGTGCGGTGCCGCTTGAGGTCGTGGGCTGCAAGGACCTTTTGGCGCGCGCCTCATTACGCCAGCACAAACAATGAAGCAAGCATCCGCGCCGAGAGGCGGCTTGCGGCGTTTCAACAACAAGTGATTGCCAAGCCCCTGGTCGAAGTGCGATCGGGCGCAAAACCGGAATCCACTTTTGCTGATCGCGCTTGGGTGCTAAACGCGCGCTTTCACATACGCCCGCGCCGGACGGGCGGACGCTTCGGGAAAGAAAAAATGCCTGCCTTCAAATCCGATTTCCTGCGCACGATGAGCGAGCGCGGCTTCATCCACCAGACTTCGGATGATGCCGGGCTGGACGATCTCTTCGCCAAGGAGACGGTGACGGCCTATATCGGCTTCGACGCGACCGCCAAGAGCCTGCACGCCGGCTCGCTGATCCAGATCATGATGTTGCACTGGCTGCAGCAGAGCGGCCATCGGCCGATCGCCTTGATGGGCGGCGGCACCTCGATGATCGGCGACCCTTCCTTCAAGGACGAGGCGCGCAAGCTTCTGACCCCGCGCGACATCGACGACAATCTCGCCGGCATCCGCCGCAATTTCATGCCGTATCTCAAATTCGGCAGCGGCCCGAATGACGCGATCATGGTCAACAACGCCGACTGGCTGATGGAGATCAACTACGTCAATTTCCTGCGCGACGTCGGCCGTCACTTTTCGGTCAACCGCATGCTGGCGTTCGATTCCGTCAAGCTGCGGCTCGACCGCGAGCAGTCGTTGTCCTTCCTCGAATTCAACTACATGATCCTGCAGGCCTACGACTTCGTCGAGCTCTACAAGCGCCTCGGCTGCCGTCTGCAGATGGGCGGCTCCGACCAGTGGGGCAACATCATCAACGGCATCGATCTCGGTCGCCGCATGGAGGACGCGCAGCTTTATGCGCTGACGACGCCGCTGCTCACCACCTCGTCGGGCGCCAAGATGGGCAAGTCCGCCACGGGCGCGGTCTGGCTCGATGCCGAGATGCTCTCGCCCTACGAATTCTGGCAGTATTGGCGCAACACCGAGGACGCCGATGTCGGCCGTTTCCTGAAGCTCTACACGACGCTGCCGTTGGACGAGGTGGCGCGCCTGGAGAAGCTCGGTGGGTCCGAGATCAACGAGGCGAAAAAGATCCTCGCCACGGAGATCACCGCGTTGCTCCATGGTCGCGGCGCCGCCGAACAGGCCAGCGAAACCGCACGCAAGACCTTCGAGGAAGGTGCCCTCGCCGAGACGCTGCCGAGCGTCGAGGTTGAAAACGCCAAGCTCGAAGCCGGCGTCGGCATCCTGGCGCTGCTGGTGACCGCCGGGCTGGCGGCGTCCAACGGCGAAGCGCGGCGGCATGTGCAAGGCGGTGCGGTGCGGCTCAACGACCAGCCGGTCAGCGATGACCGCCGCACGGTGACGCTTCAGGATTTGAGTCCGGAAAACGTAGTAAAGCTTTCACTCGGCAGGAAAAAACACATTCTGGTGCGGCCGGTCTGAGGCCGCTTCACCGGTACTCGAAGATCGACCTGAATATCCCCGGCGCGATCACCGAGAGCGGGTTGATGTCGAGCAGCGGCTTGTTGGCGTTGCCCTTGAGCCGGTAGGTCACGCCGATCAGGCCGCGGTCGCGGCCATTGCCCAAAAGCGCGCCGACGATGGGCAGTTCGCCGAAGATGCGGTTGAGGCCGTAGACCGGCATGAAGGTGCCGGTCATGTCCATGTTGTTGTTCTGGTCATAGAGCGTGCCCTGGAACGTCGTGCCGATGCGGGGACCGCGCAGCACGCCATTGGCCAGCCTGAGATAGCCGCTGCCCTTCTCTATCTCGGCGTAGCCGCGTTCGAACTGTACCCGCGAGGTATCGAGCTTGCCCTTGACCGCCTGATTGAGGCTGCGGCTATCGCCTGCCGGGGTGGTCGAGACGATGGACGCGAGCTTCGGTTCGTTGACGACGAAGAAGTTCGTCGTGTCCACCTTGCCCTTCATCGGCCCGTCGCCCGCTCCCGACAAGGCCAGGGCAATCGCCCCACCTTCCATGTGCTCGTAGATGTTGAGGAATCTCAGTATCGCACCGGCGTCCGCCGACTGTACGTTGAGCGAGCGTCGGCCGGCGCTGCTCGTGTTGCTGATGGCTATGGCGGCTCCCGAACTTGCAGTGGCGCTGACCTTCAGCCCGTTCACCTTCGAACCGGCCGCGCTGTAGTCGAGCTTGAGGTTGGACAGTTGCTCGTCGTGGAAACCGGTCAGCCGATCGACGTCGGCGCTGACGGAAATCGCGTCGGCGCCCGTCGTCTTGGTCGCGGTGTCGACGTCGGAGGTGAACTGCTTGATCAGCGAGCGGGCATCCAGGGCGTTGCCGCTGATGTTGACTGCATAGCCCCTGCCCGATCGCTTGACGGATACCGCCACGTCGTCGCCCCGGTTCAGCGCGACTTTGCTGAACTTTGCCGACGACAGGGCCCCGTTGACCAGCACGATGTTGCCGTCGACGGAAAATGTCTTGCCGCCGAGGTCGAAGTCGGACAGCGTCGTGGTATCGCCGGACGTGGTCATGACGAATGTAGCACTTGCGGGAATCCCTGCCCCCTTGCTCCATCCGGCCCAGGGGATGTCGAGCCTGGCATTGGTCAGGTCGGCCGAGACGTTCTGGTTGCCGTCGCCGCTTTTGTCGATCGCTACCTTCACTGTTCCGCCCAGCAACGGGGCCAGCCCCGGCATGGCGGCGGCGCGGATCTTGTCGTCGAGCACCAGGGCCACCTTGCGGCTGCGTGCCGGTCCGCCATCCTCCAGCGGCTCGATCAGGTCGAGTTCGGCCGGAATGCCGTTCAGGGATGCCTTGGCGGAAATGACAGCCTTTTCAGGGTCGACCGTGACGGAACCATCGGCATCCGTCACGGTCTGGCCTTCGAACGGCTTGGCCAAGGAAAGCCCGCTGTAGTCGAGCGATACCAGCCAATCGAGCTTCGAGCTGTCGACGCCGGATTGCAGCGGAATATCGGCCCTGACATGGCCGGTGACGCTGCCGGACAGGTCTTCGGGCAGGAAGCCGACATGGCGCATGGCATTGATCGGCTCGTAGGAGGCAAGTTCAGCGACCGCGGACGCTTCGCCGGCAACGTCGATGTCGAGCGCGCCGACGACCGGCGGGCGGTTGGCCGCCTTGACCGTCAGCGTGCCGTTGCTGGCCGCCACCGTGCGGCCGCTGGGCATGAAGACAGTACCGGAAGACAGGGAGATATCGACGTCATTGCCGTGGAAGGCGACGACACCGACGGCATCGCGTATCGGCGGAATGCGGCCAGCCGTGTCGAAACGCGATCCTTCGATCTGGAAGCGGCCGAACACCTCGTCGGCGGAAAGCGGCACGCCATTGCCGAGGCGATCAGGCACCACCTGAAATTGAAGATTGGCATCGACGACGCGGCCGCCGAACAGATTGTCCAATACCCAGAGCCGCGCGTTGCGCGCCGAAAACCATGGCCAAAGCTGTTTGACGTGCGAGACCGGCATGTCATGCACGTTGAGCGCCAGATTGATGCCGGGAGCCTTGCCGTCAACGAACTGCACGGCCGCGGTTCCAAGGACCTCGCTGGAAGCGGCCGACCGGACCGCGATCTGATCGGCTACCAATTTATGGCTTTTGGTCTGGTAGACGCCGGCGATGCGGGCAAGGAAGGTGAGCGCTGGCTCCGGCGATTCCGAAGGCGCCAGTGTCGAGCCGTCACTGGTCAGATCGTATCGGTAGGCCGGCTCCTCTCCGGCGGCGCCGGTCGCGGGCCTGGGCCCGATCGAGCCGGCGAAATCGAAGGTCGAGCGGCCGGTCTTCAGCAACAGCCTGTCCACCTGGATCTTGTTGCTGCCGCGGACGAGCGTGGCGCCGAGATCGACATCGGCCGACAGCAGGCCACGCGTGCCGAGATCAAGCACCGATCCCCTGGACGACAGGGCAGCCGTCAGCCGCGACGCGGTGTCGCCGGCTCCTTGCGACCCTTTGAGCGTCACGCTGAGCGCCCCCAACTTGCCGCCGGACGCCGTGGCGCCGCTCTCGCCGCCGTCTTCGGCGATGCCGACGGTGGCATCCAGCGATATCACGCGCCGGGTCTCGGCATCGCGGCTGGCGGATGCGGCGACGGTCACCGCCTTGCCGTCGACATTTGCCTGCGAGGAGAACTCCATGCCGCCTGTCCCCGACTGCAGGACGACCGCGTCGGCGACTGTGATCAACCTGACCGCCTCGGTGTCGGGCAAAACGAATGCCACATTGTGAAGATCGATACGGTGCAGCGATTCCTCGCGCACCGCATCGAGAGCGTGATTGATGTTGGCAAAGAGCGCATCGGACAGTTTTTCGGGATCGATCAGCCCGTCCCGATTGCGCAGCTCGGCCGTCCAGTCGCCGCCCGACGGCATCGCCGCGGTAACGATGCGCGCATCGGAAATCCTGGCGCTGGTCAGCCGCACCTCGCCTCGAAGCAGCGGCAGCAGGCGGATGCCGAAACGCACCCTGCCCGCATCGGCCATGGGTTTACCGTCGCTGGCCTTCAGGCTGACGTCGCTCACCTGGAGCGCGACGAAGCTCGAACTGTCGAGGGTGATGCGGGCGGGCCCGACCGCAACATCGACATCGACGCCCGCAAGCTTCTCGATGGCGGCCTCCGCCTCGACGCGCAGCCGGTCGGCCCCTATTCCGGAGACACCGATGAGATAGACAGCCACCGCCGCCAGCAGCACCAGCGCAACGGCGCCGGCAAACAGCCGCGATAGGATACGAAAGCCGCGGCCGATCGCCGCCTGGCCGAGCGGCGGAACGCGGCAAGCCGATGGCAAGGCGCCCAGGTCGGTGATTTCATCCCGCCTGAACCTGATCTTCTCGTGCTGCGGTTGCTCCTGATCCACGCAATTTTCCGTTCTACGAACTCGCTCGTGGACGAATCCCCGCTCGACACTATATCGGTGTGGCTTCGCGCGTAACCTCAAACAAGGGCATGGATATGGCTGACCTCAATGTGGGCGATCCCGCGCCGCAATTCGAGTTGCCGCGGGACGGCGGTGGTTCGCTCAGCCTGGCCGGCTTTGCCGGCAGACCTGTCGTCCTCTACTTCTACCCACAGGACGACACCACCGGCTGCACCGCCGAAGCGATCAGCTTTTCGCAGCTGAAGCCGGAGTTCGAGAAGGCCGGCGCCGTCGTGATCGGCCTGTCGCCCGACAGCGCCAGGAAGCACGACAAGTTCAAGTCGAAATACGATCTTACCATCGACCTTGCCTCCGACGAGGAGCGCAAGGTGATCGAGGCCTACCACCTTTGGGTCGAAAAATCGATGTATGGCCGCAAATACATGGGTGTCGAGCGCGCGACGTTCCTGATCGGCCGCGACGGGCGCATCGCCAGGATCTGGCGCAAGGTGCGCGTCAAGGGCCATGCCGAGGAGGTGCTGGAAGCTGTGCGGGCGATTTGAGGGGGGCGCCTCCGCGCCCTTGTTTTCAGAAAGCGATGCGAAGCAACCCCATGCTCGCTTTGCGGGCAATTCTTGCCGGCGTCTTGCTTCGGCAAAGCTTTGTTAACCTTAATAATGTGTAGTCGGGCTGTCGTGGTGTCGTAAACGAAAGCTTGGTCCCGTGAACGCAACCGGTCAGTCCGCGATCTTTGGCAGGCGCAAGGAACCGCATACAGTCATCATCGCCCGCGGCAGCGAGATCAGGCACTTCACGATCCGGCCCTGGCTGGTTGTATTTCTCGGTTCGGCGCTGGCGGCGATCGCCATCGGTTACCTGCTGGCCACCTCCTATCTCGTGCTGCGCGACGACCTGATCGGCGCCACCACCGCGCGCCAGGCGCGCATGCAGCAGGCTTACGAAGACCGCATCTCGGCGCTTCGCGCCCAGGTCGACCGCATCACCAGCCGGCAGTTGCTTGACCAGCAATTGATGGAAACCAAGGTGAGCGAGCTTTTGGAGCGCCAGACGCAACTCAGCCAGCGCCACGGCCGCCTCGGCCCGCTGCTCGACCGCGCCGAAAATGAAGTCGGCGCAGCGACGGCCGAAGATCCGGCAGTGCCGGCAAAGCCTGACAAACACGCCGAAGTGACCGGCAGCATCGCCCAGCCTGCTCAAAGCTACGCGCTGGCCAGCCTCGGCGCCGCCCCTGGCGCCGCCGACACCAGGCCGTTCTCCCTGTGGGCGACCCGCTCCGATCCGCTGCCGAACGATTCAGCCGCCGATCGTGCCGACAAGCTGTTCATTTCGATCAACAAGTCGTTGAAATCCATCGAGAATGACCAGCTCACGCGCATCAGCATACTTGCTGACAACGCCTACAAGAATGCCGACGCCATAACCCAGGCGCTCGAGGCGGCCGGGCTGCCGGTCGACAGCGACTTCGGCAAGAACGAAAGCGATGTCGGCGGACCGCTGATCCCGCTTGACAGCTCGATGTTTTTCGACAGCAAGGTCAAGGAACTGGACGAGGCGCTGGACACGCTCGACCAGCTCAAGAAGGAAGCACGCCGGCTGCCGCTCGCGAATCCCGCACCCGGTCATTCCGTCACCAGCCCGTTCGGGGTGCGCACCGACCCGATCCTCGGCACGGCCGCCCTGCATTCGGGAATGGACTTCAGGGCGCCGATCGGCATGGCGGCCAAGGTCACCGCGCCAGGCGTGGTCATCAAGGCGGGCTGGAATGGCGGCTATGGCCGCATGGTCGAAGTCGATCACGGCAATGGGTTTGCCACGCGCTATGGACATCTCAGCGAAATCGACGTGACCGTGGGCGAAAAAGTGGATGCCGGCGCTGTCATCGGCAAGACCGGCAGCAGCGGTCGCTCGACCGGCCCGCATCTGCATTACGAAGTCCGCCACAATGGCGAAGCGATCGATCCTTTGCGTTTCCTCACGGTCGGCAAGAAGGTCGCGCAGTATCTCTAACGCACGGGCCCAGGCCGCCGCCATCCCGCGCCGTCCTCATTGCTTTTTCGCATCCTTGTCGCCGTTCAGGGCTTTTCCCTTTCGAGGCGACCGCAAATTGTCGAAGCCCATATAGTGGTCGGTATCAGATGTGTTCCATCTGCCGCCCAGGCAGATGATGGCAATGGCCGCGGCGAAGATCAGCAAGACATAAATCTTATCCATGTACCGCCATCTAGGGCGCGGTGATCAGCCGGACACCGGCCGGCTTTTCCGCCGTAGCGGGCGCGTCGCTCAAATGCGGTGCATTTTTGAATTCCATTTGACTGAATAAATATTTGGTGCCAACCTTGCCTCAACCGGGGACGCAAGGCATGGCATTGCGAGGGACCAATCAGGAGTTCGGGCGGCCGTACAACCGACGCATCGTGCTCGAATCGATCCGCCGGTACGGTCCCATCGCCAGGGGCGATATCGCCAGGCATGTCGGCCTCACCGTTCAAACCGTATCGACCATCGTTCGCGAACTGGAGGAGCAGGGTTACGTCCTGTCCGTACGCGAGGAGCCGAAGGGCCGTGGCCTGCCACCGGCGACGCTGCGCATCAATCCCGAGGGCGGCTATGCCGTCGGCATCCACCTGACGCCGCTGGGGATCGACGCGGCGCTGATCAATCTCAGCGGTGACGTGATCGACAGCTTGCACCGCGGGGCCCCCAACGCGACGCCCGATCATGCGTTCGACCAGGTCCGCGCCATGGTCCGCGACCTGACCGGAACGCGCGCCGCGGGCCGCGTCATCGGCATCGGCATGGCGCTTCCCGGCCCGTTCGGCGTGGACACGATGAGCTTCATCGGGCCGACCACAATGGCCGGCTGGAAGGACGTGGCGCTGCGCGAGCGGCTGACGGCGGCGACAGGATTGCCGGCCTTTTTCGACGGCGACATGGCTGCGGCCGCCGTGGGCGAGCGCCTCTACGGCATCGGCGCCCAGCATTCCGAATATTACTATCTCTATTTCGGCGTCGGACTTGGCAGCGCCATGATGCATGACGGCAGCGTGCTGCGCGGCGCCTGGGGCAATGCCGGCGAGATCGGCCATATTCCCGTCGTTCCCAATGGCGAGCTTTGCCCGTGCGGCAATCGCGGTTGCCTCGAACGTTATGTCTCGCTCGAAGCGCGAGGGCGCTGGAAGGGCAGCGATGCCGATTGGGTCGCCGAGGTCGGCCCGATCTTCCGCAACGCCATTGCCATCATCGAGAACCTTTTCGACCCCGAGACGGTCGTGCTCGGCGGGCTGGCGGCGCCGGACCTGCTCGAACGCCTGGTGAGATCGGCTGCGCCTCTGCACAATTCGGTTTCGGCCCGCAAGGACCGCAAGACGCCACGCATCGTCGTCGCCGGCGGCGGCCAGCAAGCCGTGCTGCGCGGCGCGGCCGCATTGGCCGTCTCTGGCGTGTTGTCGCCACGCTTCGGCCAGATGTTCACCGCCGAGCGCGAACGCGGCCGCGATATTCTGACAGCCGGGGAGGTTGCCTGATGAGCGAACCCCTGCTGGTGCTCGACAACGTCACCAAGAACTATGGCGCGATCCAGGCGCTGAAGGGCATCAGCTTCTCGATCGGCAAGGGCGAGGTGGTCGCGTTGCTGGGCGATAACGGCGCCGGGAAGTCGACGCTGGTCAAGATCATCGCCGGCGGCCTGGAGCCCACCTCCGGCCGCATGCTGTTCGAAGGCAAGGAGTTCCTTGCCAAATCCCCTGCCGAGGCCAAGGCGGCGGGAATCGAGACCGTCTATCAGGACCTGTCGCTGTGCACGAATGTCGACGTGGTGGCCAATTTCTTCATGGGCCGTGAGATCACGCGCAAGGTGCTCGGCATTCCAGTGCTCGACGAGCGGGCGATGGAGGCCGTGGTCGGCAAGGCGCTTGCCAGCGCCGGCACCCGCATTCCGTCTTTGCGCACCAATGTCGAGCATCTTTCGGGCGGCCAGCGGCAAGCCATCGAGCTCAACCGCTTCGTGCACTGGGGCGGCAAGCTGGTGCTGCTCGACGAGCCGTTTGCAGCGCTTGGCGTCGAACAGACGCGGCGCGGCCTCGACATGATCCGCCAGGTGGCGAACCAGGGCATCGGCGTCGTCATCATCACCCACATCATGCAGCAGGCCTTCCAGGTCGCAGACCGGATCGTAGTGATCCGGCAAGGCGTCGTGGCCGGCGATGTCGCACGCAACAAAACAAGTCCCGATGCGGTGATCAACATGATCACCGGGGAGACGCTTGCCGGTGCCGGACCGGCGGGCTGAGGGACAAAAGAGGGGTCCGGCACTAGAGGAGCCAACGACATGAAACGAATACTTCTTTCTGTCCTCGGTATCCTGGCACTGGCAGTTGCCACGCTCACGCCGGCATTCGCCCAGTCCAAGGGTACCGTCTACTACATGGTGCCGACCTTGCTCGATGAGTTCCAGACCGGCTCGGTGAGCGCGCTGGAACTGTTCCTGAAACAGGTCGGCTACGAGATGAAGACGCTGAACGCCGACAACAAGACCGACGCCCAGCAATCGCAGATGAACGACGTCATCGCGCTGAAACCGAAGGCGATCATCCTGGCCGCCGTCGACTTCAACGCGCTGAAGCCGTCGATCGAGGCCGCGCGCGCGGCCGGCATACCTGTCGTGGAATTCGATCGCCAGATCACCTCCACTCCGTCCGACTTCACCTCGGT
>NZ_VFVH01000011.1:0-237411 GCF_006442685.1 Mesorhizobium sp. B2-4-7
GGCACGGGTTCGACTATTTCGACCTTTCGGTCGGCAGCCAGGGTTATAAGGAGCACATCGGCGCCACCAGTTCGGTGCTGGCCGAACTGTGCCAGTCGATGACACTGCGGGGATGGGGCGCTACCGCCTACATTTCGCTGCGCTGCCGGATCGAGCTTTTCATTCGCTCCAAACCGCGGCTGCTCAAGGCGGGCCAAGGCCTGGTGCGCGGCCTGCGCCGCTTGCGCTGACAGGCAACCGAGCCGATCCGCAATGAACCGTGAAACGCACAGCATCAATTTGCAGGACCGCTCGAGGGGACGCATCGCAAGGGCGCTGCGGTTCGTCCGGCAGCAAGGAATCCTCGAACCGTTCCGGCTCGTCCGGCGGCATGGCCTCGGTGACAGCGGCCGCTTCGTCGCACGCAACATCCGCCATCTCGTTGCCGACCGGCTGGCGCGCCAGTGGGATCGCGACAATGGCGTCGATACGGCGGGTTCGATCCGGCTCGACGCGCTCGATGTCGTCGGACCGCACCGGGACCAGGGCAATGAATGTGTCTGCACGTCGCCCAGATCCTTCGCCTTCATCATGGACAGGCTGACGGACGATCTTGCAGACTACACCTTCATCGATATCGGTTCGGGCAAGTCGCGCACGCTCCTGCTGGCCTCGCACTACCCGTTCGCCGCGATTGTCGGTGTGGAGTTCGCGCGGGAGCTCGTCGCAATCGCCCGGCGCAACATCGAGCGATACAAGAGCCCGGCCCAGAAATGCCGCCAGATTGCAGTCATCGAAGCGGATGCCGCGACGTATGAGTTCCCGCCGACGCCGCTGCTGGTCTATTTCTACAATCCCTTTTCCAGGGACGTGTTCGAAATCGTGCTGGGCAATCTCATGTCGTCGCTGGAACGGCACCCGCGGCCCTGCCTCGTCGTTTACGGCAGTTCGAGCCACAGGGCCATCGAATGGGCGAAGCCCGCCATCCACGATGCCGGGTCTTTCCAGCAACGCGTGACGCCGCCCATGCCGCGTTTCCTCGACGCGGTGCGGACCATCGATTACGCGATCTTCGACTACCGGCCATCATAAAGGGCGATCTTGTCAGCGCCGGCGGCCGGCCGGGTTCAGCAGCCGTCTCGTCAGCACCCGCCATGCCGTCAGCGGCAGTTCGATCAGCCCCGGCAGCAGATCGTTTGAGGCGAACGCCGCCCAGGATCGAACCGTCGCGAACGAGTTGAGATAGGCCGCGATGCCGAGGCTGCCGCGCCACATCAGCGTCACGGATGAAACAACGTCGCGGGCCAGATACATCCATGCCGTTCCCGGGCGAGCGGTAGCGGCTGCGGTGGCCCGGCCGTTCACTGTTTCCCACAGCATCGCGCCCAGGTCGACGCCGGCGGGCGCGCAAAGTCCGAACCAGGACCAAGGGCGCGGATTAACGTCGAGAAGCTTGAGCGTGCCGTCGCGACAATCGTGCTTGAATTCGACCTCGACCAGGCCGCTATGGCCGATCGACGACAGCAATGTGCGCGCGGCAGCGACGGCGCGGGGCTCGTCGACGATCTCGACGAAGGTGCTGGTATAGCCGAAGTCGACCGGATACTGCCGCGAGCGGCGCGCGGTGAACTCCGCGATCGGCTTGCCCTCGTTCCAGAGCGCGGCGTAAGAGAATTGGCTTTCTCCCCCGCCCGGCACGCGCTCCTGCACGACGACGTTTTGGCCGCCGATCTGTTCGGCCGCGCCGCGATAGGCGGCAAGAAACGAGGCCTTGTCGTCGGCCTGGACGACCTTGGCCCTGGCGATGCGGGTGTTGCCGCCGCCCATGTGAGGCTTGAGAACGACCGGAAAAACCATGTCCAGGGATGAGGCCTGCGCCATGGATGCGATATCATAGGTCCTTGGAATGGACAGCCGCAACTCGGTTGCCCGCCTGTAGAGGAACGGCTTGTCGCAGACCCACTGCAACGCATCCCAGGAAGGCAGCAAGATCTTATAGATCGCCGACAGGGCGGCGAGGTTTTCCGAGACCAGGCGAACCTCTGGATCGGCGGCCGGGATCATGAGGCATCCCTCCAGCCGGTGTTTACGCGCCGCTTCCAGCAGAAACGGCAGCGCCCGCTCATCGTTTGGGCCGGGCCAGCGGATGGTGGCTCCGACAAATCGCGACCAGCCCGGCAGCGGCGAATCATTGGTGATGTAGGTGAGGGGCACTTTTTGCGCGCCGAGGCTGCGCGCCAGGGCAAGCGTGCCGTGCGCGCCCCCAAGAAACACTGCGCCTGACGTCGCCAAGCCTACATCCTCACATGCTGTCCGGCACGGCCGGTTGCCCAGCTCTTCCGCTTTGACAGGCGAGAGCCCCGCCTGATCGCGCTGATACATGGCGGGGCCGGCGACGCTCAACGCGGCTTCGGGCCGGCGGGAACCGAGGCTTCGCCCAGTCTCATGGTGGAGCGCCGTGCGTTCTGCCCCTTGCTTCTGGCAGTGCGTATGAAACGGGTGACGGCCTGCGCCGCATACGGGGTGGCGGCGGTGAAACGCATCAACGGGCCAAAACTCGCGACCGCGCTGGCGCCGACAAAATGCAGGCCGGGAATGTTCGATTCCAGTCCCGTGGAAAGGACAGGCGATCCGTCACGGCAGGCTATCGCATCGAGGAAATCGGGGGCGAAGAGCCCGAGCTTGCCGATGTCTATGCGATAGCCGGTCGCGAGAAGGACGTGATCGTAAGCGGTCGAGCCGTTCTCGAACCGCAAGTCTAGTCCGGAGTTGCTGGCGGAGGCGCCGACGATCACGCGGCCGGCCTTGACCTTGATGCCGCCGAAGTCCGGCAGCAGCCAGCCCGACGCGCCGGCCCTGAGGCCACGCGCATTGACCCAGCGTCGCGCCGCCGCCGGCAAACCATGCACGAGACCCGGCGCCTCGATCAGCCAGGACAGCGGGAACGGGCCGACGCGCGAGGGCGACGCCAGGAGTTCCTCGGCGGCGCCGAGCACATTGCGGCCCCGGCTGCTGGACGGCGCGCCCAGCCAATGGATGTCGCCCCGGCAGACGAGTTCGACGTCGGCTCCCGCCTTTCTCAGCAGGACGGCGGATTCGCAGGCGCTCTGTCCGCGTCCGACAACGGCGACATGCTTGCCGGCAAAGGCTTCGAATCCAATGTGCGCGCTGGTATGGCTGACCAATTCGGAGGGCAGGCCGGTGAAGGCGGCGGGCACCAGTTCCTGGTTCTTCAGGCCCATGGCGACGACGACGCGGCCGGCGCGCACCACATCGCCGTCGGCAAGGATCAGCCGGAATCCCGCATTGGTCCGTTCGACACGGCTCACCATGCGCGTGTCGAGATCCGGAACCGCCTGAGCCTGAACCCACATTCCATAGTCGACGAAATCTTGCCGCAGCAATGGCTCGCGCAATTGGACGCGCTGGCCGCTGGCGTAGGAATCGAGGGAGAGCGGGCCGTTCGGGTTGCCGATAAAGGTTGCGCGCCAGGGCGAGCGAAGCCGCATGCCCCGAGGCATGTTCTCGCGCCAAAAGCCCATCGGGCTGCCAAAGGCAAGCACGTCTACATCAGCTGCCCTGAGCGCCGTGGCGACGCCAAGTCCGAAAGGTCCGGCGCCGACAACAGCCACTTCACAGTCATTGCTTCGCACGGAAGCGGTCATGAACCTTGTTCTCCTGGATGGCCGCGCCATCCCCGCGCCGCTCTGACGCATTGGCGCCGCGGCCGGAGCCCGCCCTATTCCTAGGCGCGCCGAGGTTAACAATGCGGAAAGCAGAAGCGCCGAGCCGCCTCGGCGCATATGCCAAACAAGATGTCATATTGTTCCAGCCCACAGGTTCGCGGACATAATCGAGCCGATGCCGTCGGCTATGCTTGCGTCTTGCAGGGAAGACGCCGCGGCGAGGAAATTGACACCCGCGCCGCTCTCCGCCATCCTTGGGGCCAGTCGCCGGACCGCGAAGAGCGGTCGAGTTCCGTGTCAGGGCGACCGAGGGCGAAGCGCATGTCCAGTGCCGTGAACAGCCAGAACTCCAAGCGTGCCGCGGTGCGCAAGGCGCTCGACCGCCACAAGGTCTACATCACCGCGCAGAGTTTTTCAGGCGGCACCTATAGGGCGCGGGTGCTGGTCGATGGCGAGGCCTACTGGGTCGACGAATTCCGCTTGAGCCAGCTGCGGCAGGGCCTGTCGCCCGCTGAGCTCGAATTGACGCCGGCGGCCGACGATTGAGCGTGGTGACTGGTTGGCAGCGACGTTTCGGCTAGTCACCCTGATACATGCCGCATCGGACCGTTCGAGCAGGCATGGCGCTCTGTTGTTGCAATTGGCTGGCTTGCGACGGTCGATGCCATGACGACGCCCTCCAAGCTCAAACCTTACCGCGCCAAGCGCGAATTCTCGAAGACGCCGGAACCGGCGGGTGGGTTGATCGCCGAGGAGGGCAACCGCTTCGTCGTCCACAAGCACCATGCCACGGCGGACCACTACGATCTGCGCCTGGAGGTCGGCGGCGTGCTGAAGAGCTGGGCGGTGCCGCGCGGACCCTCGCTCAATCCGGCCGACAAAAGGCTGGCGGTCGAGACCGAGGACCATCCGCTCGAATATATCGACTTCGAGGGCGTCATTCCCGAAGGCGAGTATGGCGGCGGGCCGATGATCGTCTGGGACACGGGCAGCTGGGCGCCGATGGACGATGTCGAGAAGAGCTTGCGCACCGGCGCCTTCAAGTTCCGGCTGGCCGGGAAAAAGCTCAATGGCGGCTGGATGTTGACCAGGCTGAAGCCGAAGCCCGGCGAAGAGGAGGGCAAGAAGAATTGGCTTCTGTTCAAGGAGCGCGATCTCGCTTCCAATCCCACGCTCGACATCCTCGAAGAGCGGCCGGAGAGCGTGAAATCCGGCCGCCGTATCGAGGAGCTGGTGGCGCCGCCGCCGGCCAAGGCTGCGCCAAGGCCCGGTACGCTGAAGCCCGGCGCCTTGCCCGGCGCGGTCAAGACCTCGCCCGCCGCCCGCATAGAGCCGCAACTGGCGACACAGGTGCCGAAACCGCCGGGCGATGACGATCCTGGCGACCGCACCGGCGAGTCCTGGCTGCACGAGATCAAGTTCGACGGCTACCGCACCATGGCGCATCTGACAGGTGGCGAGGTCAGGCTGATCACCCGCGGCGGCATCGACTGGACCAAGCGTTATGGCGATCTGCCGCATGCCTTCGCCAAGCTGCCGTGCCGGGAGGCCATCATCGACGGCGAGATCGTCGTGCTCGACGGCAAGGGCATTTCCCGTTTCGCGCTTCTGCAGGACGCGCTGGCGGAGGGCGCCGGCAGCAAGCTGCATTTCTACGCCTTCGATCTCCTGCATCTCGACGGCTGGGATTTGCGCAAGGCGCCGCTGGAAAGGCGCAAGGCGCTGCTGGCCGAACTGCTCGCCGGCCTGCGCGCCAACTCCGCGATCCAGTACAGCGATCACGTGGGCGGCGACGGGCAGGGGCTTTACGACCAAGCCTCGGAGCTTGGCCTGGAAGGCGTCGTCTCTAAGCGCGCAACCGCGACCTACCAGAGCGGCCGCACGAAGAGCTGGACCAAGACCAAGGCGCTGCAAACCGGCGATTTCGTCATCGCCGGCTACACGGTTTCGGATGCAGCCGAGGGGCTGGCGGCGCTTGGCCTTGCCGAATTCGAGGACGGCGAGCTTCACTATCGCGGCAAGGTCGGCACCGGCTTCGACGCCGAGACCGCGGCCGATCTTCTGGCCCGGCTGGAGCCGCTCACATCAGGCGCCATGGCGCCCGAAGGCGCGCCGCGCGAAATCATGCGCGAGATGCATTGGGTGAAGCCGCTGTTTTCAGCCCATATCCATTACGCCAACCGCACGGCGGACAATGCTCTGCGCCATGCGGTGTTTCGCGGCCTCAGGGATGTCGGCCTCTCGACGCCGGTTTCGGCCAAGCGCAAGCGGCTGATCGCGGAGGCTGACCTCGCCACGATCTGGGTAACCAACCCGACCAGGCGCCTGTTCGGCAAGACCGGGCCGACCAAGCTCGACATCGCCGTCTACTACGCGCTGGTCGGGGATTTCATGCTGCCGCATATTCTAGGGCGTCCAGTGTCGCTGGTGCGCTGCCCGACCGGCCTGCCGAAGGACTGCTTCTTCCAGCGCCATGCCTTCACCGGCATGCCGCCTTCGGTTGCCACCTTCGAGGCGACCAATTCCGAGGGTGAGACCAAATCCTACCTCTCGGTCGAGGGCGCAAAGGGCTATCTGGCGCTGGCGCAGTTCGGCGTGGTCGAGTTCCACACCTGGGGTACGCATCGCACCAGCCTCGACAGGCCCGACCAAATCGTCTTCGATCTCGATCCGGGCGAAGGGATCTCCTGGCGCGAAGTGGTGGAGGCCGCCGTGCACATCAAGGGCGAACTGGAGGAGCTGGGGCTGGTGCCCTTCGCCAAAACCTCGGGCGGCAAGGGCATCCATATCACCGTGCCGGTGACCGCCAGGCAGAACTGGAAGACGCTGCACCAGGCGACCAGCGCTATTTCCACGCATCTGGCGGCAAGCGCGCCTGACACCTTCACCACCACAATGGGCAAGGACAACCGCAAGAAGCGCATCTTCATCGACTATCACCGCAACGCGCGCGGCCACACCTCCGCCGCACCCTATTCGCTGCGCGCCCGCACCAACCTGCCGGCCTCGACGCCGGTGAGCTGGGCGGATCTGGAGACGATCGACGCGCCGCAGGACCTGAACTATGCGTCGCTGCCGGGACTCTTGGAAACGTCGGGCGATCCGTGGGCTGAGATCGACGAGTTTGCTCGGGATTTGCCCACGTTCAAATAAATTGGTTTCCTCTCCCCCGCTTCGCGGGGGCGAGGAAACCCAAGTCCATCGACGCTTTTGACAATTTGAATTATTCTCTACTCGCGGCCCTTTCGGCGTCCTAAAACATTTCGTCAGGATTTGCCGGTAAGGTGCGGGGTCGGTGTAGGATTTGCGCAGCCTTGTTCGTCCTTCGGACGAAAGCGCTGCGAAAAGTTTCAGTGCATGGCCGCGTAGGAGTTCATCATGGCGCCCAGGGCAAGTTGGAAAGGTTACCTCAAGCTCAGTCTGGTGAGCTGTCCGGTGCGGCTATACCCCGCCACCAGCGCCAGCGAGCGCATCTCGTTCAACCAGTTGCACAAGAAGACCCACAACCGCATCAACATGAAGCCGGTCGATCCGGAACTCGGATTGGTCGAGCGTTCGGACCTGGTCAAGGGCTACGAGTACGAGGACAAGCAGTACATCATCATCGACGATAGCGACCTCGACGCGGTGCGCATCGAATCCAACCACACGATGAACATCGAGGCCTTCGTCGACGAGGACGAGGTCGACGTCATCTACCAGGATGCGCCCTATTACATGGCGCCGGACGGCGCGATGGCGGAGGAGACTTTCGCCGTGCTGCGCGAAGCCATGCGCAAATCCGGCAAGTTGGCGATCGCCCGGCTGGTCCTGTCCAGCCGCGAGCGCGTGGTGACGATCGGCGCGCGCGAAAACGGCATGTTCGTGTGTACGTTGAGGAACCCGAACGAAGTGCGCGGCACGGCTGAATATTTCGGCAACATCCCTGCGGGCAACCCGGATCCTGAAATGCTGCAACTGGCCGAAGCGCTGATCAAGCAGAAGGAAACCACCTTCGATCCGAAGAACTACGAGGACCGCTACGAGATCGCGCTGATGGCCATGATCCGCGAGAAGCTGAAGGGCCACAAGCCTATCATCGCGGCGGCACCCGAGCGCGGCAACGTCATCAATTTGATGGATGCGCTGAAGGCGAGCCTGTCGCAGTCGCAGTCGAAGCCGCCGGCCAAATCGAAGAGCAAGGCCGACGAGAAGCCCGCCGCCAAGGCCAAGGCGGCCGCGGGCGGCGCTGCTGAAAATCCGCTGAAAGCCAACCTGCTGAAGGCGGTCGGCAAGAGCAAGAAGTGACGGCACCAGCCGGCGCCATATTCGGCACGATCGGCGCGCTGGCGGCGTTTCCGCTCAGGCTGGCGGCGCGCGAGGTCGCGCGCCAGCATGGCGAACTCAGGCGCGGTGTCATCCGGCGCACCACGCATGTCGTGTTCGGTCGCGGTCTGCTGCTCAAGGCCGGGCTGGTCAAAGCCGGGCTCACGAAGACCGGCGATGTCGAGGTCGAACGCCGCGTCGCCGCCGAGCGCGGCGCCGGGCGCACATTGCTCAGCGAGAACGGTTTTCTGCGCCTGCTCGGACTGATGAAGGCGCCTGAGGCCTCCTCGCTGTCGCGGCAATCGCTGATCGATCAGTCGCAGCTATCCGGCGCCGACCTCGATCTCTTGTCGCTGTTCGATGCCTTCGAACATGACTCGGAACCCTATTCCTTCCGCGACCTGATCCTGGCGCGCAAATATGCCGGGCTGGTCGCCGGCGGCGCGACATGGGGCGCGATCGCGCGCTCGGTGCATCGTTCCGGCCCGGTGGCTTCGCTCACCGCCAAGTCGCTCGCGGTCGGCTCGGCATCCGGGCGGCCCGATGCGATCTATCTGGATGGCGGCGAGAGCGAGCTCGACGGGCAATTGCTGTTCGATCTCGGCGCCTCCGACGACGATCCGCTGGAAGAGCTGTTCGCCGAGGCCGAAGCGGCGGAGGAGGGCGGCGACCATGATGGTGCCGCCGCGCTCTACCAGCGCTGCCTTGCCATCGATCCAGGCGACGCGATCGCCGCCTTCAACCGCGCCAACTGCCTGCGCGCCGGCGGCCACCCGGCGGAAGCGGCCCATGACTATGCGCGCGCGATCAAGCTCGATCCGGCTTTCGTCGAGGCCTGGTTCAATCTCGCCGGGCTGATGAGCGAGGAGGGCAAGACGGCGTCGGCGCGAAGGCACTTGTGGAAGGCGATCGCGCTCGACGGCAATTACGCCGATCCGGTTTTCAATCTCGCCCGGCTCGAATTCGACGCCGGCAATTTGCTGGAAGCGCGGCGGCTGTGGGCGCGGTATCTGGAGCTCGACGCGGAGTCGGAGTGGGCTGGAGTTGCGGCCAAGGGCGTGCAGTTCGTGGACATGCAGCTGGCGAAATCGGCGGGGTAAAGCTCTTTCCTTCTCCCGTTTTGGGAGAAGGTGGATCGGCGCGCAGCGCCGAGACGGTTGAGGGGTGCGTGTCGGAATGAGGCGTTTGCGTTTCCTGGAACACCCGTGATCCGGCCGAGCTTCGCGAGACCACCCCCGGGGCGAGCCAACGGTCTCGCCCGCCCTTCGGGTCCCACAAGGGGAGAAGGGGTCACCAACGCCGAGCCACGGGAGCCCTATTCCATGACCACCTTCCTCTTCGACGGCGACGACACAGCTCCCGTCACCATCCTGCTCGCGCATGGCGCCGGCGCGTCGATGGATTCTCCTTCGATGACCGCCACCGCCAAGGCGCTGGCGGCAGTAGGCTTTCAGGTCGCGCGGTTCGAGTTCCACTATATGGCGTCCCGCCGCTATGGCCACCGCAAGCCGCCGCCGCGCGCCGAGACAGTGAACCCGGAATACATCAAGGCGATCGCCGACCTCAGGGCGAGGGGCGTGACCGGGACGTTGATCATCGGCGGCAAATCGATGGGCGGTCGCGTCGCCTCGATGGTGGCGGACGAGATGTTTGCCAGGGGCGAAATCTCGGGCCTGCTTTGCCTCGGCTATCCCTTCCACCCGCCCGGCAAGCCCGAGCAGTTGCGGACCAAGCATCTGGCCGGGTTGACGATACCGACGCTGATCTTCCAGGGCACGCGCGACGAGTTCGGCACGCCCGACGAGGTTGCCGGCTATGGGCTCTCCGACAGCATCGAGATCGTATGGTTGGAGGATGGCGATCACGATCTGAAGCCGCGCAAGAGCATCTCGGGGTTTTCGACCGCCGATCATCTGAAGACGCTGGCCGAAACGGTGAAGGCTTGGACGGGCAAGCTCGTCTCTTGACCCGCCGATGAAAATCGCCTCCTTCAACATCAATAACGTCAACAGCCGACTGAAGAATCTGCTGACCTGGCTGGCGGCGGCAAGACCCGATGTCGTCTGCCTGCAGGAGTTGAAGGCGCGCGATATGCATTTTCCGCGCAGTGCCCTGGCCGATGCCGGCTACGGCGCGGTGTGGAAGGGGGAGCCGACCTGGAACGGCGTCGCCATACTGGCGCGGGGCGCCGAGCCGGTGCTGACGCGCGGTGTGCTGCCCGGCGACGATGCCGACAGGCAGAGCCGCTACATCGAGGCGGCGGTGAACGGAATCGTCATCGGCTGCCTGTACGCGCCGAACGGCAATCCGCGACCGGGACCGAAATTCCAGTACAAGCTCGCCTGGCATGACAGGTTCGCCGCGCATGCGGCACAACTGCTCGACACCGGTCTGCCGGTGGTGCTGGCGGGCGACTACAACATCGTGCCCGAGCCGCGCGATATCTATGCCACGCGCTCCTACGACGATAACGCGCTGGTACAGCCGGAAAGCCGGGCAGCCTTTGCGGCGCTCATCGAGCAAGGCTGGACGGACGCACTGCGCAAGGTGTACCCCAAAGAGACGCTCTACACCTTCTGGGATTACCGGCGGAACCGCTGGCCGCGCGATGCGGGCTTGCGGCTCGACCATATCCTCCTGTCGAAGAAGCTCGCCCGCAAGCTCAAGGCTGCCGGCATCGACCGCGACGTGCGCGGTGAGGACGGCGCCAGCGACCACGCGCCGGTGTGGGTGGAGTTGCGGTGAGGGGCGGCGTTTGGCGAAGCAGAATGCCCGCTCTCTTTTTCTCCGCCCTTCGGCGACAGCGACCATACAGTATACGGCGCAGAGTAAAATACGGCTCCCTAGCAGTAGACAGTCATTCTGATGGAATTGCCGTGCTTTTGCGTCCGCAAAAGCTCCACTTTCGATTGGGCGAAACTCGTTGAAGAATCCGGAGCTTACCGCTAGCCTCGATCCGGGTGGTCGGAAGAGTGTACGTGGGGTGGAATGTTCGGGTCACTGGAAAAGCTCAAGCAACGGCTGTTGCGGCCGCCGCATGCCTATAGGCCGACGACAGAGTCATTCCCCGACATCGACGTCCAGCGCATTGCAACGGATATGCGGCTTGCGGAGAAAGGCGAGAAGCGGGGCAGGGAGAATCTGCCTCAAAGCGATGACCTACCTTACGATGCCGTTGAAAACGATATCGTCGAATTGGTCGGAGCCGCCCAGAAACAATCCCACGATCATCTGGAGAACCAACTTGCGGGGTTCAGGCAGCGTCTCATCGACCTCGACTTTGAATCGCGCTTTGCCAATATAAAAGCGGCATCCACGGCTGGTCTCTCCGACTTGAAAGCCGAATTGCAGATGGGAATCGATGATCTGCATGGGCTGCGTCGCGATCTGAAGGAGGCAGAGTCCTGGCATCGTGATTTCAAGGATCAGAACGGGCTTCGCCGGCCCTGCAAGAAGACCACCGCCATCGGTACGACGTTGAAATGGCTCTTTGTGGTGGCGCTGGTGATGGCAGAGCTCGTCATCAATGGCGAACTGCTTGCAAAGCGAAACGAGCTCGGGCTGGTCGGCGGCATCGTCGAGGCGCTGATCTTCGCGATTCTCAATGTCGGCGTCGCGCTGATGTTCGCCCTCTATGGCGTGCGCGAGATCGCGCATCGCTCGATTTTCCGTAAGTTTGTCGGCATTCTCGCCATCGCGGCCTATATCGGCGCAGCGATTGCCATCAATCTTGGTCTGGCGCATTACCGCGAGGTTGCCGGAACGATCGCGACCAATGGCGACGAGGTGATGCGACGCTTGCTAAGCGCGCCATTCGCGCTGAACGAATTTCGCTCCTGGATACTCTTCTTCCTCGGTGTGATGTTTTCACTCTTTGCCCTGATCGATGGGCTCAGCATGCGTGACACTTATCCAGGCTACGCCACGGTTGATCACCGGCTTGACGAGGCGCGGGCAAATTATCGAAACAAGCGGCAAGGCCTGATCGGCGAGCTTTCCGATGTTCGCAGTGGTTATGAGGACGAACTCGCCGATGCGCGCGCCGACCTCAGCAAGCAGCGGACAGAACACGATGCGATCGTGGCCCATCGCTCTCGGTTGGTTGGGCTGTTCGACGCCCACCAAGCTCAGCTTGAACGTGCGGCAAACAGCCTGTTCCGAATCTACAGGGACGCCAATATCGCTGTACGCACGACACCCGCGCCGGAGCGCTTTTCGCGGCCATACCAACTCGGCCGCATCGGCGTCCAGTATTTCCGCGACGGGGAATGGAACAGCGACGAATTGCAAGCTTCCATCAAGGATGCGCAAGGCGACCTCGACAAGATGCTGGTCGTCCTGGGTGAACAGTTCGAGGCTGCGTTGAAGCAGTATCGCGAACTGGATGTGCTGGTGCCTGAAGCCCCATGAGCGGTCGACGGTCCCGGCGCTCGCCTTCCAACCTTGTCAACTGGGGCTGGATTATTCTATTCGCGCTCGGCCTCATTGCCGCCGCGATAGGCTTTACCTACGTCTATGTCTCTGCGCGCTCGCAACTCGTCGAACTTGACGATCGGCTTTGCCCGGTCGTCGGAGCTGCGTCGCAAACCATCATCCTGATCGATACCACGGATGCAATCGCTGACGTCACCAAACTGAACATCCAGACCCTGCTGCGCGATACCGCCTCCGGCATCCAGCGCGGTGGCTTGCTCGAGATCAGGGCCCTTACATCAGCGGTACCCTATACGAAAGAACTCTTCTCGCTGTGCAACCCCGGCAATGGCGGCGACCTCAGTGCTTTCACCGGCAATGCGGCGCTGGCGCGAGAGCGTTGGCAAGCGGGATTCGGCCAGCCGCTGCTGGTTGCGCTTGAGAAAGCGGTCGAGGCAAACAAGGCCGACAGCTCGCCGATCATGGCCGGCATTCAGTCGATAGCCGTCAGCCATCTGGTCGCCCAGAAAACGCGTGCGGTCCCCTCGCGGCTGATTGTCGTTTCGGACATGTTCGAGAATACCGAATTCTTCTCTCACTACCGCGGCGCCACAGATTTCGATGCCTTCAAAAAGTCGCCCGCGGCAAACCGCTTCGCTACGGATCTCGCTGGCAGCGATGTGTCGATCTGGCTCATACGCCGGGCGAAGTCGCCCGTCGACAGCGTCGCGTTGATGGCATTCTGGCAGCAGTGGATTGATTACAATCACGGCGTTTTCAGCTCTGCCAAGTCGTTGCAAGGAGTTGAAGGGTGAGGCGGCCGCGCGTGGCCAGCCGGCAGTTGGACGCTGCGGCGCCACTGGTCTTTATCGTTTTTACCGGCCTGGGCGCCGCCTACATAGTCGTGGCCAAATCGCTTTCCGTGTCGGCATTCGTCGTTACCTTCGTGCCGATCGCGCTGATGATGGGCTACGCGGCGATGATCATGATCGCGCGCGGGCTCCGGCTGCGCGACGACCAAACCGGGGACAACTTCTACTATATGGGCTTCATCTTCACGCTCACCAGCCTCGCCGTTTCGCTTTACCAGTATGGAGGCGGTGGCGCAGTCGACGAGATCGTGCGCAATTTCGGCATCGCGGTTGCCTCCACCATCGCCGGCATTGCATTTCGCATCGTCTTCAATCAGCTCCGACGCGACCCCATGGAAGTGGAACGCGTGTCACGTCTCGAGCTCGCAGAAACATCCCGCAAGGTGCGCCGGGAACTCGATGGCATCCTGAGCGAGATGAACCATTTCCAACGCTCCAACCAGCAGATGCTGCAAGAGGGCTATCACGAGATACGAACGCAAGTGGAAACCTCGGCGAAATCCCTGGTCCAGTCTCTGGACCTGCTCGCCAAGGAAGCTTCCGAGCACATCAGGGCATCCTCGCTGGCGATGCAGAGCGGAATAGACACCAAGGAGCTGCGGGGCGGCATCGACCAGACAGCCAAGGCAGTTCACGATATCAACGCCATCCTGACCAGCGCCAGCACGCAGATTGCGACCGCGACACAGATGATGGCCGACAAGCTCGCTGGCATGTCGACACCCGACAAGGTCATCGAGGTTCGGCTGGAGCCGGTCGTGGCCGGTTTGCAGCGGGCGATCGAAACCGCCATGAGCGATTTCTCTTCCCGTCTTGGCGATGTGGCGGAGCTTCGGCGCGGGCTGGAACAGTCCACGGCGGAAGCGCTTCGGGCCAGCGATGTGCTCGACAAACTTGCGGCGACATTTGAGGGTTATGATCGAGCGCCGACGCGGCAGGGTCTATTCAGACGGCTCTGGCGTGGCGGCTAAAGCGCGTTGCATGGTCAGTGTGGGACGATGTCGATGAAGATGCCTTCCTCGCTTATCGCCGAAGGGGAACGCGGCCATCGCCGAGGCGTGGTGCTTGGGCTCACAATGGCCGAGCTTCTCCTCCTTCTGCTTTTCTGCCTCCTTCTGGTCTCGGCCAGCATCGCACAGCGAAAAGATGAGAGGATCGCCGAGCTGCAGGCCTCCGCGAACCTGGACATCACGGTGGGCCAGCTTGCCGACATGCGTGCCGAACTGGCGCGCCTGCAGGCGCTGTTTCCAAAAGCGGCGCTTCCTTTGCCGCCAGCCAACTGGACCGAGCTCGTTGCGGCCAAAGCGGTGATCGACGGGCTTACGGAAAAGGGCATCGATGCCGCGCCGACGTCAGACCCGACGCTGCGGAAATTGCTGCTCGAAATCAGCGAAGCCAAAGCCGCCGACCCCCGTCTGCTGGACCGACTTGAAAAGACGCTCTCGGCCTCCAACGACAGGAGCGCGGACGCTGAATCGTCGATGCAGTGGCCGCCGATGATAACGTTGAGCGACGACGGCTATACATTTGAACGTGGCAGCGCTGCTCTCACCGACGCGTTCCGGGCTCGTTTGCAGACCAAGGTCACGGACGACGTTCTGTCTTTGCTGACACGCTACAAAGTCGATGTCGTCGAGATCGTCGGTCACACGGATGAGCAGAAAATCAATCCGGCCAAGCCGTCCAACCTCGATGCGGTTGCGATCTCGGCGATGAACGGAGCCAGCGCTATCAGCGATTTGACCCCGGCCGACAATGCGGGGCTGGGGCTCTCGCGCGCTATCGCGGTAGCGAACGCGCTGATCCAGACGGGACGGCTGGGCAGTGTGAAGATCATTCCGTTGTCAGCGGCACAGCTCGTAATGCCGGGAGACATTATCGCCGACGGCAGCCGCGTTGGCGATGTTCGGGAACGCCGGCGTATCGAGATTCGGGTACGACGGTCCTCGGACGGCGGCACCAATTAACGCGGTGATCGCGCGATTCAGCCTGCTTGGCGGTATCGACAACGACGCCCTTGTTTTGACCGTAGCGCTTTTTCGCAATCGCGTGGCCTGGATCGCAAAGCCTTCGCGTCGCTTCGCTCCCGCTGCACCGAGGGATCGACGAACGGCGCCCAACTACCCCAGCCACCACCATAGCGCCGCGATCACCGCGATAACGGCCGCCACGCTTAGCGCCAGCATGATGTAGGAGCCCTTGATGATGTCGGCGATGATCTTCTTGATGGCCTCGCGGTCGTTGAGATTGGGGAAGGGCTCGTTCGGTTGCGCCACGTCGAGGAAGTGGCAGAGCGGGGCCCAGCCTTCGCTGACCTTGAACACCAGCAGCTTTTCCGGCGGCACCGCCGCCTTCACTTCCTCGACATATGCGTTGTAGCGCTCCACGGCCTTGGCGCGGTTGCCCATGACGCCGGCTAGCGTGCGGCCCCAGATCAGCCTGCGTGACATGTCGCCGAATTTCCGGCCGAACGGCGTCAGCCATTCCAGGATCTTGAACTGCCAGACATTCTCGGTGAAGTAGATCGTGTCGATGGTGCTCTCGTACCAGGCTTCCGCGCCGCGCGGGTGCAAGGTGAGCAGCACCTTGGCGTCGGGATAGGCGGCCATCAGTTCGCGCCACACGCAGCAGCCTGGATTGTCGACCGTCGCCTTGTAATTGCCGAATACCCGGCTCCAGTCCTGCTGCGTGCCGGGCGGGCTGTTGGCCACCTTGCGCCAGAAATCGAGATGGCCCTTGTTGGCCTTGTTCAGGATCACTTCCTGCATGTGGTAGCAGGGCAGGCCGAGCCTGTTCAGCGCGACGAAGGTCGACCATGTACCGGTGCGCCCGAAGCCGGCCCCGATCAGCGTGAGCGTCATTTGTTCCCCCGACCAAACCAAGGCCGCGTGCTCGCGCCAAAAAAGGACGCCGCGGCAACCCTAGGCATGCCCTGCGCGACAAGGACGCCGCGCTGCAGAATCGATTTGCTCGCTTGCATCGATCTGCTGGCAACACGTTGCGCCCCGGCCGGCATTTGCGCAACAGATTTCTATGGGGCCTGTGTGAGAGGACCGCTGTTGACGTCGGACGATGATAGAAGAAGACGCATTGCCGTCTTGGACGGCGCGGAGCGGATCGGCGCGATATCCACGCCTCCAGGTGAGACGTTGCCGTTATCGACGCTTTCGCAAAATCAAACGGAGGGCGGGCAGCGCCGCTGCCCGCCCTCGCAGCTCACTCAGCCGCGAGCTTGTCCTGCGTGTTCGTGTCGAAATCGCTGGCGTCGTGGCGTTCGTGCAGCTGCATCGCGGGTTCGCCGAAGGCGCGGTTGACCATGCGTCCGCGCTTGACCGCGGGGCGCTCGTCGATCGCCTTCGCCCAGCGCTGCACGTTCTTGTAATCCTGCACCGAAAGGAACTCGCCGGAATCATTGTACATGCGGCCGAGCGCCAGTCCGCCATACCAGGGCCAGACCGCCATGTCGGCGATCGAGTAGCCGGCGCCGGAAAGATATTCGGTTTCGGCCAGGCGGCGGTCGAGCACGTCGAGCTGGCGCTTGGTTTCCATGGCAAAGCGGTCGATGGCGTATTCGATCTTGGTCGGCGCGTACGCATAGAAATGACCGAAGCCGCCGCCGAGATAAGGGGCAGAGCCCATCTGCCAGAACAGCCAGGACAGGGTCTCGGCGCGCGCCGGCTGGTCGGTCGGCAGGAACTCGCCGAACTTTTCGGCGAGATAGGTGAGGATCGAACCGGACTCGAAGACGCGGATGGGCGTGGCGCCGCTGCGGTCCATCAGTGCGGGGATCTTGGAGTTCGGATTGACCTCGACGAAGCCGCTGCCGAACTGGTCGCCATCGTTGATCCTGATCAGCCAGGCGTCGTATTCGGCGCCCTTGAGGCCAAGCGCCAGCAGTTCCTCCAGCATGATCGTCACCTTGACGCCGTTCGGCGTCGCCAGCGAATAGAGCTGCAACGGGTGCTTGCCCACCGGCAGCACCTTGTCATGCGTCGGGCCGGCGATCGGGCGGTTGATGCTGGCGAAGGCGCCGCCGCTCGGCTTATTCCAGGTCCATACTTTCGGCGGAGTGTATTCGGTCATCGCAGGGCCTCGTATTGTGGGGGAGAGACAGGTTGGAAGCGGGACTGGCAGTTGCACCTACAGCTAGGGCTGCAAACGGGAAAGTTCAACTTGCGTTGAACTATTGTCAATGACCATGCCTCTCATCTTCCCTTCGGGCTTCGAAAGGATGGAGGGGATGCCCCCCAACCCCTTGCGCCTTGGTTCGCGTGCCATACCTATAGGAACGTGACCCCCAAGCCCGTCCAGGACAAGAGTATGCCCATCAATCCCAACAGACGCTCCGTCGTGGCGGTGCGCGCCACCATTCCAGACGATGCCTTTACTGCCGGGGCATTAGGCACGCTGCGCGAAGGCAGCGGCGTCGTTATCCGCGACAATGGGTTGGTGCTGACCATCGGCTATCTCATTACCGAGGCGGAAGAGGTGTGGCTTACGACCCATGACGGCCGCGTCGTGCCTGCGCATGCGCTGGCCTACGACCAGGAATCGGGCTTTGGCCTGGTTCAGGCGCTGGCGCCGCTTGGCCTGCCGGCGGTGGCGCTGGGCGACGCCGGCAGGGCCAGGATCGGGGATAGCGTGGTGCTCGCCGACGGCATCGGCCAGTCGGTTCAGGCCAGGATCGTCACCAAGCAGGAATTCGCCGGCTATTGGGAATATCTGCTCGAGGAAGCGATCTTCATCGCGCCGGCGCATCCTTCCTGGGGCGGCGCGGCGCTGTTCGATGCAAAGGGCGCGCTGCTCGGCGTCGGGTCGCTGCGCCTGCAGATGAGCCGCAACGGCGAGGTCGCCGATATCAACATGGTGGTGCCGATCGACCTGTTGCCGCCGATCCTCGACGATCTCCTGACGCGCGGCCAGGTGGCGCGGCCGCCACGGCCATGGCTCGGCGCCCTCTCGGCCGAAAGCGACGGCCGGGTGGTGGTGATGAGCGTGACCGAAGGCGGTCCGGCCGCCAAGGCGGGCCTGCGCGAGGGCGACGTCATCTCAGACATACGCGACGGCGCGGTCGACGGGCTGGCCGATTTCTATCGCAAGCTATGGGACAGCGGTTCGGCCGGCGCCGAGATCCCGATGCGGGTCCTGCGCGACGGCCGCGAAACTTGGCTGCGCGTCAAATCCGCCGACCGCGAGAGTTTCCTGAAGAAGCCGCAATTGCAGTGAGCGCGTTACCTTCTCGACAGCAGAGAAGGAAAGCCTTCAGCCCAGTCCAAAAAGAAAAGCCGCCGTCGCTTGCGCGAGGGCGGCTTTTTCCTGGGAGGACGTCAAGAAGAAGACGATCAAGGGATTCAAGATACCGTTCTATCTCCTTGTTCGGGCTTGAGAAGGTCAAGCCGCGGCCTTGTGCTTCCTGACGGCGTGCTTCCTGGCGACGTGGGTGTGCTTGCGTACAGGCTTCTTCACATGCCGGCTGGCGTGCTTGCGATGCGACCGCATTGATGGCAAACGAAATGCCAAGCAGGGCACTCATCCATCCGGTCGGACGTCGTTGCATTTTCAGGACCATCCCTTTGCGTTGCGCCGCGAGCGGTTCCGGCCGCCGCGGGGGTGGTTATCGCAGCACCGCTTTTCTCCAGTTTTTCCCGGACGTTGAATCTTGTTCTAAAGTGTGTCTGGAGGGCGCTTCTCCCTCCTCCGCTGTGGGAAGACGTAAGAGCGCTGCGCCCGCTGCGGCGCTTCTGCCTCTTTCCCCGCCGCTGTCATTCGCGTATGGGCCGGGGCAACTCCCGCACCCTCACATCAGCCTCCCGGACCACTCATGATCAGACTTGAAAACATCGGCAAGCAGAACGGCCGTCAGCTTGTCTTCATCGAGGCGTCAGCCGCCTTGCAGAAAGGCGAAAAGGTCGGGCTCGTCGGCCCCAACGGCGCCGGCAAGACAACACTGTTTCGCATGATCACCGGGCAGGAACAGCCCGACGAGGGCCAGGTGCAGGTCGATCGCGGCGTCACGATCGGCTATTTCAGCCAGGATGTCGGCGATATGGACGGCCGTAGCGCGGTGGCCGAAGTGATGAACGGCGCCGGGCCGGTGAGCGAAGTGGCGGCCGAGATGGCGGCGCTGGAGGCGGGTATGGCTGATCCCGACCAGGCGGACCGGATGGACGAGATCATCGAACGCTATGGCGAGGCGCAGCACCGCTTCGAGGAACTCGACGGCTATGCGCTCGACGGCCGGGCGCGGGAAGTGCTCGACGGTCTCGGTTTCTCGCAGGAGATGATGGACGGTGACGTGGGAAAACTCTCCGGCGGCTGGAAGATGCGCGTGGCGCTGGCGCGCATTCTGCTGATGCGGCCCGACGCCATGCTGCTCGACGAGCCGAGCAACCATCTCGACCTGGAAAGCCTGATCTGGCTCGAGCAGTTCCTGAAGAATTATGACGGCGCGCTCCTGATGACCTCGCATGACCGCGAGTTCATGAACCGTATCGTCAACAAGGTGGTGGAGATCGATGGCGGTTCGCTCACCGCCTATTCCGGCAATTACGAATTCTACCAGCAGCAGCGCGCGATCGCGGACAAGCAGCAGCAGGCGCAGTTCGAGCGCCAGCAGGCGATGCTGGCCAAGGAGATCGCCTTTATCGAACGGTTCAAGGCGCGCGCGTCGCATGCGGCCCAGGTGCAGAGCCGGGTGAAGAAGCTCGACAAGATCGATCGCGTCGAGCCGCCGAAGCGCCGCCAAACGGTGAATTTCGAGTTCCAGCCGGCGCCGCGCTGCGGCGAGGACGTCGTGACATTGAAGAACGTCCACAAGGCCTATGGCAGCCGTTCGATCTACGAAGGGCTCGACTTCCAGGTCCGCCGCCGCGAGCGCTGGTGCATCATGGGCGTCAATGGCGCGGGCAAATCGACGTTGTTGAAGTTGGTGGCCGGAGCCTCAGATCCCGACCAGGGTTCGGTGGCGCGCGGGCCTAGCGTGAAAATGGGCTATTTCGCCCAGCATGCCATGGAACTGCTCGACGGCGAGCGCACCGTGTTCCAGACGCTGGAGGACAATTTTCCGCAGGCCGGCCAGGCGCCGCTTCGGGCGCTTGCCGGCTGCTTCGGTTTTTCCGGCGACGAGATCGAGAAGAAGTGCCGGGTGCTTTCGGGCGGCGAAAAGGCGCGGCTGGTGATGGCGCTGATGCTGTTCGACCCGCCCAACCTCCTGGTGCTGGACGAGCCGACCAACCATCTCGACATCGTCACCAAGCAGATGCTGATCGAGGCGCTGTCGCAGTATGAGGGCACCATGTTGTTCGTCTCGCACGACCGCCATTTCCTCGCGGCGCTGTCCAATCGCGTGCTGGAACTGACGCCGGATGGCATCCACACCTATGGCGGCGGCTACACCGAATATGTCGAGCGCACCGGGCAGGAGGCACCGGGGCTGAGGGGATAAGCACAGAGGCTACTCTCCGGAAGCGGCCGTGGAACGCTACGCCGTCATTTCCGAAAAGAGCCAATCGCGAAAAGCCTTCACCTTGCGCCGGCGGACCGCGTCCGGAGGGTAGACCAGGTAGAAGCTGGAAACCGATTTCAGCGCGTGGCCGAAAGGGCGGACAAGCCTTCCGGTGGCGAGGTCGGCCGCCACGAGCATGGTCCGGCCAAGTACCACGCCTTCACCTTGCACGGCCGATTCGACGGCGAAAGTGGCGGAATCGAAGGTAATCCCGCTCCGCGGATCCACGCCTTCCACTCCCGCGCTGGACAGCCAGGCCGCCCAGCCGATCGGGAAACCATCATGGATCAGCGTGTGGTGCCTGAGATCGTCGGGCTTCTCCAGCGGCCAGGCGCCCTGCATGAGCCTCGGGCTACACACTGGAAACACCTCCTCGCCAGTGAGGAATTCCGATGTGAGACCCGGATAGTTTCCGGCGCCATAGCGGATGGCGACGTCGATGCCGTCGCCAAGGAAATTGGTCAACCTGCCCGTCGTCGAAATCCTGACGTCGATGTCGCCATGCGCGCGATGAAAGCGATAGAGCCGCGGCACCAGCCATTTTCCCGCGAAGCCGTCGGAGGTGGAGACGTTCAATGTCGAGCCCGAATGGGCGGCCGTCGCCGATTGGGTGGCGGCCGCGAGCTGGTCGAGCATCTCGTGGACCGCCCTCGCATAGGGCTCGCCCACGGCGGTGAGGCGCACCGAGCGCGTCGCGCGCTCGAACAAAAGCACGCCGAGCTGTTCCTCAAGGTGCTTGATCGCCCGGCTGACGGCGCCGTGCGTGACGTTGAGCTCGTCGGCTGCCCTGGAGAAATTCAAATGCCGCGCGGCGGCCTCGAAGGCCGGCAGCGCGTTGAGTGGGGGAAGTCTGCGGATCATGGCCAATCTGTGAGATTTGATCACAAATCCTTGCCAAAGTTTGGATTGTCTGTCCAGCGCATGCTGGACAGAATGCTCGCAGGATTTGTGATCAAACGTCACGAGAGCAGCATGGCTACCGTTCACCCCTTCCTCTGGTTCAATCTCAACGCCGAAGAGGCGCGCGACTTCTATCTGTCTGTGTTCAAGAATGGCCGGGCGCTTGAGGCGATCGAATTCACCGATTTCGTCGGCGGCACGAATAAAACGGTGCCGCACGCGATCTTCGACTTCGAGCTCGAGGGCCAGCGCTTCACCGCGCTCAATGCCGGCTCGATGCCGCCGTTCAATGAGCGGATCTCGCTCTACATCGAGACCAAGGACCAGGCCGAGACAGATTATTACTGGAACGCGCTGACGGCGGGCGGCGGCGCTGAAAAGCCTTGCGGCTGGCTGAGGGACAAATTCGGCGTCTACTGGCAGGTGATCCCCGAAGCGGCGCTGCGCCTGATGAACGACCCGGACCGCGACAAGGCGGGGCGGGCGCGGCAGGCGATGTACAAGATGAGCAAGATCATTGTCGCCGACATTGAGGCGGCCCACGCCGGCAAGGCGTAATCCAGCAGTCCATCCTGAAGACGGAGGTTCCCATGGCATCGCTCAAAGGCAAGAGAATTATTGTCGTCGGAGGCAGTTCCGGCATAGGGCTCGGCGTAGCGGCAGCCGCGCTGGAGCGCGGCGCGGAGCTGGTGATCGTCGGCCGCTCGGGCGAAAAGCTCAAGGCCGCGGAACGGACGCTCGGCCCAGGCGGTCGCGTGCGAAGCCTTTCGGCTGATATGACGAAGGAAGCGGACATTGCCCGGATGTTCGACGAAACCGGTGCCTTCGACCACCTCGTCTCGACGGCCGGCACGCCGCCGCCCAACGACCCGATCGGCCAGACCGACATGGACTACGTGCGGCGCTTCGTCGACAACAAGCTGATCGGCGCCGTGATGCTCGCCAAACATGGCGTGCGCACGCTGAAAGCCGGAGGGTCGATGACCTTTACATCAGGCATCAACAAGGACCGCCCGCCGGTTCCCGGAGGCTCGGTTGTTTCCGCGATCGCCGGTTCATTCAGCTATTTCGCCCGGGCGCTGGCGCTGGAGCTGGCCCCGACGCGCGTCAATATCGTGTCGCCGGGATGGGTCGACACGCCGATGTGGGACGAACTCGTCGGTGAGGCCAAATCCGGTTTTTTCGCCGGCATAGCCGCCCGCCTGCCCGCGAGAAAGGTCGCTACGCCCGCCGACGTCGCCCCTGCCTATCTCTACCTCATGGAAAGCGAATTCACGACCGGCGAGACGATCCGCATCGATGGCGGACAGAACCTGATCTAGTTGGCATCGCAGGGTCGTCAAACGTCACGCTTCGATGCGACGCCACCTGGGTTTGAACGATACCGTCCGCAGTCCGGCGTCGCGCACGCGATTGACGAATGCGTCGTTGACGAACACCGGGGACGCGCGCATCGGCAGCTTGAAAATTTCGGCGGTGCCGATCTTGTCCGCATCGAATTCGTATCGCTCGATCGCGAGAATGGCGCCGTCATCGAAATAGACGATTCCAGACCGCTCCTCGTCCAGCGCATCGATCACGGTGGTCACGTTGAAAAGCCAGACCTCTTCCCCGCGCAACGGGATCAGCTGGCCATAGGGCAGCAGATATGCCTTCAGCGCGTCGACGGCAGGCTTGCGCAAAAGCGGCGCATGCTCGCCAAGCCAAGGGAAGTCCGAATAGAGGGGGTCGCCCTCCGACACGCGGCGCATGACCGGTGGATCCCAGTTCTCGAGGGGTGTTCCGTCAAGGGAGGAGAAGACCTCGTAGTAGGCCTCGTCGACCGGAAGCACCCATTCCTGGCCCTCGACAACCGCGAATTCGTAAATGGTCGTCATCGCCGGCGTTCCCAAGTTCAGGCCTGCTTCCGCTTCTGCGATCCCATCAAACGCTGGCCTGCCTTCAGAAGCATCAAAGCATATCATCTATGGATATTTTGTCGTGGCCGGGGGGCTCGGCTCGCCCGCGAGTTCGTTCGGCAGCGGCAAACTCGAGCACTGCAAATGTATCCTGCGGGCGAACATCTTGCGCTCCTTTTGCTCGTGCTCCTTGATGGCTGCCGCGAGACCCAATCCGTAAGGGCCAAGGAAGACACCGGTCCCCCAACCGGGATGCTCTTTTTCACGCGCATCATAGTTCGAGGCCTCGACCCGGGCCTGTTGGCATTCCGGCGATATCCATTTCGGGTCTTGCGTCGAAAGCGAGGCCCCATAATCCACCGGAGAGCTCACACATCCAGTTGCCACCGTGGCTAGCACCACCAACACCACAAGTCTCATCCCGGGTCTTCTCCGCGGCATTTTCGAGAGCACAGACCCTCCTTGCTACACGGGGAAGGCCGGCGCAAGGCGGTTGACCCGGCAGGCCATCCGGCCGATAGGTCCGCTAAAAACCTCGAGAACCCCATGACCACACAGCTCCACGATGCGACGACGGCCGCAGCTGAGCCCGTTTCCGATGCCGACGCCGCCTGGCAGGACGACATCCGCGCCGGCGTGCGCCATGTGCGCGATCTGGCCGTGCAGCCGCTGTCGCCAGGCGAACGCGCGACGGCCCAGGAAGCAGCCTCCCGCCACAAGGTGCGTATCCCCAAATCCTATCTCGACCTGATCGACTGGGAAGACCCCGCCGATCCTATCCGGGCGCAAGTCATCCCGTCTCCCGACGAGCTGGTGACCGGCGAAGGCGAGCTCGACGACCCGATCGGCGACCACGCCTTCAGTCCGGTGCCCAGGCTGACGCATCGCCATGCCGACCGGGTGCTGCTGTTTCCCACCTATCAATGCGCGGTCTATTGCCGCTTCTGCTTCCGCAAGGAGTCCCTGACCTCGATCGGACGCGGCTATACGCGCGAAGCCCTGGAGCCGGCGCTCGCCTATATCGCTTCCCACCCCGAGATCCGCGAGGTGATCCTGACCGGCGGCGACCCGCTCTCGCTGCCCGACAAGGCGCTCAACGAAATCCGCGCCCGCATCGAGGCGATCGCGCATGTGCGGCTGATGCGCATCCACACCCGCGTGCCGGTCGCGCTGCCTTCACGCATCACGCCAGGGCTGATCGCTGCCTTGCAAGGCCGGCTGATGATCACGGTCGTCACCCATTTCAACCATCCGCGCGAGATCACCGATGCGACCGAGGCGGCCTGCCGCGGCTTGCGGCAGGCGGGATTCGTGCTGCTCAACCAGAGCGTCCTGCTCAAGGGCGTCAACGACACTGTCGAGGTGCAGGAGGAACTCTGCCGCGAGCTGATGTACCGCCTGGGGGTAAAGCCCTATTACCTTCACCACGGCGACCTCGCGCGCGGCATGGCGCACCGCCGCACCACGATCGCCGAAGGCCAGGCGCTGGTGGCCGCGCTGCGCGCGCGCCTGTCCGGCATCTGCAATCCCATCTACGTGCTCGACCTGCCCGACGGTGGCGGCAAGGTGCCGATCGGGCCGGGTTACGTGGAAGACCGCGACGGCGGCAACTGGCGCATTCGTGGGCAGGATGGAAAGGTGAGGGAATATACAGAAGTGGTGAGCCAGCTCTGAGTCCACATTCCCGGCGGCGTCCGTGCGATCAGGCGTTGTCGCGCCCCGGCATAAATGCATATTGTGAGCGGTTCGCGGTTGCGGAGCATGGGCGGTGGCAGCGGCAGGCAGCAGTCAAGGCGTTGTGTCCCAACGGCAATTCGTCGACACCGGGGTTCAGCACTGCGTGCTGGACACGGCAGGCCTGGCGCCTCGGCAAGCCCTTGCGTTGTGGCAGGAGAATATCGGCCTGCTCTACGACGTTCGCCTGCGCAACGCCGGCGATGACCGGTTTCATTTCCACGCCGATGCCTTTCACTTCGGCGAGATCGTTCTCACCTCGTATGGGTGCATCGCGCAAAGCTTCGACCGCTCGCGCGCCCGGATCAGCCGCGACGGCCTCGATCACATCACTGTGCAGGTCTGCCTGCGCGGAAGCCATGGACGGCGCGATGGCGCATCGGATGAAAAGGCCTCGTCGGGGGACCTGATCGTGGCCGACCTGGCACAGGCCCAGTCGACGGGTACGTCCGATTTCGACAGCCTCAACCTGACCATGCCGCGCCGCCTGCTGGCGCCATTCCTAAAGGCGCCGGACGAGCACAATATGCGCGTCATTTCCGGCAACGCGCCGTTGGCGGCGCTGTTGCGTGGGCATCTTGTGGGCCTCTACGGGGCCGCGCCCGCAATGAGCCGTCAGGACGCCGAGGCGGTGATCGGGCCGACGCTGGAACTCGCCGCCGCAGCCGTGAATTCGGCCGTGGCGGAGGAAAACGCCGCCTCGGTCCACCTGGCGCTGACCAGCGAGATCCGTCGCCACATCGACGCGCATATCCGCAGCCGGCACCTCACCGCCGAGGCCATCGCCGCCATGTTCGGCATTTCCATGCGCAAGCTCTATTACCTCTTCGAACCTCATGGCGGTCTTTCCAGATATATCCAGGAGGAGAGGCTGCGCCGCTGCCGCGCCGAACTCGCCGATCCCGGCCGCCGGCACGAAAGCATTGCCGAGATCGCCGATCGCTATGGTTTCGGTCACCGCAAGAGCTTCGTGCGCGCCTTCCGCCGCTCTTTCGACATGACCCCGCGGGAGATGCGGGCACATGCCGCCCATGGGCGCAGCCAGTCCCTCGGCCATGGCGAGAACCGCACCATGTGGCACTGGATCCGCGAACTGCGATAGAGGCGGCGTGCCAGCCGAAAGGCAAATGAATCAATGGACAAGCGGTGTCCGATCAGCAGGCATGTGAAGAGCCTTCCCGTGCTTTCCGAGGCGATTTCCCCGATCGGTTGCACCAGCGGCCACATTCCCTGCGCCTCATGCCACATTTGCGCGGAGCCCTCACATAGGTCTTGAAATTCTGCCGCAGCCCGCGCGAAAAGCGGCCGAAGGCTCACACCACGTCGAGGGCACTGGAGGGGTTCATGGCACTGTCTAGAGCGGAGAGGCAGCAAACGGCGCCCGCCATCGGCGGCACCCCGTGAGGTTCTGAGCGGGGATCGAACGCAGGTGGCCGACCAGGACACCATCATAGTTCTGTCCACGGACGCGATCGCGGCCCGAGAGCGCGAAGCTGCCGTGCGCGAGTTCTATGGCCGCATCTGCATGCGGCTGGACCTTGCGCCGCTTGAACGCGGCGAGTTGCGGCTAAGCGCCTCCACCACCATCCTGCCAGGGGTGAGCGTGGCCCACGGGCAGGTCGCGCCCATGGCTTGGGAACGCACGCCCGCGCTCCAGCAGGACGCCAATGACGACCTGGTGGTGTCCTGGATCGCGGGCGGGTGGCGTTTCGATACGGCACGGCACGAGGCGGTTGAGACCTCGCCCGGTGCGCCCTGCATCATGCCGATGGACCGGAGCTGGCGAGCGAGGGCGCAGAACGGCGATTGGACGATCTGCGCGCGATTTGCCCGATCGACGCTCACTCCTCTCCTTCGCCATGTCGGCGATCTCAGGCCGGATGCCATCAATCCCGGCACGCCTGAAGCGCGGCTTCTGCTGGCCTATGTCGAGGCGGTGGCGGGTGGGGCGATCGGCCCCGGTCTGGCGCCGCTGGCCGCCCAGCACATTGCCGATCTGTTCGCCGCGGCGGTCGGCGCCAACCGCGAGGTTGACCAGGTGGTCGCCGGCCGCGGCGTTCGTACCGCCCGCATGCATGCCATCAAGCGTTATATCGAGGAGAACCTGCACCGAGCGCGCCTCTCGGCAGAGACGGCGGGCCGGGGGCTGGGGCTCAGCCCGCGCTACATCAGGCGCCTTTTCGCCGAAGAGGGGCAGGGGTTTTCCGACTATGTCATGCAAAGACGGCTGGAGCGGGTCCACCGGCAGCTCGCCAGCCCGCTTTTTTCAGCAAGGCCGATCGCCGACCTCGCTTTCGAGGCGGGGCTGGTCGAACCCTCGACCTTCTACCGGCAGTTCCGGTCCCGCTATGGCATGACCCCATCGGAGGTGCGCGCCGGCCGCGCGCCGTGAGACTCATGCGGCCGCTCACGCATGGCAAACCCGGTCACCTGTTCCGTCAGTGCCACTTGCCTGTGCCGCCAGTGCGATACGCCTTTATCCACGGTGCGGGCATGGTCGCGCCGGCGGACGCGGGTGCAACGGCATGCGCGGGAGCGGGGGCGAGCGGCCAGGCCTCCGTGACATCGGAAAGCTGGCCCTGGAGATAAAAATGCGTGCGGCGAGAAGCTTGATACTGGGCATTACGGTTTTCTGCGCAATTCTTCCGACCGAGGTCTTCGCGGCCTACAAATGCATGAATCCGGCAATCTGCAGGGCGGTCTGCGGCAGCGAAACATGCGGCAAGATCGCCGCGCGCGATCCCGACATGAAGGCGCTGGACCTGTCCAAAGGCGCGTCCGGGCAGATCGCCGCTTCCAGCAGCGGGTCTTCGTCCGGGACCAGCTCGAGAAAAACCTACACCTGTTCGAACCCGGCGATCTGCATCGCGGTCTGCGGCAAGAAGACCTGTCCGTAACCAGAACGGACTCGGCGTATCATCAGAGGCGCCGGCGCGCTGCGCCGGCGCCTTTCGTGCGTGCACGCGGTCGGCGTGCCGGAACGCGGCGGCATTCCCAGCCTGGTTCCTCTCGCTAATATTCGTGGGCGAGGACTTCAGTCCTGGCCGCCGAGCCCCTGATTTTTCTCCTTCAAAAGAATCTCATCGCGCCCGGGAATAAAGCGCGGGGCTGCAGGGTCTTCACTGTAGCGGGCCAATCTGACGACCCGCGCCGAGGAAACGAAACAAGGACCTAGCCAAAATGACCAAGCTCGCTCTCAGCGTGGCTGCCATGATGCTTGCCTCGAGCGCTGCCTTCGCCGGCAGCGATCATGGCGCCAACAACGCCAACCAGCCGGTCGCTCCGGTCGACACCAATGCCACCGGCTCGATCGCCTACACCGCACGCCCCAATGGCGCCGACACCAAGATAAAGACGGGGCCGAGCCAGGGGTCGGTGCAGGACATCATCACCAGACACAACAACGACAGCCTCTGGGGTCGCTGAATTCATGGGGCCGGGCCGGCTCCCGACGGGTACCGGCCTCTCCTCGTCGTTCCTTCCAGGACTTTGGCCATTCGCGACTTTAGCCACCACCTCGAACAGGAGATCACCATGTTCACCATGACACGCCGCACAGTGCTTGGCACCGCCGCCGCTGCTGCTGCCTTCGGCCTTGCCGGCAAGCTTGAATTCATCCGTCCGGCCTTCGCGCAAGCTCCGGTGGAGCCCACCGTCGGCTTCTACGGATACAAAGTCGGCGATATCGAGATCACCGCCATCTATGACGGCATCTGGCGCAAGCCGCACGACCCGGCCTTCATCAAGGATGTCTCGGTCGAGGACACCAAGGCAGCACTCGCCAAAGCGGGGCTGACCACCGACTTCATGCCCATCCCGCTCACTGTCGTCGTGCTCAAGATGGGCGGCAAGCTGATCATGATGGATGCCGGCTCGGGCGTCGGCCAGTGGCAGGCCAATGCCACGCATCTGCCGGCCAACATGGCCGCGGCCGGCATCGACTACAACGCGATCGACACCGTCATGATCTCGCATTTCCACCCCGATCATGTCTGGGGCCTGATGGAAAAGGGCACCAACGCGCCGGTGTTCCCCAATGCCGAGCTCATCGTCAACGCCACCGAATACAAGTGGTGGACCGACCCAAGCCGGCTGGCCAAGCTGCCCGAGGGCCGCAAGCCGGCGGGCAAGCGCATCGCCGAGAACTTTCCGAAATGGAAGAACTGGAAGCTGGTCGAGGACGGCGCCGAGGTCACGCCCGGCATCCAGATCATCGCCGCGCCCGGCCACACACCAGGCCATTCTGTCTACCTGGCCAACTCCGGCAAGGAGCAGATCATGATCTCGGCCGACACTATGTATGTGCCGGCGCTGCTGGCGCCGCATCCGGAGTGGCAGGGCGCTTACGACCAGGACGGACCGACGGCAATCGCCACGCGCCACAAGATCATCGACCGGGTGATATCGGACAATATCCGCATTTCCGGGTCGCACTTCCCGTTCCCGGGCACCGGCACCTTCGTCAAGGACGGCAAGGCATACGGATTTACCCCGGTCCAGATCTGAGCACGAGCTTCCAACGCAAGCGAGAAAGACAATGAAACGATCCCTTTTGAGCAGAAATGCCCTGTCGGGCAGACATGCCCTGTTCGGCCTGCTCGGCGCCATTGCCGTGCTGACCGTGCTTCCCGTTGCGACAATCATGCCGGCCCATGCGGTCGACGACATCGAAGGCGCCGACGCGCCGGATCTCACCGCCATCAAGGCCAAGATCGATGCCAAGGACTATTCCGGCGCATTGGCCGAGCTGCGCGATCTGGCGCAGGACACGCAGCAGGCGGACGTCTACAACCTGCTCGGCTTCACCCTGCGCAAGACCGGCGACTACAAGACCGCGCTCACCTACTACACCAAGGCGCTGGAGCTGAAGCCCGACCACAGAGCCGCCCGCGAATATCTGGGCGAGCTCTATGTCGAGACCGGCGACATGGACAAGGCCAAGGAGCAGCTGGCCTCCCTGCAGCAGCTGTGCCCGGCCGGGTGCGACGAGCTTTCCGACCTGCGGCAGGCCATCGACACCAAGGTGACGAAGTAGGACCTTTTCTCTTCCCCACAAATGGGGAGAGCTGGCTCGGCGTAGCCGAGACGGAGCAGGGGCGTTGGCACCGAACTCGCCCCTTCGTCCACCACGGTTGGGCGCTCGTGGCTGGCGCGCTTTGCCGGAGCCGGCATCCTCTCCCTCGCGCCGGCTCCGGCCTTTTCAACATCAGGCGCTTGGCGCCTGCCCGTGCCAAAAAGATCGGAGGCTGACCATGACATTGACCGAACGCTCCGCGAAGCTGCAGGGTCTTGCCGCTAAATACCACCTCGGGGACGTGGGCCTGCTTGCCGGCCGCCTGCTTCTGTCTCTCATCTTTTTGCATGAGGGCGCCACGCTGGCCGCCCATTTCAATGCCGCCGCCAAAGCCATGGCAGCGCTTGGTGTCAACCTGCCGCTGTTTGTCGCCACCGTAGCGTTGCAACTGGGGGCAGGGCTCTCCCTCGCGTCAGGCCTGCTGACGCGGCTTGGCGCCATCGCGCTCGGCCTGTTCTGTTTGGCAACGGCCATGCTGTTCCACACCAATTTCGGCAGCCAGAACGAACTGCTGCATTTCGAAAAGGACCTGGCGATATCGGGCGGCATGTTCGTGCTGGCCGTTGCCGGGGCCGGCAGGGTCTCGCTGGACCGGCTGTTGGCGCTCCATCTGCGGCAGCGCCAGCGCGGCGAGGACATGCCGGCCGCGTTGCCCACAGCGGAGACCCAATTGCCAGTGGACGTGAAGCAGCTGGTTTGAACGGCGCCGCCTTCGCATTCGCCCAGCGGAGCGCCGCGCCTATTTCCCGCGCTTTGCTGGAACCAGCCTTGACCCCCCGCATTGCTTTAGCAGGGGCTCAAGGAGCGCGGCGTGAAAGCATTGTTGGGACTGGTCTGCGGTTTCGTTTTGACCCTTGCGGTGTTCGGTAGCGGTCTGGCCTTCGCCGTCTGGCTAATCACCGCGAACCCACCGCGCCAGGCACCGGCCACCGTCAGTATGGCGGAGCTTTGGACCAAAACGGCGCGGCCGGTGGACAGAACGGCGCAGAATCTCGAGCGCCTGCCGGCCGAGCAGCCCGCGCCCGCCAATATCGAGCCCAAGCGCCAGGCCGGGGAGACCGATCCCACCGCCACCGGCGCCATCGCGCCCGCCACGGCCGAACTGCCGCAGCCGCATGTCGCCTGGTGCGCGAGCCGCTACCGCTCCTACCGGCCGCAGGACAACAGCTACATGTCCTATAGCGGGCAGCAGCGCCCCTGCATCTCGCCCTATCTCGACGCCGACCGTGCCGCGCCGCCCGCCGCCGAGGCCAGCTACGTCGAGGACAACGGCACTGGGCCGGGCGCCTATGCGGCCGCTGGCGATGATGACCATGTCGCCTCCTGCTTCAGCCGCTACCGCTCCTACCGCCCGGAAGACAACAGCTACCAGCCCTATTCCGGCGGGCCGAGGCGGCAATGCCAATAGCGGGCGCTGCGCTTTCCGGCTGCATTCCACGCAAAATTCCACTCCGGCAAGGGTTTCTACCACGCTGCCTACCACGCCCACACAAACACCACGCCCTTATCAAGCCGCCAACAGCGCAACAACGGACCGAGACGGTCGTGCGCTGAACGACCTGTCACTGCAAGATCCAGTGGGATCGCGGTTGGCCGGTTTCGCCTGAAACAACAAACACGGTCCCATGAACGCGGGCGGGCGGCGCGTCGGGGCCAAATGTCAACTTCAAAAGATGGAAACCGAAATGAAGAAGATCGTATTGACCGTTGCCTCGTTGTTGTTCGCCTCCGGCATGGCTTTTGCCGGCAGCGACCACTTTGGCTCCGACTTCATCCCTGCCGCAAGCAGCTATCCAACCGCCCATGCCATGATGTCGGGCGGCGCCAAGGCGGTTGTCCCGAGCGTCACAAACAGCATCACTGACAGCGCAATGGGGGCAAACTCGAACTCCGACATGCCTGCACAGGGCTATGGTCAGGGCGTCTGGGGACGCTGACAACAAAGCCGGCCGCCGCGGCCGGCATCCAGGCGGCGGGGGGACCCGCCGCCTGGATCATTTCGCTCCATGACCGGGCTCTGCCCGGCGCGCCTCGTGTCATCCCAATCTCCAACGACCCGGCCCGGCGATCACGCAAATTCTTTGGATCGTTCGGAGGCGGGCGGCGTTCAGATGCTACCCAATGGAGGATTTGAGAAATGGGCGACGACCAACGGCATGGGAAAATCCGGGAGCGCGCCTATCGGATCTGGGAGCGCGAAGGCGGCGGCGACCCCGAGCAGCACTGGCATCGCGCGGAGGCCGAGATCGACAGGGAGCTGTCGATGGCGGCGGGCAACGCGCCGCCGCGCGAGATTGCCAGCACCGACGTGCTTACGGTCGAGGAGCTGGCCATGCGCACCGGCATATCAGGCAAGCAGGCACAGGACCTGATCGACAGGCTGGGCAACGACCGCGCCGCGATCGAACAGGCAGCACTCGGGCTGAAGGGCAAGCGGCGGCGAAATCCCGGTCAGGGAGAGGCCAAATGATCCGCAAACTCAAGGACGGAAAATACCGGCTCTATTCGCGCAAGAAGGATGAGAAGACGGGCAAGCGACGGAACCTGGGGACTTTCGATAGCCGCGAGGCGGCGGAGAAGCATGAGCGCGAGGTGCAGTATTTCAAGCGCCATTGAGGAAATCGACTCGTTGGTCCTTTATTCTCGGCGTTGTCCCTGCCGCTCACAAAATCCGACCCACCAATTGTAGGCTGCATTGGATTTTGGAACACGAGGCAGATGCCAATCGTGATGCGAAGATGCGGCCCTTGCCCTCGCCACGAGGACATATAGGGCATATAGTTGAAGATCGCCGGCTCGGACCTGACAAGCTGGCGATTGAGAGCGGAGACGTCGCTTTAACTACGGCGCGCTTCTAACTCGGGTTGTTTCACACGCTCTCATAATTGCCCGCCGCGGCCGGCCTCTGCTTTGCGCGATCCCGGTCGCTATTGCATCTATCACTGAAGGAGAACTGAGCTTTTCACTGGAGGAGAAGTCGTCATGCATTACCTTCCCAGACGTGAATTCATCGTTCAAGGCGGGGCAGCCCTCGCAGCGTTGGCGTCCTTTCAATCGCGGATTGCCTCTGCCTTTCCAAGCCGGGCCGGCGAGGAAGTCATCAAATGGTTGGATCAGCTGCCGCCGAACCCGGTTCCGGAAGTCATCAAAAATCAGCTGGTGTGGGAGGATCTCGATTCCTGGGTGACGCCCAACGACAAGTTCTTTTCAATCGCGCATTTCGACCGGCCGGTGATCGACGAAAGCACCTGGAAACTCGAAATCGGCGGCTCCGTTAAAAAGCCGACAACCCTGACGCTCGCCGACATCAAGGCTCGACCGCGCCAGGAAGTCACCTTCACGGTCGAATGTTCGGGCAATACCGGTCTGCCGTTTTTCAATGGCGGCATTGGCAATGCGCGCTGGGCGGGCACGCCGCTCGCGCCGATCCTCACGGAGGCCGGAGTCCTCGACACTGGTATCGAGGTCGTCTTCTGGGGCACCGATAAAGGGGAAATCAAGCGGGCCGACGACGTCAAGTTCACGCAGAATTTTGCGCGCAGCATGTCACTTCCCGACGCCATGGATCCCAAAAACATCCTTTGCTACGAGATGAATGGGTCCCCCTTGCCTCCTGACAACGGCTTCCCGCTGCGGCTGATTGCGCCGGGATGGTACGGGATCGCGAACGTCAAATGGATCAAGCGCATAGACGTGAACGATCAGCGCTTCGAGAACCGGTTCATGGGACGCGATTATGTCACGCTGCGCGAGGAAGACCACAACGGCGAGACAGTATGGGTGGAAACTTCGGTCGGGCGGGCGAGGCTGAAATCGGCACCGGCCCGGGTCACTCATATCGGCGATGACTACCGGATCGTCGGGGCCGCCTGGGGCGCACCGGTCGACCGGGTCGAGGTGAAGATCGATGACGGGCCATGGATGCCGGCGGCCATCGACGAAACCGACAAGGCGGACTTTGCCTGGAAACTATGGTCCGTCGACTGGCCCAAGCCTTCCGCCGGAGAGCACGCCGTCACCTCGCGCGCGGTTGATACGGGAGGGCAGGTCCAACCCGCAATGGACGATCCCATCATTGCCAAGAAGCATACCTATTGGGAAAGCAACGGTCAGGTGACGCGACGTATCAACATTCACTGACTGGCGGGCAGTCGTATCAAAGTGTCTGAGAGCGATGTGCCCCCATGTCTTTGGCATGGGGTCACCCACATCCGACCAGGCGCCGGCCTGAAGCTGGCCAGAGACGATGCGATGACGACTCCATCGCAGCGCCAAGAGCGGTGTTTAGTGACCTGCGCGGACGCGGAGAAAACTTGAACGGCTGGCGTTCCTCGTCCTTCGCCGAGCCCGGTGGCCGTCACCGAGCTCGACTTTATGCGCGACGAGGACGGCGCCACGCCGTGACCCAATGGACCAAGGACCAGCTGAAAGGAGTGCCGGAGCACCGAGACTGAAGGGCCCGACCGTGGCCCTTTTCGAAAGGAGAGTGAGATGATCCGAAAGTGCCCGGACAAGGGCAATTCGCCGTGCCTGAGGGTGGTAGTGCTTAGTGACTTCGGCCAACCGAGAGTCTAGGCTGGCATCGGTTCTGTCAGCGCGAAGACCGTCACATGCCCCGCTTTCTTGCCGTCTACACCATGAAGCCTGAAGACCTTGCCCGCTTTCGCAGCCTGCCCAAGCCCGAGCAAGATGCGATTGATAGCGTCGGCCTACAGCAGTGGACGGACTGGGAGGAGAGAAATGCCGCATCTTTCCCCGATCGCGGCGGCATGGTCGGGAGGACGACGCGCGTTACCAAGGATGGGGTCGCAGACGCCGTGAACCCTTTCTGCGGCTACATTGTCGTCGAGGCCGATACAATCGATGCCGCCGCCCGCCTGTTCGAAAGCCATCCGCATTTCACCGTCTTCCCGGGAGACGGCGTGGACATCATGCCTTTCGTCACTGACCCTCAATGACTTGAAACTCCGGCTGTCGCTTTCTGATGTCGAAGGCTGTCTGTCAGCTCTCGGGGAACTTTTCCCCCGCGGAACCGATCCTGGCGGTTCGCGTCAGATTCAGGTTGAGAGCACGCTGACTTCCTGAAGTCCCCAAAACGTTTCCGGCCCCTTTGAGTTCTCGGGGAGGGATCGTTGGGGCGGCGCTGATCAAGCCGGTCGCGCCTCTTCGACGTTGCGCGCGCTCCAATGGCGCCAGATGACGGGAATGGTCAGAACCAGGCCGAGTAGGGACGAATAGAGTTCGGGCGCCACCAGAAGCAGGGCGGCCAAGACCAGCAACACGTTTTCCCATGGCCGGGTGCGCACGAGCAGGTAGCGCGAGAGGGCGGCCCCCAGGCAGGTGATGCCGAGCACGCAGCCAAAGAAAGCCAGGAAGAAGTTCGGCCAGGTGAAATCTTTCGTCACCAGCAGAAGCGACGGCGAGAAGACAAAGACAAAGGGCACCAGCGCCTTGCCGAGCCCGAGCCGAAAGGCAGTGTTGCCGGTCTTGAATGGATCAGCTCCCGCCATGCCGGCGGCAGCGTAGGCAGCCAGCGCAACCGGCGGCGTGATGTCAGCCAGCAGGCCATAATAGAAAACGAAGAAGTGGGCGACGATCGGCTCGGTGCCGAGCATCACCAGTGCCGGCGCGGCAATCGTCACCATGATGATGTAGTTCGCTGTCGTCGGGATGCCGCAACCCATCAGGATGCAGACCACGCCGGTCATGATCAGCGTGAACAAAAGGGTCAGCCCGTGCGTCGAGAAGATCGCTTCGGGGATAAAGGTGCCGAACAGCAGCGACAGATGGCCTGCCGTCGAAGTGACGATGTAGGACAGCTTGAAGCCGACGCCGGTCAGGGTGACGACGCCGACGACGATGCCGACCGTGGCGGCGGCAGCGCCGACGGCGAGCGCATACTTGGCGCCGTCGCGCAGGCACACCACGATGTCGGCGACAGACATGCGCCGGCGCGGGTTAAACAGGCCGACCAGGATGCACAGGGTAATGCCCCAGAAGGCAGCCATGTAAGGCGTATAACCCGCAAGAAGCACGCCGATCAGGACGACGAGAGGGATGATGGTCGGCCAGTCCCGTTTCAATGCCTCGACCACGTCGGGCATCTCGTCCGGCCGCAGGCCGCGCAAGCCGGTGCGCTTGGCCTCGAAATGCACCTGCATGAACACGCCGAAGAAGTGCATGAAGGCCGGCACTATCGCTGCCAGGATGATGGTCGTGTAGGGCAGTTCGAGGAACTCGATCATCAGGAAGGCGGCGGCTCCCATGATCGGCGGCGTCACCTGCCCGCCGGTGGAGGAAGCCGCCTCCACCGCGGCGGCGAAATGCTTCTTGTAGCCGAGCCGGATCATCGCCGGGATGGTAAGCGAGCCGACGGTGACGGTGTTGGCGACCGACGAGCCAGAGATCATGCCAAACAGGGCCGAGCCGAAGATCGATACCTTGGCCGGACCACCGGCGTAGCGGCCGGCGACCCATGCCGCGCAGTCGAGAAAGAGCTGGCCGAGACCGATGCGGGTGGCGAAGACGCCAAACAGGACGAAGTGGAAAACGTAGGTGGCGACGACGCCGAGCGCGATGCCGTAGATGCCTTGCGTCGTCAGGTAGAGGTGGTCGACGAGCTGGGAGACGGACGCGCCGGGATGCACCAGGATGCTCGGCATATAGGGGCCGAACAGCGCATAAGCCATGAAGAGGATGGCGATGATGGGCAGCGGGATGCCGACGGACCGGCGCGTCGCTTCCAGCAGGAGCAAAATGAGGGTCAGCCCGAGCACCACGTCCGTCGTCGTGGGGTTGCCGACGCGGAAGGCAAGATCGTCGAGCGGGATCATCGGCACGTGCAGGACCGCTACCACCGCGGCAAGCGCCAGCAGCCAGTCGAAAACCGGTATGCCGAGGGGCCGCAGAAAGCTGGATTGGGCGGGCTGGTCGTAGCCCTTCTTCACCAGAGGGAAGACGAGGAAGATCAGCGACAGCACCATCGACAGGTGGATGCCCCGGTGCAGCATCTCCTGCAGCAAGCCGAATCCAGCCGTGTAATAGTGAAACAGCGACAAGGCCACCAGGAGGAAGCCGACCAGCCAGCCGGCGGCCCGGGTCAGCGGCCGGAACCGGATCTCGGAGTCGAATTTCTCCTCCAGTTCGCGAGCCTTTTCCTCGTCGAACTCCATGCCGGAAAGCCTGATTTTGTCGTCGTCGCTCATAGTCGGTTCCGTATCCTGAATCCCCAGACAAACGAGGCGGAAAGCACGCCTTCCGCCTCGTTGTCGCCAGTCTGTTGATGGCCTCTTATTTCAGGGCGCCGACTTCCTTGTAGAATTTCTCCGCGCCCGGATGGAACGGAATGCCGGCGCTGGTGACCGCGTTCTGGAGCGTGATCAGCTTGCCCTTGGCATGACCAGCCTGCAGCGCCTTCTGGGTCTCGTCGCTGTAGAGCGACTTGACGATCTTGTAGATGAGGTCATCGGTCTGCTTGGCGTTGGTCACCCATTGCGCGGCGACCGAAATGGTCTTGGTCTCGCCGACATTCTTGTAGGTGCCCGCGGGCACGATGTCGGTCGAGAAGAACTTCTGTTCGGACAGGAGCTTGTCGGCCTCGGGGCCGGTGATCGGCACCAGCGTGATGTTGTTGGTGCTGGCAAGCTCGACGATGGCACCGGTCGGATAGCCGCCAACGAAGAAATAGGCGTCCATGGCGCCGTCTTGCAGGCGCTCGCCGGCCGGGCCGGGCTTGAGATATTCGGGCTTTACGTCCTTCTCCGTTAGACCGTAGGCGCCGAGCACCAGGCGCGCATCAACGATGGTGCCGGAACCCGGCTCGTCGAGGGAGACGCGCTTGCCCTTCAGATCCGCCACCGTCTTGATGCCGGCGTCGGCGCGCGCGACCAGATGGATGGTTTCAGGATAGAGCGTCGCAATGAGGCGCAGATCCTCTACCTTGGGCTTGCCCTCGTAGAGGCCGGTGCCCGAATGCGCCCAGTAGGCGACATCGGATTGCGTGAAGCCCGATTCGGAAGCGCCCGACTGGATGGCGCTGATGTTGGCCACCGAACCGTTGGAGGACGTGGCGCTGGCAACCAGGCCCTCGACGCCGGCCGGCCCCGTCGCCGAGATCGCGTTGGCGATCAGCCCGCCCACCGGATAGTAGGTGCCGGACGTGCCGCCGGTGCCGATACGGAAAAAAGCCTGCTGCGCGCGCGCCGGCGAAAACCCTGCCGCGGCCAGCGCCAAAGTGCCCGCGCCGACGGAAAAGACGCGACGGTTGATCGAAACAGTCATACTACCTCCCGGTCAAAGATCGGCAGGATGTTGCATCAACCCAAGGATTGTCAACCTGCGCGCGCCTTTCGGAGGGGATCGGTCGTCGCTGGCGGTGGCTCCCCCGCTGTTGCCGTCATGGCGCATTTTGAGATCTAGCTTGTCGATTGAACGGCGGTAATCCGCTTGCTGACGCGGCGCTATCAACACATTCCGCGTGTTGTCAGCCGGCATCCGCAACTGGCGGTTAGCCGACCCTCCAATTTCTGGCGGCTTCCAAGGTGCCAGCCGTCTTTATTAACCATTTGTTAACCATTCGGCCGGCACCCTTTAACCATTGAGTAAGGATTCGCCAGCCGTGACCTTTGCCGCTCCCCTGGAGACCAAATCCATTCGCTTTCGCGCCCGTTCGTTCGTCGCTTTCACGCTGACGCCGGAGGCGCCGATCGGTGCTTGGTTGGAGGGGCTGGATCATTGGATCGGCAATTCGCCGGGCTATTTCTCAGGGCGGCCGGTGGTGCTCGATCTCAATGCGCTGAAGCCTGCGGCCGACGAGATCGCGGCGCTGGTCGCTTCGCTCGGCACGCGTGGCATCCGGGTCTATGCCATCGAGCTCGAAGGGGCCTCGCTCGGGCCCGAACTGCCGCCGCTGCTGGCCGGCGCCAAGGAGGCCACTTCAGATGGCCTGCTGGCGCAGCCCGGCCGCAACGGCAAGGCAGGCCTGGCGGAAGAGGCCGGCAAGACGGAAGCGGTGTCTTCGGAACGCGGCAAGGAAACGGGCAAGCCCGACGAGGGCAGGGCCGAGGCTGGAAGGGTCAAGGCGGCCAAGGCGGCCAAGACAGAACAGCAAGCCGGCGCGGCGGAGCCGGCCCTGGCCGGAACGCTGATGGTCAAGTCGCCCCTTCGCTCGGGCCAGTCGATCTTTCATCCGCATGGCGATGTCATCGTGCTTGGATCGGTCGCTTCCGGTTCCGAGATCATTGCGGCGGGCTCGATCCATGTCTACGGCACGCTGCGCGGCCGCGCCATTGCGGGCTCGGAAGGCAATATTTCGGCGCGCATCTTCTGCCGCAGGAACGAGGCCGAACTGCTCGCCATCGACGGCTGGTACACCACGGCGGAGGACATGGAAGGCGCCTCGCGCGGCAAGCCGGTGCAGGCCTTCCTCGAAGACGGCGTGCTGCGCGTCGTGCCACTGAACTAGGGCGCCGGGATGAAAACGCCGGACCAGTTCTTGTTTTGCGCGACCGCGAACAGGACGTTCAGGTCCGCAAGGTTGGGACCGGTTTCGCGTGGGATGATGGCAGGTTCCAACAATAGCCGTGCGATGCACGGAGCAATAACAAACGACAACATCAGGCGACGGAGGCTTTTTTCATGGGCAAGGTAGTGGTGGTCACCTCAGGCAAGGGAGGTGTCGGCAAGACGACCTCGACGGCCGCATTGGGGGCCGCGGTCGCCAGGACCGGCAAGAAAGTGGCGCTGGTCGATTTCGACGTCGGCCTGCGCAATCTCGACCTGATCATGGGCGCCGAACGGCGCGTGGTGTTCGACCTCGTCAATGTCATCCAGGGCACGGCCAAGCTGTCGCAGGCGCTGATCCGCGACAAGCGCGTCGATACGCTGTTCCTGCTGCCGGCCTCGCAGACGCGCGACAAGGACGCGCTGACCGAAGAAGGCGTCGGCGAGGTGATCGAGAAGCTGCGCTCGGTGTTTGACTATGTGTTCTGCGACAGCCCGGCCGGCATCGAGCGCGGCGCGCAGCTCGCCATGCGCTTCGCTGACGAGGCGGTCATCGTCACCAATCCGGAAGTGTCGTCGGTGCGCGATTCCGACCGCATCATCGGCCTGCTCGACGCCCGCACCATGCGTGCCGAACAGGGCGAGCAAATCGCCAAGCACGTGCTGGTGACGCGTTACGATGCCGGCCGCGCGGCTCGCGGCGAGATGCTGTCCATCGACGACGTGCTGGAAATCCTGTCGGTGCCGCTGCTCGGCATCATCCCGGAGAGCCAGGATGTGCTCAGGGCCTCCAATCTCGGTTCGCCGGTGACGCTGAGCGATCCGCTGAACGCCGCCGCCAAAGCCTATATCGAAGCGGCGCGGAGACTGGAAGGCGAAGACCTGCCGGTCGTGGTTCCCTTCGAGCGCAAGGGCTTCCTCGACAGGCTGCTCGGAAGGAGGGCGGCATGAACATTCTCGACCTCTTCAAGCGGCGCTCCAGCGCGCCCGTGGCGCGTGAGCGGCTGCAGGTGCTGCTCGCCTACGAACGCCGCAGCCGTGGCCAGCCCGATCTCGTCTCCGTGCTGCGCGAGGAGATCATGGCCGTCATCGCCAAGCACGTGCAGATCGACCAGGACTATCTGCAAATCTCGATGGACCGCGGCGAGACCATGTCGACGCTGGAAATCGACATCCAGATCCCCAACAAAAGCGCCGTGCCGCTGGCCATGGCGGGCTGACTTTTACCCTCCCCTTGTGGGGAGGGTCGCTGCAAGCAGCGGGCGGAGTTGGCGCGGCGCTACAGGACGAGCATCCTTCAGCGCCAGCGCCTCAGTCCTACCTTCCACGAGGGGAAGGTAGGATCCAGGATTTTCCGCATCAGATTCCACCCAGAAATCGGGTGCGTCAATTCTGCAAAAAGACGGCCGCGGCACTGGTCGCCCGCCGCATCCCAACCCCAAATGTCCAACTTTACGCTCCCCCTAATGGGGGGCTTCCCCTGCGCAATCAGTGGATGTAAGCATACATATTAGCCAATTATTAAATACTGAATGGGGTATGCGTAAAGGGCATTCGTTATGAATTTCAAGGGTCTGATCAAGCGTGCCGAAGACGTAGATGATGCACTCCAGGAGCTGCAGGCCGATCTGGCGGACGCTCTGGATGCCAGCCTCGATACCGAATACGACGCGCCGCCGGACAGCGGCTATATCCCAGATTCCGCGCCAGGAGCCGAGGCCTCGGCACCCGAGGCCAATGCGGATGATGCGGATAATCCGGACGGCGCGGGCAACGCCGACGATACCGAAACCGCACCACGACTGACGCCCCATACCCAGACCCGGATGGCGGCATTGAGTGCCTTCGAAGGGATGTTCCATGACGCCAGGAACTATATGGACGAGATCAACGGCAAATTGTCGGAGATCGCTACCTCACACCATTTGACGCGCGAGTTCCTCAACATCCTCCACACCGATATTCTTCGCGCCAACGAGCTGGAGCTCGCAAATGGCGACCTGGTCGCGGAACAAAGAACGCTGTCGGAAAAGCTGCACGACACGGCAAGAAAGCTGCGCGAGCGTGAAAGCGCCTGCGAATTGCTGCAACAGCGCGAGACAAGCCTGGTCCAGGACAGGGAGGCGCTTCGCGCAGCGCTCGCAGCGGCCAGGCTGGAACTTGCCGAAACGGCCAATGCGGGCGCAAAACGCGACGCGGAGTTCGGCGACATCGCCAAGCGGCTGACGGCCAGGGCGGTCGAGGCCAACAGGCGCCTGCGCGAGAGCAAGATGCTGCGGGAAAAACATGTCAGCCTGTCGATCGAGCTTGATAAGGCGCTGAAGCGGGAAACCCAGACGCGCCACAGGCTCGACGAGCTCTCGACGATCCATGCCAGCGAAGCAGCGCGGCTTGCCGAACTGCTGGCCGCGCTCGGCAAGAGCGAGAAGGAGGAGATAAGGCTCCAGAAGTCACTCGAGACTGCCCAGGCAAAGCTGTCGGAAATGACCGAAGCGGCCAGCATGATGGAAGGCGACAGGCAAGCTGAACTCGCGCGCAGCCAGATGGAAATGCGCGGATTGCGTTCCGAGATCCAGGACCTGCAATCACGGCTGGAGCGGGCCTCGCACGAGAACAGCGAGGCCACAGCCGAGATCGCCAGGCTCAAGACCGACTTGAACGACACCCTGGCCGAAAAGAAAATCGCCGATCAAAAGTTGTCCTCGCTCACCGACGAGAACGAAAACGACAAGACGAGCCTTTCGAAAGCGAACGCCAATCTTTCGCAGCTTGCGCTGCAACAAGCATCGGAACAGATACAGCTGGATGTCCAGAGGCAGGAATGCGAGGACCTCAAAGCTGAAATCGCGTCGCTCAATGCCCGGATCAAGGAATTGCTGCCTTACGAACGGCTCCACAAGGCCACCAACGGCAGATCGCGCGAGGCCGACGTGGTCGACATCGCCGCCGTGGTGGCGGAGAAAGCCCGTGGAACGGGCAGGCGGCGCATCCGCAGGAACCTCCGCGCCACGCCGTAGCTCATTTCGCCGGCATGGCCGCAGGTCCCGCTGCGGGGCAGCGTTCCGCGCCCGCTGCCTCAACGCGATCGCACGCCGCCGCCGCGGCGCAAATCGCTGAACTGAGGGAGCGGAAGGCCGTCCGTCAAGACGGCGCCAAGCCATCTGCTTGGCTGCGAAACGTCAGCCGCAGCAAGGTTCCGGTCCGGCCGAAGGTCCGCAACAGGCCTTGGCTTTCCTCTCTTCCTCCAGCCAGCGGTCACGCGGCTTGCAGCTTGCCGGCCGCGGCGAAAGCTCGACATGCACCGCATCACCGGCGAGCCGGGGAAGCGCGGCGCGGTAGAGCTGCATCGGGCGCACGCCGTCGCTGACTTCGAAAGTAAGCTTGGCGGAATGGTCGAGGCCGACATGCTCCGTCACCTTGCGGATGATCGCCGAGAATTTCCCGGCCGGCATATGCGTGCGGTCCTCCTCGACGTCCCAGAGCTGCACGAAGATCTCGGCCCAGGATTCCGGGTTTGCACCGCAGTCCAGCGCAGCGAACTGGCCGGCCTTCACCTCGGTGACGTGGTAACCAGGCCTCACCGGCCGGCCGTCGTAGAAGAACACCAGGCGCCGGTCCTCGTAGCCCGCCAGAAACTCCAGCAAGCCAGCGATGGTGATGTCGTCGGGATCAACGACGTCAGCGGGTTCAAATTCCCGATTGTCAGAAACGAGCATGTGCGGTAATCCTTGTTTCAACATTTTTAGGATTGTTGAAATATGGATGAACGTCAAGCCCTTTCCGCCTTTGCGGCTCTTTCGCAAGAAACGCGCCTGCGCATCCTGCGGCATCTGGTGATCGCCGGTCCGGACGGGATTGCCGCGGGCGCCATCGCCGAAAAAGTCGAGGTCTCGGCCTCGAATGTGAGCTTCCACCTGAAGGAGCTCGAGCGGGCAGGGCTGATCAGCGTGCGGCGCGCTTCGCGCTCCATGGTCTACAGCGCCGAATATGACACGTTGAGCGGCCTCATCCGTTTCCTGATGGAGGATTGCTGCTCCGGCCGGCTGGAGATCCGCGCTTCGGCGTTGGCTCCAGACTGCTGCGCCGCCGATGTGAAGGGACCGGTTCAGTGATCGTCGCGCCGACAGCCCGGGCGATCGTCCCGACCGCGCCGCATCAGCAATCCGAAATCCAACCTCTTGCCGTCGAGGCCAAGCCATGACCGCTACGATCTACCACAATCCCGACTGCGGCACCTCGCGCAACACGCTTGCCATGATCCAGGCGAGCGGCGAGAAGCCTGACATCATCGAGTATCTGAAACATCCGCCCAGCCGGGACCGCTTGCGCCAGCTTGTCGCCGCCATGGGAATTCCCGCGCGCGCCTTGCTGCGCGAAAAGGGTACGCCCTATGCCGAACTCGGCCTGGGTGACGCCAAATGGACCGATGAACAGCTGATCGACGCCATGCTGAGGCATCCGATCCTGATCAACCGGCCGATCGTCGAGACGCCCAAGGGGACGCGGCTGTGCCGTCCGTCCGAGCTCGTGCTCGATCTGCTCGACCATCCGGTGGTCCGCTTCACCAAGGAAGATGGCGAGGTAGTGAACCATGACCGTGGCATCAAGTGATCGAAGCCTTTCCGATCTCGAAGTCCCGGAGCGCTCGCCGCTGGCCGCCATTGCCGCCCTCGGCGTCACCCAGATCATCGGCTACGGCACGCTGTACTACAGTTTCAGCATTCTCGCCGCCGATATGGCCAGCGATCTGGGCTGGCCGACCGAATGGATTTTCGGCGCGCTCTCGGCGGCTCTGCTGGTTGGCGGGCTGACGGCGCCCTGGCTCGGAAACTGGATCGACCGCTTCGGCGCCGGCAAGATCATGACCGTCGGCTCGATCCTTGCCGCGGCTGCGCTCGCCGCCTGTGCCTACGCGCCGGCGGCCGGGGCCTTCGTGGCGGCGCTGATCGTGCTGGAAGTGGCATCGAACCTGGTCCAGTACGGCGCCGCTTTCGCGCTCCTTGTGCAGATAAGGCCGCGTGCAGCGCAACGCAGCATCACCTATCTCACCCTCATCGCCGGCTTCGCATCGACCGTGTTCTGGCCGATCACCTCGGCCCTGCACGCGCAGATGTCATGGCGAACCGTCTATCTCGTCTTCGCGGGGCTGAACCTGCTCGTCTGCCTGCCGCTGCACGCCTGGCTCTCGCACGGGCTGGCCAAGAGCAGGCGCTCGGCGACCGAGCCGCCACGGCATGTCCAGGGATCGCTTCCGGCCTCGGCGCGGCCGCTCGGCTTCGCGTTGATGGTCATCGCCTTCTCGCTGCAGAACCTGCTTGGCGCCGCTGTCCTGGTGCATATGGTGCCGCTGCTTTCCGGACTTGGCCTCGGGGCGACCGCTGCCGTCGTCGGAACGCTGTTCGGGCCGTCACAAGTGTTGAGCCGCTTCATCAACATGATCTTCGGCATCAACCTGCCGCCATTGACGCTGGCCATCATCTCGGCCGGCCTGATGACGAGCGGGGTCGTCGTGCTGAACTGCACGGCGCCTTCCGTTGCAGGCGCGATGGTTTTCGCCGTCGTCTTCGGCATGGGCAACGGGCTTTTCAGCATCGTCATCGGCGCCCTGCCGCTGACATTGTTCGGCAGTGCGGACTATGGCCGTCTGCAGGGGCGCGTCACATCGGCCCGGCTGCTCGTTTCGGCCGTCGCGCCCTTTGCGCTGGCCTTTGCCATCGTCAATGTCGGCATTGCCTGGTCGCTGGGGGCCATGGCGTTTCTGGGCGGCACCGCGCTGTTGGTCCTGACAGCGATCACGAGACTGCCGAACGCGCGCAACGGCCGCGTCTGAGGGCGGCCGGCTCGTCCGGCCCTTTCTTGCCCCATCGACATGCCGGCCCTGCCTCACGACGAGCGGGCCGGTTCGCCCTATCTCCCATGACGCAGCGTTTGCCTGATGGCGCACGGAGGACGGGATCAAGTGACATCGACGCCGGTTGCCGGTCGCGAAGCGGCGCCTTTGCCCGTGATGGCGCTGTTGGGCGCCATGGTGTCGATCCAGATCGGCGCCACTTTCGCCAAGAGCCTGTTTCCGGTGATCGGCGCGCAGGGCACGACGACGCTGAGGCTGGTCGTCGGCGCGCTGATGCTGATCGCCGTGCTGCGGCCCTGGCAGATACGACCTTCGCGCGCCACCATGCCGTGGCTGGTCGCCTATGGCGTGACGCTGTGCGCGCTCAACCTCCTGTTCTACGCCGCGCTCGCCACGATTCCGCTCGGCGTCGCGGTGGCGCTGGAGTTTTCGGGACCGCTGCTGGTGGCGACGCTGACCTCGCGGCGGGCGGGCGACTTTGCCTGGATCGCATTGGCGGTCGCCGGCATCGTGCTGTTGTCACCCTTCATCCGTTCGCTCCAGCCGCTCGATCCGACCGGGGTGATGCTGGCGCTGGCGGCCGGCGGTTTCTGGGCCCTCTACATCGTGCTGGCGCAGAAGGCGGGCGCCGAACTCGGCACCCGCACCACCGCCTATGGCATGGCGATCGCCGCCGTGCTGGTGCTTCCTTTCGGCGTGGCGCAGGCGGGAGCGGGCCTGCTCGCGCCGTCGATCCTGGTCAGTGCCTTGCTCGTCGGCCTGTTCTCGAGCGCGCTGCCGTTCTTTCTGGAGATGGTGGCGCTGACCCGGATGCCGGCCCGCATCTACGGCACGCTGACCTGCCTGGAGCCAGGATTGGGCGCGCTGGCCGGCTTCCTGTTCCTGCAGGAGAGCCTGACCGCGCCGCAACTGGCCGGCATCGCCGCCGTCATCGTCGCGGCCGCCGGCACCGCACTGACCTCGAAGCCGCCGGTGCCGTCGCCGGAGTAGGGCGGATCAGCGTGCAGGTTCGTGCTGCAAAGCCGTTTCGTCACCGTCGTTCAGAACTTCACGCCCAGATCGACCTTCGCGCCCTGGTCGACCGTGCCACTGCCGAACTGGCCGGTATAGGACAGGCCGAGCGTCGCATTGGCCGACATGTTGAGATCGAGGCCGGCCTCGATCACCGCGGCATCCCTGGCGATCGGCACGCCGGCGATGGTGAATTGATCGCGGCCGGCGAAGGCGAAAGCGGAGGTCGGCGTGACATCGCCGAAGGCGTGACGCCAGCCGAGCATGCCGCGAGCGGTGGCATCGATGCCGCCAAGCGCGAAGTCGGTCGCGCCGCGAAGGCCGAGCGTGGTGAAGGTGGCGTCGTTGTTTGTGCTGGCGCTGGTCAACGCCGCGGCACCACCCGTTTCGGTGAAGCCGTCGGTGTGCACGCTGACATAGGCGAGGTTGGCGAAGGGTTCGAAATGGAAGCCACTGGCATCAGCCTTGTAAGCGAGTTCGCCGAACACTTGCGCGGTGCCGGCGTCGTAGTCCGCCGACAGTTGATCGGCAAAGCCGTTGAAAGTAGCCGAGCGCCTGGTCGAGATGCTGCTCCAGCTATAGGCTGCACCGCTGCGGAAGGCGATGGCGCCCCAGTTCGTGCCGCCATAGAGACCGAGATGGTAGCTGTCGCTCTTGCCTGACGAATCGCGGTCGTCGGCATCGAAGGAGGAATGGCCGTAGCCGCCGAGCACGCCGACACGCCAGCCGCCGACCAAAGTGTCGGCGCCGGCCAGCAGGCCGCCGGTCGAGCGATCGAAGGCGGCGGCATTGCCGTCGCTGTCGGTGTTGCTCCACGAACCGAACACCTGGCCCCAGACGGCGAAGCGGTCGGTATCGGCCGCCACCATTTCCGGTCCACCTTCGCCATAGGCCATGACCGGCAGCGCCGCCGCGCCGCCATCGCCAAAGGCAGCAGCAATGCGATTGCTGGCGGCGTCGCGGACGAAGCGGCTGTCTTCAAGCAGCATGCTCTTGGCCGAGGCGTGGATTTCCCCGGAAAGCTGGTCGAAGGCGTCCTGGGCGGCTGCTTCGCTCGGCAAAGCAAATATCGCATCGAACAGCGGATTGCCGCTGCCAAGACTTTCGGCACCACCGCCGGTGGCGATCTGGTTTGGCGTCAGGCCGACCTCGGCGAAGGATTTTGCCTGCGTCGCGTCGAGATAGACATGCGTCGGGTCGTAACTCGCGAAAAGGCCGGTGAACGGGCCTAGGCCGCTGAGCGTGTAGGTGCCGGTGACGCCCATGTCTGCCTGCAGCACGGTGTAATGCGTGCCCGCCACGTAAGGTGCTGCGTCGGTCTTGATCACGTCGAGGACCGCACCGGCGGCGATCGTCGCCGTGCCCGTCGCGTGGATGAGATCGGACTGGCCGGTCGAGGTCAGCTCGACCTGATAGATCGAGCCCGCCGCCTGGTCGAGATTGCCCGCGACGTTGAGCGTGCCGATCGAATTGCCGGGTGCGATGATGCCGCCCGACCGCGCCATGACACCGCCCACCGTGCCGTTGCCGCCCAGCGTGCCACCGAAGATCGTCACCAGCGAATTGGCCAGCGAACCATTTACGGCCAGCCGCCCGCCATCCACATTGGTGGCACCGGTGAAGCCGCTCGAATCGGCGGTAAGGTTCGTCGCGCCGGCGATCTGGTTGATCGTGCCTGCGCCACCGATCGCCGACGCGAAGGCGTAGTTCGTATCGGTGTGGTTGAAGTTGATCGCACCCGCGCCCGGCCCGAACTGGACGCTCGCCGCATTGAGCGTGCCCGCGGCCGCCGCTGGCGATCCGCTCGCCGCACCGATGTTGAGCGTGCCGACGGAGCCCGCCATGGCGGCGATGTTGACCACGCCGCCGCTCGACACCGCGCCGCCATTGGCAATCGTCAGCGTGCCTGTTCCACTAACGCCGACATCGAGATCTCCGCTGCTGGCCCATGTCGAGCCGGCGCCGTCGACCGCTACCGTGCCGACCGAACCTGCGGCGTAGCCAACCAAGCCCAAGCCATTGCTGACCACGCCGCCTTTCGAAACCGTCACCGTGCCCGTGCCAAAGCCTCCGACATAGAGGTCCCCGCTGTTCGTCCACTTCGATCCCGCGCCGTCAACCGCCGCCATGCCGGTCGAACCGGCAACGTAGCCGATATAGCCCCAGCCATTGCTGACCGTGCCGCTGTTCGAGATCGTCAGAGTACCCGTGCTGAAACCGCCTACGAACAGGTCCGAGCTGTTGTTCCAGGCCGAACCCCCGCCGTCGACCGTCACCGTGCCGGTCGAGCCAGAGAATGCGCCCACATAGCCTGTGGTATCGCTAACCTTGCCGCCGTTCGAGATATTCAGCGTGCCGGTACCCTGATCGCCGACGAACAGGTTGGAACTGTTTGTCCAGGTCGATCCCCCGCCGTCGACGGTCACTGTGCCGGCGGAACCCGAACCGAAACCAACGAAGCCCAGGCCACTGTTGACCGCGCCGCCGTTGAGGATGTTCAGTTCGCCCGTGCCGGCGAAACCGACGAAAAGGGCTACGCTGGCCCAGGTCGAGCCTGCACCCTCGACCGTCGCCGTGCCGGTGGAGCCCGCAACATTTGCCAAAATGCCGTTCTGATTGCTGACCGTGCCCTTGTTCGAAACCGTCAGCGTACCTGTGCCCTGATCGCCAACGATCAGGTCCGAACTGTTTGTCCAGGTCGAGCCGGCACCGTCGACGAATACGATGCCGGTCGAGCCCGCCTTCGCGCCAACAGTTGCCCAACTGTTGCTGACCGCACTGCCTTGCGTGATCTGCAGAGCGCCCTTGCCGAAATCGCCGACGATCAGCGACCCGCTGTTTGTCCAGGTTGAGTCGACGACTATCACGATGCCGGTCGAGCCCGCCGACTTGCCAACATAGGCCTTGTTATTGCTGACAGCGCCGCCGTTGCTGATCGCTAGCGTGCCGGTGCCGAAATCGCCGACAGCCAGGTCGGAACTGTTGGTCCAGGTCGAGCCGGCATTTTCGATGAACACGCTGCCGGTCGAGCCGGCATTCGCGCCAATAGTCCCCCCATTGGAGCTGACGTCGCCGCCATGGCTGATCGCCAGAATGCCGGTGCCGAAATCGCCGACACTCAGCGATCCGCTGTTTGTCCAGGTCGAGTTGTCGACGAACACCTTGCCGGTCGAACCCGCGGAGGCGCCAATATAACCTGAAGTATTGCTGACCTTTCCGCTGTTCGAGACCATCAACGTACCTGTCCCGTCGACGCCGACGGACAAGTTCCCGCTGTTGAGCCAGGTTGAGCCGATGCCATCGACCATCACCTTACCGGCTGAATCGGTGCTGTAGCCCACCATGGCATCAGCATTGCTAACCACACCGCCGTTGGTGATTATCAACGCGCCGTCGCCATCATGGCCGACATAGAGCGTTCCATTGTTTGTCCAGGTGGCATCATCGATCGTCGCCGAGCCGATCGAATCTGAATATTGGCCAATATAGGCGCTGTCGCTGATGACGTTGCCGCCGTTGGAAACCGTTACCGCACCAACGCCGGAACTGCCGACCGTGAGGCTATCAGTGTTAAGCCACGTTGAGCCGGCGCCATCGATCTTTACGACGCCTTGAACGTTGCTGCCGCCCGCAACAATACCCACAGCATCCGTCACGACACCGCCATTGAGGATATCGAGCGTAGCCAGCCCGAAACTACCAACCACCAAACTGCTGCTGGTCCACGAGGAACCCGCACCTGTTACGGTGACATCAGAAGTGGAGTTATCCCCCCAGGATAAGAATGCTCGGTCGGTCGTCAACGTGCCGTTCGAAATGACAAGGCTGCCGTCCGAAGAAGCTACAAAGCCAAGGTAAATATCGTCGGCAAAAGCGTTGCCAGCGTTGATAACAGTCGGATTCGGTGTCGAATTGCTGATATATACAATATCGGCCGCCGTCGGCACTGACCCAGCGTTCCAGTTTCCGGTGGTAAACCAATCCGTGGAGGTGGTGCCGGTCCAGGCATCGGCCGCCGTCGCGGCGATCGGCTGGCCGAGTCCGACCAGCGCGGTCGACGTCAGCGCCAGATATTTCCATGCGTTAGCCCTGCGGCCACCAAAACCATTCTGCGGCATCCAAACCCCTGACATGATAGTCATTTCACCCTGAGGCTGACATGTCATTGGAGCTCGGGCTTGTCTTGGGCAGGGCCGCACTGGAATTGGACTGGAGCGAAAAGCCGAGCCTTTTGCGCGCACTGTGGCAGTTCTGCGCCACGATCGCGCAGGTGCCGCTCCACCGGCCTCTCAAAGAGAGAATCGGACGCCGCGCCAGGGCCGGCCACAGAAAATGCCGCAACCTATCTGGCGCTGGTCGGCGTATAGCCGAAACGGCGACGGAAGCAGCGATTGAAATACGATACATCGCTGAACCCGCTCGTCATCGCGATATCGCTGACCCGCATGTCGCTGTGTCTCTGAGAGAGCATCCTATGGGCGCTCTGCAACCGCAGTTCGAGAACGCGCTCGGAGAAGCTCACTCCGGTTTCCTGAAGGAGATCATGGACGTAGCGCGCCGACAGGCCGAGCTGTTGCGCGACACCTTGGGCGGAGATGCCAGGATCGGCAAAATCCTCGGCAATCGTTGCCAGGATCGCCTCCAGCCTGGCGGCGCGCAGGCCGCGAAGGCCGACCAATTCGGCAGCCCGGCCTTTCGCCCCGGTCACCAGGCCGATCAGGTCCACGATCGTGTCCGTCGCATGGGTTATGAGATCGGCCGAGGCGAGCGGGCTGCCGCTTTCAAGAAGCTCGCAATAGCGCTTGAGAAGATCGAGGGCTTCGTTGTCGGCGCCGATCTTCAATCCCAGCCGGTCGTCGATCTGCGGGAAGGCGCGCATGAGGACCGCGCGTGGGACCACCACATTGGTCCAGATATTGCTGTCGGCACCGGTCATTTTCAGCGCCTCCGAGGCCGTGACGAGGACCGCTTCTCCCCGACCGACGGCATATTCGCGGCCGACCTGCACGCCCGACAAGAGGGTGTCGGCCTTGTTGATCAACAGCAAATAGCCGTCATTGTCGTCCTCGGCGATGTTGCTCGCCTTCCTTGTCGCCTGCTTGATCGTTCCGGACATCTGACCGAGAACCAGTGAACCGACAGCCGTGGCTTCGATCGAGGCCTCGAAGGGCAGGTTTTCCGATATGCCGTATTCCACCGACCAGATTTCCGCGACGTGGATGTCCTGCCACAGGGAAAATCGCTCGCGTTCGCCAAGATGCGGCGGCAACTGAGCCGATGAAAACACCGTCTTTCGCGACAATGGAAAACCTCGATAAAGTATCCGCGCTTAAAAAATACCGATCGCCATACTTTCAATCGGCAGAATAACCGGCAACAGTGGCGGCTGGCGTCAAGCAATCGAGTTGAATCCTAATCGAGATCGGCCAGGAGTGGCGTCATCCAAAAGTATGACGCCACAAAATTCTCCGAGGCGAGATCGCAGTGTGTCTGGAGGCGTGGTGGAGAGGCTGAGCAGCGAAGTCCTTGGTTCCGTTATCGGCGATATCTACGATTGCGTTTTGAACCCGGAAGGCTGGGCCGGCGTCATGACCCGGATCACGATCGCCATGGACGCGGCCTATACGACCATCGCGCTCGCCAGCACCGCCGACAATCATGGCCGCTTCGCCGCTCAATCGCCCTGGGATCCCGTGCAAATGCGCGTGCTCCAAGATTATGACTTTGACGCAATTCCCGGTCTGAAGACGGCGGTCGTCGGCGATGTCGACACGCCTGTCGCGACGCTGTCGCTGATGAGCGAAGCCGAACTCGGGCAGACGGCATTTTTTCAGAACTGGGCCAAACCTCAGGGACTGCGCGAAGCCTGCATCACCAAGTTCGTCCACACATCGGACCGGATCGGGCTCATGGGTTGCACCACATGGGCCGACAGGGGGATCATATCAGCCGAAGACCAACATTTCCTGGCGTTGCTCTCGCCGCATCTGCGCCGTGCTTCCCTGATCGGAGACCTGCTCGACCAGGCTCGCGTTACCGCCAGCCTTTACCGCCAGGCGCTCGACAATCTCGCAGTGCCTGTCGTGCTTGCCGGCGCCAACGGGGCCATCCTCCATGCCAATGGCGCTGCCGAACGGATGTTGTCGGCGCAAGGTCCGATTCTTTCCAGGAACGGCCTGCTCCAGGCGCAGAATCCGGCGGTCGCCCGCGCCCTGCTGGAAGCGATCGCCAGCGCCGCGAACGCAGATGCTTCGCTTGGCGCCCGGGGCATAGGACTGCCGGTCTCGGCCCCAGGCCGGCCGCCCGCTGTCGCCTATGTGCTGCCGCTGACCGAAGGAACCGCGCGCGCGGCTTTCCGGCCGGCATGCGCGGCTGTCTTCATATCGACCACAACGTCGGCTTCTCCTCTCCCGGAGGCCGTCCTGACCACGCTGTTCGACCTTACGCCCGCGGAGGCGCGGGTCCTGCTGCGGATCGGCAGCGGATTGTCGGCGTCGAAGAGCGCTTTGTCGCTCGGCATCGGCGAAAACACCTTGAAGACACACCTCAATCGTATCTTCGCCAAAACCGGGACGAGACGCCAAGCCGACCTCGTCAAGCTCGTCTCGGACATAGGCACGCCCCTGGCAGCGCATTGAGGCTGAAGGCGTAGTCCGCAGCGCGAGATCGGCTCACCGCCTCCAGAGCGGCTCCGGCGCGAAGCGCTCGCTCGCCGGGATCGCGCCTGGCCGCCCCCCTCTGGCCTGCCGGCCATCTCCCCCTCAAGGGGGGAGATTACTCGCTTCCACCGCTCAGATCAGCTTCTCCAGCGTGATCGGCAAGTCGCGCACCCTTTTCCCCGTCGCGTGGAACACCGCGTTGGCGATCGCCGGCGCCACGCCGACGATGGGCAGTTCGCCGACGCCCTTGCCGCCGAGCACCGAGGAGTGCGGGTCGGGGATGCCGACCGAAATCACCTCGATGTCGGGAATGTCGGCATTGGTCGGCACCAGATAGTCGGCGAGGTTGTTGTTGACGATGCGGCCGTGGCGGCGGTCGATGATGCCTTCTTCCAGCAACGCCTGGCCGATGCCCATGATGATGCCGCCCTTCCACTGGCTTTCCGCCAGCTTCGGATTGTAGAGCCGTCCCGAATCCAGCGCCGACACGACGCGCGAGACGCGCACCGTGCCGAAATCCTCGTCGACCCGGACCTCGATGAAATGCGCGCACCAGGAGTGACGGGAATAGTCGCCTTCGGTGTGCGGCAGCGCCATGGCGATGGTGGTGTAGTTCCTGTAGCGGTCCTCGGCGCTCGAATTGGCCGGCATGGTGTCGCCTGTCGCCTCGATGCGGTCGCGGCCGATACTTTTGAGGAGCTCGGCGATCGACACATCGGGACCGTCGCCACGCGGTGCGGTGATGCGGCCATTGGCGACGACCAGCGTGTTGGCCTGCAGCGCATGGAAGGGCGAGCGCGGGTCGCTGATCGCCAACCCGACCAACTGGTCGAGCGCCGAGGTCGCGGCCTTGTAGACGGCACCGGTCATGACGCCGGCCAGGCGCGAGCCGCCTGCGACGCCGGCGCGGGGAAAGCGGGAATCGCCCAGCTTCACCACGACGTCGTCGGCCGGCACGCCCACCGTCTCGGCCGCCGTCTGCGCCAGGATGGTGTAGGTGCCCTGGCCCATGTCGATCGAGGAGCTTTCGACCTCCACCGAGCCGTCGGCCAGGATGCGCACGATCGCCTCGCCATAGGCGCGCCGCACCGGATAGGTACCGGCGGCCACGCCCCAGCCGATCAGCTGGTTGCCGTCGCGCATCGAACGCGGCTCCGGTGAGCGCCTGGCCCAGCCGAAGCGCTCGGCGCCCGTGGCAAAAGCCTCGCGCAACTGCCTGGTGGACCAGGCTTTTTTCACTTCCGGGTCCTGCTCGGCATAGTTCCGCAGCCGGATCTCCAGCGGGTCGATGCCAACCTCATAGGCGAGCTCGTCGATGGCGCTTTCGATGCCGAAGGCCGAAGGGTTCTCGCCCGGCGCGCGCATGGCGCCCGGCACCACGGAATTCACCCGCACGACGTTCTGCCGGGACGAAAAGTTCGGCGTCGCGTACATGATCGAGGTAACCGAGGCCAACGGCTCCACCCACATGCCATCGATCGACGTTTCATTGACGCCGCGATGCACGATCGACTGGATTTTTCCTTCCGCATCCGCGCCGAGCGCCACCGTCTGGCGCGTCGCGGCGCGGCCGCCATAGCCGGTGAAGGTCTGCGGGCGCGTCATCACCAGGCGCACCGGCCGGCCGAGCATTTTGGCTGCACTCGCGGCAACCGCGCCGTGGCCGAGCGCCAGCGCCTTGGAGCCGAACCCGCCGCCAATATAGGGCGAGACCAGCCGCACATTCTCGAACGGCACACCGAACCATTCGGCATAGGTGCGCGCCATGCCGTCGAGCCATTGGCTCGGCTCCCAAACAGTGAGCCGGTCGCCCTCCCAGCGGGCGATCAGGCCGTGCGGCTCCATCGGCGCCTGGTATTCGCGCGGCGTGTTGTAGGCGGCGCAGATCCGGACCGGGGCGGACGCAAAGGCAGCCTGCGCGTCGCCCCATTCCTTGGTCATGGCCTCGATCGGAATGCCGTCGCCGGCCTTGGCATCGTTGAGGTCGACGATGGCCGGCGTCTCGTCATAGCCGACCTTGACGAGGGCCGCTGCCGCAACCGCCTGTTCGAAGGTTTCGGCGACCACGGCGGCGACATGCTGGCCCGAAAAGCTGATGTCGCGCGCCAGCGGGCAATAAGGCTTGTCGGGCGGGGGCGTGCCGAACCAGTCCGACGCGGTTTTCAGGGCCATGATGGTGTCCGGCGTCAGCACTTGCAGCACGCCGGGCGCCGCCTCAGCCTGCGCCGTATCGATGGCGCGCACCTTGCCGGACGCGATCGTGCTGTCGACCAGCACGGCATAGGCCAGGTCTTCGAGCTGCTGTTCGACGGCGTATTTGGCCGCGCCGGTGATCTTGGCCGGGCCGTCGACGCGCGACAGCCGGCCTCCGACGGCTTGTGCCAGCACGCCGTCGGAGGCGTCGCCATGTCTTGCGATGTGAACGGTCATGCCGCTTCTCCCAGTTTGAGGATCGCTCTGGCCACGACGCGCGGCGCGAGCTCGATCTTGTAGTGGTTGGCGCCATGGTCGACGGCGCCCTCGACGGCGAGCAGGCTGGCCGCGCGGACAGCCTTAGGCTCCAGCACCTTGCCTTTCAGCGCCTCTTCCACGGCGCGCGCCCGCCAGGGCTTCGTGGCAACGCCGCCGAGCGCGACGCGCAGGTCGCGGACGGTGCGCCCGTCGGCCTCGAGTTCGAGGCCGACGGCGGCACTGGCGGCGGCGAACTCGTAAGACTGCCGGTCGCGGACCTTCACGTAGCTCGAGCGGCGGGCGGCGGCGGATCCCGGGATTTCGATGGCGGTGATCATCTCGCCCGGTTCGATCGCGTGTTCCTTCTGAGGCGTGGTGCCGGGCAGCAGGAAAAAGTCGTCGACCAAGACGCGGCGTTCTCCGAGATGGACCACCGCATCGAAGGCGACCAGCGCGGTGGCGAGATCGCCGGGATAGGTGGCGATGCAGGCCTCGCTGGTGCCGAGCACCGCATGGCCCCTGGTGACGCCGCCGATCGCCGAACAGCCGCTGCCGGGCTCGCGCTTGTTGCAGGCGGCAAAATTCGAAGGATCGCGGAAATAGGGGCAGCGTGTGCGCTGCATCAGATTGCCGCCGACGGTCGCCATGTTGCGGAGCTGCGCCGAAGCCGCCTGCCACAGCGCCTCCGAGACAGCGGGAAAGCCGCCCTTGATGCCGGCATGGTCGGCGACATGGCTCATCCTGGCGAGCGCGCCGATGACGGCGCCGCGCTCGTCGATCTCGATGGTGTCGAGCCCCTTGAGATGGGTGATGTCGACCAGGCTGTCGGGCTCGGCGACGCCGCATTTGGCGAGGTCGATCAGCGTCGTGCCGCCGGCCAGCAGCATGGCGCCGGGCAGGGCGGCCGCCTGGCGTGCGGCGTCGACGGAGTTGGCGCGAAGATAGGAAAAATCCCTCATGACGCGGCCTCCAGCGCTGCCTGGCGCACGGCGGCGACGATGTGCGGATAAGCGCCGCAGCGGCAGAGATTGCCGGCCATGTATTCGCGGATCTCGTCATCGGAGCCGGCATGGCCCTCGCGGATGCAGGCGACCGCCGACATGATCTGGCCCGATGTGCAATAGCCGCACTGGAAGGCGTCCTGATCGAGGAAGGCAGCCTGCACGGGATGCAGTGCGCCCTCCCGTGCAAGCCCCTCTATGGTGGTGACGGTGCGGCCTTCGGCCTGTGCCGCGAGCGTCAGGCAAGCCAGCACGCGCTCGCCGTCGACATGCACGGTGCAGGCGCCGCACTGGCCGTGGTCGCAGCCCTTCTTGGTGCCTGTCAGGCCGAGGCGGTCGCGCAAGGCGTCGAGCAGTGTGACGCGCGGTTCGAGGTCCAGCGTATGCGGCTGGCCGTTGATATCGAGATGGACGGGGATTGTGGTGTTCGTCATGGGCGTCTGGCTCCAGTTGCTTGACGCTGAGGGAAATGAAGTGGTGTCGGGGCGGGGAAGGGCAAGGCGCAATGTGGTCAGCTTGGCCGATCTCCCCCCGCAAGGGGGGAGATTACGCTCTTCGGCGCCTTCACCAGTCCCTGACGGAAATCGGCTTTGGCTTGCAAGCTTTCAGCACGTGACATACCGGTTCCCCTGATTATATGATAAAGGTGCTCCACTAAAGCGGAGGCGCCTCCGTTTATTACGTGGGGGCTGACCCGATGGGGTTCAAGCCCCATATTTCGACAGTGGAGAAAAAATTGGCCGCAGAGCCGTCCGCCATCCCCGACCAGAAGACAGCAGAGGCCAAGCCGCTGCGCGCCGACGCGCAGCGCAACCGCGACCGGCTGGTCGAGGTGGCGGCCTCGGTCTTCGCCGAGCGCGGGATCGACGCCTCGCTGGAGGAGATCGCGCGCCGCGCGGGCGTCGGCATCGGCACGCTCTACCGGCATTTCCCGACACGCGAGCACCTGGTCGAGGTGGTCTACCGCCGCGAGGTGGAGGGGCTGTGCGCGGCCGCCGGCGAACTGGCGGCAAAGCATCCGTCTGACGTGGCGCTGGAAGAATGGATGCGGCGCTTCGTCGACTATATCGCCACCAAGCGAGGGCTTGCGACCAGCCTGCGCATCCTGTTGACGGCGAATGCCAATCTCTATTCCGACACGTCGGGTCGGGTCTCGGCGGCGTTGCGGCAATTGGTCGAGGCGGCGGTGGCCGAGGGCACCATCCGTGGCGATGTCGACGCGTCCGACGTGCTGCACGCGCTGGGCGGCATCTATTCGGCGCCCGACACCCCGGATTGGCGCGATCGCTCGCGCCGGCTGGTCCGGCTGCTGATGGACGGATTGCGGTTCGGCGCCGCCAAGGCTAGGTGAGGGCGACTGGAGACTGGCCTGCGGCTAGCGGGCACGTCCGCGATTTGGGGCATCTTATGTATGTGGGCCGTTCCTACAAGGTGATGGATTTCGCGCTCTGGTCGCGGCGCAGCGTCATCTACATGGTGGTGGTGAGCGGACTGGCGGTGGCCGCCTACCGTTTTCCCGGACTTGCCGGGTTCTCGGTGCCGTGGTCTGTCGTGCTGGTGCTCGGCACCACGGTGTCACTGGTGGCCGGCTTCAAGAATTCGCAGGTGTTTACCCGCAGCGGTGAAGCGCTGCAGGCGTTTGCGCAAATCACGGCCAGCAGCCGGTTGTGGTCCAATTTCTGCAGGGACTTCACCGACGCCCCGACAGCGAAGCAACTCATCTATCGCCACATCGCCTGGATGACGGCGCTGCGTTTCGCGCTGCGGCGGCCGATGCCATGGGAATCCATGGCGCGGGCCGCCAATATCGAATACCGGCGGCGTTACCATGTCCAGGAGGATACGGGCTCGATTGCCGACGAATTGCGGCCGTTGCTGGCCGAGCAGACCGAGGGCGTCCTGAAATCGCCCCGCCCGGCGATCGCCTTGCTCGAAATGCAATCGGTGCAGGTCAACGGCTTGTTCAAGGATGCCAAGATTCCTCCGCAGATCTATGGCGAACTGACAAAACTCATCCGCGACTTCCACGACCAGCAGGCGCGCTGCGACCGCATCAAGAACAATCCCTATCCCCGCCAATACGCCATCGTCAGTTCCATGTTCGTCATGATCTTCTGCACGCTGTTGCCGTTCGGCGTCGTTCCGGTCTTCGCCGAGATGGGCAAATTCGGCGGGGCGCTGGGCTCGATCGCGATCTGGCTGACGATCCCGTTCAGCACGCTGCTGGGCTGGGCATACATGTCGCTCGACCAGGTCGGCGAGAGCAGCGCCAACCCTTTCGAGGGCAACGCCAACGATGTGCCGATTTCGCAGATCTGCCGCGACATCGAGATCGAGATGCGGACCGGGCTCGGCGAGGTCGACCTTCCCGCGCCATTGCTGCCTGTCAACGACATCGCGACGTAAGGCCAGTGCCTTACGGCGATAAGCGCGAACCGCCCGGGCGTCATTGGCGATGTGTTTCGCCCCGGGCGGCGCGTCGGCGCCGCCGTCGAAGCGTCAGGTCTTTTCGGGCGTGCACCAGGGGCAGCCCTTGGCGGGTTGCGACGGCTCGTCGCCGCGCGGTGTCGGCTCCGCCTCGATCGGCTCCCGTGTGTCGGGACCGTGCGTCTCGCTCGTCCGAGTCATGGTTCTTCTCCTTGATGGGTTGCATCGGCGATTCAAATTGCTTGCGCAATGCTCTGTTTTTGCAGAGTTTTCTCCAAGCGCTTTGCTTTCTCCCGGCCCGCCTGCCTGTTGGAAATCACGCGCAGCCAAGGCGCCATATGGAAGGCGCTCATCAGCAGGTACATGGCCGGCATGCCGGTGAGCGGCGAGGACGTGCCCATGCACAGCATCGCCGCATCGCCGCCGAAGGTGCCGGCCAGCAGCGCCATCAGGGCGAAGATCGGCGCTGCGGCGAGGCCCAGCCAGTCGGCGATGCCGAGGCGGGCCGCGTCCTGATCGGGACAGGGAAGAGCCCCTGTATGGATGTCGCTCATGTCTTTCTCCTCGGTGCGCATTGGCGCGAGCCCGGAAAGCAGCAGCAGTCCTGGGAAAGCTGCCGTCTTGCGAAGAGCGTCCGGCTGCGCTTGCGTCGAGCCGGCGCTCTAGCCAGGCTCTACTGGACGTCCTTGTTGCGGAACGCCGCCTCGCCGGCAGCAGACACTTCGTCCCATTTCCTGTCCGGCGCGGTGTCGGCGTCGTAGTTGTCGCTCCAGTTCCACCATTTGTAGGTCGGGGTCTGCGGATAGCCTTCGGGCGAGTCCTCCCAGACCTCCTGGCGGCCGAGCGGCGTGGCGTCGAGGTAGCTCCAGACGGTGCCCATCGCCTCGTCGCCGCGGTTGTTGATCAGATAGGTGCGGAAGATGCGGTCCCCGTCGCGGATGAAGACGTTGTGGCCGTGCCATTCGTCGACGCCGAAGTCTTTGTCGAAGCTGTCGGTGATGGTGTACCAGGGCATTGCCCAGCCCATCCGCTTCTTCAGCCGCGCAATGTCGGCCTGCGGCGCGCGCGAGGCGTAGGCCAGCGTGGTGTCGCGGGCGTTGAGATGGGCGAGGTTGGAGACCTGGTCGGCGCCCAGCGAGCAGCCGCGGCAGGCGTGATCGGGCCAACCATACACACCCGGCTCGAAGAAGGCGCGGTAGACGATCAGCTGGCGGCGGCCCTCGAACAGGTCGAGCAGGCTCGCCTTTCCGTTGGGTCCTTCGAACGTGTAATCCCTCTCGACGGCCATCCACGGCATGCGCCGGCGCTCGGCGGCCAACGCATCCTTGGCGCGGAGCGTCGCCTTCTCCTTTACGAGCAACTGCTGGCGCGCCGCCTCCCATGCTTGCTGGGAAACGATCGGCGGTGTGTGCATTTGCTTGGTCATGGCTTTTGCCTCGCTGTTCCGGTTTGATGTGACGCGACTGACATAGCGCCGGACAGCGGGATGGTGAGAGTTACAAGTGTGGCGGGATTCGCCGTGGCGGGATTTTTTTGATGGATTCGCTGATCACGGCCGCGGGGCTGTTGCTGGCGACGGGTGACCCGCTCGGCGCGCTCGACCGCGTGGCGTTGCGCGAGGACGCGCCGGCGCTGGCGCTGCGCGGCATCGCCATGGCGCAGCTCGGCGATCTCGACCGGGCCAGGGCTCTGCTGCGGCGGGCGGGGCGCACCTTCGGGCCGAGGGAAGCGGTGGCGCGCGCCAGATGCGTCATCGCCGAAGCCGAGATCGCGCTGGTTTCGCGCGACCTCGGCTGGCCGGCCAAGGCGCTCGACGCGGCGCGGGCGACGCTGGAAAAGCAAGGCGACCGGCTGAACGCCGCGCATGCGCGGCACCTGGAAGTGCGATTCCTGTTGCTGATCGGCCGTCTCGACGAGGCCGAGCAGGTGCTGGCCGGGCTCGATGCGACGCCGTTTCCGCCGGTTTCGCGGGCCGCGCACGAGCTGGTCGTCGCCGGCATCGCCATGCGGCGCCTCAGGACGAAGACCGCGCGCGCGGCACTCGAGCGGGCCCGCCACGCCGCATGGCGGGCCGGCATTCCCGGACTGATGGCCGAGGTCGACAGCGCGTTCCGGGTGCTGGCAACGCCGGCGGCGCGGCTGATCGCGAACGGCCAGGAGCATCCGCTGCTGCTCGAGGAAGTCGAGACCTTGCAGGCATCGGAAGCGCTGGTGGTCGACGGTCTTCGTTATGCCGTGCGCAGACAGGAGGCGCGGGCCTCTCTGGCGACGCGCCCGGTGCTGTTTGCGCTGGCGCGCGCGTTGGCCGAGGCCTGGCCCGGTGACATGCCGCGTGCGGCGCTCATCGCCAGGGCCTTCGGCGGCAGGCACGCCGATGAATCGCATCGCGCCCGGCTGCGGGTCGAGATCGGCCGGCTGCGCGCCGAGCTGCGCGGGCTGGCCGACATCCAGGCGACGAAGCGCGGTTTTTCGCTGGCGCCGGAACGGGGCGGCGAAGTGGTGGTGCTGGCGCGGCCTCTCGAGGAGCGGCATGCGGCAGTGCTCGCCTTCCTCGCCGACGGCGAAGCCTGGTCGAGCTCGGCACTGGCGCTGGCGCTCGCATCCAGCCAGCGCAGCGTGCAGCGCGCGCTGGAGCAGCTTGCCGAGACCGGCAAGGTGCAATGGTTCGGCCACGGCCGGGCGCGCCGCTGGATGACGCCGCCGGTGGCGGGTTTCACGACCACCTTGTTACTCCCGGCGCCGTTGCCGAACGGCTAGGAATGGATCACACGATCAAGGGTGAGGATGAAGACATGAAACATGCGGCGGCCGAAATCCTGCGTGAATACGGCCCCTTTGCGGGCGTGGACAGCGTGCATGGGGTGAGCTTCGATGGGCAGAACGTCTGGTTTGCCTCGGGCAAGGGGCTCACCGCCTTCGACCCGGAGAGCGGGCAGGCGGTGCGCTCGATCGATGTCGCCGCGCATGCCGGGACGGCCTATGATGGCCAGTACCTCTACCAGCTCGCCAAGGACCGGATCCAGAAGATCGATCCCGGCACCGGCGCGGTGCTGTCCACCATTCCGGCGCCCGGCGGCGGCGGCGATTCCGGCCTCACCTGGGCCGAGGGCACGTTGTGGGTGGGGCAGAACCGCCAGCGCAAGATCCACCAGATCGATCCCGAGACCGGGGCGGTCCTGCGCGTCATCGAATCCAACCGCTTCGTCACCGGCGTGACCTGGGTCGATGGCGAGTTGTGGCACGGCACCTGGGAAGGCGATCAGAGCGACCTGCGGCGCGTCGATCCCGAGACCGGAGAGGTGCTGGAACGGCTCGACATGCCGCCCGGCAAGGGCGTGTCGGGGCTCGAATCCGACGGCGGCGACCGCTTCTTCTGCGGCGGCGGCCCGGGCGGCGTGGTGAGGACCGTGCGCCGACCGAAATGAGGGCTAATCTTCGCGGTGAGCTCAAATGCCAACGAAAGCGACAAGAGCATCGTCTGTGTCGATCACACATTCGGCAATTTGTCCGCCGCCGGCTGGCCGTTGCCCGATGCCGGGCCTAGATAGGCTGGACCATCTTCGCAGAGGACCAGACCATGCCTGAACAGATTTCGTTGAACGACGGCTCGACCATTCCCCGGCTCGGCCTTGGCGTGTGGCAAGTCGATCCCGCTATCACCGCCAAGGTGGTGGGTTGGGGGATCAAGGCCGGCTACAGGCTGATCGACACCGCCGAAGGCTACCAGAACGAGAAGGGCGTCGGGGAGGCGATCCGGGGCGCGGGCGTGCCGAGGGGCGAGCTGTTCATCACCTCGAAGCTGCGCAACGGCGCGCACCAGCGCGATGCCGCATTGCGCGCCTTCGAGGATACGATGGACAAGCTCGGTATCGAACAGATCGACCTGTTCCTCATCCACTGGCCGGTGCCCAGCCAGGACAAATATGTCGAGGCCTGGCAGACATTGGTCGAGCTGCAGAAAGCCGGCCGGATCAAATCGGTCGGCGTGTCGAATTTCAACCGGGATCACCTGGAGCGCATCATCGGCGAAACCGGCGTCACGCCAGCCGTCAACCAGATCGAGCTGCATCCGCGTTTCCAGCAGCGCGAGATCAGGGAGTTCCATGCCCGGCACAACATCCACACCGAAAGCTGGAGCCCGCTCGGCAGCGGCAGGCTGCTCAGCGACGCGACCATAGCAGGCATCGCCGCAAAGCACGGCAAGTCCGCGGCGCAGACGATGATCCGCTGGCATCTCCAGGAAGGGCTGATCGTCATCCCGAAATCGGTCCACCAGGACCGCATATCGGCCAATTTCGACGTCTTCGATTTCGAACTGGACGCGCAGGACCTGAAGGCCATCCGCGGCATGGATTCAGCCGATGGCCGCGTCGGGCCGAACCCTGCGACGGCGGCGTTCTTGTTTTGAGGCCACCAACGTTTTTACTCTACGGCGCCCCCCTCTGTCCTGCCGGACATCTCCCCCACGAGGGGGGAGATCGGCTGTCGTGAATGCTTTCGCCAATTTTCAACTTTGAAAAATGTGGCGCTGGAGCCAAAGCTGCCAATCTCCCCCCTTGTGGGGGAGATGCCCGGCAGGGCAGAGGGGGGCGCTGTCCCGCCAGCCTGTCAGGGCGCGTCTGCCAAACCAGCCGCGATAACGATATGCTGGCAGACATTGTCTATGTCGCGGATGACATCGTCATTCCAGAAGCGCAAGACGATCCAGCCATCCTGTTCCAAGCGTTTGGTTCTGGCCTCGTCAGCATTGGCAAGACCCGGGTCGCCATGTTGTGAACCGTCGACCTCTGCAATCAGCTTTTTCTCCGGGCAGGCGAAGTCTACGATGTAGCCGGCGATGGGGAATTGCCTGCGAAAGCCAGGCCCATCAGCCTATGCGCACGCAGCTCGTTCCAGAGCTTTAGTTCGGCATCGGTCATGATCCTGCGCATCGATTTCGCGTTAGCGCGGTGTCTTGGGGGCAAGGGTGTGTGTGGCATGGTGTGAGAGGCTTGATGCTGAAGTTGGTCACCAACGTTTTTACTCTACGGCGCCACCCTCTGTCCTGCCGGACATCTCCCCCACAAGGGGGGAGATTGGCAGCTTTGGCTCCGGCGCTACATTCTTCAACGTTGAAGATTGGCGAAAGCATTCGCGACAGCCGATCTCCCCCCTTGTGGGGGAGATGCCCGGCAGGGCAGAGGGGGGCTGTCCCGCCGGCGTCTCAGGAGATCAGCAGCTTCAGTGCCTCAAATCCCCGAGCCGTCCAGCTGCTGGGCGTCGTCGCCTTCCCAGGGCGAGGGCATGGAGGCGCGGGCGAGGTTGGCCGAGGGCATCGGCATCCAGCATTTCAGCTCGGGCTCGGCATATTCGACGATGCGGCCGGGCGAGGAGTCCGACGCGCGCCAGCCTTCTTCGCCGAACTGGTCGCCATCCGACCAATAGGCGAGGTCGACTTCCGCCGGCCCCTGCTCGGACGGCCGGACCGTGACGAGGATCCGGCTGCCGTCCTTGGGCGCGCTTGACATGTGGCGCCAGCGGTCGGGCTCATCCATCGCTCATCCTCCTCGAGATACATTGCCATGCTTCGAGAGGGATAGTCGCCTCGCGTCCGGAAGCGGTCAACCCGGACTTTTCGCAAAACCGGTCCTTGCGGTCGCGACCGCATTGTCGGATTCGATCGGCGCTATCCGTCCTTGGCGTGCATGCCGAACAAGGAGCGAGGCGATGGCGAGTGACAAGGTCGGGCCGAAACCGCACGGGGCGGACGCGGAGATGAAACTGTTCTTCAGCCGCAACCCCAATCCGCGCCTGGGACTCGCGGTGGCCCGTCACCTCGGGGCGAAGGTCGCGTTCGAATTCGCTTCGCCTATGGCGCCGGGGCAGGCGGAGCGGTTCCGCCCGCTCAATCCCAATCTTTCCCTGCCCTTGCTGGCCTGGCCTGGAGGGAGCCTCTGGGAAGCGGACGCCATAGCCTGCCGGCTTTCGCGCGACATGGGTTCGGATTTCTGGCGCGCGGGCGACGACGAACCCGAGATGATCCGTTGGCTGAGCTGGGGCAAGGAAGAGTTCGTCAGGGCCTGTGACATCGTGCATTTCGAGCGCGGCACCAAGCAGCGCTATGGCATCGGTCCGATCGACGCGGAAAAGGTCGCGGAGGGACTGGAACAGTTCCACAGGACGGCGCTGATCCTCGAGGCGGCACTTGGCCGGCGGCCATGGCTGGCCGGGACTTCGGTTTCCTATGCCGATTTCCGCATGGCGACGTTCCTGCCCTTCAACGACGCCGCCCGCTTGCCGCTCGGCGACTATCCCGAGATCGAGCGCTGGTATCGCCGGCTCGAAGAGATCGAGGCCTGGCGCGATCCGTTCCAGGGGCTGGACGCGCCCGCATTGGCGCCGGTCCCCGGACGGTGATGCCCGCGTGTGAGACGACGCGGGAGCGGCCGACCAGGCTTCAGGATTTGATTCGCGATTCCGCTTCAACTGCTTGTTTTCACGTGCATCCGAAACGATTGCGCGCTTGTCATGCGATCGTTCAGCCGGTCCGAGGTTCGCATCAGGCAGGCAGCATTCGCACAACTGTGCGCAACGCCCAACCGGCGGCCATCGGCGCTCGACGCTTTGCAATCGGATTGATAAGTCCCTCTGCGAAGGAGCGGCTGAGTCTGACATGACCGTTGCGATCGAGATGGGACAGACGACCGCCGGCGCGCCGGCGGCGCTGGACCTTGAGGAACTGCTGGCGACGCGGCTTTTGGTGCAGGGCAATTCGGGCTCCGGCAAATCTCATTTGTTGCGCCGGCTGCTGGAGCAGAGCGCGCCCTGGGTGCAGCAGACCATCATCGACCCCGAAGGCGACTTCGTGTCGCTGGGCGAACGCTTCGGCCATCTGGTGATCGATGCCGAGGAACATACCGAGCGCGGGTTGCAGAGCGCCGGCGAGCGGGCGCGCATCCACCGCGTCTCCACGGTGCTCAATCTCGAAGGGCTCGACGCCGAGAACCAGATGCGGCGCGCCGCCGCCTTCCTCGGCGGGCTGTTCGAGGTGGCGCGCGACCATTGGTATCCCATGCTGGTGGTGGTGGACGAGGCGCAGCTTTTCGCGCCGGCGGTGGCCGGCGAGGTTTCCGACGAAGCGAGAAAGCTTTCGCTCGGCGCCATGACCAATCTGATGTGCCGCGGGCGCAAGCGCGGGCTTGCCGGCATCATCGCCACGCAGCGCCTTGCCAAGCTTGCCAAGAATGTCGCGGCGGAGGCTTCCAATTTCCTCATGGGCCGCACCTTCCTCGACATCGACATGGCGCGCGCGGCCGATCTGCTTGGCATGGAGCGGCGGCAGGCGGAGGCCTTTCGCGACCTGGAACGCGGATACTTCATGGCGCTGGGCCCGGCGCTGTCGCGCCGTCCGCTCGGCCTGCGCATCGGGCCGACGGATACGAGCCCGCGCAACGGTACGCCGCGGCTGATGCCGCTGCCGGAAGCGGCATTGGAGGACGCCCGCGCGATCATCCTGGCGGCACCGCCGCCGGAGGCCGTGCGGCCGCAGCGGCGGGTGACATCGCCGGACCTGCTCGACCAGCTGATGGCGGCGAAGTCCGCGGCGCTGGAGATCCGCCCCGAACCGGCCGAGCCGGCGCCCAGCGCCGAGGACCTGGCGGAGCGGCGCGAGCGGATGGACCGCATCCTGCGCGCCATATTGGCGGAGCCCGACGCGGGCTTCCGCGTCATCGGCGTGCTCTACCAGGAGTTCGTGGTGCGCTGCCGCATCGAGGGGCTGGCGTCGGTCGTGCCCGATCTGCAGGAGTTCCGCCGCATGCTGACGCGCGCCCGCGCCGGCGTGGGTTCCGATATGGCCGAGGACGATGCGTGGCGCGACGTCTCCGTGCGCGCCTCGCTGCTGCCCGAGGACATGCAGGGCGTGTTCATGATGATCGCCCGCGCGGCAAAGGAAGGCTGGCCCTGCCCGAGCGACGCCGCGATCGCCCGCGCCTATGGCTCGCACTCCATGCGCCGCGCCCGGCGCCTGCTCACCTACATCGAGGAGCAGGGCCTGATCGTGTGCCAGCTCGACGGCACCGGCCGGCGCACCGTGACGCTGGTGGAACTCGCCTGGGCGACGGCGCCGGGCGACCCCAATGCGGCGCCGGGCGATCCCAATGCCGAGGAGGCGGAGCAGGGCAGCCTGGCGCTGTGATCAATGCATGCGCGCGGCACGGTTGCGGTTTTCCACTGGAACATAACGAGAACATGTGATACTCTATCGCATCGGTGAGTCTTGCGCGGTACGGTCGAGGGCGATGGGAAAAATTTCACAGATTCGTGGGTCGAAATTGCCTGCCGTCTTGCGCTCGGCGGCTGATGCATTGCGAGCGGCGCGCGCGGAGCTGTCGAAGGCTCGCCTGCTGGCGCGCGCATGGTGCGAGACGATCGATGAATGCGACCGCGAAACCTATGCAGTTTCGCTGACCCGGCGCGCGCTGGAGGCCTTGTCGGCGGCCCTCGGCATTTCTCCGGCGATCTGCCCCTCGCTCGCCTTCGAAACGGAAGCGCTGGACGAGCCGGCCTCCGCGCTTGCGTACAGCATCGGAGAGACCGCCGCGCGGCTGCCGATCCTCGAAGCGCTGCATCTCGTCACCAGCCTCTATCCGCTCCTGCTGCCGACCAGGGAGCGCGGTGAGCGCGGTGCCTTCTACACGCCGCCGGCGCTGGTCAACCGCCTGCTCGACCAGGCCGAGGAAGAGGGCCTGGACTGGCGCAGCGCGCGGGTTCTCGATCCCGCCGCCGGCGGTGGGACGTTTCTGTTTCATGCCGCGCACCGCATGATCGCCGCGCTCGGCGATTGCGAGCCCGCCTTCGCGCTCAGCCATGTCGGCACCAGGCTTGCCGGTTTCGAGCTCGATCCTCTCGCGGCGCGGCTGGCGCAAGGCGCCCTGGAGATCGCGCTCGCCGATATTGCGACCAGGACCGGGCGCGCCGCCCCGGCCATGGTGACGGCCTGCGACACGCTTGAAGCCGATCCGGAACCCGTCTTCGATCTCGTCGTCGGCAATCCGCCCTATGGGCGGGTCTCGCTGCCGTCGCAATTGCGCGAGCGCTATGCGCGCGGCCTCTACGGGCACGCCAATCTCTACGGCGTTTTCACCGATGCCGCGTTGCGCTGGACCAAGCCTGGCGGCCTCATCGCCTTCCTGACGCCGACAAGCTTTCTCGGCGGCCAATACTACTCGGCGCTGCGCAGCCTTCTGGCCAAGGAGGCGCCGCCCGTCGCGATCGACTTCGTGCATGCGCGGCGCGGCGTTTTCGAGGATGTGTTGCAAGAGACGCTGCTTGCCGTCTACGTCAACGGCGCCGAGCCGCGGCGCGCGCAGATCCACTACCTGACCGTCGCCTCCGAGACCGAGGCCGGGATTGCCCGCAACGGCACGATTGGCTTGCCATCCGACCGCGCCATGCCCTGGCTTGCGCCGCGCACGCCGGAGCACAGCCGGCTCATCGCCCGGGCCGAGACGATGACGCATCGCCTTGCCGACTGGGGCTATGGGGTCTCGACCGGCCCGCTGGTCTGGAACCGCTTCAAGGGTCAATTGCGCGATCGCGCCGGCGGCAAGGGGGTGCATCCGTTGATCTGGGCCGAAGCCGTGACCGCCGACGGCCAGTTCGCCTATCGCGCGCGCAAGAAGAACCACGCTCCCTACTTCAAGCTGGAGGCCGGCGACGGCTGGCTGCTTGTCGAGGCGCCCTGCATCCTCGTCCAGCGCACCACCGCCAAGGAACAGGCCCGGCGCCTGATTGCCGCCGAACTTCGCCAGGAATTCATCGATGCGCATGGCGGCGTCGTCGTCGAAAACCATCTCAACATGGTCCGCGCGACCGGCAGCACGAAGGTGCCGGCGGCGGTCGTGGCGGCGCTTTTGAACAGCCGTGTCGTCGACGATCTTTTCCGCTGCATCAGCGGCAGCGTCGCCGTTTCCGCCTTCGAGCTCGAAGCGCTGCCACTGCCGTCGCCCAGGAGCATCCAGGCATTGGAAAGGCTGGTCATGGCCGGTGCACCGCGCGACAGGATCGAGGCGGAATGCAGCCGCCTCTACGGTGAGCCTGCATGACGGCACGGCCGCCCTATGCGACGCGCGATCTTGTCGCCGGGCGCCTGCCGCTGATCTTTCCGGAGGGCACGCCGAACCGCATCTATTGCATCCGCGAACTTGCCGCCAGCACCGTGTTCGCCGCTCTCTACATCGGCGCCGTCGAGGGTTCGGGGCGATTCCTGGGCCCTGTCCATGTTTATCGCATGACCCGCGAGCAGGCGGCGCTGGCGGACGATGCAGATCGGGATGCCTACGCCGCAACTGTCCTGCGCAAGAACGGCGCCGTCGCGGGATCACGCTGGTACGCGGACAATACGCGCGAGCCCATCCGCGACGAGACGCTGCGGGACGGGCTGGTGGCGATCGGCGCGGTGCTGCGTCGCGAGGATCTGCCGACGACTTCAGGCCAGCCCCGCTATGCGCTGAGGGCGGCATTTGCAGCCCTGTTCGACCCGGCGCTGGAAGGCGAGGCGCTGGAAACCGCCATCGCGGACTTCCAGGAAACGCATCTCAGCAAGGGCGCGCTGGCCCGCGTGACCATCATGCGCGCCGGCGCTGTCGCCAACACCGCCGGCATCCGCGTCACGTTTCCGAACGGCGACACCAGGCTTTTGGCGCCGGGACCGAGTTCGGTCATCGCGCAAGCCGTCATCGAGGTGTTCGCCAAACGGTTTCTCGCCGCCCCTGCCATGTTGTGGCTGAGCGAGAGCGGCAACAAGGTGGTCCTGCGCGACGACGCCATCGCCAGTGCGATCGGCCTCAAGATCGAGGCCGACAGGAACTTGCCCGACATCATCCTCGCCGATCTCGGCCGCAAGGAGCCGTTGATCCTGTTCGTGGAAGTGGTGGCGACCGATGGCGCGATCACGGATCGCCGGCGCGATGCCCTCCATGCTGTCACGGACGCGGCCGGTTTCGACCGAAAACAGATCGCGTTCCTGACCGCCTATCAGGATCGCCAGTCCGCCGGCTTCAAGAAGACCGTCGCGCAGCTTGCCTGGGGCTCGTTCGCCTGGTTCGTCGCCGAACCCGGCCAACTCCTCGTGCTTCATGACGGCGCGGCCGACGGGCGTCCATTCGGCAGCTTGCCTTGGACAGTGATGTAATAACGCTTCCCCAGCGTCACTAGGACAGCCGGTCGATACACGGATTATCCGGTGTTGCGCTCCGTTGGCGGCCTAGCCTGCTATGTTTAATGTTGGAGTTATTGTATAGGAATAAGGTCTGGCGAATAGCACTTCGTTTGTTGGGAACGAGTAGCATTTCGTTTGATGGCGAGGGGAGCGCCAAACGATGAAGTTCAACTTCGATGGACCTCCGGTGGATGAATCCGAGGCTGACATCCCGCTCGCCTGCCAGCGCCAATTGTTGCCTCTCGTGGGCGAAATCGTCGAGGCGGCTGTCGCGGCCGGCTGGGACAAGGATGATGTGCTTCTGGCTTTTGTGGAACTCGCGTGGGATCTTTACGAAAAAGGTCGCGGGGACCCGCAATAGACGGCCGTGAACGACTGGCTCCGCGCCGCGCCGTTGCGTGCCACTGATGCCGAACAACGCTGTCGAACCACAGGGCCGACACAGCCTCGCATGTGAACTCTTCCTTCGTGACCGATGCGTTGCCGGCTTACGCCCGGGCCGACGAATCCCGAAGCGAAGATCCGTCAAGGCTCTTCGCTATTGACAGATATGCTGCTGAACTTCCTTCGACGGTCAGTTCTTCTTTCTTATCTCGAATAAATAATTTTCTTTGCGCGTGGAAGTTCTTTTCAATTCGAGGCGTGTGCGTTACGTTGATTCCGGGTCAGGGGAAGGGGATACCAAGCGGCGGTAAGCCGGCTGAGGCAACACGTATGAAACATGCGGGCGAGGCTCGGGAAAGCGGCGATTCCCAGGGCGTCGATCAAGAGCGGACAGCTCGATACGTCCTGGATATCATTCCGGAAAGTGCTGGTCCCAGAAGAGCCACCGCCCGCGGAAGCGTCATCTATTCCGTCCGCAGTCCGGGATCGCAGAAATTCCTGGCCAGGGAGCATTCCACGGGGATTGTGCTGAGGCCGGCACGCAAGCTGAGAGCCTCGCTCGGCAGTGACAGGATCACGCAGTACGATGCGCCGGTCGGCTGTCTCGTCGTCAATCCGGCGGGCGTCGACAGCACGCTGGCCTGGTCGCAGACCAGGGAGAACGCCGTCGTTTCGATCTCTCCCGAAGCGCTGTCCGAGCTGGCGGCCCATGAGTTCGACCTCCCGGACGTCAAGCTCGAGCCGCCCGCGTTCGGCACGGTTGACCTGAGGGCGCTCAACATAGCCCAGATGATCACTGCCGAACTGACCGACGGGCTGCCGCCGAACGAGCTCTATCTGGACTCGCTGCTGACGGTGTTCGGGGTGCATCTGCTGCGCGGTTATACGGGTCGCAAGAGGCAGGCCGCGTCGCCCAAAGGCGGGCTCTCCGCCGTTGGCGCCCGACGCGTGCGAGAGTATCTCGACCAGAACTTCGTGCGGAAAGTCATGGTCGCCGAGCTCGCGTCGGTCGCGGGGGTGTCATCAAATCATTTCATAGCAAGGTTCGCCGGGACATTCGGCATGCCGCCGCATCGGTATCTGATCAACTTGCGTCTCGACCTCGCGGAAAAGCTGCTGGCCGGCGGAGAGTTGCCGATTGCCGAAGTCGCCTACCTTGCCGGATTTTCGGATCAGAGCCACCTGGCCGCGACCATGAAGAGATACAGGGGAAGAACGCCAGGCAGACTGGTGACGCTTTCCGCAGGAATTGAAAGCCCGACCATGGCAAAGTAGCAACAGCTGCCGGCCAGCGAGCCAAGACCGGAATTTCCTACAAGGCTTCCGGAGTTTTTCAAAATACGTCCGTCACCACCAGTGCCCCAAGCTTTGCTGGAGTCATTTGGAATGCCATTCGGTTCGCGCATTGCTTGCCATCCGGCCGGATCGATCACATGAGCGGGGCTGGCGATGCGGGCCCGCTTCGATCAATCACGAATTGTTTTTCGGGGGAACGGGGAGGGAGGCCTCGGGTTGAAGTTCATCTTGGAAATATCGGGAGGCCGAAAAATGCCGGGCGCTGATGGTCCCCCCGGATCGGTTTCCGGAGCCAATTCGGCCCGGCAGCCGCTGCTCAACGTGAAGGGCGGGCTTTCCGCCCGCAGTGCGCGCAAGGTGCAGGAGTTCCTGAACGAGAACTTCTCGCGCAAGCTGGCGCTTGCCGAAATGGCCGCCGTCTGCGGATTTTCATCGTACCACTTCGTGCGCGCCTTCTCCAGGACGTTCGGCATGCCGCCGCATCAATATGTTCTCGATCTCAGGCTGGACTTCGCGGAAAGACTTCTTGCCGACAGCCGCATGACCATCGCCGACATCGCCCATCTGAGCGGGTTTTCGAGCCAGAGCCACTTCACCACCATGATGAAGAAATACCGGCAGATGACGCCGATGCAGGCACGGGCGGCCAAGTTTAACGCAAAGATTAGATGAAGCCGCGCTCTCGTCATTATTTGATTACTTGATTTTAAAGCAGTTGCTAAGGTAACGAGCCGTTAACCTCCGCGTATATGCTCGTATCTTTTCTCACGAGACAGCAATTTCGTGAAATACCGCGAAGGGGAATCATGTCTTCCTGCTGTGGAGTGGAAGTGTCAGACATTTCGTGCCGGCCAGCGGAGAGGGAACCATGACCGACAATCATATTTCGGGCGGCCATATTTCGGGCGGCTCGCTCCTTGTTCAGCGCCGTGCGGCGCATTTCGCCAGTCACTGGATCGCGAATGGCGATCCTCGGTCCCGCTCGGCCCGGCGCCGCTTGATGGCGGTCCTGCGCATGGCGCATCGTGCGCTGGGCATGGGGCGCAAGCGCTTGGGGCTGGGAACGCTGGGCGTCGGCGGGGCGCTCGGGACAGCCGTGACGCTGGGCGCCTTCGCGATCGGCATGGCCGCGACGCCGGCTCAGGCGCAATATCAGGCCGGCGGCGGTTCGGCGACCGCTCCCGAGGCCATCGCGGTCGGAAACGGCTCAAACGCCAGCCTTAACTGGGCCATAGCGCTCGGCTTCCAGGCCCAATCGACGGCGCAATACGGCGTCGCCATTGGTCGCACCGCGTCGGCCACGGGCACCGGCGGCGCAGTGGCGATCGGCTCCGGTACGATTTCAAACAATATCAACACGGTAGCGATTGGCGTCGCCGCGGGTGCCACTGGTGCCGGGGCCAGCGCGCTGGGCACCAACGCCCAAGCTTCGGGAGGGAACTCCACCGCAGTCGGTGTCAGCGCCACGGCCAGCAACAACTATGCGTTCGCCGCTGGCTACGGATCCGTAGCAAGCGGGCTGCGCAGCACTGCGATTGGGCAGTTCGCAGGGGCGTCCGGGCTGGATGCTGTTGCACAAGGCACCAGCACCGTTGCGAACAGCCAAAATGCCGTCGCCGTCGGCTTCCAGTCGACCGCAACCGCGATAAACGCCGTCTATCTCGGCTCGCGCACCGCTGCCGGGACGGGAGCCTTGGCCCAGAGCGCCATTGCTATCGGTACGGACGTGACGGCGTCTCAGGTCGACACCACCGCAATCGGACGCCAAAGCAAGGCAACGGGAACGGGCGCCACGGCGATGGGTAAGAACGCCAGCGCCTGGGGCAACCAGTCCATTGCATTCGGTGTGGGCGCGCAGGCAGGCGTGCAGGCCGACACGGCCGTGCCCAACAGCATCGCCATCGGCACCAGCGCGCTTGCGAATAAGAACAACGCGATGGCGCTCGGCACGCTGGCCAATGCCACGGAGGACGGTGCCATCGCCATGGGCTCCTCTACCAACGCGACAGCCACGCAGGCCGTGGCGCTTGGCGTTTCCGTCAACGCCACTGGCGCCGGCGCCACCGTGGTGGGCAGCGCAGGCTCCACTGCGTCCGGCGCCTACTCCATTGTGGTAGGCGCCACCAGTACCGCGAGCGGAGCCAATTCCATCGCCATCGGCCCCTCGACCAACGCGACGGCGGCTAACACCATCGCCTTGGGCGCCAGCGCCAAGGCGGATTCCGCCGAAGCGGTCGCCATGGGCACCAATGCGGTGGCGACCGGCGGCAAAGCCGTCTCCATCGGCTCCGGCAACACCGCCTATGGCGACGGCGCGGTGTCGATCGGCGATCCGAGCTATGCCAGCGGCACCGGCGCCTTCACCGGCGGCGCCAACAACATCGCCAACAGCGACGGCACGGCGACCGCCACCGCGGCCAACATGGCCAACGGCGCCGTCGCGATCGGCAACAGCAACAAGGCGATCGGGCAAGGTTCCGTGGCGCTGGGCAACGGCTCGACGGCGGGCGCGGCCGGCCTCGCCGGAAATGTCGCGCTCGGCGATGGCGCGACGGCGGCGGCAAGCTCCGGCGACGTGGCGCTCGGCTCGGGCTCGGTGACCACCACGGCGGTCGGCACGGCCAGCGGGGTGGTCAACGGCACCACCTACGCCTTCCAGGGCACCAACCCGACCTCGACGGTCAGCATCGGCGCGGCCGGCGCGGAACGCACCATCACCAACCTGGCGGCTGGGCGGATCAGCGCGCTCTCGACCGACGCCATCAACGGCTCGCAGCTCTTCGCCACCAACCAGGCGGTCGATGCCATCGGCGCCGTCGTCAACAACATCAATGTCGGCGGCGGCATCAAGTATTTCCATGCCAACTCGACGCTGGCGGATTCGCAGGCGCTGGGAGCCGATTCCGTCGCTGTCGGCCCGAATGCGGTCGCCAACAATGCCGGCGATGTCGCGATCGGCCTGAATTCGACGTCGGGCGCCACGACCAATGTCGGCGGCACGACGATCGGCGGCGTCAACTATACCTTCGCCGGCGGCACGCCGGCGGGCGCCTTCTCGGTCGGCTCGGCCGGCGCCGAGCGCCAGATCCAGAACGTCGCGGCCGGACAGTTGAACGGCGGTTCGACCGATGCCGTCAACGGCTCGCAGCTCTTCGCCACCAACCAGCAGGTGACCCAGAACACGACCGACATTGCCAATATCGGCGCTGGCGTGACCAATCTCGGCAACACGATCAACAACATCACCGGCGACACCTCGACCGTCTTCACCGACGCCAATGGCGAAGGCATCCGCTATGCCCGCACCAACGAGTTCGGGCTGGCGCAGACCGATTCCTTCGCCCAAGGCGTCGGTTCCACGGCGGTCGGCTACAATGCGACCGCGACCGGCGTCAGCGCGCTGGCGCTCGGCCGCGACAGCAATGCCAGCATCGACGGCGGCGTGGCCCTCGGCTCGGGTTCGCTCTCCGATCGCCCGATCGCTCCGGCTACCGGGCAACTGCCCGCCGGCCCGTCCAACTTCATCGAGTACAACACAACCGACAAGGCGCTGCTCGGCGCCGTTTCGGTCGGCAACGCCACCTCCTACCGGCAGATCACCAATGTCGCCGACGGCACGCAGGACCAGGACGCGGTGACGGTGCGCCAGCTCGCGGGCGCCATCGCCGCCGTGTCGGCCACCTCGACCAAGTATTTCCATGCCAATTCGGTGGCGGCCGACTCACTGGCGGTTGGCGCGGAATCGGTCGCGGTCGGTCCGACCACGGTCGTCAACGGCGATAACGGCATCGGCATCGGTAACGGCGCCATCGTCGACCAGACGGCGCCCGGCGGAACCGCCATCGGTCAGAACGCCCATGTGATGCTGGCGGACGGCCTTGCCTTCGGCACCAATTCGCTCGCCTCCGGCATCCAGTCGGTGGCGCTCGGCGCCGGCGCCCAAAGCACCTTCATCAACAGCGTGGCGCTGGGCGCGCAGTCCATCACCTCGGTCGGCGCGCAGGCCGGCTACGCGGCCTTTGCCCTGACCGCTCCGCAGACCTCGGTGGGCGAGGTGTCGATCGGCGACGCCGGAGCTGAACGCAAGCTCACCAATGTCGCGGCGGGCTCGGCCGACACCGACGGCGTCAACGTCTCGCAGCTGCGCGGCGTGTCGCAAAACGTGACCAACCTGTTCGGCGGCACCACCACGCTCAACCCCGACGGCTCGATCACCGGGCCGACCTACACCGTCCAGGGCAACACCTACACGACCGTCTATGACGGGCTCACGGCGGTCGACAATGCCTTGACCACCATCAGCAACGGCGGCGGCATCAAGTACTTCCACGCCAATTCGTCGCTGGCCGACAGTATCGCCGGCGGCACCGACGCCGTGGCGATCGGACCCGAAAGCGTGGCGAGCGGCAACGACAGCCTGGCCGCCGGCCATGGCTCTACGGCTACCGGGGCGGGCGCGGTCGCGCTCGGCCAGGGCGCGCAGGCCAACAACGCCAACGATGTGGCGCTCGGCTCCGGCTCGGTGACGCAGACCGCCGTCGGCACCTCCAGCACCGTCATCAACGGCAAGACCTATGCCTTTGCCGGCACGACGCCGACCGGAACAGTCAGCGTCGGCGATGCCGGCGCGGAGAGGACGATCACCAATGTCGCTGCCGGACGGATCGCCGCCGACAGCACCGACGCGATCAACGGTTCGCAGCTCTTCGCCTCCAACCAGGCGATCGAGGCCCTGCAAACCGGCGTCGGAAATCTCAACCAGAATGCGGTGACGTATGACACGCAGGGCGGCGCCAAGACGAACACCATCACGCTGCAAGGCGGCGACGTCAACGCGCCGGTCGTCATCTCCAATGTCGGACCTGGCGTCGCCGGCACCGACGCGGTCAATGTCAACCAGCTGACCAAAGGCCTGGACACCGCCATCAGCACATCCAACAGCTATACTGACAAGGTGGCGGCCACGACCCTGCAACAGGCCAACGACTATACCGACCAGAAACTCGGCCAGCTGAATTCGGACATCAGCGGCATCCGCGACGAAGCCCGGCAAGCGGCGGCAATCGGCCTCGCCGCAGCCTCGCTGCGCTACGACGACCGTCCCGGAAAGCTGAGCGTCGCGGCGGGCGGCGGCTTCTGGCGGGACGCCAGCGCCTTTGCCTTCGGCGCGGGCTACACCAGCGAGGACGGCCGTATCCGCGGCAACGTCTCGGGCACGGCGGCGGGCGGAAATGTCGGTGTCGGCGCCGGCCTGAGCTTCACGTTGAACTGAGGCGGGAATGAACGGGGCAACCAGCCGTCATGCCCGGCTTTTCCTCCTGACCTGCCTGGCGCTTGCCGGCGGCCTGTCCTTGGCCGCCGCGCAAGCGACCGCGCCCTACAGGATCAAACCGTCCGACGTGGTGGTGCCGCCGGAGGTGAAACTGGGCCAATACCAGCGCACCATCCGGCCCTTCGAGAACTGGACGCTGATCTGCGACGAGAACCTCAAGGCGCGCAAGAAGGTCTGCAATGTCTCGCAGGTGATCGAGGACGGGGCCGGCAGGATGGCCTTCAGCTGGTCGCTCGCCGCTACGCAGGACGGCAAGCCCTACATGATCCTGCGCACCGCGCCGAACGCCAAAAGCGACGGGCTGGTGTCGCTGAAGTTCGACGGGCGCGACCCGATCGACGTCCACTTGAATGGCTGCAACGAAGTGGTCTGCGTCGGCATGCTGCCGGTGGGGCCCGTCATGCGCCAGCAGATAGTGCAAAAAGCGACGCCGGCCATCTCCTACCCGACCGTCGATGGCCAGACGATTACCGTGACCGCAACGCTCAAGGGGCTGTCCGAGGCCCTTGCGCCAATCAAATAACCGAGGCAGCACCGTGAGCCAGCAAGACCCGTTCATCTCCCCAGCGCGCGGCCCGAGCGTGGAGCCGGACCGCAAGAGGATCGTCGAGCCCGATCGCAAGAGGGGCGCCGAGCCGCAGCGGCGGTGGCCGCGCGTGCTCGGCTTCTCGCTGCTGGGGCTGGCCATGATCGGCATCGGCTTCGCTGCGGCGAACTATGCCGCGATCGCCGGTCTCGTCGGCACCCCGACGGCGGCGCAGGCCGGGACGGCGCCGCCCGCATTGCCGGACTCGCCTTTCCTCGAACATGTCAAACAGGCCGGCGTGCAGGCCTGCTCGACAATCTTTCCCGTGCTCGGACAGGTGCTGACGACGGGCTCGAAATACAGCGTCAAATCCTTGTGGAACGACCAGGCCGCCGACAAGCACGCCGTGCAGGCCCTCGTCGGCATGGAGTATGCGACGGAAAAATACAGCGGACCGGCCGCCGGCGTGGTTTTCGCATCGCCCACCACTTCCGGCTGCGAAGGCGCGATGGTGCGGGTGGCGCCGTTCGCCAGCCCGTGTTCGGAGATCCCGTCCGTTCTTCCGCAAGGCAGCAAGATCACCGACCATCTCGGCCAGGTAGAAGTGTATGAGCTGGGCGGCAATTCGGGCGAAGCGCTTCTGCTGCCGACCGGCAATAGCTGCGTGGTGATTTCCATCGCGTCGGCGTCGAAGTGAGACCCGGGATAGGCGAATGGGCGAGGGCTCCTGGAAAGGATTGCAGACCATGATATCGCGACATCTGGCAGTTTTGTGCATGGCCCTGCTGTGGAGCGGGCAGGTTGTCTCGGCCGACCTTGTGGCGCCGCCGGAGCCTGAGCCGAAGGAGGAAAAGGGCATCTGGGGGGCGATCGCCTATTCCAGCATCGATACCAAGCACGGCTTCTTCTGGGGCGCCGACAAGCGCCAGGAGGCGAAGGACGCCGCGATGAAATATTGCGAGAACGCCGGCGGCAAGGGCTGCACTGTTGTCACGGTGTTCCGCAATCATCGCCATTGGACAGACGACGACGAGACGGGCTTTCCCTACAAGCGCTGCGGTGCCCTAGCTGTGGCTAAGGAGAAGCAGAGCGACCGGCTGACGCCGTGGGGCGCGAACTCCGCCGAGACCCGCAAAGACGCGGAAGATCTCGCTCTGCATGCCTGCGAGGCGGCGGGAACCGAATGCAAGGTCCGCGAGTGGGTCTGTACCTGAAGCGCGCCGCGCTCACACGGCGCGCTTTGGAATTGCTTTTGCACGCTGCGTGAGGCAGATGACCATGCCCGCGGCCCCGAAAATCCCATCCGGTTTTCGGGGCCATGCGCGTGAACCCCGAAAGAGAAAGTCGCCATCGTTGTTTGACAGATTTGTTCTTCTGAAGGCGGCCGCAATCTGCGCGGCGGCGCTGCCCGCATCGAGTGCCTGTGCGCAACAACAGCAGGCGGCCACGCTTCCAAACGGCGCGTCGTCGCTCCAGGAGACCTATCAGGACTGGAGCCTGGCCTGCACCATCCAGGACAATGCACGCGCCTGCTCGGTTTCGCAGGACCAGACGCAGAAGAACGGCCAGAGGCTGCTGGCTGTGGAGCTGCGCGCGGGACCGAAGGGTGGATTGACCGGAACCCTGCTTCTGCCGTTCGGCATCCTGTTCGACCCAGGCGTGACGATCCAGATCGACGACCAGCCGCCCCTCGGCCAGTTGCGGTTCCGCACCTGCCTGCCGAACGGATGCGTGGCGCAGTTTCCGATCGACCGCGCGCTGGCGCAGAAGCTGAAGGCGGGCGGCGTATTGACGCTCAACGTCATCACCGACGCCGAGACCAAGCTCAACTTCCCCGTCTCCCTGAAAGGCCTCGGCGCCGCCCTCGACCGCGTCGCGGCGCTGAGCGGGCGCTGAGGAGGGACGAAGTCGGTTTTACTCCAGCTCGCGCGGCCTTTGGGCCGCAGCGCCGGAGCCCCACAAGGCGCGCCTGAGCAGGTTCCGTCCGCCCTTGCGCGGGACAAGATTGATATCGCTGACAAGCTTTGCGCCGCCCTCGCGCCGCTCCAATGTGATCTTGCGGCTGTGGAAGGCTTCCAGCTCGGCGCGATGCGCGACGCTTATGATGGTCACCTTCGGTAATTCATGGATGACCGTCTCCATCATCTTGTCCTGGCTCTTCTCATCGAGCGCAGACGTCGCTTCGTCCAGAACGACGATATCGGGATGATGCAGCAGGAGGCGCGCGAAGGCGAGCCGCTGCTTTTCGCCACCCGACAGGGTCTGGTCCCAGGGCGCGTCTTCCTCGATCCGGTCCTTGAGATAATCGAGCCCCACCTTGTCGAGGGCGGCGTTGATCTTCTCCAGCGTCCAGTTGTCGGCGGCGGCCGGATAGGCGACCGCGCGGCGCAGCGTTCCGGAGGGGATGTAGGGACGTTGCGGCAACATGAACAGCCGCCTGCCGGGGTGGAAGTCGACGCTGCCGCCACCCCACGGCCAAAGGCCTGCGACGGCCCGCACCAGCGTGCTCTTGCCCGAACCGGATTCGCCGGCCACCAGCACCCGCTCGCCAGGCTCGATCTCGACCTCGGTTTCCTTGACCACGCCGGTGCCGTCGTCGAGCGACACCGAGAGATTGTCCAGGCTGAGCATCGCACCGTCTTCGGTTTCGCCGTGCCTGATGCGGCCCAGCGCGTCGCTGCGTTCGGCGCGCTCCAGCCCGTCAAGCGACATCATCAGCGAGGCAATACGCCGTGCCGAGGCGTTCCAGTCGGCGAGGCGGGGATAGTTGTCGACCAGCCATCCGAACGCGGCCTGCACGATGGTGAAGGCTGAGGCAGCCTGCATGATCTGTCCAAGTGTCATGCTGCCTTCGAGAAATTTTGGCGCGCAAAGCAAGATCGGCACGACCGGTGCAAACAGGCTCGACCCCTGCGACACCAGCGCCGTGCGCATGTGCTGGCCTGTCAGCAGCGCCCATTGCCGGAGCACCGTGCCGAACGTCTTGTCGATGCCGCTGCGCTCCTCCTCCTCGCCGCCGAGCAAGGCGATGCTCTCGCCGTTTTCGCGCACGCGCGTCAGCGTGTAGCGGAAATCGGCTTCCGCCTGGTTCTTCTGCTCGGAGAGCCGCACGAAATGGCGGCCGATGACCACCATCGAAGTGGAGGTGATGGCGGCGTAGATCACCGCGGTCACGACCAGGAAGCCGGGAATGGTGACGCTCCAGCTTCCGATCGGCAAAGTCAGCGCCCCGCCGATCGTCCACAGCACCACGATGAAAGTGGAGGCCGACAAAAACGCGTTGATCACGCCGGAGATGAAATCGACGGGCGATTCCGTGGCGATCCGCAAATCCTCCGCGATGCGTGCCTCGGGGTTCGTGTGGTCGCCGCCCACGAGGTTCAGCTGATAGTAGCGGCCGCTTGCGAGCCAGCGCGCGATGATGGCAGTGGTCGACCAGGAACGCCAGCGGCGCTGGATCGTCATGCGAAGGTAGACTTGCGCGACGACAAGGCTTGCGCTTCCAACCACGAGCGGCGGGAACACGGCGCTGAGCACATAGACGGTGTGGGCGTTGCGCTGCTCGATGGCGTCGAAGATCGAGCGGTTCCAGATGTTGATCCCATACTGGAAGCCGACATTGATGCATATCAGCATCAACAGCCCGATCGTGAACGGCCAGGCCAGCTTGTCGCCGCGCGTGCTCCAGTAGCCGCGCGCGCTGATCCAGAAGCGCCTCAGCAGGTATCGCTTGCGCGCCTGCTCGGCCTCCTGCGGCGTCAGCTCCGGACCGGGTTCGATGGCCCCGGGCGGCGGCGCAGCCTCGCCCACGACCTCGGACGCAACTTCGACTGTCGAGGCCTTCTCCTGGTGCGACTTCTCTGCCTTGCGCCGCCTGGCGCCGTCGACCGTTTTCGGCATGAGTTCAGCCTCGGATGTAACGGCGACAACGGCCTAAAAATCAAAAAGTTTCACCAGGCCCGCTCCAGACGGCGCCATGGGTCTCCCCGTGCTCCCCTGCTCGACCCGCGATGCCGCCAGCCGCCGCTGGACAATCGCCAGCCGGCGGGCCCGTTTAGCGACGGTCTCCTCGCAGCCGGAACGAGACCGTGTGCTTGGAACCAATGATGGGCGAGACTGTTTAGCCATGAACTTCGATGCGACGCCGACGTCCCGGCCCGGTCGGGTGAGCAGCGACCTTGAGGAGCCCCTTGTCATGAAGATTTCGTCTAGATTTCGTTCAGTCGCCATCGCCGTCATCACTGCCGCGGGCGTTGGCTTTGCCAGTGTCGCGCACGCCGACACCGGAACGATCCGCTTCTCCATCTACAAGGCGGCCTTCTTCATCGGCGGCGCCGGAGGCGAGGGCACGCTGACCTTCCATGGACGCCGGTATCCGATCTCGGTCGGCGGCATTTCGGGCGGCCTCGCCTTCGGTGCCTCCAAGACCTATTTCCGGGGCACCGTGCGCCATATCAAGCGCGCCCGGGACGTGACGGGCGTGTACGGCGCGGCGGGCGGCGGCGGCGCGCTCGGCAAAGGCGCGCAGGTGATCGTCATGACCAACGACAAGGGCGCCCAGCTCGAGCTCACGGGCAGGCAGGTAGGGCTACAAGTCAACGCCGATCTCAGCGGCATGAGCATCACGGTGAAGTGAGGGCGGTCACTGCGTCGGCGGTGTTTCGAGGGATGAGCCGGCGGCCCCTCCCTACCGCTCCTCCACGATCCGCAGATAGGCCGCCGTCACGAACAGCACGATCAAGCCGAACAGGATCCTTCTTGCCCCCTCCGGCATCTGCAAAATCGTCAGCAGCGTCGTCAGCACGGTCAGGATCAAGGCACCGATGATGGTGCCGGTATAGCCGCCGCGGCCGCCGAAGATGGAGGTGCCGCCGATGACGGCGGCGGCCACGGAGGGCAGCACCAGCGGTTCGGCGAGGGACAGGGAAGGGGCCTTGATCAAGCCGATATAGAGCAAGCCGGTGATGCCGGCGAGCAGGCTGGATAGGACGTAGAGCGCGGTGATGACCTGCCAGTAGCGCACGCCGGAAAGGCGGGTCGCGCGCTCATTGTCGCCGACGGCGTAGAGCAGGCGGCCGAAACCGGTGCGGTTGAGGCCGAAGACGATCAGCACCGCGACGGGGACGAACAGAAGCAGCGCGTTGGGAAACCCTGCGGTCACGCCGGTGCCGAGCCAGGCGAGGAAATCGGGGATCTTGGCGCCCGAGGCGATCACCGTGCGTTGATAGACCTGCAGGAAGCCGGTGCCGATCAGGCTGGTGCCCAGCGTCATGATCAGCGGATGGACGCGGAAGACGCCGACGCCGATGCCGTTGACGAGGCCGATCAGCACCGCCGGCATCATCGCCAGGAGGAAGGCCACGGCTGGGTCCTGGTTGACGGCTTGCGTAGCCATGATGAAGGCGCTCATCGTCGCCACCGTGCCGACAGAGAGATCGATGCCGCCGGTCAGCATGGTCATGGTCTGGCAGCCGGCAAGGATCGCCAAGGGAATGGCGAATTTGATGGTGTTGGCGATCCAGCGCTCGTTGACGATGCCGGGGCGCAGGATCTGCAAAATCACAACCAGGATGACCAGCAGGATGACCAGCGGAATCAGCGGCCGGTCGGCCATGAAGCGTTTGACACGGCGGCCGAAGGGGACGGGTTGGGGCGTGATTGCTGACGTGCTCATGGGGTGGCTCTTGTCTGCAAATGTAGCGCCCTACGGCGGCCCCCTCTGTCCTGCCGGACATCTCCCCCTCTAGGGGGGAGATCGGATGGGGTGACGGCTTTCGCAAATTGTCGGCGTTGCAAGAATGAGCGAGACGCCGAAGCTGCCAATCTCCCCCTTTGAGGGGGAGATGTCCGGCAGGACAGAGGGGGGCGCCGTAGAGCGCTATGCGCCAATTCATTCTCCCTCATCATTGCCGACCCCGCATCGTAATGAAAGCCCCGAACATCACCACGGCGACCATGATCAGGCCCTCGATGATGGCGGTGACGTTGGGGTCGATGGCAAGCAGGGTGAGGTCGGTGCGCACCAGGCGCAGCACGAAGACGGCGACGATGGGGCCGAGCAGGCCGCCCTTGCCGCCGCCCAGCGCCACGCCGCCCAGCACCACGGCCGCGACGCTGGCGAGCAGATAGGGGCCGGGAATAGGAGCGCCGATGCCGGTGCTCATGGTCAGCGCCAGGCCGCCCATGGCCGCGAACAGGCCCGACAACGCATAGGCGATGATGCGGGTGCGCTTGACCGGCACGCCGCTGCGGAACGCCGCCAGCTCGCTCGAGCCGATGGCGTAGATGGACAGGCCGAGGCGCGAGCGCCTCAGCGGTATCCAGACGATGCAGAGGCAGATGATCAGCACCAGCAGAGCCTTCGGCAGCCAGGCGTCGATGTTCTGCGGCAGGCTGGGTATCGGGACCGTGCCTGAAATCATCGCCTTCAGCCATTCGGCGGCGGCGCCGCCCGGCGCGCCGAGCACCAGAAGAGCCGCCCCTTGCAACACGAACAGCATGGCGAGCGTCACCACGATGTCGGGGACACGGGTGGCGACAATGAGCAGGCCGTTGAGCGCGCCGAGCACAAAACCCATGGCCAGTACGAAAGGCACCACGAACAGCGCGTATTCTTCCGAGGCGCCGGCCATCATCGAGGCGGCGGTGACGCTGGTCAGCGCCATCATGGCGGCGACCGACAGGTCGATGCCGCCGGCGATGACGACGACGGTCTGCGCGGCCACGGCAAAGGCGTAGGGCAAGACGGCCCGCGCGAGCGAGCCGAAATCGCCGCTGCCATAGCCGGGCTGGATCAGCTTGGTGACGACGAACAGCACGACGAGGAGGGCGAACAGGCCGGCGACCCAGCCCTGGCGGCGCAGGAGATGGCTCATGGCGTCACCTCCGGTGCATCCGGGGTATTTGCTGTGGGGTCCGCCAAAATGCCGACATCGGCCTTGGCGCCGCGCGGCAGGCCGTAGGCGGCGCGCATCAGTGCCGGCTCGTCCGCCTCCTCGACCGGGAAGATATCGACGACGCGGCCGCCGAAGATGACGATGACGCGATCGCAGACGCGCTGCACCTCTTCGAGTTCCGAGGTGTAGAACAGCACCGACTTGCCGTGGCCGGCGAGCTCGCGCAGCAATTTGTAGATCTCCTGTTTGGTGCCGACATCGATGCCGCGCGTCGGGTCGAAGCACAGGATGGTGCGGGCGTCCGCCGCGATCCAGCGTGCGATGGTCACCTTCTGCTGGTTGCCGCCGGACAGGCGCTGCACCTCGCCTTGCGCGCGGGTGTCGATCTGGAGGCGCGCGATGGCGCTCGCCACCGTGGCGCTCTCCTTGCGCATGGCGATCGGCCCCCAGTTGCGCAAGGCGGCGCTGAAGGGCAGCGCGATGTTCTCGCGCACCGAGCGCTGCATGGCGAGGGCCTCGGAGCGGTCGCCCGGCACATAGGCGATGCCGGCGCGGATGGCGTCGATCGGATGGGTGAATTTCGCCGGATGGGCGTCGACCTCGATCGTGCCGCCGGACGGTTTGATCGAGCCGGCAAGGGCGGCGAACAATTCATCCTGGCCCTGGCCTTCGAGCGCGACGACGCCGGCGACCTCGCCGTCGGCGAGCTCGAAGGAGACGTCGTTGAGCTTGGTGCCGACGCGCAGATTGCGCACGGCGAGACGCGGGCGGGCAGGGACCGATGTGGCGGCCTGGCCGGCGGCGCGGGCGGCCACCTTGGTCTTCTCGATGCGGGCGCCGAGCATCAGCTCGACGATCTTTTCCTCCACGCCGGGCTCGATGTCGAGAACGCCGACGGTCGCACCGTCGCGCAGCACGGTGGCGCGGTCGCAGAGCGCCGAGATCTCGACGAAGCGGTGCGAGATGAAGATCACGGCGCGGCCGCTGTCGCCCTGGCGACGCACGACTTCCAGCACTTTTTCAGCGAGGTTGGCGGGGAGCGCCGCGGTCATCTCGTCGAGCAGCAGCACGTCGGGCTCGACGGCGAGCGCCCGCGCCAGGTCGAGCACGCGCAGCACCGCCAGTGGAATGTCGCGCGCGGTGTCGCGCAGGTCGAGGTCGGGAATGCCAAGTTCGCGCACCCAGGCACGGAACGGCTCGACGGGCGTGCCGGTGAGCCGCAGATTGGACAGTATGTCGAGATCGGGGATCAGCGACGGTTCCTGGTAGACCGGCAAAAGGCCAGCGCGGCGCGCGGCGGCGGGCGAGCGTATGTCGCGCGCCTCGCCACGGATCAGGACGCGCCCGGCCGAGGCAGGGACCGCGCCGGTCAGGATCTTCACCAGCGTCGACTTGCCGGCGCCATTGGCGCCCATCAGGGCATGCACCTCGCCCGGCAGGACGGACAGCGACGCGTCGCGCAGCGCGGCAACCGCACCGTAATTCTTGGCGACGCCGGAGGCGTCGAGGAGGGGTTTGGTGGTCAAATTGCTGTCCGTACCAGAAACTCAATTGCTGGCGCTCTACGGCGCCCCCCTCTGTCCTGCCGGACATCTCCCCCACAAGGGGGGAGATTGGCCGCAACTTCGGCTTTCGCCAATTTTCAACGTGGCAAGACGAGAGCCGGCGCCGAAACTGCCAATCTCCCCCCAAGTGGGGGAGATGTCCGGCAGGACAGAGGGGGGCGCCGTAGAGCGCTAACCTATCAAACCTTTGGTTGGCGGGGACGGCAAACGCCATCCTCGCTAGCCAATCAAAATAGCCCTTACTCCCCCGGCCCCTTGCACGCTACGATCTGGTCCTTGGTGTAGGTCGTCCAGTCCGGGATCGAGATCGAGACCGGCCATTCCGGGCTGAGCGACGGATCGGCGGCGGCCTTCAGCTTGGCCTTGCCTTCCTCGGTGGCGTTTTCCCAGAGCTGCGGCTCGACCAGAACGGTCTGCTGCGCCGGCTTCTTGCCGTCGAGGATCTGGAGCGCGAGCGTCACGCCGGCGCCGCCGATCGAGCCGGGATTGGTCACGGCGGCCCCGACCAGGTCCTTGACCGAATTCAGCTGGCCGACGAAACCGGCATTGTCGGCGCCGACCACGGGCACCATCGGCGCCTGCGATTCCACCAGCGCGTCGACGATGACGTTGTCGATGCCCGAGGTCCACACGCCGTTGAACGGCGTGCCGGTGGCGAGGAAGGACAGCATCTGCTGCTTGGCCTGGTCCTGCTGCCAGCCGGTGAACACTTCCTGCGCGACCTTCACGTCGGGGAATTCGGCCAGCGCCTTCTTGAAGCCCTTGTCGCGATCCGAGTCGGCGGAGGCGCCGGCGGCGCCGCGCATGTAAAACACCTCACCCTTGCCGCCCATCTGCTGGAACAGCCATTTGGCGCCGAGATAGGCATATTGTTCCTGGTTGTTGGAGATGATGTAGGCCGAGGGTTCGGTGACCGCCTGGTCGACGGCGACGACGACGATGCCGGCCTTGGTGGCTTCCTCCAGCCCCGCCTTGATGCCGGCGGGATCAGCCGGATTGACGACGATGGCGTCGACCTTGGCGCTGATCAGGTTGCGGATGTCCTCGAGCTGCCCGGCGGCGTCGGTGTTGCGGTGGGCGATGTTGAGCTTGGTCACTTCGCCGGAGGCCAGCGCCTGCGCCTTCATGGCGCAGACCATCTCCTCGCGCCAGCCATTGCCCTGCACGGTGTTGGAGATGCCGATCGTGTATTTGCCCTCGGCGGACGAGGCGCCCATCGAGGCCAGCAAGGCAGCACCGGCAAGGAGCGGAACAATGGGCAGCGGCACCATGGTCAGGTACTTCTTCATTTCAGATTTCCTCCACTTTGATTTTCATTTCGATTCCAAGTCGTTACACGGGGCCGCGCAGAAAGAGATAGGCGGCGCCTCGATGTTGTTTTTGCGCCTTCATTTGACGAAGGGACGCAGCACGTCGCGGGCAAGCAGGAAACCGCGCTTGACCTTATCGTCGCTGCCCTCGAACCACCGGTCCTCGTGCTCGATGATGATCGGGCCGTCATAGCCGGCACGGTAGAGGCCGGAGAAGAAGCCGTTCCAGCCGACATCGCCCAGCCCCGGCATGCGCGGCACCTGCCAGCCTATGCCAGACGAAAGGATTCCGCGCTCGTACAAACCATCATGATCAATCATCAGGTCCTTGGCATGGACATGCAGCATGTAGGGGCCGAATTCCCTGATGAAGCGGGCCTGATCGATCATCTGCCAGACCAGGTGCGAAGGATCGAAATTCATCCCGACATCGCCGCCCCAGGTTTCGAGGATGCGGCGCCAGACCAGCGGCGAATAGGCGATGTTGTGGCCGCCCGGCCATTCGTCATAGCTGAAGATCATCGGGCAGTTCTCGAAAGCGAGCTTGACGCCGTGATCGCGCGCATGGGCGACGATATCGGGCCAGACCTCGAGCGCGTGCTGCCAGTTGACGTCGACGGTCTTCGAGGCATCGCCGCCGCAGAAGGTGTTGACCAGGGGCACGCCCATATTCGCGGCCAGCACGATCACCTGCTTCAGATGGTCGATCACCGTCTTGCGGTGGGCGGCATCGGGATGCAGCGGGTTGGGATAATAGCCGAGACCGGAAATGGTCAGCCCCTTGCCGGCAAGGTTTGCCGCGATATCCCTGGCCTGCGCCGGCGAGGTCGCGGCGGCGTCGATGTGGCTGGTGCCGGCATAGCGGCGGCTGGCGCCCGAGGCTTTCGGCCAGCAGGCGATTTCCAGCGCCTCGAAGCCGGCCGAGCTTGCCCAGTCGGCGACCGCGTCGAGCGGCGTCTCCGCGAACGGTGCGGTGAGCAGTCCAAGCCTCATAATGCCTCCCCCGGTCGTGAATTCACGACCGATTCCTACTATGCAGATCGTGCCGGTTGCTTCAACCGCTCATCTGCCGGTTGCGCGCATGCATGCCTGACGGTTGCCATCGGATCGTCCGACAACAGCCCGTCGAGCGCCGATGTGACGGCCTTGCGGAACATGTCGTTGGCGGCGAGGGCGGGATCGAAGATGGCGTCGATCGCCAGGATGCCCGCAGCCAGTGCCGGGACGTCGCGTCCGCTTGCCTCCGCTATGCCAGCGATCTTGACGGCATAGGGGTCCGACACCGGCCAGCGCCGGCCGAACCGGGATGAAGCCTGGATCAGATAGGCCATCCAGCCGGCGACGGATACCGACAGCAGCGCAATGCTTTTTTCCTCGCCCAGCCGATCGCGGATCGGGTTGAGCAGGCGCTGCACGATCTTTTGCGAGCCGTCGGTGGCGATCTGGTGGTTGCGGTGGCGGATCGCGGTATTCTGCAGACGGCCAAGGCTCTGCTCGACATAGGCTGATGGGTCCATGCCGGGCACCGGCTTCAACGTTGGCAGAGTCTCCTCGACGAGCATGCGGCGCACGAAGGCCGACAGCAGCGGGTCCGCCATCGCATCGAAAGTGTGTTCGAGGCCGGCCAGCACGCCGAGATAACTGAGTGTCGTCTGAGCGCCGTTCAGCACACGCATCTTGAGATGCTCGAACGGCGTGACGTCGTCGACGAAGGTTGCCCCCACCAGGTCCCAGCGCGGCACGCGGCCGGCGAATTTCTGCTCGATCACCCATTGCCGGAACGGCTCGCCGGCAACGACGGCTCCATCGCGGTAGCCGAAAAGCTGCTCCACACCGTCGAGATCGGCCTGCGTGCTCGCCGGCACGATGCGGTCGACCATGGCGCTGGGGAAGGCGGCATTGGCCGCGATCCAGCCGGCAAGGCCGTTGCCGCGCCGTTCGGCAAAAGTCCGCACGACATTTTCCAGGATGGTGCCGTTCGCCGGGATGTTGTCGCACGAGAGCAGCGTCAGCGGCCGGCCGTGCGTGGCCATGCGTTGCTCCAGCGCCCGCGCCAGAATGCCGGGCACGCTGCGCGGCGTCAGCGGGTTTGCGAGATCGTGGACGATGTCGAGATGGTCGAGGTCGAGCGCGCCGCTGGCCGGAATATGGCAATAGCCCTTTTCGGTAACGGTCAGCGTCACGAATTCGATGTCCGGGGAGGAGAGCACTTCGAGCGCGGGCATAGCGCTCGCCTGGCTATCGACAACGCGCACGATGCTGCCGATGACGCGGGCCTCGACATGGGAATCCTGGCGGATGAGCCTGGTGTAGAGCCCGTCCTGAGGGCCGAGCGTATCGGCGAGCGCCGGCGGACGGATGTTGATGCCGACCACGCCCCAGCGGCCGAAGCTCCGCGCCAGGAGGTCGTCGGTGTATTCGGCTTGGTGGCAGCGGTGGAAGGCACCGACGCCGAGGTGCGCCATGCCTGCCTGGAGCAAGGCACGGTCATAGCCGGGCCTTTGCACCGTCGCCGGCAGGCGGCCGAGCAAGGCCGGACCGAGCGTCTCGGGCGCGGCTGTGCTCACCGGTTGGCTCCGATCACCCACTGTTCCTGGTCGATCAGCGAGCCGGTCATCGGTCCCGCGGCGTCGGAGAGAAGGAAGACGGCGAGCCTGGCCACGTCCTCCGCCGAGAACAGCCGGCCGAAGGGCTGCGCGGCGTTGGCGGCATCGAGCCAGCCGGCGCCGTGGCCGAGCGTCTCGGCCTGCATGACGCGCTCGGCGGGCGTATCGGTCCAGCCGACATTGATGCCGTTGACGCGGATGCGGTCGAAGCGGTGGGCGTTGGCTGCGTTCCTGGTCAGCGTCGCCAGCGCGCCCTTGGTGGCGGAATAGACGGCGAGCTCGGGCGAACCGCAATGGGCATTGATCGACAGGATGTTGACGATCGCGCCGCCCTGGCCCCGCTTCCGCATGTCGGCAATCGCCGCCTGCATGAGGAAGAAAGGGGCGCGGGCATTGACGGCGAACAGCGAGGCCCAGTCGTCGGGGGTCGCATCGAGGAAGGAGGCCCGGTCGGTCAGGCCGGCGGCATTGACGAGACCGTCGATACGGCCGAAGCGGTCGATGCAGGCTTGCGCAAGGAGGGCAGGGGCTGCCGGGTCGGAAAGCTCGGCGGCGATGAAGTGTGCCGGCGTGCCCGCTTGCGAGAGCTCCGCAGCAACGGCCTCGCCGCGCGTCCCGTCGCGGCCGGTGACCAGCAGGCCGCCGGCGCCGGCACGCGCCAAGGTTTCGGCGACTGCCCGGCCGATGCCTTGCGTCGCGCCGGTGACCAGCACCATCTTGCCGTCGAGCTGAAGCTCCATTCCTCCTCCCGGAACAAAGTTTCTATTTCTGAAGATATGGAATGTCAGTTCCCGTTAGTCAACCGCGCAATCATTCTGCCCGTTGGGCCACGACACCATGGACCAAAGCCATGCCGACGGCGAGCGACGCCGCCAGCGAGCGGAAGCCTGCGAAGTCCTGTTCCACAACTTCCAGCCAGGTGTCCGAGAACTTGACCAGCGGAGAGAAAGTGCTGTCGGTGATGGTGACGATCCGCGCGCGCCGCTCGTGGGCGACCGCGACGAGGTCGGGCGTGATCGAATTGTAGGGACTGAAGGAGACCGCCAGCACCGCGTCGCGTCTGCCGATGCAGCCGACCTGGTCGAGCGCGGTGGAGCCGACATTGTCGACCAGCACATTGCGCACGCCTTGCTGCGACAAGGTCAGCGAGAGATAGCTGGTGACGGGAAAGGCGCGCTTGGAGCCGATGACGTAGATCAGCTCGGCGGCCGAAAGCAACGCCACCATTTTCTCGAAGCTCTCGATATCGAAGCCGGTTTCGATGCGGCCGAGCGAGGCCTGCGAGGCGCCGACCATGCCGCGCAGGAAATGCAGGTCGGCATTGGATACGCGCGGCGTGCGTTCCTGGCCGCGCCCTTCCGGCCAGGACGCCTTGACATGGTCCTTGAACAGGCCCTGGAAATCGGAAAAGCCGGCATAGCCGAAGATCTGGGCGAAGCGCACCAGCGTCGAAGGCTGCACCCCTGCCTGCGCGGCGACCTGTGCGATGGTGCCGAGCGCGACGTCGCTCGGATGCTGCCACAGGAAGATCGCGACCTGGCGCAGCCGCTTGGGAAAATGGACCGTGCCCGACGACAGCACCGCGCGCAGCTCCTCGTAAGTCTGCGGCTTGATATAGCCGAGCGCCGCCAGCGAGCGCCCGCGCTTGCGGGTCGTCGCCTCGTCGGCGCTGGACCGTCCGGATGATTTGCGCGCCCCGCTCATGATTTCAGGCTAGCGCGATACGATCGTTTTACAATATGAAAATTGGAAATCCTGTTCGAGGGTGGTAGCTGTTCTGCAGCGAAGAAGTTCGATGCATTCAACATAGCACCCTATGGCGCCCCCCTCTGTCCTGCCGGACATCTCCCCCACAAGGGGGGAGATCGGATGTCACGCCGGCTTTCGCCAAATTGCCAGCGTTGCATGAAAGGCGTCGCGGTCGACGCTGCCAATCTCCCCACCTGTGGGGGAGATGTCCGGCAGGACAGAGGGGGGCGCTACAGAACTCGACGGTGGGTGCTGGCTTAACATCCTTAAATCGGAGGAGACAAACATGGTCTATGCGACATCGGACGGATCGGCGGGCAAGCGTTTGCGCGTCGGCATGGTGGGAGGCGGGCAGGGCGCCTTCATCGGCGCGGTGCATCGCCTCGCCATGCGGCTCGACGACCAGATCGCGCTGGTGGCCGGCGCGCTGTCGTCCGACCCCGGGAATGCCGCCGCCTCGGCCGCCGAGATCGGCATCGCGCCGGAGCGCAGCTATGCCGATTACCGCATGATGGCCAAGACGGAGGCGGCGCGCCCGGACGGCATCGAGGCGGTCGTCATCGTCACGCCCAACTATCTGCACGCGCCGGTCGCGACAGCCTTTCTGGAAGCCGGCATCGATGTGATCTGCGACAAGCCGCTGTCGACGACGCTGGGCGAGGCGCAAGCCCTGGTGGCGCTGACGCGGGAGAAAAATCGCCGCTTCGTCGTCACCCTCAACAACACCGGCTACGCCATGGTGCGCCAGGCGCGCGAGATGGTGGCGGCGGGCGAACTCGGCCGCATCGTCTCCGTGCACGGCGCCTATATCCAGGACTGGCTGACCAGGCCGATCGATGCCGACGGCCAGAAACAGGCGGAATGGCGCACCGACCCGGCGCGCGCCGGCCAGTCGGCGGTGCTGGCCGATATCGGCGTGCATGCCTTCAACCTGGCGAGTTTCATCAGCGGCCGCGAGGCCGAGACGGTGTCGGCCGACCTGTTCACCGCCGTGCCGGGACGGCGGCTCGATGACAACGCGCATGTGCTGGTGCGCTGGGCGGGCGGGGCACGCGGCACGATCCTGGCCAGCCAGACGTCGCCCGGCCACTATAATGATCTCTCCGTGCGCATCTATGGCGACAAGGCGGGGCTTGAATGGTCGGGCACGCGGCCCGAGGAACTGCGCTTCTCCAGATATGGCGAGGAAAGCCGCACGCTCGTGCGCGGCGGCCATGGCTCGACGCAGGAAAGCCGGCGCGTGTCGCGCATGCCGGCCGCTCATCCCGAAGGCTATATCGAGGCCTTCGCCAATTTCTACCGCGACGCCGCCGACATCATCCGCGCGCATCGTTCGGGCGCCGCCGTCGATGCGGCCCGGGCGGCGCAGGTGCCCGATGTGGTCGACGGCGCGCGCGGCGTGAAGTTCGTCGCCGCGGCGGTGGAGTCGAACGCGGCTGACGGGGCGTGGACGGCGGCAAGGTTCGGGTGAGGGTGTGCCATCCAATGTGACATCGCGGCCACGCCCGACGGTGCCGCGCGGTTGACGGCGATCAAGAGTTGGCCGTCCATTCGGGACCGCGCTGTGTTCCGCCATTTTTCAAGCCCGTTGCGAGGCTGGTTTCGAAGGCAACAGCCGGTTGACTGGCTTCCAAATCGTTGCCGCCGACCTTGCGCGAGGTGATTGCGACGCTATGTCAGGCGCATCCGCGTTGCTCCCCGCCCGCGCATTCGGCAATCTGTCGCTTCTTCGGCGTTGAAGGCTTGCTCCGATGGAACTCGGTCTCATTGGATACTACAGCGACTTCGTGGTTTACCCCCTGGCGATCGCCCTGCTGGCTGTGGCCGGGCTTATCGAGGCCGGCGAAGAGAGCGCGCCAGGCTGGCTGGCGACGGCGCTGGCGTGCCTGTGTCTGTGGACGCTGATCGAATACGTCATGCACCGCTTCGTCCTTCACCACATTCCCTGGATCAGGGATCTGCACGCCCGCCATCATGTCGAGGAGCGCAGTCCGGTGGGCACGCCGACCTGGCTCAGCCTCGGCGTGCATGCGCTTGTCGCGTTCTTTCCCGTATGGATGGTCTCGGATTTCGCGGTCGCCAGCGCGGCGAGCTGCGGGCTGATGCTGGGCTACCTATGGTACGTCAGCATCCACCATGTGATCCATCACTGGCATCCCACTCATCCGAGCTATCTCTACACGCTGAAGCGCCGCCACGCGCTGCATCATCATGTCGACGAAAACGTCAATTTCGGCGTGACGTCGCTGTTCTGGGATCGGGTCTTCGGCACGATGCGGCTCTGAAGCCAAGTGGTGTGCGCCATTCGGGAAGCGCAGACAGCCATTCCCGCTTACAATTCCTTCTGCGCCAATTCCCTGAACTCGTCGGGCACCGAGCGGGCCGCCTCCAGCGCCACGGTGCCGTAGCCGACGGCCTGTTTGCCGAAACGCTCGCGGATCTTGTCGATGGCGCGGTCGGCGCCGAAGCGTGCGAGGCCCTTCCTGGTGCCGGGGCGGCGCTTTTCGTCGGCGAGGCCGAGCGGCAGTTCGAGCTGCAATTCGGCACTTTCCTCCAGATGCGAGACCGAGATCGCCAGCAGCGAAATCGTCCTGTCATGCGGATGATCGGCAAGCACGCCCCGCACCAGGTCTGTCGCGATCTCGGCCAGCATCACCGTCGCCGAGATCGGCTGGTCGAGCGTGATCGAGCGGGTGACGGCGCTGAGGTCGGCGAAGCGCACGCGCACCGTCACCGTGCGGCCGGGGCGCGCCTTGGCGCGCAGCTGGCTGGCGACCCGGTCGGCCAGATGCAGCAGGACGGGGATGTAGACGCATTCCAGTGCCGGCTTGCGGCCAAGCGCCGACTGGGCACCGGCCGAATGGGCGCGGCGACGTGTTTCCAATTTGCGCGGATCGCGGTTCCACGACAAGGCGGCAAGCTTTTCGCCGGCGGCAGGGCCGAGCAGCCGCGCCAGCGCGCCGCTGTGCGTCCTGGCCAGTTCGCCGATTGTCTGGACGCCGATCTCGGCCAGCCGCGCGCTGGTCGCCGGGCCGACGCCCCACATCAGGGAGACCGGCAGGTCATGCAGGAAGGCGATCTCGGTGCCGGGCTCGACCACCACCAGCCCATCGGGCTTGGCCACCTGCGAGGCGATCTTGGCCAGGTGCTTGGTGCGCGCCACGCCGATCGAGATCGGCAGGCCGAGTTCGCTTCGCACGCGGCGGCGAATGGTCGAGGCGATCTCCCGCGGCTGGCCGAACAGATGCGTGCAACCGGCGACATCGGCGAAGGCCTCGTCGATGGAGATGCGCTCGACCAGCGGCGTGAAATCGTCGAGCACCTTCATCGCGGCGTCGCCGAGCCGCTGGTAGTCGCGGAAATTTCCGCCGACGAAAATCAACTGCGGGCAGAGCTCGCGCGCCTTGCGCCCCGGCATGCCGCCGCGCACGCCGAAGGCGCGGGCTTCGTAGGAGGCGGCGAGCACGACGCCGCCGCCGACCGCGATCGGCTTGCCGCGCAGCGACGGGTCGAGAAGCTGCTCGACCGAGGCGTAGAAAGCGTCGAGATCGGCATGCAGGATGGTGGGCTCCATCCCCGGTTCCTCGCGACGTTGTAGAGTATGGAACATAAAGAGAACAAACATTGCTCGCTGTCAAGCGAGGTCGCGATCCGCCGGAACATTGTCGCTCACAATCGCGTTGACGGCCGAAGGGCGCCGCGTGCGGAGGCTGGCATGGGCAACTTTGAAATGATCGATCTGGTTTGCGTCGTCAACGCCTGCTCGACCGACCGCGCCGCGGGGCGGCTGGTTTCGATGGCCAAGGCCGTGGAGGAATTGCGGGTGCTGACCGGCGATTTCGTCTCGGCCGACGAAACGGTCGCGAATGCGCTGAGTGAAGTCGCGCTGCAGTGCGGCTGCGCCGTGCTGTTCGATGAGCAGGCGGGCGCCGACATATTGCGCACGCCATAGCTCGCCGCCGGCGTGCTGCAATGCATCACGCAACCGCTCCAATCGCTTGTTTTTGCGCTATTCCGAACAGAGGGCCGTGACGCGCTTTCTGAGGCGCGTTGCCTGTGCGGGTCGTTGTCCCCGAGGCCGCCTTGGCGACATCCATCAACCGAGATGCTCCGCCCGCAGCGCCTGCTTGAGGCGCTCCAGCGCCGGCTCGCCGTCGGCAGCGAGCTTATCGGCGATCCTTGCCAGATCATCGTCGGCCTTGCGGTGCTTGCTGCCCCAGGCGCCGAGCGTGGCCAGCACGGGCACAAGGTCGACGCCGGCCTCGGTCAGGCGATAGATCGCCTTCAGGCCATGCGTGGGATCACCGCTGCGGGTGAGGATGCCTTCGTCCTGCAATGTCTGGAGGCGCTCGGCCAGCGTACGCGAGGAAATGCCCTCATCGGATTGCAGGAATTCGCGAAAGTGCTTTTTTCCGGCGAAGACCAGGTCGCGGATGATGAGCAGCGTCCAGCGGTCGCCGAGCAGTTCGAGCGACAGGTTGATGGGGCAGCCAGACCGGTCCTGTGTCGACATGTGTATGGTTCCATTTTTAAATCGCTTTACTATTGACATCGTTTTCATCTCAGGTCAATAGTTCCAAATGTAAACCATCGGCAACCGTGCCGGCCGGACGGGTAAAACGAGCCGCTCGGCCCTTGACTGGGAGAACCATAATGAAAAAGCTGATCCTCCAGATGCAGATGTCGGTCGACGGTTTTGTCGGCGCCGCCGGGGATCATCGCTGGCAGCTCTGGGAATGGGGCGACGACAGCGCCTGGGACGAGGAGCTGAAGCGGGACTTCAACGCCGTCTTCGCCGGCATCGATACCATCCTCTTGAGCCGCAAGATGGCCGAGGAAGGCTACCTCACCCATTGGGGCAATGCGGCGAAGAGATATCCGCGCGACCCGTTCTATGCTTTCGCCCAGCGCATCGTCGAGGCGAGGAAGGTGGTGCCGAGCGACAGGCTCAAGGCCTCGCGATGGGAGGGCACGACAGTGGTCAGCGGCGACCTGCCGCGGGAGGTCGACTTGCTGAAGAGGGGTGAGGGCGGCGACATCGCGGTGTTCGGCGGCGCCGGCTTCGCCTCGGCGCTGATCGCGGCCAGGCTGGTCGACGAGTTCCAGCTGTTCATCAACCCGGCCGTGCTGGGCGCCGGCCGCCGCATCTTCGACCAAGGCGGGTTCGGCAGGCTGCGGCTGCTCGGCTCGAAATCCTATGCGAGCGGCATGGTGGTGAGCCGCTACGCGCCGGCCGGCTAATCGAAAGGCATTGCACTGATATCATGCCTGCCGTTGAGCTTGGGCATGGCAGTCGGCGATGCAGCACCAAGCGCGGTTGTGCCTTAGCCCCCAGGGGCGAAGGGAACACGCGCCTCGATGTACTCTTGGTCAACACCTTGGCCTCACCAATTCACTTCGCATCATGAAAAATGATGCCCACCGTGTGCCGCATGCCCGAGCGCAGGCGGCTGACGCCGTGGCGCAGATTGACGCGGTAATTGCCCTTGGTGCCCTGCACCGGCCGATTGTGGACGGCGAAGGAGACGGCATCGCCCTGGCGCAAGGGCACCACTTCCACCCGGCTCTGCATGCGCGGCCGCTGTTCGGTCAGGGCGAACTCACCGCCGGTGAAATCCTCGCCGGGTTCTGAAAGCAGAACCGCCACCTGCAGCGGAAAGGCGAGGTCGCCATAGAGGTCCTGGTGCAGGCAGTTGAAGTCGCCGGGCACATATTGCAGCAGAAGTGGCGTCGGCCTGACCTGGCCGGCGGCGTGGCACTGTTCGAGAAAGGCGGCATGCGTTTCGGGATAGCGCATGGCGATGCCCATGCGCTCGTTCCACCGGTTGGCGACCTCGGCGAGCCTGGGATAGAGCGCCGTGCGCAGCCCGCCGATCAGGTCCGGCAAGGGGTAGCGGAAATAGCGGTATTCGCCCTTGCCGAAGCCGTGCCTGGCCATGTGGATATGGCTGCGGAAATGTTCCTCATGCGGATAGAGCCCGGCGAGTTGTCGGCACTCCTGCGGCGTGAGCAGCTTTTCCATCACCGCACAGCCGAAGCCGTCGAGTTCGGCGGCTAGGGCTGGCCAGTCGTAAGCGGCAACGCGTTCCTCGGCGGCTTTCACCACCGATGCCGCAACCTTGGCATGGGCGTTCATATCGCGGCCTCTTTGTCGAGCAAAGCGTGCTTGCGCTCAGTGCCCCAGCGGTAGCCGGAGGGCGTGCCGTCGGCGCGGACGACGCGGTGGCAGGGAATACCGAGCGCGATCGCGTTAGCGGCGCAGGCCGTCGCCACGGCGCGGGCGCCGTTCGATTGGCCGAGACGCTGGGCAAGGGCGGCGTAGGTGATGGTTGCGCCGCGGCGGATGCTGCGAAGCTCGCCCCAAACTTTTTGCTGGAACGGCGTGCCGCGGCTGATGTCGAGCGGCAGGTCCAGGCCGGCGGCGGGCGTTTCGATGAAACGCGTTATCGCCGCAAGATCGCCTTGCAAGGCGGCCTCGTCCTCGACCAGCATCCTGCCGGGGAAGCGGCTGGCGAGATCCTGCGCCAGCGCCTCGGCGTCGGAGTCGATCAGAATGGCGCAGACGCCGAGGGAACCGCGCGCGGCGAGGATTTTGCCGATCGCGGATTGGGCGATGGCGTAGGTGATGGTGTCGGCGCCGGAGGCTGTCGCCGGCGTGTGGGTTTGCATGAGGTTCATTGCTTCACTCCTTCCGTGTGCCTGAACCCTAGCCGCGTGCTTTCCGTTCCTCACTCCGATGCTTGCTTTCAAATTCAATTTCCGGAACGGTGCGGAGGTAAGTACCCTACGGCGCCCCCCTCTGTCCTGCCGGACATCTCCCCCACGAGGGGGAGATTGGCAATTTCGGCGCCCCACTCATTCCTGCAACGTCGTAGATTGGCGAAGGCGGTTGTGACAGCCAATCTCCCCCCAAGTGGGGGAGATGTCCGGCAGGACAGAGGGGGGCGCCGTAGAGCGCTGATTTATGCGATACGAATGACAGCAACCTCGCCAAGCAAAAAAACCTCGCCTGATAACAGCCGCAGTTCGATCTCGCCGGTCGCGCCACGGCTCCACTCGGCCTTGCCGCTCTCGACAAGCTCCCCGAGCGCAGCCATCACCAGCGACCGCGCATCTTTGGCGCGTCTGACGGCGCCGCGATGGGGGATCCCAATGTCCGCATCGGTGGTGGAAGACCTTGCCATCGCGCCCATTGCCGCTCCTCCTCAGGCCTCGCGGCCGAGCAGCGCGCGCTTGCGCTCCGCGCCCCAGGCGTAGCCGGACAGGGCGCCGTCCTTGCGGATCACGCGGTGGCAGGGAATGGCGACCGCGAGCGCGTTGGCGGCGCAGGCGCCGGCAACGGCGCGGGTCGCCTTCGGCGCGCCGATGCGCCCTGCTATCTCGGCATAGGAGACGGTGCGGCCGGCCGGGATGTCCCGCAGGGCCTGCCAGACGCGCTGCCGGAACGCGGTGCCGCGCAGGTCGAGCGGCAGGTCGAGACCAAGCCTTGGAGCCTCGACGAAACCGACGACGCGGGCGACGAGCGCCTCATAATCGCGGTCGGCGCCGATCAGGCGCGCCTTGGGGAAACGGTCCTGCAGGTCGCGCACCAGCGCGTCCGGGTCGTCGCCGAGCAGGATCGCGGCGACCCCCTTCCTGCTCGATGCGACAAGGATGGCGCCGAGCGAGCATTCGCCGACGGCGAAGCGGATCTCCTCGCTGGCGCCGCCGGCGCGGTAGCGCGTCGGCGTCATGCCGAGCATGCCGGCCGACTTCTCATAGAAGCGTCCGCTCGAATTGAAGCCGGCATCGTAGATCGCCGCTGTCACGCTGGCGCCGTCTTCGAGGCCCCGGCGCACCCTTTCGGCGCGCCGGGCGGCCGCGTAGTCCTTTGGCGTCAGGCCGGTGACGGCCTTGAAGGTGCGGTGGAAATAGCCGGCGCTGCGGCCGGCGGCGGCGGCCAGTTCACCGAGCGACGGTTCCTCCTCGCTCTGTTCGATCCTGCGGCAGGCCTCGGCCACCATCGCGGCGTTGCCGGCCTCGAGCGAAGGTCCGTCGGGATTGCAGCGCCGGCAGGCGCGAAAGCCGGTCGCCCTGGCCTCGTCCAGCGTGTCGTGGAGCTGCACGTTCTTCGGGTTGGCGCGCCGCGACGGGCAGGAGGGCCGGCAATAGACGCCGGTCGTGGCCACCGAATACCAGAAGCTGCCATCGGCCGATTTGTCGCGCGCCACGACTTGCGTCCAGCGCGGATCGTCGGCGACCGGCAGCGGCGCGGGTTTGAGATCCTTGGCAAGGGTGATGAACATGGCCGGCATTGAAGCCGCAGACGACCCGCGTCGCCACCCGTTTCCTGCCAACTGAGAGGTGGACGCGAGCCTATTCGTCGGGACACACAAAGAGTATGACAAGATTGATCCGGAGAAGGTGTGATGGAAAACATTCGACCTCTTAAGACCGAAGCCGATTACGATTGGGCAATTGCCGAAATCACCCAATATTTCGAGAACGAGCCGGAAATCGGCTCTCCCGATGGCGACCGATTTGATGTTCTCGCAACCCTGATCGAGGCCTATGAGGACAAGCACTATCCCATTGAAGCACCCGATCCCGTTGAAGCCATTCAATCCCACATGGAGTTGTTCAACTTGCCGCGAAAGGCTCTGGCCGAGGTGATCGGATCATCACCCCGGGCAACGGAGGTGCTGAACAGGAAGCGGGCCTTGACCCTGGACATGGTCTTCAAACTGAACAAGGAATGGAACATTCCGGCCGAAATCCTCGTGCAACCCTATCATCTTGCAAATGATCGGGGTCGAAAGCGCGCCTAACGGGCTCCAGAATCCTACGCCGCCCGTTTGGGCTCGACCGCGAACGGGCTGAGGCCGAGCCAGGTCTGCATCTTCCTTGCGATGTGCTGATCGCCGGTCAAGGCGACCTTCGCGCCGGCCTTCTCGACGGTGATCAATCCCATCCAGATCGCCGTCATCGTGTGCAGGTCGGTCGAGACGTAGAGGTCGATATCGAAGCCCGGATCGTACCAGCACAGATCGACCTCGCCATGCTTTTCGACGATCAGCCACCACGACCGTTTGGACGCCGGCAGCTCCTGGTACAGGAATTGTATCACGGTGCGCCCGTCGGGCAGCGGCGAGGGGTTCAGATTGCGCCGCATGTCCCACATCAGCAGCGACGGATCGAGGTTCTTGAGGGACAGCCGGGACTCGACCCATTTCTGTCCCCAAAAGCCCATCGCCTCGACGACGGGGCGCAAATCCCGGCCGGCCTCCGTCAGCCGGTATTCGGAGATGCCCTTCTCGCCCGGCACCTCCTTGCGCTCGACGATCCCGGCGAGCTCGAGCTCCTTCAGCCGTTGCGACAGAAGGCTGGGCGACATTTTGGGGACGCCGCGACGCAGGTCGTTGAAACGGGTCGAACCCGCCACCAATTCGCGCATCAGCACCATCGTCCAGCGGGTGCACAGCACCTCGGCGGCCATCGATAGCGGGCAGAACTGCTTGTATCCGTGCTGGGCCATGATCCGACGTCCTCCCTCGAAACTGGGCTGAACATTAGGCCTTCATGAAGGAAGCGGCCAGTACGGAAACTGTACCGGCCCGGTACAGATCGCGGACTGGCCGGCGCCGGCCCTGCCATGCGAGCCCTTTGACCGGCCGCGGGGATCTCCCCTGTGCGCCGTAACAGGGAGAATACCATGACCACATACGTGATCGCAGACATCAAGGTGAAGAACCCGCAGTGGATGCCGGCCTACGCCGCATCGGTGCACGACCTCGTCCACAAGCATGGCGGCAAGTATCTGTCGCGCAGCGGCAATGTGACGACGCTTGAAGGCAAGCCGCTCGACACCACTCTGATCGCGCTGATGGCATTCCCGTCGGAAGCGGCGGCGCGCGCCTTCGCCAACGATCCGGCCTACGCGCCCTTCGTCTCGGCCCGTCAGGACGGTAGCGACAGCCGCTTCCAGATGATCGACAACACCGACCTGGCGGGGACGATCCCGTATCTGCCGAAGGGATGAAGCTTTCCTCCATCCGTCGCATCGCTTTCGGGTGCTCCGAGCAACGACAATCACGGCGCTTGCCTGCCGCGCCTCCGTATTTCCGGCGGTCAGCGCGCTGGGCCTTTTCAAGAAGAATGGAATGAATATGATACGCAAATTCCGCAACGGGCTTCTCATGGCGGGGGCCATGCTGGCCGCCTGCGCCACCTTCGCCCACGCCCATCAGCAAGAGGCCGTGCCTGCATCCGGCGCGAATCCACTGGCCGGCAAGGTGCGGGCGGCGAACAGCCGGTTCCTCGACGCCAAGGTCGCCACGGACGAAGGCTATGCGCCCATTCCCTGCGCCAGCGGCATCACCGGCGGCGCGATGGGCATTCACTATGTCAACGGGCAATACCTGAAGGACGACAAGATCGACATCGCGCGTCCCGAGGCCGTGATGTACGAGCCGATGGCCGACGGCACACTGAAGCTGGTGGCGGTCGAATACATCACCGCCAAGGGGCCGGCGTCACTGGACGGCCAATTGTTCAACTTCAACAGTGCGCCCAACCGTTACGGCCTGGGCGAATTCTACGAGCTGCATGTCTGGGCCTGGAAGGGCAACCCGACCGGCACCTTCGCCGACATGAACCCGAAAGTGTCGTGCGAACACGCGGCGGCACCCAGCCAGTAAGCAATGAAGCCAGGCGGTGCAGGCCGCCTGGCTCGACGCTGTCCGCTCCGGCCGTTATCGCGGCGCGGGATTGGGGGCCGCCAATCCCGTATCGGAAGTCTGTTGGGCCACGTCGGAAGCCTGCTGCCCGGATGCCGGTAGAACGAAGCGTCCGGTCAGGTACCAGAGCAGAGAGACCACGAGGATCGACAGGTAGCCGTCCACGGCATAGTGCCAGCCGGTATAGACCGAGCCGAACAGGATGAGTGCGGCGAACGACCAGCCGGCAACGGCCCAGCGGCGACCAAAGCCGGTGAGGAAGAAGGCATTGAGCGTGACGATGGCGACATGCATGCTCGGCATTGCTGTGATGCCGCTGCCCAGCGCGGAGCTGCCGCTGTCGTGTGCATCGAGCAGATAGCTGGCGGCGAACCGCACCGGCAAGGCATACGGGTCTGCCATCAGCGCTGCGAGCACCCCGGCAAATCGGCTGCCGCCATAGAACCGGTCGTAGAATATCGGCCCGCTGGATGACAGCATGATTGGAAGAACGGTGCCACACAACATCATGGTGAGCGCGAACGCCCAGAGATAGCGGATGCGCCGGGCGGGACTGTTCCAGAAGGCGACGAAGAGCACGACGCCAAGCCATTGCATGAACCACCAGGACATATAGGCCTTGAAAACCAGCATGGAGGCGGGCTCTGAAACGATGCCGTGCGTCCATACCCAAGGATCGACGCCGTGCAGCCAACGATCGAGGTCGGCCAGCATGGGATCGGCATAGTAAGGCACGATCTCCGGTATGGTGATCCTGAATGTCGTGAAAGCGATGATGCCGAGAAAGAATAGCAAGACGACCCGCGCGGCCGCCGGCCCGCGTTCCTTGAGTATGTGCACCATGAATCTTGTCGGCCTGGGCCCGCCATACACCAATGCCGTCAACCCGAGGCCAACCACCAGCAGCACCGGCAGCAAGCCGAGGAATGTCCCGAAGTACTTTATGGACAGCAGAAGATATCGCTCAGGCCGCAGGCAAAGCGCCGTCGCGACGCAGACCAGGCACAGGCCCGTCAGCAGCCAGCTGCTTCTGGTTGTCGCCACGCCAAGATCAACAGTGGAAACCGATCGGAGATCGCCGCCCTGTGTTCCGGTGTGCCCACTCATCAGGGAGGTCCCGCCAGCTTTCGAACTTGTTATGATTGTTCTGGCGGCAACGTATTAATATCTTGTTGCACCCGTAATGGTGTCTGGTTTCCAATATAATACTCAATAGTGTAGTATTGTATTCAAATACGGGCTGAGGTCGATGGCGGTGCTGGCCCTGTGTTGGGTTGCTGCCAAGAGGCCTTTCGTCACGCACGTGCAATCGAGAGGGACCACTGCCTGGACGGCGATGGTCCCTCTCATTCAAGCCGCCTTGATCAGGCCGAGCTGGGTCAACGCCGCGACGCCGTCGTCGAGGCCGATCTCCTCGACGATCCTGCCGTCGATCACCTTCAGCACCGTGGTGCCGGTGAAGCGCATGGTGCGGCCGGTGGCGGCGGGCAGCGAACCGACGAGAAAATCGCTGAAGGCCGGACCGGCATGGGTGCCGCCGCCTTCCCACTGGCCGACGACATAGTCGCCTTCGGCGATGAGGTCGGCGGTGGCCCAGAAGTTGAGGTCCGGGAAGGCAGCGCGGAAATCGGTCATGAAGGCCTTGATGTCCTCGCGGCCGCGGCGCGGTTCATGCAGCGAATATTTGAGCAGCATGTCGGGCGCGGCGATGGCGTCGACGACGGAAAGATCGCAGGTTTCACCCCAGAAATCAGTGAACCATCTAACGACGACGGCCTTGTTGTCTTCCTGTTTGGTCATGGGAAAACTCCTCTTGTGTTTGCACGAGATCGCCAGGGCGGGCGGCGACCCCGCGCAAACACTAGGAGGATCGGCGGGCGGGCAAACTCCGCTTCTTGCCCGCCAATCGAAAGTCGGGACCGCAAGCGAGGAACGCGGCGGAGCCACCGGCGTGGTAACGCTTTCTTCTCTGGTTTTGCCGCAGATTGCCCCCGGCGGGGTTGGACGAAACGGAAGATGGCGGGTCAGGACAAGAAAAGCCGTAATGGAACGTTCTGGGAGAAGGCCCTGGAGCGCGCCCAACTTGGTGTCTGGGACTGGGACCTTCGGACAGGCGAGTGTTTCTATTCCGCCACCTGGGCGCGGATGCTGGGCTATGACGAAAGCGAGCTTGCCAACAGCAGCGACCTCTGGCTGCGGCTTACCCATCCCGACGATCGCGAGCAGGCGCTGGCCAGCGGCGACCGTCACATCGCCGGCCTGACCGACACCATCGAGACCGAGCTCAGGCTCCGGCACAAGCAAGGCCACTGGGTCTGGGTGCTCGACCGCGGCGGCATCGTCGAGCGCGACGGCGATGGCCAACCGATCCGGCTGATGGGCGTGCAGACCGATATTTCGAAACAGAAGGCGGCAGAGGCCGCGCTGGAACGGGTCAACATCCGCTTCCGCCTGGCGCTCGCGGCCAGCGGCACCGGCATCTGGCACTACGACATCGCCAGCAACAAAAGCTATTGGGATTCCCGCACCAGGGAAATTTTCGGCCTTGTCGCCGTTACCGACGAGGTGACGGCCGACCTATGGCACAGCTACCTGCATCCCGACGACAAGCAGGCGGCCGAACGCGCCCACAGGGCGCCGCTGGAAACCGACGGCGTCATTGCCGCGCAATATCGCATCATCAGGCGCGACGGCGATATCCGTCATGTCGAATCGCTGGTGCGTTTCGTCGCCGCCGCCGGTGCCGCCGGCCAGATCCTCGGCACGGTGCGCGACATCACCGAAGACAAGCTGCGCGAACAGGAACTGGCCCATGCCGCCCGCCACGACGCGCTGACCGGCCTGTGGAACCGCGCCGCCTTCGACAGGCTGCTTGGCGAGCATATCGCGGCGGGAGCGCCGCTGGCGGTGTTCTATGTCGATCTCGATTATTTCAAGGCGCTCAACGACTTCGCCGGGCATGCCGCCGGCGACCTGGCGCTGAAGAGCGTCGCGGGGGGCATGCGCGGCTGCCTGCCGCCGTCGGCGCATGCGGCGCGCCTGGGCGGCGACGAGTTCGCGCTGCTGGTGCCGCATTGCGACGCGGTGCAGGCCGAGCGGATCGCCGGCGCCGTGCTTGGGGCGGTGCGCGAGGCCGATCTCGGCCCGGCCGCGTCATCGCGCCGACTGGCGGCCTCGATCGGCATCGCCTTCATCGATGACGCCGCGACCACCGTGGCCGATGCGCTGGCTTGCGCCGACGACGCCTGCTACGCGGCCAAGGCGGCGGGGCGCAACCGCTTCGCGGTGTTTTCGGCCGCGGCGCGATCTGGGGCCGCCGGCCTCAATGCGGCGCGCATCGCAGCCGACACCGTCGATGCCATGGACGACGGGCGGCTGAAACTGTTCGGCCAGGAAATCCATCTCCTGGGAAAGCCATGGCAAGAGTGCCGGCACGTCGAAGTGCTGGCGAGGCTCGCCGCGCGCAACGGGCGGCTGGTGCCGCCGAGCGAATTCATCCCGGTGGCCGAGCGTTTCGGCATCGCCTCGAAACTCGACCGCTGGATCATTCGCACGGCGCTTTTGCGGCACGGACCGGCGCTGCGTGCCGGGGCGCTGACGCTGGGCTTCAACCTGTCGGCTCAGACATTGAGCGATCCGGGGCTGTGGGATTTCGTCGACAACACCATCGAGGAAACCGGTGCGCCGCATTCCGGCATCGGATTCGAGATCACCGAAACCGCGGCCGTCACCAATTTCGATGCCGCGGAGGACTTCGTGCGCAAGGCGCGTGAGCGACGCTGCCGGGTCAGCCTCGACGATTTCGGCGCCGGCATGAGCTCGTTCGAGTATCTCAGGCGCTTTCCCGTCGATGCGATCAAGATCGACGGCTCGTTCATCGAACATATCACCGACAGCCGCTTCGATCGCGAGATCGTGCTGGCGATGACCGGCATTGCGAGGAGCCTCGACTTCGCCGTGGTGGGCGAAAAGATCGAACGGCACGATACGCTGGCCATGCTCCAGGACATGGGGGTCGCCTACGGTCAGGGCTTCTTTCTGCATCGTCCCGAGCCGCTGGAGGCGATCGTTTCGCGCGCGACGGCCGGAACGCCCGACAGGCGGCGCGCCTGAAGCGGGCAAGCCGCCCGCCAGAATCGCCGAGCCACTCCAACACTCCATTAGGCAATCCCGAAGAGCTGTATTAGGCAATCCCGAAGAGCTGTTAAGCACGGCCCCTGGAACGGCTCCGGGCGGTCGGCCGGGCGTGGCGGAACGATCACTGGCGGTCGGCGAACCGTGCCGATCGCGGAAACTCCAACACCTCTGCCTCCGATCGCCTGTGCTGCGCCTCCGCGACCGCTTCGATCAGCAGGTCGAGGGCTTCGCATGCCGAGCGGCTTGTCTCGTCATCGCCGCGCAAATAGTGATAGGCGCGTTCGAGATGCACCCGGGCGGCTGAAAAATCGCTGGTCAATGATCCCTCCATTACCTCGCCCTAATATATCTTGGCCGGTCTGGCGGAACACAGGGTAAATATCCACAGGCGGATTTTATTCAAATGCCGGGGGATTCCGGCAAGAAGGGCGAGGCTGGCGCTGTCAGGAGAGACAACGCCCAACTCTTTGCCATGCCTTGCCACGCAGCTAGAGTGCTGGCTCCCTTGTCCGAGGATGGCAGCCATGATCGTCCAGGCCTGCATCAATGGCGCACGACCGCGCGATTTTCATCCGAAATTGCCGCTGACGGCGCAGGCGATGGCGAGCGATGCGGCCGCCTGCGTCGCCACGGGCGCGGCCGAGCTGCACATCCATCCGCGCGGCGCGGACGGGCGCGAGAGCCTGGCCGCCGTGGACGCGACCGTGCTGGCGGTGCGCCGGGCCTGTCCCGGCACGCTGATCGGCGTGTCGACAGGCGCCTGGATCGAGAATGACGTCGAGCGCACCCGCGCGGCGATCGCCGGCTGGCGCGAACTGCCCGACTATGCCTCGGTCAATCTTTCGGAGGCCGACGCGCCCGGCGTGATGGAGCTTTTGCGCCAGCGCGGCGTCGGCATCGAGGCCGGCCTTGCCACAACGGAAGATGCCCAGCGGTTCGTCAGTCTTGCCGATCACGGCCGGGTGCTGCGCATCCTGATCGAGATCGACATACAGGAATTGCCCGCCGCACTCGCCGAGGCGCACGGCATCGCCGCCGCGCTGGACCGCGCCGGGGTGCGGCGGCCGATCCTGCTGCACGGCGCCGATGCCACGGTCTGGCCGTTCGTGGAGCTCGCGCATCGAAGGCGCTGGTCGACGCGGGTCGGACTGGAAGACGGCAGGACGCTTCCCGATGGAAAGGTGGCGCTGGACAATGCGGAGATCGTCGCGGGGGCGGCGGCGGTATTTTGGTCGAAAACCTGAAGGGTCTCAAGCGCCTTGGCTGTGCAGCCGGTGCGACAAGCCGACCCGACCTGCTCCGCCATAAATCGTTCTCACTCGAGGCGCAGCTAAATAAAGGCAAATTCGGCTTGGCGCGGGGAGCCTTGTGCAACTGCCGCGGAGTTCCTGCATGTCACTGTCCGGTACCACAACTCGCTACGGAAGCCTTGCCCAGGCATTCCACTGGTTGACGGCACTGCTCGTGCTCATCGCCTTCCTGGTCTCGGCAGGCGGCCCTCCTACGCGCGTTTATTCAGCGCCCAGGGCCTCGATGCTGCTGCTTCATGAATCGCTCGGCTTCGCGGTTTTCTGGCTGCTGGTGATCCGCCTGGCCTGGCGGCTGTTCGATCGCATTCCCGATGCTCCGTCCATGCCCGCCTGGATGTATGTCGGGTCGAAGGCGGTACATTGGGCGCTCTACGCATTGATGTTCGCTGTGCCGGTGACCGCCATGCTCGGCGCATGGTTTGGCGGCCATCCGGTCACGGTGTACGGCTTCGGTCCGATCGGTCCGCTTTTCGCCCCATGGGACGTCGGCGCTTCGCTGGCGGAAATCCACGGCACGCTTGGCGACATCCTCATGTGGCTGGCCGGCCTGCACGCCGCGGCGGCCGTCTTCCACCACGTTCTTCTGCGAGATCGCGTGCTCAGCCAGATGCTGCCCGGCTTGGCTGCTCCAGAATGATCCGGATCGCCTGATCCACCACGGGATGCAGGCCGCTGGCCTGGAAGGACAGGCGGTTGCCGGAGCCGACATTGCTGGTCATGGCGATGGTAAGACCGGTCGCCGGATCATGCAGCATGACCGCGACATAGCCCGGAATGCTGCCCTGATGGCCGTAGAAGGCGCGGTCGGCATAGGCGCTCTGGAACATGCCGGCGCCGGTCTCGCGCATGCGGGTGCCCGGGAAGCTCGCCGGCACGCGGCGTTCGAACATCTCGGCGAAGAAAGGCGGCGACAAGAGCTTGCCGGAGAACAGGCTGCGCATGAAGCTCACCATGTCGGACGGCGTCGACACCATGTCGCCGCAGCCATAGGCGGCGCCGAATGGGAAGGAATCGGAAGAATCCTGCAATTCGTCGGAGTAGGGCAGCACGCCGTCCATGCGCCACATCTCGCCGCCGGAAGCGATGTCTGTCGGTGCGCCCGGCGCCGGCGGCGGCCGGTGGTAGTAGCCGCGCACCATCGACCTTTCCGGGAATGCTTCGGTGGCTGGCGACCAGGTGTTTTCCAGGGCGAGCGGCCGCAGGACCGCGCTTCTGACATAGGCGCCGAGCGACTGGCCGGTGACGGCCTCGATCACCATGCCGGCCAACACATAGCCGGTGTTGTTGTAGACAGCGGGTCCGCCCGGTGCCTTCTGTTTGTCGGAGGCGAAGGCGATGTCGACCAGCTGCTGCGGCGTCCATTGCCGGCCCGGATCCATCGGTATGTAATATTCGAATTCCGGCAGGCCGCTGCGATGGTTGATCAGCTGGCGCACCGAAATATTCCCTGCGCCCGGCAGATCCGGGAACCAGGAGGAGATCGGCGCGCCGAGCTCGAGCTTGCCGGTCTCGGCGAGCTTGACCAGGGCGGCGGCGACGAAGGTCTTGGTGCAGCTGCCGATCTTGAACAACTGGTCCGGTGTGACTGATGTGCCATGTGCGCGATCGGCTAGGCCCGCGGTGAGGGCGATTGGCGCGGCGCCTGTCGAATAGGCCAGCGAGGCACCCACCGCGCCGTCGGCGAGGTAGCTGTTGAGGAGGGAGGTCAGGTCTTTCGGCATTGATATCGCTTTCTTTTTTCCTTCTCCCCCTGTGGGAGAAGGTGGCCTCGCGAAGCGAGGTCGGATGAGGGGTGCTCCAGGGAACACCAACGTCTCATTCCGCTGGAACACCCCTCATCCGTCTCGGCGCTGCGCGCCGATCCACCTTCCCCCACAAGGGGGTAAGGACAGGGAGCGCCTGCCCTCACTCAGCCACATCGACCGCCGCGAAATTCTGCCGGCCGAAGGGGTCGAGGATGTAGTTGAGCACGCTCTTGCGGATCGGGATCGCCACCAGCGAATGGGCGATCGGCGCCACCGGCACCTCGGCCTTCAGGATTGCCTGCGCCTTCGCGTAGATCGCGGCGCGTTCTTTCGGGTCGGCGGCGACGCGGCCTTCATCCAGCAGCTTCTCGAAATCCTTGTCGCACCAGCGCGAGCGGTTCGAGCCACCCTTCACGCCGTCGCAGGACAGGAGATAGCTCAGCATGTTGTCGGGATCGCCATTGTCGCTGCTGCCGCCGAGCAGGAAAGCGTCCTGCTCGCCCGCTGCGGTGCGCTTGAGATATTCGCCCCATTCGAAGCTGACGATCTCGGACTGCACGCCGACCTTCGCCCAGTCGGCCTGGATCATCTCGGCCATGCGCTTGGCGTTGGGGTTGTAGGGGCGCGACACCGGCATCGCCCACAGGCTGATCTTGAGGCCGCTTTCGTGGCCTGCTTCCTTCAGCAGTTTCTTCGCGCCGTCGGGATCGTAGTCGATGCCGGCATCGGTAACGGCGCCGAGCTGCGCCGGCGGCACGACGCTGCCGGCAACCGTGCCGGCGCCGGCATAGACGGCATCGACGATTGCCTTGCGGTCGACGGCCTTGGCAAGCGCGGTGCGCACGCGGACATCGCCCAGCGGCTGATGTTCGACGTTGAAGCCGAGGATGCCGATATTCTGGCCCTTGAGGTCGAGGACCGTAATGTCTGGATCGGCGCGCAATTCGGCGACGGCACTGGGCGGAGGCGGGGCCGCCACCTGGCATTCATTGGCCTTGAGGCGCTCGACGCGGGTGGTCGGCTCGGGCGTGACGGCGAAGACCAGCGTGTCGATCTTCGGCGCGCCGCGCCAGTAATCCTTGTTGGCGGCATAGCGCACCTGGCTGTCGGGCACATAGGCCTCGAGCATGAACGGGCCGGTCCCGACCGGCTGGCTGTCGATCAGCTCCGGCGTGCCGGCGGCCACCATCTTTTCGGTCTGCTCCAGCGACAAGATCGAGAGGTAGTCGAGCGCCAGCCCGGCCAGGAAGGTGACGTTGGGGGCCGTCAGCGTGAAGCGCACGGTGTAATCGTCGACCTTGTCTATTTTGTCGATCAGCGTGCCCATGCCCAGCGCGTTGAAGTATTCGTAAGAGCCGCCGCCGAGCTTGTGGTAGGGATTGTTGGCGTCGCGCTGGCGGTTGAACGTGTAAAGGACGTCGTCCGCGTTGAACTCGCGCGTCGGCGTGAAATGCTCGTTCGACTGGAATTTCACGCCTTGGCGCAGGTGGAATGTGTAGGTCTTGCCGTCCGGCGAGACATCCCAGCTCTCGGCCAGCGCCGGTCCGACTTCGGTCGTGCCCGGCTTGAACTCGACCAGCCGGTTGAACATCGTCTTGGCGGCCGCATCCATGGTGGAGTCGGCGATGCCGATCGCCGGGTTGAAGGTCTCGGGATTGGCCTCCGAGCAATAGACGAGCGTCTTGGCATGAGCCTGCCCGCCGAGAAGGACGGACGAGGCCAGAAGGGTGGAGCCAAGCACTGTGCGCAGAACGGTGGATTTCATCGCAAACGCTCCTGATGACATTTTTTCTGGTTGAGGGAAGGGCATGAAATTCATGGCGTCGCCGCCGGGGCCAGGAAGCGGTCGGGCGCCAGCGCCGCGGCGGTGACGCCAAGCGCGGTGACATCGTCGGGCAAGGGTTGGCCGCGCATCAGCGCCGAGCCGAGCCGCGCCAATGTCAGCGATACCTGGAAACCATAGCCGCCCTGGCCGCCGAGCCAGAAGAAGCCGGGGAGGCGCGGGTCGAAGCCGGCGACCGGCGTGCGGTCGGGCGCGAAGGTGCGCAGGCCGGCCCAGGGCGTCGACGGGCGGCCTATGCGCATGGACGTTGCCTGCTCGATGCGGTCGACGGCAATGGCGACGTCGATGTCTTCCGGCCAGGCGTCGCAAGGCTCGGAATCGGTTTCGTCGGCCAGCGAGCCGATCAGCCTGCCGGCGTCTGGCTTGAAGTAGAATTGTTCGTGCAGATCGACCACCAGCGGCCAGCCGGCAATGTCGGTGCCCGCGGGCGGGTCGAACAGGAAGGCGGTGCGCCGCTTGGGCTGGAAGCCGAGGCCGGTGAGCCCCGTCAGGCCGGCCACGACATCGACCCAGGCGCCGGCGGCGTTGACGACGATGTCGGCGGGATAGGCGCCGGCACTGGTGGCGACGCGCAAGCCATTGCCGGCGGGCGCGATCTCGCGCACCTCTTCGCCCGTGCGCATGATGCCGCCCCTGGCCTTCAGTGCCGAAGCGCAGGCCGCAAGCATCTTGCCGGTATCGACGTCCACCGCACCCGGTTCATGGACACCGCCGCATGTGGTTTGCGGATCGATGACGGGAACCAGCGCATGCAGCTCAGCGGCGGAGAGGCGGCGTACGCTCGGCACCATGGCCTGCAATTCGCCGGCCAGCCGGTCGACGGCCGCGCCGTCATCGGCGCGGCCGACATGCAGCGCGCCACGTTGATGCGCGACGAAGCCGCCGTCGAAGATCGCCCGGCGGCTCGCCAGCGTCAGCGCGCGCACCAGGCGGTTGCCATAAGTCTCGGTGAACAGGGCGGCCGAGCGGCCGCTGGCATGATAGCCCGGCTGGCTCTCGCGCTCGATGAGGGTGACGTCGGCCCAGTCCGCCACCTCGGCGGCAAGCGAGAGGCCGGCAATGCCGCCGCCGATGACGACGATTTTCGGGAGTGAATTCGACTGCATCGTTCAGTCGTAAAAATAATTTCTTATCCAGTCAATATTTAGCGTATAAGAAAATTGTTGGCGTTGTTGATGACGGCGGGAAGTTCAATTACCTAGGATGGAGCGGCGCGATCCCGCGGCATGGAGCTGATATGTCGGAGCAACCGAAGCTGGGTGATTGCCTGCGCGGCTTGAGGAAGACGCATGGCTGGACCCTCCAGGAGGTGAGCAGGCTCACCGGTGTCGCGGTGTCGACGCTGTCCAAGGTCGAGAACGACCAGATGTCGCTGAGTTACGACAAGCTGCTGCAGATCTGCGAAGGGCTCGGCATCCATGTAACGGAACTGCTCAGCGGCGACCGCAAGCAGCCGGCGGCGCGCACCCGCCGCTCCGTGACGTCACCGTCCAACACACTACGCCAACTGACCCGCAATTACGACTACCGGTACCTGGCCACCGACCTGGTGCGCAAGCGCATGGTGCCGATCCACGCCTATGCGCGCGCCCGCACGCCCGAGGAGTTCGGGCCGCTGACGAAACATGCCGGCGAGGAATTTTTGATCGTGCTCAAGGGCGAGATCGAGCTGCACACCGACCAGTACGCGCCGGTGCGGCTGAAACAGGGCGAGAGCGTCTATATCGATTCCACCATGGGCCACGCCTACCTCTCTGTGGGCGACGGCGACGCCGAAATGCTGTGCGTCTGCTCCGGCGACGAGCCCGACATGGAAGGCACGCTGCTCAGCGTGCTGGAGACGGTGGAAGGATAGGGCGGTTGGCGTGTCGCATTTTTCTGCAGGTCGGTTCAGCCTTTCTGGTTCGAAGCGGCCGACGAAACCGGCTATATGACCGCTGAGACGAAATTCCCGCCAACCCGAGAAGGAAAACCCAATGAGTTCAGAAAAAGTGGCTGTCATCGTGGCCGGCGGCAGCGGCATGGGGGCGGCAGCGGCCAAGCGGCTGGCGGCGGACGGGTTCAAGGTCGCCATCCTGTCTTCGTCCGGCAAGGGCGAGGCGCTGGCCAAGGAACTGGGCGGCATCGGTGTCACCGGCTCCAACCAGTCGAACGAGGATCTGCGGCGCCTCGCGGACCTGACGCTGGAGCACTATGGCCGCATCGACGTTCTGGTCAACAGCGGCGGCCACGGGCCGCGCGCGCCGATCCTGGAGATCACCGACGAACAGTGGCACGCCGGCATGGACGTCTACCTGCTCAACGTCATCCGGCCGGTGCGCATCGTGGCGCCGCAGATGGTCAAGCAGAAGGCCGGCGCCATCATCAACATCTCGACCGCCTGGGTGGTGGAGCCGAGCCCGATGTTCCCGACCTCGGCCGTGTTCCGCGCCGGCCTTGCCGCCTACACCAAGATATTCGCCAACACGTATGCAGCGGACAATGTGCGCATGAACAATGTGCTGCCCGGCTGGATCGACAGCCTGCCGGCGACGGAAGAACGCCGCGACTCCGTGCCCATGCAGCGCTACGGCACGTCGGAAGAGATCGCCGCGACCATCGCCTTCCTGGCTTCGGAAGGCGCCGGCTACATCACCGGCCAGAACATCCGCGTCGACGGCGGGATCATTCGCGCTATTTGAGGCGGGTCCGGGAGGGAAGGCCTGTCCGACCCGCGTCGCGGAGGCGATCCGGCATCCCGCCTGACGCGACGACATCTCGCACCAAGGAGGAAAAATGCGGCTTCTGATACTTGGCACCGGCTGGATGGCGCAGGAACATGCACGGCAATTCAGCGCCATCGATGGCGTCGACATTGTCGGGGCCGTCGACCTCGATCCGGCGCGCGTCGGCGAATTCGCCGACGGCTTCAACATCCCCAACCGCTTCACCGTGCTGGAGGAGGCGCTGCAATGGGGCGCCTTCGACGCCGTGGCCAATGTCACGCCGGACCGCATCCACCACCCGACCACCATGCAGCTGATCGCGGCCGGCAAGCCGGTGCTGTGCGAGAAGCCGCTGGCCGAGAATTTCGGCAAGGCGATCGAGATGGCCGAGGCCGCCGAGAAAGCCGGCATCGTCAACATGGTGAACCTCACCTACCGCAATGTCGCTGCGCTGCAGAAAGCCCGCCGGATGGTGCAGGCCGGTGAGATCGGCACGGTCCGGCATGTCGAGGCGTCCTATCTGCAGAGCTGGCTGGTGTCGAAATTCTGGGGCGACTGGCGCAGCGACCCGAAATGGCTCTGGCGGCTGTCGCTCGGCCACGGCTCCAACGGCGTGCTTGGCGATGTCGGCATCCACATCCTCGATTTCGCCAGCTATGGCGCGGCCCTCGGCATCGATCATGTGTTCTGCCGGCTGCGTTCCTTCGACAAGGCGCCGGGCAACCGCATCGGCGACTACGGGCTCGACGCCAATGACAGTTTCGCCATGACGGTGGATTTCTCCAACGGCGCCTTCGGCGTGGTGCATGCCAGCCGCTGGGCGACCGGCCATCTCAACGAATTGCGCCTGCGCATCTATGGCGACAGAGGCGGTCTCGAAGTGGTACACAATCTCGACGGCTCGTCGCTCAAGGCTTGCCTCGGCGAAAATGTCGACGACGGGATATGGGAAGAGCTCGACGCCGGCACGGTCGCGACCAACTACCAGCGTTTCGCCGACGCGGTGCGGACCGGCGTGCAGGCCGAACCGTCCTTCCGCCACGCCGCCGAACTGCAGAAGGTGCTGGATCTGGCCGTGGTGTCGGACGAGAAGCGGGCGGAGCTCGCGGCGAGCGCGCAGACGCGGTGAGGGTGGCGCCTTCCTCTCAGGGACCGGTCACGAGGCCAAAAACCAGTTTTTGCAAATTGCCGCCATTGCCGAATTCGACGCGGTCGAAATCGCGGCTTGCCTGCCGCTGCGCCCGCGACAATTCGGAGAGGCGCCTGGTCATCTCGGTCCGGATCTTGGCGCATTTGGGATCGTCGGCAACCCTGAGGCCGACGGTCGCCGCCTCGATCTTGCGCACCATCGCGATGATATCGGCGCCATGCACCTTCTCATGGGCGGCGACGCCGGCGATGAAGCTCTCCCAGCTCTTCTGCACGACCGGCGGCAGGGAGCCTGACGGCTTCGGCAAGGCATAGGTGATGATCAGCTTCGGCCTGGCCGATGCCAGCACGCAATCGCCGCCCTTGTTCTGGTAGTCCCTGGTCCAGGTCAGCTTGAAATTGGTGTAGGCGATGGTGCGCGTTTTGGCGCCGCGGATCAGCGGTCCGTTCTCGCCGATCGACCGGTAGAGCTCCTGTCCGGTCCGGCCCGAGATGGCGTAGGGCTCGACCGTCTCGACGGGCTTCCATTGTGCATGGGCGGCAAGCGGCAAGGCGAGCACCGCGACCAGCGACAGGCACAGACGAACACACGCTCTCAACACCGCTCTCCGCGAAACCAGGACCGGCGCCGACGCCAATGCCATCTTGTGGCTTTTCCTATATGCTGCCGGCGGGTGCTGCAAATGTGTTGGAGGGAGGCGCTGGCGCCGTGCGGCAAGACCAGGATGGGTATGGGGTTGAAGAAGTTCCCTCGGTTCGTCATCCTAGGGCGGAGCAAGGAGCGAAGCGACGCGGCGCAGACCCTAGGATCCATGCCGTGACACCTGCCGAAGAATGCAGCGAATCAGGATGTTCTCCCAACGCATGGCCCGATAGCCCCGACACATGACCGGCTATGTCTACATGACTGCCAGCCAGATGGGCGGCACCATTTACATCGGCGTCGCAAACGATCTCGGTCGTCGTATGCCAGAACACAAGTCGGGCCAGGGTTCGCGCTTCACCAGCCAATATGGCGTGCAGCGACTGGTCTGGTACGAGGAGTATTTCGATATCACGGACGCCATCCAGCGCGAGAAATCGCTCAAGCGCTGGCGGCGGCAATGGAAGGTCGAACTGATCGAAAAGGCCAATCCTGAATGGTTCGAGCTATTTCGTGGAACAGGATGGTAGCCATTGGCCACTTCGTCCTCGGGTTGACTCGGGGCATGTCGCGGGGCTCGGTGATCGAAATTCCGCACGGTAGCGGCGCTCCCATGTCACGGCATGGATCCCAGGGTCTCCGCGACGGAGCTTCGCTCCTGCTTCGCCCTAGGATGACGAAGATAGGGTGGGGCTTCCGAACCAACGGCCTTGCCGGCGCCGGCGTGTCGCCGTAAGTCGTGCTCATGATCACCTTCCGCAAGGCCCTGGCCTCCGACCTGCCTGCCCTCGTGGCCATGCTGGCGGACGATCCGCTTGGCGCGGCCAGAGAGGATGCCTCGCTGCCGCTGGCGCAGGGCTATGTCGATGCCTTCAACGCCATCGATGCCGACCCCAACCAGTTGCTGGCGGTGGCGGTCGATGGCGCCGACGTGGTCGGCACCTTGCAGATCAGCTTCCTTGCCGGGCTGTCGCGGAAGGGCGCCTGGCGCGGTCAGATCGAGGCGGTGCGGGTCGCCGGGCACCGCCGTTCCGAAGGCATAGGCAGGCTGATGATCGAATGGGCTGTTGATCAATGCCGGGCGCGCGGTTGCGGCCTCGTCCAGCTCACCACCGACAAGACCAGAGCGGACGCGCACCGCTTCTATGAAAGCCTCGGCTTCACCGGCACCCATCTCGGCTACAAGAAGACCTTGTAGCGCAGGCGGGGCCGTCGCTTTCCGCTAAGGCGGGCGGCTGGCGCATGCGGGAAGGCTAGCAGGCCCTATTCAATTTGCGGCGAGACCAGATATAGGTCAGCTAAGTTGACCTATATTCGATGCGTCCGGGGAGGCGTGCTTGACCCTTATGAACCTGTTGGCGTCGCGCTCGTCGCGCATGAAGGCCTCGGAAATCCGCGAGCTGCTGAAGCTGCTCGACCAGCCGGACATCATCTCCTTCGCAGGCGGCATTCCCGATCCGGCGCTGTTTCCGGCCGAGGCGATCCGCGACGCCTATGCCGACGTGCTCGGCGGCGGCGAGGCGGGGGCCGCGCTTCAGTACCAGGTGAGCGAGGGCTATCTGCCGCTGCGGCGATGGATCGCCGGGCAGATGGGCAAGCTCGGCGTCGCCTGCGAGGAAGCCAACATCTTCATCACTTCGGGCTCGCAGCAGGCGCTCGACTATATCGGCAAGCTGCTGCTGTCGCCGGGCGACACCGCACTGGTGACGTGGCCGACTTATCTCGGCGCGCTGCAGGCCTTCAACGCCTATGAACCGCGCTACGACCGGCTGCGGCCGGAAGGCGGCAACATGACGCCGGATGCCTATCGCGCGGCGGCGGCGGCGAATGGCGGCCGGGTCAAGTTCGCCTATCTGGTGCCGGATTTCGCGAACCCGACCGGCAACACGCTGGACAGGCAGCAGCGCGAGGCGGTGCTCGACCTTGCCGGCGAGCTCGACATCGCCATCGTCGAGGACGCCGCCTACCGGGCGCTGCGCTATGATGGCGAAAGCGTGCCGCCGATCCTGGCGCTGGACTGCGCCCGATCCGGCGGCATCGACAAGGCGCGCACGCTCTATTGCGGCTCGTTCTCGAAGATCCTGTCGCCGGGCATGCGCGTCGGCTGGGTCTGCGCGCCGCGTCACGTGGTGGAGAAGCTGGTGCTGATGAAGCAGGCTTCCGACCTGCACAGCCCGTCGATCAACCAGATGGTGATGCACCGGGCGGCCGAAGCGGTGTTCGAGGCCCAGGTCGAAAAGCTGATCGGCGCCTATCGCGAACGCCGCGACGGCCTGCTCGGCGCGCTCGCGGCCAACATGCCGGAAGGCGTGACCTGGAGCCGCCCGGAAGGCGGCATGTTCGTCTGGGTGACGCTGCCGGAAGGCGCTGACGCCACCACGCTCCTGGCGCGCTCGGTGAAGGAGGCGCGTGTCGCCTTCGTGCCCGGCAGCGCCTTCTTCGCCGATGGCACCGGGCGCAACACGCTGCGGCTGTCCTTCACGCTCGCTGACCGGCGCGCGGTGAGCGAGGGCATTCCGCGGCTGGCGGCGCTGCTCAAGGCTTAAGGCGCCGGCCAAACGACGGCGCATCGCCCCAGCGGCGAACAAACCCGGGTTGCCCTGACTTGTTGCTGGTGCAAAATAGCCTTGTGTCCACGAACGCGGGTTCATGCGCCATGACCGACCTTTCCGGTATCTACCGCGACTACATTGCCTGCCTCAACCGGCAGGACTGGCCGAACCTCGGGCAGTTCGTCGACGATGACGTGTCCCACAATGGCAGGCGGATCGGTCTCTCCGGCTACCGTGCGATGCTGGAGAAGGATTTCGACGACATTCCGGATCTTCGTTTCGATATCCGGCTGCTGGTCTGCGATCCGCCTCATGTCGCGAGCCGCCTGATGTTCGACTGCACGCCCAGGGGAAATTTCCTCGGGCTTGCCGTAGACGGCCGGAAAGTGTCCTTCGCCGAGAACGTCTTCTATGAATTTCGCGGCGCGAAGATCCGGCTCGTGTGGTCCATCATCGACAAGGCCGCCATCGAAGCCCAGCTTTGAACCACGAACCTCTCCTGGCGTGCTCGGTGAAGGAAGCGCGTGTCGCCTTCGTGCCCGGCAGCGCCTTCTTCGCCGATGGCACCGGGCGCAACACGCTGCGGCTGTCCTTCACCTTGGCCGACCGCCGCGCTGTGACCGAGGGCATTCCCAGATTGGCCAAGCTGCTGAGGAACTAGCAACCGACCGGATTCCTGGCCCCGGGGCGTCAGGCCGGCTTGTCGGCAGCCCTTGTGCGCCTGGCAAGGCGTGCGGTAAATGCGGGCGTGCCTTTGCCGGTCGAATGAGGATGTCATGGTCTCCGCAACGCCCAGAGTGACGCTGCTTCTCGGCAGCGCGCCCGACGTCGTGCGCTGCGCCGCCTGGCCGAAGGAGACCTTCGCCAGCATCGTCGCCATCAACAATGCCTGGCGCGTGCGCCCAGACTGGGACGTGCTGGTGCATGCCGGCGATTTCCCGTCCAACCGGATGCCGCCTCTGGAACCGCTGCGGCAGGCCGAGATCTTCAGCGCCGCGCATTACGTGCCGGCCCAGAATACTTTCGGCGGCTTCGTCTATGCCGGCGCTACCATGTCGCTGACAGCGGCCTATTGGGCCGTCCACAGCCAGAGGCCGGACGTGCTCGCCTTCCTCGGCTGCGACATGATCTACGACACGGCCGGCGACACCCATTTCTACGGCATCGGCCGCGCCGACCCGCTGCGCGACGATGTCACGCTGCAGAGCCTCGAGGCCAAATCCGCCCGCCTGCTCATTCATGCGCTGCGACGCGGCACGCTCTGCATCAACCTGTCGGACCTGCCGCAAAGCCGCCTGGTCTTCCCAAGGCTGTCCTTCGAGGAATTGCGGTTACTGTCCCCCGAGCGCCTCGCCGGCATGAAGATGGATGCGCGTGCGGGCATCCATCAGCATAGGGTCGAAGTGGCAGAGCAAATCGAGCGCGAGCTCGGCTATTTCTACGAGGATGGCATGTACTGGAACCATCTCGACGAAATCGACCGCGCGCAGCTAGCCGACATCGACCGGCTCTGGATCTCGGCGATCGGTCCGGCTGAGCCGACCGAAGAATGCAGCGCGGCGGAATAGCGCCGTCCGGCAGCTTTTGTTGCAGGGACCAGCAATTCCCGCGGCTCCCACCAGCAGTTTCGCGCCAAATTGCCTAATTTCGGGCCGCTTTTCGGCTAAACTCGTCGGCATCTTGGCTGGAAGTGGAGGAAGCCATGAGCTTGCGCCTCGGTTTCGCCGTGCTGGTGCTGTTCGGCCTCGCCAATCAGGCGGCGGCTTTCGAGATTTCAAGCCCGTCGGTTTCCAACGGCAAATGGGCCGAAAAATATCTCGGCGACAAGGCCGGCGGCTGCAGCGGGCAAAGCGTATCGATCGCCTTGAGATGGAAGGACCCGCCGGCAGGCACCAAGAGCTACGCGCTCACCATGTTCGACCCCGACGCCGGCGGCGGCAAGGGTTTCTGGCACTGGCTGGCCTGGAACATCCCGGCAAGCGCGAAGGGCCTGGCCGAAGGGGCTGGCTCGAAGCGCGGCAAAGGCTTGCCCAAGGGTACGGTGCTCGGCAAGGGTGGCATCGGCCGCGCAGGCTATTTCGGGCCATGCCCGCCGCCCGGCAGCGGCACGCATCACTATGTCTTCACGCTCTATGCGCTCGGCGCGCCGAAGCTGCGCGCGCCGGAGAATCCCTCTCCGGAAATGGTGGCAGTGGCCGCGAAGAGCCAGGCGCTCGGCGAGACCAGCGTGACGTACACCTATGGGCGGTAAGCATGACCGGTTCAGGCAGTCGCCCGGGCCACCAGCGCATTGACGACGCTGTTGGCAAACACGTTCCAAGAGATCGTTTGAATTCCGTTCCGGTAGCCATCTGGCGCTCGCGCGCGGCCTCGGCCGGCGCGTCAGCGCGTCCAGAAATCGCGATGCGGCGCGATCAGCTCGTCCTCGATCTCGGGGAAGGGGCCAAAGACCTCGATCTTCTTCTGGCCCGAGGCGAGGACTGTGCGCGAGGGCAGGCTCATCGTCGGATTCTCGGCGTGATCGCCGGTGAGCGCCAGGAGCTTCGTCTCCTCGAAGCCGTAGACCAGCCGGCCGATATTGGCCCAGTAGAGCGTTCCGGCGCACATCGCGCAGGGTTCGCCCGTCGAGACCAGCGTGCAGGACCAGAGGAAATCCGGCTTGTAGGCAGCCGCGGCGCGCCGGGCGAGCTCCGTCTCGGCATGGCGCACCGTGTCGAGATTTCCCTGGCGCATAAGCAAGCGATCGTCCGGCCCGACCAGCACGCAGCCGAACGGATGATGGCCGTGCACGGCCGCCTCGCGAGCGACGGCGTCGGCAGCACGCAGGTGGGCGAGCATCTGGTCGCGGGTCATTGCGCAATCCTAACACGACGGGCGAGGAGAAGAACCGACACCCGGCGACCGGCTTCGTAGGGCTGAGAGTGCGCCGATCGGCGGGCATTGGCAAGCTTCGCCCGGCGGGCAAAACCCGAGCGCGGGCCATCGCCTGATCAGGCGAATGAGGTTTGAAGCACTGTTCTCCGCTCTCGTATCCCTGTATACGAAATTGAAATAATCTGTTTGAGGAATTGATGAGCCCACCGCCTGGAACCGTGCCGTTTTTCAGCCAGTGGGAGACGCCCGATATGACTTCGGCCGTCCTTGCCGATGGCGCCGAGGTGGCGCTGCGGCGCGATCCGCTGTGGGAGAACTCGGGCGCGCGCACACTCGACGAATACGCGCTGTGGGCCGCCAATGTCTGCGGCATGGCGTGCCTCAAGATGATCCTGGCGGCGCGCGGCCAGATCGTGCCGACCATCGAACTGGCCAGGCGCTGCACCGGATATGGCGGTTATGTCGTCACCGAACGATCGATCAAGGGCCTGATCTACGCCCCCTTTGTCAGCTTCGTGAAGGCGGAATTCGGCCTGGAAGCGAAGGTGATGACCAGTGTCGCTACATCGGATATTCCGGCGATCCTCGGGCAGTCGCGCTTCTTCATCGCCTCGGTCAGCAGTTCGATCCGCTGGCCCGAGCGCGAGCCCCCATCCAAGGGCGGCCATCTGGTGCTGGTCATGTCGGCATCGGATGAGGGTCTTCGCTTTCACAATCCGTCCGGCCATACCGGCGCCACACAGGCGAACGCAGTGTTGGCGCCGGCCGATTTCGACCGCTTCTTTGCCAATCGCGGCATTGCCGTCAGCATTTGATCTCGAGGGATTTCGATGAAGGACAAGGCTTTTCAATGAAGAACAAGATTAGGGTCGCCGTCCTCTATGGCGGGCGTTCGGCCGAGCATGACGTGTCGCGCCTTTCGGCCGCCAATGTGCTGAAGGCCATCGACCGGACGCGCTACGAGGTGGTGCCGATCGCCATTTTCAGAGACGGTCGATGGCTGCTGCAATCTTCGTCCGAAGCCGGCGACGACAGAGCAGGGGCGCCGGTGTCAGAAGAAGGCGTGGAGGTCGCACTGTTGCCCGGTGGCAGAGGCAGGCTGGTGGCCGCACCAGGCGGCGGAGCAGAGCGCGACCTGCCGCCGGTCGACGTCGTCTTTCCCGTGCTGCACGGTCCTTTCGGCGAGGACGGCTCGGTGCAGGGCTATGCCGAGGTCGCCGACGTCGCCTATGTCGGCTGCGGCATTCTCGCCTCGGCCGCCGCCATGGACAAGGATGTCGCCAAGCGGCTGCTGCGCGAGGCCGGGCTGCCGGTTGCCCGTTCCGTCACCGTGCATCGAAACGATGTCGGGCCGTTCCAGGAGATCGCCGGCGCGCTCGGCCTGCCTTTCTTCGCCAAGCCGGCGCGCCAGGGCTCGTCCTTCGGCGTCAGCAAGGTGAACGACCGGGACGGCTTCGAACGGGCCGTCGAGACGGCTTTCCGCTACGACGGCAAGGTCCTGATCGAAGAGTTCGTCGACGGCCGCGAGATCGAATGCTCGGTGCTGGAGCGGGCCGACGGAACGCTGACCGTATCGCTGCCCGGCGAGATCATCCCGGCCGGCAAGCACGGCTTCTACACCTATGAAGCCAAATATCTCGACGCCGACGGCGCCGTGGTGAACGTGCCCGCCGATGTCCCGGCCGCCGTCGCCGACAAGGCAAGGGAGATGGCCGCGCGGGCTTTCCAGGCGCTCGGCTGCGAGGCGATGGCCCGCGTCGACTTCTTCCTGCGCGCCGACGGCTCGCTGCTGGTCAACGAGGTCAACACGCTGCCAGGCTTCACCGACATCTCGATGTATGCCAAGGCGCTGGCGGCGATCGGCATCGGCTACAGCCAGGTCATCGACGTGCTGATCGAGCACGCACTGGCGCGGCATGCCGCGCGAAAGTCCTGACGTTCGGCGCGGCATTGACGGCGGATCACGCGAAGCTAGTTAGATTCGAGCCCTTGGCGAGAGGAGAGCTTGCATGGAAGAACTGCATCGCGGCCGGCTCATCGATCATATCCAACTGGTGGTCAGGGACATCGCCGCCAGCCGCCGCTTTTACGAAGCAGTATTTCGAGTGCTCGATATTCCGATCGGCGGCAGCGCCGCCGATTATTTCTGGGCCGACGAGCTTTTCATTTCAACCGCCGACAGCCGCGCGGCTCGGGGAGAGTTGACCGGTCGCCATCACCTGGCATTCCAGGCGAAAGACCGCGCCATGGTCGATGCGTTCTATAAGGCCGGGCTGGACGGCGGCGGCAGGGACAATGGCGGGCCGGGTGAACGCCGGTACCACCCCGGCTACTACGCCGCTTTCCTTCTCGACCCGGACGGCAACAACATCGAAGCGGTGCATCACGGGGCGGCCAACCGCAGTGCCGCCTCGGTGAAGATCACGTTCTAGAATGCGCCGACAAGAGGCGGGTGGTTTTGCCTTGATGTGGCCCGTCCCGGCTTGATCCCAATCGGGTGGAGGGAGCTCGATCCACGCGGAGGCGACCCGTCCGTGGGGCAGGCCTTGAAGGCCATGTGAGGCATAGTTACATCAACCATTAAGCGTGCGTTTGCACGCGAATACAACGCTTTGGCCAAGCTTCATCTATGGAGGTTGTCATGGCAAATACACTCATGGAAGGAAAGAAAGGCCAGGACTGGCTCAATCTGGTCCTTGCCGTCTGCCTGTTTATCTCACCCTGGATAATCGGCTTCGCTGCTGAAACCGCTCCCGCATGGAACGCCTGGATTGTCGGCGTCGTGCTGGGCGCGGTAGCCGTGGCGGCGCTTGCCGCCTTCGCCGAGTGGGAGGAATGGGTAGGTGTCGTTCTCGGGCTCTGGCTGATCGTGTCGCCCTGGCTGCTCAAATTCATGGCGAACACGAATGCGATGGCCACCCACGTCATTCTCGGCGTGCTGGTGGTTGCCGTATCGGGTTGGGCCGTCTGGGACGTCCGTCACCCGCACGCACATGCGTGACCGCTGACCAAGGACGGGGCCGGCGCGCGAGCGGGGCCCCTTCCGGCTTTGAACGTCTGCCCATTGCGTTTGCCGCCGGCTGCGAAGGGCAGGGTCGCCGGCTTGCAATCTGAGGCCAGGCCATGGATCTCGACGGACCGAACGCCATATCCTGCACAGCATATCCTGCGTAATTCAGGGAGTTTTGAGCGTGACCCTCGCGCGGATGGCGGTTCTGGCAGCGGCCTTCATGGCCGCCGCGGCCGCCAGTCACTCTTCCGTGACCGCGGAGGCTACGGAGAAGGTCGCGTTGCGCGTCGTGATCGACGGCGCCATCGGCCCGGCGAGCGCCAGGCAGCTCAACGAAGCGCTGGCCAAAGCCGCCGAGCGGCACGCCGAAGCCGTTGTCCTCGAGATCGACACGCCGGGCGGGCTGGTCACCTCGATGCGCGAAATGATCGCCGATATCCTTGCCTCGCCGGTTCCCGTCATCGGCTATGTCGCGCCCGCCGGCGCGCATGCGGCAAGTGCCGGAACCTATATCCTTTATGCCACCCATGTCGCGGCGATGGCGCCCGGCACCAATCTGGGCGCCGCCACGCCGGTCGAGCTTGGCGGGTTGCCGCCCCTTCCCGGTGGCGACGAGAAGGACAAGGGCGACCAGAAGAATGCCACCGGGCCTCCGGCCGGCGACCCGATGATGACAAAGGTGACGAACGACGCGGTCGCCTTGATCCGTTCGCTCGCCGAACTGCGCGGCCGCAATGCCGACTGGGGCGAAAAGGCGGTGCGCGAGGCAGCCAGCCTTTCCGCCAATGCGGCACTTCAGGCACATGTAGTCGACCTCGTCGCCCGCAACACCGCCGAACTGCTCCAGCTTGCCGACGGCCGCACGGTCGAGGTGGCCGGCAAGCAACAGGTGCTGGCGACCAAGGGCGTGGCGGTCGAGACGCTCGATCCCGGCTGGCTGATCCGGCTTCTCGCCGTCATCACCGATCCCAACATCGCCGTCGTCCTGATGCTGGCCGGCGTCTACGGCCTCGTCTTCGAGTTCACCAGCCCAGGCGCCGTGGCGCCCGGCGTGATCGGGACCATCTGCCTGCTGCTCGGGCTCTATGCCCTCAATCTACTGCCGATCAGCTATACCGGCCTCGCCCTGATGCTGCTTGGCATCGCCTTCCTCGTCATCGAGGCCTTCAACCCGACCGTGGTGCTCGGGCTTGGAGGCGTGGCAGCCTTCCTGCTCGGCGCCGCCATGCTGCTCAAGGTCGAGGGCCCGGGCTTCGAGATGTCGTGGGCGCTCATCGGCACCGCCGCGGCGCTGACGCTTGGCCTGGCGCTGCTGGCCGGCAGCTATCTGTGGAGGGCGCGCAGGAGCCTGCCGCGTGTCGGCGCGCAGGCCATGCACGGGCTGCCGGCCAGGATCCTCGACTGGTCGGGCAGCGAGGGCCATGTGCTCGCGCAGGGCGAGCGCTGGCGGGCGAAAGCCGATGAACCGCTCGCCCCCGGCGACAGCGTCGAGGTGGCCGATGTCAGGGATCTCGTGCTGACGGTCCGGCGCAGGAACAATGGAGCAAGGCAATGATCATCGGTTACGTCGCCTATCTGCTACTCGCCCTCATCGTGCTGATCTTCCTGTCCTCCGCCATTCGCATCCTGCGGGAATATGAGCGCGGCGTGGTCTTCACGCTCGGCCGCTTCACCGGGGTGAAGGGCCCCGGCCTCATCCTCCTCATCCCCTTCGTCCAGCAGATGGTGCGGGTCGACCTGCGCGTGGTGGTCCAGGACGTGCCGCCGCAGGACGTGATCTCGCGCGACAATGTCTCGGTGAAGGTGAACGCGGTGCTGTATTTCCGCATCGTCGACGCCGAGCGGGCCGTCATCCAGGTCGAGGACTTCATGGCCGCGACAAACCAGCTCGCGCAGACCACGTTGCGCTCGGTTCTCGGCAAGCACGAACTCGACGAGATGCTGGCCGAGCGCGACAAGTTGAACAGCGACATCCAGGAGATCCTGGACCAGCGGACCGACGCATGGGGCATCAAGGTGTCCAATGTCGAGATCAAGCATGTCGACCTTAACGAGAACATGGTCCGCGCCATCGCCAAGCAGGCCGAGGCTGAAAGGCTGCGGCGCGCGAAGGTGATCAACGCCGATGGCGAGCAGCAGGCGGCGGCAAAGCTGGTCGAGGCCGGCAAGATGCTGGCGCAGGAGCCACAGGCCATGCAACTGCGCTATTTCGAGGCGCTGCACGACATCGCCGGCGAGCGCTCGTCGACGGTGGTGTTTCCGCTGCCGATGGACCTGCTAGCGATCTTCAACAAGCAGCCGGGCGCCGGGAAATAAGCTTGGGAGGGGTTTGGCAGCCCGGCCGCGGGCCGGCGAGCTCGGGACCGGCACGATCACCCGGCGATTCCCCGAAGTTGCGATCTCCACGCCAAGCGCTGCCGGTCCTTTGCTGTCAATTTTAGGAGTTTTATTCAGAATTCGGCAATATATAGCGGGCTTTTTAGCGGATTCATTGTTTTTAATTAGCTTAAGCTTTCGCTATGGATTCTCGACTAGGGTGACGGCGAAATGATCGAGAGCCCTGACGGCGTGGCGGCTTGCCCGGCCAGTCAGGTCAATCGCCTCCTGCAAGTCAAGCTTCGGTTGCATAAATGAGTGGGCCCATGTCGATTGCCGGCATCATCGAAAGGATCCTGGACAAGTTGTCCGGCTCCAGCCTGCTTGCGGCCGGCCTTTTGCTGCTGACCGCGCTGGGCAGCGCCCTGATCGCCTATTGGCGGACGGCGGAGCGCAAGAGCTTCAGGGAATTCTTCGATTTCGTCTTTCCCAACGAGATCGTCACGCACCCCTCGGCGCGGGCGGACCTGCTTTTCTGGATCACCCGCAAGGCGATTATGCCCTTCCTGATGCTGCCCGCGGGCGTGACCTTCGTCGTCGCCGTCGGTTACGCGACGAATCGGACGCTGGCGGCACTCCTCCAGATCGAGCCGCCGCTGCTGCCGGGACCGCCGGGGGCGGTGACGATCGTCATCTTCACGGTGACGATGCTGATCGCCTACGACATATCCTATTACCTGTACCACGTGGCCCAGCACCGCTTCCCGTTCCTGTGGGAGCTGCACAAGGTGCATCACTCGGCGGAGGTGATGGTCGGGATCACCAAGGACAGGGTTCATCCGCTCGACGAGCTCATGAACCGCGCCTGGGACGGCGTCATACCCGGGATCTGCTTCGGCATCTGGACCCTTTTGTCGCTTAACCTCGTCGAAGTGACGATCTTCGGCGTCAACGTCTACGTCATGCGCAATATCCTGATGATGGATTTCGTCAGGCACACCCATTTCAAGATATCGTTCGGGCCGCTCAACAACATCGTGCTGTGCCCGCATTGGCACCAACTGCACCACAGCGTCGATCCAAGGCACTACGACAAGAATTTCGGCTTGCTGTTCTCGTTCTGGGACCGGCTGTTCGGAACATTGTGCGTGCCCAAGCCCGATGAGGATTTCAGGTTCGGATTGATGGAACGCGGCGCGCGCGACTATCAATCCCTGTCGGGGCTTTACGTGCTGCCGCTCAAGAAGATGTGGGGGCACATCGCCCGGCGGTTCCGCCGCCGCGCTTCGTCCGAGCCGACACGGAGCCCGCAGCCATGAACGCTCACGCCGCGATCGCGGGCCCGAAGGCCGGCGCTTTGGAGATCGTCACCTCCGAGGAGCGCCTCGCGTCGGTCGGGCCGGCCTGGGCGGAGCTGTGGCGCCGGGCGGAGGGGCTGATCTTTCAAAGCCACGCCTGGGTCACGGCGTGGTGGCAGACGGCCCCGGACCGGGAGCTGCGTGGTCTCAGGATCGGCCTCGTCTGGAACGGTGACCGGATCGACGCCGTCATCCCGCTGGCGACGGTGCGGCGCAAGGGCGTCAACGTCCTGGAATGGGCTGCCAAGGACCACAGCGACTATGGCGACGTGCTGGTCGCGCCGGACTGCGATCCGGCGGCGGTCGCGGCGCTATGGCAGGAAATTTCGGCCGCGGGCGGCTTCGATCTCGTCTATCTGAACCGCCTGCTGCCGGACGCCGCGATGCGCACGCTGCTTGCTCCCGCTTCGGCGCCCAAGATGGCGCTCCGCCCGAACCGCCGCAGCGAAACCAGCTTCCGGGTCGCGGGGCCATGGCGGACGGGCGCGGACTGGTTCGGGGAACAAACGAAGAAGATGCGCCAGAATTATCGCCGTGGCCGCAAATTCCTCGAGGAGGGCGGCGAAGTGCGATTCCGCCTCATGTCGCCGGACGAGCCGATGCAGCCCGTCCTCGACAGGCTCGCCGAGTTCAAGCGCAAATGGCTCGCCGCGCGCGGACACGAATCCAACCTGTTCGATGAGGGGTCGCCGGCCCTGGCCGCGCTGGTCGCGGTGCTGGCCAGGGAAGGGCTCCTGCATGTCTTCGTGCTGGAATGCGCCGGGATGGTGGTGGCGGTCTCGATCAATTTCGTCCAGCGCAACACGATGATGGCCTTCGTCACGACCTACGATCCGGATGTCGAACGGGCGTCTCCCGGCATGGTGCTGATGATGGACTACATCCAGTGGTCGATCGACAGGGGACTGACGATGGTCGACTTCCTGTGCGGCGGCGAGGATTTCAAGCGGCGCTTCGCGACCCAGTCGGTGACGCTGGATTCGGTGCTGGGAACAAGGACGTTGCGCGGAACACTCGCCGCGCTGGCGGACCGGACCCTGCATGCCGGCAGGGAACTGCACCAGCGGTTGCGGCCTGATCCTCGGCAAAAGCCGGCACCGGTGGAATAGGCCCGATTCACCGGCGACGTGCGAACCTATCGGTCGATCATCACCATGGTGCGGTCGCCGTAGCGCGGGCCGGAGACCTTCCCCGGGGCCAGCGCGTCGTCGAGCGCCGCCATCTCGGCGGCCTCCAGTTTCAGCGACGCCGCGGCGACATTTTCTTCCAGATATTTGGTCCGCTTGGTGCCGGGGATCGGCACGATGTCGACACCGAAGACATTGCCCTTCTCCAAGAGCCAGGCCAGCGCGATCTGCCCTGGCTTGACGCCTTTGGCGGCGGCGATGTCGCGGACCTTCGCGGCGGCCTCGACATTGGCGTCGTAGTTCGCGCCCTGGTAGCGCGGGTCGCCGCGGCGGTAATCGCCTTCCGGATAGTCCTCGGCGCGCTTGGCGCCGCCGGTCAGGAAGCCGCGGCCGAGCGGTGAGAACGGCACCAGGCCGATGCCGGTTTGCCGCAGCAGGGGAATGATTTCCGGCTCGAGATTGCGCTCCCACAGCGAGTACTCGCTCTGCAGCGCCGAGACCGGAAACACGGCGTGCGCCCGCTGGATGTTCGCGGCTCCCGCCTCCGACAGGCCGAAGAAGCGGACCTTGCCCTGTTTGACCAGCTCGCCGACCGTGCCGGCGACATCCTCGGCCGGCACGGCTGGATCGACACGGTGCTGGTAGAGAAGGTCGATATGGTCGGTGGCGAGCCGCTTCAACGACCCTTCAACCGCCGCCCTGATGGTTTGCGGCCTGCTGTCGCGTTCGGTGCCGACCTGCCGGCCATTTTCGATGCGAAAGCCGAATTTGGTGGCGATGGTCACCTGGTCGCGCTTGCCCTTCAAGGCGCGGCCGAGCAGCGCCTCATTGGCGTAAGGGCCATACACCTCGGCGGTGTCGAGGAAGGTGCAGCCGAGTTCGATGGCGCGGTGCAGCGTGGCGATGGATTCGGCTTCGTCGGCCGGGCCGTAGGACTGGCTCATGCCCATGCAGCCGAGGCCGATGGCCGAGACCCGCAGCCCCTGGCTGCCGAGCTTGCGTGTGTCGAGCGTCATGGCGTGTTCTCCAGAGGGGGGAATTCAAACACCATATAGCGCGCGCGCTCAATTTCCACAGGTAGGCGGCGTCCAGCGGGCTCGCCCGGCCACCGGAGCCCTGATGCAGGTCGCCCGAAATGACTTAGCGCGTCGCCTCAAATCTGTTCAGACGAGGCGCTTCAGGGCAGGGGCCGGTCCGCCGGGGCGGCCGTTGACATGAGCGTCCGGCAAGCGGTCGATCATGGTCAGGCCCTCGAATTCGATGGCGGCTCCAAGCAGTTGGGCGGCCGCCAGGACCAGGTGCTCGACGTCCTCGAGAGCAACGTTTTCGTCGAGGTTCCTGAGCCTGATCCGTTCGGCCACCGCGGTGATGTTGACGATGCCGTACGTCCTGAAAGCCGTCGTGACCGCGGATTGAACGTCATCGCGCAACCGCGTCGAGTAGTCATACCGCATCGAAACCTCCTGGACTGGTTTTGCCTTTGTAGCATGCGCCTCGCATCGGCGTCTGGCAAGCGAAAATATGAAAATAGTCAATATATATCAGTTAGTTAGCATGGTTACGCAAAGGCGCACCCGACGCTTTATAGTCATCATGAGCAGGATGGGGAGGTCGCGTATTTGCCGACCTTGACGTGTTAGGATTGCTATCCTAATTATTAGTGGAATGAGACAGATACTCATTCGCGTATTGGGTTTTGCGAGGAAGTGCCGTGACTGAACTGGAACGTCCTGAACGCTTGCAGGTCATGCTGACCGCCGATGAACTGGCGGCATTGGAGAACTGGCGCTTCGACAAGCGCATGCCGAGCCGCTCGGCCGCGGTCAGGGAGCTCTTGCGGCGTGGCCTCGCCTCGGACGGATTCCTGGCGGCGGAGCAGGGCGTCAAGTCCCAGGACTTCGGACTGCTGTCCACCCCGGGCGGCAACGGCAATGTGGGCGACGGCCGGTCTGACTGAGGCGCGGTGACATTCAGGTGATGCCGGCCCGCAAGGACGGGTTCCGCGCTTCCGGTGCCCATGGACTTGAATGTCCGCTCTGTCCTGGTGCTCGAAAACCATTTTGTATGGTCGCTGGCGTCTCCGATGCCGGCCGCCCTGATCTGCGGAACGACCTTCCCCTCGATCACTCCAGCCGGCGAGGCGATTTCGATGAAGTTGAAGCAGCAGGCCGCTTCAAGGTGATTGCCTTGTCCGGCGCACGCGTTATCTAGTGGCTATAGGCTGACACCTGGCGGGGCAATGGCTGACATAGCAAGCGGTGAAAAACAGGACGCAACGGCCGATGCGCAGCTGGCGGCGATCGTCGATTCCTCCTTCGACGCCATCATCAGCAAGGACCTGAACAGCATCATCAAAAGCTGGAACCAGGCGGCCGAACGCATGTTCGGCTACAGCGCGGAGGAAGCGTTGGGGCAGTCGATCCTGATGCTCATCCCCGACCACCTCAAGAACGAGGAAACCGAGATCATCGCCAAGGTCCGCCGCGGCGAACGCCTCGCGAGCTACGAGACGACGCGAAAGCGCAAGGACGGCACCTTCATTGCCGTTTCGCTGACGGTGTCGCCGATCAGGAACGCCAGCGGCGAGATCGTCGGCGCCTCGAAGATCGCCCGCGACATCAGCGCCAGCAGGGAGAACGAGCGCCGGATCAAGATGCTGATGCGCGAGGTCAACCATCGCGTCAAGAACCAGTTTGCGGTGATCCTGTCGATGGTCAGGGAAACCAGCAAGCGCTCGCAGGACCCGCGCGAGTTCGAGGAGATGATCCGCGCCCGCATCATGGCGCTGTCACGCTCGCACGATCTGCTGGTCACCTCGAACTGGGCGGGAGCCAGCCTGTTCGACCTGGTCCAGGAACATCTCAAACCGTTCGGCCGCGAGGAGCAGATACTGCTTTCGGGACCGCTGCTGACCTTGCAGTCGAATGCGGTGCAGAATCTCGGCATGGCTTTCCACGAGCTCGGCACCAATTCGTCCAAGTATGGAGCGCTCGCCAGCGATTCCGGCCGGGTCGAGGTGACCTGGAGCATGAGCGACGACGCTCTGGCCGAACGCGAATTCCAACTTGTCTGGGAGGAGCGGTCGCCCCCCTATAGCGGCGGCGACGAGCGCGACGACACCACGCGCAAGGGGTTCGGCACCGTTGTCCTGCAAAGGGTGGCGCCGCAGTCGCTCGGCGGGTCCGCCGTGATCGAGCGCTCGCCCGGCTATTTCAGATGGACGCTGAACGCGCCGCTGGCGTCGATCATCGTGCCGCAGCACCCTATGGAAGACGCCGGCCAGACGATCGGCTTAGGCATCTGAAAGCCGCCGCCGTGGCCAAGGCGCGCCGCATTTGCGGATTCAGGGGGCTAGAGGATGTTGGCCGTCACCTCGACGATGATCGCAGCTCCTTCGAGCGAGCCGTCGGGCACATGCACGACACGCGAAACGCGCAGGTCCTGGGCGTTTCCGTCGACGGACAGCGAAACGCTCTCGCCGATCCGGGGCACGGCCTGGAAAACGGCCTCGATCGATTGAGGCCGGTTGTCGATGGATACGTGGCAGTTGACGGTCATGGGCATCTCCTGTGGCGGCCACCCCACGCGTCAACGCGGCCCCCTCGGAATGGTTTCAGGCAGGGATGCGGCAATCCCCGAACGTCGATGCCGGCGCCTGGCCGACCGGTCAATTCGGGAAATTGTTGACCGGCTCCTCGCAGCGGTAGACCGGACAGTGCCCGTCGCGGGCCGGGATATAGGCCGACATCGGCACTTCGGGCCAATCGCATTCATTGCCGAACTGCCTGACATAGCGGTCATAGGTATTGGGGCCGGTGGTCAGCACGACGGCGCGGTGGCTGTGGATCATGGCGCGGATTTGCGCGCAGCTCATGGCGCGGCTGTCGGGCCGGGCTTCGGCCAGGCCGGTGGCGGCAAGCATGGCAGCCACGGTCGGCAACAGGATTCGAACGGACATGGCGGTCTCTCCAAGGCATGATCCGCAACGCCGGGCGATCAAGCTTGGTTGCGGCATGCCGGGGAGATTCGCACTTTGTCTGGCGGTTGCGCAACAGCCGGCGTCTTCTCTTGCGAGGGACGGCGCGGGCGCGCAACCAAATCGCGCCTCGCGCATTGCTGGGCATGCTCGGCAGGAAGCCTTACCAAACCCCGCGATGGCCGCCCGGGAACAGGGATCGCGAGGCCATGTGCTGTTCGTTCTGCGGCGGCCGCGACCACGGCTACGAGGACTGTCCGCAAAGGCCGCCGTCCGACAATCCGGCCGAGCCCAACTTCGATGATCCGCCGGGCGACGATCTGATCAAGAGCAGCTCGGGCGAGGGCAGGCAAGGCGCATAGGAACTTCGTGACCCGGTCGCCCGCGCATCAATGGGCGTGCGCTTCGTTGCGCTTGCGGGTCGCGGCTGCCTTCCTGGCCGATGCCGACCGGCTGGCGGCCGAACGCGAGGCGGAAGCCTTGCCGCCCTTTTCGCCGCCCTTATGCGCGGCGGGATGGCCGGTGTGCTTGCCGCGGCCGGAGCCGCCCTCCTTCTTGCCGCCGCCATCATCCTTGTTGACGGTGGCCCAGGCGCGGCGCTCGGCTTCCTTCTCGGACACGCCGCGATGCTCGTAGCCCTCGGCGATGTGGTCTGCCTTGCGCTCCTGCTTGTCGGTGTATTTCGATTTTTCTCCACGTGGCATGGCTCTGCTCCCGGGTTCATCCGATGCCCCTGCAACTGCGCAGCCAAGGATGTGGTTCCAATTCCCCTGGTCGCGGCCGGCTGCGAAGGTTCCCGCTGAACCGCTCCAGGCGTGAATTCGACGCGATTCCCCAGGGAAAGCGCCACGTCCCTTTCCCGGGAAAGCCCTACGTACTCTTCTGGGCATTCGCCGGACGGGCTGCGGTCTCGGAGCCGGCGAAGAAAGCGCTCAATTCGGCGGCCGTTTGCGCGGGTGCTTCTTCGGGAAAGAAATGCCCGCCCTGGACCGCATGGCCGCGCAGATCGCCGGCCCAGCCGCGCCACAAAGCCAGCGGTCCGCCTTCGCCGGCATACCATTCGGCGAGCGCGCCTTGCCCGCTCCACAGCGCCAGCACCGCGCAGGCTATGCGCCGGCCGGCGGCGCTGTCGGCATGGTCGTGCTTGCGGTCGAGCCTCGCGGCCGCCCGGTACTCCTCACAGATCGCATGGGCATGGGCGGGATCGCGCAGGGCCTCCACATAGGCCTGGCGCACGCCGGCGGAAAATGTCTCTGGCGACGAGCCCCAGCCGCCCAGGGCATCATCGACGATCGCGTCGGCCGCACTGGCCAGGAGCTTTTCCGGCAGCGGCTCCGGCTGCGCCAGCAACGACCACGGCCAATAGCCGAGCGCCAGCCTGGCGTCGGCCCGGTCCCAGGCGTCGGCGGTGGGCACGATGTCGAGCACGGCAAGCCTTTCGACGCGGTCGGGATGGTCGAGCGCGAGGCGGTAGGCGACACGCCCGCCGCGATCATGGCCGGCGACCATGAAGCTGGAAAAGCCGAGCTCGGCCATCAGCGCCACCATGTCGCGGGCCATGGCGCGCTTGGCGTAAGGGGCGTGATCGGCGCTCGACGCCGGGCATGAGCTGGCGCCATAGCCGCGCAGGTCGGCGCATATGACGGTGAACCGGTCCGCCAGGCGTGGCGCCACGTCGCGCCACATCAGATGCGTCTGCGGAAAGCCGTGCAGCAGAAGGACGGCGGGCCCGTCGCCGGCGCGCCGGGCGAAGATGCGGGCGTCGCCGCAGTCGACCTCGAGGGTCTGAAAACCTTCGAACATGATTGCCTCCGGCAGGCGAAACGGCGGCAGGACGCGAGCGGTTGCAATGCGCGCCTGCGAAAGCCGCCAACTTTTTCCGCCGACATGCGTTGTCCCTGCGAGCAGAGCGTTTGGACCGAAGACATCGCGAACAGTTCCGCGCGTTGCGCGAGGAGGTTCGGGATGTCTCCGGTCCAAACACAGAGGAGATGACCATGCCGACCAACACCCAGAGCGACAGTTCGAAAGCAACCAGCAAGCAGCGCAGCATCCAGCGCAAGGTCGACGCCAAGGACCGCGCCAAGGCCAAGCCCAAGGGCGACGGCGCCATGCAGGCCGGCGCGCGAAAATATCCCGCGCCGCCTTTTCCCGCCCAGCATCATCCCAAACCCGGCGAGGAATGGGCCATCGAGCCGGCGCCGCTCTATGACGCGCCGTTCTGGCGCGGTTCGGGAAAGCTGGAAGGCAAGGCGGCGTTGATCACCGGCGGCGATTCTGGGATCGGCCGTGCGGTGGCCGTGCTGTTCGCGCGCGAGGGTGCCGATATCGCCATCGTCTATCTCAGCGAGGACCGTGACGCGGAGGCGACCAAGCAAGCGGTCGAAGCGGAGGGCCGCCGCTGCCTCGCCTTGCGCGGCGATGTCGGCAATCGCGCCTTCTGCGCCAAGGTCGTGGCAAGGGTCGTCAAGGAACTGGGGCGGCTCGACGTGCTGGTCAACAATGCCGCCTTCCAGATCCATTCCACCGATTTCGCCGACCTGACCGAGGAGCATTTCGACACCACGCTGAAGACCAACCTCTACGGCTACTTCCATATGGCGCAGGAGGCGGTGGCGCATATGAAGCCGGGTTCGGCCATCATCAACACCGGTTCGGTCACCGGCATCGAGGGATCGAAGGACCTGGTCGACTACTCCATGACCAAGGGCGGCATCCATGCCTTCACCCGGGCGCTGTCGGGCAACCTCGTCGGCAAGGGCATCCGTGTCAACGCGGTGGCGCCGGGGCCGGTGTGGACGCCGCTCAATCCGTCGGAGAAGGAGGCGCAGGACGTATCGCAGTTCGGCGCCAAGACGCCGATGAAGCGGCCCGCCCAGCCGGAGGAAATCGCGCCGGCCTATGTGTTCCTGGCCTCGCCGCAATGCTCCAGCTACATCACCGGCGAAATCCTGCCGATCGTCGGCGGTTATTGAGGCAAGCCATCGAAGGCACGCCATCGACTATTGGGCGGCCGGTGAGGGCGGCCCAACCCGGAAAGGAGGCCGAGATGAGACTTCTCGCCATCATGTCCGTCAGCCTGATGCTCGCCGCGCCCGCCGCGGCGCTGGCACAGGCCGAGCAGCAGAACCCCGACAAGCAGGCGCCCAGCGAAAAATGCCGGGCCAAGCCCGACGGCAACCAGCAGCCGACCGACAACACGCTGACCGAGACGCTGAACGATTGCGGCGGCGTGCTGAAGCCGCCGCCGACAGGCGACCAGGGCATGGCCGCGCCGGCGCCCAACGAAGGCAAGACGCCGGTGGTCAAACCGGGTGAAGTGCCGCCGCAGCCGCCGAAACAGTAGCCGGCGGCTTGCCGCGATGCAGCTATCGGGTTCCGGACCGCCCCTTGAGGCGGCAGGCTTTCAGGATTTGCCGTTGCCGGGCAGAAATTCCGCCTCGCGCCCGGCATCGATCATGGCCCGCATCGCCTTCTCGGCCGGGGTCCAGCCATCGAGGGCATCGCGGCAGCTGCGCCATGCGGCGCGGTAGCGCCGGCCGTGCTTGCCGGGCCAGTCGCGCAGGCATTCCAGGCCTTCCCAGGCGCTGCGCACCACGCGCTCGCGGGCCGGTCCGACCTTCAGCCTGACCGGACGGGGAAAGAACTTGTCGTTCACGGCGATCTCCATTGAAACTGAGGCGCCCGATAACGCCGGCCGCCGTTCCGGGGTTCCGTCGCGGCCGCTAAACTTTTCGACTAATTTTCAGCCGCCGGGAGCCGCGTCCGACAGCGGCCTCGGCGGCGGGCCGGGAGCCTGCGCGGCGGGCCGGTCGTGCTCGAACTGCCGCGTATGGGGCAAGGCATGCAGCCAGGATTCGCGCCGGCCGATCCACAATTCGTACTCCGGCATGAGATCGGTCGGCGCCACGTCCAGGCTGCCGATCATCACCTCGGCTTCGTCGTCGCTGAGCGAGGCGACACGGCTGCCGCAGGTCGGGCAGAAGCCGCGGCCGGCATAGGTGCCGAGGATGCCCGATGTCTCGAAGGCCTGGCGCGGCCAGATGGCGAAGGCGGCAAAGGCGGAGCCGCTGGTCTTGCGGCAATCCTTGCAATGGCAGAGACCCACCCGCAGGGGCGGACCGCTGACGGTGAACTGCACGCCGCCGCAAAGGCAGCTGCCGGTTCTGCGCGCGGTGTCGGGCATGGCCGTGGCCTCCAACCATTCAGTGCCGCAATGCGCCCGGGGTCCTGCCCCGGGCAAGGCTTCCAACGCCGGTCGCGCCGAGCTATCCGCGCGCGGCCATGTGGTTGTCGAGCTTCTTCCTCGAGGGCCCGTAGCGCTTGATGATGGTCTGGGCCTCGCTCTGCGGGATGCCGTATTTGCGGGCGAAAGCGGCAACCTCATAGGTTTCCTCGCTCGAAACCAGCTTGCGATCCTGCTTGATCTTCGATTTGTCGTCCGCCATGCCGAGCCTCACTTTCCACCCCCGGCGCGCCGCCGTCGCGGCGCGACCCTGCGGTCATACATAACAGCATTTGACGCCGCTGGTTCCATAGCGGCTTTTGCGCGCTTTGGCGATCACCCGGACCGGATATCGGCTCCGCTGCCTCAGGCCGGCTCCAGGCGCGTGGCGGCGAGATACATCAGGGCCGATGTGGCCCACTTCATCAAGGAGCCGGCAAACCGGACTCCAGTTTTTGCGACAGCGGCCCGATCATGTGGCGCCGATCACGACATCCGGAAAAAACTTCGGCGGATATGTCGGATGCGCGGTGCGTGGCGCGTCCTAGGAGCAATTCCAGGAAAGTTCGGTTTCCATCCGGAATTGGGTAAGACAAGCAAACGAAACGGGAGAACAACCATGCCGTCGCCAACCGTCCAATCGCCGTGGCAGACCGCCGCCTTGCTCATCGCCCGCCTGATCTTCGCGGCCGTCTTCCTGATGGCGGTGACGTTCAAGTTCATGGGCATGGGCGCCACCGCCGGCTATATCGCCGCCGCCGGCTTTCCGTTTCCGCTGTTCCTGGCCTGGTGCGCGGCGATACTGGAGGTGCTGCTGGTGATCGCTTTCCTCACCGGCGCCTTCTTCACGCCGGCCGCGCTGGTCGCGGCGGTCTACGTGCTGTTCCTCGGCTTCGCCTTCCACGGACCGAGCCACTGGGCCGGCAACCAGGCGGAATTCGGCTTCTTCGTCGACCATTTTTCCTTCCTGGCCGGGCTGCTGTTCGCCGCCGTGCACGGGCCGGGCCGCGTGCTTTCGCTCAATCCGGGATGGCCGGGCAGGGCGTAGCTACATCTGGTCGTTGTAGGGTTCCTTCATCTGGCCGACCATGCGCGCCAGTTTCGAAAAGGACGGCATGTCAGCTTCGGGCTGGCACTGGTTGGCGAGCTCCAGCAGCCGGATCGGGAAATTGACGGCGTCGCGGCTCGACGCCGACATGCCCTCGGACCGCTCCTCGCTGGTTTCGCCGGCTTCGGCCTTGCGCAGGGCGATGTCGATCTCCTCTGATGTCAGCACGCCCTTCCTGACCAGGACGTGGTTGATCGATGCGACGGCCATCAGCAGGCCCTCGAGTTGCAGGTTGGCGACGTTCATGGCGGTTGCTCCCATCGGTGAGGCGCGTCACGCTGAACAGGGCCCGTGCGACGCACTTGCAGGTATCGGCCTACCCATGTCGCCCAAAACCGAGGTCACTTTGAGGCGGCGTGCATAGGCGTTCAGAACGCGCGGACATCCATTCGCAATCCGCGCCCGGCAAGGAAAATAGTTCAAGACCGATGTCGGGCTGCCGCGCAGGCTTGTTCGTCATCGCCAGGAAGCCCAGGAAACAGGCAAGGAAGCGGATGCAATGACAATCACCATTACGGCATTCAAACGGTCGCCCGACGGCGGCAAGGGACTGGCGCGCGACACGCGCGTTCGCTGGGCGCTCGAGGAAGTGGGCCAGCCCTATGAGGTTCGTCTTGTTTCCCATGCCGAGATGAAGGCGCCCGACCATCTGGCCATTCAGCCCTTCGGCCAGATCCCCACCTACGAGGACGGTTCGCTCTGCCTGTTCGAGACCGGCTCGATCGTCTTCCACCTTGCCGAGCGGTATCCGGGGCTGCTGCCGGAGGATCGCGATGCCCGCGCCCGCGCCATCACCTGGATGTTTGCCGCGCTCAACACCATCGAGCTGCCGATCCTCGAACTGACGACGGCAAAAATATTCGAGGCCGACAAGCCCTGGAGCGAGGAGCGCCTGCCATTGGTGAAGGACCGCGTTCGCGCCCGGCTGGACAGGCTCTCGGCCCATCTGGGCGGCGCCGACTGGCTCGACGGTGCGTTCAGCGCGGGAGATCTGTTGATGGTATCTGTGCTGCTGCGGCTCAGAATGTCGGGCATTCTGGACGAATATCAAAACCTGGCTGCCTATGTGGCCCGCGGCGAAGCCCGGCCCGCCTATGGCAGGGCGTTCGCCGCGCAATTCGCGGTCAATGCTCCAGCACCCAACTGATAAAGCCGGCAGGCCCGGGGAGAACCAGGCTGGGATGGGCGAGATAGGATTTTTTTCTTAAAAGCTGTTGACGGGGTGAAGGCAACTATGCTATGTTTTTATCTATGGTGCTGAGTTGCGCCGATGACCCGCCCCCGAGGCGGGTTTTTGATTCTGGCGCCGCCGAAACAAGAGCGCCGGTCGTGCTGGGTATTGGCGCGATATTCGAGCGGATCTTCATTCAACGCGCTTGGCGACCTTCACAGCGAGATTGTGACGAAGCCCCGGTTCATTAGTTGGGCTGATCCTGTTCGCCCATGCCGTGAAGGCGTGCATTCGCTGCGCGGGGATGCCTAAAGCCGATAAGGAATTTTTTCCTAAAACCTGTTGACGGGGTGAAGGCAACTATGCTATGTTTTTATCTATGGTGCTGAGTTGCGCCGATGACCCGCCGCCGAGGCGGGTTTTGTGTTTCTGGTTTTGCTTTCCTCTTCGAACGATGGCGCTCTACGGCGCCCCCCTCTGGCCTGCCGGCCATCTCCCCCACGGGTGGGGAGATCGGCTGTTGTCCCGGCTTTCGCCAATCGCCAACGTTGTAGAAAAAAGCGAGGCGCCGAAGCTGCGATCTTCCCCCTCGTGGGGGAGATGTCCGGCAGGACAGAGGGGGACGCGAAGGAATGCGACGTTTCGAACCTGACGATTGTCCGCGAGAAATCCCATGCCACGCTATGCCACCATCATCATCACCGGGGATGACGGCCTTGAGGTCGTCAGCGCCATTGGCGAATTCGAGGGTGCGGCACCGCAGACGCGGCTCGGCCGGATCGAGCAGGTCGCGCCCGGCGTGCTGATCGGCATGGTTCGGGACGCGGCCGGCGGCTTCGCTTTCCCGCAGGCGACAATTCATAGCGGCGCCATCGGCCTCGCCATGGCGGGCCTGAAGGATCTGCCGGGCGTCGCAAAACCTGCCCGGCGGCCGAAGGGCGCCAGGAACGTCAGGAGGAAATCCACCCGCTCGAAGAAGAAGCGGGTCCGGTCGGTCAAGTCCGTGCCGTCGAAGGCCAAGGCCGGCGATGCCGAGGCGGTGACGGGCCATGGCTGACGAAACCGCCGCAGTGCCGGCGCGCGGCAAAGGGCGCAAGCCGGCCGCCAGCCGGAGCGCAAGCCCGGAGGCCGCGCCGGAGACCCGCCGCAAACGCCCGAAGAAAACGCTGGGCGACGACTTTCTCGCCGCCGTGCGCGCAGATTTCCGCGCCCATGGCGCCGGCGTCATCGCCGAAGTGCGGGCCGACAAGCCTGACCAGTATTTGAAGATCGTGCTTTCGGTGCTGCCCAAGGATTTCGATGTCGCCGTCAACCATCTGGATGCCCTGAGCGATGAAGAGATCCGCAGCCGCATCCGCGCGCTCGAAGCCGCGGTCAAACCGTTCCTCGAAGACATCGCCGGTGGCGGCGAGGACGGAATATCTGGCGCTGCTGGCGGAGCTTGACCGCAGGCGTCGTACCAACCAGCTTGCCGCCTACCGGCCCTATGCCAGGCAGGCGGCGTTTCACGCGGCAGGCGCCGCCAACCGCGAGCGGCTGTTCATGGCCGGCAACCAGCTCGGCAAGACCCGCGCCGGCGGCGCCGAATGGGCCATGCACCTGACCGGCCGCTATCCCGCGTGGTGGCAAGGCAAGGTTTTCGATGCGCCCGTGCGGCTGTGGGCCGCCGGCGTGACCGGCGAGGGCACGCGCGACAATCCGCAGCGCGTGCTGGTCGGCCCGCCGCAGCAGCAGGCGCAATGGGGCACCGGCATGATCCCGGCCGATGCCATCGTCGACACCATGATGGGCCGCGGCGCGCCGGGCGCGCTCGACAGCATCGTGGTGCGCCATGGCGGCGGCGGCGACGTGCAGGCCGGCGAGAGCGTGCTGTCGTTCAAGAGTTTCGAGAAGGGCCGCGAGAAATGGCAGGGCGAAACGCTGCACGGCGTCTGGTTCGACGAGGAACCGCCGCTCGACATCTATTCCGAGGGCCTCACCCGCACCAACGCCACCGGCGGCATCACCATCGTCACCTTCACGCCGCTGCTCGGCATGTCCGATGTGGTGCTGCTGTTTTTGTCGGCGGCGAAGGTGGAGGGGATGAGGAAGGGGTGATGGAGAAGAAACTGATTGGGGACGAGCGGCATCGCACTTGGCGCTTGCTCCCCTTCGTCGGCGCTGCCCCTCATCCGGCTGCCGCCACCTTCTCCCCGTAATGACGGGGAGAAGGGAGCTGGCCGCAATCTCGGCGCCGATTCTTGAACGTTCGCGATTGGCGAAACCGTCGACAACAGCACCCCTCTCCCCGTCACTATACGGGGAGAGGGTGCCGGCAGGCAGGTGAGGGGCGGCGCGACGTTGGTCCGAAAAACCTAGCCTTCACAAGACGCTACATCGATTATCTCGAAAGTGATTCAGGATCCCCCATGTCCCGTCACGTCACCTTCATGACCATCGACGACGCCGAGCATTATTCGCCCGAGGAGCGCGCGGCGATCGTTGCCGCCTATCCCGCGCATGAGCGCGAGGCCCGCGCCCGGGGCATTCCGGTGCTGGGGTCCGGCCGCATCTTTCCGGTGGCGGAGGAGTTGATTGCCTGCGCGCCCTTCCGGCTGCCGCGCTACTGGCCGCGCATCGGGGCGCTCGACTTCGGCTGGGATCACCCTTCTGCCGCCGTCGAGCTCGCCTGGGATACGGAGGCCGACGTGGTCTATGTCGCCAAGGCGGCGCGGGCCTCGCAACAGACGCCAGCCATGCAGGCGCTGACCCTGAAGCCCTGGGGCGAATGGCTGCCCTGGGCGTGGCCGCGCGACGGCCGCCGCGAAACGCTGGAAGGGGCGGGCACCGCGCTCGCCAAGCAATATGCCGCGCACGGGCTGAACATGCTGTCGCGCCACGCGCAATTTGCGGACGGTTCTGTCTCGGTCGAGGCCGGGTTGATGGAGATGCTCGACCGCATGCAGTCCGGCCGGTTCAAGGTGTTTTCGACGCTTGTCCCCTGGTTCGAGGAGTTCCGGCTCTATCATCGCAAGGACGGCCAGGTGGTCAAACTTCGCGACGATTTGATGGCGGCGACGCGTTATGGCGTGATGATGCTCAGGGAAGCGGTGGTCGATCCGGCGGAGTTCAGGACTGCGAGACGGGCGAAGGGGCAGAGCGATCCGCTGGGGGCGTTCAGGTGAGGGCGGAGGGCTCTTCGGAGCGTCGCGGCAGCGCAATTCCCGCTGGAGGAAACGGGCGCTCCGGCGCCGGCCCGATAGCCCGCGCTGCGATGTCCCTGCGGGGCCTACTCCACGATTTTCCAATATGAATCCTTGCGGATCACCTTGCCGTCGCGAAACGTGTAGAAGTCGCAACCCCTGACCTCCTTTTTCTCCCCCTCGCGGGTGGTACCTGTGAGGATCCATTTCGAGATGCCGGTATTGGCGGTCGAATCCACAAAATGCTCGGCGTTGCCGTAGTGGACATCGGGCAAGCCTTCAAAGCGTGTCGCCAGTGCTTGCCGTATGTTTTCCTTGCCCTCGAAACGAGAGCCCCAAGGATTGCCTCCCCTCGGCATCTCCAGGATGCAGTCGTCGGAAAAGAACGCCATGATGCGATCGAGATCGTGCGCGTTGAAGGCCTCAGATATCTGCGTCAGCGCCGATCGAATGTCCATTCGCCCGTCTCCCTTCAATTGGATGACCGATGTTTTGCTCCCGCGTTCGATGGTCGAAGTAGGTCACCGGAGAGGAGACCGGTCAAGGGCGTGAATTTTTCACGCGGCACTCACACAGATGAACCTTATCCCCCGGGCTCTGGCATCCGCATGACCCTCCGCATCATCCCCGCGACCCTGCGCGATCTCTCCTATATCGCCGCCAATTTGCGCCCCGAGGATCGCGCCGAGATCGACTGCCAGCTCGACCACTGGTCGCCGGCGCTGCTGGCGCTCACCGCGCTGCAAGGGTTTGCCTATGTGGCAGAGCTCGACGGCAATCCGGAGGCGGGGTTCGGTGCGGCCGAGCAGCGGAGCGGGCTTTGGATCGCCTGGAGCTGGGGCACGCGCCGCATGAGGCGCTGCGTGCCCGGGATTACGGAGTTCTTTCACGCGGTGCTCGGTCCGCAAGTTTCCGCCCGCGGTGCCTGGCGGGTCGAGGCGCGGGCGCTGGCCGGCAATGAACTGGCGCTGCGCTGGCTTGCGCGGCTGGGCGCCACGCAACGTTGCCTGCTGCCCGGATATGGCCGGAACGGCGAAGATTTTTTCCTCTACGACTGGACAAGAGAAGGCTGGAACCATGTGTCTGTTTCAAAAACCACCGGAACTGAAGCCGCTGCCGGCAGTGCCGACGGCCGGGGATAAGGACGTGCAGGCGCGCGAAGCAGCACTTCGGGCTGAGCTCGAACAACGCCAGGGCACGGCCAGCACCATAAAGACCGATCTGGCGCCCGGTAGCCTCGCCGGCCAGCGCCGCGTGCTTTTGGGGGTGTAACCATGACCGCGATGAAGCGCAGTTTTCGCCGGCGCGTGCTGGACTGGTGGTATTGGAGACGGCATGCAAGGTTGGTGAAGCGGCGTGGCGGGTGAACGCTGCCAATCTCCCCCACGAGGGGGGAGATTGGCAGCTTCCACCGCTCACCCCTTCTTCGCGAATGCCCAGACCATCATCGGGTATTCCTCGTCGTTGCTGAGGTCCCGCCACAGGCCGTAGGCGCGGACCGGGCCGCCTATGTGGGCGCGGGCGCAGGCCTTGTTGCCCCAGCCGAACGCCTGGACGTTGTCCTCGGCGAAGCCGCCATCGACCATCAACTGCTTCAGGCCGGCCGGCGTCCACCTGTTGTAGTCGTGCGGCCTGGCGTGGACGCGAAACAGGAAGGGCGTCGCCACCATCGCCCAGCCGCCCTCGCGGGTCATGGCGTGGATGTTCCGCGCCGCCGCCTGCGGCCGCTGCACATGTTCCAGCACCTGGTCGGCGATGACGATGGAATATTGTTCGTCGGTGCGATCCTTGCAGATGTCGAAATCGGGGAAGTCGACCGAGCGATAGTTGGGGCACATCGCCTTCCAGTAGCGGTTCCAGCCGGGCGAGATCTCGATCACGTCGCGCGATTTGCGGTTGGCGGCCGTCAGGAAGGTGGTGAAGGCCTCGATCTGGCGGATGCGCAGCCAGTTGCGGGAATCATAGCCGATGAGCCGTTTAACGGTACGTTTGCTCTGGTTCTTCAGGGCGGCAAGGCTTGTCGTCGTCACATCGACCTCCTGCAAAACCCCGCCGCGAGACGTTCCTAGACCAAGAACCGTGCAAAAGAATGACATCGTCGGCTGAAGCTGCCGATCTCCCCCTTGAGGGGGAGATGTCGCCGGAGGCGACAGAGGGGGTCGCCTCGCATGAAGCGCTAACCTCCTTCTGTTGCAGAAGGCCGAACCCGGTCGATCCGACCCCCTCTGGCCGCTTTGCGGCCATCTCCCCCTCAAGGGGGGAGATCCCCCAGTTTTAACGAGGCCCCCATGACCAGCGATTCCCGTGCCCGCGATATTCTTTCCCGCCAGTCCGAACTCGAGAGCGAGCGCGCCGCCTACGAGCCCGTATGGGAGGCGGTGGCGGAGTTCTGCGATCCCGATGCGCCCGATATCCCCTCCGGGCGCGGCGCCCGCCGCGGCGACAGCCAGGCCGAGCGGCAGGAGCGGCGCGGCGCCCGCGTCTATGCCAACACCATCAACTCGGCCGCCAACCGGCTGGCCGCCGGCTTGGAAAGCCTGATCATCCCGCAGTCGGAGAAATGGCACGGGCTGACCACCGCCGAGATGGACGACGAGGAGACCGACGAGGAAAAGGAATGGGCGGAAAACCTGCGCGACTTCCTGTTTTCGCTGCGCTACTCCGCCAATTCCAATTTCGTGCCGGCGACGCAAGCCTGCCTGCGCAATGTCGTGCGCTACGGTCCGGCCTATCTCTATGCCGAGGAAGGGTTCGGTTCGACGCTGATCCGCTACGCCTCGATCCCGGTGGTGGAAGGCTATCTCTCGCGCAACCGCTGGGGCCAGGTCGACATCTTCCACCGCCGCTACGAACGCACCGCGCGCCAGGCGGCGCAGCTGCTCGGCTACGAAAAACTGCCGGCGCGCATCAGGACGCTGGTCGACGATCCCGCCAAATGCGAGGAGAAGATCGCGCTCATCCAGTGCATCCAGCCGCGTGACGAGCGCCGCATGTACCGCTCGGGCGGAAGCTACCGCTATCTCGACGCCGCCTTCGCCTCCTACCATGTCATCGAGGACGAGGAGGAGATCGTGCGCGAGAGCGGGTTTCGCACCTTCCCGGTATCGGCCTTCAACTGGCGCCGTTACGAGGGCGACGCCTATGGCATCTCGCCGACCATCGAAGCCTTGACGACCGTGCGCGAGGAAAACGCGGTCCGCCGCTCGGGCCTGCGCGCGCTCCAGCAGATCACCGATCCGCCGACGGCGTCGAAGGCCAGGCTCGACTACGTGCCGGTGCTCGATCCGGGCGAGAATTATCCGGGCCTCATCGACGACAATGGCAGGCCGCTGATCGCGCCGATCACCACCGGGCAGAACCCGAGCTACGCCTTCGACTATGCGGCGAGCCGGGCTGAGGAAATCCGCGACATGATGTTCGTCAGCCTGTTCCAGACCCTGGTGCAGAACCCGCAGATGACCGCCACCGAGGCGCTGATCCGCCAGGAGGAGAAGGGCGCGCTGCTCGGACCGTCGGGCTCGATCATCCAGGCGGGCTTTGCCACCAATCTCGACCGCGAGCTCGGCATATTGGAGGACAAGGGTCTCTATGACGAGGACAGCCGCTTCCTGCCGCCGGCGAGCCTGGCGGGCAAGGCGGTGCGGCCGACCTTCACCGGTCCGCTCGATGTCTTGCGTCGCTCGGCGGAAGCGCGCGACACCATCCAGCTGGTGACCACGGCCATGCAGATGGCGCAGTTCGACCCTGATGTGATGGACAATATCGACAGCGACGAGGCGCTCAAGATCGTGCAGAGCGCCGGCCGCAGCCCGCAGCGCATCTTCCGCCGCAAGGATGAGGTGGCGGGCCTGCGCGACGCGAGGGCCAAGGCCAGCCAGGCGCAGGCCGGCATGGCGGCGATCGCCACCGCCGGCAAGGTGGCCAAGGACGCGGTGCCGGCGGCCGTGCAGGCGCGCGACAGCGGCCTGCTCGAGGGCTTGCAAGGCATGCTGCAGGGCGGCACCGCCGATGGGCCGACACCTGATGCCGGCGCCCAGGGCGCGATGCCGGCCGGACAGCGCGCATGAGCCGCAAACGCTTCGCCCACGCGTCGCAAAGCGGCGGCCCCGCCAAAGCGCGCGAGGCGCTGGCCAAGGCGTATCTGCGCGTGTTTTCCGGCGAGGACGGCGAAATGGTGCTGGCCGATCTCGCGGCGACGGTCGGCTATTTCAGGCGCCCGTCATACGGCGAGTGGATGGCGCGGACCAGAACCCCCAATGGCTTCGAGCTGCACAGCGCGCTCAGCAACGCGCGCGCCGAAGTGGTGCAGCACATTATGGGGTTCCTGACGCTGGACGAGGCGCAGCTCGTGGCGCTGGAAAAGGCGGCACGGGAGGAGGAGAGGTGAGGCGCTGAAGCGCCGATCTCTCCCCTCGTGGGGGAGATGCCCGGCAGGGCAGAGGGGGGCGCTGTCCCGCCGACCTTTGCCGTGCTCATCGCACGGCGATCAAATCACGAGCGGTCGCTCAGGCCTGGCCCTAGACGGCAAACCTATGGGCATGTTCAAAGTTCGGCGACGATCGAGGTCGGCGCTCTACGGCGCCCCCCTCTGTCCTGCCGGACATCTCCCCCACAAGGGGGGAGATCGGCGGTCTGGCCGCCGGTGATTCAATAATTGCCGTTGTAGTACCGGTCGTCGCAAGGCGCGGTGTAGATGCGGCCGTAGCGGTCCTGGTAGCGGCAGAGCTGGTCGCCGCGGCGCTGCGGGGTGGTGGCCGAGCCGACGACGGCGCCGAGCAAGGCGCCGCTGGCCGCGCCGATGACCGTGCTCTTGGTGTTGCCGCCGATGGCCTGGCCGACGAGGGCGCCGCCGGCGCCGCCGATCAGCGCACCGGTTCCGGCCCGCTGCTGGCCTTCCGTCTGCGCGCAGCCCGCCAGCGCGGCGGTCATCAAAACGGCGGCAGTTGTTTTGTGAAGGTTCATGTGACGTCTCCCTTAAAGATTTGAAATCCCTATCGATCGTCCCGTGCGGCCGCATTGCGGCGGAACGGCGGCACAGGCTGTCACGATATAAGACATGGTTTCTCGGGCGTTGATGAACCGGGAGGCGAAACACCTCTTTCGAACAAGGCGCTAGCGCCGATGCCTGTCAAAATGATTCAGCCTGAGCGGTCCCGGCCGTGTCTGGCCGCCCTTCCTGCCGCGTAGACCGCTCCTCACCCTCACACAAGAACGATTGGCGGCGCCACCAGTTCACTTCTAACCTAACCCTCAAAAGGAACATCACATGACAGATCTGGCAGATGCCGGGTCCGTGGCTGCCTCGTCGCAGCCGGCGGGCAACCCGGAACGGCCTCCGGCAGGTGCGGATAACGGGTCCGCCGTGCTTGCCGGCAAAAGTTGGTTTGACGGTCTTTCCGAAGGCAACCGCAAGCTTGCTGAAGCCAAGGGCTGGACCAAGCCTGAAAGCCTCGATCGGGTTTTCACATCCTATGCGGAGCTAGAGCGGCGGCAGGGCGAAAGCCTGCGCGTTCCAGCCAGGGACGCGCCGAAGGAAGACTGGGACAAATTCCATGCCCGGCTGCCCGAGGCGATGCGTCCGCTGACATCGCCCGAAAAGGTCGAATACCGGCGGCCTGACGGCCTGCCGGAAAGCTTCGCCTATTCGGACGAACTCGCCCAGGCGTCCAAGGCCTGGGCGGTCGAAGCCGGCGCCACGCCGAAGATCGCCCAGGCCTATCATGACAGGTTCGTCGGCTACATGGCCGAGCAGGCGGCGGCCCAGCAGGCAGCGCTCGCCCGCTCGGTCGAAGCCACCCATGACGACCTCGTCAAGGATTGGGGGCCTACCGACAGCGATGGCTTTCGCCAGAAGTTGGAGGTGGCCAACCGGGCGATGAAGAAGCTCGGCCTGGTCGATGCCTACAAGCAGAAAGGCATCCTTCTGCCCGACGGCGCCCTGACCGATCCGCAGATCGCCAGGGCCTTCCAGGCGATCGGCGAGGCGATGTTCCGCGAAGACACGATCGACGCCGACGCGGCGCCGCGGGGGCAAAACCCCTTCCGGCGCAACGCCGCCGGCGAGCGCAACGTTTCGGCCATTTCAGCCCTTGTCAAAAGCGACCCTCAACGCGCCCGGCGGCTGGCCAGGGAAGCGGGCGAAAACCCGGATCTCTGGATGCCGAACAACCCGCTCTGATCCCGACGCATCAGCCGCCGATCAATCTCTCAAAGGAAAGACAAAATGGCAGACGCCTATACCCGTATCGCGGACGCGATCGTTCCGTCCGTTTATGCCCAATACGCTTTCGAGGAGCACGTCCAGTCGCTCGAAATCTACCAGGCCGGCATCCTGTTTTCCGATCCGGCCATCTCCTCGAAACTGTCGATGGGCGGCCGTTCCGTCGACATGCCCGGCTGGAAGGACCTCGGCAACGATCCGTCCGAGCCGGTCAATGACGATCCGGCCGATTCCATCGAGATGAAGAAGATCGGCTCGCGCCGCGAGGTCGCCGCCCGCAATGTCCGCGCCCAGGCGTGGGGCGTTCCCGACCTGACCTCCATCCTGGCGGGCGACGATCCGCAGAAGCTGATCGTCAAGCGGCAGACCGAGTACTGGCAGCGCGCCAACAAGCTGACCTTGATCGGCATGCTCAAGGGTGTCGTCGCCGACAATCTGGCCAATGACGGCGGCGACCTGGTGCGCGCCACCGGCACCTCCATCGTCGACACCGACATCATCGAGGCGGCCTACCTGATGGGCGACCGTGCCGACAAGTTCCGCACCCTCTGGATTCATTCCAAGCAGATGAAAGCGCTGAAGCTCGCCGACCTCATCGACTATGTGCCGTCCTCGCAGCAGGGCGGGCCGCTCATCCCCTATTACATGGGGCTGCGCTGCGTGGTCGACGACGACATCCCGCAGGCGGCGGGCGTCTACACCGCGTTCATGTTCAAGGACAAGGCGATCCTGTGGAACGAGCTGCCCGTGAACACCGAAGGCGGGCCGCTCGAGTTCGACCGCAAGCCGCGCCAGGGCCATGGCGGCGGGGTGACGGAAATGGTCGGCCGCCGGCATTTCGTGCCGCATGTGCCGGGCACCCGCTTCCTCGACGCCTCCACCGCCGGCGAATTCGCCACCGACGCGGAGCTGGCGCTGGCGGCGAACTGGGACCGCACCGCGTCGAGCGTCAAGACCATGACGTTCATCGCTCTGAAGACGACCGAGGCATAGGGTTTCGTCTCCCGGGAGGTGGGCCAGGCCCACCTCCTTCCTGCGAGCGCCGGCGCTTGAACATTGACGCCAACCGTCGATGCCGGCGCTGCCCCTCATTGCCCTGCCGGGCATTTCTCCCCGTGAACGGGGAGAAAGACGCACTTCCCCCAATCACAACCCACGGAGGCCTTACCCATGGCCATAACCCCGACCGACATCGCCAATATGGCGCTGGCCGTCCTTGACGAGGCGCCGATCGACAGCCTTGACGAGGACATCAAGGCCGCGCGCTTGCTCAACATGCATTTCGACCTGACCCGCGAGGCCGAGTTGACGAAATACGCCTGGGTGTTCGCCATCCTTTCGGCATCCCTGGCCGGCAGCGATACCGGTTCCGGCGATTGCACGCTGAACTGGGTCTATGAACTCCCCGTCGATTGCCTTCGCCCGCTGCCGCTGACCCACAATGGCGAGCCGGACGGCATCGCGATCTCGTGGCGGCAGGAGGCGGGGCTGGTCTACAGCGACCGGGCGGGACCGCTCACCATCCGCTATGTCGCGAACCTCACCGACCCCAACGACTGGGACGCGCCGTTCACCGAAGTGCTGGTGGCGGCACTCGCCATCAAGATCGCGCATCCGCTGACGCACAAGGCCGGCATGATCGACATTGCCCGTTCGGCCTACGACCGCGCGCTGGACGCCGCCTTCACCGCGCAGGCCATCCAGCGCGGCGGACGGCTTTCGACATCGAGTTGGGCGCGGCAGCGCGGCGACAGCCGGTTTTATGCGGGGGCCATGCGCTGATGGCGACGCTCTATCCGGTCCAGGACGTCTTCACCCGCGGCGAGATCTCGCCGCGCCTGCATGCGCGCGCCTCGCTCGATCTCTACCGCGCGGCGCTGTCGAAATGCGAGAACTTCGTCACCCTGCCGCATGGCGGCATCCGCAAGCGCGGCGGCACCCGTTTCGTCGGCGAAGTCAAGACGTCCGCCAAGGCGACGCGGGCGATCCCGTTCATCTTCTCGGCCGACCAGGCCTACATGCTGGAGTTCGGCAATCTTTACATCCGCGTCTACGCCTATGGCGCGCGTGTCGGCACGGTCGAAGTGGCCTCGCCCTATCTTGAAGCCGACCTGTTCGATCTCGACTATGTGCAGTCGGCGGACCAGATGTGGATTTCCCACAGGGACTATCCGCTCAAGGTGCTGACGCGCACCGCCCATACGGCATGGACGCTCGACGACTACGCGATCGACGACGGGCCCTATGACGACATCAACGATACGCCGACCACGCTGACGCCCGCGGACTATGGGGCGCTGACGCCGAAGATGACGTCGAACACCGCGCCTTCCGGCACGGTCTCAGGCATGGGCGGGGCAGGGGACGCCTTCCAGCTTTTCGACAAGGCGACAGAGACGGACAGCGGCATCGCCGGTGCCACCAACGGCTCGGTCACCTACCAGCTTGCCGGTGGCGCGCAGGCCATCGTCGAAAACTACTATCTGACCGCACGCACCGGCGGAACGGTCGACCGCACGCCGACTATCTGGGTGCTTGAAGGATCGAATGACGGCGCGACATGGGTGACGCTCGACAGCCGCACCGGCGAGACCGGCTGGTCGGGCGGCGAAACCCGCTACTACGAATTCCTGAACAAGCTGGCGTTCGAATATCACCGCTTTACGTGGAAGGCGATCAACGGCGCTTCGGACAGCGCGTTTTCCGAACTGAACCTCAACCGGGCGGCGGCCAGCCAGACCCCGTTCGACCTCACGGCGTCATCGACCGCCGGCATCAATGGCGGCGCCGGCTTCCAGGCTTCTGACGTCGGCCGGGCCATTCGCCTGCTAGCGTCCGATGGCCGCTGGCGCTGGGCCAAGATCACCAGCCGCACCAGCGCCACGGCGGTGAAAGTCCAACTGCATGGATTTGCCCTGCCGGACCTCAGCCCGATATCCCGCTGGCGCCTGGGCACGCTCGTGCCGGGGAAATATGTCGAAAGCGGATCGCTCTACGAGGAGCGCCTGGCCTTCAGCCGCAAGTTTTCCGTCTACGCCTCGGCAACGGGGGATTTCAACAATTTCGCATTGGGCGAGAAGGATGACGACGCGCTGGAATTCCTCCAGGCCGGCGGCGGCCAGGCGAACGACATCACGTGGATCGCGGAATCGGACGGCGCGCTGCTGATCGGGACGCTCGGCGGCATCCGCGCACTCTCCGGCTCCGGCATCGACGAGGCATTGACGCCCTCCTCGTTCAAGAACCGGCGCTCGCGCACGTCGGGCTGTGCCCGCATCCGCCCCGTCGATGCCGGCCAGTCGTTCCTCTATGTCACGCGCTCGCGCCGCTCGATCGCCGAGCTGACGCAGGCTTCGACCGGCCGCTTCACCTCCGACGATATCGGCCAGATCTCCGAGCATATCGCAAAGCGTGGCGTGGTCGAGCTGGCGTTCCAGACCGACCCCGACCCGATGCTCTGGTTTCCGCTCGATAATGGCGAGCTCGGCGGCTACACCCACCAGCCCTCGCAGGAGGTGCGCGGCATGCACCGCCACCGCCTCGGCGGTACCGTCGCCGGTTCCGGCTGGGCGGCCGTCGAAAGCGCTGTCGTGACGCCGGGCCAGGATGGCGTCGACGACATCTGGCTGATCGTCAGGCGGACCACCGGCGGCGTGACCAGGCGCTATATCGAGATCATGACGGCGCCGTTCGAGTATGGGGCGCTGGAGGATGCCTTCCAGGTCGATTGCGGCCTGACCTATTCGGGCGCCGCCGTCAACACCGTGTCCGGGCTTGGCCATCTCAACGGCGAAAAGGTCGACGTGCTGGCCGACGGCAAGGTCTATCGCGGGCTGCCGGTCGCCTCCGGCCAGGTGACGCTGCCCGGCGGCGCCGTCGCGGCCAGATGGCAGGCCGGGCTTGCGTTCCAGTCGCAGGCCGACACGCTGGAGCTCGACGTCGCCGGCCGGGACGGCTCGATCCTCGGGCGACGCAAGAAGCTGGCGGGGGTCATCCTGTCGCTGCTCGAAACCGACACGACAGGGCTTCAGGTGCAGTCGCTGATCCGCGGCCGCTGGGAAAGCGTGCGCATGCCCTCCCTCGTCGCGCCCGACGGCAAGGCGACCCTGTTCACCGGCAATGTCGAGCTGCCCATCGACGACAGCTGGGAAGGGCAGGGCCGGGTGCGGATCCGCCACGTCAACCCGACGCCCTGCACGATACGCGCGTTCACGCCGGTGTTCGACGCCGAGCCCTAGGGCGAGCTGGCGTTCCTCGCCCCCGCGAGGCGGGGGAGAGGTGGCCGCGAAGCGGTCGGAGAGGGGGCCTTCGTAAGGCGCAGGCGCTTCTGCCGGAGAGTCCGGCACAGCTCGGCGCCATCCCCTCTCCGTCTCGGCTTCGCCGAGCCACCTCTCCCCACTTGGTGGGCGAGGAACCCAGGCTGAATCAACGCCGCGATCCTTCGCGCCTCCCTCTGCCCTGCCAATTTCCCCCACAAGGGCGATTGGCAGTTGCGCCCTCCCGCCCATCCACCCACAAGGAACCCATCCCGTGACCACATCCCCCCATGCCGAACAGCTCGGCAGGGCGCGGACGGCTGCCGAATATGCTGCCGTCATCGCCTTGCTCGATGCCGACCTCAATGATGCGATCGCCCGCCGGCGCGGCTGCGAACAGGCCGAGGACCGCGCCGTTTTCGGCGACGGCGATCTCTCCGCCGCGCGCATCGCGCTGGACGACTGCAACGACGTCGTCGCGCTGCTGGAGAAGATCATCGCGGCAGCGGACAAATGCCGTGCCGCGGCCGCCGCGGCAGAGGCGCGCGCCGCCGTCGAGGCGCTGGGCGGGCAAGCGAAAGCCAAGGCGGAGGTGCTGACCGAGCGCTGGCGCGCCGTGCGTCGCCTGGTCGAGCTGTTGCGCCAGGAACTGTTCGAGGCCGATGCGCTCGCCCGCGCGCTCGCCACCCCAAACGGCCTCTTCGACGCCGCCGGCATGCCTGACCTGAAGGTGAACCTGGCCGTTGCCCGCCGCGCCGCCATGACCGGGCCGCGCGCGGCGGCGCCGGCGCGCCTCAGCCGCCCGGCAATCCAGGCCGACAGGCTGCTTCTGTCGTTCACCAACCCCGGCGGCGCGCTCGACCCGCGACCGGCGCTCGGTGCGCGCCCGGCCAGGAAAACCCCCATTGCCGCATCCCAGCGAGGCTGACCATGTGCACATTAGCCCTTCTCGGCACGGCCATCTCGGTGGGTGGCGCATTGATCGAAGGCCGGCAGCAAAACCAGGCGGCCGGTTACCAGGCCAAGGCCTACGGGCAGCAGGCGCAGGCCGATGCGCAAAGTGCCGCCTTCGAACAGAGCCAGGAGCGCCACAGGCAGGATCTGCTGCTTTCGCAGGCGCGGGCCCGGGCGGGCGCCTCCGGCGTCGGCCTATCGGGCTCGCCGGCCGAGGTGCTGGCGGCCAATGCCAGGCAAGGCCAGCTCGACCTGAAGGCGATCCAGTACGGCTCGGCGCTGCGCCGCAACACTCTCGACAGCCAAGCGGCGCTCGCGCGCTACTCCGGCAGGCAGGCCGCGGCGGCGTCGATCTTCAAGGCCGGCGGCAGCCTCGTCTCGGGTCTCTCGCGCCTCTACGACCCGACCAAGGCCGTGACCTTCGGCAAGGGCGCCTTCCCGCCGGCGCCGGGCGGCGCCTTCACGGGAGGGCTCTACTGATGGCGACGATTCCACTCCAGCTTGCCCAGCGCCGGCTCGAGGCCGGCAATGGCGTTTCCTATCCCGAGAGGTCGCCGGCCGGCAGGGCGATGCAGGATCTTGGCGACGAGCTCTCGGCCGTCGCCGAGCGCTACCGGCAGATGAAGGAGCGGCAGGAAGCGTTCGACGCGGAGCTGGCGCGCCGCCGGTTCGCCGGCCGCATCGCGCAGGCGGAAGACGAGGTGGCGGCGAATGCGCCGGCCGACGGCAGCGGCCTGCACGATGCGATGTATGGCGAGGTCGATCCGCGCACCGGGCAGGTCGTCAAGCCCGGCCTGTTCGACACGCTGTTCGACGAGACTCTGCCTGAGATACCCGAGAGCCGGCGGGCCGCTTTCGCTAGGCAGAAGGAGCCGATGCGCGCGGCCGGCTCGCCGCGCATGGCGCAGCGGCAGCAGGAGCAGCGCGATGAATATGAGCTGGCGGAGTGGGCGAAGGTCGACACCATGTCCACCAGCTCCATCGCAAAAGGCGACCCGAACGACATCGGAGCTTTCGAGGCGATCCGGCAGAACGGGTCCGATCTGATCGCCAAGATCGGAAACCCGGTTATCAGGCAAGCGGCGGAAGTGGCCTGGCGCAGCAACACGGCCAAGGCACTGGTTCAGGCGATGATCGCCCAGGATCCGAAGCGGGCCGCCGAGATGTTGGGCGGGGCGCGAGCGTCGATGCAGGTGAGTACGACGGATAATGCCGTGAATAGTTCGGCTGCCGCGACCAAACTCGCTGCGAACTCGAATGTCTCAATAGACGAGCCGGCGGGCTACCCTGAGACGCCTCACGCGAATGCCGCAACGTGGGCTGCGGGTTCATGGATTGCCGACCTGTCGCCGGACGACCTTCAGGAACTTGGCCAAAACGTCCAGGTCGCGATGACTGAGCAGCTGTTTGATGCGCACACCAATATCCGACTCGCTCGCCAGAACGCACCGGATGCCCTCATGTACACTGGCGGCTACGCTGGAAAGAAGCCGGACGACGGTGATTTCGCCGCAGTTTACGGCGTCGAGGAAGGCGGCAAACAGTCTCTGGTCCTCGAACGGACCTTCGAGGTCGGCCTTCAGGCATTCGACATGGTCAGAATGCCGAAGGCTGCCATTGACGCCAAGCTGTTTGCAGCCAAGCCAAAACCGGGCAGTACCACCTCGGAGCAGGATCAGGCGCAGTTTGAGATAGCATCAGCCGCCGCCAGGCAGGTTTTGCAGACTCGTGCCGCCGCTCCTGCCGACTTTGTCCGCAAGATCGACCCGACAGCGGACGCATACTGGAACGCGGTATCGAGCGAGGACAGCTACGATCCGGCTGCCTACCAGAAGGCGGTCGCCCGCTCTGTCGCCGTGCAGCTGCAGCTTGGAATCAAAAAAGTCCAGCCGCTGCCGCCGTCTGTCGTTAAGTACCTGGTCGACACGTTGAACGATGAGAGCGTGCCGCAACGCGAGCGGGATGCGGTGCTGCGCGATCTGTTCACGGGCACATCCGATCCAGGTGTTCTGGCAGCCATGGCGCTGCAACTGAGCGACGAAAACCAGTCTCGGATTGCACGAAGCATTGCGAACAACTCAGTTCCCGTATCCGCGGAGGAGCGTGTCAGCCGAAATCTGGCGGCTTTCGACGCCTTGCCTGGCTACCTGAAGCCGCTCGTGGCGCTCAATGACACCGTACGCCTGATGGCAGACGGCGCGACCCTTGGGTATTCCGACAAATTTGCTGCCCGCATGAATTCATTGATCTCGGGGAGCAACTACGAGGAGGAGCTCGCCGCTGAGCGTGCCAGGACACAAGATGCACTGGATCGAGCTGGCCCCGCAGGGACGGCTGCGGAGGCACTTGGTGCGTATCTGAGCGGCCGCGGTCTTGGAGAGGCCGGCATCACGCTCAGTGGCAGGTTCGGCACAGCCACCATGGAAGGACTGTCCGGCCTTCTTGCTCGTACCGGCCTAATGGGCGCTGAGGGCGCTGCTTATGGTGGGGTCGAAGCCGCCGGCCGTGATGAATCGATAGTGAGCGGCGTAGCCTCCGGTGCGTTATGGGGCGCTGGCAATCAGTTCTTGAAAGAAGGGTCAATTGTAGTTCACGACCAGCTGCCAGGTTGGCTTGGTGGGCGTTCCAAGTCTCTTCGGAGGAAATGGGAAAAGGAGTACAATTTGGACTGGCCCAGAGATCCCGACACGGGTTGGTACATGGATCTTCATCACAAACAGCCAAAGTCTTTGGGCGGAACAGATGATGTGTGGAATTACGGGCCACTCAGCAAAGCCGACCACATCAAGCATCACAAAGAACAAGGCCATTTTAAAATGTGGGGCAGTTGGAATAGAGGCAAGAGAGGGTTAAAGCCGTGAACACAAGCTTGGGTGATGCCGGTCCTGATCTGAGCAGCGTAAAACCTCTGCCCCCGGGCAATCGGTCTGGCAGCGTCGACTTCCAGGGCGCTCGCCACTATGCACGAATATATCTGGAATCGCATAGCTGGGTATCGGCTATCAAAGGTGAATACCTTGGATATCGACTCGACGGAATTATATATGTCTTTCTCTTCGAGTTCGTGCCGGCCGAGTCGAATGTACCGCCATGGACATGGGTGATCGTTGGCGACGTGCCCCCGGCCTATATAAGCTGCCACCACGCCAAGACGCCCTATGTGGCACTGGACGGCTATATAGGCGCTATGGAAGAATGGGTCGAAGCCGCGCGAGAAGGAAAGTCGGTCGAGGACATTATACCGGTGAACGTGCCGGCTATTCCTGAAAATGCGAAAATGTTGGGTGGGCGCCTCAAGTTCCTTGATGATAATGTTCTTCCGTTACTTCGAAAGTGAAGTGCTGGCGTCTCGCAATAAGCGCCAATGTTGGACGATCGGATCTGGACGTCTATTGGCATATATGGGCCAAATTATCGCGAAGGTGCGAGGCCTGCCACCAGGAACACCAGTGCGCATATAACGCTTACGCAGATGGCTATATGGCCCCCACTGAGGCGATGGTTGCCGCCTCGGACCGGGAGTGAATGATGGCCGCCATCACAGTCGATCGACAATTCCGTGAGACAATATTTCTATGAAGTCGTTTTTGTGTATAAAAGTCATTCGATCAGAATTGACGAATAGGACGCACGCAACCGCCTCCCGGCAGCAAGTTCTTGACTACGCGACAGATTTAGACAAAGTATATGGGCATTTGTTTGATCCGCCGGTAGGTGATTGATGAGATATTATGAAGTTAGGCCTGACGTGGCTGGCGGGCTGGGTGAGAACACTGTTATGGACCCCAGCGTCCATCCGCCTGCCGTGAGCAAGCTCCACTATCAGGTTGAGGGATGGTTCGGCGACGCGCTTGTCACCACTTTTCCTTGTTTCCTGGTGACGGAAGAAGCCAAGCGCGGATTGCTCGATATTGGCATCTCCGGCGCTACATTCGCTCCTGCCGAAGTCACCAAATCCGAAAATTTTCTGGAGCTGCAGCCCGATGTCGAGCTCCCTTCGTTTGTTTGGCTCAAGGTGGACGGTAGAGCAGGTCACGACGACTTCGGCGTCAATCAGAAACTGAACCTCGTGATATCGGAGCGCGCCTTCGATGTGCTTGATGAACTGGGACTTCCTTCCGCATCCATCCAACCGTTCGACGTCGGCAATAAGTAGTGGGGTCGCCCGCGTTGTTGCCGACGAACGTTAAAGCGCCTCGGATAAGTGTCGAGTTAATCATGACGATCAATGCCAAATCCAATTTTGAGCAGCGTCACACATCTGCCTTCGGTTTAATGTCAGCCGGGCTCGACGAAAAGATTTTATCGTCGCCAATGGTGGGCTAAATCACGTATCAAATATTAAGCCTCGTACCAGGGAAGAGCACATAAGGCTCCACATGGAAGCCGGCGATTTTCAGCGCTGGGCTAGGAGACGATGGCGGCGGACTAAGATAAGTAGTGGAGAGAAATTGTGAGCAAAATTACCCCGGATCTCGGTAAAGTAAGCCGTCTTCCTCTACCAGCAGACGACCCAGGTGCAGATGATGACCTTGACAGCGCCCTTCTGGAAGCTCGTGAATATATCAAATCATACGACTGGGTAAGGAGAATCGAAGGCGAGTATTTCGGATATGGTGCCGAAGGGATAATATACATTTTTCTCTTTGAGATTTCACCCGGGAAACCAGATGTGCCACGATGGATATGGGTGCTCGTCGGTGATGTACCCCCAGCGTACATGCCCGGTGACGATTTGGAGACCCCGTACGAGGCGCTGGACGGATATATCGGTGCAATGGATGAGTGGGTTGAAGCTGCGCGGCAAGGGAAGTCCGTGGCGAAGCTGATTCCCGTTAATGTCCCGGCGAATCCCGCCAACGCCGAGATGTTGAGTGGACGGCTTAAATTCCTCGACGAAAAGATTCTGCCGCTGCTTCAAGAATGATGTCTCGGCAGGCAGAAGAGCCTAAGATATGGATAAATGGAAGTTCGAAGATCCAGAAAATTTGGCCGTCATATCGACCGGAAAAATATTTGGTGGTGGCGGCTGGGTTGCCTAGGCCTCACATGATGCCGATGATGAGTCGTGGCAATTCTACGGAGATGAAGCTGAAGTTGATCAAGGCGACCTAATTTGGTGGGTTTGGCCGAAGTGGTAGAGCTTGATAATACGGTTGCACAATTGGCAGATTTGCCAGTGGGTTGGCATGCTCGGCGCGATACAAAGACCTCACCATGGAGGCGGAGCAAAATGCCCGACGAATTTCCGGAACTGAAGGAGAGCTAGTTCCGTCACCCAAATTCCTGGTGGGTGAATTTCTGGCCAGCCGGCACCCGATGGCCAAAGAATACAATTTTAAGCAAATGTTTCCGGATTGGTCTATTCTGTTACCTGGGGGCAGTTCAGGTGCAATACAGCGGAAACACCCAGGGAACACCTTAGCTTTAGGGCTGCCAGTGCACTTCGATGGCGCAGCTGGCAGCTCTGCGATGTATAATATTAGCTAGGCGTAAACTTTGGCATGTTCGTTGCACCTTACCCCTTGAGGGGGCCACAGGGGTTGGAACCGATGTATCGAAATGACACAGAACTGTTCGCTCGGGCGAGCGAGCGGGGCATTACGATCTATCAACGCTCGAAAACGGTGTGGATCGCGGCCGGAAGCTACCGGGACCGCGACTATGCGGTGAAGGGGCGGACACCCGCCCTTGCGCTCGCCTTGTGGAAGGAGGCCACCAGATACAGCGGGTCGGGACTTTAGAGCCTGTCCTTGCCGTCTGGATGAAGCCTCAAAGGCGATCTAGACGCCCGCTACGCGACAGAACATCTGCAAAGCCGTCAGGGCGCGGGCCTCGGTCGGCTCTTCGCCTCCTGCCTGTGAATCCGCCGGCGCCGTCACCGCTCCAACGGATTTGTACCGGGAAGCGAACGGCCTTTCTTCTGCCGTGCGGTTGTCGTTTGCAGCGACGACAATCGCGGATTTTTTCATCGGAAATCACACCTTGTGGAAGCGCTGCGACATTGACGCTCCCATAGCGCAAGCCACCGCAGTGCGCGGGTGTTAACACGGCAGCCAGTCCGGGAGCAAGCCGGCATTGCTGCTTGTTCAGGAAGTGCGTGCCCAAGGACAGAAAACCGACCGCTGAATTGTCTCTCGCCTGGCCGAGCGATCGTGACCAAACTTCTCAAGGAAGAACCTGAATGACCGTGGCGCCGTGGCCGCACGGGCCAGCGCTTATCCCATCCGAACCCGTCGCCACGCCGCCAACCAACCCGAATTCCAAGCCTTGCTTTCGCGAGGCTTTTTTTATGGAGCAAGCCTCATGGCCCGACCCGCAACTGCCGCCGTTCGCCTGCTGACGGGCGAGCGCGAACCCGTGCGCCTGGCGACGACGGCAAACCTGGAGACGGTCATCGTCGACGGCGTTGCCTGGATCCTCGGCCTGAAGACGATCGACGGGGTTTTGACCGCCGTCGGCGACCGGGTATTGGTCAAGAACCAGTCGGACGCCCGGCTGAACGGCATCTATACGGCGAGCGAGGGCTACTGGTACCGCGCGGCCGACGCCCGCACCGCGCGCACGATGCAGAAGGGAACGACCGTTCACGTGCAGGAGGGGGTTGTTTCGGGTGGCCTGGTCTACGCTTTCCAGACCCTCAACCCGGTGATCGGCACGAGCGACATCGTGATCTCCTACTATCTGTCGGATGATCCGCTCGGGGATATCGGCGGAGCGCTGGCGGGAGTCATCCACATCGCGGAACTCGCGCGCGACCTGGCCCAGCAATATGCCGCCGACGCCGCGCAGGTTTCGGGCGTCAACGTGCCGATCTACGCATCCGTGGCGACGGCATCGGGCTCGACGATCGCTGCCGGCGTCAAGAGCATCAGGACCCAATTCTACGCCCCGGTCTTCACGACCCCGGCAACCCTGGTGGGCGGCGCCAACTATGCCCGCATGTCGCGCGCGGCGATCACCGCCGGCGGCTACCCGGCGCTGGCCTATTTCCGCTCCGCCGACCGTTTCATGCCGGACGGCACGACCGATGCGGTCAATGGCGGCTTTTGGGTGTTGAATGAAAGCGTCGTTGACTTACGTCAACTGGGCAGTGGGTTCGGCAACGCAGCGGCCGACACCGCGGCGCTGATTGCGGCGGTCCAGATCGTCGACGGCAAGGATCGCGGCACAATCCGCCTGCCACCAACGAATATCACGATCAACCAAACGATCGACATCGCTCTCGGACTATTCGATGTTGAAGGCTTCGGCCGCGACGTTTCGACCATCACAAGCGCAATGATCAATGGCGCGCCGCTGTTCCGTCTGGTCGGCCACACATTGCGGCTCGGATTTCGCGATTTTAAAGCGCTTGGCAATCAATTGACCGGGACCGCCGGCAACGGCCATGCCTTCGCGCTATGGGATACGGATGGTTTTCAAAGCGGCTCTGCACTGCCGCAGGGCGTCGTCATGGAGCGCATCTGCATCGACGGCTTCCGTGGCACTGGGCCAGAGGGGGGGGCGCTCGACAGCTTGGGCACCATCGCGGCTTGTGGTGTCAACAACAAGGGCGGCCTCGGCTGCACGTTCCGTGACATCGAGATACTTCGGTGTGGCGGCGGCATGTACATGGGCTACACCCAAAATTGCCTCATCGACAGCCCGCTCTTCTCCCAGATCGACCGTTTCGGCATTCTCGATTACCGTGCGGCATCACTTCGTATTCAGAACGGCGACGTGCAGGACTGCTGTGGCGACGGCACAAATCTGACCGTTCCAGAGACGATGCCCTGCGCCAACATTATCTCTTTCTTTGGCAATGGGACGATCATCGAAGGGGTGAAGACGAAGGGGGCCGGTGGCAACTGCCAGATTTATGTCGTCCACGGGGCTGGCATCAAGGTCGATAAAAACTGGCTCCAAGTCTACATGCTCAACGATGTGCCGCACAACGGCATCATCATCCATAGGACGACTGGCTTCTCTTGCGACAACAATACGTTCGCGATGTCTCAGTCTACCTATGTGGCTAGTCAGAAAAACCAGGGCATTCAGATCACCAACGATCAGGCCAACGACCCGGTGAGCGGATCGGTGCGCGGCAACCAGTTTACGTTCTCCCCAGGCATGGGTATCTCGTCCTTCATTCGCATCGGGGCACCTTCAGGCAATCGCCTGTTCAGCGGCTTGATTGTGGAGGGGAACGTCTTTGGCGGCTTCCTCCCACCGAGCTCCGGCCTCACCGTCGACAACGGCATTCTTGTGGAGAATGCCAAGCTTATCGGGTGTCGTATTGCTAACAACGTCTTCGATGCCACAAACGGAGTGACGTTCACCAACGGCATCCGCTTTGCCAACGTCACCGATGGCGGCAAGAACTGGCTCGCGGGCAATGCGATGAACCTTAGCCTGGGCACGATCACCACGCCCTTCAACGGCATATCTGAAAGCGAGCTCCGCACCATTGGACAGGTATTCCTCAATCCAACGCCAGGCATCCCGACGGGGACAAGTCTGACTGTGCAGGTTGCCGTACCAGGTGCCGTTCGTGGTGACTTGGTAACGGGCATTGGATTTAGCGCCGACCTGCTGGGCTGCACGATTAAGTACGCCGGGGTCGTCACCGCTGACATTGTCGACATAATCATTGCAAACGATACAGGGGTAACGAAGGACCCTGGCAGCGGCGTGATGACTGTTGTGGTCCGCAAATGGCAGTTCGGAGGCTAATCAACGGATCAACGAATCACCAAAGAACATAGCCAGGAGGTTGCCGGCGACCATCAACCAGAAGAAGGCTTGGAAAAACGCGTTCCTCCAGACTAAGCCGAACACCTCGACACATGCAATCCGCCAACGATCTCCTTCGGCAAGATACTGGTGGGCCATCCATCGCAAGGTTTTCATTAGAGAATACCTTTGGCCCAATAGCCGAAGAAAACAACCTGTGACGCGAGAGCCGCAATTAGTATAAGGCGGCGCCAGTGAAGATCGGGAATGCTGGAGATTGCAACCGCAAGCGCTGGAATCGCAAGAGCGACGAACCGGATGCCATTCTGATTGTAGAGGTACATCCCGAAGCAGAGTGATGAAGCGAGAACTACAACAAACGCGGCAAACTTCCTGCTGAACAGGTGATCAAAGAAGAGGAAAGGGACAGCATACGCCGTTACCATCATCGTCAGCAGGAATCCGCTCGTAGTAATTTCTATCGTCGCTCGCCTGTCGCCGATCGAGCCCAGAAGATAGCTTTTGAGGATGGTCACGGCGACAACTATGGCCGCTATATAGCATGTCGAAATTAGCACATGTCGGCGCCCGCAAATATCGGAGCCCGTGATAATTTGGCCCACTGCGAACGCGCCGGCAAAGACCAGAACCGCAGAATGAATAAAGGGTGCAATTCCCACCAATGCATATTTGACCAGGCGCCATGGCAATAGGAGGGCCAGATAGATTGCGGCCATGGCGACAGCCGACCGTACTTGAGAGAATACGAGATCGATTAACTGAGGGTGGATTAGCAAAAGGATGTAGGCTGGGGACGAGGCTTTGACTGCCACGTAGACGCTGATGACTACCAAGGAGATTAAGGTCAGGGTAGAAAAGATGCTGGCTAGTTCGAAGCTCTCTTTGAGAGCGTAGATACCCTTCCGCCAAAGGTATTCTTGGGCATACCAATCGATCAGTGAAGCGATATCAGGAGAAACATAGTATGCCCTTTTGTCGAAATTCTGGATGTAGTTCTGCAGATCGGGAAATGGCGTTCCTCTGACCATCACCCAGTTCACCATCCATATGCACAGGGCAACCGCTACGCCGATCGTGGGCTTTGTCAGTCTTTGTAGCTTCCCCATAGTCTGACGAGTCTGGGAGGCATACGATTGGTTCACCCACATTTCATGCCCGACGCGCCAGCATAGTCTTCTCTCAAAGTGTTCGTCTTGAGTTGCAATTTTCTAACCATGTGCGGTCAGGCGCGCAAGGCGATCTTAAGTTTGACACACATCGACAATTATCGCTGGTGGACAGAGCGGTAGCTTTCCAACCTAAACCAAGCCGAGCCGGCGATTGAAACCCATGGCCGCGCGGTCAGGCTCAATCGCTGGGTGGCGCGCTAGGTCGGTTTCTTGCGCAGGATCAGCAATGCTTCGTCGCCATCGGGAAGTACTGCACCTTCAGGTAGTCATCGGCCGCCATGGGGCGGGGTGTCGATGTTCCGGCGCATGCCGAGATAAAGCCTGCGGGCGATATTTCTGAGCAAGGTCTCGCCTCCGATGGTTTATCCGGGCTGTCGTCTCGTCACCGCCTGATGCCCCAGGCATAGGTTCTTTGCTTGGACGCGTTCAGACGGCGCACCTCGTACCGGCCCTGCCGCTCGATCTCGGCGACCGCTTCGACCACGCCATCGAAGGACCCTGGCGTGACGTCGTCGAATACGACCATGTCGCCCTCGCGCTGAACGCCCGAAACGCAGCGATGCTCGGCCAGCACGTTCTTCCTGGTGTGCTGCGCGTCGATGAAGGCGAAGTGGATCCGGTTCACGCCGACCCTGGGCAATTGAAGGAGTGAATCGCCTTGCAGGAAAATGATCCGGTCGGCCAGCGGCTGCCAAGGCCGAAGCAGTTCGGCGCGCGACTTCCTGCCGTCATGGTCGTCGATGCAATTCCAGTAGAAGCGATGATGGTGCGGCAGGACGTCGAGCGTGACGACATGCCCGCAGGCGCCGGCATCGGCGAGTGCCTTGGCCATGCAGATCGCGGAGAAACCACGCGCGGTGCCGGTCTCGACGACGGTGGTGAACGGCCTTGGGCTGTCGGCCAGCTGGCGGCGAAGAAGACTGTAGAGCACCCGCCCGTGCGGGTAGGCGAGCGCGCTGGTCTTGATGGTGATCTGGGTGTGGAGGGCCAGTTCGTCGAGCCAGTCGCGATCGACGGCAAAGCCGGTTTCGGCCTCGAGCCTGTCGATCTCAGCGAATGAGACGCGCCGGGTGGCTTCGAACAGCCTCAGATATTCCTCTTTCGAGGCACGCGGCGCCGAGCCCAGCGGGTCGACGTTCCAGCGGCGATCGATGGCGGCCGACAGCCTGTTGAAGGCCAGGCGCCGCGCGGCGCCAACAAAGTCTCTCATCCCAGACCTGTTCGTCCCAAAATTGTATTTTTTCTAACCATGCGCCGGCCGGCGCGCAAGGCGACCTCCGGTTTTGACGCACTGCAAGTAGGCACCGAGGCGCGCGCAACGGCGACTATCCGCACCCCTGTGCTGCCGGCGATCACCCACTCACCTCATCCACCAAGAAATCGAAAGGGATATCATGGACCGCAATTTTACGCGGGCGCTTGCGCTCGTCCTCAAATCCGAAGGCGGCTGGTCGGACAATCCGGCCGATCCGGGCGGCGCCACCATGAAGGGCGTCACGCTCGCCAATTTCCGCCGCTACGTGAAGGCGGATGCCGCCAAGGCGGATCTCAGGAAGATCAGCGATGCCCAACTCGCCACGGTGTACCGCCGCTTCTACTGGGATGCGGTGGCTGGCGCCGAGTTGCCCGACGGCGTGGATTACGCGGTGTTCGACTATGCCGTGAACAGTGGGCCAAGCAGGGCGGCGAAATATCTTCAAGCAGTGGTCGGCACCGCCCAGGACGGCCGCATCGGGCCCGAGACGCTCGCTGCCGTCGGTTCCAGACCGGCCGCCGTCGTCATCGACAATCTCTGCGATGCCCGCCTGGCTTTCCTGAAGCGGCTTCCGACCTGGCCGACTTTCGGCAAAGGCTGGTCGAGGCGGGTCGGATCCGTCCGCGCACAGGCGCTGCTGCTGACGGCTGTCGGGGCAGGCGAGGCATCGGCCACGCGGCCAGATCCTGCACCGGCCGCTGCTGCGGCGGCGCCGGGCGGCGCTGCTGCCGTAGATGCCGTCGAACCGGTCGCGGCGGCGCCTGCCGGCGCCAACATCCCAGCTGCCACCAAGGCGGGCGGGATCATTGTCGCGTGCCTGCTCGTCGCCTACGCCGCCTGGCACCACATCGCCGCCGCCTTGCAAGGAATGTTCTGATCATGGCCACCACAACCCAGCCGACCATCCGCCCGACCAACAAACTGACGGCCGCGACCATCGCCGCCGCCGCCGTTTCGATTTCCGGCGTCTTCGTGCGCAATGTCTGGCCATCCTGGTACGATGCCGAGACATGGGCCACGCTGCTGCCGCTAGCCGTCTTTGCCGTCGGCTATCTCGTCAAGGACGCGCCAAACCAATGAGCGCGCTCCTCTCCTTCCTGCTCAGCAATTCGACCGTTCTCGGCATCGGCGCAGCCATCGTCGCTGCGTTTGGCTGGGGTGTTCGCCAGCGGCTTGCCGGCGAGCGCGCCGAACGTAGCCGGCAGGCCGCGGCCGAGGCGGCGGCGCGCGACGTCGCCGACCAGGTTGACAACGACATCGGCGCGCTACCCGCCGCCACTGCCCGAAAGGAGCTCAGGTCATGGGCAAGGGATTGATTGTCGCAGCGGCCGCAGCACTTGTCGCGGTAGCCGGCTGCACCACCGTCACCGGCGGATTTTGCGCGGTCTCGAGCCCGCTGCGCTTGTCCGCATCCGCCGTCGCAGCACTGTCGGATGCGGAAGTCCGGACGCTGCTGGCGCACAACCGCAAGGGCGAGAAACTGTGCGGGTGGAAGCCATGACGATCGTGTTGCCGCTCGATTCGGGCCCTGCTGCTCGGGGACCGCTCATCTTCGGTGCCGGATCGGTCGTTCTGTTTCCTGATCGCGAGACAATGAAATGATGCATGATCTTTTCGACCTGCTCGGTATCAAGGTGCCGGTGGTGGTCGCCGGCCTTTCCGGCGGCATATTGCGCGCGCTGTCGCGCCACCGCTACAAACCGCGCGAGATGGTGGCCTCGCCGATCTGCGGCGCGCTAGCCGCCGCCTATCTGACGCTGCCCGTGGTCCAGTATTCCCGCGCCATGGGCCTGCCGATGGCCAATGACGACACCACGACCCTGGCGGCCGCATTCCTCATCGGCGTCTGCGCGATGTGGATATCGGATATCGTATTCGAGGTCGTGGTGCGCAGGTTCAGGCCTGGGGAGTGACGCCGCGCGTCCGTGGTGATCGGCAGCAGGACGCGCCCGTCGACTGGACGAAGCCGACGACAATGCCCATCTATGGGAAATCCTGGAGCGGCTGTCATAGCGCCGGGCCTCCAGTTTTATCGTGCGCAATTCCGGACGGAAACGGCTACAACCTTTCCCCGGAGTTGCTTTGGGGAGATTTGATATGGCGACTTCAAGCGAACGCGCGGTGCTTGCCGGCGGCTGTTTCTGGGGCATGCAGGATCTGATCCGACGCATCCCGGGCGTCCTGTCCACGCGCGTCGGCTACAGCGGCGGCGACGTGCCTGATGCCACCTACCGAAACCACGGCACCCATGCCGAAGCCATCGAGATCAATTTCGATCCCGCCAGGGTGAGCTACCGTACGCTGCTGGAGTTCTTCTTCCAGATTCATGATCCGACGACACGCAACCGCCAGGGCAACGATGTGGGGATGAGCTACCGTTCGGCGATCTACTACACCAGCGATGAGCAGAAGCGCGTCGCCGAAGACACCATCGCCGACGTCGACGCCTCGGGCCTGTGGCCCGGCAAGGTGGTCACCGAGGTGGCTCCGGCCGGCGCGTTCTGGGAAGCCGAACCCGAGCATCAGGACTATCTGCAGAAATACCCGAACGGCTACACCTGTCATTTCGTCAGGCCGGGCTGGAAGCTGCCGGTTCGCGAAAAGGCTGTATCGTAGACGGCGCCCGAACCGAGACGAAGGCCGATGGCGGTTTACGTCTCAGGCGCCTGCCTGTTCGGCGAGGGTGAAACATAAAGAGACGGAAACGCCACGGAACAGACGCCCCGTGGCGTTCTCCAGCAGTTTCGGCGAATGGCTACTTGCCGCAATGCTTGTCATTGACGGTCGGCGAAGCGGTGCCCGGAGCGGTGTGGCTGGCATCCGGCTGAGCACCTTGTGGGCTGGCCGGACAGTTCCGGTCCGCGTTCGAATTCATGCCGTCGGGCATGACGGTCGTGCTCCCGGTCGTGCCAGGATCCACCGTGTTCGGCGATGCCGGCGTGTTCGGGTCGACCGTGACCGACTGGCCGCTGCCGGGCCCATTATTGGCGCCGTTTCCGCCAGCACTTTGCGCCATCGCCGAAGTCGCGAGACCAATGGTAAGAGCCGAAGCTGCGAGGATTTTCATGAGCATGGTTTGTCTCCATTTCTGTGAAGTCTTCGCTCGTTTCCACGAAGTTCGTCGCGTTTGCGACTATAGGGACAACCACTCGTCGTGGCTAAGGTTCCGGACAAATTTCCCTCAAGACCGGGCCCGACGGAACCGCCCATAAATCAGGCCTGGCGCAATGCATTTCCGGCGATGGTCCTGAAAAAACAGCTTTCATAGCCGCCCGATTGGTGCTTTAACGCGTCCATCCACAGGGGTGCTCCGTACGGTCGGGGCTGAGACGGGGGCGGCAAGCCCACAGACCCTAGAAGCTGATCTGGGTAATACCAGCGGAGCGAGGCGGGCGATGTTTTCAGGCGCACAGATTTCCCTATATCCCATGTCCGGCGATTTTGTCGGCGTCATCCTTGGCGCGCTCGGGGCACTGGACCCCTATCGTGATCGACTGCGGATCGAGACCGACGATATCTCGACCTTGCTTGTCGGGCCGCCCGAGGTGCTGTTTCCTGCCATGCGCGACCTGTTCGTGGCGGCAGCGCGCAGCGGCAAGCATTGCGTGCTTTCGGCCGCCATCTCGCGCGGCTGCCCGGGCGAGCCGGACGATCCGATCTGCCGCTCCGACGCGTTTGGCGGACCTGCCGGGCCGCTCGGCCCGCGCAAGGAAGCCGCTATCGCCGCCGTGCGCGGCGTGGCCGCCACCGGCCAGCCGGCGGCGGCGCAGTTCTCGCTTTATGTCATGGGCACCGACGACCACATGGACGAGATCTATGGCTGCATCGACTTCCTGAAGCAGTCGGGCGTATATGAGCGCTCCAAGCATTTCTGCACAAAGTTGCGCGGCGACGCAGGCGCCATTTTTACCGCACTCAACGAGGCCTTTTGCCGCTTCGGGCCGGGTGCCGGCCACGTAACGCTCGACGTCACCGTCTCGGCCAACAGCCCCACCGCCGTCTGACGGCGCGCCCCGCGCCATCCGCTCCAGGTACCTGCGTGTCCTCCCCGTCCGCCCCTTCGCGTCCGATCGTGGACCTCATCGCCAGAACCGCTCCGGCGATGCTTTCGGTGGGGCTGCTGCTAGCCGCGTGGGAACTCTATGCGCGCTTTGGTGGCATCAAGCCGACAATCCTCCCGGCGCCATCGCGCGTCTTCGCTCAGGCAATGCTCAACCGGCACGCGCTGGCCGATAACGCCGTGCCAACCCTCCGTGCCACGCTCGCAGGCTTTGCCTGTTCGCTCGGCGGTGCCTTTGCGCTGTCGATATTGATCGACTTCTCCCAGCCATTGCGGCGCGCCCTTTTTCCGGTCTTCGTGGTCAGCCAGACCTTGCCGCTGGTGGCGATTGCACCGCTGGTGGTGCTGTGGTTCGGCTTTGGGCTGATGCCCAAGATCATGCTGGTGGCGCTGGTCACCTTCTTTCCGATGTTGGTGGCTTTGGCCGAAGGATATGAGGCGACGGAGGCTGAGATCGGCCAAATGCTGCGCGCCATGGGGGCAGGGCGCTGGCGTGTCTTCGTCCTGGCGCGGCTGCCCTCGGCGCTGCCCTACTTCTTCGCCGGTGTCAGGATCTCGATCACCTATGCTGTCGTGGGCGCCATCTTCGCCGAATATGCGGGCGCGGCGAAGGGCCTCGGCATCTACATGCTCAACGCCAAGAACAACTTCCGCCCGGACCTGGTGCTGGCCGCCGTCGCCGTCAGCGCCGTGCTGACGCTCGTCCTGTTCGGGCTGACGATGCTGGTCCAGCGCCTTGCCATGCCATGGGAACGGACCGCCGGCGGGCGGGCCGCAGGAAAGGGGCCGTGGCGATGAACCGGCTCGAACTGCGACATGTGCGCAAGGCCTTCGAAGGACTCGACGTGCTTGCCGACATTTCGCTCAGCGTCGGCGCCGGCGAATTCGTCTCCATTCTGGGCCCCTCCGGCGCCGGCAAGTCGACGCTGTTCCAGTTTCTGACCGGCGCGCTTCACGGCGAGGGCGAGATATTCTTCGACGGCAAGCCGCTCGATGACCACGGCCGGCATTTCGCTTTCATGCCGCAGCGCGACGCGTTGATGCCTTGGCGGCGCATTCTTGACAACGCCACGCTCGGGCTTGAGGTGCAAGGTGTCAGGCGCAAGGCTGCCCGCGCTCGCGTTGCTCCGCTGTTCGAGGAATTCGGGCTTGCCGGTTTCGAACGGCATTTTCCGGCGCAGCTTTCCGGCGGCATGCGCCAGCGCGCGGCCTTGCTGCGCACCGTGGTGCAGGAACGCGATATGCTGCTGCTCGACGAGCCGTTCGGCGCACTCGATGCGCTGACCCGCGCCGCCATGCAACGCTGGTTGGAACAGATGTGGCGGCGCCACTGCTGGACGGCGCTGCTGATCACCCACGACGTGCGCGAAGCTGTGTTCCTGTCCGACCGCATCTATGTGCTTTCGGCGCGGCCGGCGCGCGTCGTCGCTGAGATCACCGTGCCGCTGCCGCGTCCACGCGAACTGGCCGGCGGCGCTGCACGGCAGGCCGGCACCCTCGAAGCCGAGATCCTCGACATCCTCCTCAACCCGAGCCACCAGAAGGACACGGACCATGACTGACCTGACGCGCCGGCAAGCCTTGCTGCTCACTGCCGCTGCCGGCCTTCCCCTTATAGCCCGGCCAGGCCGATCTCTTGCCCAGGCGGCCGCCCGGAAAGTAACGGTGGCGCTGGACTGGACGGTCAACACCAACCATATCGGCCTGTTCGTCGCTCGCGACAAAGGGTTTTACAGCGAGGCCGGCCTCGAGGTCGACATCCTGCCCTACAGCGATACCGGTGCAGGCACGCTGGTTGCCAACCGCGTTGCCGATTTCGGCATCAACGGCTCCATCGGCCTCTTCACCCAGAAAGCCGCCGGCGCCGATCTCAAGGCGGTCTATGCCGTGGTGCAGTCCGAAACCGGACGGCTGGTGTTCAATGCAGCGCGTGACGAGATCAAAACCCCCAGGGATCTTGACGGCCTGACCTATGGCGGTTTCGGCAGTGCCTGGGAAAACGCGCTGATCTCGACCATCATCCGTCACGACGGCGGCAAGGGGGCTTTCGAAACGGTGACGCTCGGCACGTCCGCCTATGAGGCGCTGGCCAACGGTTCGGTCGACTTCACGTTGGAGGTCTCGACCTGGGAAGGCGTCGAGGCAGAACTGAAAGGCGTTAAACAGCGAAGCTTCGTCTATGCCGACTACGGCGTGCCCGACGAGCACACCACGCTGATCTCCTCTAGCGATGCGTATCTGCGTGCAAATCCGGAATTGGCGTCGGGCTTCATACGGGCAACGCGGCGCGGCTACCAGTTCACCGTCGATCATCCCGAAGAAGCGGCCACACTGCTGATCGCCGCCAACAAGGACGCCCTGACCAATCCGGCATTGATCCACGCCTCGCTGAAGACGCTGATCGACGGGCACTATCTGCGCCGGCGAAACGGCGCCATAGGCAGCATGGACCCGGCCAAGATGGAAGCGATCGGTTCCTATCTCTTCGCCGCCGGCATCCTCCGGAACGGGGACGGCGAGCCCGTTGCCCGGCAACCGGATTTTGGCAATTATTTCAGTAACTTCTATTTGGGGTAGGGATCAAACCGCATCGGGCGCCAGCGCTGCTCAAGCTGATTGCCTTTCGTCAGCCTCGTCAGAGCTGCGCCCAAGGCAAAACCTTTACCGCAATAAAGCACAGAGCGGCGACTGCCATTACGCCCAAACCACTCCAACGCAAAATCCGCGCCCTCCCGAAAAGCCCGTCTAATCTACCCCAAGGCTCAGTGCCTTCTTGCGATCGGCCTGAGCACGCTTGCGGTTGCCCTTGGCTTCCCACGCCCGGCTCCGCGCCTCGTAGGCGGTTGCGAAATCCGGCTTAAGCCTTATCGCCTGGCTGAAATCCGCGATGGCCCCTTCATAGTCCGCTCTGCTGGTTCGGATCACGCCTCGACCGAAATAGCCAAAGGGGTTCTTGTGATCGAGGCTGATGGCCTTTTCGAAATCGTGCAGCGCGGCGACGTCCTCGTGCCCTCCCATCCATAGGAGGCCTCGATCGGCATAGACCCTTGCGTCCGCGGGGTTGAGATTGATGGCCTTTTCGAAGTCGGCAAACGCCCCGTCGTAGTTTTCCTGGAAACTGAGGTTCTGGCCGCGACTGTAGTAGGTCTCGGCTATATTCGGATTGATCGCGATCGCCTGCGTGTAATCGGCAACAGCATGAGCATAATCGTTCTTGGCCTCCCAAGCCATGGCCCGGGCCAGATAGGCGTCATGAAATGCCGGGACCAGTGCGATCGCCTTGCCATACAGGGCTATGGCGCCGTCATAGTCATTTTTCTCATGCAGCCTCCGACCCTTGGCGAAAAGCGCCTTGGCGGCCGAATCAGTATCGCTCGGTGCGGCCGAACCGGCGGCTGAACTGGCGGTGGCCGCCGCCGAGCTGACGGCGCCGAGCGTGGCGGCCGCCATATCGCCCTGTCCCTTCGCAGCCACAGCCGCCTTGCGGGCGACCGCGTAATCGCGATTGTCGGGATCGAGCTTGATCGCCTGGCCGAAGTCGGCGATTGCCTCGTCATAGTCCTTCCTGTCAGCACGCGCCATGCCGCGCCCGTAATGGCTGGCGTCGTCTTTCGGATCGATCTCGATGGCTACCGAATAGGCGGCAATCGCGCGCCCCGCGTCGCCCTTGGCGTGCCAGGCCATGCCCATGCAGAAGTAGGCGTCGCGCGCTTTTGGATCGAGTGTTGAAGCCCGGCTGCAATCGGCAAGAGCGCCTTCGGCATCGCCTGACGTGATCTTGGCGAGGCCCCGGCGAGAATGAGCCGCAGCAAAATTGGGGGCGAGCTGGATGACCGTGTCGTAATCGGCGATCGCTTGCTCGTAAACGCGTTTGGCGGCCTGGGCCTTGCCGCGGCCGTAATAGGCGAACCGGTTGTTCGGATCGAGCGCAATCGCTTTGTTGTAGGCGCCGATCGCCTGATCGTACTTGCCCATGTCCAGGAAGGCATCGCCGCCAAGGATCGCTTCGAGGGCGCGCGGATCGGTCGCCTCCAGAACCCTTGCGGCCAGCGTGTCTTGGGTAGCAGTGATATCCGGAACGACGGCTCGCTGCTTTTGCTGTTGGGTGTCCGGCAACGGTGCCGGCTTGCTTTGGTCGGCGGCGAGCTGAGCGCCGCAGCTTCCTGCCCGCGTCGGATCAAGCTCGATGGCGCGCAGGCAATCCGCCGCCGCTCCGGCGCTGTCTCCCTTGAGTGTCCTTGCGCGGCTGCGCCCGAGATAGGCGTCCGCATTGTCGGGATCGAGGCTGATCGCCTTGTCGAAATCGAGAAGCGCGCCTTCGAGGCCATATTTCGACAGCCGCATCCCCGCACGCTCGATCAAGGTCTTTGCGGCTGCGCGATTGCTGGTCGTATCCTTGGCGGCGGATAAGTCCTCGCCGGGCGCCTGTTCAGCATCGTCATCGGTGACAGTGGGATCGAACTCACTCTCGGCGGCGCGGGCGATACCGCGTTTGACATTGGCCAATATGTTGTTGGGATCGATACGGACCGCCTCGTCATACTCGGCCAGGGCCTGTTTCGGGTCGCCCATCCTGTCCCAGGCGATGCCCAGGCCCGCATGCGCCTTGCCATTCTGAGGGTCCGCCTCGATTGCCTGTTGGAAATCGATGATGGCCGCGTCGATCTTGCCCTTGTGCAGGAAGGCGAGGCCACGGTTGCTGTAGGCATCGCTGGAGGACGGCTCCAGGCTGATGGCGATGTTGAAGTCCGCGATCGCACGGTCGTCGTCTCCATTGCTGAACCAGTCGGCGCCGCGGTTGAGATACGCGGAAGCGTCGTTCGGATCGAGCGCGATCGCCTCGCTGTAGTCGGCGATCGATCGGTCGTATTGCTTCTGGTCGCCGAGAGCGACGCCCCTTTGGAAATAGGCTGTGGCGCGGCTGCGCGCTGGCTCTGCGGCGTCCTCCGCAATCGCGGAGCAGGCAACAATGCGCTTGTCCGACTCGATGTCCTCGCCGAAGCAGGTTGCATAATCCTTCTCGGCTGCGAGCGCAGGCGTGTTCCGGGCGAGAGCGGCGCCAAGCCCGGCTGAGGGCCACCGGTCGGGCGCAAGGCTTGTCAGCGCGATCGCGGCGGCGAGGAGCCCCGCATCCTTCCACCTCATCATATCGCTGGTCCCCCCAAAACTTTAATCCGCCTTGGCAGCTAGGTTCCCTACTGTTCCTTATTTGTTCCAGAAATGCAAGCATGAATTGCAAATCCGCTCTCACAGATCTGACGATGCAAGATCGAGATAAGTCGAAGTGGATCCGATCTTGACGCTCAACCGCCTGTTTTTGCTGTCGGCTTTATCCTTCTACAATCTCGCCGTTTACGCCGTAGTCACGTTCCTTCAGCTTTATCGTATCCTGCGCGTCGGCCGGTCGGAAAGCCCCCCCATTGCGGCAGGACTGCTGCACGAATTGCGCCGTCGCCTTCTCGACGTCATGCATTAGGTGGAACGCGAACGCGTTCAAAGCGTTGTCTGTGAGCAACATTCTCAACCCAGAAGTGCCGAACCGGCGCGCAAGTGCCTGCGGGAGTGGAAGCCATGAGTCTTGGAACCATCCTTATCATCATCCTTATCCTCGCCCTGCTCGGCGGCTTCAGTGGCCTCGGCGGCGGTCCGTTCTACGGAACCGGTTATTATGGTGGCGGCGGGCTGGGGCTTGTGTTGCTGATCGTCATTATTCTGGTCGTGCTCGGACGCATCTAAAGCGCGTCGTGCACGTCGTTCTCACAAGGCGAGAGCCGCTTTTGGGCGACATGCATTGTTTGGGCGACATGCATTGGTCGCTGATCGCGATCCCGTGACCAATGTCGATGCCGGTGCGCACCGGATCGTGATGCGGGCAAACAGGCTTGTGATCGGGCCTCTGGCGAAACTCCCGTAAGGTGATTTCGGTCCACACCCCCCGTGGAAAGCAAGAGGAGAGGTCCCACCCCTTGTCCTCCTCCAAGGCCCGCCCCGGTTCCCGGAGCGGGCTTTCGTTCTTCTGCCGGTAGGGTCACCGCAGCAGGATCGCGACACGGTGCGACGCGTCCAGCACTGGGGAAATTCCTTCTTCGTTGCCGCCTGCGGCCGGCGGATCGTCGAAAGCAGTGCATCGGGGCACATGACCCGTCCCATTGACAAGTCCGCTATACGAGGAGAGATTAAACAGGACTAGACAGGTTCACTATACAGGTACGAATATGAAGCGGAGCGCGATCAAACTGTCTCCCGGCACGGGCAAGCCCGAGCAGATCGCCACCGTTCTGGAATACGAGATCCGCTCCGGCGTGCTGGGTTTCGGCGACCGTCTGCAAAGCGAAAACGAACTCGTGCAGCGTTTCTCCGTCAGCCGCAACACGGTGCGCAAAGGCTTGGAGGAACTTTCCAGCCGCGGATTGATCACCACAAAGGTCGGTATCGGCTCCTTCGTCACCTTTGACGGCAAGCCGGTCGATGATGCGATCGGCTGGTCGCGCGCGCTGGCCAATGCCGGCGCCAACGCCGAAACGCGGACGCTGCGGCTGGAGGTGATCGAAGACCACGACCTTGCCGTGCTGTTAGGCGTCGAAAGTCCGCTCTTCATCGCCGTCGACCGGGTCCGCACCAATGCCAGCGACGGCCATGCCATCTCCATCGAACGCAGCCGCCTGCCGCTGTCGCCAGAGCTGGAGGACGTGCCTCTGCGGGGCTTGCGCGAAGGCTCGCTGCACCAGACGCTACGCGAAGCGGGGCTTGTACCCGACCATGGCGAGGAGTGGGTCGACATCGAGATGTTGAACGCCCATGACGCCGCTATCCTCGGGTGCCCGCAAGGCACACCCTTCCTGCGCGGCCGTCGCCTGACGCGTGCGGCCGATGAGCGGCCGGTCGAATATGTCACCAGCCTGCTCAATCCCGCCCATTTCGCGCTGCATATGAGGTTCTGAGCGATGCCGGAGAACGAGCTTGAGATGGACCGCGCCATGGGTGCGCTCGTCGGCGGGGCGCTGGGCGACGCGCTCGGCATGCCGACGCAGCTTCTGTCGCCTCAGCGCATCGCCGAACTCTACGGCCATGTCGAGGATTTCGTCTCGCCCTTTGCCGATCATCCGGTGTCGAAAGGGCTGCCGGCCGGGACTATCACCGACGATACCGAGCAGGCGCTGCTGCTCGGCCGCATCCTGGTTGCCTCAGGCGACCGCTTCGACCATGCGCGCTGGGTCAACGCGCTGCTCGACTGGGAGCGCGAGGTCAAGGCGCGCGGCAGCTACGACCTTTTGGGACCGTCGACCAAGCGCGCCATCGACGCCATCAACAAGGGCGTGCCAGCCGAGGAGGCTGGGCGCGGCGGCGACACCAATGGCGCGGCCATGCGCATCGCGCCGCTCGGCATCATGATGCAGCCGGAGCCGCTGGATGCGCTCGTCGACAAGGTGGCCGAAACCTGCCGGGCGACACACAACACCTCGATCGCCATTGCCTCCGCCGCGGCGGTCGCGGCCGCCGTCAGCCGCGGCATCGCCGGCGGCGACTGGCGCGCCGCGTCCGACAGCGCCGTCGCGGCGGCGAGGCGGGGGGCGACACACGGCCACTGGGTGACCGGCGGCGACATCGCCGCGCGCGTCGCCTGGGCGCAGGATCTGATCCGCGGCAAGGCGCCACGAGACGCGGTCCGGCTGATCACCGATCTGGTCGGCACCGGCGTTGCCAGCCAGGAGTCCGTTCCGGCCGCTTTTGCTGTGCTGGAGGTCGCCGGCGGCGATGCTTGGCAAGCGGCGGTCATCAGCGCCAATCTCGGCGGCGACACCGACACGATCGGCGCCATCGCCGCAGGCATGGCCGGCGCCTGCACCGGCCTTTCACGATTGCCGCAGGACCGCATCGCCCGCCTCAAAGGCTTTGACATGGCGGGCGTTCGTGCGCTCGCCGCCGATCTCGTCGCGGCGCGGACCTCGCACAGTCGCCTGGAGCAGGCCGGCCCCGGCAAGGACGCGGCGGCATGAGCGCGCGTCTCGTCCATATCGCCAGCGCGGTGGTCGACTATGTCTACCGTATCGATGCCTTGCCGGCGCCGGGCACGGAGAAGACGGCTTCGAGCTATGCGCAGGTCGCCGGTGGCGGTTTCAACATGATGGTCGCGGCAATCCGCACCGGGATGAAGGTGGTATTCGCAGGCCAACTCGGCAGCGGACCCAATGGCGACTTCCTGCGCGCCGCCTTCGCCGTCGAAGATATCAACATTCTGACGCAGCCTTCGCCTCTGATGGATAGCGGCAACTGCGTCGCCATGATCTCCAGCGATGCCGAACGCACCTTCGTGTCGTGGCCGGGGGCGGAGAGCGTGCTCAGCCTCGACATGATGGCTCCGGTGCTGGTCTCGACCGAGGATTGGGTGTTCACGTCAGGCTATACGCTGAGCTATCCCGGCAGCCGCGACGCGCTCACCGACTGGATCGAGACGCTGCCGGCGGACATTCCACTTGTCTTCGACCCGACGCCGGTCGTTTCGGACATTTCGCGCGCCACCCTGTCGCGGGTGCTCGCCCGCACGACCTGGCTGAGCTGCAATACGACGGAAGCTGCCGACATTGCCGGCCCGGGCGATGCCGACGCCCTTGCGGCGCGATTGCTTGCCGATCATTGTCCCAAGGCCGACGGCGTCGTCATCCGCTGCGGCGCCAGGGGCTGCCATATCCGACTGGCGGACGGTTCCGCCGGGACCATTCCCGGTTTCAAGGTGGCGGCGGTCGATACCAACGGCGCCGGCGACACTCATATTGGCGCCTTCGTAAGTGCGCTCGCGCGCGGCATGCTGCCTTTCGAGGCGGCGCGCTACGCCAATGCGGCGGCGGCCATTTCGGTCACTCGCCATGGCGGTTCATCCGCGCCCACAGACGCGGAGATCCGGACTTTCCTGAGCCATGCCGACGGTGGCTCGACCGGCGCGCGAGGCCAGAACCGGAAGGCCCATCAGACAGCCTGATTAAGCCCGGGAAGCGGGCAAACAAAAGAGAGGAACGAACATGCGCATGCCTGACTTTACTGCCCTGCTGACGGCGACGGCCGTCTTCACCTCCGCACTTACTTTTGCCGCCAAGGCCGATGAAGTGCACGTGCTCAACTGGAAGGGCTACGGCGCCGACGAGCCATGGGCGATCGCCGCCTTCGAGAAGGCGACCGGCCATAAGGTGGTCAACGACTTCTTCAATTCCGAACAGGAAATGCTGACCAAGATCCGCACCAATCCCGGCCTCTATGACGTCGTCATGATCAACGCCGCCTTCAACGACCAGGCGATGGCTGAAAAGCTGATCCAGCCGATCGACACCTCCAAGCTGCCCAACTATGCCGATATCAGCAAGGACAAGGCGAACTCGCCGATGCTCGACCATGACGGCAAGGTCTATGGCGTGCCGTGGGTGTGGGGCCTGACCGCCCTTGCCATCAACGAAAAGTCCTTCGACAAGCCGCCGACGTCGATCGCCGAAATGTGGAATCCCGCCCACAAGGGCCGCGTCGTCATCCGCGACGACGCCGTCGAGGCGGTGCAGTTCGGCGCCATCGCGACGGGCCAGAACATCAACGACATCAAGGATATGGACGCGGTCAAGACGAAGCTCACCTCGCTGATGCCGCAGATCAAGACCTTCTGGAGCTCGGAGAACGACTGGAACCAGATGGTGGCTTCCAACCAGATCGACATCGGCACCTATTGGAGCGGTTCGGCCGACCGCGCCAAGACGCATTTCAAGCTGCCGGTCTCGCTCGTGATCCCGCAGGAAGGCGCCGTCGCCTGGCTGGACGCCTTCTCCATCCCGGTCGGCTCCAAGAATGTCGCGGGCGCCGAAGCCTTCATCAATTACATGATCGATCCGAAATTCTATGTCGAATGGGTCACCAAGGTCGGTGCACCGGTGTCGGCCAACACCAAGGCGGTGGAAGCGTTGCCCGAGGATTCGTTCAACCGCAAGGTGATGGGTGATCCCACAGTCGCCAAGCGCATCCAGTTCCAGGCTCCGATCACCGATGCGCAGCGCGAAGCTTATCTTACGCTCTGGCAGCAGCTCAAGGTCGACGTGAAGTAAAACCCGCGCCAGGGCCAGCCGGCGTTCGCGCCGGTTGGTCCTTCCAATCCGGGGAGGAGGATAGCATGGCAGCAGAGGGTGCGGTCGCAGTGCGCGGCGGGCTGAGGTCGGCACTGCCGCTGCTGGCGCCCGCCTATCTCTGGCTGACGGTGGCGATCTTCCTGCCGTTGTCGGCCATGGTGTTCTTCTCGTTCATGACCGACCTGCCGCTGACGGGAAAGCCGTGGGCGTTCACGCTTGGCAACTACGCCGCCTTCTTCTCGCAGAACCTTTACCTGACGCTGCTGCTCGCCTCGCTGCGCCTCGGCCTCGAGGTGACCTTGTGGTGCATCGTCATCGGCTATCCCGCGGCTTATGTACTGGCCAAGGTGCTGAAGGGGCGCAGCCGCGAGGCGATCTTCCTGCTCGTCATCCTGCCGTTCTGGTCGAACGGGCTGGTGCGCATCTTCTCCTGGGCGATGGTTCTGCGCGAAGGTGGCATTCTCGACACCGCGCTCAACGCTGTGCTGCCGTTCAAGATCAACATCGACCTCATGTATTCCTATCCGGCGATCATCATCGGACTGGTGCACTCCTATGTGCCCTACATGGTGCTGACCTGTTATCTCACTTTGCAGGCGATCGACGATTCATTGCTCGAGGCCGGACGCTCGCTCGGCGCCTCGCGGCTGCAGGTGCTGAAGCGGGTCATCATCCCGCTGTCGATGCCGGGCCTGGTGGCGGGCGCGGCCCTCATATTCGTGCCCGTCGTCGGCTCCTTCATGGAGCCGCGGATCCTCGGCGGCCGCAGCGGCACCTTTTACGGCACGGTGATCGAGGACCAGTTCGTCGCCGTGTTCAACTGGCCGCTGGGGGCCGCACTCTCCTTCATTCTGCTGGCCGTCGTGCTGATCATTCTGGCGCTGGCCGCACCGGTGCTGCGGAGGGTGGCGTGATGGCGACGACGCGTATCCTGGAGTGGCTCGGCCGCTTCTATATCGCGGTGCTGCTCGCCTTCCTGTATTTGCCCATCATTATCATGGCGCTGATGTCGTTCAACGTCTCGCCATTCTACCAGCTGCCGTTCGAGTGGACGACGGAATGGTACGCCTCGCTGTGGCAGAACGACCAGCTCATCGCCGCCACCTGGAACAGCATCGAGATCGCCGTCATCACCACGGTCATCTCGACCGTGCTCGGCTCGGCGGCGTCCCTGGCGCTCTACCGCAATGAATTCCGCGGCAAGAAATTCCTGCAGGCGCTGTTGTTCCCACCGATCGCCATTCCCTGGCTGATCACCGGCACGGCGATGCTGATCTTCTTCTTCGGCATCGGCATTGGACGCGGCCTGTTCGCCATCCTGCTCGGCCATGTCGCGCTGGCGCTGCCCTATGTCATCGTCGTCGTCTCGGCCCGGCTGCAAACCTTCGCGCCGGAGTTGGAAGAGGCGGCACGCTCGCTCGGGGCCAATCAGTGGCAGGTGACGAACCGGGTTACGCTGCCGTGGATCATGCCGGGTGTGATCGCGGGCGGCTTGTTTGCGTTCGCCGTGTCGTTCGATCAGTTCGTGGTGTCCTACTTCCTGGCGACGCCGGGGCAGACGACGCTGCCGGTCGAGATCTACGCCGCGATCCGCAAGGGTTTCACGCCCGAGATCAACGCGGTCTCCACCATCATAATCGTGGTGTCAATGGCGCTGATGCTGCTCACAGCGCGCTTCTTCAAATTCGGCGGAGAGAAATAATGGCGGGCGTCCAGGTATCAAACGTCTCGCGCAGCTTCGGCGCGCACAAGGCGTTGGACGACGTCTCGATCGATTTCGTCGATGGCGGCTTCTACGCGCTGCTTGGGCCATCAGGCAGCGGCAAGACCACGCTGCTCAGGCAAATCGCCGGCTTCGATTTTCCCGACAGCGGCCGCATCGCCATCGGCGGCGAGAGCGTCGAGCGGGTACCGGTCGAGAAGCGGCGCATCGGCATGGTGTTCCAGAACTACGCGCTGTTCCCCAATATGAGCGTCGCCGACAATGTCGCCTTCGGCCTGTCGGTGCGCGGCGAGGCCAAGGCGGTGATTGCCACCGAGGTGCAACGCGCGCTCGACCTCGTTCAGCTCGGCTCGCTCGGCGGTCGCAAGCCGCATCAGCTCTCCGGCGGCCAGCGCCAGCGGGTCGCGCTGGCGCGCGCCATCGTCACCAAGCCACGCGTGCTTTTGCTCGACGAGCCGCTCGGCGCGCTCGACAAGGCGCTGCGCGTCGACATGCAAATCGAGCTCAAGCGCATCCAGCGCGAGATCGGCATCACAACCATTTTCGTCACCCACGACCAGGAAGAGGCGCTGACGATGAGCGACCGCATCGGTATCTTGCGCGATGGCCGGCTGGTGCAGGAAGGGCCGCCGGAGGAGATCTACGACAGGCCGAAAAGCGAATTCGCCGCCATCTTCCTCGGGGATGCCAACATCTTTCGCGGCGATACCACCGGCAACGGCATCCGCTTGGCGGACGGCACGACGATCGCCGCCGGGGCCGGCGGCAGGCTTGCCGCCGGCGCAAAGGCAAGCTGCGCCGTGCGTCCGGAGCGTATTCGGATTGCCCTGGATGCCGGAACTTCGGGCGGCGATGACAACATACTGAAGGGCCAGGTTTGCAAACGCATCTTCGCCGGCAACAACAGCACCTACTTTGTCGAGCGTGCCGGCCAGACGCTGAAGGTCATCGTCCAGAACACCGGCGCTGACAGGCTGGCGGAAGGTCAGCATGTCGTACTACGCTGGTCCCCGCAGAGCACGGTGTTGATCCCTGCGGGGTAGTTCACTGAACTGCTGGCGTTCCTTCGCGCCATAAGATCGAGTAGGGGCCAGAGCGGCAATGACGTTGGAATTGACTGCCGAGGACCAATCCATGCTCGACGGCGAGCAAGGGCCGTCGGCGGCCGCGGCCATGAAGATCCTCGTCGCCTTTTCCAAAGCCGTCGGAGCGGACAGCCTCCTCGACATTGCCGGCGCCCATATCGATGGCTGCCTCTACCATGGCACGGCAGGGCTCGATTTCGTCGAACGGCTGGTCGAGGGCGGCGGCCGCGTGCAGGTGCCGACGACGCTCAATGTCGGCTCATTCGATCTCATCCATCCCGGCATGGTGAAGATGCCCGCGGCGGAGGAAGCGCCGGCGCGGCGGCTGATGAAGGCGCATGTCGAGCTCGGCTGCCAGGCGACCTTCACCTGCGCGCCCTACCAGACGCGGTTCCGGCCAGATTTCGGGCAGCAGATCGCCTGGGGCGAATCCAACGCCATCGTGTTTGCAAATTCGGTGATCGGCGCGCGCACCAACCGCTATGGCGATTTCATCGACCTGTGCTGCGCCATGACGGGCCGCGCGCCGGCCTGGGGCCTGCATCTGAGCGAGAACCGGCGCGGCCGCATCCTGTTCGAGCTGGACTTTGCTGAGCCAGAGCCGAGCGACGCCCTGTTCGTCGGCGTCGGACTGATCATCGGGCAACCCAGCGGCGATCGCGTTCCGGTTGTCACAGGTCTGCCACGGCCGCGCGACGAGGACCAGCTGAAGGCGCTGGGCGCGGCAGCAGCGACTACCGGCGCCGTGGCGCTGTTCCATGCGGTCGGCATCACGCCCGAAGCGGGAACGCTCGACGAGGCGTTCCATGGTCAAGCGCCGGAAGAGACGATCCGCATCACGCGCGCCGATATCGATCATGCACTGGCCAAGCTGTCGCGCGTACCCGACGGGGCGCCGCTGGCGGCCGTGTCGCTGGGCACTCCGCATTTCTCGCATGCGGAATGGATGCGCCTGCTGCCCTTGCTGCGTGCCATCGCGCCGGGCAGGGGCATCCCGATCTATGTCAACACCGGTCGCGCGACGCTGACGCGATTGCAGGAGGAGGGCGCGCTTGATGGCACACAGGCGTTCGGCCTGATCCCCGTCGCCGACACCTGCACCTATGTCACTGCGATTCTGGAACGGCTCGACGGCGTGGTGATGACCAATTCCGGCAAATGGGCGCATTACGCTCCGGGCAATATCGGCGTGACGGTTGCGTTCGCGGATATGGCGGATTGCATCCGCTCCGCCGCGGTGGGGCATGTCGTGCGGGGCGCGTCATGACCGCGCCGGTGGAACCGGGCGTCGTCCAGCGATCCGGCACCTTCCAACTGGCCGGGAGTGCCGAGGGCCGGGCGTTGGTATTCTCGCAACCGCTGAGCTTCTGGGGCGGCGTTGATGCCACGACAGGCGACATAACGGATCACTCGCATCCTGGCCTCGGCCAGAACGTCGCCGGGAAAATCCTGATCATGCCGAGCGGGCGCGGCTCCTCGTCCTCATCCTCGGTGCTGGCCGAGGCAATCCGCAGGGGCACGGCTCCGGCCGGCATCCTCCTGGAACGGCCTGACCCGATCCTGGCAGTGGGCGCCATCGTCGCGGAATTTCTCCACGGGATCAGCATGCCGCTGGTGGTCTGCGACATTAACGGCATTGTTTCCGGCGAGCGGATCGCGATCGATGTCGGCGGGGATGACAGGGCAATTGTCCGCAAGGAAACCGTTTCCTGACCAAGCTCGACGCGGACGACGAAGGCAGTTGCGGCTTCGCTCCCCGCCAAATCTCATTTCTTTCAAAACGGCCTTCCGTTCGAACAAACTTTTCGCCCGGCCCGAAACATTGGCACGATATTCCAAGCGGCGCGGTTGACCGGAGGCGGGTTGTCTAGCCTATAATTCTACTAAATTCATAGACTAACTTCGTCCGGCGCTGCACGGCATGGTCCGTCTGAGCGGCAGCAAGAAGGGAGCGCATTGATGCCGAAGACAGAATCCAACTCGATCGAGCTTGGCACCAAAGCGGCCGATTTCCTGCTGCCCGACGCACAAGGCGTGCTGCACCGGCTCGGCGATTTCGATGCAAAGCCCGCCTTGCTCGTCGCCTTTATCTCCAACCGCTGCCCTTTCGTCGTGCTGATCCGCGAGCAGCTTGCCGCTTTCGCCAGGGAATATGCGGGCAAGGGGCTGCAAGTGGTGGCCATCAATGCCAACGACCATGAGGCGCATCCCGAAGAGACGCTGGCCCGCATCGGCGAGGAAGTGGAGAAATTCGGCTATTCCTTCCCCTATCTCAAGGATGCCTCGCAGCAGACGGCGAAAGCCTATGGCGCGGCCTGTACACCCGACTTCTTCCTGTTCGGCGCCGGCCGGCGGCTTGCCTATCATGGCCAGTTCGACGATGCGCGGCCGGGCAATGGCAAGGCGGTGACGGGTAACGACCTGCGCGCGGCGGTCGACGCGGTGCTGGAGGGCGGCAGGCCCGCCGCCGGCCAGGTGCCGTCGATCGGCTGCAACATCAAATGGAGCGCCGGCAATGAGCCGGCGTGGTTCTCGGGCGCTGCACGCGCTGCTTAGCGCCTCGCACTCCTTCGCAGAGCATCCATGTCCATGCCTCAAAAATCCGCGTCCGACAGGCTGCAACTCCAGACCGACGTGCTCGTGCTGGGCGGAGGCCCGTCCGCAGCCTGGGCGGCGGTCGCCGCTGCCGAAAGGGGCGCGCAGGTGGTGCTGGCCGACAAGGGCTATCTCGGCACCAGCGGCGCCACCGCGCCGTCCAATACGGGTACCTGGTGCGTACCGCCGGGCGACAACAGGCATGCGGTGGTCGAGCGACGCTGGCAGCGCACTGGCGAGCTTGCGGACCAGCGCTGGATGCTGCGCTGCGTCGACACGGCCTATCGCAACCTGCTCAGGCTTTCCGAGTGGGGCTATCCGTTCCCAAGCGAGGATGACGGCCGGCTCTACATCGCCAATCTGCGCGGGCCCGACTACATGCGCTTCATGCGCCGCCGTGTGCTTCTGGCTGGCGTTACCGTGCTCGACCATCATCCGGCGCTGGAACTCCTGTCGGATGGCGATGCCGTCGTAGGCGCGGCCGGTATCGGCCGGCAGGCCGGCCAGGACTGGCGCGTCGACGCCAACGCAGTGGTGCTGGCGACCGGCGGCTGCGCTTTCCGTGAGCGCATCCTCGGCGGGACTGGACTGACCGGCGACGGCTATCTGATGGCGGCGGAGGCCGGTGCCAGCCTGTCGGGCATGGAGTTTACCGGCAAATACACGTTGGCGCCCTTTGGGTCTTCGCTGAACAAGGGGCTGCCGTTCCGCTGGGCCTCATTCCATCGCGAGGATGGATCGCCGATCCTAGGCCCTGCCGGTGAGCCGCTGCGCAACGGCATCGGCGACCGCGAGGACGAGGTGGCGCGCGCATTGATCGGGGGACCGGTCTATGCGCGGCTCGATCAGGCGGAGCCGGCGCTGCAAGGCTGGTTGCGCCAAGGGCAGCCGAACTGCTTCGTGCCTTATGACCGCGCCGGTGTCGATCCATTCACCGAGCTGTTCCGCATCACCCTGCGCGCCGAAGGCACGGTACGCGGTACCGGCGGCATCGACATCGTCTCCGACGACTGCGCCACCGGCGTGCCCGGCCTCTATGTCGCAGGCGACGCCGCCAGCCGCGAGATCATGACCGGAGCGGTATCGGGCGGCGGCGCCGTCAATTCCTCCTGGGCGCTGGCCAGCGGCTGGTGGGCGGGCAAGGGCGCCTCGACCCATTCGAAGCGTCGCGGCGGCAGGGCGTTCCGCGACACCGTCGAACCACTCGGTCAGGCCGGCCTGCGCCCGGCGGCCTCGCCGCGTGCCGACATCGCTGCAGGCGAGGTCATCGAGGCGGTGCGCAACGAGGTGACGCCGCTCGACAAAAATTTCTTCCGCAACGGCGAGAGCTTGGAGAAAAGCCGGGGGCGGCTGGAGAGTGTCTGGCGCGACGTGCGCGACCATCTGCGGGGCGAAGGGGTGGACCGGGTCCGCGCGCGCGAGGCGGCGTCGATCGCCGCCGCGGGGCGCTGGTCGGTGGCGGCCGCGCTGTATCGGACAGAAAGCCGCGGCATGCATCGGCGCACCGATCTGCAGGGCAAGAACCCGGCCCTCGCGCATCGGCTGGTCATCACCGGCGTCGACGACTTCCGCATTGCCGGGGCGCCGGAGCGCCTGGCGGAGCTGGCGTCATGATCGAGATCGTCTCGGCCGCGCGCTGCGTCGAATGCGACATCTGCGTCAAGGTGTGCCCGACCAATGTGTTCGACGCTACCAAGGACGGCGCGCCTGTGATCGCCCGTCAGGACGACTGCCAGACCTGCTTTCTCTGTGAAATCTACTGCCCGACCGACGCGCTTTACGTGGCCGAGTTCGCCGAGGGGCCGACCGGCATCACGGAAGCGCAGGTCGAGGCACGTCAACTGTTCGGCGGCTACGCCCGCGCGCTCGGCTGGAAGCGCGGCAAGGCCGGCGGCTCTGAATTCGACCCGACGCACCGCATCCGCGTGGCGCAATAGGAAGCGACAGGACATGGACCGCATCGTCGTCAGCGATATCAAGAAGACCTTTCTGCTCAAGCCGGGGCAGTTCGTCACCGTCGACGGCGAGGAGACCGACCGCGTCACCGTGCTCGACGGCGTCGATCTTTCGATCCGCAAAGGCGAGTTCATCACTTTGGTCGGCCCGAGCGGCTCGGGCAAATCTGTGCTGCTCGACATCATCGGCGGGCTGACGCAGGCGAGCGGCGGCGATGTCCAGCTCGACGGCCGGCGCATCACCAGGCCGGATCCTAAGACCGGCTATGTCTTCCAACAATATGCGCTGTTTCCCTGGCGCACGGCGCTGGCCAACATCGAATACGCGCTGGAGGTGCGTGGCGTCGCCAAGGCCGAGCGCACGGTGACGGCGCGCCATTTGTTATCGTTGTTCGGTCTTGCCGGTTTTGAGGACCGTTTCCCCAACCAGCTCTCCGGGGGCATGCAGCAGCGCGTGGCGATCGCCCGCGCCTTGGCGAGCAACCCGGAAGTGCTTTTGATGGATGAACCCTTCGCCGCACTCGACCAGCAGACGCGCGAGCTCCTGCAGGGCGAGTTGCTGCGGATCTGGGGCAAGATCAAGACAACAGTGATCTTCGTTACCCATTCGATCGACGAGGCAATCTTCCTCGCTGACCGCGTGGTGGTGATGACGGCGCGGCCGGGCGCGGTGAAGGAGATCATAGACATCGACCTGCCACGGCCGCGCGACGGGGACATCCGCGCCAGCGCCGGATTCAACGGATATCGCGGCCGCGTCTGGGACGCGCTGCGCGATGAGGTCAACAAGGCGCAAAAGGACTGGACGCTGTCGCCAGCCTTCAGTCATTGAGGAGGTAGAGCCATGGCTTATCTTACCGAAAAGTTCGGCCCTGCCGGCGCTCTTCATCTGTTTGCCGGCGCCGGCGAGACGGCGGCCGCAGCAAGAGTCCCGGCCATCACCGCCCACAGTGCCAAGGTCCGGCGCAAAGGGACGAGCCACGGGACTTTCCTTTACGGCTTGCCGCTGCTCGGCCTGTTCTTTCTCGTGTGGGAAATCGCGCCACGGCTCGGCTGGCTGAACCGCATCTTCTTTCCGCCGCTGAGCGAGGTGCTGGTCGCTTGGTGGAACCTGCTCGCCTCGGGCGTTCTGGTCGAACATATCGGCATCAGCCTGCAGCGCGCTGCGATCGGCTTCGCTTTCGGCGTGGTGGTGGCCATTCCGCTCGGCCTGCTGATGGGGCGCTACTCGCTGTTCGAGAAGGTCTCTGACCTGCTTGTGCAGACGCTGCGCAACACCTCGCAATTCGCGCTGCTTCCGGTGTTCATCCTTTTGCTCGGCATCGGCGAGGAATCGAAGGTGGCGATCACCTTCTACTCCTCGGTCTTCTTTCTGCTGGTCAACACGATCAGCGGCGTCAAGTCGGTCGATCCGCTGCTGATCAAGGCGGCGCGCTCGATGGGTACGTCCGACTTCGACCTGTTCCGGAAGGTTATCCTGCCGGCCAGCATCCCCTCTGTTGTCGCCGGCGCAAGGCTGGCGGTGAAGTCGTCGCTGTTCGCGGTGATCGGCGCCGAGATGCTGGCGGCCAAATCCGGCCTCGGTTTCCTTATTCAGAACTCGCAGTTGATGATGGAAACGGCGGACATGTATGCCGGCATCCTGACGCTGACCGTCATCGGGCTCACCGTCAACTATTTGCTCGTCTGGTTCGAGCGCTGGGCGACCGCCTGGAAAGGCCAGTCCGAGTCCTCGCTCATCTGAGCCGTTCACTCATTCCAATCAGCAAGGATTTTCCTCATGTCCAACATTGCATTCGACGGATTTCGCCGGCTGTTCCTGAAGGGCGCCATTGCCGTCGTCATCGGCCTTGGCGGCATGCCCGCCTTCGCGCAGGACAAGCCCGAATTCATCCGCATCGGCAGCACCGCGCCGGGGCACCTCAAATTCGTCCTCGCACAGAAGGACGGCTGGTGGGAAAAGGAGTTCGCCAAGGACGGCATCAAGGTCGAACTTGTCACCTTCAATGGCGGCTCCGAGGCGACGACGGCGCTTGCGACAGGCGCCATCGAATTCACCTATACCGGCAACAATCCCGCGTTGCGCGTCGCCGCCTCCGGCGCCGATGTCAAGCTGATTGGCCTGTCGAGCTATGTGCGGTCGGGCGGCTCGTATATCGTGGTCAAATCCGACTCTCCACTGAAGACGCTGCAGGACCTCAAAGGCAAGAAGGTCGCCTATCTCACCGGTACGGTGCGGCACTCGAATTTCAGCAAGGCGCTGAACAGCGTCGGCCTGACGACCGGTGATGTCGAGGGATTGAACCTGCCTTTCGAGGCATCCGGCCCGGCACTGCTGCGCGGCGACATCGACGCCCTCGTCGAAACGGATTCGACCGCGGCCAAGCTGGTCGACACCGGCGAGGCACGGGTGCTCTTCGACACCAGCACCCATCCGGAATGGAACGTGCCGAACGTTATTTCGGTCAACGGTGCCTTCGCGGCGAAATATCCCGACCTGGTCAAGCGGCTGCTGAAGGTCGACATCGAGATTTCGCGCTGGGCCGATGCCCATCCCGACGAGACGATCAAGGCATTCGTCGAGGCGACCAAGTCGTCGGAGAAATCGGTACGCAAGACCTATGCGGACGGCGTTTTCCACCAGGATCCGAGGCTGACCGACGATGCGATCGAGGCGCTCAAGGGCGAAGAGAAATTCATGGCCGGTGCCGGGCTTTTGAAGGGCTCGATCGACTACGGCAAATGGATCGACAAGAGCTTTGTCGACGCGGCCGGCGCGGAAGTCGCGGCCGTCCAGTAGCGGGCGTGCTGAACGGGCAGGGGTTCCGGCGCCGCTCCATTTCAGAGAGTGTCAGATCTCCGGGATGTTCTCCTTGAAGATCACCTGGAGCCTCGGCTGGTGCAATTCGTAAGGCAGTCTCCGGACCGCGTGGGTCAAGGTGTTGAGCGCTTCGCGCGCTTCGACGCGCGGGTTCTGGTCGATGACCGCGTCGAGCGTGCCGTCGAGCAGAAGCTCCTTGGTGCCTTCGGTTACCTCATGGCCGAGGAAAACCATCGATATCGCACGGCCGCGCTCCTTGAGCGCGCGGGCAATGCCGGTGTTGCCCGCGCCGACATTGTAGATCGCGGCCAGGTCGGGGTGCCGCTCCAGAAGGGCTGATGCCTCCGAATAGGCCTTTTCGCGGTCGTCAAGCATCTCGCGCATTTCGACGATCTCCAGATTGGGCGATTCCTCGGCCAATATGTGCCGGAATCCCATCTCGCGTTCCTCATGGCCGCGATAGGAGAGCGAGCCGGCGAACAGCGCCACCTTGCCAGGACGTTCCGACCCCATGAAACGGTTGAGCAAATAGCCCGCCAGCCGTCCGGCGGCGCGGTTGTCGATGCCGATATACGCGACCCTTGGCACATGCAGGATGTCGGAGGCGATGGTCACCACCTTGACGTCGTTGGCCGACAGCGAGCGGATCGCCTCGCGCACCGTCGGATGGTCGAGCGCGATGACGCCGACGCCCTGAGTCTGGCCGCGCAGATCCTGCAAAAGGCGTGCGAGCCGGTCGGGATTGAAGCCCTCTATGGTGGCGATGTGGACATCGAGATTCGGCCGCGCCAAGGCTTGGGCTTCGATGTGGCGATGCAGCATCTTGATGAAGGAATTGGTGCCGGCCGGCAGCGCGAAGTCGAGCCGGATGACATCGCCGGACAAGGGCTTGAGAGGCGCCCCGTTCGCGCCTTCGGCGATGTAGCCAAGACGCCGCGCCATTTCGAGCACGATTTCGCGCGTGCGCGCCCGCACACCCGGACGGTTGTTGAGAACACGGTCGACGGTGGCGGCGGAAACGCCGGCTTCCCGGGCTATGTCAGTCAGGGTGGAACGCACCGTCTTTCATCTCCTCAATGCATCAGGATCACGCAATGCCGACCGCCGGCCGGGTGGCGACTGCTCTTCGCCATCCGCGATTCTGATGGGAAATGATGTATCCGGCCTTGGCCGATGCGCAAGCAGCCAGGCTAAATCAGATCGCCCGGCAGGATCGCGTCGGCATGGGAAAATAGATTTCCCATCAAATCGAGGCATCATGAGCGCTAGATGGATCTCCGTATGACGCATTTCCCTGCCTCGTTGCGATGTTATGAGGTGTTTTGATTATTTATGATGTTGACAGCCTTCCCGTACTGCCGTCAATGTCCCTCATGGCTGTGGAGGAAACATTGGCCCTGAGGGAGGAATTCCAATGCCTGATCCGATCCGCATGCCGCGGCTCCGGTTGCCAGCATCTGGAAGCGCGTTGGCGAGATGACGACGGCCGCGAAGACAGATTCTGGGAGGAAGAGATGGCAGGCAAAGGCTTCGAGCCGGACGTGAAGGTTCGCACCAGGGAATTCAAGATCGGCTGCGTCGGCGCCGGCATGATCATGGCCGAATGCCATCTCGCGGCCTATAAGGAAGCAGGCTTTCCTGTCGTGGCGATCGCTTCGCGCACAAGGGCGAATGCGCAGAAGGTCGCCACGCGCTGGGGCATTCCGACCGTCCACGACACGCCGGAACGACTGATCGAGGATCCGCAAGTCGAGATCATCGACCTGGCTTTCCCACCGGACCAGCAGCCGGCGCTGATCCGCCACGCGCTGGAGCAGAAGCACATCAAGGCGATCCTGGCGCAGAAGCCGCTGGCGCTGTCGGTCGAGGAAGCGGTGAAGCTGCGCGACGAGGCGGCGAAGGCTGGCAAGATCCTCTCGGTCAACCAGAACATGCGCTACGACCAGTCGATGCGCGTGCTGAAGCAGATCATCGACAGCGGCGCGCTCGGCGACGTCGTCTTCGCGCAGATCGACATGCATGCGATCCCGCACTGGCAAGGCTTCCTCGAGGAGTACGACCGGCTGACGCTTGCCAATATGAGCGTGCATCATCTCGACGTGCTGCGTTTCCTGTTCGGCGATCCCGATGAGATCACCACGCTGACGCGCAAGGATCCGCGCACGACTTTCGAACACACCGACGGCATCACCGTCTCGACGCTGCGCTTCCCGTCCGGCGTGCTTGCCGTGTCGCTCGAGGATGTCTGGTCCGGCCCACGCCAGGAAGGCTACAAGGACGACCAGCACATCAACTGGCGCGTCGACGGCACCAAGGGCGTCGCCAAGGGCACGATCGGCTGGCCGACCGGTGCGGCCTCCACGCTCACCTATGCCTCGGCCGAGACGACGGATGGCGAGTGGGTGAGCCCAAGCTGGGACACGATGTGGTTCCCGCATGCTTTCATCGGCGTGATGGAACAACTCCAGCACGCGGTGAAGACAGGCACGCCACCGGCGCTTTCCGTCGCCGACAACGTCAAGACCATGGCGCTGGTAGAGGCGGGTTACCGCTCGATCGCTTCGGGCCGCACGGTCAAGCTTTCCGAAATCTCGACAAACCCGATCAATTGAAATCACTGGTAACTGAATCGCTTACAGGGAGGAATTCACACCATGATGCAGGCAGGTATTTTCACGGGCTATTTCCCGTACGGCCTCGAAGAGACGGCGAAGAAGATCCGCGGGCTCGGTTTCAACACGGTGCAGCTCGATCTGCATTTCAGGGATATCGACCTGTCGGCCGGGCAGATCACCAAAGACAAGGCCAAGACCGTGCGCGATGTCTTCCGCGACCACAACCTGCCGGTCTGCTGCGTGTCGGGCTACACCAACATCATCCATCCCGACAAGGCAGAGCGCGACAAGCGCGTCGGCTACCTCAAGGAAATCATCCGCAACGCCCGCCATTTCGGCTCGCCCTACGTGATCTCGGAAACCGGCACCTACAACACCGAATCCGACTGGGTGCACCACCCCAAGAACAAGACCGAGGAGGGGTTCGAGGAATGCCGCAAGGTGATCGCTGATCTTGCGCAAACCGCCTATGACCATGGCGCGGTCTTCCTGCTCGAAACCTATGTCAACAACGTCGTCGGCTCGGTCGAGGAAACGGTCAAGATGTTCGCGCAGGTCGACCATCCCGGCCTGGGCCTCTTGATGGACCCGACCAACTACTTCGAGACGCACAACATCGACAGGATGGACCAGATCCTGAACCAGGTGTTCGACACGTTGACGGACAAAATCAAGATAGCGCATGCCAAGGACGTCAAGCGCTCGGGCAGCGACAAGTCGGAAAAGCACGCCGACATCGGCGATGAGGATGCCATGGAAAGCCACACCTTCCGCGGCGTCGGCGAGATCGAACTGCCGGCGCCCGGCCTCGGCTCGCTCAACTACGACCTTTATCTTCAGCGGCTTGCCGAGAAGCACCCGAACATTCCGGTCATCATCGAGCACCTGTCGGAAGACGACGTGCCGCGCGCCAAGACATTCCTCGACGGGAAGTTCCGCGCCAACGGCCTGTGACGGCCGGCCGCGCCGCCTGTGCATGGCGGCACGGCTCCAAACAAGGAGGAAAGCAATGTTGAAATTTGCATTGAAATTGGCGGCCGCCGCGACTGTGCTTGCCGGCATCGCGTTCGGGTCGGCCGCGCAGGCACAGGACGGCCAGAAGACCTTTTATCTACTGTCGCATGGCGGCCCGTCGGATGCGTTCTGGATCGACTGGAACGCCGGCGCCACAAAGGCCTGCGACCAGCTCAAGGTGACCTGCAAGATCTCCTTCAGCGGCGGCGACATGGCGGCGCAGAAGGAAGCCTTCAATTCCGCGCTTGCCGCCAAGCCCGATGGCATCGCCACCACCTCGGCGCAGCCTGGCCTGTGGACCGAGGAGGTCAAGGCGGCGAAGGCCGCCGGCATCCCGATCGTGTTCTTCAACACCGACGATCCGGCGACGGGGCGGCAGGCCTATGTCGGCGCCGACCTGAAGGAGGCCGGCACGATCTGGGCAAAGTATCTTGTCGACCACAAAATGGTGAAGCAGGGTGACAAGGTCTTTCTGCCGGTCGAAGTCCCCGGCGCAAGCTACCAGCAGCTCGAGACCGAAGGCATCGCCAGCGTCTTCGATCCGCTCGGCATCAAATATGACGTGGTCGATTGCGGCACCGATCCGGCCGGCATCATCGCCAAGATGACCGACTATATGGTTGCCAACAATCCGCCGGCGATCATCGCGCTCGGCGATTCCGTGGCGGCCAGCGTCAAGCGGGTCTTCGACGGCGCCGGCGTGCCGGCAGGCAAAATCCCGGTCGTCGGCTGGGGCAATTCGAAGGAGACGGCGCAAGCCGTCCAGGACGGTTTCGTCAACGCTGCGGCCTGGCAGTACCCATCGGCGCAGGGCTTCATGCCGGTAGCACTGCTCGGGCTTGCCGCCTCGGGCGAGCCAATCGGCTACGACATCCACACTTTCGGTCTCTACGACGCGTCGAGCGTCGAGCCGATCCTCAAACTCTACGACAAGAAGTGAAAATGGACGCCCGCCGCGCCGGCGGCGGGCGCCTGCAAACAGCATGGTTCAGAACGTCATGGCAGTCACCGCGGAAGAGGGCGCAGCAAGCGCCAGGAGCAGGTCGAGGCTGATGCGCTCGCCGCAATTTTCCTCGTTCATCATCCTCGTCGTCCTTCTCGTGGTATTCGCGATCGCGGACGGCAATTTCCTGTCGCCGCTCAACATCTCCAACATGATGGCGTTCCTGCCCGAGCTCGGCATCATCGCGCTCGGCATGACGCTGCTTCTGACGGCCGGCGAGTTCGACCTGTCGGTCGGTGCCGTATTCGGCCTGGCGCCAGTGGTCGTGATGCTTCTGGTGCAGAACGGCGGGGTGGATATCGGCGTCGCCCTTCTGGCTGGACTTTTACTGTGCATCGCGATTGGGGCGATCAATGGGGTGATCGTCACCAAGATCGGCATCTCGTCATTCCTGGTGACCCTGTCCATGCTGCTGATCGTGCGCGGCGCGGCCCTCTACATCACGCAGGGTTTCCCGCTGAAGTCGTGGGACCAGCCTGGCTTCTTCGTGACGCTGCTTGCCGGCAGCTTCAATATCGGCTCGTTCCGCTTCTACACCTCGCTGTGGTGGTTCGTCGGCCTGTCGTTGCTGGCAATCTACGTCCTGCGCTATGCCAAGCTCGGCAACTGGATCAGCGCCATCGGTTCCAACCGCAACGCGGCAGTGGCCCGCGGCGTGCCGGCGGACGCCGTCAAGATATGGCTGTTCATCGCCACCTCGGTGCTGGCCGGGCTTGCCGGCATGATCAGCGCCTTTCGTATTTCGGCCGCTTCGCCGGTGGCCGGCACAGGCTATGAGCTCGAAGTGATCGCCATGGTGGTGGTTGGCGGCACGGCGCTGACCGGCGGACGCGGCACCATCCTGGGCACCATCGTCGGCGCGCTGATGCTGCGCGCCATCCGTAACGGCATCGTGCTCGTCGGCGTGCCCGGCCTCGCCTACAACATCTTCGTCGGCGTGATCATCCTCGCCATGCTCATCCTGCATGCTTTGCTGCAGAAAAACGCGGCAAGGAGCTGACTATGATGCAAGAAGTGCTTCGGCTGCAGAACCTGCAAAAATCCTTCGGCAGCGTGCGCGCGCTGAAGAATGCCTCGCTGACGCTGAGAGAAGGCGAGATAGTGGCCCTGCTCGGCGACAATGGCGCCGGCAAATCGACGCTGATCAAGGCGATCTCCGGCGTCTTCCCGGTCGATCGCGGTGACATCTATGTGCGCGGGCAGAAGGTTTCGATCCGCTCGACGCGCGACGCGATGGATCTCGGCATCGAGACCATCCACCAGGATACGTCGCTGGCGCCGGATCTCAGTATCGCGCGCAACCTCTTCCTCGGCCGCGAACCGGTCAATTTCAAATGGTTGGGCGTGTTTGCGCCGCTCGATCTCGCCAAGCTGCGCGATGCTGCCTCCTCCCTGCTGAAGCGCGTCGGCATATCGAAGAAACTCGACGCCGACGCGCTGGTCTCAACGCTGTCGGGCGGCGAGCGCCAGTCGATCGCCATTTCGCGGGCCATGCAGTTCGCCGCCAAGGTGATCATCCTCGACGAGCCGACCAACAATCTCGGCGTCGAGGAAACCCATGGCGTGCTGCGCTTCGTCAAGGAGATGCGTCAGGCCGGCCATTCGGTGCTGCTCATCACCCACAACATCCATCACGTGTTCGAGGTTGCCGACCGCATCATCGTCATGCGCCGCGGCGAGATCGTTGCCGAGCAGACGGTCGCCGATACCGATCTGCTGACCGTGGAAAGCATCATCACCGGCGCCGACCTGTCGGCTCTGATGAAGAGGGCGCAGTGACGGCATGGTAGAGCTTTACGGCAAGACGCTCTCGCGCCGGCAGGTCTCGGAACGCTCCGGCATGCTGTCGCAGTTCGCCGGCGTGCGGCTGATGACGCTCGGCGACGGGGTGGAGCGCGGTGTCCGCATGCTGGAGTTCCGCACCGGCTCCGGCCTGCGCTTCACCGCACTCGTCGACCGCGCGCTCGACATCGCCGATTGCGACTTCAAGGGCCAGGCGATCGGCTGGCACTCGCCGGGCGGTTTTCGCAACCCCGGTCTTCACGACTATGAGGGGGAAGGGGGGCTGGCCTGGGCGCGCTCCTTTTCCGGTTTGCTGGTCACCTGCGGCCTCGACCATATACTGGGTCGGGAAGAGGTGCCGGCCGAGAACTACAACTATCCCGGCAAGAAGACCGTGATCCATTCGCTGCATGGCCGTGTCGGCACCATCCCGGCGCGGCTGACCGGCTACGGTGAGGCGTGGGACGGCGACCGCTGCGTGCTGTGGGCCGAAGGCATCGTCCAGCAATCGGCGGTATTCGGCGAGGATCTGCATCTGATCCGGCGGATCGAGGCGGATGTCGGCGGCAACGAGATCCGGCTGTCCGACCGCGTCGTGAACCATGGCTTCAATCGCACGCCGCATATGTATTTCTACCATGTGAATGTCAGTCATCCCCTGCTTGACGAGGGCTCACGCTACCTCGCGCCAATCCGCGACGTGGTGTGGGCCGGCCATGCCGGCGAGCGCTATGAGGCGCAGAAGGTCGGCTACCGCACCGTGCCGGAACCGCGAATGGGGTTCAGCGAACAGGTCTGGCAGCATGAAATGGACGCCGATGGAAAGGGCGAGGTACCAGTGGCGGTGGTCAACGACCGGCTCGGCCTCGGCTTCGAAATGGTGACGCGGAAAGACCAGCTGCCTTGCGCCTATCAATGGCAGAATTTCCAGGCCGGACACTATGCGCTGGGCATCGAGCCATCGACGCATCATGTGCTCGGCGATCTCGCCGCGCGCGAACGCGGCGAGATGATCTGGCTGGAGCATGACGAAGGCCGCGCCTACGATGCCGTGTTCCGGGTCCTGGACGGCAGGGAAGCGATCGCCGGCGCCGAAGCCAGGATTGCGGCGATCGCCCGCCAGCCCGAACAGGATTATCCTCGGCCTTCCGGCAATTTCCGGAGACTGGCGGGCCCGGCATGAGCGCGACATGTATTCAAAGCAAGCCCTCCGGCCGGCGGACCGGATTGCGAGCGGTGCGAGAAGTTTGGAGGCCCGTGTGAAGACGATGGCAAAAAAGCGGGATTACAGCCTGGTCGGTGAAAGCACCAGAGCCGCGATCGAGACCGGCCTGGCCTCCGCCGAATGGTACCACACCGATGTCCCCCGCAAGGTGATGAAGGAGCTGATGCAGCGTTCCGACGGGCCGGCGATCCGCGACACCATCATCTGGATTGTTGCGATCCTGGCCTCGGCCGCCGGCATCATATGGTTCTGGGGCTCATGGTGGGTGGTGCCGTTCCTATTCATCTACGGCGTGCTCTACGGCTCGTCTAGCGACTCGCGCTGGCACGAATGCGGCCATGGCACGGCCTTCCGCACGCGCTGGATGAACGATGTCGTGTACCACATCGCCTCCTTCATGCTGATGCGCAATCCAGTGCAGTGGCGCTGGAGCCATGCCCGCCACCACACCGACACCATCATCGTCGGCCGCGATGCCGAGATCGCCGTCATGCGGCCGCCGGACCTGTTGAAGGCGGCGCTGGCCTTCACCGGCATCCTCGATTTCCGCTACTCGCTGCCGACGCTCGTGCGCCAGGCGTTCGGCAAGCTGTCCGACGAGGAAAAGAGCTATGTTCCGGAAATGGAATGGGCAAAGGCCGTGACGGCCGCGCGGTGGCATGTTGCCGTGTACATTGCGACGATCGCTGTCGCGGTCGTCCTCAGGTCATGGATACCGGTGGTGCTGATTGGGTTGCCGCGCCTCTACGGCACCTGGCACATGGTGACCACCGGCCTGCTGCAGCATATCGGGCTGGCCGACAATGTCGTCGACCACCGGCTCAACACGCGCACCGTCTACATGAACCCGATCAGCCGGTTCATCTACTGGAACATGAACTATCATGTGGAGCACCACATGTTCCCGATGGTGCCCTATCATGCGCTGCCCAGGCTGCATGAGCTGATCAAGCACGACCTGCCCGTGCCGAACCCGTCGATGTGGCATGCCTATCGCGAGGTCTGGCCGGTCCTGCTCAGGCAGCTGAAATACGAGGACTACTACCTCAAGCGCGAGCTGCCGCCGACGGCCAGGCCCTATCGCGGCGAATTCCATGAGTTCGACATGTCGGCGGCGGCTGAATAAGGATCGCGAATGCTTGCGGGAGACAGAGATGGTCGATTGGATTGAAGCGTGTGCGGTGGACGATGTCGAGGAAGAGGATGTCATCCGCTTCGACCACGGTGGCCGAACCTTCGCGATCTATCGCTCCCCGGACAATGAATTCTTCGCCACCGACGGTTTCTGCACGCATGAGAAGGCACATCTCGCCGACGGGCTGGTGATGGACGACATCATCGAATGTCCCAAGCACAATGGCCGCTTCAACTATAAGACCGGCCAGGCCAAGGGCGCGCCGGTCTGCGTCAATCTTGCGACCTATCCGGTGAAGATCGAAGCTGGCAAGGTGATGATCGAGATCTGAAGCGCGGCACACCGATCCGGCACCGCGGCAAGCAAAAGAGGAACGTTTAATGAGCCGAAAGAGACCGACCGTCGCCGACCTGCGCGCCATGAAAGGCAAGCGTCAGCTGACCATGCTGCGCGTGCTGACCCTGGACGAAGCGGAAGCTGCCGAGCGGGCAGGGGTCGATATCGTCTCCGTGCCGCCGGAACTCGTGCTCAACCCGCAATACCGCGATGCGGCACCGAGCCTGTTCACCATGCCGGGAGACAATTTCTACGAAATCGGCACATCGGATGATTTCCTGCGTTGGGCTTTCCGGCTCTACAAGGCCGGCGCCGACGCGGTCTATTGCAGCGCGGGCTACGCCACCATCAAGCGCATGGCGGACGATGCCATCCCCGTCATCGGCCATGTCGGCCTCATTCCATCCCGCGCGACGTGGACCGGCGGCTTCAAGGCGGTAGGCAAGACCGCCGGCGCCGCCATGCAGGTGTTCGAAGCGGTGAAACAGCTCGAGGCCGCCGGCGCCATCGGCGCCGAAATCGAAGTGGTGCCGGTCGAGGTCGCCAAGGCGATCTCCGAGCGTACCTCGCTGATCATGCTGTCGATGGGCGCGGGCACCGGTTGCGACGCGCAATATCTGTTCGCCGAAGATATCCTCGGGCAGAATCGGGGCCACATGCCACGACACTCCAAGGTCTATCGCAACTTCGCCGCTGAATATGATCGGTTGCAGGCGGAGCGGGTGGCTGCATTCTCCGAATATGTCGCCGACGTCAACAGCGGCGTCTATCCCGAGGACAGGCATGTGGTGCACATGGACCCGGCCGAGCTACGCCTGTTCCTGGACAAGGTCGGTCGGGGCTAAGGTCGGCTGCCATCTGTCGCTGGCAAGCGCTGTATGCAGCGCTTCGGCTTCGATGCCGAGCGGCCGATCCTCCTTCAGCGCCGGCACCAGCGCGCGTATCGCCGTATGGATAGCGGCTATGCGCGGCGCCAGCGTCTGCCCGTCGCGCAGGTCGACGGCCTGGGCGGCCGCCATCAGTTCGAAGGCGATCAACCGGCGCCACAGTGCGATCATGGCGGCGCATTTCGAAACGGCCAGAGGCGTTTGCGTGGCATGGTCCTCGAGGTCCTAGGAGACGGGCAGGAAATCGAGCATCACCGGATTGGCCTTGTGGCGGATGGCGGCCAGGATCGATGTTACCGCCTTCTGCAGCGGCACGAAGCCGGCCGATGCGCCGCCGACCGGCGACAGGTATTTCGACCGCGCTCATCGTGCCGTAGGGCAGGACCAGCGCGCCACGCTTGATCCACTCGGTCTTCAGCAGCGGCTGCGGTTCCGGCAGCCGCGAGGCCTCGACGACGATGTCGGCGCCCTCGACGCAACTTTGCCAATCGGCCACCGCCTTGACCGGCTTGCCGAGATCGGTGGAGAGCCTGGCGGCAAAGCCGTCGCGGCTTTCCGGCCGGCGCGAATGGACACGGATCTCGTCGAAGTCGAAGAGGTGGTCGAGCAGCCGCACGTTCCAGTAGGCCGTGCCGCGCGCGCCGATATGGGCAAGCACCTTCGAATTCCTGCGCGCCAGATGCCTGGCGCCGATCGCGGTGACGGCGCCGGTGCGCATGTCGGTGATAACGGTGGCGTCTAGGATGGCGCGCGGCGCGCCGGTGCGCGGATCGAACAGATTGAGGATGCCGAATTCGGAGGGCAGGCCGTGCAGGTAGTTATCGACATAGTCGCCAACGATCTTCACGCCCGCCGCATCGAGCGGCGCCACGTAGCCGCGCAAGACATTGAAATGGCCGTGGAAAGAGGGATCAGGCTCTAGATGAACGCGCGGCTCGATCACCGTCTGGCCGTTGCCTTGTGCCACCAGGCCGGTCTTCATGCGTGCGCGTTCCTCGGCCGCCCCGTTCATCCATAACAGGCCGCGCCGCGACACGAAAGTTTGTTGGCCCTTGCCTGGACGTCGCCGGCCAAATGCTGTTCAAAGCGGTCCGTCATGACTGCCATCCCCGAGACTGAAGTTTTAGCCGACCCAGCCAGCAGTTCGCGGCGTGTGGCGCTGATCGTCGCCATTGCCTTCTTCATGCAGCTCTTGGATTCGACGATCATCTCGACGTCGCTGCCGCAGATGGGCGCCTCCTTCGGCGTGCCGGCGGTGGCGATGAGCATCGGCATCACCATCTATATGCTGACCATGGCGGTGTTCGTGCCGCTGTCGGGCTGGCTCGCCGACCGGTTCGGCGCGCGCAACATCTTCCTGATGGCGATCGCACTGTTCACGCTGGCTTCGCTCGCCTGCGGCTTCTCCGAGAATCTCACCGAGTTCGTCGCGGCGCGCGCCGCGCAAGGGCTGGGCAGCGCATTGATGACGCCGGTCGGCCGCATCCTGGTGCTGCGCAACGCGTCAAAATCGGAACTGCTCAACGCAACCGCGCTCATCACCTGGCCGGCGCTGTTCGCGCCTGTCGTTGGTCCGGTGCTTGGCGGTTTCATCACCACCTATCTCTCCTGGCACTGGAATTTCTTCATCAACATCCCGCTTGGGCTGATCGGGCTGGCGCTGGTCGCCCGCTTCATCCCCGGTGACCGTGAAGCCGATCCCAAGCCACTCGACTGGCCGGGTTTCTTCCTGACATCGGCGGGACTTGCTTGCCTTCTCTGCGGCCTCGAGCGTATCGCGCATCCCGACGACGGCGTGCTGCCGACGGTGCTGCTGGTCGCGGCAGGGATCGTCATCGGCTGGTTGGCGGTGCGGCATCTCCGGCGCGCGCCCCATCCGCTGCTCGACCTGTCCTCGTTCAAGGTGCTGACCTTCGCCATCTCGACGCTTGCGGCCGGCACCATATTCCGCGTCGCGATCAACGCCACGCCGTTCCTGCTGCCGCTTTTGTTCCAGGTCGGCTTTGGCATGAGTCCGGTCGATGCCGGCATGATGATCCTGGCCTATTTCCTCGGCAATCTCGGGATGAAGACGGTGACGACGCCGATGCTGCGCCACTTCGGCTTTCGTTCGGTGATGGTCGTCAACGGCGTCATTGCGTCCGCATCGATCATGGCCTGCGCGGCGATCTCGCCGCAGACGCCGCAGGCGCTCGTGGTGGGGCTGATGCTGATCGCCGGCCTGTCGCGTTCCATGCAGTTCACGGCGCTGAACACGCTGGCCTTCGCCGATGTCGCCGCGGCGCAGCGCAGCTCGGCGGCGACGCTGTCCTCGATGCTGCAGCAGGTGGCAATGCTGTTCGGTGTGGCGATAGCTGCGGCGATCCTCAACCTGTCGCAGATCACCAGGGCCCAGCCGGCGCTGGACCTCGTCGATTTTCGAGTCACCTTTCTGGTGATCGGCGTTATCGGGCTGGTGGCGTCGTTCCGTTTCCTGGTGTTGCCGAGGACCGCCGGCGCCGAGGTTTCCGGCCACATGGCCGGGAACTGAAATCGAATTTTCCCATCCACCGCAGGGTTAAATTCCATCTTCGCCTTGCGCCTTGGTGTCGTGCTTGCGCAAGACGCAGGGATGGCGCAAACAATTGCCAAAAGTGCTGAAGTTTCCGGGCATTGCGCCAGCATCAGCAATCAATGCGTCCACATCGCGAGTCTCGTCGGCAGTCCGTGTTTTGAACGCGGATTCATTTGACGAACCGACGTTGAGCCGATTAGCTTTCTTCCCAGGGGCGGCAGCGCTGCCGCCGGGGTGAAGACAGACAATGAACGCGATCGGTCGGCCGAGTTTCAAGAGCCTGAACCAGGAAGGTATTGTCTTTGCCATAGCGGTGATGCTGTTCATTGCCGCGGCCATAGGCCTGCCGGGCTTCATCGCTCCGAACAATCTCGTTGCCATCGTTCGTTCGGTCTCGGTACTGGGCATATTGGCATTGGGCATGGCGGTCGTCATCATTGGCCGTGGCATCGACCTCTCGGCGGTGGCGATCATGGCGATGTCGGTCGCCTGGTATCTGCAATTGATGAATTCAGGAACGCCTGACGGGCTCGCCTTCGCCTATGTGCTGGCCGGCGTGCTCGCCATCGGCCTGCTCAACGGCTTTCTCGTCGCTTACGCCGACGTGCCGGCGATCTTCGTGACGCTTGCCACCGGCTCCTTCGTCTTCGGCTATGTGCGCTCGCAACTGATCACGCAGGATGCGGTTCCGGTGCCGCAGGGCCATTGGGTGGAACTGCTTGGCGGCCTGCGCTTCCTCGACATTCCCATCGAGGTGTTCGTCTTCGCTGCACTGGCTTTCCTGTTCTTCCTGTTCCTGCGCTACACCAAATGGGGCCGCTACATCTATTTCGCCGGCGATAATCCGGTCGCCGCGCGCAACATCGGTATTCCAGTGCGGCCGATGCTGGTGCTGCGCTATGTGCTTTCCGCCTTCGTGGCGCTGATCGCCGGCCTGCTGACAGCGGCCAGCCTGCATTCGATCAACACCCGCGTCGTCAACTCGACGCTGCTCTACGACATCGTGCTGGTGGCGGTGATCGGGGGCATCGGGCTTTCGGGCGGACGAGGCGGGGTGCGAAACGTGCTGGTCGGAGCGGCGCTGATCGGCATCCTGCTCAATGCGATGACCATCATCGACATTCCGCTGCTCTACCAAAACCTGATCAAGGCGGCGATCCTGCTCGGTGCCATCATCGTCGACGGCATCATCAATCCGCGTGACGAACAGACGGCGCAGCAGGGCGACATCTAGAGCATGATCCCGAAAAGTGGGAACTTTTCGGAAAAGATCATGCTCAAACAGGAAGACTAAACCAAAGCGGACGGTTGGGGCCGGCCGTAAATAACAACGACCAACCAGAGGATGTGACATGAAACTGATCAAAACATTGATGGCCGCCGCGGCGGCGCTTGCGGTCACCGCGTTCGTGGCGCCGAGCTTCGCTGCCGACGATCCGGGCCCCGCTGCCTATGCGCAGGCACTCAAGAGCAAACGCGTCATGCTGGTGCCGCTGGCGATGGGCTTCGACCTGGCGCAGGGCTGGGCGCACTATCTGAAGACCGAAGTCGAGGCCTGGGGCGGCACGTTCGAGACGCGCGATCCGAACTGGGTCGTCGATGCCGGCGCGCAGGCGATCACCGATGCCATCTCCTCCGACACCAGGCCTGACGTGCTGATCATCCACGCGCCCGACCTCAATTCCTACTCCAAGCTGATGAAGAAGGCGCAGGCAGCCGGCACCTACGTGATCCTGGTCGACAATCCCGCCAATTTCCCGGCCGATGCCTTTGTCGGCAGCGATTGGGACCGGCTCGGCCAACTCGAGGCGGAAGCCGCGATCAAGGGCTGCGGCGAGAACTCGTCCAAAAAGATCGGCCTTGTGCAGGGCGATCAAGCGAACTCCTCCAGCCTTTATCAGTACGCCGGCATCATGAAGGTACTGGAAAAGCATCCCGAGTTTCAGGTCGTGGCCAAGCCCGACTCCAACTGGGATGCGACCACCTCGCGCAATGTCACGACGACGATGCTGCAGCAGAACCCCGACATCTGCTCGATCATCGACTTCTGGGATGGTGATGCTACTGGCGCGTCGGCCGCGATCCGTGATGCCAAGCTCGAGGGCAAGGTTTTCCTGGTCACCACCGGAGGCGGCGAAAAGGCGGCCGACTGCGACAAGCTGCAGGACGGCACTTATGGCGCGGTTGTCATGACCGACCTTGCCCGGCAGTCGGGGGACATGAACGCCATCATAAAGTTCCTGCTGCAGAGCGGCCAGCCGGCCGGCACGTCGCACACCTACATCTACACGCTGGAGAAGGCGACGACCAAGGCCGACCTCAAGCCCGACAGCTGCTGGGACCTGAAGGCGCTGCAAGCGGAAGCTGCGGCGAAGTAGGTCGCGAGTTTACGCCTGATATCAACATGGCGGCCGGGTTGTACGTGGACAATCTCCAACCTCGGCGCTGCCCCTCACCTTACCCTCTCTTCGTGAAAACGGGGAGAGGGGGGTGTCGACGCTGGAGCCTATCCCTTCTCCCCGTTCTTCACGGGGAGAAGGTGCCGGCAGGCGGATGAGGGGCAGCGGCGAAGTTGAGAATTGCTCCGGAGCGATTACCCGGCCACCTTTTTCTCTTCTCTCGCAATAGCAGTGACCTGATGTCCTTTCGCGAACGCCTCCAGGCCTGGCGCTACAATCTCGTGCCCGACCATCTGGTCGGCGAGATACTGACCAAGCGCTGGACCGACAATGCCATTCCCTTCCTGGCACTGGTGGCAACACTCGGCGTGTTCGGTTCGATCATTCCGGGCTTCTTCAAACTGACCTCGCTGCAGGAATCGACCCGCCAGCTCGGTGAATTCTCGATGGTCGTCACCGGCATGACGGTGGTGATGCTTGGCGGCGGCATCGACCTGTCGGTCGGCTCGATCTTTGCGCTGTCCTGCTTTTCGGCCGTCTATGTCTTCTTCATCCTCGAACAGTCGATCTGGCTGGCGCTGGCCGCTTCGCTTGCCGCCGGCCTCGTCTTCGGCGCCGTCAACGGCTATCTCGTCGGATACCTCAGGCTGCGCGCCTTCCTCACCACGCTGGTGACCTTCATTTTCGGGCGGGCGCTGTTCGACATCCTGGTCACCACCTATGCCGCCGATGTGCAGCTGTCCCAAGCCACCTCCGATGTGCTCGACTTCATCGGCGACGGCACCTTCTGGGGCCTGTCGGTCTCGGTGTGGTTGGCCATTATCCTCGCCATCGTCACTCATATCGCGCTGACGCGCTCGCGGCCCGGCTGGCATGTGCTGGCGGTTGGCGGCTCCCGGCGCTCTGCCCACAATGCCGGCATCCGTGTGCGCCGCACCGTGTTCATGACTTATGTCTTCTCAGGCTTCTGCGCCTCGATCGGCGGCTTCCTCATAGCTTGCCGGCTGAGCGGAGCAGGGCCGGGCACCGGCCTCAACCTCGAGATCATGGCGCTGACCGCGGCGGTGGTCGGCGGTGTCAGCCTCGGAGGCGGGCGCGGCTCGGTGATCAAGGGGCTGATGGGCGCCATCATCGTTTTGACCATGACCAACGGCCTGATCAGGCTGGGCTACGGCACCGGCACCAACCAGATGGTGCTGGGCATCATGCTGGCGGTGGCGGTGACGATCGACATCCGCTGGCTGAAGAACCGCCACAAGGTGCTGAACGAGGTCTATGTCGCGCCGGTCTATCTCAGGATGGGCGAGACGCAGTCGGCGGCGCCCGGCTCCGGCACATCCTACGAACTCGACGACAGGCTGTCGGGCGCCGACCATATCGGGCTCGGCGAACTGGAAGGACCGGAAGATGTCATTCTCGACCGTGACGACCACCTCTATTGCGGCACGCGCCATGGCGAGATCGTCCGCTTCTTCGCGCCGGGCTATGTGAAGTCGGAAGTGTTCGCTCATATCGGCGGCTTTCCGCTCGGCCTTGCCTTCGACAAATCAGGCAATCTGATCAGTTGTGTCGGCGCCATGGGGCTCTATTCCGTCTCGCCCGATCGTGAGGTCAAACGCCTGTGCCGAAACGTCGCGCTCCTGGACATCGGTCGTCGACGACGCACGGCTGCGCGATCCCAACGACTGCGACATAGCACCGGACGGCCGCATCTATTTCACCGACTCGACCAAGCGCTATGACGCGCATGACTGGGCGCTGGATTCGATCGAGAACCGCGCCACCGGCCGTCTTCTGGTCTATGACCCGAAGGACGGATCGACCAGGACGCTGCTCGACGGCTACCGCTACACCAACGGCGTGTGCATGGCGCATGACGGCAAGTCGCTGTTCTTCGCCGAGAGCTGGGCCTGCCGCGTGCATCGCTACTGGCTGGAAGGGCCGAAGGCCGGCACCGCCGAATGCGTCATCCGGGACATGCCGGGCTACCCCGACAACATCAACCGCGCTTCCGACGGCAATTACTGGATGGCGTGGCTCGGCATGCGCACCCCGAGTTTTGATCTCTCGCTGCGCCACCCCGACATGCGCAAGCGCATGACACGCCGGCTGCCGCAGGACGAATGGCTGTTCCCCAACATCAACACCGGCGGCGTGGTGAAATTCACGGAGAAGGGCGACATCGTCGAGGCGTTGGGCGACCTTACCGGCAGCGCGCATCCGATGGTCACCTCGATGCGCGAGCACAAGGGATATCTCTTCGTCGGCGGCATCCTCAACAACCGCATCGGCCGCTACAAGATTGCTGGCGCCGACCCGAATTGGACCAGCCCGGCTTCCTATTGGGGAGCAAAGCGATGATCCTCGATCCCATCCTGGATTTATTTCGCGGCAAGGCGGTGACGATCCCGCCGCTGGATGGCGCTTTCCGACCCAACACGCAGCTTGACGATGCGCCGGCGTTTGCCGAACTGACCGAGCCGGACAATCTGCTGATCTCTGGCGACAAGCTGCTCGCTTCCAGCGGCAACGCCGTCTATTCGATTGCCGCCGGTACCGCGCCCAAGTTGGTCGAGACCTTTGCGTCCACCGTTACCGCGCTGGCGTTCTCGCCATCGGGTGAGCTGACGGTCGGATTGGAAAGCGGCAGGCTCCTGGTCGGCGGTAGGGATGTTTCGCTACCGGCTGGTGTCAGCTGCATCACCGCGCTCGCCTATCCCGGTGACGGCGCTCTGTGGCTGGCCAATGGTTCGGCCGAATTCGCACCATCACAATGGGCGGCCGACCTGATGAAGAAAGGCACGTCCGGATCGCTTTGGAAGCAGGATGCGGCAGGCGGGACCTTCCGCAAGGTGGCCGGCGCCATCGCCTTTCCCTATGGGCTCCATCCCATCGGCAGGGATGTGCTGGTGAGCGAGAGCTGGCGCCATCAGCTCATCCGCTTCGAGGCGGCAAGCGGCAGCCGCTCAACGGTGTTGACCCATCTGCCCGGCTATCCCGCGCGGCTGTCGCCGGCAGCCGATGGCGGCGCCTGGCTGACCCTGTTTGCGCCGCGCAACCGGCTGATCGAATTCGTGCTGCAGGAGACGCATTACCGTCAGGACATGATCGAGCAGGTGCCGCCGGCCTATTGGATCGCACCGGCTCTGGCCTCAAGCCGCAGCTTCCTCGAACCGCTGCAATGCGGCGGCATCCGCACGATGGGCATCCACAAGCCCTGGTCGCCGAGCCGCTCCTACGGTCTGGTGGTCAGGCTCGACCAGAACATGCAGCCTCGGTTCAGCCTGCACAGCCGCGCCAACGGCATACGTCACGGCATTTGCAGCGTGGTTGAAAAAGATGGCGAACTGTTCGTCGCCTCGAAGGGCGGCGACTGCGTGTTGGCTGTCGATGCCGGGGGGTTTTGATGGAACCAATCGTGCGCCTGGAGAATGTCACCAAAAATTATCGCGGCGTGCCCGCGGTCAAGAATGTCAGCTTCGAATTGCGCAAGGGCGAGATCCACGCGCTGCTCGGCGAAAACGGCGCCGGCAAGTCGACGCTGACCAAGATCATCGCCGGAGTGGTCGACGCCAGTTCGGGCAAGATGTTCCACAAGGGACGCGAGATCGCTTACGCCTCGCCGCATGCGGCGCTCGAGGCGGGCATCGCAATGGTGTTCCAGGAGACCAGCCTGGTGCCGTCGATGACGGTGGCGCAGAACCTCTATCTCGGCACCGAGAAATTCCTCAACCGGCTGCGCGGCACCTACATTTCGGCGCAGCAGTTCCTGCAGTCGCTGAATTTTCCGGTCGACCCGAACGCCATGGTGGCGACGCTTGGCGCGGCCAAGCGCCAGATGGTCGAGATCGCGCGCGCCGTGCACCACAATGCCGAGATCATTATCTTCGACGAGCCGACCGCGACGTTGACGCCGGAGGAGAAGCGGCACTTCTTCGCGCTGATTCGGCGGCTCAAGGCGCGCGGCGTCTCCATCGTCTTCATCAGCCATGCGTTGGAGGAGGCGCTGCTGATTGCCGACCGCATCACCATCCTGCGCGATGGCGAGTTGGTCATCACCGACGACACGTCGGCCTTCGATCGCGACCGGATCGTTGCCGCCATGGTCGGGCGCACGCTATCGGGGCAGATCTATCGCCAGCGCGACGAGGCCAAGCTGCGCAAGGCGGGCAAGAAAGTGCTGTCGGTGCAGGATATCTCAATGAGCAATGTCGTGCGCAACAATTCGTTCTCGATCTTCGAAGGCCAGATCACCGGCGTCTTCGGGCTGATCGGCTCCGGCCGCACCGAGACGTTCAAGATCGTGTCCGGCATTTACAAACGCGATTTCCTGCGCGGCGGGGCGATCGAGCTGGACGACAGGCCGGTGCGCTATCTCGTGCCGAGCGAAGCGGTGGCCGACGGCATCGTCTACGTCACGGAGGACCGCAAGAGCGAAGGTATTTTCGAGACGATGGGCATTGCCGAGAACCTGTTCGGCGGGCTGCTGGCGGCCGGCCGCGAAAAAGGCTGGGTGATCAATCAGCAGGAGATGCGCGCGCTCTCCGCCGAATGGACCAAGACGCTGAACATCAGGGCGATCAACGACAATGCGCGCGTGGTCGAGCTTTCCGGCGGCAACCAGCAGAAGGTGGTGATCGGCAAGGGGCTGGTGCAGAAGCCGCGCGTCGTCATCTTCGACGAGCCGACGCGCGGCGTCGATGTCGGCGCCATCGCCGAGATCCACCAGATCATCAACCGGCTGGCCGACCAGGGTCTGGCCGTCGTCGTCATCTCGTCCTACCTGCCGGAGATCATGAACCTGTCCGACCGGATCCTGGTCTGCCGCCAGGGCCGTATCGTCGAGGAGTTTTCGCCGGCCGAGGCGACGGAGGAGAAGATTATGTATGCGGCGGTGCATTAGAGAGTGTGTCGGTATTCAGGTGAGGCCGGCCTGCAAACGCCGACTTCCTGCGCTTCCGGCGCTCACGTACTTCAAGTACGCTCCGCTCCGGTTCTCGGAACCCGTCGTTTTCGACTCGGCCTGACCTGAATCTCGACACACCCTCGCGGTGCTGTTTGCGTCGCAAAAGGCGAATAGGCGAATGAAGTGAATGGATTGGCGGCGGCTGTTCAGCGTCCGATTCAAACGTTCGGCATTGAAAAAACGAAAGGAAACACCATGGCCACCACCAGACTCCTGAGCGATGCCGAGGTGGAGAAAATCCCGGCCTTAAAGGCGGTGTTCGACGACATCCGCGCGACGCGCAAATCCGATTTCGTCAATAATTTCTGGCGCGGGCTGGCCAATGATCCTGCGGCGCTGAAGCGTATCTGGGAACAGCTCAAGGCGGTGATGGTTGCAGACAGTGCGATCGATCCGTTGACCAAGGAGATGATCTACATCGCGGTGTCGACCGCCAATGGCTGCTCCTATTGCGTCCATTCGCACACCGCGGCGGCGCGCGCCAAGGGCATGACAGACGCACAGCATGGCGAACTGGTGTCGATCATCGGGTTGGCGGGACAGACCAACCATCTGGTGACGGCAATGCAGATCCCGGTCGATCCACAGTTCGAGGTGAAGTGAGGAAAGACGCGCTACACCGGCCTGTAAACCTTCTCCGCCGCGTTCCAGAAAATGTCGGCTTCCGCCGCCGTGCCATGCTTCTCCACCGCATCGCGGTGCGCCTTGATCAGTTCGGCGTGGCCGGTCCAGAGCTTCTCGATCGGGAAGTTCGAGCCGAACATCAGATGGTCGCTGCCAAGAATATCGATCGCATTGTCGATGATGTAGGCGATCAGCGCCGGGTCGTTGCGGTGAACGAAGGTGCCGAGGCCAGACAGCTTGGCGTAGAGATTGGGCGCCGCCGACAGTGTGCGCAGGCCGGCCTTCCAGGCTTCGGTGGTTTCCGGTTCCATGCCGGTCAGCATGCCGGCGTGGGTCAGGATGAAATTCGTCTCCGGGTTTTCGCCGACCAGCGTCAGCCCGTCCTTCATCTGGGCGGGGAAGAGCTGCAGGTCGAAGGACAGGCCGTAATCCTTCAGCCGCGCGACGTTGGCGCGGACCTTGGGGTCGATCACCTGGTCGGCCGAGGCGGCGAAGCGGAAGGCCGGGATCTCGTGCCAGTGCAGTTGCATGCGCACGCCGCGCAGCAGCCTGTATTTCATCAACCGGTCGATCTGCGGCCTGACATCGTCCACCGTCATGTCGGCATAGCCGACGATGGCGTGCGGCCAGCCGGTCTCGTCAGCGGTCTTCTGCAGGAAGGCGACCTCCTTCTCGAAATCCTCCTTGGCCCAATTGGTCTGGACATAGACGGCTTTTTCGACGCCCGAACCTTTTTGGTCGGCCAAAAATTCATCGATCGGATAGTCGCGGCGGATCGGTTCGTAAGGGCCGAAGATGCGCGGCACCATCGGGCCGACCAGCCATGGTTGGTCCTTCTGGCGCCAGATGTGGAAATGCGCGTCGATGGCTTTCTGCATCACGATACCCTTTTCCAGATGGTCGCGGCCGCCGGGGCGGGGCGTGCGAGCGACAGGATGAAATCGGTGAGGCCGGCCAGCGACGAGCCGTCGACCAGATCGTCGAGGTCGGGCAGGATGGCGCGCAGCGCCGCTGTCGCCGGCTGGAAGCGCGGATCGCCGGCCAGCGGGGTCGCCAGCGACAGCCGGAAGGCGCGGGCGCTAAGCCTGCGCATGGCAATCTCCAGTTCGGCATGGTCGCCGCGCTCCAGCGCGTCGGAGAGAATGACGACCGCGGCGCCGCGCGTGAACGACGAAAAGCGCGGCACCGAGAGGAATGCCAGCAGGGTCGGTCCCATGCGGGTGCCGCCATCCCAATCGTCGACCTGGGCCGCCGCGCGCGCCAGCGCCTGATCGCGGTCGCGGATACGCAATGCCGAGGTGATGCGGGTGAGCCGCGTGCCGAAGGTAAAGATCTCGGCGCGGTCCGCGCCCTGGACGGCGGCATGCGCCAGCTTGAGATAGTCGGCGGTGTGCAGCTTCATCGAGCCGGAGACATCGATCAAGAGCAGCAGTTTGCGCGGCACGGTCTGGCGGCGGCGCAGCAGCGGCGAGGGGACATCGCCATCTGCGCCGACGATTTCCCTGAGCGAGCGGCGCAGGTCGAGCTTGCCGCGCGAATGGGTACGCACGGTGCGGAAGGAACATCGGGCGGGCAGGGCCGATGACAGCTTTCGGCGAAACGCGGTCAGACTGTCGTCGTCGCGCTGGAAGTCGCGCGAGCTCAACTGCTCCAGGGCGGAAGACAACTCGCCGCCTTCCTGTTTCTGCTCGGCCTCGATCCGTTCGTCGTCGGCACCGCCATCATCCTTGATGCGCGTTTCCTCGTCTGCATCGCCTTCGATCACAGCTGACGCGTTGCCATAGAAATGGCTCTGGAAATGCGCTTCGAATTCGTCGCGGCGGTCAGGCGACGGCGCTAGTGTGGCCAGGGCCGCCTCACGGATGTCCGCCATCGAGCGCGGCCCCAGCAGGGTCACGGCCTGCATGAAACGGGAGACTTGTTCCGGGGCAATAGCGAAGCCGTAGCGGCGCAGCAGGCGAGCGAAGCTGAGCAAGGGCGTTGCGGCGCGGGGGAGATGTCCGGCAGGACAGAGGGGGGCGCTGTCCCGCCCGCGTTGCTGAATGACGTCGCGGCTCACGCCAGCACCTCGTCGACGATCCGGCCGAGCTCGGGCGCGATGTAGGACAGATCCTCCTCGTCCTTGATCAGCACGCCGATGGCGCGGCGGAAGGCTTCCGGCCATGGACTGCCGCCTTTTTCGAGAATGGTCGCGGCATTGGCCCATTCGACCGCCTCGGCGATGCCGGGCGGTTTGGCGAGTGGACGCGCGCGGATGGTCTGCACGGCTGTGGCCACGGCGCGTGCCGTTGCCTCTGCGACATCGCCGGCGCGCAGCATGATGATGGCCGCCTCACGCTCGGCATCGGGATAGCCAATCCAGTGATAGACGCAACGCCGCCGGAGCGCTTCGGCGAGTTCGCGGGTGCGGTTGGAGGTCAGGATGACGATCGGCTGTGCGGTGGCGCGGATGGTGCCGCGCTCGGGAATGCTGATCTGGAAGTCGGAAAGAAACTCCAACAGCAGCGCCTCGAATTCGTGGTCGGAACGGTCGATCTCGTCGACCAGCAGGATGCGCTGCTCCGGCGCCTTCAGGACCTGCAGCAGCGGGCGGGCGATCAGAAAGCGGTCGTCGTAGATATCGACTTCTTGCTCGCCGGCATGGCGGATGGCGAGCAGCTGGCGCTGGTAGTTCCACTCATAGAGCGCATGCGCGGCGTCTATGCCTTCATAGCATTGCAACCGCACCAGATCGCGGCCGAGCAGCCCGGCGATTGCCTTGGCCGCTTCCGTCTTGCCGACGCCCGGAGCGCCTTCGAGCAGCAGCGGCTTGCCCAGCCGGATCGCCAGGAAGATGGCCGTCGCCAGGCTTTCATCAGCCAGATAATGCGAGGCAGCGAGGCGCTCGGCGACCGCTTCTGGCGAAGTCGCGACCGTTTCGGCGTTTACCTCGGGCATGTCGGTCCTCAGGTCGTCGCTTGCGCCTTGAGCGCACGCAAAATGCGTTCCGGCGTGATCGGTAGCGTGTCGATGCGCACGCCGACAGCGTCGAAAACGGCATTGGCGACCGCCGGAATCTGTGGATTGGCGCACATTTCGCCGGGCCCCTTGGCGCCGTAAGGACCATCTGCCGAGGGCCGCTCCAGCACGATGACCTCGGTTTCGGCCAGATCGCCGGGACCTGGCATCAGATACTGATTGAAGTCGGTGCCGCCGTGGTCACGGCTGGGATAATAGGGCTCGGTCGTTTCGTAGAGCGCGTGGCTGATGCCCATCCAGGAGCCGCCGACCAGCTGCTGCTCGACCATTTTGGGGTTCAGCGCACGGCCGATCTCGAAGACGTTCTTCACTGTCAGCACCGTCACCTCGCCAGTCTCGTCATCGACCTCGACCTCGGCCACCGTGCAGGCATGCGCGTAGCAGGTCGATGGCTTCATCGCGCCGGTCTCCTTCTCCGGATAGGAGCGCGGGATGAGGAACATGCCGCGTCCCGAGATCGAGCGGCCGCGCTTGAAATGCGCCGACAGAGCGACGTCGAAGATCGAGATCGATTTCTGCGGCGCGCCCTTCACCAATATGTTGCCCTGACCGTCGGTCTCGAGGTCGGAGGCGTTGACCTCCAACTCCTCCGCGGCCACTTCCAGCATCACCTGGCGGGCTTCCCTCGCCGCCTGGATGACGGCGTTGCCGGCGCGGTGCGTGCCGCGCGAGGCGAAAGTGCCCATGCAGTGCGGGCCGGTGTCGGTGTCGGCGGTGTCGACGACGACGCGGTCGGTCGGCACGCCGATTGTCTCGGCGCAGATCTGCGCCATGATCTGCTTCATGCCCTGGCCGAGATCGACCGATGATAGGGTCACCATGAAATTGCCGGTTGGGGTCGAATGCACCAGCGCCTGGGTGGGATCGCCGCCAAGGTTCATGCCCGTGGGATAATTGATCGCGGCAACGCCGCGTCCACGCCTGATCGCCATTTCAAGCTCCCTTCGCGTAGGAGGACATTGCCATGTATTTCTCAGCCACGGGCCAGTTGGCCGCGCGCGAGGCCTCCTGCATGCACTCTATGAGGGCCGCCCCTTCGGTCGGCTGGCGATGCGCCTTCATATCGCCGTCGCGATAGGCGTTGATGAAGCGGAATTCGAGCGGATCCATGCCGATCAGCCGCGCCAGCTTGTCCATCTGCACCTCCAGCGCGAAGTCACCGATGGTGACGCCGAAGCCGCGCATGGCGGAGGAGGGGGTGCGGTTGGTGTAGACGCAGTACGTGTCGATCCAAACATTGGGGATGGTGTAGGGGCCGGGATAGTGCCCCGCGCCCTTCTGGGCGCCATAGGGCGAATGGCGGGAGTAGGCGCCGGCGTCGGTGTAGCCGGTGACTTTGCGCGCGACGATGCGGCCGTCCTTCATCACGCCGTCCTTGATGACGACCTTTTCGGCCGCGCGAGGTGACGAGATCTGCATCTCCTCCTCGCGGCTGTAGGTAAAACAGACCGGTCGCCCTGTTAGCTTGGCGCCGAGGATCGCGATCGGTTCGACGATGACATCGACCTTGCCGCCAAAGCCGCCGCCGACCGTGCCGCCGACGAAATGCAGCTTGCTGCCCGGCATCTGCAAAATGATCGACGTGTTGTCGAGGGTGAAGAACATCGCCTGCGTGTTGGTATAGCAGGTGAAGCGGTCATTGCCCTCCGGTGCCACGATACAGCCGGTGGTCTCGGTCGGCGCATGCTCTATCGGCGAGGACTGGTAGCTTTGTTCGAGGACGTAGTCGGCCTCGGCAAACCCCGCCTCGACATCGCCGAAGCGCACCTTGCGGCACTCGCCGCTGTCATAGAGATAGTAGTTCTGGCCGTGATACTCGTTGACGAGGGGCGCGCCGGGCTTCAGCGCTTCCTCCATGTCGAAGACGGCCGGCAGCACCTCGTAGTCGACCTTGACCTTGGCCGCGGCTTCCTGGGCGGCGCGCTCCGTCTCGGCCAGCACCGCCACCACGGCCTCGCCCTTCCAGCGCACCTTGCCGTCGGCCAGAACCGCCTCGTCCTCCGGCCCGATCTGGATCAGGATCAGGATGGTGTAGACATTGTGCGGGACGTCCCTGGCGGTGAGAATTTTCACCACGCCCGGATGTTTTTCCGCTTCGGACGTATCGATCGATCGGATGCGGGCATGATGGTGCGGGCTGCGCACCATCTTCAGATGCAACATGCCGGGAAAGTTGCGGTCGGCGAAATAGGCGGTTTTGCCGGTGACATGGCCGGGCGAATCCGAGCGGGGCCTCGGCTGGCCGATCTCGTTGAGGTCATCCTTGCGGACGTCCGAAAAATAGCTTTTGCGCAGTTCCATCTTGCTTCCCTCAGGCCGCGTTCTGCGAGTTGGCGCGAGCGGCGGTGAGCACCGCCTGGATGATAGGCTCGTAGCCTGTACAGCGGCATATGTTGCCCGACAGCGCTTCGACGACATCGTCGCGGCTGGGATCGGGCGTGTGGTCGAGCAACACCTTGGCCGCCATGAGCATGCCCGGCGTGCAGAAGCCGCATTGGGTGGCGAAGGCGTCGAGGAAGGCGCGCTGCAGCGGATGCAGGACGCCGCCTTCCGCAAGACCCGACGTGGTGGTGATGGCAGCGCCGTTGCAGGTCTCGGCGAGCGTCAGACAGGACAGCCGGAGCTCACCGTCGACGATCACCGAGCAGGCGCCACAGGTGCCTTGATGGCAGCCGCCCTTCGGCGAAGTGTCGCCGATCTTGTCGCGCAAGGCGTTGAGCAGCGTTGTGCCGCTTTCGACGAATTCGGCCTTCTCAGAACCGTTGAGCGTGAACTGGACGGGAACCTTTGCCATTCTTCCTCCTTGCGCGCCTGCCCCGCAGGGCAAGCGCGCGCCCCGAATGTGACTAGCTGAGCAGCAGCCGACCGAGATGAACCGGCAGCACTTGCGCGCGATACCAGGCGCTGGCGATCGGGTCGGTGATTGGTGCGGTGCCGTCGCCCGCGGCGGCCAGTGCCGAAGCGATGCCGTCCGCGTCCAGTGTCCTGCCGAGCAGCGCTTTTTCGGCTGTCTTGGCTCGCATCGGCCGGTCGGCCATACAACCGAGCGCGATGCGCGCCGAGGATATCGTGCCGTCGCCGGCTTGTTCCAGGATAGCGGCGATACTGAGCACCGAGACGCCCTTGGGCTTTACCCGCGAGACCTTCACGAATCGAAAGCTTCCCTGCGCCGGCCGCGTGAAGCTGACCGAGGTGACGATCGCGCGGCTCCCGCCCCGCTTGGCCAGAAACGCTTCCATCGGCATTTCGCCGTCATTGGTGCTCACCATGGCGTCCAGCGCCAGCAGGGCGACTGCGAAATCGCCATAGGGGCTTGGCGCAAACAGATTGCCGCCGACGGTCGCCATGTTGCGGATCGCCGGACCGCCAACGGCACGCGCGGCCTTGGCAAGCTGGCCGAGCTCGGGATGGCGGGCGATCGCCGCCATGGTCACCGAAGCGCCGATGCGGATCGTGCCGCCGGAGACCGTGATGACCGACAAGGCCGGGTCGGTCGACCTGACAAGGCCGGAGACCGAAACGTCGCCCTCATTGGCGGCGCGCAAGACGAGCGTGCCACCGCCGAGATAGCGCGTGCCGGCGGCTTTCAGCGCCGCGCTGGCGTCTTTCACCGTTGCAAAACTCTGCAATGCCAGCGCCATGGCCCGCTCCTCAACCCTGGCCGGTGAAATGGCTCTTCAGGGCGTTGAAGCCGCCCTGGAAGACATTGGCGCCCATGCCCTCGGCCAGCTTGTCGGCTTCTTCGGGTGCTGCGTCGAAGCTGGCGGTCCATTCGGCATAGGTGCGGTCGCCGTCGGTGACGCGCCGCAATTGCAGCGTAGCCCTGTGGTTGGTGAGCGGCTGCGGCGTTTCCAGGATCGAATAGCTGACGAGGAAATTCTCATCGGAGAAATCGAGCAGCTTTTCGCGCAGCCGCGCGCCGCTGGCCAGCTGGAAGTTGCGCACGCAGCCGATCGTGGTGGCGTCCTTGCCGTCCTCGATATGGCTTTCGACCATGCGCGGATGCCAATTCGGCAGTCCGTTGAAGTCGCGGATGCGCGCCCAGACCTTTTCGACCGGCGCGTCGATGACGGTGGAGATGGTGACATCAGCCATATGCTCTTTCCCCTGCAAACGTTCTGCTTGGGACGGTAGGCCGATCGTGGTCGCGGTGCTTATCAATGCGTCTTGGGCACGTATCAATCAGTCTGAAAATAGCCGCTTTCCGGCCCGTCAGGACACTGCTCGCGCCGCTTCGCGATAGAGCGTCGGCGGCACGCCGACATGGTCGCGGAAGAAACGCGAGAAATTGCCCTGGGTGGTGAAGCCGAGATTGCAGGCGACCGATATCAGCGGCTCATGCGACCACTGGAGCTGGCGCACCGCTTCCTCCATGCGCAGCGTGTTCCAGTAGACGTTGGGCGTCAAACTGGTCTGTTCCTTGAACAGGGCGAAGAAATGCGGCCGCGACAGGCCGACGCTGCGCGCCACGTCATCGAAGGAGATACGCTCGCAGACATTGGCTTTCATCAGCTGGATCGCCTTGCGGACGCGGAAATCCTGCATGGTGTTCACGCGGCCACGCGGCTCCTGCGGAGCTGAAGCGTCGGCGGCATCGAGCACCGAGTCGATGAAGCGCTCGATCTCGTAATTGGCGACATCGTCGATGCTCTCATTGTCGGTCAGATGATCGAGCAGGCCGGCAGCAGCCTGGTGCAGCCAGGGTTCGAGCGTGATTGCCGCCTGCGCGAAAAGCGGCGCGGACGAGGGCAGGTCACGGCGCCGCCGTGCCCAGTCCGGGTCGATGTAAAAGGCGAGGAACAGGCCTGGGGTGCCGTCGTGCGACAGCACATGGCTATGCGGCTGCAGCGAGTTGATGCCGGCAGCCGTGCCAGGTCCAAGCAGGACCGTCTCACGGCCGATGGTCATCTCGCCGGCGGTGCCTTCCAGCCAGATGATGAGATGTGCCTCGACATGGGCATGGGTGACGAAGTCGCTCGCGACATTCAGGACAGAAACATGTCCGAACTGGCCCCAGTAGAGCCTGATCGCTTCCGTCATGGGTATATCCTCCCGCAGGCGACTGGCCTCCCTTCGCCTGCTTGGGGATTGTGCGGCCGGTTTTCCGTGTCCGTCAAGGCATAGCCGCACGCCCGGTATTCGCGGCAGGCCGCTTCAGCCGATTTTCAGACTGAGCGATAGGACCGAAATGAACGCCGCTTCGGCGAAGACAGGCTTTTAGTCGCTTCGCCTGAAGTTGCGGATGCGGTCGAACAGCACCGCCAGCAGGATGGCGCCGCCGATGAAGGTGCCCTGCCAGAAGGCGTTAATACCGAGCAGGCCGAGGCTGTTGCGGATCACCTCGATGAGGGCGGCACCCACGATGGCGCCAAAGGCGGTGCCGACGCCGCCGGCGAGATTGGCGCCGCCGATGACGGTGGCGGCGATGACCTGCAGCTCCATGCCGTTGCCGAGATTGGTGGTGACGGCGCCCAGCCAGCCGGTCTGGATGATGCCGGCTATTCCCGCCGACAACGCCGAGATCATGTAGACGGCGACCTTGATCTGGCGCACCGGAACGCCGGTCAGCGTCGCCGCATGCTCGTTGCCGCCAATGGCGAAGATGTGCCGGCCGAACTTGGTCCAGCGCAGGACGAAGCCGGTGATCAGCGCCAAAAGGATCATGTAGAGCACCGGATTGGCGATCCCGAACAGCCAGGCGCCGCCGCCCAGCGCCAGCAGCTTGTCGTGATCGGGCCCGAACTGGAAGACGACGGTGTTGTTGGAGGCGACCATGGCGAGGCTGCGGGCGATCGACAGCATGCCGAGCGTCACCACGAAGGGCGGAAAGCCGAGATAGGCGATCAGAATGCCGTTGAAGCCGCCGATGACGAGTGCGGTGACGATCGAAGCCAGGATGGCGACTTCGATCGAAAACCCGGCATGCATGGTAACGGCCAGCACCATCGAGCACAGGCACAGCACCGAACCGACCGAGAGGTCGATGCCGCCGGTGATGATGACGAAGGTCATGCCCAGCGCGACAATGGCGACGAAGGTGACGTTGCGGGTGATGTTGAAGAGGTTCTTCGGGGTGGCGAAGGCATCCGTGGCAAAGGACAGGAAGATACAGGCGAGGATGACGGCGATCACCACCCAGAACGTCTGGCTGGAGAGCAGCCGCGACAGAAAACTGTGCTGTTTCTGCGCGATCGTCTGATCAAGGGTGACTGCCATTATCGACCTTTCCTGCCGGGAGCGAAACGCGCCAGCGCAATGAAATCCGGTTTTGCCGCTCTCACACCACCTGCTCGATGGCGCCGGTGATCAGCCCTGTCACTTCCTCGGGCGAACTCGAGGCGATCGCCTTGTCGGCGACTTTCCTGCCGCGCCGCATGACGATGACGCGGTCGGCGACGTCGAAAACGTCGGGCATGCGGTGGCTGATCAGCACCACGGCGATGCCCTGGTCGCGCAAATGGCGGATCAGGTTGAGGACTTCGGCGACCTGACGGACCGAAATCGCCGCCGTCGGCTCGTCCATCAGCACTATCTTGGCCTGCGACAGCATGGTGCGGGCGATCGCCACCGCCTGGCGCTGACCGCCGGACATCTGTTTGACGAGGTCGCGCGGGCGCGTCTCGGATTTGAGCTCGGCGAATATCTGGCCGGCGCGCTTGTACATGGCGGCATAGTCGAGGATACGGAAGGGCCCGACGCCGCGGCGCAGTTCGCGGCCGAGATAGACATTGGCCGCCGCCGTCAAATTATTGCACAGCGCCAGATCCTGGTGGACGATCTCGATGCCGTGCTGGCGGGCCTCGACCGGCTTGTGCAGGATCAGATCCTTGCCGTCCATCTGCATGGTGCCGTGGCTCGGGCGGAAATTGCCGGCGATCATCTTGACCAGCGTCGACTTGCCGGCGCCGTTGTCGCCCATCAGGCCGACGACCTGGCCGGGTTCGATCGACAGCGACACGTCGTTCACCGCCTGGATGGCGCCGAAATGCTTCGAGATGTTGGTGAGTTCGAGAACCGCCACCAGCCTTTTGCCTCCCATGTCTGGCCGTCTGTCCCGGAGGAGCGACGGCTTCGGTTCGCTCCCCCAGCTCCTCCCGGAAGCAGCGACCCAGTCATTTACGCAAATGCCTGCATGGGCGTCAATTGTCTGACGAATAAGATTTGGGCAATTGTCGGACGAATGAGATCCCGCCTTTCGGGAAAAATCCGTTTTGTAGGACAAATAGCAATTGACGTTGGCGGCAAGCCGTTATTAGTTGAGCGTCGGAGGAAGATATGCCGGCTTTGACGACGTTGTTTGGCGGCGCAACCGGTAGAGGATTATCGACCGTGCCGGCATCGTTGCCGGGCTGGTCGCATCTGAAAATACTTATCGGCCTGGCCTGACGGCACGAGCGCTTGCTTCTGTCATCTCGCATTCGGCCGATCTGTGTGGCGGGCACGCCGTGTCCGTCTGTTTCCAAGGGAGGACTGACATGAGGAAAACAGTTTTGCTCGCCGCCGTCGCCGCCATGGCGTTGGGCGCCGGGCCGGCTTTGGCCAAGAAGCAGCTCGTCATCGTGGTGAAAGGTCTCGACAATCCGTTCTTCGAGGCGATCCACCAGGGCTGCGAGAAATGGAACAAGGAAAACGCCAGCTCGGAATATGAGTGCTTCTACACCGGTCCGGCGTCGACTTCCGACGAGGCCGGCGAGGCGCAGATCGTGCAGGATATGCTGAGCAAGCCGGACACGGTGGCGATGGCGATTTCGCCGTCCAACGCGCCGCTGATCGCGCAAACGATCAAAAGCGCCAACCCGTCGATCCCGATCATGACCGTCGATGCCGATCTTGCCAAGGAAGACGCAGCACTTCGCAAGACTTATCTCGGCACCGACAACTATCTGATGGGCAAGAAGATCGGCGAATACATAAAGAAGGCCAAGCCGAAGGGCGGCACGATCTGCACCATCGAGGGCAATCCGGCGGCCGACAACATCCTTCGCCGCGCGCAAGGCATGCGTGATGCGCTGTCGGGCAAGGAAGGACTTGCAGCCCTTGCCGGCGAAGGCGGCTGGACGGAAGTGGCGGGCTGTCCGGTGTTCACCAATGACGACGGCGCCAAGGGCGTGCAGGCGATGACCGACATCCTTGCCGCCAACCCCAAGCTCGATGCGTTCGGCATCATGGGCGGCTGGCCGCTGTTCGGCGCGCCGCAGCCCTATCGCGATCTGGTTGGACCGCTGAAGGACAAGCTGGCCAGCAACGACTTCGTCATCGGCGCCGCCGACACGATCGGCGACGAGGTGGCGATCGCGCGGGATGGCCTTGTCACCGCGCTGGTCGGCCAGCGGCCGTTCGAGATGGGCTACAAGGCGCCGTCCGTGATGATCGACCTGGTCGAAGGCAAGAAGGTCGACGATCCGGTGTTCACCGGCCTCGACGAATGCACCAAGGATACGGTCGACACCTGCATCCAGAAGTAGGCGTCTCGATCGGGGCGCCCGTCAACGGGCGCCCCGCCACCTCTGCTGACGAACAGGGACACGCATTTCAGGGGCAGCGGCTCCGGCTTTGGCGCGCCCGTGGTTCGAATTTTCGGCAATGGCATCGGCGCACCCGACAGTTCCTGACCGGAACAGGTACGGCCGACGCATTGGAACGTGGATGCCGGACGAAAAGTCAAACAAGCGAGCCATTCGGACCAAGGCACAGGCCGGCCGCCGTCCGGCCGCCATGCGCCGGCCCGATGCGGCGCACTTTCCCGGTGCCAGCGTGCACGCCTCGCTGGCCAGCGAGATCGGGCTCAGGATCGTGCGCGGCGACTATCCGCCAGGCACCATCCTGCCCAACGAAGCCCAATGGTCGCGAACGTTCAACGTCAGCCGCTCGGCGGTGCGCGAGGCGATCAAGATGCTGATGGCCAAAAGCCTGCTCGCTTCGCGCCCCAAGATCGGCAGTTGGGTCGAACCGAAGGAGCGCTGGAACCTACTCGACCGCGACGTGCTCGCCTGGTACGCGACCGCGCCGGACCGTGAGGTGTTCCTGCGGACGGTACAGGAGTTCCGCCACATCATCGAGCCGGAAGCGAGCGCCTTTGCCGCGGTGCGGCGCAGCGACGAGCAGATGGCCGAGATCAGCCAGGCCTGCCGCGAGATGGGCGAGGCGGCAAGCCTTCAGGAGCGCATCCGGGCCGACACGCGCTTTCATCTTGCCATCCTGCGGGCCTCCGGCAACGATCTGCTGGTGCCGCTCGGCGTGCTCATCGAGTCGGCGCTCGACCATCTCTTCGTCTTCACGACTCAGCAGGTCGGCGACCAACGGCGGGCCCAGAGGCTGCACGAGGCGATCGAGAAGAATATTCGTTTGCAGCGCCCCTCAGCGGCGCGCAACGCCGTGCACAAGCTACTCGCCGATACCGATGAAGGGATCGGAAGAGGGCGAGGGTGATCGACGCTCGCGCTTGGTGATCACCTTTCTATGGACAATGCGTAGCCTTCTGCGGCCTTTCGCAGGCTCCCGGCGTTCGAAGCTCGAAAAGCCAAGCTATTGGCTTTTCATCCGGTGCGCGGACCGCTTCTCACCCTTAAATCGTCTGTTTCTTTCCATCTTTCATCGGCATCAGATCGACACCGTTGACCTTGCCGATATGGGTGGCCAGCATCGGCACGTACTGCTCGGCCGGTCCGGTGGCGTGTGCTCCGGCGAAAGCGTTCTTGGTGGCGTTGCCGAGGGGGTTGGCAATGCCGGCAGAGCCCGCCATCGATTCGAGGTAGGTCAAGTCCTTGAAGGCGTTGGCAATAGTGAATTTGTGGGCGTCGCGGTCGCCCTCCAACGTCCACCGCATGAAGGTCTGGTAGAAGCCGCAATCCATGCGGCCGTTGCGGATGACGCTGTCGAAGCGCTGCGGCGAGATGCCGACCTTCTCGGCCAAGGCCAATGCCTCGGAATAGATCGCCGCATAGCCCAGCGAGACGAAATTGTTGAGCAATTTCATGCGGTGGCCGTCGCCGGTGTCGCCGATATGGACGATACGGCCGGCCCAGGTTTCGATCACCGGTTTGACCCTGGCAAAGACGGCGTCGGGTGCGCCGACCATGGCGTCGAGCGTGCCTTCCCAAGCCTCCTTCGGCGTGCGGCTGAGCGGTGCATCGACATAGTTGACGCCGAGCGCCTTGAGTTCGGCGGCCAGCGCAACGGTCGAGACCGGGTCGGAGGTCGAGCAGTCGACGACGACCGAGCCTTTTCTCAATCCTTCCTTGAGACCGCCGGGGCCTCGAATGATGGCTTCGACCTCACGCGAACCGGTGACGCAGATGAAGACGATCGTCGATGCCGCCGCCACGTCGCGGGAGGTCGCGGCTTCGTGGGCGCCGCGATTAGCCATATCCTCCGCCGGCTTGCGATTCTTGCGGCCGAGAAAGGTCAGGTGATAGCCTTTATCGACGATATTCTTGGCGATGCCATGACCCATCAGGCCAAGGCCGACGAAGCCGATCTTCTCGCTCGGGGCGGTCGTGTTCATTCTGTCTGTCCTGTGTTGCGATTATCGATAATGTCGCCGCTGTTTTAGCCGCAAGCGGTTGCAGAAAGCAATATTGTCTGACAATACACATAATCCTGAGCTTTCGTGGAGACCAGAATAATGAAGCGGATCATGTTTACCGGCGGCAGCGGCAAGGCTGGGCGCCACGTCGTACAATATCTGGTGGAGCAGGGCTGCCAGGTGCTCAACATCGACACCAAGCCGCTCGACAATCCCAAGGTGCGCACGCTGATCACCGACATCACCGACAGCGGGCAGGTGTTCAACGCGCTGTCGAGCTATGCGGGCTTGCATGAATTCGACCCGTCGCTGCGTCCCCAGCCCGTCGACGCCGTGGTGCATTTCGCCGCGATCCCCCGCATCATGATCACGCCCGACAACGAAGTGTTCCGCATCAACGCGCTCGGTACCTACAATGTCATCGAGGCGGCGGTGAAGCTCGGCATCCGCAAGGTGATCATCGCCTCCAGCGAGACGACCTACGGGCTGGTCTTCGCCAACGAGCCGCGCGCGCCGAAATATTTCCCGCTCGACGAAGAATACGACGTCGATCCGATGGACAGCTATGCCCTTTCCAAGGTCGTCAACGAGAAGACGGCACGGGCCTTTGCGCAGCGCGACGGTACCGACATCTATGCATTGCGCATCGGCAACGTCATCGAACCGCACGAATATTCCCTGTTTCCGAAATGGTTCGCCGATCCCGGTTTCCGCAAGCGCATCGCCTGGAGCTATGTCGATGCGCGCGACCTCGGCCAGATCACGCTGCGCGCCATCGAGAAGGATGGGCTCGGCTACCAGGTGTTCAACGCTGCCAATGACGACACGTCGTCGGATCTGCCGACCGCGGAACTGCTGAAGCGCTTCTATCCCGGTGTGCCGGTCAAGGGTGAGCTCGGCGAATTCGAGACGCTGCTGTCCAACCGCAAGGCGCGCGACATGTTGGGCTTTCGGCCGGAACACAGCTGGCGCAAATACGTGAGGATCTCTTGAAAACAGGCCCCGCCGGGGGTTGAGCTGTGCACAGAAGCCGGCTTTGCGGGTGAACCCGCTTGCCGTGCTTGACAGCTTGCTCAATCCGGACTTTCTGGAGCCTATGCGGGACGCGAAGCCGAACAAGGAAAAATCGCCGGCAAAAGCGGCATCGGCCGAGCGTCAGGCCGGCGTTCGCCGCACCGATGCGGCGCGCATTCCGGGTTCCAGCGTGCACACCTCGCTGGCCAGCGAAATCGGGCTCAGGATCGTGCGCGGCGACTATCCGCCCGGCACCATCCTGCCCAACGAAGCCAAATGGTCGGAGACCTTCAGCGTCAGCCGCTCGGCGGTACGCGAGGCGATCAAGATGCTGATGGCCAAAAGCCTGCTCGCCTCGCGCCCGAAGATCGGCAGCTGGGTCGAGCCGAAAGAACGTTGGAATCTGCTCGACCGCGACGTGCTTGCCTGGTACGCGACCTCGCCGGACCGCGAGGTATTTCTGAAGACGGTGCAGGAATTCCGCCACATCATCGAGCCGGAGGCATCCGCCTTTGCCGCCATGCGGCGGACCGACGAGCAGATGGCCGAAATCAGCCAGGCCTGCCGCGAGATGGGCGAGGCACCAAGCCTGCAGGAGCGCACCCGCGCCGACACGCGCTTTCATCTCGCGATCCTGCGGGCGTCTGGCAACGACCTGCTGGTGCCGCTCGGGGTGCTGATCGAATCCGCCTTCGACCATCTCTTCACCTATACGACGCGGGAACTCGACGATTTGCAGCACGCACAGAAGATGCATGAGGCGATCGAGAAGAACATCCGCCTGCAGCGGCCCGACGCGGCGCGTGCCGCGGTGCGCAAGCTGCTCGCCAACACAGACGGCGTGATCAGGTCACGATAAGCCGTTCCAGGAACCCGTCACGCGGCTTGCTGCCTACTCTTCCTTCTCACGTCCGAACGCCGCGCGCAGTTCGTCCTTGGCGTCCTCGAGCACCTTCTTCTGCTTCGCCGGCAGGTTCCTGCCGGCACGGTTGATGTAGAAGTTCAGCATCGACATGGCGGACTGGAACGGTTCGGCCTTGCGCCGGTCGCTGTGTTCGGCCGACCGCTTGAGCGAAGCCGCGATCTTCTTCGGGTCGTGGGATTCGAAGACATGGTCTTCGAGATCCATGGCATTGCTGTGCTCGGTCACCTCAGCCGACCATTTCCGTTTCGCGGTCATGGCAATCTCCTTCGCGTTGAGCCGATTGCAAAACGTCCTTCATCGTCGCACGTTCCGGTGAGCCCGGAACCGGCGAACCCTGGAACCATGGAATTACCCACGTGGCGCTGCTCGGCGCCGCGAATGCGCCGATAGTGGTGGAAGGACCGTCGGCCGCTAGGCCGCATGACCGCGACAATGGTCAATGTCGATGACGGAATGGGAAACAGCTTGGCCTCGATCTTCTCCTCACCAGCAGCCGGCAATGCGGTCGTCGACAGCTCGCATGCATGGATACGGCTGGCGGTGTCGATGCTTTTGTCGACAGTCGGCGGCGTCGGCATGTGGGCCGTGGTCGTGGTGCTGCCGGCCGTGCAGGCCGAGTTCGGCGTCGACAGGGCCGACGCCGCTCTGCCCTACACCGCGACCATGGTCGGCTTTGCCGCCGGAAACGTTCTGGTCGGGCGCGCCATCGACCGTGTCGGCTACTGGATCCCGGCGCTTGTTTCCTCGATGGCGCTGGTTGCCGGCTTCCTGCTGGCGGCGCTGTCGACCTCGATCCTGCAGTTCACGCTCGCCCAGGGCCTGCTGATCGGGGTCGGTACATCGGCGATCTTCGGGCCGCTGATCGCTGACATCTCGCACTGGTTCAACCGCCGGCGCGGCGTCGCCGTGGCGGCGGCCGCGGCCGGCAGCTATCTCGCCGGAACGATCTGGCCTACCGTCATGCCACCCCTGATGAAGGCGGAAGGCTGGCGCTTCACCTATGTGGCCATCGGCATCTTCTGCCTGGCGACCATGGTGCCGCTGGTGCTGATGCTGCGGCGCGGCGCCCCGATCGCGGCCGCCGGTTCCGCGGGCAGCCGGCTGGTGCAGCCGATCTCGTTGTCGCCAACGGCACTCCAGGTGCTGCTTGTCATTGCTGGTCTTGGCTGCTGCGTGGCGATGTCGATGCCGCAGGTGCATATCGTGGCCTACTGCATGGATCTCGGCTACGGCGTCGCGCATGGCGCCGACATGCTGTCGATCATGATGGCGGCCGGCGTGGTCAGCCGCGTGGCTTCGGGCTTCGTTGCCGACCGCATCGGCGGGGTGAAGACCCTGCTTATCGGCTCGGTGCTGCAATGCCTGTCACTGTTCTTTTACATTCCCTTCGACGGGCTTGCCTCGCTCTACGTCGTTTCGCTGGTCTTCGGCCTGTCGCAGGGTGGCATCGTGCCCTGCTATGCTATCATCGTGCGGGAATACATGCCCGCCAGGGAGGCCGGCCAACGCGTCGGCATTGTCATCATGGCGACCATTTTCGGCATGGCGATCGGCGGCTGGATGTCGGGCTGGATCTACGACCTGACCGGCTCCTACGCCGCCGCGTTCCTGAACGGCATCGCCTGGAACCTGCTGAACATCTTGGTGATGGTGCTGGTGCTTTGGAAGGCAAGACGCGGCGCAACGGCGATGGCCTGAGGCAGAGCGGAAGCACTCGCCCGCAAGCGCCTCGGCTTGACAACGGGCCGGGGCTGCGCGACGCCAGAGGCGAGTGGTGCGGCACAGGCTGGTGAAATGGCGACAGCAACGTCGATCGTATTGCGGCAGCGCCTTGGCGGCCACGCACCGCATGGAGCCTGTCCTTGATCAAGCCGCGCTCGCGCCGAGGCGGCGGCCGCCCGACCATATCAGACGTCGCGCGCAAGGCGGGCGTAGGCGCCATCACCGTGTCTCGTGCTTTGCGCGAGCCGGAGCGGGTCTCGCAGGACCTGCGCCGCCAGATCCAGGCCGCCGTCGACGAGCTCGGTTACGTGCCGGATCCCAACGCGCGGGCGCTGGCCTCGGCCCGCGCCGAGGTGTTCGGCGTGCTGGTGCCGTCGCTTACCAACAACGTCTTTGCCGAGGTGGTGCGTGGCATCTATGACAGCCTGTCGGATAGCGCCTTCCGCATCCAGCTCGGCAACACCCACTATTCCGGCCTCGAAGAAGAACGGCTGCTGCAGGTGTTCGGGCCGCAAAGGCCGGCGGCGCTGATCGTGGCCGGCATCGACCAGACGCCGGCCTCGCGAAAACTGCTGGAGAATGCAGGCTGCCCGGTGGTCCAGGTCATGGAAACCGGCCCGGACCCGGTCGATATGATGGTCGGCTTCTCGCATCTGGACGGGGGCAGGGCGGCGACTGAGCATCTGCTCGAAGCGGGTTACCGCCGCATCGGATTCATCGGCGCGCGCATGGATCCGCGCTCGCAGCGGCGCTTGGCCGGATACCGCATGGCAGTGGAGAAAGCCGGCCTGTTCGATCCACGACTGATCACCACCACGCCGGTGCCGTCCAGTGTGACGCTGGGACGCGAACTTTTCCGCGACGCGCTGGCCAAGATGCCGACGCTCGACGGCGTATTCTGCAACAATGACGACATCGCGCTAGGCGCGCTGTTCGAGTGTCATCGCGCTTCGATCGGTGTGCCCAAGAGGATCGGCATCGTCGGCTTCAACGATCTCGACATGATGCAGGTGGCGTTTCCCTCCGTCACCAGCATCCGCACGCCCCGCTACGAGATCGGACGGCGGGCAGTGGCCATGGCGCTGGCGGCGATAGGAGGCGAGCCTCCGCAGCAGCGCGTCGTGGATCTCGGTTTCGAACTCATGCGCCGCGAGAGCACGGCGCGCTGAACACGCTTTCGCGATCAAGAGAAAGGGCGCTTTACACACGGTTCATGGTAGCGCTACCGTCGTCGTCGGACAGGAAAGAGAAATGCAACGGTACGGCGCCTGTCTATTATACATAAGCGACAACTAATTCTTGTTTATTATGTATAATATGCTATTTTCCCAGCAACCTGGGAACGACGGGGGAGGAGGCATCGCATAGACCATTGGCCATCGGAAAGGCAGGTGCGGCAAGGCAGGAGGAGCCGGAGCCGACCGTGCGAAATTCACATCGCGAAACGACGTCAGAATTACAAAATGGGAGGATTATCGATGATCAAGTCACTGGTAGGTGGCATCGTTGCCGCCAGCGCATTCGTCATGCTCAACTCGGCCGCGATGGCCGCCGGCCCCGAGATCGTGCCGGGCCCGGCCGCCCAAGCCGACTGCTTCGCGCCTTGGAGCGCGGACACGAAATTCTTCAAATATCCCAAAAAGGAAGGCCCATACCGCATCGCCTTCGCCAATGGCTATATCGCCAACACCTGGCGCATCCAGATGGTGCAGACCGCAAAGGCCTATGCCGCCCAGCCGGACGTCAAAGCCAAGATCAAGGAATTCAAGGTCGTCTCGACCGGCGAGGACGTGCCGGCGCAGATCTCGGCGATCAACAACTTCATCGATTCCGGCTATGACGCGATCGTCACCGACGCGCAGAACCCAACTGCTTTCGGCCCGGTCATCAAGCGCGCCAAGCAGGCTGGCATCGTGCTGGTCGCCTTCGACAACATCCTCGACACCAAGGATGCCATCAACGTCAATGTGGACCAGAAGGGCCTCGGCGAATTGTGGGCCAAATGGCTGGTCGCGAAGGTGCCGAATGGCGGCAAGATTCTCGAAGTGCGCGGCGTTGCCGGCACCTCCGTCGATACCGATCGCCACAACGGCATCCACGAGGTGCTCGACGCTTCCGGCAAGAAATGGGACGTCACCGAAGTCGCCGGCAAGTGGGACGACGGCGTGGCACAGAAGGTCACCGCCGACGCGATCGCCACCAACGGGCCATTCGACGGCATCACCGGCCAGGGCGGCGACACCGGCATCGTGCAGGCGATGATCGATGCCAAGCATCCGTTCGTGCCCTTTGGCGGTGAAACCGAAAACGGCTTCCGCAAGTTCTGCGCGGCGCATTCGGCCGACGGGTTGAAGTGCTCTTCCGCGGGCTCGGGCCCGGCCCAGGTCGCCGTCGCCATCAAGACCGCGATTGCAGCGCTCGAAGGCGAAGTGGTGCCGCAAGAGGTGAAGCTGCCGCTGGCGATCGCCGAAGATCCGAACATGAAGGAAGGCACGGATTACTTCCCGAAAGAGTCGGACAATTTCTTCGTCGGCAACTCCTTCCCAACCTGCGGCATCAACTTCAGCGCCCAGGAAATCATGGGTCAGACCAAGGAAAATCAGTAGTTTCCAGTGGATATCGTTTCGGCGCCGCGGCTAAGCCGCGGCGCCGGTTCTTGAATGTTCGAGCGCCCTGGGAGGGTTGATGGACGGTGCGGCTCCGCTCTTGCGCATGGAAGGCATATCGAAGCGCTATGGCGGCGTGCGGGCGCTGGAGAAGGCCGACCTGTCGGTCGAGGCCGGCAGCATCCACGCCATCCTCGGCGAAAACGGCGCCGGCAAGTCGACGCTGATCAAGATCATGGCGGGCGTCGTTGCGCCCGACGAGGGCCGCATGGTGCTGGACGGGCGAGAGGCGACCTTCGCCTCGCCGGGCGCCGCGAACAAGGCCGGCATAGTCTGCATCTTCCAGGAGTTGTCGCTGATTCCCGAACTCAGCGTCGCCGACAACATCGTCATATCCGATCCGCCGAAACGCTTCGGCATGATCGACCGCAAGGCGCAGCGGCGCATCGCCGAGGACGCGCTGGCGCGTGCGGGAGCATCCGACATTCATCCGCTGGCGCTGGTCAAGGACCTGCCGCTGTCACGCCGGCAGATGGTCGAGATCGCCAAGGCATTGGCCAGGAAGCCACGCATCCTGATCCTCGACGAGGCGACCTCGGCACTGACGGCGGCGGATGTGTCGAAGATCTTCGCTGTGCTGAAGCGGCTGCGTTCGGAAGGGCTGGCGCTGCTCTACATCTCGCACCGCATGAACGAGATCGCCGAATTGGCGGACCAGTGCACGGTGTTCCGCAACGGCCGCAATGTCGCCAGCTATCCCGCCGGCTCGAAGAGCGACAGTGAAGTCGTCGAACTGATGATCGGGCGCGAATACAGCCATATCTTCCCGCCCAAGCCGACATTCGCGCCGGCCACCACCGCGCCGGTGCTCGAAGCCCGCAAGCTCTCCTGGACGGATCGCCTGCACAACATCTCGCTGTCGGTCAGGGCAGGCGAGGTGGTCGGCCTCGGCGGCCTCGACGGGCAGGGCCAACGCGAATTGCTGCTCGCTTTCTTCGGCGTCCTGCGTGGCCTTTCCGGCCAGATCCTGGTCGACGGTAAGCCAGTGGGCATCGCCAGCCCCGCCGCCGCACGCGAGAACGGCATCGGCATGGCGCTCATTCCCGAGGATCGCAAGACCGAAGGCCTGATGCTGCCGATGACGGTGCGCGAGAACCTGTCTTTCGCCGCGCTCGACCGGCTGTCGAAAGGCGGCATAATAGACCGCGCCGCCGAGCAGCGGCTTATCGACGACATGGTCGGCCTGCTGGCGATCAAGACGGCCGGCCTCGACATTCCGGTCGGCGCGTTGTCGGGCGGCAACCAGCAGAAGGTCGTCATCGCCAAATGGCTGATGCGCCAGCCGCGCATCATCCTGCTCAACGATCCGACGCGCGGCATCGATGTCGGCACCAAGCAGGAGCTGTATCAGCTGATGCGCAAGCTGGCGGACGCGGGGGCGGCAATCCTGTTCTATTCGACCGACTATGACGAGCTGATCGGCTGCTGCGACCGTGTGCTGGTGCTCTATGACGGGGCGGTCAAGCGCGAATTGGTGGGCGCCGAAATCACCGAACGGGCTCTGATATCAAGCGCGCTCAACATGCCTGGCGGGGATAGCCCGGTGAACCGGGGAGCGAACGCGTGAAAGGGATTTTGGCGTGAAGGATTGGCGCTACTGGTTGGCGGAGCAGCGCGGAACGCTGCTGGCGCTTGGCATCTTCATCGTCATGTTCGTCATCTACACCGCGAACCATCCGGCCGGCTTCACCGCCAATGTCGTGCAGACGGCGGCCAACAAGGGCGTGCTGCTGGCCTTCGTCGCCATGGCGCAGACGCTGGTGGTGATCACCGCGGGCATCGACCTTTCCGTCGGCATGATCTTCCTGTTGACCAACTGCCTGGCCTCGTGGCTGGTGGTGGGCACGCCGGTGCAGACGGCGCTTGGCGTGTTGGCGGTACTGGCCGTCGGACTGCTGTGCGGGGCGATCAACGGCGCCATCGTCATCTACGGGCGGCTGCAGCCGATCGTCGCCACGATCGCCACCGGCGCGGTCTATTATGGCATCGGGCTTCTACTGCGGCCGTTCCCGGGCGGATCGGTCAACGAGGATCTGGCTGACGCGCTGACGGGCCGTGTGTTTGACGTGGTGCCGGCCAGCATGGTTGTGCTCCTGGCCGTCGTGTTGGTGATCTGGGTGCCGTTCAGCCGTTCGGTGCTTGGCCGCGCGGCCTATGCGGCAGGGTCGTCGGAAATGGCGGCCTACATGTCAGGCGTGCCCATCCGGCGCGGCAAGTTCGCAGCCTATACGCTGGCGGGGCTGCTGGCCTCGATCGGCGGCCTGTTCCTGACGTTCTTCACCTATACGGGCGAAGCGGCCTATGCCAGCGGCAACTCCTACACGCTGTTTTCCATTGCCGCCGTGGTGCTGGGCGGCGTCTCGCTGTTCGGCGGCAAGGGGAGTGCCATTGGCGCGATCTTCGGCGCGCTCGCCTTCCGCACCATCGGCGATCTGTTGTTCGTCTTCGATTTCGATCCGCTGTGGCAGCCGCTGTTCCAGGGCGTTATCCTGCTGATCGCCGTCAGCCTCGGCGCCTTCGCCCTGTTTCGAGTCCGCAACCGGCTGGAGTGGTTCCTGTGAGCGAGACGACATTGGGCGGCATTGCCGGCCGCATGCCGAAATTCATTCGCCGCGCCGACCCCGCGGTGTTGACGGCCTTTGCCTGCATCGTGGTCCTGCTCCTGCTGGGCAGTCTTTATTCGCGCGGCTTCCTGTCGCCTGAATATCTCTTGCAGCAGCTCAAGGTGGCCTCGTTTCTCGGCGTCATCGCCACCGGCATGATGCTGGTCATCCTGCTCGGCCAGATCGATCTGTCGGTGCCGTGGTCGGTGGCGGCGGGCGCGATGATGGCTTGCGCCGCTGCCGCGTATGGCCCGGCCGGCGTTGCGTTGGCCATTCCATTCGGCATCCTGTGCGGGGTGCTGATCGGCATCGTCAACGGCATCGGCGTCGCCTATCTGCGCATTCCCTCCATGATCATTACGCTCGCCACAAACGCCGTCGCGCAAGGGCTGATGGTGGTCTACACCGGCGGCTTCTCGCCCCAGGATTCGGCCACCGGCGCCATGCGCTACCTGGCCACCGGCTTTGCCATTCCGGGAGTTCCCAACGCGGTCATCATCTGGGCGCTGATCGGCGCCGCGATGGTGTTCGTTCTGACCCGCACCGGCTTTGGCCGCACCGTCTACGGCATCGGCAACCGCGAGCGTGCCGCCTACCTCTCCGGCATCGACACAAGGCGCGTGGTGATGATCGCCTTTGCCGTCTCCGGCGGGCTCTCCGCCTTCGGCGGGGTGCTGCTTGCCGGCTACGCCTCCAAGGCGGCGCAGTCGATGGGCGACGCCTATCTCCTGCCGTCGATCGCGGCCGTCGTGCTGGGCGGCACCTCGATCCTTGGCGGGCGCGGCTCCTATCTCGGCACTGTCGCCGGCGTCATCCTGATCACGCTCCTGCAATCCATACTGTCGGTCATGCAGATGCCGGAGGCGGGTAGGCAGATCATCTACGGCGTCGTCATCGTCGCCATGCTGCTGCTCTACGGCCGCGCGCCGGCAAGCCGCTGACAGTGGACGAAAAGGCTCAGCGGATGGCGGAGGCCGCCCCCGGCTCTGTACCCCCAGCCATTGTGGTTATGGGTGTCGCCGGATGCGGCAAATCGGTCGTCGGTGCAGCGCTGGCAACCGCGCTGGGCGCGGTCTTCATCGAGGGTGACCGTCTTCATCCCCCCGAGAACGTCGCCCGCATGGCAAGCGGTCAGCCGCTTACCGATCAACTGCGCGAAGGCTGGCTCGATGCAATCGGCGAGCGCATCGCAGCGTCGGCCGGTGAGGGGCGGGGCGTGGTCGCTGCCTGCTCGGCGTTGAAGCGAAGCTACCGCGAGCGCCTGCGTGGCATTTGCCGAGACATCGTCTTCCTCTATCTGGAGATCGATCCGGCCATGGCTAGGCTGCGGGTCGCCAGCCGCAAGGGTCATTTCATGCCGGCAAGCCTGGTCGACAGCCAGTTCGCCATTCTCGAGCCGCCGGCGGCGGATGAGCGGGCGCTGACGCTCGATGCGACGCACCCGATCGCCGATCTCGTAGCCGAGGCGGTGCGCGTGACGCGGCGGTTCTGAACCTTGATCGGCGCCATACCGGCATGCGACTTACGCCGGCAAGTGCGGCGCATGCGCAGGATCTAGATCTGGGACGTCAACTCGACCGGAAAATCATCATTGTCGGCATCGCGCATGGCGGCAAGGCTGCGGTTGTCCAGCACCTCGGCGATTGCCTGGCGCACCTCGAGCATCATGTGCCGGACCTGGCACGTCGCTTCGTCGCAATCCTCGCAGCGCTGATACTGCGTGCGGCTGGCGCATGGGATCGGCGCCAGCGGCCCGTCCAGCACACGCACGACATGGCCGATCTTGATCTCCGAGGCCGGGCGGGCGAGGCGATAGCCGCCTTCCTTGCCTTTGCGGCTCTGGACGAAGCCGGCATTGCGCAGCTCGCCCAGAATGGCATCGAGGAATTTTTTCGGGATGTTGTTGGCGACCGCGATGTCGTTGACGAAGGCCAATTGGCCAGCCGGCAAGCCGGACAGATGCACGAGGGCCTTGAGGCCGTATTTGCCTTTTTTAGTCAGCATGCCCGAGTCAACCCATGAAGCCCCAACAATCCGCATCTGGCGGCTGTTTGTGTGCAAATGATGACGGGGCTTGTGGAGCGCTGCCGTTTCGCGAACAAGCCGATTTGTCGGCACGTTAGGCGCAAACGCGTTGATTCTTCGTAACCTTTTGCGCGGCTGGCGTCGTATTTGCCATATTTTGCCGCAAACGGCGAAAGCCGGCAAAGCGCCGGCTTTCCTGATTTGCTTACCGTAACGTGCTATCGCGCCGCGAAAACCTTATCGGCTGCCATAGGCCTGGTCGAGCAGGCCGCCGGCGGCGAAATGCTCTTTCTGGACGTTGTCCCAGCCGCCGAAGACGTTTTCCACCGTCAGCAGGCGCACGTCCGGGAAGTCGGCCTTGTGTTTGGCGGCGACGGCCGTGTCGCGGGCGCGCAGGCCATTGTCAGCGGCGATGTCCTGCCCCTCGGGCGTATAGAGGAAATCGAGATAGCTTTTGGCCAGATCACGCGTGCCATGTTCGTCGGCGACCTTGTCGACGATCGCCACCGGGAATTCTGCCAGCAGGCTGACGGAAGGCGTGACCTGCTCGAATTTGTCGTCGCCATACTCCTTGCGGATGCCGCGGGTTTCGGATTCGAACGTGATCAGCACGTCACCGATCTCGCGCTGCACGAAAGTGGTGGTGGCTGCGCGCCCGCCGGTGTCGAAGATCGGCACGTTGTTGAACAACTTGGTGATGAATTCCTTCACCTTGGCGTCGTCGCCCTTGAAGGCCTCCTTGGCGTAGGCGGTCGCCGCCAGATAGGTGTAGCGCGCATTGCCCGAGGTTTTCGGGTTGGGGAAGATCACCTGCACGTCGTCGCGCACCAGGTCGTTCCAATCCTTGATGTGCTTGGGGTTGCCCGCCCGCACCAGGAAGGACGGCAGCGAATAGAAGGGCGAGGCGTTGTCGGGAAAATCCTTCTGCCAGTCGGCCGAGACGAGGCCCTTCTTGACCAGGAAGTCGATGTCGGTGACCTGGTTGAAGGTGACGACATCAGCGCCGAGCCCTTCGGCGATGGCGCGTGCCTGAGCCGAGGTGCCGGCATGCGACTGGTCGATGCTCACGCCCGGGTGCTTCTCGATGAATGCCTTGTTGACCTGGACGAACAGTTCGCGGCCGACGTCATAGGAGGCGTTGAGCAGCTTGTCGGCAGACCAGGCTTGGGAAGATGCGAGGAACAGGCCGGCGACGGTGGCGACGCCGAGGAGAAATCGCTTCATGAAATAAGACTCCGTGTAGTGCTTAATCACCTGACCATAGTCCTGCGCCACTTGCCCGACGAGGCACGTGCAATAGTTTCGCGGTGCCACCGTAAGAAAAAATGTCGTCATGAACGCTGTCATTAGAATTTTGTTCCGCCCAATATGCATATACAAAGGAGGCAACCATGCCCCAACACCGCCATTCAACAACACGGCCGTCGAAGGAGGCGAAGCTGTTTCGCAATAACCGCAGCCAGGCGGTGCGCATTCCTGTCGAGTTCGAGCTCCCCGGCGAGAAGGTCCTGATCAGCCGTGAAGGCGACCGCCTTGTCATTGAGCCGATCCGCAAAGCTGGGCTCGGCGCGTTGCTCGCCCAATGGGCAAACGAGCCGCCGCTCGGCCCCGAGGACAATCTTCCCGAAATCAATGATGCGCCAGTCGAATCCGAGGACATTTTTTGATGCGGTTCATGCTGGACACCAACATCATCAGTGACATGATCCGAAATCCGGCTGACAAAGCCGCCAATGCAGTGGAGCGCGAGGGAGACCACGCCATTTGCACAAGTATCGTGGTGGCCTCGGAATTGCGATATGGCTGTGCCAGGAAGGGATCAACCAAGCTGCTCAAAAAAGTCGAGCAATTGCTGGCTGAGATTCCGGTCTTGCCGCTCGATGTGCCGGCGGATGCAGAGTATGTCGCCCTTCGTGCAGAGCTGGAGGCCGCCGGCCAACCCATTGGCCATAACGACCTTTTTATTGCTGCGCACGCCTGCGCTATGGGCATCACTTTGGTAACGGCCAATACGGGCGAGTTCATGCGAATCCGCAACCTGAAGATCGGGAACTGGCTGGAGTAGTGCTCGGTCTAATATCAAGCCGCCGGAAACAGCTTCCAGCGGCCCGGGCGGAACGCTACCCGGCTCTTCTGCGCCGCGGGATGGTCGACGGGCAGCTCGATCT
>NZ_VFVH01000012.1:0-225978 GCF_006442685.1 Mesorhizobium sp. B2-4-7
CAGCCTCCATCCGCTGGCGATAAAACCGGACAACTCACGTGCTACCTAATCCGGACAACTCATCTGCTTACGACAGCCGTACCGAAAGCCATGCCGACAGCCGGGCGCGTGCCGGGCCACGTTCCGTCTGACGTCGTCGCCGACGTGCGTGCCCTTCCAACAGGCCGAGGCCGGACCTGGCCGCCAACGGGACGTAGCGGTTCAATATATAAGATGACTTATGTATTCAAGTTTCTGTGGAAACTTCGGAACGTCTATGGCATGCCGCTGCCGGCGCGGCCCTCCTGCGGCCGATTGCTTCAAACCGTTTCGAAAGACGCGAACGATGGACCAACTGCGAGCGCAAACCCGGATCAGCGATGCGGCGATCAGGTCGGTGATGGACCGGCTGCGCACCGAGCACAGCGAATTCGAGGTCGAGACCGGTGTTGCCGATCGATGGGAACTTCGCCTGTACTACGGTTCGCTGAGCGCGGCACTCGAGGGCGACTCCATGCTGATCCGCGTCTCGGCCGTAGACGAAACCTGCCTGTCCTACATGAAGATGACGGTCGCCGGCCACGTCGCGCAGCATCTCGGAACGACGAGCGGACTGCGCTGGCAAGGCGACGGCAGCGACACCGGCACCCCGATCTTCTTCCGCGAAATCACGGTGGTGTCGTCAAAGCGGATTTCTCCGCACATGCAGCGCCTGCGCTTTGCAGGCGATGATCTTGGCCGGTTTACCCATGGCGGCCTGCACATCCGGCTGCTGCTGCCGCCGCGGGGCAGGCCGCCCGTTTGGCCCTCGATAGGCGCCGACGGCCTGCTTGTGTGGCCTGCCGGTGAGGATGCGCTCACCGTCCGCATCTACACGATCCGGGCGGTGGATCCGACAAGCGGTTGGCTCGATGTCGATTTCGTGCTGCACCCCGGCCATGACACGCCCGCCGCCACATTCGCGCAGAACGCGGTGGCGGGAGACGTCATCGGCATGATCGGGCCAAGCGGCGGCGAGACGCCGACGGCGCCGACCCTGCTGCTGGTCGGCGACGACACAGCGCTGCCGGCAATTGGCCGGATTCTGGGGGAACTGCGGCCGTCAACCCGCGTCGAGGCGCTCATCGAGGTCGATGGCCCGGACGACCGCATCGCGCTGGCGCAAGGCGACAACATCGAAATCACCTGGCTTTACCGGCACGACCGCGCGGCCGGCACCGCCGGCCTGCTGGCGGCCGCCCTGCGCGAGCGCAGCCACATGGCGCTTGCCGATAACCTCTACGTCTGGGCCGGATGCGAGTTCACGGACTTCCGCGAGATCCGCAAGATCGTGCGCAAGGAGTGGGGCCTGGGCCGCGACCGGCACCTGGTAACGGCCTATTGGCGTCGCGACGCGCAGGCCGAGGGCGACGACGAGGATTAGGATCGATCCATAAGTATGCCGGCAGCCGGGGCGGAGCAGCCTATTCCTTCACCGCGCGCGCTACCAGCCGCGCGATGCTCGGGCCGACAAGCAGCACGATCAGGAAACGCGCCGACTGGAGCGCCATGATGAAGGAGATGTCGACGTTCTGGGCGGCGGCGGCGATGATGGCGACGCTGTCCATGCCGCCGGGGCTGGTCGCGAGATAGGCGGTCAGCGGATCGATGTCGAGCAGATGGCTGATCATGAAGGCGAGGCCGCCGCAAAAGGCGATCAGAGCCACGATCGAAGCGACGATCTGCGGCAGGGCACGTGTCGCATGGCGCAGGATCGGCCTTGTGAAGTTCAGCCCGATCGACCATCCGACCATGGCGTAACTGACAGCCAGCAGCCAAGGCGGCAATTGCATCGGCACGCCGAGGCCAAGGTGGATCACCGCGCCGAAGATGAAGGTGCCCAGAAAGGAGGGCGAAGGCAACCGGCAAAGCCTTCCCGCCAGCCCGCCGACCAGCGCGATGCCAATGGTTGCTGCTAAGGCTTGGGCATCGATCGGCGGAAACCAGATAATCGGCGGGATTTCGACGCCTGACGTGTCGACCCACATCTTGGCGACAATGGCCGCCGTCATCGAGACGAGGATGACACGCAGATACTGCATGAAGGCGACGAGGCGCTGGTCGGCGCCGAAGGCGCCGGCCATCAGCACCATTGCGGTGGCCGCGCCTGGGGAGGATCCCCAGACGGCGGTCGTGCCGGGCAGGATGCGCCACCGGCTGATCAGCCAGCCGAGCAGGCTGGACGCCGCGACGGTGGCTGTCACTGCGCCGAGGAACAGCGGCCATTCGGCATAGAAGACGCGAAAAATGTCGGCCGAGATCGAAGCGGCGATGAGGCAGCCGACGATCGCCTGGGCGGAGCCGAACAGAAGCCGCGGCACGCGCACGGTAGCGCCGTTGGTGCCGGCGACGATGGCCGCCAGCATCGGCCCGATGAGCAGCGCCGCCGGCAGCGCGGCCAGTTCGAGCGCACCGGCAAACAGCACGGAAATGACGAGGAGGGCCAGCCATTGCCAAGGCTTGCGCATGCGCGCCATGCGCTCGACGGCCGGCTGGCCAGGAGACGGCTGCTTGGGCGAGGAATCCATGTTCTGGTCTTAGACTGAGCGGTAAGGGATGCGAACCCCCGCTGCATCGAAAAGCGATCGCCTCAGATGTCTGTGCCGAACAGTTGCTCGATTTCTCCACCGCTCATGCGATCGAAACGGTCGGACACCGAAAACTGACCAGCCATAAAGCCAACCCGTCGCGATTGTACCGGCACCGATTGATCCATAGGAATGACCTTGACCAATGACTTGCCAGCCTTGGCGATCATGAAAGGTTCGCCGTTGGCGGCTCGCTGAACGAGACGTGAAAGATTGGCCTTCGCATCGCTAATGTTCACGATTTGGGTCGAGTCATCCACCCGGATCAGCCCGCCTTGTCGTCAGCCAATCCAAAGCCGCCGACGGGGTTGGTTTCCACCTGGAACTCGAAGCCGGCGATGAAGGGCCTTGCCTTGGCGATGGCCGCCTGGACTTCGGGAAGCTGCAGCGAGGCTTTGTGGCTTGCCTGGTCAGTCCACACTTCCGTGACCCATATGGCATCGGCATCGGCCGGGTCGGTGGCAACGATATAGCTCAGGCAGCCGGGCAGGGCGCCGGTGCTGGCGCGCAGGACGTCCATGACAGCGTCGCGCTGGCCGCGGGCCGCCCGCATCTTGCCGATCAGACCGTACATCCCTTCGTCTCCCTTCAGCGTTTTCGACAAGAGTATACCGTTCGTCAGTATGCAGGTCGCGGCTCAAGGCATCAACTGGCCACCATTCACCTCGATCACCTGGCGGTGATGTAGCCGCTCAACAGATCGGAGGAGAGGAACAGATAAGCACCGACGCAATCTTCAGCCGTGCCGGCGCGCCCCTGCGGAATGGTGGCAACCATGCCCCTGATCTGCTCTTCGGTCGAGTAGCGTTCGTGGAACGGCGTGAGGATGGTGCCGGGTGCCACCGCGTTGACGCGAATGCCGAAGCCGATCAGTTCCTTGGCCATGCCGCGCGTGACGTTGGAGACGAAAGCCTTGGCCGAGCCGTAGAGCCCGGCGCCACCGCCCGCACCGTTGCGCGCGGCGATGGACGAGGTGTTGACGATGAAGCCGCCTTGTCTCTTCAACCACGGGATCGCCTTGCGCGACGCGGTCAGCACCGAACGCGCGTTGAGATCCATCACCGCGTCGTAATGCGCCTCTGTCTGCTCGGCGTAGGGCACGCGGCCGAGCATGCCGCCGGCATTGTTGACCAGCCCGTCGAGGCGGCCGAAATGCTGCGCGCTGTCCTCGACGACGCGTTCGACGTCGGCGGCCAGGGAAAAATCGCCCTGGACGAGAAACACCTCGCCGCCATTGTCGCGAATGGCTTTGCCAAGTTTCTCGGCGGCGTCACGGCTGGAATTGTAGTGCAGTGCGACCAGACATTTCTGCGCCGCATAAGCCAAGGCGAGCGCCGCGCCGATGCCGGTCGAGGCGCCGGTGACCAGCACCGCCTTGCCGGCGAGATCGGGAATGACAAGCCCGAGGGGAGTGGTTGTCGCTGGCACTGTCGTTTCTCCGGGATTTCGCGGTTCTTAGCTGGTCTTGCTACCCTTGCATTCAGTCCATGCAGCTTCAAGGCCTGAGATAGGCATAGCCCTGGCTTTGCAGTTCGGCGAGCTTGACGACGCCGCCACTGTCGGCCGCATGAAAACCGTCGAGCAGGTCGGCGAGCGAAATATCCATGCCGTGCATGGTGTTGGCGCAGGCATGCGGATCGAGCCCTTGCTGGATGAGACCGGTGAAACGACCGGAGATCGCCGCCGATATGCCCTTCGACTTGAAACCGGCAAGAGCCGGACCATGGACGACCAGCGCGATATCGACATTGCCGCCGGTGCCTTCGTAATGGTTCTTGATGTTGCCCAGCACGAAATTGACCTTGTCGAGGTCACTGAGATGATAGGCGACCTTCAATCTCGTGGCCTCGGTGGCCGCGGCTTGCGCCACCCGCAGTCCAATCAGCGTGCCGGCTCCGACGAGAATCGCGCGGAACATGTCGCGTCGACGCATGGCGATGGTTCCCCCCGGGTTGACAGATGGCCGCGAATTGCGTGGCCGCGACGCCGAGTGTAGCATAAATCGGCGTCGCGTCCTGCCGATGCGGAGGGTCACATGGCGTTCGAACAGAGACTGGCAAGCGTCCTGTCCGGAGCGGCCTTGTTGAGCCTGCTGGGCGCGACGGCTTTCGCCGACGAGGCGGCCAAGCTCACCGAACTCAGTCCCAACGGTCAGGACGCCTGTTTCGGCCGCATCTACGATGCCAACCACCTCAAGGCGCATCCGGAGCAGAAGGTGGCCCGAATCTTCTTCTACTACGGCCATGATCCGGTCAGCAGGCCGAACGAGGAACCGGCCGCGAATGCCGGCACGTCCTACAATGGCTTCGTCACAACCACGGTGCGTGGCGCCAAGGCTCCGGAATGGGCCGGCGGCTGGTGTAGTCACCAATCCGAGGATGGCGCATCAAACCCGATCCATTGCGGCATGGAATGCGACCGCACGCTGGCGTCGCTGAAAGTCGACCACAAGGGCCGGCTGATCCTTTCGGACCTGCAGCCCGATGTCTATCTCGATGCCGGTTCCGAGGAGGAACTCGGCACGACTGAATACAACAGGCAGGCGCTGGGGTCGCGGGACGACAATTTCCGTCTCGACCCGATGCCGGCAGCGACCTGCAAGGCGGAGTTCGCCCGCATCGACCCGATCGACCCAGCGATGGGTCCGCCGCTGCGCGACCGGCTGAAGCCCGACCAGGCCTTCTGCTACGGACGCGACTACGATGCCGCGCATTTCGGTTCGCATCCCGACCAACTGACGCAGTCGATCCGCGTGTTCCGTGGGCCGGTCGAACTGGCTTCATTCGCGGCGGGCGGCGACCTTGCCAATTGGCCTGACGGCGCCGACATCGCCGTTTCGGTCACGACGCGGCAACAGTCGGGCAAGGTCACGCAGGTCTATTCCTGCCAGGGCGAGGCCGACCAGTGGCGCTGCGCGGCGAGTTCGAAGATGAGCGATTTCTCCTGCGATATCACGCAGAAGGAGATTTTCCTCAAGCGCGGCGCCAATGGCATGATGATGCTGGCCAATCCCAACAACAGCCTGGCGATCGTCGATTTCTGTTCACAGGCAGCCGACGGCAAGACGAAGTCGGACGATAAGATCTACCGGCTGGAACCGATGCCGCAATCGGCTTGCGCGCCTTGAGCGGAGCCCTGTTTAGGTCAGCGCGAAGGGATATATCTTTGCTATATCTCATTTGAGGATAGCACGATGGACAAAGCAAAAGTGTTCTGGTCAGGCAGGTCCCAAGCCGTGCGCCTGCCGAAGGAGTTCCGTTTCGACACAGAGGAGGTCTCGATACGCCGTCACGGGCAAACCGTCATCTTGGAACCGCTTGCGCAGGACTGGGCGTGGCTCGACCAAGTGATTGGACCGCTTGATAATGATTTCGCAGAGGCAGCGCTGGAACGTCAGGACGGGCAGGATCGAGCTGCCTTGGGCGACGTCTTCAAGTGATCTACCTGCTCGACACCAATGCCGTCATCGCGGTCATGAAGGGCGATGAGGGTCTGCTTGCCTGCTGAAACGGCATAGGCCGCAGGACTTTGCCGTCTCGCCTATCGTCGTGCACGAACTGTACTATGGTGCTGAAAAGAGCTAGCGACGGGTCGAAAATTTGGCGCGTATCGAGGCTCTGCAGTTTCCTGTGCTCGAATTCGATCGGGAAGACGCGAGACATGCCGGAGAAATTCGGGCAACGCTTGCCACATTGGGAACTCCAATTGGTCCCTACGATGCGTTGATTGGTGGGCAGGCGCGCGCGCGATCTTACGCTGATGACCCGCAATATCCGGGACTTCGAGCGGATCAAAGCTCTGTCAGTCGAGACGTGGTGAACTGCCTCACGCGAACGGCACCGCCGTCGTGCCCTTCGGCAGCTTGGCCTCATCATCGGGCTCGACATGGATGGTGACGCGCACGGAAGGGATTTCCGCCTGCAGCGCATCCTCGATGCGGTCGCAGATGACATGGCTGGCGCCGACCGACATGTCGGCATCGACGACGAGATGGAATTCGATGAAGGTGGCGCGGCCGGCGATGCGTGTCTTGAGTTCGTGCACTTCGAGCGCGCCTTTGCAATTGGCCGAAATGATGTCGCGGATGCGCATATGCTCCTGGGTGTCGACTGCGCGGTCCATCAGCCCGTTCATCGACGAGCCGATAACATGCCAGCCCTGCCAAAGAATGTTGAGCGCGACGATCACGGCCAGCGCCGGATCGAGGATCTGCCATCCGGTCAGCACCGCGCCGACAAGGCCGGCGAAGACGCCGACCGAGGTCACGACGTCGGTCATGATGTGTTGGCCGTCGGCGACCAGTGCCGGCGATCTTGCGTTGCGCCCTGTACGGATCAGCGCCCAGGCCCAGAAGGCGTTTATGACCGTCGCCACACCGTTGACGGCAAGCCCTTCCCAAGGCTGCTGGAGCGGGACGGGGTGGAGCCAGGATTGCCAGACCTCGTTCAGGATCAGGAGTGCCGCGACCACGATCAGCACGCCTTCCAGGACGGCCGAGAAATACTCGGCCTTGTGGTGGCCGAACGGATGGTCCTGGTCGGCAGGCTTGTAGCTGACCTGGATCGCCCAGAACGTGGCGGCCGAGGCGATGACGTTGACGATCGATTCCAGCGCGTCCGAATAAAGTGCGACGGAACCGGTGATGTACCAGGCGGCAAGCTTGAGTGCGAGCACCACACAAGCGACGACGATCGACCAGAAGGCAAGCCTTGCGACCTTGCGCCTGGTCGCGGCCTTCGCCGCGACCGCCATCGTGTCCCGCGTTTCGACCATCGTCTCTAGGCGGCCTTGTCCTTGGCCTTGCGCGGCAGGTGGGCGACGATGTTCTCGATGATGCGCATGCCGGCATTGTGGCCGAGCGTCATGATCGATTCCGGATGGAATTGCACCGCGGCGATCGGCTCCTTGCGGTGCTCGAAGGCCATGATGACGCCGTCTTCGGTCTCGGCGGTGACCACGAAATCGTCGGGTAGCCGCACCGGATCGGCGAAGATCGAATGGTAACGGCCGACGGTGACTTCCTTGGGCAGGCCGGAGAAGATGATGCCGGGCTTGGAGACGCGAATGCGCGACGGCTTGCCGTGCATCGGCACATGCAGCTGCCGCAATTCGCCGCCATAGGCCTCGGCCAGCGCCTGCAGGCCGAGGCAGACGCCGAAGATCGGCAGCTCGCGGGCGCGCGCTCGTCCGATGGTGGCGGCGCAGTCGAAATCCTTGGGCGTGCCGGGACCAGGCGACAGCACGACGAGATCCGGCTTCAGCCGGTCGAAAACTTCTTCCGGCACGGGGGTGCGCACGGTCGAGACATTGGCGCCGGTCTGACGGAAGTAATTGGCCAGCGTGTGGACGAAGCTGTCTTCATGGTCGACGAGCAGGATGTTGACGCCGTCGCCGACGCGCGCGGTGGTGCGCTCGGTGCTGGCGGCATTGCCCGTCTTGGCGTCGCGGATGGCGGAGAGCATGGCGGAGGCCTTCAGTTCGGTTTCGGCTTCTTCTTCCTCGGGAATGCTGTCGAACAGTAATGTGGCGCCGGCACGCACCTCGGCAATGCCGTCCTTGATGCGGATGGTGCGCAGTGTCAGGCCGGTGTTCATATCACCGTTGAAATTGACCATGCCGATGGCGCCGCCATACCAGGCGCGCGGGCTCTTCTCGTTCTGCTCGATGAAGCGCATGGCCCATAGTTTCGGCGCGCCGGTGACGGTCACCGCCCAGGCGTGCGAGAGAAACGCGTCGAAGGCGTCCATGCCTTCGCGCAGCCTGCCCTCGATATGGTCAACCGTGTGGATAAGCCGCGAATACATCTCGATCTGGCGGCGGCCGATGACGCGCACCGAACCCGGCTCGCAGACGCGCGACTTGTCGTTGCGGTCGACATCCGAGCACATTGTGAGCTCGGATTCGTCCTTCTTGGAATTGAGCAGCTTCAGGATCTGCTCTGAGTCGGAAATGGCGTCGTCGCCACGCTTGATCGTGCCCGAGATCGGGCAGGTCTCGACACGGCGGCCGTTGACGCGCACGAACATTTCGGGCGAAGCGCCGATCAGGTATTCGCCTTCACCCAGATTAATGAAGAAGGAATAGGGCGAGGGGTTGATTGACTTCAGCTTGCGCGAAATCTCGGAGGGTTGGGTCTCGCAGCGTTCGTAGAACATCTGCCCGGGTACGACCTCGAACAGGTCACCGCGCTTGAAGCTGTCCATCGCGCGGCGCACAAGATTGGCGTATTCGCCGGGTTCATGGTCGCCGCGCGGCGGGATACGGTCGGCAGTCTTGAACGGCTCGGCGATCTCGTCGCGCGGCAGGCCTTCGGTCGAAAAACCCTTGCCGGCGTAGTCATATCGATCGGTCCAGGCCTTGGCCGAATAATGATCGACGACCAGGATCTCGTCGGGCAGGAACAGCACGAGATCGCGCTGGCTTGGCTTGCGTTCGAGCTTGTAGTCGACCGGATCGAACTGGAAGGCGAGGTCGTAGCCGAAGGCGCCGTAAAGGCCGAGATTGGCGTCTTCGGCGGTCTTGAACAAGGCGGTGATGGCGCGCAGAACCGTGAAGACGGAAGGAACGCGGCTGCGTTCTTCTTCGGTGAAGACGCGGCCCGGCTTGGCGATGTCGAGGCGGATCAGCTTTTTCGACGCCTCGGCGATCGTGATCTCGGCGATATCGCCGAGCGTCTTGACGATGACCGGCAGAAGCACCTCGCCCCGCCGGTTCAGCGCCTCGATGCGCATGGACCGGCCACGCGCCGAGATCACCAAAGGCGGGTCGATGATGGCGGTGTCCCAACGCGTATAGCGGCCGGGATATTCATAGTTCGAAGAAAACACCGCGCCCCGGCGCGCATTCAGCCCGTCAACATAGGCGTCGATGGCGCCTTCATAGGGCCGGTCGTGGCGCTCGCGGGTGATGGTGATGCCACCCCCGGTCACAAAACTCTCTGCGCCGTTGTCCAGAACCTTCATCGTCATTGCCGTCTCCATCAGCTTCTTGGGCAACGGACCCGGGAATGGCTTGGAAAAAACAAATGGCCGCCCGGACATTCCGCTGCGGCCACCCTCTCTTTTCACGCGCACGCGTTCGAACAGGCCGCTGTCAGCAGGCCCACCACCAAACGGTCTTGATCGAACGCATGTTCATGGCGATTCCCATAGCGGCGATTGAGCGACCGCGCAACTGGATTCGGTGGAGGCTCAATCTTCCAGGGTGCCGGACCTTGCGTCGGCGCTCTTCCTGTCGCCCACCAGTTTCAACAGATCCTCGCCGGCGCGGATGATGCGGCGCGAGCGCCGGGTCAGGACGATGCCGGCCTGCGGCGCGAACACCTCGGTGCGGCCATCGGCTTCGCCCGGTGCGTGGACGATGACGGCAAGCCGCGTGTCCTTGGCGACGCGGTCGCCGGGCTCCACGTCATAGAGCACGGCACCCGCCCGGGGCGCCGGCATCATGTCGATGTTTTCGAGCGGCGCGACAACCCCGGTGAAGGCACCGGGTGAGGGCAGGGCCGGGTCGGCGACTACGCCGCGCGCCACCAGCAGCCGGTAGAGCCCCGCGGCGTCCGACGCCGCGAACGCGCCATCGACATCGAGGATGCCGCGATATTCGACCGTCGTGACGACGCGCCGGCCGAGCTTCGCCACATCGGCGGGAACGTTCTGATAGGGCATGATCGAGGCGCCCTCGAAAGTGCCGTCCGTGTCTTCACTCCACAGCACCACCGCCTCGACGCCCATGGCGGCGGCGCAGTCGGCCATTGCCGGCCACAGGCTTGTGTGGACATACAGGTAGGAGAGACCCTCGTCGTCGCAATGCAGGTCGAGCACGATGTCGTGGCCGAGCGAAAGCTGCACCAGTCTCGTCTTCAGCCGCTGGTCGGGCGTGCCATGCGCGGTGTCGGGCAGGAGTGCCGTGTCGGGCGCAGCGAGCAGCGGGAAACCGCGGTTGAAGTTGGTGCGCGTGCCCAGATGAAAACGGCCCTGATGTTCGCCGAAATGATACTGGGCGCGGCCGATCGGATTGGCCCAGGGCACGATGGTGATGTCGCCCTTGATGCGCCCCTCCGCCTCGGCCCTGGCCAGCATCGGCATCAGCGCGTCAATGGCGACGACTCCGGGCAGTTCGCCGGCATGAAGTGCTGCCTGCAGATAGGCCGAAGGCGCGGATTCGTCGGTTCCAGCGAAGCGAAACAGCGGGAATTCGTAGGAAACCCCTTCGCTGTCGCCGGCTATGCGTTCGATCGATTTCTGCATGGGGTCTTTCTCCGTCGAGAGGCGAGAAGACATGCCTCTTCGACTGTGCGCTTGTCGATTGGTCCAGGCTGTCGCGCTATGGGCGCAAGCAGCTACTGCGCGGCAGGTTGAAGAGTGACGACCGGAGCGCGCTGGTCCAGTGCCCGCGAGGCAACGGCTACGGCGACCGCCAGCAGAGCGAGTGCCGCGCCCACCAGCGGCAGGTTGGCATAGGAAACGCCCCAGGAGAGCGCCACGCCGCCGATCCAGGCGCCGCTGGCGTTGCCGACATTGAAGGCGCCCTGGTTCAGCGTGGCGGCAAGGTTCGGTCCCTCGGAAGCGGCTTCCACGACACGGATCTGCAACGGCGGCACGACGACGAAGACGAGCATGCCCCACAGGAAGACGATGCCTATGGCGACACTGGCGATAGCGCCGAACTGCATGAAGCCGACAAACAGGACCGCCAGCAGCAGCAGCGTGCCGATGACCGTCGGCATCAGCTTCCAGTCGGCCAGCCGGCCGCCGATGATGTTGCCGATGGTCATGCCGGCGCCGAACAGCAAGAGCACCCAGGTGACCGCTGAAGTCGAGAGGCCGGACACGTCGGTGAGATAGGGTTTGATGTAGGTGAAGACGGCAAACAGGCTGGCTGAGGCGAGCGCCGCGATCAGCATGGCCAGCCACACCTGCAGCTTGCCGAGCACGCGCAATTCGCCGCGCAAGCCGTCGCCGCTTGGTTCAGTGACATCCGGCGGCACTAGCCAAGCGATCGCCGCGACCGAGATCAGCCCGATGCCGACCACCGCCAGGAAGGTGGCGCGCCAGCCGAAGGCTTCGCCAAGCGCCGTTCCGGCGGGAACGCCGAGGATGTTAGCCAGCGTCAGGCCGGCGAACATCAGCGCGATGGCGCTGGCACGCTTGTTGCGGGGCACCAGGCTGGCGGCGACGACCGAACCGATGCCGAAGAAGGCGCCGTGGCCGAAGGCGGTGAAGACGCGCGCGCCCATCAGCATCCAGTAATTGGGCGCGATGGCGCAGAGCAGGTTGCCGACGACGAACAGTGCGGCCAGTCCGACCAGCACCGGCTTGCGCGGCAGATGCGCGGTGGCCATCGCCACGATTGGCGCGCCGAAGACCACGCCCAGCGCATAGCCCGTGACCAGCAGCCCGGCCGCGGGAATGGTCACGCCAAGGTCGGCGGCGACCTCCGGCAGCAGACCCATGATGACGAATTCGGTGGTGCCGATGCAGAAGGACGCAATGGCAAGCGCAAGGATCGGCAAAGGCATGGGAGGTCCAGACTGAATCGGTTCAAATGGAAACTGCGCGAGCGCCCCATGGCGCACAAGCGCCATTGCCGCAATGCAGCAATGCAGAAAGCGGAGAGCAAAGAGGCACTGGCAGCGGTGCTTGTGCCGTGCCCTGCCGGGCTAGACGACCCTGACCGAACCCGCCCGAGCGGCCGAACCGACCGGCTGAGCCGGAGTTCAGACCAGCGGCTTCAACTCCTGGGCGATGGTAGGCAGCAGTTCCGAGACATTGGGGTGGATGTGCATGGCGCGCGCCAGCGTGTCCACAGGTGCCTTGGCATACATCAGATCAAGCACGCAATGCACGGCTTCATCGCCGCCGGGGCCAAGCACGCAGCAGCCGAGGATTTCCCTTGTGTCGGCGTCGACGAGGATCTTCATGAAGCCTTGCGTCTCGCCTTTCTCGATGGCACGGCCGACACGGGTCATCGGCCGCTGGCCGACCAGCGCGCGGCGTCCCGACTTCTTCACCGACGCCTCGGTCATGCCGCAGCGGCCGAGCGGCGGGTCGATGTACAGAGCGTAGGCCTCGATGCGGTCGGTGACCTTGCGCGGATCATTGTCGAGCAAATTGGCCGCAACGATCTCGTAATCGTTGTAGGACGTGTGGGTGAAGGCGCCCTTGCCATTGCAGTCGCCCATCGCCCAGATGCCGGGCACGCTGGTGCGCAACTGGTCGTCGACGGTGATGAAGCCGCGTTTGTCGACCTCGATGCCGGCCTGGTCGAGGCCGAGATCGTCGGTATTGGGCGTTCGCCCCAGAGCCAGGAGCACATGCGAGCCGACGGCCGGCGGCTTGCCGGCGGAGAAGGCAACAGCAATATCCTCGCCCTGCCTGGCGAAGCTTATGGCGTCGGCGCCGAGATGGACCGCGATGCCTTCGTTTTCGAGGATCAACAGGATGGCGTCGGACACATCCTCGTCTTCGCGGCCGATCAGCCGCGAGCCCTTTTCGATAATCGTGACCTCCGCGCCGAAGCGGCGGAACATCTGCGCGAATTCGAGCGAGATGTAGCTGCCGCCGACCACCACGAGGTGGCGCGGCAACACGTCGAGGTCCATCATCGAAGAGTTGGTGAGAAAGTCGATGTCGTGAATGCCGGGCAGATCCGGTAACGATGCGCGGCCGCCGGTGTTGAGAAAGATCTTGCCGGCGGTCAGGAGATCATCGCCGACGCGCACCGTGTTGGCGGATTCGAAACGCGCATGGCCGCGATAGAGCGTGCATTTATCCATGTCGGCGATCCAGGTTTCCAGGTTGCCGCGGGCGTCGTTCGACACCTTGTCCTTGCGCGCCTTGACCCTGGCATAGTCGACGCCGACCGGGCCGGAGAGGGTCACGCCATAGTCCGCGGCGCGCCGCGCCAGATGCGCGGCATAGGCGCTGGCGACCATGGCCTTGGTCGGCATGCAGCCGGTGTTGACGCAGGTGCCGCCGACCAGCTTGCGCTCGATCAGCGCCACGCTCATGCCGGCCGCGGTCAGCCGGCCGGCCAGCGGAGGGCCGGCCTGGCCGGCACCGATGACGATGGCATCGAAGGTTTTCGCCGTCATGCCACCGCCGCCAGGATCAAGAGGCCGCCAACGATCGCGACCGCGTCCTCGATGAAGGCCGCGGGCTGGTCCTTGCCGAAGGCGGCCGCCAGCCGGCCGCGCGCCTCCGCGCCGCCGAGCGTGCCGATAACGGCCCCTATGGCGCCGGCGATCAGGCAGACGATGGTGGCGCCGCCAGTGGCGCCGATCACGGCGCCGCTGAAGGCACCGAGCAGGATACGGGCGCCGAATTGCTGCGGCACCTTGCGGCTCGGCGTCGACGGCAACTGGTCGGTGACCAGCTCGACGATAGCCAGAATAGTGAAAATGCCGACAGCGGCCCAGTGGCTCATGAAGCTTGCCCAGGTGCCGGCAACCGGCAGCCAGCCGAGCCAGGCGCCCCAGGCGACGGCGGCCGGCGCGGTCATGGCGCGCAGGCCGGCAATGACCCCGATCAGAAGTGCAAGAATGTAAAGCATGTTCATCCCCCTCGATCCCGGGCCGGGACAGCCCTGAAAAGGCAGGCTACCATAGGTCCGGTATTTGGCCAGTACTTGCATAGGCGCTCTCTTACGCCGCAACGGTGCGTGGCAATGATGACGGAGGCACCGCATGGCTGAGAGCGAACGCGCAAAAATGGCGGCGGGCGAGTGGTATACGTGCATGGATGACGAACTGGAGGCGCTGCGTGGCGTGGCTGCGGGCGCCGTATTCGAGCACAATTCGCTTGCGCCCCGTCAGCGCGGCAACATCGGGCCTGCCTTGCGGGATCTGCTCGGCGGCGCGGGCGAGGGCGCCCGCATCGAGGCGCCGGTCCACTGTGCCTATGGCTTCAACATCTTTCTCGGGGACGGCGTCTTTCTCAATGCCGGCTGCATCATTCTCGACACGGCAAGCGTGCGCATCGGCAAGGGAACGCTGCTCGGCCCCAATGTGCAGATCTATTGCGCCGAGCATCACAGGCAGGCCGCGGGGCGACAAGCCGGGCTGGAAATCGCCAGGCCGGTCGAGATCGGTGCCGATGCCTGGATCGGCGGCAGTGCCGTCATCCTCGGCGGCGTCAGCATCGGCGAGGGCGCCATCGTCGGCGCCGGCGCCGTGGTGACGCGCGACGTGCCCGCGAACATGACGGTGGTCGGCAATCCGGCGCGGGCGGTCAAACGCGGTTGAGTGCCCGGCGGGCGCTCAGTGCGAAAGCGCGTGCGGCGACCGGTCGCCCTGGTCGGCCCGCCTGGAAAATTCACGCCGGTATTGCGCCGGGGAGGTCCTGAGACGCGCCGAAAAATGCTGGCGTAGCGAAGCGGCGCTGCCGAAGCCGGCCTCGAAGGCCACGACGTCCATCGATTTTTCCGTCGCCTCGAGCAGACGCTGCGCCAGTTCAAGCCGTTGCTCGATCAGCCAATCGCCGAAACTGGTGCCGATCGATTTCTGGAAGCGGCGGGTGAAGGTGCGCCGTGTCATGCCGGCGACTTCGGCGACGCGGTCCAGGCTGTGCGCATCGCCGAGCGTCGCACGCACCGCGTCGAGTGCTTGTGTGAACCTGTCGGTATCGGCGCTCCTCGCCAGCGGGCGCTCGATGAACTGCGCCTGTCCGCCTTGCCGGTGCGGGGAGAGCACGATCTGCCGCGCGAGCCGCAGTGCTGCCTCGGCGCCGTAGCGGGCGCGAACGATATGGAGGCAGCAGTCGAGCCCGGCCGCGACGCCGGCCGACGTCACCACGTCGCCATTGTCGACATAGAGCACCTCGGCATCCACCGCGATGTCGGGATGAAGCTTCTGAAGCCGCTCGGCATAGGCCCAATGCGTGGCCGCACGCCGACCGCCAAGCAGTCCGGCAGCAGCGACTGCGAATGTTCCCAGGCAAAGGCCGACGATCAGGGCACCATTGCGGTGGGCCCGCCGCAATGCTTGGCTCAGCGGTTCCGGCAGCGGATCTTCGAGATCCCGCCAGCTCGGCACGATGATGATGTCGGCGCCATCGAGGCCCTCTAGCCCATGGGGCGCGGCGACGCTCAGCCCGGCCTCGGTGTGGACGGGACCGGCCTCGATCGCGCAGATGCGGAAGTCGAAGCGCGGCAGGCCGAACGATGTGCGATCCTCGCCGAACACCAGGCAAGGGACGGAGAGATGGAACGGGCTGATGCCGTCGAAGGCGAGGACGGCGACGACGGCGACGATCTGGTGGGTCATGTCTTCCGGGGATTTCTGCGCGGGGTTATGCGGATTGTCCCAATTCTTTCGAATGATGTCAATCGGGCCACTTTCGTCCGATGGTGGCGGACCTATGCTCGGGCATCACATCAAGCCTGAAAGGAATGCATCATGTCCGAACCAGCCAGCAAGACGCCGCGCCGCGCGCTCGTCGTCGTGGACGTCCAGAATGACTATGACGGCGGCAATCTCGCCATCCAGCATCCGCCGTTCCGCGACAGCGTCGTCAACGTGGCGCGCGCCATGGACGCGGCAGCCGCGGCCGGCATCAAGGTGGTGGTCGTCAAGCAGATGGCGCCGGAGACGTCACCAATCTTCGCCAAGGGCAGCCATGGCGCGGAATTGCATCCCGAGATATCGAGGCGGCCACGCGACCACTATGTCGAGAAGACGCTGCCTTCCGCCTTCACCGGCACCGATCTCGAAGAGTGGCTGCGCGCCAACGCTGTCGAGACGATCGTGGTGGTCGGCTACATGACGCATAATTGCGACCTGTCGACCATCATCCATGCCGTGCATATGGGCTTTGCCGTCGAGTTCCTGTCCGACGCGACCGGCTCGGTGCCTTACGCCAACAGCGCCGGCTATGCCTCGGCCGAGGAGATCCACCGCGTGGTGACAATCATCCTGCAGTCGCGCTTCGCCGCCGTGCTCAAGACCGCCGAATGGATCGAGTGCCTGAAGACCGGCACCTTGCCGGAACGCGATACGATCTTCGGCTCCAACCAGCGGGCGCTGTCGCGCAACGCTGCGTAGGAATTTCCGGAAACAGAAAGGGCGCCGCATCGCTGCGGCGCCCTTAGCACTTTTTGGAATTGAGGATTTCTAGAACAGGCCTTCGATCTGGCCGGCTTCGTTGAGGAAGATCTTTTCCGACGACGGCGCCCTGGGCAGGCCGGGCATGGTCATGACCTCGCCGCAGATGATGACGACGAAACCCGCGCCCGCCGAAAGCCTGACCTCGCGCACCGGTACGGTGTGGCCGGTCGGCGCGCCGCGCAGGTTCGGGTCGGTCGAGAAGGAATACTGGGTCTTGGCCATGCAGACCGGCAAGTGGCCGTAGCCGGCCTGCTCCCAGGCGTGCAATTGGTCGCGCACCGACTTGTCGGCGATCGCTTCCGAGCCGCGATAGATGCGCTGGACGATGGTGTTGATCTTCTCGAACAGCGGCATGGCGTCGGGATAGAGCGGCGCGAACTGCGAGGCACCGGATTCGGCCAGCGCCACCACTTTCTTGGCGAGATCCTCAATGCCGGCCGAGCCGTTGGCCCAGTGCTTGCACAGGATCGCCTCTTCGCCCATCGAGGCGACATAATCCTTCATCGCCTGGATTTCGCCATCCGTGTCGGAGTAGAAGTGGTTGATGGCAACTACCGCCGGCACGCCGAACTGCCTGATGTTCTCGATGTGGCGGCCGAGATTGGCGCAGCCCTTCTTCACCGCCTCGATGTTTTCCTTGCCGAGGTCTTCCTTCTTGACGCCGCCATTCATTTTCATGGCGCGTACGGTGGCGACGATGACCGCCGCCGCCGGCTTCAGCCCGGCCTTGCGGCACTTGATGTCGAAGAATTTTTCCGCGCCGAGGTCGGCGCCGAAGCCGGCTTCCGTGACGACGTAGTCGGCAAGCTTGAGCGCCGTCGTGGTGGCGACCACCGAGTTGCAGCCATGCGCGATGTTGGCGAACGGGCCGCCATGCACGAAGGCTGGATTGTTCTCCAGCGTCTGCACCAGATTCGGCTGCATGGCGTCCTTGAGCAGCACGGCCATGGCGCCGTCGGCCTTGAGGTCGCGGGCATAGACCGGCGACTTGTCGCGGCGATAGGCGACGATGATGTCGCCCAGACGCTTCTCCAAATCCTTCAGGTCGGTGGCGAGGCACAGGATCGCCATGACCTCCGAGGCGACGGTGATGTCGAACCCGGCCTCGCGCGGATAGCCGTTGGCGACGCCGCCGAGCGAGCAGATGATCTCGCGCAGCGCCCGGTCGTTCATGTCCATGACGCGGCGCCAGGCAACGCGGCGGGTGTCGATGCCGAGCTCATTGCCCCAGTAGATGTGGTTGTCGATCAACGCCGACAGAAGGTTGTGCGCCGTGGTGATGGCATGAAAGTCGCCGGTGAAATGGAGGTTCATGTCCTCCATCGGCACGACCTGCGCGTAGCCGCCGCCGGCCGCACCGCCCTTGACGCCGAAATTCGGACCGAGCGAGGCTTCGCGAATGCAGATGATCGCTTTCTTGCCGATGCGGTTCAGGCCGTCGCCGAGGCCGACGGTGGTGGTCGTCTTGCCTTCGCCGGCCGGGGTCGGGTTGATGGCGGTGACCAGGATCAGCTTGCCGTCCTTATTGCCCTTCACCGATTTGATGAATTCGGCGGAGACCTTCGCCTTGTCATGGCCATAGGGCAAAAGGTGTTCGGTCGGGATGCCGATCTTGGCGCCGATCTCCTGGATCTGTTTTTTCTTCGCACCGCGGGCGATCTCGATGTCGGACTTCACTTCTGCCATGACGGCTTTCCTCTGGATTGGACGGTGGAGGGGACGGGTTGATCACTGGTGCATGTTCGATACGCCGCGCGGGCAAGGGCATGTTCTAGCCCTCTCGCTGCCGTGGCGTCAACTTTCATGCAACTATGTTTCCTATGAAGAAAATTCCTCTGCGGCGGGCCGACCTGCCTCCGGTTCTTTCTGGCTCCGCTTGCCGCGCCGTATAGAAGCCAGAGCGGTGACGCGTCCGCCGTCTCAAAACAGCCGCGCAATGCACGGAATGCGACAGACACGGCGGCGCAAATCCGCCATCGCCGGCCTAAAGCGCATCGCGCTTCAGGCATTTGTCTCCATGCATATCGTTCTTCCCAGGCCGGACCACTTTTGGGTGACATGCATTGGGCCGACCAGCCCTACTGCGTCAGCACGTTGCTGATTTCGACCATGTTGGAACGCACCCTGAGCACATAGAAACCCATGGTCGTCAGATGCGTGGGCAGCAGCCAGCCGTCCTCGCGGCCATTGGCGATGATGAAGGGCTGGATGCGCAGCGCCGAGACGAACTGCGCGTCCATCGTATCCCACAGGCTCTGCAGGTGCTTTTCCTTGATGACGTCCTCGAAGTCGGCCTGCGCGCCCTTCATCAGTCCGTAATAGGCGTAGAGCTGGCCATAGGCGAACCAGTAGCGGTCGTCGGCGCGGAAATCGAACCAGCCATTGTTATGGTTTTCGGCACGCTCCTTGAGGATGGCCGAGGTCGAGCCGATATCGCTGGCGATACGGTCGATATATTGCTTCAGATTGTCGGCACGGGCATCGAAGGTGGCCTGGCAGGTGGCGAGACGGGCGTTGAAGGAGCGCAGCTTGCGCACGGCGTCGCGATAATAGCTCGGGGTCGGCGTCTTCGGGCCGAACGGGCTTACACCGAAATACCAGGTGTACTCGTCGAACTGCAGATTGCCGCGCGCATCCTGCAGGTCGGCGTCGATCTGCGATGTCGTGCGCACACGGCCGAGATTGTCGGCGAGCTCGGTCGCGGTGCGGCGCACCGCCTGGTTGATGCCGCGCTGGAATGAGGCCTTGTTGTCCATCCACGGCGTGTTGTCCCAGCTGATGCCGAACAGGCCGAGCTTGTAGAGGATCATCGACGAGATCCAGGCATTCTGGTTAACGTTGAAGTCGGTCAAATCGGCGGCAATCTGGGCGATGCCGGAGTTGCCGCAGGTCCTGGCAGTGTCGGCACCGGCACCGGCGGCTACCTGTTCGCCCGCCGAGATGTTGCGCTTCTCGAACGTGTAGGTGTCGGGATAGCTCGGGTTGAAATTGTTCCACCACTGGGTGGCGTAGAAGAAATTGGCATAGAGGCCGAGCAGCACGAGCAAGGCGAGGCCGACCAGGGCCTTGAGGATCCAACCGCGCTGCGTATACCAGCGCCCGGCCCAGATGAACGGCCACAAGATGACGCCGATCAGGAGCCCGATGCCGCGGCCGATCCATTGGAAAATCCTGACGAAGAAGTTCACGATCGGATCGAGCATGGCTGTGTCACCCCTCAAAGCACGATGCCAAAAAGCTACAGACTTTTCTGGATAACATCATGCGCCAATACAACAAGTTAGAACGAAATGACGGCCGGTTTCGTTCTAGTCAGTCAGGCCGTAAAGGCGCGTGCGGAACGCCACCTTGTCCTTCAGATATGTGGTTTTCAGAATGTCCACAACATGCGATCGCCAGGCGTCGCTGAAGCCCTCATAGTCCTTGTAGAAGCCCTGCTTGTTGAAGACGTAGCGCGAGACGAAGTCCGACGGCACGAAATCCGAGATCAGCCGGTTGGTCAGCCAGGCGTCGGGATGGTCGGGCTTGGCGCGGACCACCAGGAAGCGCTGCTGCGGGAACACATCCTCGATCTTGAGATGGCCGAGCTGGGCAATCTCGCGCTTGGCGGCGTTGAGGAAGGGGAAATTGCCGTCCCTGGTGATCAGGTCGGCATGACCCTGGATCCAGGTCTGCAGCCAGACCTTGTCGACGTCGGTCAGATTGCGATCCGGCTCGGCGTCGCGGATCAGCGCGCGCACCACCATCTCGGCGCGGTGCTCGAGATAGCCCGAGGCTTCGATCCAGGAGGCGCGCGGCAGTTCGATGCGGCCGGTGGCGGCGAGGAACTTGAACACCTTGTCGGCGTCCTTGATCGAGAGATAGCTTACCTGCCACGGCCGCGAGCGGCGGAACCCGGGGGCCGCCGGATCGCTGATGACGGTCGTCATGTCGGGGTCGACGAACACGTAGAGCCCGCCGAAATGGCTGGTCCAGTAGGCGTTGTGGCGGAAGATTACCTGGTCGGGCACCAGCGCGTTCTCGCGGATGTCGCCGCAGATCTTGGCCAGTTCCACCATGCGGGTGAGCATGGCGTTGTCGCGCCAGGCGTCAGGCTCCTGTTTCAGGCGGTCGACGAGCTTGCCGAGCTCCGCGGCCTTGCCCAGCACATCTTCGGCCGACAGCACCTTGAATTCGACTTGGTTGATCGACAGCAGATCCTCGATATCGTTGACCTTGGGAATGGAATCCTCGATCTCGCCGTAGATGACATCCTTGATGGTCAGCGCGTCTATGGCGCGCTGATTCCTGGACATGAACTCGAACATCAGCTGCGAGGTGTTGGAGAAGGCGGTGTGCACCACCGGCAGGTCGATCTGCGACGGCGTCAGGATGATGAAGCGGCGGTTGACCTCATTGGGATCGAGGTAGCCGTAGTTGCCGCATTCCTCCGCCACTTCCGGCGAAAAACCGGTGCGGTCGATCTGGAAGCTCTTCAGCTTGGTGGGCTCGAGGCCAAAGGCGGCAAGCGCCTTGTTGTAGCGCTCGATGAGATGCGGCTCGTCGACGACGAGCAGCCGGCCGTAAATGAGCTCGTTGTCGCGCAGGAGATCGGGTTTGCGGGCGTTCATGTCGAAGAGCCCAAGAGGCTTTGCTTGGTAAGGCGAAGCGCCAACGCTGACGCCCCCCTCTCCCCGTCCTTCACGGGGAGAGGGTAAGGGTGAGGGGCGGCGCTGACGGTCAAGGACATGTCTCCCCATAGCCTTTGGCGGCGATAAATCGAAGATTGTTCGTCTCGATATGGCGATCGAGGCGCCGTTCGATAGCCGCCAATATAGTCTCGAGCACCGCGTCTCGTTCCTTTAATACGTCCGCGTTCCAAAAGCGGAGTACAGACCAATCATTTGAAACCATGAATTGGTCACGGACCCGATCATATTTGTTGTCAGCGTGTTGACTGCCGTCCACTTCGACAACCAGCTGGCATTCTCTGCAGGCAAAATCAGCAAAGTAGCTGCCTATCGGAAACTGTCGCACGAATTTGTACCCGTTCAGTCTGCGGTCGCGCAATTCCATCCAAAGCGCATCTTCGGCGTCATTGTCCGACTGACCCAATCGTCTTGCTCGCTTGGTCGTCTCGATTAATGGTCCACGCATGCGCTGCCCCTCACCCTTACCCTCTCCCCGTGAAGGACGGGGAGAGGGGGGGCGTCAGCGCTAGCGCCAAACCTTTCAGCACCTGCTGGCTTCGAAGGAAGCTCAAGCATTCCACAGCCCCTTTTTCTTCATCTCCTCCATCTCACGCGCTGCCCGTTCGCGCAGCCGCGCGTCGCGCAGCAGCTTTTCCACGGCGGAGTCGTCGGACTTGTCGGAGTAGCGGAACTCGCTGTCGGCGTAGCGGTTGATCTCCTGCATGACCATGTCCATCGAGAACGGGCCGCGCAGTTGCTCGATCATCGCTTTCTTCTCGTCATAGCTCTTGTGCATGAAAACCTCTGGTTTTTCGAACCAGTCGTCGGGAAGCTCGATGTCCATGGCGCGCATCTTGATGGCGTCGGTGACGTTCTTGATGGCGCGGCCGGTGAAGCGCGGCTCGGCCTGCTTGATCAGGTGCAGATAGGTGCCGATGTCGGCCATGGTCTTGGGCGCGCCATTCTCCTTCATGTAGCGCTCATGGACCCGGATCAGCCCGTCCTCCCGCGGCTTCTTGTGCTCCTCATAGGCTTCGGCCACGGCGCGCTGGATCTCCTGCGCGGCGTAGAGTTCGTGGTCGCCGAGCGGGATCTTGTGGTTCTTGCCGGCGAGCAGCACGAAAATGTCGATGTAATCGTCACGCGTCTGCGGCCCGTCGACCAGCCAGCGGGCGCCGGCGCGCTGGCGCAGCGCATCGTCGACATTTTCGGGATAGTTGGAGAACATGCCGAACGAGCAGTTGCCGCGCACCACTGTGGCGGCACCGGCGAAGGCGTCCATCAGCACGCCGGTGATCTCCTGCTGGCCGGCCGAGGCGCGGTCGTCGGAACGGCGCGCCGCCACCTGGTCGACGTCGTCGATGGTGCCGAAACCGATGACGCGCGGGTTCAACACATTGTTGATGAACTGGCGGCAGTTCTGGCCGGACTTGCCCTGATAGGACGAGATCTGGTCGACGCCGAAATTCTCGTAGGCGAAGGGATAACCGGCGACCTGGCAGTAACCATTGACGAGACCGGCAATCATCTGGATCAGCGTCGTCTTGCCGGTGCCCGGCGCGCCGTCGCCGATGAAGGTGAACAGGAAGCCGCCGAGCTCGACGAACGGGTTCAGCTCGCGCTCGAAATCATAGGCCATCAACATCTTGGCGAGCTTGACCGACTGATATTTGGCGATGTGGTTGCCGACGACCTCTTCCGGTTTCTTGAAGGTCATCACCAGCGGCCTGGAACGCTTGCCCGGCGCGACGTCGAAGCCGTCGAGCGTGAAATCGTCGGCATCGATGCGGATATGCGCGTTCTCGAACGGGCCGATACCGTCGAAGCGGCCCTTTCGCGACAGCAGCCCATCGATGGCGACGCGGGCGAAGGCGCGCGCCCTGGTCATCAGGTCGGCATCGTCGGATGCACCCGAAATCGCCTTGTCGAGACCGGCCAGGATCGACTTCACCGCGTCCTGCGGCGTGTCGAAGAGGAAATCCGGCTCGGGAATGTCGTTGGGCGCCTCGCCATCGCTGTCGATGAGCTGGAACAGGTAGGAGGACAGGCTGAAGGCGGAAATGTAAGCCGAGGCCGACAGAAGCTTCTTGAAGGTGGTGGCCTCGTCGCCTTCGAGGGGAGCGCGGGTGTTCCTGGCCTGCAGGCTTTCGAGATCCGAGCCTTCGGCGAAAACATCCGATATGGCGAGCGCGAGCGCCGTGCCGCGCCGGGCACGAAACAAAAGTGTGTGCTGCGGGATGGTCAGCAACTGGTCGTCGGGGTGAACGGCGCCGACGGTCTTCGCCAGCTCGACCTCGCGCGTGCGGCGCACCGAACCGACAGAGACGGTGGAGACGAAGCGGCGATTGGTGCCGGCAAGCGCGGTGCCGGAGGAGCTGGACGGGTCTTCCAGCACGACGATGCGGGTGATGAAGCTCTGCGCGGTGGCGCGGTGCTTCTCGATCGCCGCTTCCGGGATGGTGGTCAGGCCGGTATCCATGAAGGTTGCTCCGTGGTGTGACGGTCAGACGTCCGAGATGACCTGCCCATTCGACAGGATGTGAACCTTGTAGCCGGAAAAGATCTTCTGCGCTTCGCCGGCGGCATAGAGCGCCTGGTAGGCCTCGTGCGGGATCAATGCGTGGTTCTCGTAGCTCGACACGCCCTGGCGCGCGGCCTCGAGGTCGTCGGTGTTGATGAAGAACTCCTGCGTCGTCTTCTCGCTTGAAAACAGCCCCCTGCGGCCGGGTTTTTCGCCCTTGGAGTAAACCTCCTGGATGGTCCAGGTCAGCAGCCAGGCGTTCTCCGGCTTGCGCACCTTGGCCAGAACCTCGGTCACCGTAGAATTGTTGTCGGTGATCCCGGCCGAATAGAAGGGGCCGAGCACGACGCGCCGAAGCTGCTTGGGGTGCAGCGGCTCGAAATCCTTGTCGAGGTTGACGGCGATCGTTGCCGGCGACAGCGTATAGGCCGAGTTCTTCTCGGTGAAATCGTCGAAGCGATGGGCAAGCTCGGGATTGAGCAGGCCATCGACTGGCAATGGAATGTCGATCTGGTCGTTGAGCTTGCCATTGCGGTCGACGAGCTGGCGGATCATGTCTTCGGAGGAATCTTCCACCGTCACCATGTAGACCAGCGGCAGGTTGGCGCTGCCGTCGAAGGTCGCCCAATGGACGAGGTAGTAGGGCCGCGCCGTCTTCGGATTGACGGAAACCTTGGCCGTCTGCGCCAGGGTGAAGGGGCCGAAGGTCTGCTCGCTCTTGACGTCCTCGAGATAAAGCCTCTCGGCCATCGACTTCTGCAGCGCTTGGGGGAATTCCTTGTGGCGCAGGATGAAGTCGGCCATCTCCTCGCGCAATTCGTCGGCCAGCGGGATGTTGGCGAGCCGCGTGTCAGCCTGGCGGCGGTCGTTTTCGAGCTCAAGCAGGTTCTGGAACACCGGGAATCCGCTTTCGGCGCGCGAAATGCGGAACGTGTCCATGAAGCCCAGCCGGTTGCGCCAGCAGGAGAACGACTTGTCGAGCCGGGCGATGTATTCCGCGACGATCTTGGCGACGATGCCGTGCCGGTAGAGCGGCGAGCGATCGTCGCGCATGAACACTTCCAGCCCGCTGAGCGCTGCCGTGATTGCCGAGAAATACCGCGCCGCCGCGTCGTTTTCGGAGGTCATGCTATTGGCCATGGCATTGTCGCACCGGTGCGGGCGGCAATTACGACTGCACGTAATTGGCCGAATTGTGCTTCTTCAGCACTTCGTCGAAACGGCGGGCGAAGGCGTCGTCGGCCAGCTTCTTGCGGCGCTGGATGTCGGCGGTGGCAACCATATTCTTCTCGTGCATCTCGAGCAGGTCGCCAATGTGCTTCTGCGAGGCGGCGCCGATGCCGGCCATGGTCTCCTCGGCGGTGTTGTCGACCTGGCTGCCCAGCGTGTTGATCTTGTGGGCCACATCCTGCTGGGCGGCGGTCTTCAGCGAATCCTCCAGTGCCTTGTAGAGGACGATGCGCTGCTCGGTGTCGATGGTCAGCTTGTTGATCAGGGTCGACTGTGCGGCGATCTGGTTGTTGAGCGAATCGACGAAGGTCTGGAACATCGAGGTGTAGCGCTCCAGCGTCTGGCTCTCGGCCAGCAACTCCTGTTCCTTGGCCTGCTTCTCATTGTATTCCGTGGCGAGCTTGGAACGTTCGCCTTCGAGCTGCGTGCGTTCCTTCTGGCTGGTGGAGGCCGCGATCTTGTTTTCGATGTCGAGCAGCATCGGATTGAGCTCCTCGATGCGCTTCTGCACGGTTTCCAGGTTGGACATGGTGGCCTTGCGGCGCTCGATAACCTGCGACAGGCTGGTCTCGGAGGTTTTGTAGCGCTGGTCGAGGACTTCTTTCTGCGCCTTCAATATGCCGACGATGGTGTCGGACTTGGCCAGCAGTTCCTGCAGGTTGCCCGCCAGTGACATGTTGCGGACGCGGTCGGTGCGCAGACGCTGCTTGCGCTGGCTGGAGAAGATGCCGATGAAGTTTTCCCAGCCGGTGTAGTTCTTCATGCTCTCGAACTCGGCGCCGAAAACGTTGGTGGCGTCCTCCAGCCCGATGATCAGGTCGGCGATGTTGCCTTCCATCACCTTCTGCTGCTTCAGCACGTCTTCGATGCGGGCGTTCTCGATGTCGAAATTGGCGTCGCCGATCTTCTTGTCGGCGGTGGCAAGTTTGTCGAGCACGGCGCCGGACTGGTCTATCTTGGTGCGCATGTCCTGGACGACCTGCTTGGTCCTGGCAATTTCAGCATCGAAATTCTGCAATGTCGCCATAAGGGCCTCCCGCTCCGGCATCAGGTCGCTGATTGCGAACAGCGGCGAATATATGTGGGGCTTCAGGGGATTGAAAGACGTGAAGACACGGGCGCTTCGAAAACAAAAACCTTGCCCGCGCCCTTGAAACGCAATCGATCGGCGATCATGGCGAAAGGATCGTTTCGAATGCGCGTGGTTCAACTGTCGTTGAACTTCAACGTCGGCGGATGACGGCCAGGCATTCAATCCCCGCTGCCACGAATGCCTGAAATCCGACAGAGCATTGAGCGCGGTGAGGACGGTGGCAGCTCGGCGTCCGTCGCGGGACGGAATAATCCTGGCTCAGGGCTTGGGATCGGCCTTCAGATAAGCGATGACGTTGGCGATGTCGTCATCGCTGCTCAGGCCGGCAAAGGCCATCTTGTTGCCGGGCACTTTTTGCCGCGGCGCCTTCAGATACTCGGCGAGGTTGGCCTCGTCCCAGACGAGACCGGCGGCGCCTGCACTCTTCATCGCTTCGGAGTAATGGCCGAGGAAGCTCTCGGCACTGCCGGCGGCGCGGCCGACGACACCCATCAGATGCGGGCCGACCTTGTCGCGGTCGCTCGCTGCTTCATGGCAGGCAAGGCATCGGTTGAAGACCCTCTTGCCCAGTGCCGGATCGCCGCCGGCATGGGCGGCAAGGACGCCGGCAAGCAGAAAGGCTGCGGCAGACGAAGCGGCTCGAAACATGGCTATCCCCGACGAGTTCTGGCTGGAACGAGAGGACGCAGAATAGGACCGGGGCCTTAACAAACGCTGCATCGTGGCGGGATCGCGAAAGCCGATCGATGGCGGCAAGTGTGGCGGCCGTGATGCCACAGCCCGGTCAAGGCGCGACAAAGCCGATGAAATCGTCGGGGGCGGCGCGACCCATTTCTTCTTCCCAATGGCGACGGCAGAGCGAGACATAGACGTCCTTGCCGATCGCCACCTGTTCGCCCTGCCGAGCGACCTTGCCGTCGGGGCCGAGGCGCACCACCATCGTCGCCTTGCGGCCGCAGCGGCAGATGGTGCGCACTTCGCGCAGCTCATCGGCTATGGCCAGCAACGCGCGCGAGCCGGAAAACAGCTTGCCCTGGAAATCCGTGCGCAGGCCATAGCACATGACCGGAATGTCGAGCCGGTCGGCGATCCGGGCGAGCTGCCAGACCTGCTCCTCCTCGAGGAACTGCGCCTCGTCGACGAAGACGCAATGCACGGCACCGTGCTGATGATGTTCGGCGACGCGGGCGAACAGGTCGTCGCCGTCACGAAACATCTCGGCTTCCGTTTCCAGTCCGATGCGTGACGAAATCAGGCCGGTGTCGCCCTTGCGGTAGTGGCCGGCGACGAACAGCATCGTCGTCATGCCGCGCTCGCGGTAATTGTACGACGCCTGCAGGAGCATCGTCGTCTTGCCCGCATTCATCGTCGCGTAGTGGAAATACAGTTTGGCCATGGCGCCCTTTTAAGCCCACTTGGCCGGGCCCGGGGAAGGCCCCTGGCAGGCCTTCCACCAAAAAAGCCGGCTCGCATGGAAAAAGCGGCTGACGTGTCGCTGATCGGCCAGCCAGCGCCGTTGATCGTGATTGCCTTAATGCTTGAAACCGCACGAGAATGGTGTTTGGCTGACGAAACAAGGCGGGCACAAAAACCGTGACTTCGCCTCGCCAAAGAATCGAAATGGGAGAAAGTTCATGTCGCGTATGAATTCCTTCGTCGCAGGCCTCGGCCTTGCGGCTTTCTTGTCGACGAGCGCTGCCTTCGCCGGGGATCCGGCTAGCTGCAAGGCGGTACGCCTTTCCGATGTCGGATGGACCGATATCCAGGCGACGACCGGCATCGCCTCGGTGCTGCTCACGGCGCTCGGCTACGAGCCGCAGGTAATCCAGCTGTCGGTGCCGGTGACGATGGCGTCGCTGAAGAACAAGGACCTCGATGTCTTCCTGGGCAACTGGATGCCGTCGATGACCAACGACATCAAGGACTACACGGCCGACGGTTCGGTGGAGACCATCAGCACGAACCTGACCGGCGCCGGCTACGGCATCGTCGTGCCGACCTATGTGGCGGATGCCGGCGTCAAGACACTCACCGACCTCGGCAAGTTCAAGGACAAGTTCGACGGCAAGATCTACGGCATCGAGGCCGGCAATGACGGCAACCGCATCATCCTCGACATGATCAAGAACCCGAAGGACAATCTCGAAGGCTTCGAACTGGTCGAATCCTCGGAGGCCGGCATGCTGACGCAGGCCGAGCAGTCGATGAAGAACAATGAGTGGATCGCCTTCCTCGGCTGGACGCCGCACCCGGTGATGGGCGCCATGAAGATCGCCTATCTCGACGGCATGGGCGACAGCGGCTTCGGTGCCGCCACCGTCCACACCAATGTGCGCAAGGGCTACACCACCGAGTGCCCGAACGCCGGCAAGCTCATCGCCAACCTCAAGTTCAACCTGGACATGGAGGGCCAGTTGATGGACGCCATTCTCAAGGGTGGCGACGCCCAGACCGTCGCCACCGACTGGCTGAAGAAAAATCCGGATGCCGTGACACCCTGGATCGCCGGCGTGACCACCTTCGACGGCGGCGACGCGGCAGCGGCCATCAAGACCGCACTGGGAAGCTGAGCCGACTGACTTCGGCATGCGCGCGTGAGAACAAAAGGGCAGCCACTGGAAAAGGCTGCCCTTTTTCATATGCTGTGAGAAGATGACGTGACGACAGCGGACACCGCGGCAAAGCGATGCCGGTAGGAGAGGGGGCAAGATGGATCCGATTTCCAAATTCCTGGTCAGCTACAAGATTCCCATCGGCCCATGGGGCAAGGCGTTCTTCGGGTTTCTCACCGACAATTTCGACACCGTCTTCAGGGCCTTTTCCAACGGCCTGAACTTCATTCTCGACAGCCTGGTCGACCTCCTGCTGGTCGTGCCGCCGGTGCTGCTGGCGCTCATCATCGCCATCATCGCCTGGTTGCTGCAGCGTTCGCGCCCGCTCGCCATCGGCGTCTTCCTCGGCCTGATCTTCATCATCAACCAGAACCTGTGGAAGCAGACGGTGCAGACGCTGGTGCTGGTCGTGGCCGCCGCCGCCATGGCGATGGCCATCGGCGTGCCGCTCGGCATCTGGGCGGCGCACAAGCCGAAGGTCTACCGCTTCATGCTGCCGGTGCTCGACCTGATGCAGACGCTGCCGACCTTCGTCTACCTGATCCCGGTGCTGACTCTGTTCGGCCTTGGCAACGCGCCCGGCCTCATCGTCACCATCATCTTCGTCATCCCGACCGCGGTCCGGCTCACGCATCTCGGCGTCGTCTCCGTGCCCAAATCGATCATCGAGGCCGGCGAGGCGTTCGGCGCCACCAGGAGCCAGCTGCTGTGGAAGGTCGAACTGCCCTCGGCGCTGCCCACCATCATGGCGGGCCTGACCCAGTCGATCATGCTGTCGCTGTCGATGGTGGTGTTCGCAGCGCTGATCGGCGCCGGCGGGCTCGGCACCGAGATCAACCGCGCGCTCGGTTCGCGCCGCATCGATCTCGGCCTCGAGGCCGGGCTCGCCATTGTCGTGCTCGCCATCGTGCTCGACCGCATGACCCGCATTGGCGTTGGAGGCAAGAAATGACCGTCGCCGTCGATTTCAGGAACGTCGATATCGTCTTCGGCGCCGACCAGGCGGGTTCGCTGGCGCTCATCGACAAGGGCGCGACGCGCGCCGAGATCCTCGAGCAGACCGGCAATGTGCTCGGTTGTGCCGGCGCCAGCCTTACCGTGCATGAGGGCGAGATTTCCGTCCTCATGGGTCTGTCCGGCTCGGGCAAGTCGACACTGCTGAGAGCGGTCAATCGCCTGAACGTCGTCTCGCGCGGCCAGGTTCTGGTCAAGGATGGCGACCGCACCGTCGATGTCGTCACCTGCGACGAGGCTACCTTGCGGCGCCTGCGGCAGAAGCAGGTTGCGATGGTGTTCCAGCAGTTCGGCCTGCTGCCGTGGCGGACGGTGGAAGAGAATGTCGGGCTTGGCCTCGAACTTGCCGGCGTGCCGGATGCCGAGCGCAAGGAGCGCGTCCACAGGCAGCTCAAGCTGGTCAATCTCGAGCAGTGGTCGAAGAAATACGCGCATGAGCTTTCGGGTGGCATGCAGCAGCGCGTCGGGTTGGCGCGCGCCTTCGCCACCGAGGCGCCGATCCTTCTGATGGACGAGCCGTTCTCGGCGCTCGACCCGCTGATCCGCACCAAGCTGCAAGACGAGTTGCTGCAGCTGCAGGCCGAACTGAAGAAGACCATCATCTTCGTCAGCCACGACCTCGAGGAAGCGCTGAAGATCGGCAGCCACATCACAATCATGGAGGGCGGACGCATCGTGCAGACCGGCGCGGCGGAGGACATCGTGCTCAAGCCCGCTAACGATTATGTCCGCGACTTCATCGCCAATGTGAATCCGCTGTCGGTGCTCACCGCCTGGAACGTGATGCGCGACCGCCGCGATCTCGAACAGGGCAAGGACGGCTGGGTGTGGCTCGACCGGCGCAAGACGACGCGCTTCAAGATCGACGACCATGGCCTCGTGGCGGCGGCTGAGCGTGACGGCAAGCCGGCGGTATGGGTGTCCTGCGCCGAGGTCGAAGGCCAGCCCGAGGAAGCGGCCCAGGTGTTCTGGGCCAATCCCGGAACGTCGCTGAAGACCGTGATGCTGGCCATGCACCGGTCGCAGACTGCGCCCGTGGCGCTGTTCGATGACCAGTCGCGCTTCGTCGGCGCGATCGGCATCAGGGACGTGCTGAGCGCGGTGCTGCGGCGGTAATCCCTCAGTCGCGTCTCAAGTCGCCAGCGGCAGACGCAGCTCCGTCAGCAGGCCGCCGTCCGGATGGTTGGACAGGCGGATCTCGCCGCCGGCGGCACGCGCGATGTTGCGGGCGATGGTGAGGCCGAGGCCGAGGCCGCCGGTCTGGCGGTTGCGGGACTGTTCCAGGCGCACGAAAGATCCGAACACGGCGTCGATCTGGGCTTGCGGAATGCCCGGCCCTTCGTCGCGTATGGCCAGCGTGATCATGTCGCCCGACCGGTACAGGCAGAGATGCGCCTTCTTGCCGTAGGTGACGGCATTCTGGACAAGGTTGGTGATGCAGCGCTTGAGCGCGACCGGCCGCGCCATGCAGATCAGGCCGCGCGAGCGCGTATCGTCATTGTCGAAGGAGACCTCGGTGTAGCCGTCGGCGATCGATTCCACCAGCGACCAGAAGTCGATGCGCTCGCTCTTTTCCTCGTTCACCTCGAAAGTGGCGAAGTCGATGACCGAACTGGCGATGCTTTCGACATCGGCGAGATCGTGCGCCAGCGCCTCGCGAACCGCCGACTTGCGCAACAGTTCCAGGCGCAGCCGCATCCTGGTCATCGGCGTGCGCAGGTCGTGCGCCAGCGCGGCGGCCAGGTGCTCACGGTCCTCGACATATTCACGCAATCTCGCCTGCATGGCGTTGATCGCCTTGGCGGCGGCGCGCACCTCGCGGCTGCCGCTTTCGGCGATCGGCGGGCTCTTGAGGTCATTGCCGATCCGGTTCACGGCGGTTTCCATCATCCGGTAGGGCGCGGTCAGCCGGCGCAGCGACCAGATCGACATGATCACCACCAGCCCCGCTATCAGCGAATAGAGCGGCAGGCTGTCGAAGCTCAGGATCGGGCCGACCGGCGTGATCGGCTCGGTGAAGTTCAGCCATTGGCCGTCGGCGAAGCGCAGCGAGGCGGTCAGCTTGTCACTCTGGGCGAAATTCGCCGCCAGCACCAGGAGATCGCGTTCCACCTGGCCGACGTCCCTGTTCATGACCTCGCCGCCGGGGCTGTCGGATTCCTGCGTCGCCGGATCGCGCCGGACGCGCGCGTCGGTGACGCCGAACTTCGACAGCCGTCCAACGAGAATGTCTTCCAGCTCGGCGAGTTCATCGTCGCCGGCGATCGACGAGGTGACCGCGGGGGTGTCTGAAACCGTGAGAGCGTAGGTGGCGTTGAACAGGCCGGATGCGGTCGCCTTGCGCTCCTCGGGCGTGGCGGCATGCATCAGCTGCACCAGCGAATAGGCGCGGTCGTTGAGGCGGTAGAGATCGACCACGTCATTGGCGGCCGCGCGGTCGCGCGACACGATGTAGAGCGTCGCGACCTGACTGATCAACAGGCCGGCAATGACGATCAGCAGCACCCACACAGGCAGGGTCTGCGGCAGGAAACGTCTCATTCGGAAGTCGTTTCGGGGAGGAACTGATAGCCGCCGCTGCGCACCGTCAGGATCAGCTTGGGCGTCTTGGGGTCATCTTCCATCTTGCGCCGCAGCCGGCTGACCAGGATGTCGATGCTGCGGTCGAAGGAATAATCGCTATCGCCGCCGGAGAGTTCGATGAGCTGGTCGCGGGTCAGCACGCGCTGTGCGCTCTTGACGAAGGTCTGCAACAGATTGAACTCCGCCATGGTCAGTTCGACCCTGACATCGTCGGGCGCGGTCAGCCGGCGCCGCGAACAATCCATCGTCCAGCCGGCGAAGCGGTAGATCTGCTTCGATGTGACGCGTTTGGGCTCGGGGGCACCGTTGCGCCGCAGCACGGCGCGTATGCGGGCCAGCAATTCGCGGGGGTCGAAAGGTTTGGGCACATAGTCGTCGGCGCCCATCTCGAGGCCAACCACGCGGTCTGTCGTCTCGGTGACGGCGGTCAACATGATGATCGGCGTCGAATACTGGGCCCGGATGTCACGGCACAGTTCCAGCCCGCTCCTGCCGGGCAGCATGACGTCGAGCACGATGAGATCGACCTGTGCACGGCGCAGGATCGTTTCCATCTCGGTGCCGTCGGCGGCAACCGATGTGTGCAGGCCGCGCTTCTGGAAGAACTCCTGCAGCAGGTCGCGAATGCCCTTGTCGTCGTCGACGATCAGTATGTGTGCGTCGGATTTCACGGGGATCCTGTCTTCGTTGACCTGCCAAGCCGGCAGGCGGCCACCCACACGATAGAATTCGGGCCATATGTTGGCCAGTGCCTTGGATTTCAAGGCAAGGTAAATCTGGCAATCTCCACACCGAATGCGCTGGAGGCCTCCCGCCGGGGCGCACAGACACAATCCAGAAACAAAATTCTATAATCGGGAAAAACTCCTGAAAAACTAGGCCGGCATAACGGTGCCGTGGCGGTCAGGTCATTTGGCCGCGACGCAAGTCTCCGGGTTCACGGATTAACCGATGCCAAGGTTGTCGATCAGTTTGTTGGGTGCGTTGATGGGCATTTCGCTCGTCACAGCCGCTGCTGGACAATCGGATGCAAAAGTGACGCCCACCACCCGGACCGAGCGGTGTGCCAATCTCAGCCACCAATTCGATGAAGCCCTCGAAACCCATGCCACGGCAACGCAGGTCACCGCGGCAAAGGCACTTCAGAGAAAGGGCAACCGGTACTGCGCCGCCAAGAGACAGGCACAGGGTATCCGGATGCTCGCCAACGCTTTGAAGTTGCTGGGGGTGACACCGAACGACCCGGTTCAGTGACACTCGAAACCCGACCCGCATGAAAAGGAAATGAAGCCATGAAAAAGTCCATCCTCTCCGCCACCGGTCTCGCCGTTGCTCTCGCCTTCGCCATGCCGGCTCTCGGCAACGCCGCTGCCACCACGACCGCCGCTCCGGCTGCTTCCTCGACGACCACCGCTCCGGCGACCACGACCGCCAAGCCTCCGGTGAAGAAGGTCGTTGCCAAGAAGCACAAGAAGGCGAAGAAGACTGTCAAGAAGACCGACAAGAAGGTCGCTCCGAAGGCTTAATCCAGGTCGGGCACACTGCCTGCCTTATGACAAGGCCGCTCCAGTCGCGTTTTGCTGGAGCGGCCTTCTTCCTGTCCGAAAAAGCCGAAGGCCGTGTATCGGCAGTGAAGCGAACGGACAGGTCCGAACGATGTGGCCGAAGCCGGCGCCGGCGGCTTTGTCTCGATCGGCCTTAACCCGATTGCAAGGCCGGCGCCGTAGGACAATCCGCATGAAGAGGCGGCTTTCGTCCATTCTGCGCTCGATCGTGTTCGGCAGCCTGGTCGCCACCGGCGCCGCCCGGCTTATGATCCTGTTCACCGCCAGTCCCGTGCCGGATCCGGCCAGCGGCCGCACCGAGCCGTCACTGTTCGCGCCTGTGATTTCCACCGACTGGGATTACATCACGCCCGCGCAGACCTGGCTGCTCATCGCACTTGCCAGCGTGACGCTGATCTGCGTCGTCGCCTGGCCGGTCGCATCCTGGATGGAACGCCGGTCGGATGCTGCCGGAAACTTGCCCTCCCGGAGCGGCTTCGGCCGCCAGGGCCGTTGAACCGCGGGCCGCACTTCCCACATAGCTCTGTGATTGGACGCTCGCTTTCGCCCGTGCGAAAATAGGGGCGTAGCCGAGGCTCGCGCAATTGCCGGTTCCCATGCCTGAAATCACGACAAAACCCCGTACGCAGACCCTACCCAAGACTGAGCGGCCGAAGCTCTACAAGGTCATCCTGCTCAATGACGATTTCACGCCGCGTGAATTCGTGGTGACGGTGCTGAAGGGCGAGTTCAAGCTCAGCGAAGACCAGGCGCATCGGGTGATGATCACGGCGCATCGGCGCGGCGTCTGCGTCGTCGCCGTCTTCACCAAGGACGTCGCCGAGACAAAGGCGACACGGGCCACCGACGCCGGCAAGGCCAAGGGCTATCCGCTAATGTTCACGACGGAGCCGGAGGAGTAGAGCAGGTTTCTTACCTTCTCCCACAAGGGGAGGAGGGAAAATGCTCCTATCGTCCCTCGCGGTACCACATCGAACCCATCGCCAGCAGCAGCAGGCCGAGGCCGAGGAAGCCGCTGAACAGCGGCACGCGCGAGACCGCCTTGAGTACGCTGTCGTCGGTGGTGCGCAGGCCGATCCAGTCGGCGCCGGACGCTTCGCCCGAGGACCGTATGGGGACGATCGAGGGCAAGGTCACGTCGCCGCCTCCAAGGGTCGATCCCGCAAGCCTGCGAACGCTGCCGCCGGTGGCTTCGGCGGGAGCCTTCAGCCGGTCCTGCGTGGAAACGACGTCGGCGAATTCGGGTGCGTTGACCGGCCCGACATGGGCGAGCGCGGTAAGGTCGCCATTGCCGACCTGGTAAAGGCCGATCTCGGAGGTCTGGGCGCTGCCCAGGAAGACACCGGGTTCGGATTTCTCGAGCTTGACGGTGATGGTCTTGCCGGAGGGCGTGATGATCTGGGCCGGGCCGGGGTCGTCGGCCATGGTCTGGCGGCGAATTTCCAGCACCATGCCGCGCCCGTCGGCGGTCAGCCGTTCCTCCTCGAGTTCTGGCTCCTTCATCAGCCAGTGGGCGATTCGGCGGTAGAGCTGGACATGCGGGCCGCCGCCTTCGAAGCCGCGCGCCCACAGCCAGCCCTGGTCGGACAGAAGCATGCCGACGCGACCTTCTCCCTTGCGGTCGAGCAGGAGCAGCGGCCGGTTGTCGGCTCCCTTCATCACCACCTCGCCTTCGGGATTCTGCACACCGATGGTGCGGAACCAGCGGCTCCAGTGCGGCGGCTCGCTGGCAGAGCCGTCGAGACCGCGCGTCACCGGATGGCGCTGGCCGATGTCGGTGAGGCGAGGATAGAACGCCTTGTCGACGACCTCGCCGGTCGGCATCGCCGGCAGCGCCGACATCAGCGGCGTACGCGCGATCGAGCTTTCACCGGCATATTCGGGTCCGGCCGCAATCAGCAGCGCGCCGCCCTTTTCGACATATTCGGAGATGTAGTCGTAATAGAGGATCGGCAGCACGTCGCGGTGCTGGTAGCGGTCGAAGATGATCAGGTCGAAATCCTTGATCTTCTCGACGAACAGTTCCCGCGTCGGGAAGGCGATCAGCGACAATTCATTGATCGGCGTGCCGTCCTGCTTCTCCGGTGGCCGCAGGATGGTAAAATGGACGAGATCGACCGAGGCGTCGGATTTCAACAGATTGCGCCAGGTGCGCTCGCCCGCATGCGGCTCGCCGGAGACGAGCAGCACGCGCAGGTTCTCGCGAATGCCGTCGACCAGCGCGATGGCGCGGTTGTTGGTGTCGGTGAGCTCGCCCGGCTCGCGATCGATGGCGAGTTCGATGATGTTGCGCCCGGCGCTGGGAATGGTCACGTGCAGCGGCATGGCCTGGCCGACGGTGGCATGCTCGACCGCGACCTGCTCGCCATTGACCGAAACGCGCACATCGACCGGCCCGGTCTCGTTGCTGGTTGAAATGACGCGATAGGTCATATCGAGCGGCTTGCCGACGAGGGCGAAGCGGGGCGCGTTCTCGAAACGTATGCGGCGATCCTTCTCGTGGTCGTTGCCGGTGATCAAGGCGTGCAGCGGGGCATTGAAATCAGGCGCGCCGGCGGGTGCGTCATGCACTTCGCCATCGGTGATCATGACGGCGCCGCCGATGCGCGAGGGCGGCACGTCGCGGAAGGCGTTTTCGAGCGCGCCGAACAGCCGCGTTTCCGTGCGTTCCTCGGCGGCTTCCGACTTGCCGGCCTCGACGACGCGGACGTCGAACTGCTTGAAGCGGCCGAGGCGCTGCTCAAGCCCGGCCAGCGCCTCGTCGGTCTGTTTGGTCCGTTCACCGATGTCCTGGCTCTGGCTGCGGTCGACGATCAGGGCAACCACGCTTTGCTGCGGCTCGCGCTCCTCGTTGAGGAACACCGGATTGAAGAGAGCGGCGGCGAGCGCCAGCAATGCGACGAGGCGCAGGACCGCGCCGCGCTGGCGAAACCACAGGCCGACGGCCGCGAGCAGGGCCAGCGGCACCAGCACCAGGGCCAGCAGCGGCCAGGAGATCAGCGGTTCGAAGGAGATCGACCAGTTCACGTCTTACCCTCCCCCTTGCAGGGAGGGCCGATCCGCGGGGCGGGCGCAAGAAGGAGCGTCATCTTACTGGCCCAACCGTTCAAGCAATATGGGCACGTGCACCTGGTCGGATTTGTAGTTGCCGGTCAGCATGTACATCATGATGTTGACCCCGGCGCGCAGCGCATAGATGCGCTGCATCGGATCGTTGGGCACGGTCGGCAGCAGCGGGTCGCCATTCTCGTCGACGGCCCAGGCGCCAGCAAAATCATTGGCGGTGATCATGATCGGCGAGACGCCGTCACCGGTACGCACCGGCCGGTTTTCGGCATTGCTGGCGTCGAGCGATGCCTCGACCCAGAGCGGGCTGCCGGCGAAGCGGCCAGGGAATTCGGGCAGGATGAAGAAGGATTTGGTCAGAACATGATCCGACGGCACCGGCTCCAGCGGCGGCACGTTGAGGTTGCCGAGGATGTCGCGCAGCCGCTCGGTGGCGGGGCTGGTCGAGTCGGCGCCGATGCCGTTGGCGAACTGGTCGCGCGTGTCGAACAGCACGGTGCCGCCCTGCTGCATATAGGCATCGATACGGGCAATCGCGGCCTGGCTGGGCATGGCTGCGGCCGGATCGATCGGCCAATAGATGAGGGGAAAGAACGAAAGCTCGTCCTTGGAGATGTCGACGCCGGCCGGCGCGCCCGGCTCGAGCGCGGTCTTCTCGATGAGGAAGCGGGTCAGGCCCTCGAGCCCGGCGCGACTGATCGAATCGTCGCCGGGCACGCCGGTCAGCACATAGGCGATCCGGGTCTTGGAGATGTCCTCTATCGCGGCGGTGTCGCCAGGCTTGGCATCGTCGGCGCGCGCGGGGCCGACATGGCCGAACAGCGCGCCGAGCCCGATCAGAATGGCCGCCATGGTGGTTACGGCCGCAGCGCGGCGCGGCCTGCGCGTCAACAGGCCGCCCATCCAGAACACCGCCAGCGTATCGAGCACCATCAGCGCCAGCGCAGCGGCCACCAGCGCGCCCTTCAAATTACGCGATTCGTCAAAGGCATACTGAATTGTGGTGACCGGGACAGTGATTTGCGGGCGCGCCAGCGGCGCAAGCGTGCTTGTCGCATCGAGCAGATTGTGGGCGAAAACGCCGGCCTCCGAGCCATAGAGGCCGGGCGGGTTCTCGAAGGTCACCGGCAGAGCGCCGGCGCCCGGCACCAGCGGGCGCGCATCCGGCGTCGGCGGCACCAGCATTCCGTCGGCCGCTATCATGCGGTAGGGCGCCAGCGAGGTGGCGGCGGCTTCGGCATTGGCGATGGCGGCCCCCTGGTTGCGCGACAGCTGCACGATGCGGCGCAGCATCTCGACGAAGCTGCCGGAGATCGGCAGGTTCGACCAGGTCGCTTCGGGCGTGACGTGGAACAGCACGAGCGTGCCCTTGCCCTTCTTCAGCCCGGTGACCAGCGGCGTACCGTCGGCAAGCGCTGCCCAGGTGCGCTCGACGATATCGGGCGTCGGTTCGGCCAGCACCTGCCTGGAAACGGTCACCTCGGTCGGCGGCGCCAGATCGGCGAAGGGGCCAGCCTTGGGGAATTCGGTGACCGGCTGCGGCGTGGTCCATGACAGTGCGCCGCCGAGCGAGCGTTCGCCGGTGCGCAGACGCACCGGCAGAAGGTCGTCGTCATTGCCGGCGGCGGCCAGCCGCGACCCGGCGAAACGCACCAGCGTGCCGCCCTTTTCAACCCAGTCGACTAGCCTTGGCCTGATCTGTGCGGGAATGGTGCCGATATCGGCCATGACGATCATCGCCGGCTTCTGGTCGAGGATCTGCGGAATGGCGTCGGCCAGGTCGGCGCTGGAAGGTTCGACCAGGTCGGCGAAGGGCTGCAGCGCGCGCCTGATGTAGTAGAGCGGCGACAGCAGCGGCTGCGCCTGGTCGGCCTCGGCCTGCGACAGGAGTCCGACGCGGCGGCGCTTGGAGCTTTCGTCCAGCACGCGCACCGCGCCCGCCTGACGCTCGCCATCGAGCGCGATCGAAGCGAAATCATTGCGCAGCTCGAACGGCACCGCCATGGTGCCGGTGGCGGTGGATTGGCCGGGTGCGAAAGTCAGCGTCGCATCGGCGATGCGGCGGCCCTTGTCGTCGAAGGCGCCGGCGGTGACTTGCGCCGGGGCCGCATCGCCGGGCGGCCGGATGGCGGTGAGGGCAAAACCGTCGACCTCGTTCTCGGCGCCCGTCAGGCCGGTCAGCGGCATCCGGTCGGCGACGGCCCACACGACCCGGGCAGCGTTTTTGGACAGAAGCGTGTTGAAGGCGGCCTCGTCGCCCTTCGCCGCCAGGCCGTCGGCCAGCACGGCGACGCTGGCGCCCGGCAGGCGCTCCAGGGCGGCTGCGACGCGCGCGTAGACCGCCGGTCGGTCGGTCGGGATCGGCCGGGGCTTTGCCGCGCGCAGGCGGTCGAGCGCCGCGGCCGCATCGAAGGGGCCGATCTCGGCATTGGGTTTTTCGGCGGTGAAGGCGATGATGATCGGCACGCCGTTCGAACCGGCGTCGGCGATCAGCCGCTCGGCGGTTGCGATGCGCTTGTTCCAGTCGGCGGCGCTTGCCCAGCCATTGTCGACGACCAGCGCCAGGGCCGCGCCCTCGGCCGGCAGTTTCTCGCGCGGATTGAAGACCGGTTCGGCAAGGGCGGCGACCATGAGCGCCGCCATCAGCAGCCTGAGCAGCGTCAGCCACCAGGGGCTCTGCTGCGGGGTTTCCTCGCGCTTCAGCACGCGCGCCAGGATCTTCAGCGGCGGAAACACCTCGGTCTGCGGCCTGGGCGGGGTCAGCCTGAGCAGCCACCAGATCACCGGCAGCGCCAAAAGACCCCACAGCAGCATGGGCGCGCCAAAGGAAAGCGGCAGCCAGCTCATGCGACGGCCTTTCCTGGCTGATCGCCACTAGCGATCATGCCGCCGCGATCGCCAGCGATCGGCCTGGGCTGATCGCCACCAGCGATCATGCCGGCGCGGCCAACAGCGGTCAGCCCGGGCTGACCGCCATCGGTCATCGCCATGTGCAGGCGTACCAGGGCGTCGGAAGCCAGCCGATCGGTGTGGTTGACGGTGAAGCTCCAGCCGAGCCGCTTGCACCAGCTGGCCAGTTCCTGGCGTCGGGCGCCATAGAGCAGGCGATACTCATCGGCCAGCATCTCGGCGCGGCCGGCGGTCAGCTTCTCGCCGCTCTCCGGGTCGGTGAATTCGGTGCGGCCGGCATAGGGGAATGTCTCCTCGGCCGGGTCGGCGACCTCGATCAGATGCGCGCGCACGCCATGGCGGGCGAGCACGTCGAGCCAGGCCATGGTTTCCTCGACCGGGTCGAGGAAATCACTGGCGATGACGATGTCGCAGAAGCGGCGGATGCCGGAGAGATCGGGCTTGGCCGGCAAGTCGCCGGCATGCATGAGCTGGGCGGCGATGCGCTCGGCGCCGTTGCGGGCGGTGAACGGATCGGTAAGGCCGGGCCAGGCGATGCGCTCACCGCTACGGGACAGCAGCTCGGCCATGGCCAGCGCCAGCACCAGGCCGCGCGATTGCTTGGAAACGGCGGCACCGGTCGATTTGTAGAGCATGGACGGCGAGGGGTCGGCCCACAGCCACACCGTATGGGCCGCTTCCCATTCGCGGTCGCGCACATAGGTGTGGTCGTCGCGGGCCGAGCGGCGCCAGTCGATGCGCGAGGAATCGCCTTCGACATAGGGCCGGAACTGCCAGAAATTCTCGCCGATGCCGCGCTTGCGGCGGCCATGCCAGCCGGCGATCACGGTGTTGACGATGCGGCGCGCCTCGACCAGCAAGTCGGGCACGAGCGAAGCCCGCAACCGGCCGCGGGCGAGCGCGTCGCGCGTCGCTGCCGGAGCCTGGAGCTCGCCGATGCGCGCCATCAAATCCCTTTCACGAGCTTGGCCACCACATCGCGCACGCTGGTGCCTTCGGCGCGGGCGGCGAAGGTCAGCGCCATGCGGTGCTGGAGCACCGGCTCGGCCAGAGCCCGCACATCGTCGACCGACGGCGCCAGCCGCCCATCATAGAGCGCGCGCGCCCTCGTGCACAGCATCAGTGCCTGGCTGGCGCGGGGACCCGGGCCCCAGGCGACATGCCTGTCGGTTTCGGCGTTGCCCTGGCCGGGGCGCGCCGAGCGCACCAGGGCCAGGATTGCCTCGACCACGCTTTCAGGCACCGGCATGCGGCGGATCAGCGTCTGGATATCCCTCAGCCGCGCCGGCTGCAGCACATTCTGTGCCTTCGCGTCCTCGACCCCAGTGGTTTCCAAAAGGATGCGGCGCTCGGCCTCGAGTTCGGGATAGAGGATGTCGACCTGCATCAGGAAACGGTCGAGCTGTGCCTCGGGCAGCGGATAGGTGCCTTCCTGTTCCAGCGGGTTTTGCGTCGCGAGCACATGGAAAGGCGAGGGCAGGTCGTGGCGGGCACCGGCAATGGTGACGTGATACTCCTGCATGGCCTGCAGCAGCGCCGACTGGGTGCGCGGCGAGGCGCGGTTGATCTCGTCGGCCATCAGCAACTGCGCGAAGATCGGCCCGGAAATGAAGCGGAAGGAGCGCTTGCCGAATTCGTCCTGCTCCATCACCTCGGAGCCGAGAATGTCCGAGGGCATCAGGTCGGGGGTGAATTGGATGCGGCGCGAATCGAGGCCGAGCACGATGCCCAGCGTCTCGACCAGCTTGGTCTTGGCGAGGCCCGGCACGCCGACCAGCAGCGCGTGGCCGCCGGCCAGAAGCGCCACCAGAGCGCGTTCGACGACACTTTCCTGGCCGAAGATGATGCGACCGACCCCGTCGCGGACCCTAGAAATGTCGGCCAGCGCCTTCTCGGCCTCGGCGATCATGTCTTTTTCGCTGATCGGGCTTTCCTTGACCATCACGCTCATGCAGCATCGATCCTTGTGGTTGGAAATACCAGCTTGACGCAGAATGCCGCGATTCGGCTCCGTCTGGCGCCTGCCTTCAAATTTAAATCACAGAGTTAGGCTGACAAGCGCAACAACAGTGACTATTTCGTGACGATGGCAGAGGGCTCCGAACAAAGACAGCAAAGCCTGGCGGCCGCGACCGAGGCGCGCGGCCTCGAGGCGCTGATCTCGCGTGCGGCCCGCGCCGGCAAGGGGCCGGCCCCGGTGGAGCGCTGGAATCCCGACTTCTGCGGCGATTTGGATATGGAAATCAAGGCTGACGGCACCTGGTTCTATCTCGGCACGCCGATCGGCCGCATGCCGCTGGTACAGCTTTTTTCCTCGGTGCTGCGCAAGGACGCGGACGGCAGGACCTATCTGGTGACGCCGGTGGAAAAGGTCGGCATCCGCGTCGCCGACGCACCCTTCATCGCCGTCGAGATGGATGTCTCGGGCAGCGGCGAGGGCCAGATCATCACGTTCCGCACCAATGTCGGCGACGTCGTCGAGGCCGGACCGGAGCGGCCGCTGCGCTTCGTCGACGAGCACGAGACCGGCGGGCTGAAGCCTTATGTGCTGGTGCGCGGGCGGCTGGAGGCGCTGGTGGCGCGGCCGGTGATGTACGAACTGGTCGAGCATGGCGAGGAGATCGAGATCGGCGGCAGGTTGATGTTTGCCGTTCGTTCGAAAGGCCAGGCCTATCCGATCATGCCGGCCGACAGGCTGAGGCAGCTGAGCGCGTGACGGACAGTTCATGATGGACCAGGTGACGCCGACGCCCTTTTCCATTGCCGATTTGCGCGCGCGCTTTGCCGCGCAGCCGCAGGCGCATGCCGGCGACGACTATGGCGATCATCGCTTCAATCCAGGCCATCCGCGCCTCCACCGGGCGAAACCGCTGCGCGAAGCGGCGGTGCTGATCCCGATCGTCGATCACCAGGACGATGCCACGGTTCTTTTGACCAAGCGGGCCGAGACGCTGCGCAACCATTCCGGGCAGGTGGCCTTTCCCGGCGGGACGATCGATCCGACCGACGCCAGTCCGGAAGCGGCGGCGCTGCGCGAGGCTTTCGAGGAAATCGGCCTTGGCCGGGACCATATCGAGGTCATCGGCCGCATGCCCGATTATGTCGCGGGCAGCGGTTACAGGATCGCGCCGGTGCTGGGCATCGTGCGGCCGCCTTTCCAGTTGACACTCAATGCCGAGGAGGTCGACTTGGCCTTCGAAGTGCCGCTGCGCTTCCTCATGGATCCGGCCAACCACATCAGGGACAGCCGCATTTGGAACGATCTCGAATGGTTCTTCTACGATATGCCCTATGGCGACCGGCGCATCTGGGGCGTCACCGCCGGCATCATCCGCACGCTCTATGAAAGGCTCTATGGGTGAAGGTCTCGATCGCTGACAGGGCCGACTGGCTCGGCGACAAGCATCTGCAGCGCCTGCTTGCCATTCTGGCGAGCGGCGGCGAGGCAGCGCGGGTCGCCGGCGGCGCGGTGCGTAACACGCTGATCGGCCAGCCCGTCGCCGACATCGACATCGCCACCACCTGCCTACCGCAGGAGACAATCCGCCGCGCCGAGGCGGCGAGGTTCAAGACGGTTCCGACCGGCATCGAGCACGGCACGATCACCGTGATTGCCGGCGGCAAGCCTTATGAAATCACCACGCTGCGCGCGGATATCGAGACCGACGGCCGCCGCGCCAAGGTGTCGTTCGGGCGAGACTGGAAGCTTGATGCCGAACGGCGCGACTTCACCATCAATGCGCTCTACGCGGAAGCCGACGGCACGGTCGTCGATCTGGTCGGCGGCGTCGCCGACATAGAGGGGCGCCGGCTGCGCTTCATCGGCGATCCGGAAGCGCGTATCCGCGAGGACTATCTGCGTATCCTGCGCTTTTTCCGCTTCTTCGCCTGGTATGGCGAAGGCCGGCCGGACGCCGAGGGGCTGAAGGCTTGCGCCCGGCTGAAGGGAGGGCTCGTGCAGCTCTCGGCCGAGCGCGTCTGGTCCGAACTCAAGAAACTGTTGTCGGCGGCCGATCCGTCCCGCGCGCTGTTGTGGATGCGGCAGGCGAGCGTTTTGACCAGCGTGCTGCCGGAAAGCGAGAAATGGGGCATCGACGCGATCCACGGCCTGGCCAGAGCCGAGAAGGATCTGGGCTGGACCGCGGACCCGCTGCTCAGGCTGGAGGCGATCGTGCCGCCGGATGCGGCGCGCATGAAGACGCTGGTCGAGCGGCTGAGACTGTCGACGGCGGAAGCAAACCGTTTGCGCGACTGGGCGCTTACGCCGGGGATCGCGCCGAAAACGACCGAAGGCGAACTGGCCAAGACGCTCTACCGCGGCGACCGGCAGGGGGTCGTCGACCGGCTTCGCCTGTCACTCGCAGCGGCACGGGTGCGCGCGGTGGACCAGACCGATGCGCTCATCGAGGCAGGCGGCTTTTCCCGACTTCTCGCCTTCGCATTGAGATGGGAAAGGCCCGTGTTTCCGCTCAAGGGCGCCGATCTGACGGCGATCGGGGGGATGCCCGGGCCAAAACTCGGCGCGATCCTCAGGAATCTCGAAGCGGAATGGGTCGATGCCGGGTTTGGGCCCGATCGCGACGCGCTGCTCAAGCGCGCCGCGCAGGCCCTGAAGGCCGGATAAAGCATCAGTCAACGCAATCCGGGCGGAAATCGCCGCGATTTCCGGAACTTGCTCCAAATCAGGCCGCGTCGCGGACCTTCTCGATGCGCGAGCGGATCGCTTCGATCATCGTTTCGCGGATGATCGTCTCGCCATGCGTCTCGCGCATATGTTCGACGGCACGGCGCATGACCTCGGCTTCCTCCTCGGCGCGCGTGTGCCATTCACAACCTGGAACGAGCGAGCCGCAGTGGAATTCCTTCATGGGATTTCTCCTTTTCCTCCATGGAGTCCGGTCGACCGTCCTGCAAAAGGCGGCAGGGACTCCGCATCTTCTTGGCGCGTTGTCCGACCTTGAGACTGGTTGGACCACGAGCGGGTGAAACCATAACACAGATGGGGTGGCATTGATTGCCGTCAACGACAAAAAGGCGGAGCAGCGCTGCTCCGCCCTCTTACGCCAGCCCTATGGGCAGGTCATCACTTCATGATCTTGACTGCCTCGGCAACCTTATCCTTGCCGCTCATGTCCCATGAAACTCTGACCTTCTCGCCGACCTTCAGGCCAGGATCCTTGAAGGTCCGGGGAAGCGTAAAAGACGATCCATTGTCGAGAACCAGGCTTTTGGACGCCGTATCAAAGGTCTTGATCGTGCCGGTGGTGTGCTTGACGGCGGCGAATGCCACCGAACCGGAAGCAAGAATGGCAGCCGCTGCGGCCGAAACAATGATCTTGCGCATTGCGAAGTACTCCTGGAAAGCGCGGGCACCCTTTTGGCAGAGGTGTCCCGCATCGTCCTGGGCCGTCCGGTTGCGTCGAGTCGCGATCCGCTTCGTTCTGACGCAATTCCGAACGGAGAACCGCTCTGCACTCCTGGAATTGCGCAGGCGAACCGCCGGCGCTTCCCGACCCGTCCCGACAAATAGCCTAGTCTTTTCCGATGCCTATTAGACGAAAAAGAAACTTTGCGACGGCTCCCGCGCCACATTCGGTGCCCATTTCGCAGCGAATGGGACATCAATGCGGCTCACGGCGCGCTCACCATCTTTTTACGGCCAGCGAGCCTCCGGCGGCAGGCTGGAGAGGATCGAGGCGACGTTTCCGCCGGTTTTCAGGCCGAAGATGGTGCCGCGATCGTGAAGCAGGTTGAACTCGACGTAACGGCCGCGACGGATGAGCTGTTCGTCGCGGTCGCCATCGGTCCAGTTCTCGTTAAAATTACCCCGCACCAGATGGCCGTAGACCACGAGAAAAGCGCGCCCGACATCCTGGACGAAGTTGAAATCGGCATTCCAGCCGCCTTTGTCCTCGCCCGAATGCAGCCAGTCGAAAAAGATGCCGCCGGTGCCGCGCGGCTCGTTGCGATGCGGAAGGAAGAAATACTCGTCGCACCAGGCCTTGAATTTCGCATGGTCGGCGATGCCGGCGTTCTTCTCGCAGGCGAACTGCATGGCGCGGTGGAAGGCCATTGTGTCAGGGTCGTCCTGTGTGCGGCGTCGGTCGAGCACCGGGGTGAGGTCGGCGCCGCCGCCGAACCAGTGGCGCGAGGTGACGACCATGCGCGTATTCATGTGCACGGCCGGAACGTTGGGGTTCCAAGGGTGCGCGATCAGCGAAATGCCGGATGCCCAGAAGCGCGGGTCCTCCTCGGCGCCGGGCATCTGCTTCCTGAATTCGGGCGAGAATTCGCCGTAAACCGTCGAGGTGTGGACGCCAACCTTCTCGAAGACTCGGCCGTGCATCATCGACATGGTTCCGCCACCGCCCTTGCCGGAGTCACGCTCCCACGGCGTCCTTTCGAACCGGCCCGGCGACCATGAAGCGAGCGGGCCCTGGAGATCCTGCTCGATCTGCTCGAAGGCGCCGCAGATGCGTTCTCGCAGCGCCTCGAACCACAGCCGTGCCTTCATCTTCTTTTCTTCGATGTCGGCGGGCAGGCCAACCGGTATTTCAGGTCGTTCCAAGTGCTGTCTCCGGTTTCGGGGCGGCCGGCCCCTACAAATGACTCGTCTTTTGCCGGCGCGATCCCTAATCTCTTAGGGGAAAGGGTCAAGTCTGATCTGATCGGAGCAAGGAGACCTTCGTGCGCACCCCGGCAAGACCGCCGTTGGATGGCCTGAAGAAAAGGCTCGATCAAAGCCGGGCTGAACGCGCGCGCATGCCGCGCGACGGATTTTTGCGCGAAACCTTCGTCCTGCCGCGTTCGGACGCTCGCCTCAAGGCAAAGGAATGGTTCGAGCGCTTCCCCAAGCAGGCTTACTGGACCGAGATCGAAAGCTGGTTCGAACGGCCGGGCGATTTGATCGAATTCACCATAAGGCGCCTGCCGGCGGCGGATTAGAATTCCTCGCCCTGTTTACGGGGACAACCCAATACAGGCGTCGCCCCTTGTATCCGCCTTCACTACGCTCAGGCACCTTCTCTCCGTGAACCGAGAGAAGGAAGAACCAGCCTTCTCGCCCCTGTTCCTTCCCTGGCCAGCCGGTCATCCTTGTTGCGGAGCGGACATTTGTCGATCGACATGCAGCCGCAGCCGATGCAGTCGGTCAGCCCGTCGCGCAATTTCTTCAATTGACCGATCTTGCGGTCGAGCCCGTCGCGCCAGGCGGTCGACAGCAGGCTCCAGTCGTCGCGCGTCGGGGTGCGGCCCTCGGGCAGGGATTGAAGCGCCGTCGCTATCTCGGCCAGCGAAATGCCGACCTCCTGCGCGATCTTGATGATGGCCACGCGCCTTAGTACGTCGCGGCCGTAGCGGCGCTGGTTGCCTGCCGTGCGGTGGCTGCGGATCAGGCCGCGAGCTTCGTAGAAATGCAGCGCCGACACCGCGACACCGCTGCGCGCGGCCACTTGGCCAACCGTTAATTCCGCTGCTGGCGCCATCTCGCACTTTTCCGCTTGACCTCAAGTTAAGTTGAGCTTGTAGCGAAGAAGCCATCGACATGCAAACGACAGGAGATGGCGATGTGCGCCTGGGTGAGAATGACGGGCGAGGGCCGTGTCGCGGGCGCCGGCGGGACCGTGGCCGCCGCTTCAGCGGATGGCATTCTGGCCCAGTTGTCGCGTGGCTTCGCCGGCCACCATGGCGGCGGAGAGCGCCACATTGATGCTGCGCGCGCCGGCCTGCATCGGGATCGTCAGCCGCGCGTCCGCCGCCTGATGGACCGGATCCGGCACGCCTGCGGATTCACGGCCGAACAAAAGGATATCGCCAGTGGCGAAGTTGAAGCTGGTGTATGGGGTCGCGGCCTTGGTCGACAGCAGCACCAGCCGGCGCGCGCGGGCCTTGCGCCACTCCTCGAAGGCGTGCCAGTCGACATGCCGGGTCAGGGCAGCCATTTCGAGGTAATCCATGCCGGCGCGCCTGAGCGCTTTATCGGAGAGCGGAAAGCCGGCCGGTTCGATGATGTCGACGCCGATCCCGAGGCAGGCGGCGAAGCGCAGGATTGTGCCGGTGTTGCCGGCGATGTCAGGCTGGTAGAGGGCGATGCGGAGACGGTCGTTCATTTCCGCATCCTTCTATTAAGTGGCAAATCGGCCACAGCGGCTTCGCGGTTTTGGAAATTGCTGGACCTGCGGGTGGCCATTTTCTGCGAAGTCGGGTATACAGCGTACATTGTCAACCCGAACCGAAGGAGGGGTAATTCATGATGGCCATGCACATCCAGCACCCTCTCCGTGGGCCTACATGCCCGCTGGCGGTTTCGGTACGACGGTTCTCCTGATCTCTTAGACGCTTCCGCACCGATTTCCGCCGAAACCATTCCCTGGTCTTCGAAGGAATCCTGCGATGTTTTTCAAGCTGCCGAAGGGGCCGATGGCCCCGCCCCAACGCGTCTCGACTGATCAGCTGCCGATCCCGCGGCAGGACGTCGAACACCCTTTTTTTCTCTATTTTCGCACGGAGGACGGACCGATGTTCGATCCCTACAGAATACCGGGCTCGAGGAGCCTGCATATCCACCGGCTGCCGACCTGGGCGCTGCTGATCGGCGAAACCTATTCGTCGGCGGTCCACGCCGAGGTTCGCCGGCGTCCGCATCGCGGCATGCTGCCGGATGTCGATTTCTCGCGCGCGGTTCCCGACCCGAGCCGGCCCTCGTTGGTGCGCCGTCTCATCCGGGCGATCCGGCCGGGCGCGAAGATCCGCCTTGTCGACACCGCACCGTCAGGATCAACAAAAGAGCCTGTCGGCGAAAAGCCCGCGAACCCCTATATAGCGCGAAGCAGGGCCGACGGTCCGGATGATTCCGGACCGTCGGCCCTCGGCGCCATGCGGTCCGAGGACTTCGCACGTTCACGCGCCGCGTGAGCGGAAACAGATTTCATGAGCATGACCTATGTTGTTGTTTAGCTGGTTTGAAAAAAGGCTCGATCCGTTCCCGGGCGCGGAGCCGGTCGAGCCGCCCAAGACGCTGGTTGCCTTCTGCCTGCATTACACGCGCGGCGCATGGCCCTATATCCTGGTCGATGCGGTGCTGGTGGCGGCAATCGCCATCGCGGAAGTGTGGATGTTCGGCTTCCTCGGCCGCATCGTCGACTGGCTTTCGGCGCAGAACCGCGAAACCTTCCTGCAGACGGAGGGCTGGAAGCTCGCCAGCATGGCCTTCATCGTGCTGTTCGCGCTGCCTGGCACGGTATGGCTGCATTCGCTGCTCAACCAGCAGACGCTGATGGGCAACTATCCCATGCGTATCCGCTGGCAGGTGCATCGCTATCTGCTCAAGCAGTCGATGAGCTTCTACCAGGACGAATTCGCCGGCCGCATCGCCACCAAGCTGATGCAGACGGCGCTCGCCGTGCGCGAATGCGTGATCAAGGTGATCGACGTCCTGAACTACGTCATCGTCTATTTCCTCGGCATGCTGCTCATCGTCGGCTCGGCCGACTGGCGGCTGGCCGCACCGCTCGGCGTGTGGATGGTCGGCTACATCCTTCTGCTGCGCTATTTCATTCCTCGGCTGGGCAAGGTCGGCGAGGAACAGGCCAATGCGCGCTCGGTCATGACCGGCCGCGTTGTCGACAGCTACTCCAACATCCAGACGGTCAAACTGTTCAGCCATGCCCGCCGCGAGGCCTCCTTCGCCAAGGAGGGCATGATGGGCTTCCTCGACACGGTCTACCGGTCGATGCGGCTGGTGACGGTGCTGTTCGGCTCGCTCTACATCCTGAATGCGCTTCTCCTGTTCTCGGTTACCGCCATCTCGTTGTGGCTGTGGCTGGGCCAGGCGGTGACGATCGGCGCGGTCGCCGTGGTCATCGGCCTGGTTCTGCGGATGTGGGGCATGTCGCAGTGGATCATGTGGGAAATGTCGGGCCTGTTCGAGAATATCGGCACGGTGCAGGACGGCATCGCCTCGATTTCGCTGCCGCGCCTTGTCGAGGACAGGCCCGGTGCGAAGGAGATCACGGTCTCCAAAGGCGAGATACGCTTCGAGGACATCCGCTTCCACTATGGCAAGCAGAAGGGCGTCATCGAGAACCTGTCGCTGGCGGTGAAGCCGGGCGAGAAGGTCGGCATTGTCGGCCGCTCCGGCGCCGGCAAGTCGACGCTGGTCAATCTTCTGCTGCGGTTCTACGACCTCGAAGCCGGCCGTATCCTGATCGACGACCAGGAGATCGCGGCGGTGAAACAGGATTCGCTGCGCGCCCAGATCGGCATGGTCACGCAGGACACCTCGTTGCTGCATCGTTCGGTGCGCGAAAACATCCTCTATGGCCGGCCCGACGCCAGCGACGACATGCTTGTCGAGGCTGCGCGGCGCGCCGAGGCGCTGGACTTCATCGCCGGGCTTTCGGACCATAGCGGCCGCAAGGGACTCGACGCCTATGTCGGCGACCGCGGCGTCAAACTGTCCGGCGGCCAGCGGCAACGCATCGCCATCGCTCGCGTTATGTTGAAGGACGCGCCCATACTTATCCTTGACGAGGCGACGTCGGCGCTGGATTCCGAGGCGGAAGCGGCCATCCAGGAGAACCTCTACAAGCTCATGCAAGGCAAGACCGTCATCGCCATCGCCCACCGGCTGTCGACCATCGCGGCGATGGACAGGCTTGTGGTGATGGACCAGGGCCGCGTCATCGAGGAAGGTTCGCACGAGGAACTGGTGGCCAAGGGCGGGCTCTACGCGCAGCTCTGGCAGCGCCAGTCGGGCGGTTTCCTGCTCGATGAAGGCCCGATCAATGTTGCAAACGACATTGTTGCCAATGACGTTGGCGCAAAGGGACAAGCCGCTGAATGATGGCCGCCGCCGCATGATGACAGCCGTCTATCGCTGGTTCGAGAACTGGGTCTATCCGTTCAGGGAGCCCACGAATCTTCGGCCGCCGTCCGGCGTCGCCGGCTTTCTCTGGCACTATGTCGGCCAGGCCAAGTTCGCCTTCTTCGCCATGCTGGTCATCGGCGGCATCGCGCCGCTGGTCGAGGCCGGGCTGTTCTACTTTGTCGGGCGGCTGGTCGACATCCTTGACCAGCTTCCCGGCGAACGCAGCTGGCATGCGCTGTGGACGGCCGCCGGGCCGGAACTTGTGTTCATGATCGTCGTGGTGCTGGTCGTCCGCACCATCGTCGTCGGCCTGTCGGCCCTGGTCGACGAGCAGACGATCACGCCCGGCTTCTACAATCTGGTGCGCTGGCAGGCGCACCGGCACGTGTCGCGCCAGTCCTACTCCTTCTTCCAGAACGATTTCGCCGGCCGCATCGCGACAAAAGTCTGGCAGGCTGGGCAAGCGACCGGCGACCTGATGGAAAGCTTCATCGAGGTCGTCTGGTTCATGATCGTCTATACGGTGACGACGCTGGCGCTGGTCGCGGGGCTCGATATCAGGCTCGCAGTGCTGGTGCTGATCTGGATCGCCGCCTTCGCCTGGCTGGCCAGGCTCTATCTGCCGGCAATCCGCAAACATGCCGAGGCGACCGCCGAGGCGGGGTCGATGATCACCGGCCGCATCGTCGATTCCTACTCCAACGTGCAGACGTTGAAACTGTTCTCCGCCGATGGCGACGACCGCTACATCAGGAGCGGCTTCGACATCTATCTCGACGCGTTGCGCCCGTTCACGCGCCGGCTGACCGGCGTGCGCATGGCGCTGACGACGCTGTCGGGCATCATGATCACGGCGATCGGCTGCTTTGCCGTCTATCTCTGGGTCGAGGGCTCGATTACCGTCGGCGCGGTCGCCTTCACGCTGTCGCTGGTGCTGCGGCTCAACATGCTGCTTGGCCGGCTGATGATGCAGCTCAACAGCATCCTGCGCAATCTCGGTGTGCTGGAGAATTCCAAGGCGCTGATCTCGCAGCCGCTCGGTCTGGTCGACGCACCCGACGCCCGGGAACTGTTCGTGGCCGGCGGGCGCATCGAGGTGAAGAATGTCGAGTTCCACTACGGCAAGGGGTTCGGCGTGCTCAACGGCATCGATCTCGTGGTGCGGCCGGGCGAAAAGGTCGGGCTGGTCGGGCCGTCCGGCGCCGGCAAGACCACGCTCGCCAACCTTATCCTGCGGCTGTACGAACTCGAAGGCGGAAAGATCGCCATCGACGGCCAGGATGTCTCGCAGGTGACGCAAAATTCGCTGCGCGCCAATATCGGCGTCGTCAGTCAGGACACAGCGCTTTTCCACCGTTCGCTGCGCGACAATATCAAACTCGGCATGCCCGACGCCACCGACGCGCAGGTGATCGCGGCGGCCAGGAAAGCCGAGGCGCATGATTTCATCCTGACCTTGCGCGACAATCGCGACCGACAGGGCTACGAGGCCTATGTGGGCGAGCGCGGCGTCAAACTGTCGGGCGGCCAGCGCCAGCGCGTGGCGATCGCGCGTGTCTTCCTCAAGGATGCACCGATCCTGATATTGGACGAGGCGACCTCGGCACTCGATTCCGACATCGAGGCGGCGATCCAGGAAAACCTGACGCGGCTGATGGAAGGCAAGACGGTCATAGCCATCGCCCACCGGCTGTCGACGATCGCCGCGCTTGACCGCCTCGTCGTGCTCGACGGCGGCCGCATTGTCGAACAAGGCACGCATGACGAACTGGTGGCGCTCGACGGGCTCTACGCGCGGCTGTGGAAGCGTCAGTCCGGCGGCTTCCTCTATCATGAGGAAGCCGTGCTGGAAGAGACGCGGCCGGCGGAGTAGCGGCATGGGCGCGACGCATGAGACCGACTATCTGCTGAAACGGCTGCGGCCGACGACACCGGCCTTCGATGCGCTGATGGAAGAGAGCCGGCGGGAAGGCTACTGGATGCTGGTGCGGCTTCGCGACGGCTGGGCAGGCGGCCGCAACAAGTTCCTGAAACACGGCGAGGCACTGTTCGGAGCATGGCACGGCGGCGAACTCGCCGGCGTGTGCGGGCTGAACATCGATCCCTATTTCGAGGGCAGGAACCATGGCCGGGTCCGGCATTTGTTCGTCGGCGCGCGCCATCGGCGCACGGGCCTTGGCCGCATGCTGGTCGAGACCGTTGTCGACAGGGCACGCCACTATTTCGCCGTGCTCAACACCCGTGCGCCGCAGGAAGCCTTCGGCTTCTATGAGCGGCTTGGCTTCGCGCCGGTGGCGGGCGAAGAATTCGTCACGCACCGGATGATCTTCGAGAAAGGAGGTTGAAAATGTCCCTGCGCCCGCCGTCCCGTCTGACCAGCGCCTCGGCCGCCGAAGCCGCCTTCGACGCGCTCGGCCATGAAGTCCTCGCCGAGAAGGCGGCGGCACTCGGCCGCGCCGGACAACGCGTCGAAGAAACGCTGGCCCGGCTGCGCAACAATGGCGACGAGCAGTTGCGTCCCCGGCTGCTCAAGGAGGCGGCGGTGGCGGTGCATGGCTACTTCATCCAGCGCGAACTGTGCGGCCTTCGGAAGCACGATGCCGTCATCCGCGAATACAACATCCCGAAGGCCGTGCTGGTCAGGCTTGGCGCGATGTAAGGCTGGCGCTTGCTGCACCGATCTCTCTGTGGAATCTCGCCAGGCGGGCGGCGAGCGCCTCCGGGTTCTCATCGGCGATGAAGTGCCCGCTGTCGGCAATGATGTCGCCCTCGATATTCGAAAGCCCGGCGGCCCTGAGGCCCTCGACATAGTCGCCGACATCGCCGGACTCGGCCGAGCCCCTGAGATACAGCACCGGAATCGCTGTCGGCGTCGCGGGCCGCGCGGCATTGGCTTTGGCATCTTCGGGGAAGGCGCGATACCAATCGAAACCGGCCTGGAGGCTTTCAGGCCGGGAATAGGCTCTCGCATAGATTTCCCTGGCCTGCGCCGGGATCGATGTCCGATCCTTCGAAAGCACATTGAAGAAGAAGTCGAAATAGGTGCTTTGGTGGCCGCTCACCAGCGTTTCCGGCAGCGCCGGGACGGCATGGAAGGCAAAGTGCCAGATCCGCGGATTGCGAATGACCTCTTCCCATGGCGCGACACCCGGAACAGCGACATCCATGATCGCCGCGCCGGAAAGGATCTCGGGATGGTCGCGCAGCAGGGCGAACACGATCTGGCCGCCGACATCATGACCGGCCGCCAAGAGGTGCCGCAGCCCGCAGGCCTCGGCAACGCCTCTCATCAGCCTCGCCAGAGTTCTCTTGTCGCCGGCCTCAGGCATGCCTTGCGAGCCGCCGATGCACGGCAGGTCAGGTGCGACGACACGGTACTCGGCAGCCAGCCGGCCGATCACCCCTTCGAACGCATAGGAGCTTTGCGGCCAGCCGTGCAGCAGCAGGAATGCAGGCGCTTCAGCCGGGCCCGCCTCGCGGATCGCTATGCTAAGCCCTTCGATTTCGATGTTCGAGGTTTGCATGTCCTGACCCTGCCGGCTGCCTATGCCATAGATCTAGGCGGCGATCGGAAGACCGACAGGGCTGGATTGTTTGACCCGTTTGCGGACGGAAACCGTTTCATACTTTTCCAGGAATTGCGCTTTTCCAGGAATCACCTGGTCCTGGATCACTCCAGCCACTGGGTAATGAAAGTGCCGTTCTCGTGGATGTCGGTCGTCTCCAGCGGGCCGGGGCCGAGATTGGTGAATTTGTGCGGCGTGCCGGGCGGCACGATGACGATCTGGCCGGCGGAGGCCTCGATCTCCTCACCGCCGACCGTGAACAGGCCGATGCCCTGGCGGATGACGAAGATCTCGGCGTAGGGATGGGAATGCAGGCGCGGTCCGCCGCCGGTCTCCGGCAGGTAGTTGAAGATCAGGCAGGAGTTGGAACCGTAGGGGGCACATTGCAACTCGCCCTTCCAGCGGTCGGGGCGAACAGCCCATTCCTCGCGGTCTATGACATGCGCCATGGGGGCAGGATAGACCCCCCGAAGCCAGGTGTCGAGGCGAAGCTGGCCCCTGGATTCGCTACTGTTTCCCGGCTGTTTGGCGGTGTTTCACAGCCATTCGCCGTCTTGTCGCGCGGTGCCGGATTTCGTCCCCGCGACAATCTGCCCTTGTGCCTTCACCCGTCTGGACAAAAACGGGCTTCACGCATAAACCGAAGTCCAAATGCCGGAGGAATTCGCTAGCCTGTTCGCCATGCGCTGTCGGGTTGGCGTGAATGAGCGGGGAACAAGGCTCGCCACCGGCACGGAAGAGGCGAAAGGATCAGGCACCCGTGAGCGCAACCGACACCCAGGATCCCAACCGTCGAGATTTTCTCTACGTCGCCACCGGCATGGCCGCCGTGGTCGGCGCGGGCGCCGTCGCGTGGCCGTTCATCGACCAGATGCGCCCCGATGCCTCGACGCTGGCGCTCGCCTCGGTCGAGGTCGACGTCTCCTCGCTGACGCCGGGCATGTCGCTGATCGTCAAGTGGCGCGGCAAGCCGGTCGTGGTGCGCAACCGCACCGAAAAGGAGATGAAGGACGGCGAGGCCGTCAATCTCGCCGATCTCAAGGATCCGATCGCCCGCAACGCCAACCTGCCGGCCGACGCGCCGGCGACCGACGCCAACCGCACCACGCCCGGCAAGGAAGCCTGGATGGTGATGGTTCAGGTCTGCACGCATCTGGGCTGCATTCCGCTCGGCCAGGAAGGCGATTTCGGCGGCTGGTTCTGCCCGTGCCACGGTTCGCAATACGATACCGCCGGCCGCATCCGCAAAGGCCCGGCGCCCGAGAACATGGCTGTGCCGGTATTCAAGTTCATTTCCGATACCAAGATCCTTATCGGTTGAGGCAGGGGATATTTCGATGAGCGAGGGACACTCGACCTACACGCCCAAGACCGGTATCGAGCGCTGGTTCGATGCGCGCATGCCTCTGCCGCGGCTGATCTATGACAGCTTCGTCGCCTATCCGGTGCCGCGCAACCTCAACTATGCCTGGACCTTCGGCGGCATCCTGTCGATCATGCTGGTGGCGCAGATCCTGACCGGGATCGTGCTGGCCATGCACTACACGTCCGACACCAATCTCGCTTTCGATTCGGTCGAAAAGATCATGCGCGACGTGAATTCCGGCTGGCTGCTGCGCTACATGCATGCCAACGGCGCGTCGTTCTTCTTCGTCGCGGTCTACATCCATATCTTCCGCGGCCTCTATTACGGCTCCTACAAGGCGCCGCGCGAGCTGCTGTGGATCCTCGGCTGCATCATCTACCTCCTGATGATGGCGACCGGCTTCATGGGCTACGTGCTGCCGTGGGGCCAGATGAGTTTCTGGGGCGCCACCGTCATCACCGGCTTCTTCAGCGCCATTCCACTGGTCGGCGACTGGATCCAGCAGCTTCTGCTCGGCGGTTTCGCGGTCGACAATCCGACCCTCAATCGCTTCTTCGCGCTGCATTACCTGCTGCCGTTCATGATCGCCGGCGTGGTCGTGCTGCACATCTGGGCGCTGCACGTGGTGGGCCAGTCGAACCCGACCGGCATCGAGGTGAAGTCGAAGACCGACACCGTCGCCTTCACCCCTTACGCGACCATCAAGGACGCGTTCGGCATGATCGTGTTCCTGTTCTTCTTCGCCTATTTCGTCTTCTACCTGCCGAACTATCTCGGCCACCCCGACAACTACACGGTCGCCAACCCGCTGAAGACGCCGGCCCACATCGTTCCGGAATGGTACTTCCTGCCGTTCTACGCGATCCTGCGCGCCATTACCTTCAACATCGGGCCGATCAACTCCAAGCTCGGCGGCGTGCTGTGCATGTTCGGCGCCATCGCCATGCTGTTCCTGGTGCCGTGGCTAGACACCTCCAAGGTGCGCTCGGCGGTCTACCGGCCCTGGTACAAGCTGTTCTTCTGGCTGTTCGTGGCCGATGCCATCCTGCTTGGCTGGCTGGGCTCGCAGCCGGCGGAAGGCAGCTACGTGTTCATGGCGCAGATGGCGACGCTGTTCTACTTCGCCTTCTTCCTGATCATCATGCCGGTGCTCGGCCTGATCGAGACGCCACGCAGGCTGCCGAACTCGATCACCGAGGCGGTGCTCGAGAAGAACAAGGGCGGCAGTGGGCATCCGGCGGGCGCCACGGCCGCACCTGAGACCAAGGGCTGAGCGGTAGAGAATCTAAGGGGATTTGGCATGAAAAAGATTCTCACCTCGCTTGCGCTGATCGGCCTTGTGGCCGCCGGCCTTGGGGCTACGGGCACCTGGGCGACCGCGGCCGAAGAGGCGCACAACGCGGCGGCGCCGACGCATTTCCCGATCAACGAACCGAAGGAAATGGACTGGAGCTTCACCGGCCCGTTCGGCACCTATGACAAGGCGCAGCTGCAGCGCGGCCTCAAGGTCTACAAGGAAGTCTGCTCGGCCTGCCATTCGATGAACCTGGTGGCATTCCGTACGCTTTCGGACCTCGGCTATTCCGACGCACAGATCAAGACGCTGGCGGCCGAGTACACCATCCATGACGGCCCCAACGACGCCGGTGACATGTTCGACCGTCCCGGCAAGCCGTCCGACCATTTCCCGGCGCCGTTCGCCAATGAGGAAGCCGCGGCAGCCTCGAATGGCGGCGCAGCCCCGCCCGACATGTCGCTGCTGGCCAAGGCGCGCGGCGTGGAGCGCGGCTTTCCGCAGTTCGTCTTCGACATCTTCACCCAGTATGATGCCGGCGGCCCCGACTACATCCACTCGCTGCTGACCGGCTACGACCAGACGCCTCCGGCTGGAATGGTCATCCCGGAAGGCACGCACTACAATCCGTACTTCATGTCCGGCGTGTCGCTGAAGATGCCCAAGCCGCTTTCCGACGGCCAGGTGACTTATGACGACGGCGCGCCGCAGACCGTCGACCAGTACTCCCGCGACGTCGCCGCTTTCCTGGCGTGGGCGGCTGAGCCGCATATGGAAGCCCGTAAGAAAACCGGCTTCCGGGTGCTGGTGTTCCTGCTCCTGTTCGGCGCACTGGTCTACATGACCAAGCGCAAGGTTTGGGAAGCCGTCGCGCACTAAGCCGCGCGGCCGGAGATTAAGAAAAGGGCGCCCGCGAAGCGCCCTTTTTGCTTGCCGAAGAGGCTGGCGCGTGAGGTGATCGCTTTGTTGTCGAACAAGCCGGTTGGCAGCGCGGCAGGCGATTGCTATTCGACGCCCCGACGGCGGCGAAAGCTTTGCCGCCTATAGGGCGTTTGGGGTTCCATGATGCGGCTCAGCGACTGCCACAACTTCTCCGATTTCCGCCGCATGGCGCAGCGGCGACTGCCGGGCCCGATCTTCAACTACATCGACGGCGCGGCGGACGACGAGGTCACCTACCGACGCAACACCGAGAGCTTCGAGACCTGCGATCTCGTTCCCAACGTGCTGCGCGGGGTGAGCGAGGTCGACATGTCGGTGACCGTCATGGGCCAGAAGCTGGCAATGCCGTTCTACTGTTCGCCGACCGCCCTCCAGCGGCTGTTCCACCATCAGGGCGAACGGGCGGTCGCCAGGGCCGCTGCAAAATACGGCACCATGTTCGGCGTTTCCTCGCTCGGCACGGTCAGCCTCGAGGAAGTCCGAAAAATCAGCAGCGGCCCGCAGGTCTATCAGTTCTACTTCCATCGCGATCGCGGCCTCAACCGGGCGATGATGCAGCGGGCACGGGAGATCGGCGTCGAAGTGATGATGCTGACCGTCGACAGCATCACCGGGGGGAACCGCGAGCGTGACAAGCGCACCGGTTTTGCGATTCCCTTCAAGCTCAACATGGCGGGAATGGCGCAGTTCGCGATGAAGCCTGCCTGGGCGATCAACTATTTCACGCATGAGGCGTTCAAGCTGCCGCAGCTGGACGAGCATGTCGACATGGGCGGCGGCACGATGTCGATCAGCCGCTACTTTACCGAAATGCTCGATCCGTCGATGACGTGGGACGACGTCGCCGAGATGGTGAGGCTTTGGCCGGGACCGTTCTGCCTCAAGGGCGTCATGTCGGTGGAGGATGCCAGGCGCGCCGTCGAGATCGGCTGCAAGGGCATCGTGCTGTCGAACCATGGCGGCCGGCAGCTGGACGGTTCGCGCGCGGCTTTCGACCAGCTCGCCGAGATCGTCGATGCGGTCGGCGACCAGATCGACGTCATCATGGATGGCGGCGTGCAGCGCGGCACGCATGTGCTCAAGGCGCTGTCGCTCGGCGCCAAGGCCGTCGGCGTCGGACGCTACTATCTGTTTCCGCTAGCGGCGGCGGGCCAGCCTGGCGTCGAACGCGCACTCGAACAGATGCGCATCGAGATCGAACGCGGCATGAAGCTGATGGGGTGCAGCTCGATCGAACAGTTGACCCGCCGGAATTTGCGTTTTCGGTAGATGGCCATTGCTTCGATGCGAAAGATCGCAGCGCAGGCAGAGGCAAGCCCTTGGACCTATATGCTCCTTTCGCCGGATGCGCTTGTCTCGGCCGCCACATCGCGCTAGCCGTTGTAGGTCGCGCCGGGTTAGGATTTGGCGCTGCGCCATTTCACGCCTTTCCGCCGAAACTGGACCACCCGGAGCCGCCTCATGAAACCTTCGCTCGAAGACACGCTGCTGGCGGCCATCCGCACCATTCCGGACTATCCCAAGCCCGGCATATTGTTCCGCGACATCACCACGCTGCTTGGCAATGCGCGCGCTTTCCGCCGCGCAATCGATGAGCTGGTGCATCCCTATGCCGGCGAGAAGATCGACAAGATCGCCGGTATCGAAGCGCGCGGCTTCATCCTCGGCGGCGCCGTCGCCCATCAGCTCTCCGCCGGTTTCGTGCCGATCCGCAAGAAAGGCAAGCTGCCTTATGAGACAGTGCGCGTCGCCTACAGCCTGGAATACGGGCTGGACGAGATGGAGATGCACAAGGACGGCGTGTCGCCGGGCGAGAAAGTGATCCTGGTCGACGATCTGATCGCCACCGGCGGCACGGCGGAGGCGGCGGTGAATCTCCTGCGCCAGATCGGCGCCGATATCCTTGCCGCCTGCTTCGTCATCGACCTGCCGGATCTCGGCGGCCGCGCCAAGCTGGAAGCGCTCGGCGTGCCAGTGCGGACGCTGATCGGGTTCGAGGGGCATTGAGAGAGCAGTTCCTCCTTCTCTCCCTGGGAGAAGGAAGAGGCGCCATTACTCCACCTTGACCAGCACGGCGCTTTCGAACTCCAGTACCTTGTCGCCGGTCGAATCGAAGGCTTCCGAGCGCAAGGTCAGCACCCGCCAGCCCGGACGTGAGGCGATCGGGCGGTGGGAAAGGGCGGTGCGGGTGAAGGTCACGGTCTGCCCGGCATAGACCGGCTTCAGCCATTTCAGGTTCTTGAAGCCGGGCGAGGGGCCAAATTCGGGCGTCGGGCCAGGGCCGCTCCACTCGGCGTCCATGCGGGTTTCGAGGTTGAGTTTCATCCAGGTGGCGGCGGTATGCCAGCCGGACGCACACAGCCCGCCCAGCACGCTCTTCTTCGCGGCATCCTCATCGACGTGGAAGACCTGGGGGTCGTATTTGCGGGCGAAGGCCTTGATCGCCTCGGCTTCGAACGTATGAGAGCCCAGCGTGACGGTGGTGCCGACGCGGAAGAATTCGTCCAGCATCATGCAAGGCTCCCCGCGGCATTGCGCGTGAGGAACATGACGGAATTCTCGAGCTCGAAGACGCTTTCGCCGCGTTGGTTGACCAGCTCGCTGCGCATGGTCACGAAGCCGAGCTGCGGCTTCGATTTCGAAGGACGCTTGGCCAGGACGACGAGGCTGCCCTTGAGCGTGTCGCCGGCCAGCACCGGCTTCTTCCATTTGACCTGATCGACGCCGGGCGCGCCCTGGCAGGTCGAGTCCAGCAGGAAGGCATCGCATAGCATGCGCATGAACATGGCGCAGGTATGCCAGCCCGAGGCCGAGAGGCCGCCCAGGATGCTTGCCTTGCCGGCCTCCTCGTCGAGATGCATCGGCTGGGCATCGAATTCGCTGGCGAACTCGATGATCTCGGCCGCGCTCACCTGTTTGGTGCCGAGGTCGAACGAGGCTCCTTCGACGAAGTCCTCATAGGCCCATGTCTTTCCAGTCATGGCGTGGAATCCGGTTGCCGAACGCGCGATCCACATGGATCGGCAACCCGGATGCAGGCCGGACGGCGTTTGGTCAAGCCCTTTCTGGTGAGCCAGCCGCGGGCGCCCGGCCGGCCGTTGCGTCATAACCAGCCGCGGCGGCGGAAATACCAGAAGGGCAGGATCGCCGACAGAACCATCATGGCGATCGCGAACGGATAGCCGAGCTCCCATTTGAGCTCGGGGATAACGTCGAAATTCATGCCGTAGATCGAGGCGACCAGCGTTGGCGGCAGGAAGATGACGGCGGCGACCGAGAAGATCTTGATGATGGCGTTCTGCTCGATCGAGATCATGCCGAGCGTGGCGTCGAGCAGGAAGGAGATCTTCTGCGACAGGAAGGTGGCGTGGTCGGCAAGAGAAAGCACGTCGCGCGACAAGGTCTTGATGCGGGCGCGGACGTCCTTGCTCATCTTGGCCTGGGTCGCGACATGGGCGAGGAAGCCGGCCAGCCGCTGCAAGGAGATCAGGCTGTCGCGCACGGAGGAAGCGATGTCCTCCTTGCGGCCGATGCCCTTCAAGAGTTCCTGGAAATCACGGTTGCGCTTCGACACCTTGGTCGATCGCGCCTCGAAAATGTCGCGCGAGATCGCTTCGACGTCGCGGCCGGCGCGCTCGAGGATGTCGGCGAGCCGGTCGACGATCGCTTCCAGCAGGCCGATCAGGATGGTGTCGCCGCTGGTGCAGCCGGTCGCCACCTTCTCGGCGCGCAAAGGGAAGGTCTTGAACGCTTTCGGTTCGTGATAGCGCACGGTGACCAGCCTATTGCCGGCGAGCGCGAAGGTGACCGGCGAGATCAGGGGATCGTCGACGTCGGTCTGGGCGGGCAAGGTGGCGGTCATGAAGTAGGCGCCGTCCTCGATATAGAGGCGGCTGGAAATCTCGATCTCCTCCATCTCCTCGCGGGTCGGAATGGCGATGCCGAGCCAATTCTCGATTGTAGCCTCTTCGTCCTTGGTCGGATTGAAGAGATCGGCCCAGACGACCTTGTCGCCATTGGCCAGGAGATCGTCCGTGAGACGCAGGCGATCATTGTCCACGACGAAAGCCTTGATCATCGCCAGATCTCCTTGCCGGAAAGCGCGTTCGGATTGCTGCGTCGTATCGGATCGCACTAGCCTTCGTGCGCCGAGCCTGTGCCCGCCGCTTAGACTTGCGGCATGACAAAATCAAGACAAGCCGGACTTGGGGCCGACACCAGGGGCGCTCAGAAAAATTCGTCGAGCAGCCGGCAGCATGAAAGCTTCGACGGGTCGGGTCATCGACCGCGCTTCGGGCTTATCGAGGAGAGCAGGCCGGACCCGCGGGGGCCGGCCTGCGAATGCCCCTATCGGGCGCTCGGCAGGATCTGGTGCAGCACGATGGCCCAGACGGCGCCAAAGGCGATGGACGAGCCCAGAATGTACTGCACGATATCGGGAAGCGTCTTGACGAAATCCGGCGGCGCAAGCGTAGCAAACAGGGCCATCAGGATCGGCAGGCCGACGACCAGCATGTTCCTTTCCGTCAGCGGCGTGCCGCGCACGACGCGGAACCCGTTCATGGCGATGACGACGCAGAGCACGCCGAACACGCCGCCGATGACCGGGCCCGGGATCGAGGCGATGACCGCCGACAGTTTGCCGACCAGTCCGAACAGGACCAGGAAGATGCCTGCCGCGGCGAAGGCGGCGCGGCTGGCGATGCCGGTGATGGCGATGATGCCGGCATTCGACGAATAGCCGGTGACCGGGGTGCTGCAAAGCAGTGCGCTGACCAGGCAGCCGAGGCCTTCGCCGGTGGCGCCCCTGTCGAGCTGTTCGTTCGACAGGGGCTTGTCGATGACGGCGCCGACCGCGAACCAGGTGCCGGTGGTTTCGGCGAGGACCACGATATAGACGATGAGCATCGTGAGCGTCGCCGAGAGCGAGAACGTCACGTCAAGATTGAGGAAGGCGATGCGCGGCATCGAAAACCAGGTCGCCTCGGAGACCGCTCCCATGTTGAGTTGGCTCATGGAGGCGGCGGCCACGCAGCCGGCCACAAGTGCGATGATTACGGAGAGCAGGCGCAGCCAGGCGCCCTTTGCGCCGAGTGCCATGCCGGTCAGCATGCAGCCGACGAGCACCGCCGCCGCAACAAAGGCAAGGATGATATTGCCGCCGACGGTGGCCGTGCCGTGGACCGCGAACACGCTTTCGCGGAGTGCGACCGGCATCAGCGCGATGCCGACGACGATGATGATGGCGCCGCCGACGATGGGCGGAACAAAGCGGTCCACCAAGCGATGGAAGATTCCCGTGGGCGAACCGAGCAGCATGACCAGTATGGCGCCGGGAATGAGCGCTCCGATCACCGCGGAAAGACCGGCAATGCCGCCGCCGGCGCCGAAGGCGATAGCCAGCACCGCGCCGATCGGCACAAAAGACGGCCCCTGCACCACCGGCAGGCGCATCAGAAGCTGCGACTGGATCAGGGTGGCGATGCCCGCCGCGACGAAGGCCGACTGGATGAAGGCGCCGGCATCGCCCGCGCTGAAGGCCAGGACCGATGCGATGATGAACGGCACGATGTAAACATCCATCGCCAGCACGTGCTGGAGGCCGAGCAGGGCGGCCTTGCCCAGTGGCAGCGGATCGTCCGGCTGAGCAATCAAAGTGATTTCCGGTGCAGTGCGTTCCATGATGCCCCTCTGGAATTTCCCGGCCGATCATGGGATCAGTCGGCGCCAAAGGACAGCGGCGCAAAGGTTTGCCAACTGTTTTCTTGCGCGCCATGCAATAACGGCCACACGCGCCAGCGCAACCGGAGCGATCCATGACAAGAGAGGCCTTCACGCTGCTTGGCACCGCCTTCCACACGCCGGGGCGCGGCCGGCTGGAGGTGCTGAAGGACCATCTGTTCAGCATCGATGCACAGGGACGGATCGCGGAGATTCTCGCACCCGGCCATCCCGAATACGCGGCGAGGAAGAGCGATGCCCGCCAGGCGGGCAGCCTAGTGGAGCTCGGCGAAGGCCAGTTCCTGGTGCCCGGCCTGATCGACCTGCACATCCACGCGCCGCAATGGCCGCAAATGGGCAAGGCACTGGACGTGCCGCTCGAGGTCTGGCTGCAAAAATATACGTTTCCGCTCGAGGCGCGCTATGCCGACACCGGCTACGCCCGCGAGGTCTATGCCGACCTGGTCAACAATCTTCTCGCCAACGGCACCACCACGGCGCTCTATTTTGCCACCGTCCATGTCGAGGCCAGCTTGGCGCTTGCCGAGATATGCCTCGAAAAGGGCCAGCGCGCTTTGGTCGGCAAGGTGGCGATGGACGATCCCGAGCAGTGCCCGTCTTTCTATCGCGATGCCGACGCGGCAAGCGCCATTTCCAACACCAGACGCTTCATCGAGGCGGTCAGATCGTTGGATACCGGCGAAAGACCGCTGGTCCGGCCGGTGATCACGCCGCGCTTCATCCCAAGCTGCACGGATGCGGCGCTGCAAGGCCTGGGCGAACTCGCTTCCGAGTTCGGCTGCCACGTGCAGACGCATTGCTCGGAGAGCGATTGGGCGAAAGAATTCGTCGAGACGCGCTTCGGCCGCACCGACGCGGCAAGCTTCGACGGTTTCGGCCTGCTGACGCGCCACACCATTCTGGCGCATTCAAACTTCATCGACGGGCAGGATATGGACCTCATCAAGGGGAAGGGGGCTGGCGTCGCGCATTGCCCGCTGTCCAATTTCTATTTCGCCAATGCGGTGTTTCCGCTGCGCGACGCGCTTGACCGGCACATGCATGTCGGGCTCGGGACGGACATTTCCGGCGGCTACAGCCCGTCGCTCTTCGACGGCTGCCGGCATGCGCTGTCAGCCTCGAGGACGCTGCAGAGCGGTGTCCATGCCGGCCTGGACGCAGCGCAGCGCGGCGCGCCCGGCGCGCCGATCACGCATCAGGAGGCGTTCTGGCTGGCCACCGCCGGCGGTGCCGAAGCGCTCGACCTGCCGACGGGCAGCTTTCGCGTCGGCCATGAATTCGACGCGCTGCTGATCGACACGACGGCGAAGGCCTCGAACATTCATGTCAGCATGGCGGACGACACGCTCGACGATGTCTTCCAGAAGATCGTGCTCAACGCGGCACGCGCCAACATCGCCACGGTGTGGGTGAGCGGAAGGACGGTGGCCGGGCAGTAGCCACGTAGCAGTCGCAGATCGGGCTATGCGCGCGATGGTTCCTCGGCAAGAGGTTGTTTTTGCGCCTTCAGCAACATGTCCTTGGCGGCGATCACCGCGCCGACCGTGATCAGGACGCAAGCGAGCGCAACAGACCAGTGGAAGACGCCGAATCCGGCCAGCAGCAGCACGATCACCGAGAACAGCGGCGCGGCATAGGAAAGCGCGCCCAGGATCATGATGTCTCCATACTTGCAGCCATAGTCCCATGCGTAGAAGCCGGCGCCGAGCGGTATCACGCCTAGAATGACGACAGCGCTCCATTGCGTCATCGTCTGCGGCCAGACCGTGATCTCGAGCGCGAGATGGAGAGTGAAGGCGACGGCCGCGGTGATCAGGCAGTACACCGCCACCACATCGGTCGGCACCTGGCCGAAACGGCGCGACAGGACGGAATAACCGGACCAGACGAAGGCGCAGAACAGGGCAATGACGTGGCCCGGCTTCACGCCGTCGGCAAGGCCCACGCTGCCGCCTTTGGTGATGACGACGATGGCACCCGCCAGGCCGAGCATCACACCGGCTATGTGGTGAGACCTCAGCCGCTCTCCCGGCAGGAAAGCGGCGAAGACGACGATCAGCAATGGCCAGAGATAAGCAATCAGGCTCACCTCGACCGGCGGGGCGGACTGGATGGCGAAAAAGTACGCGCAGTGATAGATGCACAGCCCTGCCGTGCCGATTGCCCAGACCTGCCATGGCTGCCGCAGCGACTTGAGCGCCGACGGGCGGACAATCCAGCTGGCCGCCCCGACTGAGCCTCCCAGCAGAAACGTCATTGCCGCCAATTGAAAGGGCGGGATCGGCCCCGCGGCGGTCGAAAGCAGCGCGAGGAACGACCAGGTCAGAATGGCCGAGAAACCGATCAGGGTCGGGATGGTCCTTTTCATATGGTCCCCTTCCGCGTTCACTGAGCCAATAGCGGAAAGGCCTAGCGAGGGCAGCCCGTGCACGGCCTTACCCTGTCGGGAATGCGACCCGGCCTGGTCTGTTCACGCTCCGGTCTGTGGTCCCTGCGGAGATGACCGAAGGATCACGTATTAAACTTGAACAGCATGATGTCGCCGTCCTGGACGACATACTCCTTGCCTTCGTCGCGCGCCTTGCCGGCTTCCTTGGCCGCTACTTCGCCGCCCAGCGTGACGAAATCATTGTAGGCGATGGTCTGGGCGCGGATGAAGCCGCGCTCGAAATCGGTGTGGATGACGCCGGCGGCCTGCGGCGCCTTGGCGCCCTTGTGCACAGTCCAGGCGCGCGTCTCCTTCGGCCCGACGGTGAAATAGGTGATGAGCTGCAACAATTCGTAGCCGGCGCGGATCACCTTGTTCAGGCCGGGCTCGTCGAGGCCGAGCGAGGACAGGAATTCCATCTCTTCCTCGTCGGAGAGCTGCGCAACCTCGGCTTCGATCGCGGCCGAAATAACGACGGTGCGTGCGCCCTGCGCGGCGGCCATCTGCTCCACGGCCCTGGTGTGCTCGTTGCCGGTGGCCGCGTCAGCCTCGGCGACGTTGCAGACGTAGAGCACGGGATGCGAGGTCAGAAGGTTCAAGCCTTGCAGAATGCGCAGGTCTTCCGCCGAGATGCCGTTGAGCAGGATGCGGGTCGGCTTGCCTGCCTGCAGAAGCTCAAGCGCTGCCTCCATCATCGGCAGCACGGTCAAGGCTTCCTTGTCCTTGCCGGACGCGCGCTTGCGGAATTGCGCGATGCGGCGTTCGAGGCTCTCGAGGTCGGCGAGCATCAGCTCGGTCTCGACCGTCTCGGCGTCGGCGACCGGGTCGATGCGGCCCTCGACATGGGTGATGTCGTCATCCTCGAAGCAGCGCAGCACATGCACGATGGCATCGACCTCGCGGATGTTGGCGAGGAACTGGTTGCCCAGGCCTTCGCCCTTCGAGGCGCCGCGCACCAGGCCGGCGATGTCGACAAAGGAGATGCGGGTCGGGATGATCTCCTTCGACTTGCCGATCGCGGCGATCTTCTGCAGGCGCGGATCGGGCACCGCCACCTCGCCGGTGTTCGGTTCGATGGTGCAGAACGGGTAGTTGGCGGCCTGCGCGGCGGCCGTCCTCGTCAGCGCGTTGAAAAGCGTCGACTTGCCGACATTGGGCAAGCCAACGATGCCGCATTTGAAACCCATTTTGTCCGGTCCTATCGGGAATTTGAGATTTGGTGAGGGCTATGGGCGATAGGGGTGATGAACGTCAAGCCCTGTAACGCCGTATGGACCCGAGCTCAGTCCTTGTTGCCGAACAGCTTCTTCAGCATGGCGGCCATCGGGCCGCTCTCCGGCAGCTTGGCGGGCGCCTGTTGCGGCCGTGCCTGGCGGATGTGGCTTTGCTGCTTGGGCGCCGGCTTTTCCGGTTCCACGCCGGCCTTGCCCTGAAGGGCGAGGGCGGCCTTGTTCATGAAGCCGGATTCGTCGCCCTTGACGATCATCGCCGCGTTGTCGGCGACCGCGTCGAGCAGCGGGTCCAGCCAGTCGCGGTCGGTCTTGCCGAAATCGCCGAGTACATGATGCTGCACCATCTCCTTGACGCCGGGATGGCCGACACCGATGCGCACACGCCGATACGCGTTGCCGACATGGCCGTCGATCGAGCGGATGCCGTTGTGGCCGCCGGCGCCGCCGCCGGTCTTGATGCGCAGCTTACCTTCGGCAAGGTCGATCTCGTCGTAGAAGACGGTCAGCGCCCCGGGGCCGAGCTTGTAGAAGCGCAGCGCTTCGCCGACCGACTGGCCGGACAGGTTCATGAAGGTCTGCGGCTTGATCAGGATGATCTTTTCACCGCCGAGCGTGCCCTCGGCGATCAATCCCTGGAATTTCTTAGACCAGGGCGAAAAGGAGTGGCGGCGGGCGATCGCGTCCACCGCCATGAAGCCGACATTGTGCCGGTTGGCGGCATATTTCGCGCCCGGATTGCCGAGGCCTGCAAAGACAAGCGGCATCGTCAGCTCCGGGCGTGAAAAAGTTACTTCTCTTCGGCGGCGGGAGCCGCCTCAGGTGCAGCCTCGACCGTCTCTTCCGTCTCCGGCTTCATCGCCGACGAACCGGCGACGGTCGCGATGGTGAAGTCGCGGTCGGAGATGACGGGCTTGACGCCGGCCGGCAGCTTGACCGACGAGATATGGATCGAATCGCCTATGTCGGCGCCGGTGAGATCGACGGTAATGAATTCCGGGATCGCATTGGCCGGGCAGTGGAACTCGACCTCGTGACGCACGATGTTGAGCACGCCGCCGCGCTTGATGCCGGGCGACTTGTCCTCGTTGATGAAGTGGACAGGCACGTCGACATTGACCTCGGTGTCCTTGCCGATGCGCAAGAAGTCGACATGGACAGGGAAATCCTTGACGGGGTCGAGTTGGAAGTCCTTCGGCAGGACCTGGATCTTCTTGCCGTCGACATCGATCGTGGCGATCGTGGTCAGGAACCCGCCGCCGTGGATCTTGTAGTAGATGTCCTTGTAGGTGAGAGCGATCGCCAGGGGAGGCTGCTTGTCACCGTAAATTACTGCAGGCACTTTACCGTTGCGGCGAACTGCACGGGCGGACCCCTTACCGACCTGTTCGCGCGCTTCGGCCTTGAGCTCGTAAGTATCGTGGCTCATGGCACTTCCTTTCGCGTTGTTCTGGAGCGTTTGCGGTTGGCAATGGGCCTGGACCGTAAACGTCGAAAGCCGCCGGGTGAGGCGGCCTTCCGCCGCGTTGCCTCCAAGGGTGTCTACGCGGGTGGCGGCTCTATAGCGGAAGGCGGCCGGAGGTGCAAGCCAAAGGCAGTCATCCAAAGGCAACGGTCCAGGACGGGACGCCTCGCCCGGCCGAAAGCGCTCGAGGCTTCACGCCGGCGCCGGTCCAAGGTTGTCACTGGAGCGGTTCAGCGTCGATAGGATCGCCGACCCGCTCCAGTTCTTTGTCTTAGGCAATTGCCCGGGAAGGCGCTACGCACTTTCTCCGGGAAAACCGCTGCACATTTTTCCTGGAATTGCCCTATCCGCGCTTTTCGATGACGCCATACAGCACGTTGCGGTTTTCGCCAAAGAACACCTGCGCCTCGACGGTGTTGCGGTCGACGCTGGCATTGATGATGTTCCACATGTCGGCCTCGGAGCGCAGCAGCAGCACCCAGTCCATGAACGTTTCCCGATAGCCGGCGTCGGGATTGCCCTCGGCGTAGTTGGCAAAAAGGAACCTGCCGTTCGGCTTGAGCATCTGCAGGCAAGTCTTCGTGAGTTTCACGGCGACGTTGTGCTGGAGGTAGTCGTAAAGGCCGGAGGCGTAGATGAGGTCGAACTTGCCCAGCTTGTGGCCCCTGGTGAGCACGGTCCGCACCGAGCCGTCGACGGCCTCGACCGCGGTGCCCTGGAAGTCTCGCGCGATCAATCCAACGCTCTGGGGATCCTGATCGAGCGCAACCCAACGCTTGAGGCGGCCCTCAGCCAAGGCGGTCGAACGATTGGCCTCGCGCAGATGACCGGCGGCGATCGCCAGGACCTCGGCTTGCGGTCCGCTCTTGTCCGCCGTCTCGTCGACATACCGGGTCAAGAGATCGCGCCGTTCCCGCGCCGCCACGCAGGACGGTACGTCCTTGGTATGGCTGTAAAGTGCCTTCCCTGTGTCCGAGGCACCGGCCACGCTTTCGGCCACGTGCGGATCACAATAGATGTAGTCAAGCAACTGCGCGTCGCCGGAATAGCCCCTGGGCTTGGTGAATGACCACCGGGTGAGCGGGTCCTGGAGAAAGTAGTCAAGGATCGGATGGTTTTGCGCCACCGGTATCAACGACTGCCAAACGTCGGGGTGAACCTTGGCCCGCAGGGCGTTGAGATAGGACAGCAGGCGACGAACGATCTCGGCAGGGTCTTTCTCTTCCTCGACCTGCTGGTGTGTCGCGTGGAGAATGAGCGCGAGTTCCGCGCGGGCGGTTTCGAACGCCTCGCCGTGATGCTCGGGCTTTCTTCGAGGAAAACTGCCGGCAATCATCTCGGCAGTAATCAGGCTTTTGCCATCAAAGACACTTTGCACTCGAGCACTCCATAGTTAACAGTCAGTTAACTTATTGCGTACAATGCTCGATTTGCCAATGTCGTCCCGAACGCATTTTAACGGTATGCTTAATTTCCCGCCAACCATGTTCGCGCGTTAAAACCCGCCGCATTGGATTCCCGGCCCGAATTAACCGAAATTTGTTTCGCGCCGTTGCATTGTCGTGTGAGGTGCGCAGTCGCCGTCGCGTCCAGGGAGTTGGCCCGCGTGGGGGCAGAAGCCAAAAAAGAACTTGGAACGCAAAATCCCCTTCAACCAGGATTTGTCGAGAGCGAACGCGTGTCATCCAGACTGGCCGACATGGCGCATGTAGAGCCGTACGAAGCCCGCTACGAGCCGGGGTCCGACGAGCTCCGCGTCCTTTACCGGAGGGAAGCCCAGGCGAAGCGAAGACTGGAAGCCCGGCCTGGGCTTTGGATCGCCGTGGCCATCTATCTCCTGTTTTCGGCAACGGATCTGCTGCTGATCCCGGACGCGGCGGCCTATACGATCATGGCGCGCTTCGCCGTCGGCGTGACCGCGCTGTCGATCCTGGAGGCGCAACTTCGCCGGGGAGTGGCCACGGAATGGCTCGACGTGACTTGCGCCGGGGCCATCATTTTCGGCTACATCGGCTGGTTGTTCCCGGCCTTTATGAGCGCGGACAAGGAAAGCGTCGCCTACTATATGGTATTCGGCACCATTTTCATGATGAGTGCAAATCTATTCTTTACATTCAGTTTCAATCTATCGATCGTGACATCAACCATCATCATGTGTGTCTTGTATGCCGTGAATTACTTTGTGCCTGCCACGGTAACATACAAGATGGTATTTGGCGCCTTCTACGTTTCGTGTTTCACATTCACGTCCTATGTGAACTGGAAGCTGAACGAGGAGCGTTACAACGTCTTCCTGAACGCGCTGGAAGCCAAAATCCAGCACAGGGAAGCCACCGAACGCGGCAAGGCCCTGCTGCGGCTGTCGCGGACCGATCCGCTTACGGGTCTGGAGAATCGACGGGCGATCGATGAAAAGCTCAGGGACTACTGGGGGGAGTGGCAAAGGGTCGGTACCAGTTTCGTGGCGATGCTCATCGACGTGGACTTCTTCAAGAAGTTCAATGACTGCTACGGCCACCAGGAAGGCGACCGTTGCCTTATCCATGTCGCCAATGCCCTCCGGGATATGATCAGGGAATACAATGGCTCGATCGGCCGCTACGGCGGTGAAGAATTCATCGTCCTGGCCCGCATGGAGAACAAGGATCAGATCATAGATATCGCGGAAGCCATTTGCCGCACCGTCGAGAACCTGGCGCTTACCCACGAATTGCGGCGCGACGGTATCTCGGTTGTGACGGTAAGCGTTGGCGCTGCATTCACCAGGACGCAGACCGGTGCCAAGCTGGAGAAGATCATCCACGAGGCCGATCGCGCACTCTATCTGGCAAAGGCAGGCGGTCGAAACTGTGCCCGGCTGTTCGACCCAACCGATCCCCAGAGCAGCGACGAGAGCGAGAATATTGCGGCTTTGCTGAAGATCGCGATCGGCCAGGATCTCGTTTCACTCGTTTATCAACCTATCCAGGATGTCGCGACGGACCGGGTTGAAGCGGTGGAGGCCCTGATGCGCCTCAAAATGCTGGACGGCACATCGGTTCCGCCGAGCCTGTTCATTCCCGTAGCGGAGCGAACCGGCGCCATCCTGGAACTCGGGCGCTGGGCCATCAGGACTGTTTGCGCCGAGCTCCTGGCGCACGATCATGTGCGCGTGGTCAGCGTCAACGTCTCTCCGATCCAGCTCAAGACGCCCGGCTTCGCGGCGTCGGTCGCGACCATCCTGGGCGAGACCGGCGTCACCGGCAACAGGCTGGCCTTCGAGATCACCGAGGGGCTGGAGATGGAGATGCATTCGGACATTCTTCGCTGCATCAGCGACCTGAAGCTGCTGGGGATCAAGATCTGGCTTGATGATTTCGGCACCGGCTTCGCTGGCCTCTCGTGGCTTCGCCTGATCGATTTCGATACGGTGAAGATCGACCGCTCCTTCCTTCACGACTGCGCCACCCCGAACGGCAAGGCAATGCTCCAGGACATTGTCGCCCTGGTCCGAAACCGCGGCCACAAAATCCTGGTCGAAGGGGTGGAAACGGACGAGCAGATGGCTCTCATGCGCGAATTCGGCATCGACAAGGTCCAGGGTTTTCATGTCGGCCGTCCCGCTCCGGCCGGGAGTTTCCAGGTTAAACGGACCGTCAAGCGCCCATTCACCGTGCTGAAATCCGCCTGATCAGTCTTGGCTCAGGTCCCGCCGACCCGCACGGCGGGTCGTCGATTTGATCCTCGCCCCGCACAATTCACCGTCGGAACGGCTGCCAGGCGCGGGTGTGGCCAACGATCGCTCGTCAACGCCGCGCACAGCGCCTGGATCTCTCGGTTCAGGCATCGAGTTCGGCCAGCGTCATGCCCGAGCGTTCGGTCGGGGTCTCATTCGGGCGTTGCAGTGGACGGGCAGCTTGCGGCGGCGGTCGGGTCGACCTGGATCTGTCGCTCGTCGGCCTGGCGTCCGAGAATGGCGACGCCCTTGGCCGAAACCGCGCATCTGCCGAACCACTGAAGGGCGCCGCGGCGCAAACTCAATCTCTCTATTCCGCCAGTTTTGAAATCTTCTCGCTCATTTAATTCTACAAAATCGGTAGTCTTAATGAATAAGGACCGCGAGGAGAGCCCGATGACGAACAAGCTGGTGGTGGGAATATCCGGCAACCTGACCCGCCCATCGAAGACCAAGGCCTTTATCAGCCATATCGCCGGCGAGGCGGCGAACCGCATCGGGGCGACCTCGGCTATATACGACATTGAAAATCTCGGTCCGTCGCTGCCGGCGGCAAGGCGCCTCGGCGATCTCGATCCTGCGGCCCGCGCCATCATCGAACAACTGGTCGGCGCCGACGTGCTGGTCGCGGGGTCGCCGACCTTCAAAGGCAGCTATACCGGGCTCTTCAAGCATTTGTTCGATCTGCTCGATCCGTCGTCGCTGCGCGGAAAACCGGTCATCCTTGCCGCGACGGGGGGCGGCGAACGCCACTCGCTGATCGTCGAACATCAGCTGCGGCCGCTGTTCGGTTTTTTCGAGGCGCTGACCGTGCCGACCGCGATCTACGCATCGGACAGGGATTTCGCCGACGGCGTCCTGGTGTCGGAGGCCATCCATGCCCGCGCCCGGCAGGCGGTTGCCGAGGTTTCCCGCGTCGTCGGGACGGCACGCAGCGTCGGCCTCGCCGCCTGAACTCCAAATGGTTTTCGAACAAAGGGACCCAGCCATGACCATCAAATCAAGACAGATCAAGCTCGGCGCCTTTCTACCCGGTGGCGGCCAGCATGTCGCCGCCTGGCGCCATCCCGACGCTCCGGCCGACGGCGCGACCAATTTCGAGTTTCACAAGCAGCTCGCGCTGACTGCCGAACGCGGCCTGTTCGATGCCTATTTCCTCGCCGACAACCTGACGGTCGGGCTTGGCGCCCGCGAAGGCGGCAACGCCAAGATCGCGGGCTTCGAACCGGTGACGTTGTTTGCGGCGCTGGCGCCGCTGACGACGCATCTCGGATTCATCGCCACGGCATCGACCACCTATGAGGAGCCCTACACGCTTGCCCGAAAATTCGCCTCGCTCGACCTCTTGTCGAATGGCCGGGCCGGCTGGAACGTCGTCACCTCGGCGGGCGACGACACGGCGCGCAACTTCAACCGCGACATCCAGCCCAACCATGCCGAGCGCTACGCACGAGCGCATGAGCATGTCGAGACGGTCAAGGCGCTGTGGGACAGCTGGGAGGACGACGCCTTTATCCGCGACAAGAAAACGGGCCGCTTCTACGACAAGGACAAGCTTCACGACATCGACCACAAGGGTGAGCATTTCAGTGTCAAAGGGCCGCTCAATGTGCCCCGCCCGGTGCAGGGCCACCCCGTGGTCGTGCAGGCGGGCCAGTCCGAGGATGGGCGCAAGCTCGCGGCGGCCTCGGCCGAGGTCATCTTCACCGCGCATCAGAACCTTGCCTCCGCGCAGGAATTCTATCGCGACATCAAGGCCCGCGTGGCGGCGGCCGGCCGAGATCCCGAACAGGTGCTGATCATGCCCGGCGTGGCGCCCTTTGTCGGCCGCACCGAAGAAGAGGCGCGAACCAAGTATCAGCAATTGAACGACCTGATCCTGCCCGAGGACGGCGTCGCACTGCTCAACGGGCTTGCCGGACAAACGCTCGATCTCAGGGGCTATCCGCTCGACGGACCGCTGCCGCCGAGCCGCGAAACCGAAGGCATGAAGAGCCGCCAGGCGCTGATCCGCCAGATCGCCGACGAGCACAACTTCTCCATCCGCCAGCTCTATCAATGGGTCGCGACCGCACGAGGCCACTACACCGTGATCGGCAGCGCCACCCAGGTCGCGGACCAACTGGAGGAATGGTTCAGCAACGAAGCCGCCGACGGGTTCAACATCCTGCCGCCATGGCTGCCCGGCGCGCTGGACGATTTCGTCGACCTGGTGGTCCCCGAATTACAGCGGCGCGGCCTGTTTCGTACTGCTTACGAGGGCAGGACGCTGCGCGAGAATCTTGGCCTCAAGCGGCCGCAGAACCCCTGGACGGTTGCCCGTTCGACCGTGCTCGCCGCCGAATGATGCGTTGAAGCGAAAGGCATGACGATGACTTTGCAGCACATTGAACGGCCGACCGGCATCGGCGCGCATGAAAACGGCAACGGGCTCGGCGCCGATATTCTGAGCCTGGCTGGCCGAACCCTCACGCGTCTGCTGTCGCGCTATGGCGTGCTTTTGGGGTTCCTGGCGCTCTGGCAGGCGGCGGCGAGTGGCGGCTGGGTCAATGCCGCGGTATTGCCGCCGATCGACATGATCGTCGTAGCGCTCTGGAAGGGCCTCGCCGGGGGCAGCCTGCTCGGCGACATCGCCATCAGCCTGCAGCGCGCCGGCCTCGCCTTCGCCGCGGCGGCTACGGTCGCCATCCCGCTCGGCCTCGTCATGGGTCAGACCCGCAGCGTCGAGACGGCGCTCGATCCGATCCTGCAACTGTTCCGGCAGACCTCGGCACTGGCGCTCTATCCCGTCTTCATCCTGCTCCTGGGTCTGGGTGAGGCCTCCAAAGTGTTCGTCATCTTCTGGGCGACGCTGTTTCCGCTGCTGCTCAACACGATCAGCGGCGTCAAGGAGGTCGATCCGAAGCTGCTCGAAATGGCGCGCGTCTACGGCGCCCGGCGGCTGACCATATTCCGGCGCGTCGTGCTGCCGGGCGCCGTGCCTTCGATCTTCGTCGGGTTGAGGCTCGGCGCGACCACCGCGCTGCTGCTGCTGATTGCCTCGGAAATGATCGGCGCCAACAAAGGCATCGGCTTCCAGGTGATGAACGCGCAGTACAATTTCCAGATCCCGCTGATGTTCGCGTCGATCGTCATCCTGGCCGCGCTCGGCCTGATCGCGAACCAGGTGCTGGTCAGCCTGCAGCGGCGGCTTTGCCGCTGGAGCAGTTCCGCCGGCTGAACAGCCGCCCCCATCATCGTCATTTTTGAAAAGTGAAAGGCCGGATCATGACCATCACACGCCGCTCGCTGCTTCTGCGCGCCCCTCTTGCCGCCGGCATCATCGCCGTCGGGCTACCATCGATCGCGCGCTCGCAGGCCGCTTCCGTCAAGATACGCTATCTCGCCAGCCGCGGCAGCATCTCGCCGCATGAGCTTGCCGACCAACTCGGCTACTTCAAGGGCCTCGGCATCGAGCTCGAGAATGTCGGCTATGCCGGCGGCGGCCCGGAATCGCTGTTTGCGCTCGCCTCCGGCAGCGTCGACCTGGGTTCGGCCGCCACGCCGGCCGTGATCAACTCGATCGCCGGCGGCAACGACTTCGTCGCCGCCTATCCGAGCGACGGCATCAACAGCCAGGTCAAAAGTGTTTTCTATGTGCTGGAGGACAGCCCGATCAGGTCGATCGCGGACGTCGCCGGCAAGACGATCTCGGTCAACACGCTCGGCGCCCATCTCGACTACGCGGTGCGTGAAGCGCTGCACAGCGTCGGCCTGCCGCCGGACGCCGCCAAGCTCGTCGTGGTGCCCGGGCCGCAACTCGAGCAGACGTTGCGCTCGCATCAGGTCGATGTCGCCGGGCTCGGCTACTGGCAGGCGACTTTCGCCGGTGCCCTGGTGGCCAATGGCGGTGTGCGCGGCGTGTTCAACGACGCCGACGTGCTGGGCGAGATCGCGGGCGGCTTCATCGTGCTGCGGCGGGATTTCATCGCCGCCAATCGCGACGCCGCCAAGAACTTCGTCGAACAGTCCGCGCGTGCGGCCGACTGGTCGCGGCAGAATCCCGACGAGGCCCGCAAGGTGCTGGCCGAAATCCTCGACAAACGCGGCGAGAACGGCGAACTGGCGCGCTACTGGACGGGTTTCGGTCTGCGCGAAAAGGCGGTGGCGACCGACCGCGACATCGACTTCTGGGTGGCTGTGCTCGAGCGCGACGGCCGCCTGCCGAGAGGCAAACTCAAGGCTGCCGACATCCTCTACCGGCCAGGCGAAAGCAAGACCAATTGAGCAAGGAGGCACCCAGCATGGCCACAGCACGCGGCGAGGTCACGATCCGCGACCTGTCGAAGTCCTTTGCACTCGGCGGGCGCTCGCTCGCCGTGCTGCGTTCGCTCAATCTCGACATCCGCTCCGGCGAGTGTCTGGTCATTGTCGGCGCCAGCGGATCGGGCAAGACGACATTGCTGCGCATCCTTGCCGGGTTGGAAACCGCCGACGAAGGCGCCGTTGCGATCGATGGCAAGCAAATAAAAGGCGTCGGCGCGGAGCGGGCGGTGATCTTCCAGGAACCGCGCTTGCTGCCCTGGCTGAGCGTGCTTGGCAACGTCGCCTTCGGCCTCGAAGTTCGCGGCGTGCCCAAGGTGCAGGCCGAGCGGAGGGCGCGCTTCTACATAGCGCTGGTCGGTCTTGCCGAGTTCAGCGATGCCTACCCGCGGCAGCTTTCGGGCGGCATGGCGCAACGCGTCGGCATCGCCCGGGCGCTGACGGTGCAGCCCGAAATTCTGCTGCTCGATGAGCCGCTCGGCGCCCTCGACGCCATGACCAAGATCTCCATGCAGGAGGAACTGGCGCGCATCTGGAGCGAGGAAAACGTCACCATGGTCATGGTCACCCACGATCTGGAGGAGGCGATCTATCTCGCCGACAGAGTGCTGATCCTGCCCAAGGAGAAAGGCGGCGCGGCGCGTCTGATCACCGTCGACCTGCCGCGCCCCCGTGATCGCAGCGAAAGCCGCTTCGTGCGCCACCGTGAGGAGTTGCTGCGCGAATTCGGCCTGCACTGAGGCCTCGACGCGCTCGCACGTGTCGAGGCGCTTTCCCAGGTTAGGCCTTCCGTGCTTCCTTCATATTGGGCAGGAACACCGTCAACAGGCCCAGGAACGGCAAATACGAACAGATCTGGAAGACGAAGTCGATGCCCTTCATGTCAGCGACGATACCGAGCACGGCGGCGGCGATACCGCCGACGCCGAAGGCGAAGCCGAAGAAGATGCCGGCGATCATGCCGACGCGGCCCGGCACCAGTTCCTGCGCAAAGACGACGATGTTGGAGAAGGCCGACGACAGGATCAGGCCGATCAGCACCGTCAGCACCATCGTCCATTCCATGTTGGCGTAAGGCAGCGCCAGCGTGAAGGGCAGCACGCCGACGATGGAAAACCAGATCATCGCCTTCTGTCCGTAGCGGTCGCCGAACGGGCCGCCGAGCAGGATGCCCAGCGCCGAGGCGCCGAGGAAGAGGAACAGCATGACCTGCGACATCTGCACCGAAACGCCGAACTTATGGATGGCGTAGAAGGTGTAGTAGCTGGATAGGCTGGCGATGTAGGCGTTCTTGGTCAGCACCAGCAGCGTCAGCACGGCCAGGGCCCCCATCACCTTGCGGCGCGGGAAGGGCGAGACGAAACTGGACGTCTTGCGGTTCGCCTGTGTGGCGCGCAAGCGGCTGTACCAGCCGCCGACCTGCCACAACACGACGATGCCGATAAGCGAGCCGACGGCGAACCATGAAATGCTGGTCTGGCCGAAAGGCACGACGATAAATGCCGCCAGCAGCGGTCCCATGGACTGGCCGAAATTGCCACCGACCTGGAACAGCGACTGCGCCAGGCCGAAGCGGCCGCCTGAGGCGAAGCGGGCGATGCGCGAGGATTCCGGATGGAAGATCGCCGAGCCGATGCCGATCAGCGAAGCGCCGATCAGGAGCAGCGTGTAGTGGCCGGCATAGGCAAGCACGATCAGGCCGATCAGCGAAGAGGCCATGCCGTAGGGCAGGGAATAGGGCATTGGCCGCTTGTCGGTGATCATGCCGATCACCGGCTGCAGCAACGACGCAGTCACCTGGAAGGTGAAGGTCAGAAGGCCGATCTGCCAGAAATCGAGGCCGTAATTCTCCTTCAACAGGGGATAGATGGCCGATAGCAGCGACTGCATGATGTCGTTGATGCAATGGCAAAAACTCACCGCCAGGATGACGGTGAAGGCCGTCGCCTGGGCTGAAGCATGGCTGGCGGTCGCGGGAGGGGCGACGGCTGTCGTATCGGTCAAGGCAGGCTCCGTAGTCTTTTTGGCGGGCATACCCGCGGGCAAGCTGGCGGACGCTCCTGCGGCCGCCTTGGGAACGGATGGCTTATAGGCCGCTTGCGGGACGACTTCTTTCGTGGTTTGGTCCAATAGTTTCGCAAGTGGGCCATAGCTTATGCCGCATGGCAGGGAAATTTTTCACGCTGGCAATGCCGACCTCGAGCAGTTGCACGAGCGTCGCTGGCTATGGCTGGAGCAAGTGGCCGGGCCGGCGGTGGCGTTGCCGACCGAATATCCCGACGGCTACCATGTGCCGCGGCACCGCCACAGCCGCAGCCAGTTGCTGCATGCGCTGGTCGGCGTCGTGCTGGTGACGACGCGGCACGGGCGCTGGATGGTGCCGCCCGATCACGCCATGTGGATCCCCGCGGGCACCGAGCATTCCGTCGAGATGCTGGGCGATGTCTCGATGCGCTCGGTCTATGTCATGCCGGGAGCGATCCCCGGACTGCCGGAAGGCTTGCGCGTCGTCGGCGTCACCGACCTGATGCACAGCCTGATCGTTGAATCGGAAAAACTGCCGCAAGGCGGCGTGCTGGAAGGGCGTGGCGGGCTGATCATGAATCTCCTGCTGCACGAAATTCCGACTTTGCCGGAGCGGCCGCTTGGCCTGCCGTTCCCCTCCGATCCCAGGCTGGCGGCGCTGTGCCGGCGTTTCGTGGCGGCACCGTCGCCGCGCGCGACGATCGACGAGTGGGCGGACGCCGCCGGCATGAGCCGACGCTCCTTCACGCGCGCCTTTCATCGCCAGACCGGACTGTCGCTGTCGACATGGCGCCAGCAAGCATGCCTGTTCGCGGCGCTGCCGAGGCTCGCCGATGGGGAGCCGATCACCCGGGTGGCGCTCGATCTCGGCTATGACAGCGTGCCGGCCTTCATCACCATGTTCAAGCGCATGCTGGGCGCCTCGCCGCGCGGCTATATGCGCGGTGCGCGAGATGCCGGCGAAAACCCGCGGCGCATAGGCGGTCCGATCGCCGCTTGAGGCATGCCGATGGCATCAAGCTGATGCGCCAACCTTCGGTCTAAGGTCCATTTGCAGGAGCACTGATTGCACGTTGTAATCGGTTTTGCTGCGCTACGCGCCCGCCGGGATCGACAATTAGTCGAACAGGCTCGACACCGATTCCTCGGTTGCCGTGCGCGAGATGGCTTCGCCCATCAGGTCGGCGATCGAGATGACGCGGATATTGGGGGCGTCGAGCACGCCCTGGGTCGGCTGGATGGAATCGGTGATCACCAGTTCCTGCAGCTTGGAGCCACTGATGCGGGTGACCGCGCCGCCCGACAGCACACCATGAGTGATATAGGCGGTGACGCTGGTGGCGCCGTTGGCCAGCAGCGCATCGGCGGCGTTGCACAGCGTGCCGCCGGAATCGACGATGTCGTCGATCAGCAGGCAGTCCTTGCCGGCGACCGCGCCGATGATGTTCATGACCTCCGATTCGCCGGGACGCTCGCGGCGTTTGTCGACGATGGCGAGCTGTGCGTCGAAGCGCTTGGCCAGCGCGCGTGCACGCACCACGCCACCAATGTCGGGCGACACCACGACGACGTTGCCGAGCTGCTTGTATTTCGCCTTCACATCGCGGGCCATGACCGGCACCGAGAACAGATTGTCGGTCGGAATATCGAAGAAGCCCTGGATCTGGCCGGCGTGGAGGTCGAGCGTGAGCACGCGGTCGACCCCGGCGCGGGTGATCATGTTGGCGACCAGCTTGGCCGAGATCGGCGTGCGGCCGGAGGCGCGGCGGTCCTGCCTGGCATAGCCGAAATAGGGGATCACCGCCGTGATGCGCTTGGCCGACGAGCGCATGAAGGCGTCGATCATGATGAGCAGTTCCATCAGGTGATCGTTGGTCGGAAAGGAAGTCGACTGCAGGATGAAGACATCCTCGCCGCGCACGTTTTCCTGGATCTCGACGAAGATTTCCTGGTCGGCGAAGCGCCTGACGCTGGCCTTGCCCAGCGGGATGTTGAGATAGCGGGCGACCGCCTCGGCCAGCACCCTGTTGGAATTGCCCGCGAAGAGTTTCATGCACCGTTCCTGGTGGAGGATGGAGAGCCCCAACAGACTCGCCTACGCCCTTTAACCGGGCTTTTAGCGGCCCGCGCGGCTATTGCAAGCACCGTGATTGGAAATCCGCCGGCTAATCCTGGGAAATGTTCGCGCCATCGCGTATGGGCAACACTGGGCAGCTGACCCGCCGCCGCTGCTCCTTCCCCTTGTTCGAGCATGGGATTTCCCCGCGGCCGTTTCCATTCGGGTCCGATGGTCTAGCCCGCCTTGCCGCCGAGCCATGCCGCGAACTGGTCGATGGTCTGGTCGGCGATCGCCTGCATGGTGGCTGGCGCCACCGCTTTCCAGCTGTCGCCGCCCCCGCTGGCGCCGGAACTGGCCGAAGCCGCCTTCTGTTGGCCGTTGATGCGATGCAGGCGGTTGCCCGAGGGATCGTAGACGTCCCACACATAGATGACGGTGGTGTCCTTGCCTTCGGAGATCACCGAGAAATAGCCTTTGAGCACATGGGTCGCGGTCTGGTCGGCGCTGCCGGCCAGCGTGATGCCGCGCTGCCTAGCGCGCGTCTGCAACTCCGCCGTCAGCGGCGTCGCCGCTTCCACCGAAGCGCCGACGATCGGCGCGATCTGCAGGCGCGTCCTGGCAAGGATTGCGGCGGTCTGTGCGGGCGTGGCTGACGTCGTGGTCGTTGCTGGAGCGCCCGCCGTGGTCGTGGCAGGGCCAGCGGGCGCCGGGGTGGCGGCGCTGCCCTGGGCTGCCGGCGTGGCCGGCGCCGCGGCCGTGGGCGGGGTGATGGCGGAGGGTTCGAGGACGTCTTTTGCGTTGGTGCAGGCGGCGAGCGCCAGGACCACGAGCAATGACACGGTCGTCAGCTGCGATCGTCTCATTTGCCTTCTAACTCCTTGGCGAAGAACGCCTCCCATCGTGGATTCACTGTACGATCAAGTCGAGATCATGGCGGGAAAGCGGCTTCGGCTGTGATTCGGTCGTGAGATAGGTGCGGCCAAGCGTCATCGCCGTCTCGGTTTCGGAATCCATGATGATCATGTGGGCGAACAACGTCATGTTCGGCGCGATCGGCTCGGGATTGCCCTGGTAGAACATCGGCATGTCCATCCAGGACGGGGTGAAGCGGGCGCCGACCGAGTAGCCGCAGGCATTCAGCCGATGCTTGGTCAGTCCACGTGCCTCCATGACACGGGCATGCGCGTCGAACACATCGCCGAAACTGTTGCCCGGCGTCATCGCCTTCTCGACCGCCAGCAGCGCGGCACGGGCCGCGTCGAACAAGTCCTGGTGACGCTTCGAGGCCTTGCCGGTCAGCACCGTGCGCATCATCGGCGCATGATAGTGATGAAAGACTCCCGCCCATTCGAGCGTCAACTGGTCGTTCTTGGTGAGCTTGCGGCGACCGGCCTTGTAGCGGCACAGCAGCGCGTCGACGCCGGAGCCGATGATGAATTCGTTGGCCGGATAGTCGCCGCCACCGGCAAAGATCGCGCCTTGCATGGCGGCAAGGATCAGCGCCTCGTCACCGCCCTGCTTGATCAGCGGCAAGGCCGCATCCAGCGCGTCGTCGGCCAGGTTCGCCGCCTTCTCGGCCTTGGCGATCTCGGCCGGGCTCTTGAACAGGCGCAGCCGACCGACGATGCCGGATGCATCGGCGATCTGGCCGAAGGTCTGCAGCTGCTCGTCGAGGCGGCGGCCATTATAGGCGGTCAGCCCATGAGTGTCGTATTCGACCCCGATGCGGGCGCCGAGCAGGTCGAGCTCGTTCAGCAGATTGCGCAGGTCGACGGCCGGATTGGCGTCATCGCGATCGGTCCACAGCACGATGTTGTCGATGATCGAGGTGTGGCGCGCCTGACGCAGGTCGGCCGAGCGGGTCAGCAACACCATGGACCCGTCGGCTTTCACCACCAGGCACTGGAAGAAGCAGAAACCGAACGTGTCGTAGCCGGTCAGCCAATACATGCTTTCCTGCGCGAAGAGCAGGATGGCGTCGAGCTTCTTCTCGGCCATCTCGATCACCAGCCGGTCGCGGCGCGCGTCGAATTCGGATCGTTCAAAATGCAGCGCCATTATTCACTCTCCAAAACGATTGCCGATATCTGCCGGCCGTAATCGGGTTCCTTGCGGTGCGTCGTGCGCCGGTAGGAGTAAAACAGATCTTCCTCGGCATAGGTGCAGCGGCCGAGACCTTGCGCGGTCACACCCGCCCTGTCGAGCCGGTCCACCGTGTAGCGGTTGAGGTCGAACATCGAATGACCGGGATTCGCCGAAGGCGCGAAATATCTGTCATTTTCGCCATCAGCCTCGACGAAGCGGGCGACGAATTCAGGCCCGACCTCGTAGTTTTCCGGGCCGATCGAGGGGCCGAGCACGGCGACGATGTTTTCACGCCTGGCGCCGAGACTTTCCATGGCGGCAATGGTGTTCTCGAGCACCCCCGTGAAGGCGCCTTTCCAGCCGGCATGCGCCGCGCCGATGATACGCGCCGCGGCATCCGCGAACAGCACAGGGCCGCAATCGGCGGTCGAGGCGCCGATGGCGATGCCCGGCCGGTCGGTGACGATGGCGTCGGCCTTGGGACGCTCGCCTGCAAAGGGTCCCCTGGCGACGACGACATCAGGCGAATGGATTTGCCAGGCGGTCAGGAGATGGTCCGCCGGCACGCCCATCCAGGCGGCGACACGGCGGCGGTTCTCGGCGACCAGCGCCTGGTCGTCATCCGAGCCGGTGCCGATGTTGAGGCCCTGATAGATGCCGGTCGAGACGCCGCCGACGCGGGTGAAATAACCGTGGCGGATGCCTTGTGCCTGCGCCAGGTCCAGCAGCGGCGACCGCACGGGATCCAGTTTGGTCTGATTCAGCATGTGGGCGTTGTTGTCCGTGTGGGCGGTTTCGTCAAGAAAAAGTCCGAAGCGAGACGGCCGGCGTTCAGCCGCTCTTTTACCGGACGGGAGATTGGGAGGGGTGACGATGAAAAGTCAATCCGGCGTGGCGAAGGGGCAACGCAACGAATCCGGGGTAACGGTTCCTTCGCCGCTGCGCGGTGAGGGAGCATTGAACGGAAAAACCCGCCTGTGCGGCGGGTCCCTGGCGCAACTCAGCACCATAACCAAATATCTACCATAGTTGCCTTCACCCTGTCAAGAAAAAATTCCTATCATGAGAAGTTGCCGGCCATGAAAAGCTACCGACACAACCGGACTGGCCGTCGTCACGCCTTGTCAATCCGAGCTCGGAGCCTGGGCAAAGGGGCGAACGGCAACGCCGCGCGGCACTATGGCAAGCACCTTGAACAGGTCGCCCATGGCCTGCGGCCCGGCGAGGCGTTCGACATCGCCAGCGATCTTGTCGCGTGCCGCCTGGCTGGCGTCGGCGCCAAGCCGGCCGGCGCGCTCCAGAATGCCCAGGCCGAGCAGGAAATCGCCCTGCGTCGATAGATGGGCGTCCAGACCATGCGCGCGCACCACCCCGGCAAGGGCGGCGAAATCGACATGGGAGGTGAGGTCGGCTTCGCCGGGATTGGCCAGCACATCTTCGTGATCATGACGGCGCAGGGCCTGCAACGTGTCGCCGACACCCGGCCGCAGATGGCCATAGTCGACAAACAAGCCGGAGCCGCCATGAGCGGCTATGCGCTCGGCGATGGTCGCCATCAGGGCGCTGCGCGCCGGCGCCACTTCGACGATCGCGCCTTGCGGTGCCTCGCCGGCATCGGCGGGCAGCAGCGTCGGGTCGAGCGAGCCGGCGCCGGCGAAGAAGGTAAGATTGTCAGCGCCGTCGAGGCCGACCACGCGCTCGCGCCAGCCAGTGCCGACGCGGACGAACTGGCGGATGGGGATGGCGTCGAACAATTCGTTGCCGACGATGAAGAGCGGCTGTGGCAGCAGCGTATCGATGGTCTCGTGCCAGCGAATCGAGAACGGTGTGGCGCCGAGCGTCTGTTTCTGCACCTCGGTCAGGCGCGGGCTGGTCTCGATCATGGCGAAAGCGGCGTCGTTGGCCAGTGCCGGTTCGAGCCGCGACAGGGTGCGAAGCATGTCCTTCATCAGCGTGCCGCGGCCAGGGCCGATCTCGCCGATGGTGACCGGCGTCGGCCGGCCGACCGCCAGCCAGGCCTGGTAGAGCCAAACGGCGACGAGCTCGCCGAACATCTGGCTGATCTCCGGCGCGGTGACGAAATCCCCGGCGGCGCCGAACGGTTCGCGCGTGGTGTAGTAGCCCGCCTCGGGATCGAACAGGCACAATGCCATGTATTCGTTGACGGGGATCGGCCCTGTCGCCTCGATCAGATCGACGATGCGTGCCTTCAGCCGCGTCATGTCGCCTGCGGCCGTGACTGCGGCACCGGCTTGGCTGTCGTCATCGCCCAAATGCCGGCCAGCACCATCGGCGAGGACAGGATCATGCCCATGGTCAGCCAGTTGGTGCCAAGGAGATAGCCGAGCTGCTGGTCGGGCTCGCGGAAGAATTCGACTGCTATGCGCGACAGGCCATAGCCGCAGATGAAGGCGCCGCCGACGAAGCGCGGCGTTTTCAGCTTGAGGCGAGAATGGGTGAGGAAGCGCAGCACGAGAAAGAGCACCAGGCCTTCAAGCAGGGCCTCGTAAAGCTGGCTCGGATGGCGGGTAAACGGCCCGCCATTGGGAAACTCGATCGCCCATGGCACGTCGGTTGGCCGGCCCCAGAGCTCGGAGTTGATGAAGTTGGCGACGCGCACGAGGCCAAGACCGACCGGCACGCCAGCGGCCACGACGTCGAACAGCGACCAGGTGCGGATGCCGCGCTTGATCGAAAACAGCGTCATGGCGAGGATGACGCCGAGCAGGCCGCCATGGAACGACATGCCGCCCTGCCAGACGGCGAAGATGTCGAGCGGATGCGCGATATAGCGCGGCAGGTCATAGAACAGCACGTAGCCGGTGCGCCCGCCCAGCACGACGCCGATGGCCGCCCAGATGATGAAATCATCGAGGTCCTCCGGCTTCATCGGCAGGATGCCGTCGGGCCAGAGTTTCGGATTGGCGGCGAGCCGCTTGGCGTACCACCAGGCGAACAGGATGCCGACGATGTAGCCGACGCCGTACCAGTGCACCGCCAGCGGCCCGATCTGAATCAGCACCGGGTCGATGTTGGGAAAGGGCAACGAGGCCAGCGGCAGCAGGAAATATTCGTTCAACGGGAGCTCTCGGTTGCGTTTGGCGCGGACCATGCGGCAGGGTTTTGGCGGGGTCAAGGCAAGGTGGTCGGCCTCAAAGATCGGATCGGATCACCGCTTGCAGGCCCATCGCGCCGTGCGGGCGGTGAGCTCAGTCCCTTGGCTTGGCGGCCACCAACTGCCGCAACGCGTCGTTGATCCTGTCCTGCCAGCCGGGGCCATCTTCCTGGAAATGATCGAGCACGGCCCGGTCGATCCGGATCGAAACAAGCTCGCGGACGTTCGGCGCGGCCGAAGCTTCGCGAATTGGCGGTGCCGGCTTCTTCACCGGTTTGAAGGCAGCTTCGGCGGCTGCCATCGGATTGGTCGGTCGGCGCGGAGGGGTTGCCATTGGTGACCTGACTGAAGTGTGCTTGAGGCAATACGAGACGAGAACACAATAGGCGAGCTTGCGCCCTCAAGTACAGCTCTGGCGTCGTCCGGGAGCTTCTTACAGGAATGGCACCGCCATGCGCCACAGCAACGCAGATGGAACGGCAACCCTCAACGTTCTTGCATTCGGCGCGCGGCACTACTAACTCAATTTCAGCAACCGAGGATTTGCCATGTCGACCGGACCGAACCGCATTCTCGACGAATTCGCCAAGCTGATGACCGATGCCGCGGGCGCCGCGCAGGGCGTGCGGCGCGAGGTGGAGACCGCCTTCAAGGGACAGGCCGAACGCATCCTGAATTCGATGGACGTGGTGCAGCGCGAGGAGTTCGAGGCCGCGCGCGAGATGGCCGCCAAGGCCAGGGAAGAGAATGCTCGCCTTGCCGACCGCATCGAGGCGCTTGAGGCCAAGCTTGCCGAACTGACCGGGCAGGCCACACCTGCGGCTTCCGCAAAGCCCAGGCCGAAAAAATAATTCGTTAAACTTTTCCACAAAGCACCAGCCTGAAAAGCGCTTTGCCGTGAATCGCTTACCGGCATTGCGTGACTCTGTGTGACAGCGCCTTTCCACATGCGAATGACGCAGCGCGAAAAATTGGGCTGTTCACGCGACTCCCGATCAATAGACTGAATTTGTTGCATGATTCGGAGCAGGGTCATGCGCCGGGCGGTGGGGTCCGGTCTGGGGTCTTTGCGTCGAGAAGTCCTGGCCGTCCGAGTTCTAGATCAGATTGTTCGTCGTGTGTGCCCCGCGGAGCGTGTGGCGCTCCCCTGAACACAGGAAGCATTCCATGGAACTTCTCGAACTCGAATTCTCCCGCGAAATCCATCCGGTGGATGTCATTGAGCAGGTGGCCCACAACAATGATTGGTCCTTCGAACGGGCCGGCGACGACGAAATCTCGATCTCGGTCGCCGGAAGCTGGACCGATTATCACGTCTCCTTCTCCTGGATGGAGGATTTCGAGGCGCTGCATCTGGCCTGCGCCTTCGACATCAAGGTGCCGGAGGCCCGCGCGCTGGAAGTGATGCGGCTGTTGTCGCTGATCAACGAACAGATGCTGTTCGGCCATTTCGACCTGTGGGAGCAGGAAGGCGCTATCATGTTCCGCCAGTCGCTGCTTCTGGCGGGCGGGGTCGAGCCATCGAGCCAGCAGGTCGAGGTGCTGCTGTCGTCGGCGCTGGAGGCCTGCGAATGCTACTTCCAGGCGTTCCAGTTCGTCGTCTGGTCCGGCACATCGGCCAAGGACGCGCTGGCGGGGGTGCTGTTCGAGACTTTCGGCAACGCCTGACCAAGATGTTTTCGACATGAGTTCAAGCAGCGAGCGCAAGCCCGAGATCAGTTTCGCCGATTTCGATCGTGTCGACATCCGCGCCGGCACGATCCTCGAGGCCGAACCGTTTCCGCAGGCACGCAAGCCGGCGTTCAAGCTCAAGATCGATTTCGGGCCCGAGATCGGGGTGAAGAAATCGTCGGCGCAGATCACCAAATATTATACGCCCGAGACGCTGATCGGCCGGCAGGTGTTCGCGGTGGTCAATTTTCCGCCGCGCCAGATCGGGCCGTTCATGTCGGAAGTGCTGACGCTCGGCTTTCCCGACGAAGAGGGCGCCGTGGTGCTCGGCGCCATCGAGCGCAAGGTGCCGGACGGCGGGCGGCTGTTTTAGCCGAGAGGTAGCGTCAGGCCGCCAGTTTCCGCGTCGTGCCCAGCGCCTCCTGGACCGTATCGAGAAACATTTCCGCGCAGGCTTTCCAGCTGTAGCGCATGGCGCGTTCGCGCGCCTGGGCGCGGTCGACATCGAGGGCGGCGAGCGAGGCTTCGCGCAGGTCGCTGGAGACCGCGCCGCCGAAGCCGTCGCCGACGATGTCGATCGGTCCCGTGACCGGAAAGGCGGCGACCGGCGTACCGCTGGCCAGCGCTTCGATGATGACGTTGCCGAAAGTGTCGGTGCGGCTCGGAAAGACGAAGACGTCGGCCGAGGCGTAGATTTCGGCCAGTTCGTCGTTGGGGCGGTGGCCAAGGAAATGCGCGGCGGGGTAGCGCGCCTTGAGCTTCGCCAGTTCCGGGCCCTCGCCGACAATCACCTTGCTGCCGGGCAGGTCGAGATCGAGGAAGGCGGAGAGGTTCTTCTCGATGGCGACGCGGCCGACACAGAGGAACAACGGGCCGGGGAAGCCGAGATCCTTCCTCTTGTCGGGCCGGAAATGATCGGTGTCGACGCCGCGCGTCCATGGCCTCAGCTTGTTGAAGCCGCGCGCTGCAAGATCATCCGCCAGCGACTGCGTCGCGACCAGCGTGCCTTGGCCGGAATTGTGGAAATCGCGCAGCCAGCGATAGGCCCAGCTTTCCGGCACCGGCAGCCGGGCGCTGAGATATTCAGGAAAGCGTGTGTGGTAGCTGGTGGTAAACGGCCGGCCGGCATTGCGGCAGTAGCGCCGCGCCATGATGCCGAGCGGACCTTCGGTGACGATGTGGATGTGGTCTGCCTTGTAGGCCTCGATCAGGCGCGCGACATGACCTGGCGTGGTCAACGCCAGGCGGATATCGGGATAGGTCGGCAAGGGCAAAGTGCGAAAGATGTTGGGCGTCAGGAAATCCACCGCGACGTCGAACGATTTCAGCGTCTCGGTGAGCCGCTCCAGCGTGTGGACGACGCCATTGACCTGCGGGCGCCAGGCGTCGGTGACCATCAATATGCGCATGGCGGGCCTTTGCTCGAAAGGTCGGCGGTTGCCTCGGTATGATGCCGGGACGGCGACCAGCCTGCGGCCCTCGCTTCGCTCCAGCGCACCCGGGCGGGCACGGGATCGAAGTGAGACGGGGGGCTCGAATCAAGTGAGGTCGCGCGCTTCATGCGCGCTCTTCAGCATGGTTTCATGACGGGCCAATGAAATCGGCCGAACATGACCTCGTCCGGAAACGGTTTCCGCTTCCCGCGATAAAAATCCCTGTCAGGCCGGAACCTTGATCACGGCGCGCAAGCCGCCGAGCGGGCTGACGTCGAGCGTGATGTCGCCGCCATGGCTGCGGGCGATGTCGCGGGCGATCGACAGGCCGAGGCCAGTGCCGCTGGCATCGAGATTGCGGGCCTCGTCGAGCCGCATGAAGGGTTTGAACACCTCTTCGCGCTTTTCGGCCGGAATGCCTGGACCGTCATCGTCGATGGTGACGACGAGCGAGCCGCGGCCATGATTGGCGGCCACTTCCACCGTCTTGGCGTAGCGGAAGGCGTTGCCGATGACATTCGACATCAGCCTGGCGAAGGCGTTCGGCCGCACATGCACGGTCGGATCGCCGGAAAGCGTCGTCGACAATTTGCATTTGCGCAACCGAGCTTCCTCGCTCAGCTTCTGGAAATAGGCTTCGAGATCGAAGCGCCCGGTGTCTTCCGAGGCCTCGCCGCGGGCGAAGGCAAGATAGCCTTCGAGCATCGACTGCATGTCGTCGATGTCCTGGTTGAGCGCGGCCTTGGTCTCGGCCTTGCCGCCCGCCAGCGCCAGCTGCAGCTTGAAGCGGGTGAGGATGGTCCTGAGGTCATGGCTGACGCCGGTGAGCATGGCGGTGCGCTGTTCGATCTGGCGCTCGATGCGCTCGCGCATCTGGATGAAGGCAAAACCGGCGCGGCGGACCTCCTCCGCGCCGCGCGGGCGGAAATCACGCGGCATCGGCCGGCCCTTGCCGAAGCTTTCGGCGGCTTCGGCCAGCGTCAGGATCGGCCGGATCTGGTTGCGCAGGAAGGGGATGGCGATCATCAGCAGCACCAGCGAGGTACCGACCATCCAGATCAGGAAGATGTGCGTGTTCGAAGCATAGGCCTGGCTGCGGCGCACGAAGACGCGCAACACCTTGCCTTCGAGCTGGACGCGGACCTCGATGATGTTGGAGTTGCCGACCGTATCGATCCAGAACGGCCGGTTGATCTGGCGGGTGATCTCGGCGGAGAGAACGTCGTCGAGGATGGAGAAGAACGGCTTTGGCCCGGGCGGCGGCAGCGGGTCGGGCGGCAGGAGGTCGACCTTCAACTGCATGCGGTCCTGGGCGATGCGGATGATGTTGGCGTAGTCGGCGTCGTGCGGATAGGTCTCGATCAGGTCGATGATGGCGGCGATGTCGCGCACGGTCGCCTGCGACAGGCGCTGCGTAACGGTCGCCCAATGCCGCTCCATGAAGACGAAGGCGACCACCGATTGCAGCAGGATCATCGGCGCGATGACGATGATCAGCGAGCGCGCGTAGAGGCGCTTGGGCATGTAGAGCGAAACGAGGCGCCAGAACCGGTTCCAGACGCGCGGAACCCTCTTGAGCAGCCGGGTGGAGCGCGTGCTCAAGCCGTCAGATTCCGGCTGTTCCAGTTCCGTGGTCGCCATTCACCTTTCGCTCGCTCCGTGGCCGTCAGGCAGGCCGAAGGCGGTAGTCTATTCGACGCTGAGCCGATACCCAATACCGCGGACCGTCTGCAGCCAGACCGGATTGGAGGGATCGCGCTCGATCTTGCGGCGCAGCCGATTGATCTGGACGTCGATGGTGCGCTCGCCGACATCCGATTCGTCGCCGACCAGTTCGTGGCGCGGGATGGTTTCGCCGGCGCGCGCGGCGAATATCGCCAGTATCTCCTGCTCGCGATCGGTCAGCTTCAGCGCCTCGCCGCCACGCTTCAATTCGCGCCTGGCGATCTGGAACGTGTAGGGGCCGAAGACGAGCTGCTCCACCTTGGGCGTGGTCGCAGGGCCGCCGCGGCGCAGGATGTTGTTTATGCGCAGGATCAATTCGCGCGGATCGAAGGGCTTTGGCAGGTAATCGTCGGCGCCGGCCTCCAGGCCGGTGATGCGGCTGTCGGTTTCCGATAGCGCCGTCAGCATCAGGATCGGCACGTTCTTCTCGGCCCGCAGCGCCTTGGTCAGGTCGACGCCGTTTTCGCCGGGCATCATCACATCCAGCACAAGAAGATCGAAGTCGAGGCCGGCGAGCTTGCGCCGGGCCTCGCCCGAATTGCCGGCGACGGTGACGCGAAAACCGTTTTCGGTCAGATATTGCTTGAGCAGGTTGCGGATGCGGGTGTCGTCATCGACCACAAGCAGATGCGGCGCATCGTCGTCCGGTGCGGCCGCGTGATCAGCGCGTTCAGTGCTCTCCATGGCTTTTCCCTGACATTTTTGCGGACCCAACGTCGATCTGGGCTCTCAGTTCCGGATTGACCATTGCTTCGAGGAAGCGTTCCACCTGGGTCCGTTCGGCGGCTCCGGAATCTTCCAATGCAGCATGGATGCGGCGCGACTGTGGCCGTGCCAGCGCCAGCGCCAGCGCGCGGCCCTTGGCGGTCGGATACAGTTCGCGCTGGCGACGATCGCGCGGCCCTTGCAACTGCACGACATGGTCGGTGTCGATCAGCTGCTTCAGCACGCGCGCCAGGCTCTGCTTGGTGATCTTCAAGACATCGAGCAGTTCGGCGACCGTCAGGCCCGGCCTGCGGTTGACGAAATGCAGCACCCTGTGGTGGGCGCGGCCGAAGCCATAGTCGGCCAGGATCTGATCGGGATCCGAGGTGAAATCGCGATAGGCGAAGAAAAACAGCTCGATGAGGGCGAAATCAATGCCATCCTCGATTGACATCGCGGTCCTGATCGGCGTCCCGGCTGCTCGGCTTCGATCCGTCATCTTTTCTCCATGAGTAGGGAAGATTATGTCAGTACTATTGACGTAATTTCCCTGCAATGGTAATTTTTGACAAGGTTTTGGGCGGATTGCGAACGAAAAGGCAAGACAGGCCGGGTTTTCCGGAACTTCCTGAGTTTGCCAGAGCACGATTATCCGCCTACCTTTCCAGACAGCGGCAGGCGCCCCAACCAGTTGGCGCGGCCGACAAGAGCACGCAACGAACAACGATATGCGGGCTGCCGCCCGCGGGAGGTTACCATGGCATCCGTTCCCTTTGATCAACTGGACGGCTTCATCTGGATGAATGGCGAGTTCGTGCAATGGGGCGAGGCCAAGATCCATGTGCTGACCCACGGCCTGCACTATGCCAGCGCGGTGTTCGAGGGCGAGCGGGCCTATGGCGGCGAGATCTTCAAGCTCAACGAGCATACCGAGCGCCTGCATGAATCGGCGCGGCTGCTCGGCTTCAAGATCCCCTATTCGGTGGCCGAGCTCAACGACGCCTCCAGCACCCTGCTGAAGAAGCAGGGCTTCAAGGATGCCTATGTCAGGCCGATCGCCTGGCGCGGCAGCGAGCAGATGGGCGTTTCGGCGCAGAACAACCGCATCAATTGCGCCATCGCCATCTGGCAGTGGCCTAGCTACTTCGATCCGGCGCAGAAGCTGAAAGGCATACGTCTCGATATGGCTGAGTGGCGCCGGCCCGACCCGCGCACGGCGCCGTCCAAATCGAAGGCTGCAGGCCTCTATATGATCTGCACCATGTCCAAGCATGCCGCCGAGGCCAAGGGCTATGCCGACGCCATGATGCTCGACTGGCGCGGCCAGGTCGCGGAAGCCACCGGCGCCAACATCTTCTTCGTCAAGGACGGCAGGATCCACACGCCAAAGCCGGACTGCTTCCTCGACGGCATCACCCGCCGCACGGTCATCGGCCTCGCCAAGGACCGCGGCCTGGAGGTGGTGGAGCGCGCCATCATGCCGGAAGAACTCGAGGGCTTCGAGCAGTGCTTCCTGACTGGAACGGCAGCGGAAGTGACCCCGGTTTCGGAGATCGGGCCGTACCGATTCGAGGTCGGCGAGATCGCCAAGACTCTGATGAATGACTATTCTGCGGCCGTTCAGCCGAAGCACGCGATCGCCGCAGAATAACGAAAGTCACAGCTTTTCGCGCAAGCAGGGGCGGTTTTCGGGCCGCCCCTTTTATTTCAGCGTTTCTGCATTTGACTTTCGCCGAATTCAGCGTCTCCATGATGGTGTCGGCCCGGGAGGCTGGCAGCTATGGAGGGACTGGTAAGATGGACATGAATACGCTTCTTCCGATCATCGTTCAGATCATTACAGGCATCATCGGTGGTCAGGCGGTCGGCGCGGCGATCAAGACGGCGGCGCTGGGGCAGCTTCCCAAGATCCTGGGCGGCGCCATTGGCGGCGTCGGCGGCGCGGCGATCCTCGGCAGCCTGCTCGGCGGCACAGTCGATCCGGCAGCGGCTGCGGCAGCGACGAGTGGTCTGGGCAGCGCGCTCAACCTGCAGAACATCGTCGGCGGCGCCGGCGGCGGCGCGATCCTGACCGGCATTATCGGCGCGGTCATGGGCGCCATGAAGAAGTAAGCCTGCGATCTCGGGCTGGCCAAATGGGCGGCTTCGGCCGCCCATTTCTGTTTCCAGAGCGCGCCGCATGAATGCGTTTCGACGCGACGCGCTTTGGAACGACCGATCCCAAGGGTGGACGCCCTTCGCTCGCGCCTCTACATCACGGCGTGAACATCGAAAGGACGATCATGGGTCAGCTCAATGCCGGCATCGTGCCGGTCACGCCTTTCCAGCAGAATTGCACGATCCTGTTCGACATGGACGACAAGCACGGTGTCGTCGTCGATCCGGGCGGCGATATCGACAAGGTGCTGGCGGCGCTGAAGGACAATGCGATATCGGCCGGCGCGATCTGGATCACGCATGGTCATATCGACCATGCCGGCGGCGCGATGGAGTTGAAGGAAGCGCTCGGTGTCGAGATCATCGGCCCGCACGAGGCCGACAGGATGTTGCTCGACAATCTTGAGAACCAGGGCGAGCGCTATGGCATTGCCGGCGTGCGCAACTGCGTGCCCGACCGGTTTCTCACCGAAGGCGAGACGGTCTCGTTCGGCTCGCATCTCTTCGAGGTGCTGCATTGCCCCGGCCACGCGCCCGGCCATGTCGTCTATTACAACCGCGCGGCCAAATTCGCCCATGTCGGGGACGTGCTGTTTCGCGGCTCGATCGGGCGCACCGACCTGCCGGGCGGCGATCATGCGGCACTCATCGCCTCGATCAAGGACAAGCTTTTGCCGCTCGGCGACGACATCGGCTTCATCTGCGGCCACGGTCCGGGCGGGCGTTTCGGCGAGGAGCGGCGGAGCAATCCGTTTTTGACGTGAAGCGCGTCGCGCCGAAGCCGGTGCCGGCTTGACAAAAAAGCGCCGGCCTTGCGGTCAGCGCTTTTGTTGAGGCAGGGAAGCCCTTGATCAGTTAGCGGTGCAGAAATGCTGCTCGCCGTCATTGCCGGTGAAGGTGCCGGTGCGGGCGTTGAAGGTGCGGTACCGGTCGGAGCAATAGTCGTACCAGCCGCGCGTCCACGGTTCGGCATAGCGGTCGGCGTAGACCACTTGCGGTTCGGCATAGTAGCGGCGGACCGGCGCCGGGCGAATCCGCACATCGCGATCGTAATAGCCATCATCGTAGTAGTCGCGGGGCGGCGGCTGCTGGTTGGCCAACGCACCGCCGATCAGCGCGCCGGCCGCGAGGCCGAGGACGCCGGCGGCAATGGCATCGCCATGGTCATGATGGTGGCGGTGACGCCAATCGCCCGCATTGGCCGCGGGCAAGGCCGCGAACGTGGTGGCAACCACTGCGGCGGACAGCACGGCTGTCTTGAAAATTCGGTTCATGTCGATCTCCTTCGTGCCGGCCCGTAAGAATTCCGGGGATGCGGTCCGGCTTTACGAAAGATTAATATGAGACCGTGGCTGAACGGGGGCTGAACGAATTTTTGCCTGACCGGAGGGCACGGGCATCAACTATCGAACGCTCCAGGGAGCGAAGCTGTCCTGCCAGAACAGCCGCCGTTCCGGAGCGGGCTCAGCCGATCGACAGGTTGACGGCCTTGGGACCCTTGCCGCGCTTGTCAGGCTCGGTGTCGAATGTCACTTTCTGCCCATCCTCAAGACCGGGAAGACCCGACGCCTGCACGGCCGAAATATGAACGAAGACATCCTTCGCGCCATCATCCGGTGTGATGAAGCCGAACCCTTTGGCATGGTTGAAGAATTTGACGGTGCCGGTCTGCGGCATGGGAAGCTCCTTTGATCCCATAAACTCCAGTCTCGGGCCGGCAAATGCCCGAATGGAAATTTGTCCTTTATTTTAGCGTCATCGGCAAGAGAAAGTTTTGCGGGCACTTAAAGCGCGTCGCGCTTTAAGTTTTCATTATGATGCATGTCGTTGACCCGACACCGGATCCACTTTGGGGCGACAGCATTTTTGCTGCGCTGCGACATGAAAAAGGCGCGACGAAAATCGCCGCGCCTTCAAAATTCGTTTGCCTCTTCCGAAGTCATTCAAGCTTCGGAGCCTCAGTCGCACGGCCAGGAAGGGCGTGCGGCTTGGCCGATGGCTCAGGCGGCGCGGAGGTTGACGGCCTTGGGGCCTTTGCCCATGCGATCCGGCTCGACGTCGAAGGTGACTTTCTGGCCGTCGACGAGCGTGCGCAGGCCCGAGGCCTCGATCGCGGAAATGTGGACGAATACGTCCTTGGCGCCGCCGTCGGGCGTGATGAAACCGAAGCCTTTGGTCGCGTTGAAGAATTTAACGGTGCCGGTCTGGGCCATTGGGGAAACTCCTTCACCCGTTCAGTCTTGATGGTCCTGCCCGCCACCTCGCGTCGAGGGCAGTTCCCGGTGGTAGCTTTCGGCAGTCATGCATTGGCGCATGGTCAAACCCCCCGCCGAAAAACGGGGCCGTCAGAGATTCACAGTATCGGGGAAAGGTCGTCCAAAACGTTCCGCTCTCCGGGTCGCAAATGCCCGAACACGGAATTTATCGCACGGAAAAGTGAAGGTTGCAAGATAGCGCCGCGGGCCGCCCCCGATGGGCGCGTCCCGACGCATGAATCGACCAATCCGAGCATCGACGCGCCGCAAATAGGCCTCGTTGCCTGAGGGGTCATCGGCCACAGCCCCGTCACGCATGGGCCAGCGGCGGCGACGGCTGGCGGTGCGAGGCGCCGGGATAATCCAGGCGACGTTCTTTTTAGCAGCCGGCTGCAAACGAGGGTTGCAATCGGCGATGGAATGCGGAGGATCGCAACAGCGCGACTGGTTTGAGCCTTTGCTTCGTGAATATCATTGTCCCGAACAGCTGCGTATTTGGAGCGGCACGCAGCGAGGCGAGGATCGAGGGAGAGACGATCATGAGGTTTCTTGCGGCAATCTTCTCGCGACAGGGTTTTGTCGTCCTGTTCCTGTCGGCTGTTCTTGCCGCCTGTACAGTGGTCGTCGACGACGGCCCGGGACCGCGGCCACGGCCGCCGCGGCCGGGACCGCAATTCTGCACCAAGCAGTACGAGCCCGTCTGCGCCAGGCGCGGTGACGACCGCCAGACCTTCGCCAATGCCTGTCTTGCCGACCGGGCGGGTTATCGCATCGTGCGCGACGGTCCCTGCCGTGACGGCGGCGAGGGTGGCGGCGAGCAGACTTTCTGCACCCGCGAATACGCGCCGGTCTGCGCCCGGCGCGGCGGAGAGTTGCGAACCTTCCCCAACGCCTGCGAGGCACGCGCCGCCGACTACCGCATCGTTGGCGGGGGCCGCTGCTGAAAGGCCGGGTGTTCGTCTTTTCCGCACTTTGGGAAACGCGGATGCCGTCTAAAACAAATTTCGGGGACGTGTGACGGTCACAACGCGGATGGATAGGCGCCGTCGGCCGGCCCGGCGTAAAGCTCGCTGCCGTGCTCATCGCAGATGCGCACGCGGTCGGGGATTTGCGGCATTGCGAGCGTATGGAAGAGCGCGGTGGCGCCCTGCCAGGCTGCGCGCAGGGTAGGGGCTTCCAGCGACACCTTGTCGAGCGTCGCTTCCTCGGCTTCGCGCGATCGGTAAAACTCGATGACGAAATTCAAGGACGCCTCCATGGTGCGTTGTTCCGCCAGGGAGATTCTCCGGCAGGAGATTCTGCGGCAGGGATGGGCGCGGAAGAAGTCGTCCGCGATCAGCTCTTCGATTTCGGCTTCAGGCCGCTCTCGGCCTGCTTGACCGACGAGCCGAACGGGGAGGCGGGCTTGGCCACCACCTTATCCTTCTTGGGCTTGCGTGTTTCGCGGTTGCTGCGCTGTTGACCCTTGGCCATCTTGTCTGCTCCTCGTGCTGGTGGTCTGGCGTCGCCGGGGTCTCAGACCGCCGGATCGTTGCCAACGATCGGATTGTCGGTACCAATCGGATTGTCGGCTGGTTCGAGATTGTCTTCCGTGGTGACCCGCTCGTGGGTCTCCTGCTCGCTGCGGATGCGGTACTGCGGGGAGCCGTCCTTGACCGGCAGCCTGCTCTTGATCTCGAACAGCTCCGCAGTCTTGTTGAGGAGCCCTGTGCGGCTCTTCATGCGCACGGTCTGGCCGACCGCGAAGAGATGCGAGGGCGTGTCGGTGCGCGGACGCGCATTCTGCTGGAAACGGATCATGCTGCATTCTCCCTGTCGCGCTTCAGCGCTGTTTCGAGGTCCAGGTAATCGATGGCGACGAGTTGACTGGTGGTCGGGTTTTTCACCGCTCTTGCCGGCAAATGGATGAAGGTGGCGACGCGGCGCCAGGCAAGCCGCGACATGCCCTCGATCAGCTCTTCGTCGTGATCGATGTCGTAGTCGCCCGCCGGCAGTTGCCCTTCCAGCCCGCCGAGTACGAAAGGAGCCATGAAATGTGCGACGGAATGGGTCGTGCGGTCCGGCATTGTCCTGCCTTGATGTTTTAAGCCCTGTGGCGACATGCGAGGCGGAGAGCCTCAAAGCAAAAAAGCGGGGACGAGCCCCGCTTTCCTATTTCCGGCAATCGCTGGAAATAAGCCATTTTCGAGAGCTGCCAGTACATCCGTGGTCAGCGGTCATCGAATTCGGCCGGATCAGATCAGTTGCAAATTGGCGGCCGACTCGCGGCCCTTGGCATCACGCTCCAACTCGAATTGCAGCTTCTGGCCTTCGGCGAGGCCAGGAAAGCCCGCGCGTTCCAATGCGCTGACATGGACGAAAACGTCCTTACCGCCGTCGGTTGGTTGAATGAAGCCAAAACCCTTCTGGCCATTGTAGAATTTCACGGTTCCGGTGTTCATGGGTGTCTTTCGAAGAATGAGAACGGTCGCGGAGCAAATGCGCCGCGTTGCCGATATCGATGATTTGGAATGAGATTGGCGGGTCGAGAACCTCTGACGCCGCGAAATGCCAATTCTGGCCCAAACGCTCATATATATGTAGCTCGACTTTGCATAGTTTTCAAGAAGATTTGGAAAAATAAGTAAGCCAAAGGAAAAAGATTGCTGCGTTAATTTGAAAAACTCTGCTATGGTTTGATGATATTTTCCAAAAATTCTCAAAAAATCATTTTGGGGTCCGCTCCCGAAATTTGCGTTTTATTTCTCCAAAAAAAGGACAAAAACCATGGTTTCTGCGAGAAGCTCACGAGGCAATACCACAGCGATCAACCCGCCCATCAGGCCGGCCACTGCATATGCCGTCGCCATCGGGCGTACCGGCAAACCTATGATCGTCAAGTCGGCGCGGCTGACCGTCAGGAGCGACGAGGCGGAAAGGCGGACGATCGCCGATACTGACGGAACGGTTCGGCGCGCCAGGCAGACGGCTGAGACCAACCGGCTGATTTGATCTTGTCCGCGCCGATGGCAAGCGCAAGAAACCAAGCAAAGCCTTGAACCCGCCGCGCCAATGGCCTAGATCGCGGCAGGCGGACAAACACGGCAGGTTTCCCATTAACAGAGATCAGAGACGAGCGGCGGGTGCTGGCGCCAACTCCGGCTCGGGCGGACAGCCGCCGTCGAGTCTCGACCAGCATGTGCAGAGGGCGCTGCAACTGCATCAGGCGGGGCGGCGGCAAGAGGCCGAGGCGCTCTATCGGCAAGTGCTGACGCACAAGGTCAACCATGCGGCGGCTGCGCATTTTCTCGGTCTTTTGCTGCACCAGACCGGGCGCAGCGCCGAGGGGCTCGGTCTCCTCGAGCAATCGGTGCGCTTGCAGCCGAAGAATCCGGATTTCCTCAACAACCTCGGCACGGTGATGCGCGATCTCGGCCGTGTCGCGGCGGCCGCCGACTTCTTCCGCGGCGCGGTGGCGCTGCGGCCGGACCAGCTCGCGGCGCGCGACAATCTCGGCTCGTCACTGAAACAGCTTGGGCAGTTCGAGGGCGCCGAGGAGATCTATCGCGGCACGGTCGCGCGCAATCCCTTCCATTTCCGCGCCCGCATCGGGCTTGCCGAAACCTTGCAGGAAGCGGGGCGCCTGGACGAGGCGCTGGCCGTCTTTCGCGGGGCGCTGTCGATCCGTCCGAAGGACGCCGAACTGCTGCACGGGCTGGGCGTCGGGTTGATGGAAAAAGGCGAGCTCGACGAGGCGGCCGACCTGTTCCGGCAGGCGCTGGCGGCCGATCCCGGCATGGCGCGCGCCTGGCTGATGCTGACGCAGGTCAAGCGTCAGAAGGAGCGCGATGCCGAATTGACCGGGATGGAGGCCCAGCACGCCAAGGCGCTGCCGGACAGCCTGGCGCGCATGCAGCTTGCCTTCGGCCTCGGCAAGGTCAATGACGATCTGAAGGATTATAACAGAGCCTTCGACTATTTCGCCGAAGGCAATGCCATCCGCCGCAAGGGCATCGACTACGACGCGGAAAGGACACGCGCCGAATTCGAGGCTATGAAAACGGTGTTCGACAGGGATTTCTTCCAGAAGCACAGGCCCAGCGCGATCTCCGACGATACGCCGATCTTCGTCGTCGGCATGCCTCGTTCGGGCACGACCCTGGTCGAGCAGATCATCGCCAGCCATCCGCAGGTCTACGGCGCCGGCGAACTCGGCATCCTGAAGACGGCGGTCGGCAGGCAGTTCCCGGCGACCATGCCCGGCGGCTTCCCCTGGGGCGTTTCGGATGCGCCCGATACGGATTTTGCCGAGGCGGGACGCGCCTATCTCGACATGCTGCATGCCCGCTATCCGCACATGCGCCACGTCACCGACAAGATGCCGGGCAACTTCCTGCTTGTCGGCTTCATCCACATGATGATGCCAAAGGCCAGGATCATCCATTGCGCCCGCGATGCGGCGGCAACCTGCCTTTCGATCTACAAGGTGCATTTCCGCGGCGACAGCCACCGCTACGGCTATGATCTGGGCGAACTCGCCGATTTCCACAATCTCTACACGGACATCATGGCGCATTGGCACAAGGTGCTGCCTGGCGTCGTGCACGATGTGCGCTACGAGGATTTCGTCGCCGACCAGGAAGGCCAGAGCCGGGCGCTGATCGACTATCTCGGGCTGCCATGGGACGATGCCGTGCTGTCGTTCCACCAGACCGACCGGCCGGTGCGCACGGCTTCCGCCGCGCAGGTGCGCCAGCCGATGTATCAAGGCTCGGTCGACCTGTGGAAGCGCTACGGCGACAGGCTGAAGCCCCTGCTGGACAGACTGGCTTAATGCGGCTCGGCATTTCCGGCGGAGCGCTCCCGCTCCGCCCAAGTGCGTTGCCTACAATTCCATGAACGTCTGGAATCCGCCGAAGATCATGCGCTTGCCGTCGAACGGCATTGTCGACATATCCGGCTGCAATCGTGGATCGGCCATCACCTTGGCCATGACCGCGTCGCGGTCCTGCCTGGATTTGTAGACGATCCAGGAAAAGATGACGACTTCGTCGTCCTTGGCCTGCACGGCGCGTGGAAACGACGTGACCTCGCCATAAGGCACATCGTCGCCGACGCACTCGACATAGGCGAGCGCGCCGTGTTCCTTCCAGACGGCGCCGGCGGTGTTGGCCAGCTTCTTGTAATCGTCGAGTTTTGCCTTTGGCACGGCAAGCACGAAACCGTCGACATAGGACATGGCAATCTCCTTGTTTGCTGCATCCGGCGCCGGGCCGGCAGGGATGCGACCCGGGGCAGGTGGGCGCGCACTTCTCGCCGAGAGTGCTGACGCCCGCTATCGAATTGCGACGGTTATTGCTCCACTGGAGCGTTCATCGCCCATGCGACTCCGAAAGGGTCCTTCACCTGGCCCCAGCGGTCACCCCAGAACATCACCTGCAGCGGCGTCACGATCTCGCAGCCGGCGTCGACCGCGCGCTGCCACCAGCCGTCGATCTCGTCGCTGCCGAGATGAAGCTGGAGCGTATAGCCCTGCGGCGCCTGGTGCGGGTGGCCGTGCTCGGGATAGGCGTCGCCCAACATCAGCGTCGAGCCGTTGATGTGGAGGTGGACATGCATCGTGCGGCCTTTTTCGTCCGCGGGGTAGGCAAAGACCTGTTCGGCGCCGAACGCCTTCTGGTAGAATTCGGCAGCCTTGAAGGCGCCGTCCACCTGCAGATAGGGGGTCAATCCGCCGAGCACTTTCGCCTTGGGCTGAACAGGGGTCTGGTCGGTCATTGCGTGTTCCTCTTCACGTTTGATTTGGCCTTGCGGACATAGGACGCGTGAGGTGACGGCGGTCCTACATGGGCTTGAAATTTTTCTCGTGGGCCGGGCCCGGACTGGCCGGGCGACCGGCGAACTCCAGCAATAGACGCATGGCTCGGCCGTTCATATGACCCTGGCCGGGACGGCGGCTGAGCGGCGGCTGTTCTGCGCGTCGAAGAGTTCCGGAAAGCCGATGTCCTTGCGCAGTTCGACGGGCAGCGAAAGCAGGATGCGCTCGCTGCGATGGCGGGCACGCGCCGCCGCATATCGGGTTGCGATGCGGCCGATGGAGGAAAGGACGGACATGATGCATTCTCCCTGGGTTGGCGCCGGCATCATCGTGTCGGCATCCCAAGGACGAGGCAGGTTCAGGCGATCCGACAGGTCGTCGATTTTTCTCGCAGCGTTTAATTTCTCATTCGAGCGCCACCGCCTACGCGACCTTGAGCGTCGGAATAGCCGAAACATCCACCTCACGTTCGGCATGCCAGGCATCGAAAGCTGCCTGCATGCGAAGCCAGATCGCGGCCCCGTCGCCGAACAGCTTCCCAAGGCGGGCGGCTACAGCCGGTGAAACCGGCTTCTTTTCGCGGATGATGTCATAGAGCTGCTGCCGGGAGATGCCGAGCAGGTTTGCAATTTCCACCTTGGTCTTTCCAGTTGCCGGGATAATGTCCTCAAGCAGCGCTCCCGGGTGGGAGGGACAGCGCTCGATAGGACGCGTCGGCTCGTGCACGCTCATAGGTCGAACTTCTCCAATCTGGCCGCCTCAGTGGTATTGCTCGAAATCGACGCGGGCGGCGTCTTTGCCGTCGAATTCAAACGTGATGCACCACGGGACGTTGACGTGGACCGTGTAACGGATGGGATCGAAGCCTCTCAGCGCATGGAAGGCAAAGCCAGGAAGGTTCATCTCCTCCGGCTTTTCTGAAGCTTCCAGGCGGTCAAGCCGGACAAGAACGCGCTTGTGCATCTTGGCGTCGATCTTGCCGGTTTTCCCGGTTTGAAAGAGCTCTGACAGGGCCTTGTTCCTGAAAGACTTGATCATGAGGTATGTAAACAGATCGCTTACAAGATTCAAGGACCTGTAAGCGGATAATTTACAATCCGATCTATCCCGCCCCTTCAGCCACTGAGCGGAAGAACTCCTCGGGATCGTCGACTTCGGTCAGCCGCCGCCTCTCGATCAGCCAGAAGCGGTTGCCGATGGCACGGATGAAGGAGCGATCGTGCGAGGCGAGCACGCAGCTTGCCTGGTGCTTGAGCAATTCCTCCTCCAGCGCTTCCTGGCCGTCGATGTCGAGATGGTTGGTCGGCTCGTCGAGCAGATAAAAATTCGGATTGGCGAGCCTCAGCGCAAGCATCATCAGCCGCGCCTTCTGGCCGCCGGACAGCACACTGATCCTGCGCTCCTGCATCTCGATGCCGACGCCGGCGCCGGCAAGCAGAGAGCGGGCGCGCTGTTCGCCGACATCGTAACGGCGCGACACCATCGCCAGTGGCGTATCGTCGCCGCCGATGCCGGACAGGGCCTGGTCGCTGTAGCCGAGCACCGTCGACGGCGTCACCTTCACGTTCTGAACCGTGTCGGGTTCGATAATGGCGTTGCGGATCAGCGTGACGAAGCGCGACTTGCCAACGCCGTTGCGGCCAAGCAGCACGATGCGGTCGCCCTGGCAGATGTGGCGCTTGCCGGTCCTGAACAAGAGCGTGCCGTCGGGCGTTTCCACCGCCGCGTCGTCGAGCGTGATCAGCACCTTGGCGTGCGTGCCGCGATTGGCCAGCCGGATCGCCCCCGCCGATTTCTCGTGATGCGCCGGGGCCGCCGCGTCCTCAAGTCGCTCCGCGCGCTGCTTGAGCTGCTTGGTCTTGACCGTGAGAAGGTCGCTGCCCGAATTGATGCCGATATTGTTGAGCTTGGCGGCCTGGCGTCGCAATTGCTGCGCCACCTTCATGTCGCGCTGGAATTTTCGCTCGGTCGAGGCATCGACCTCATCGAGGGCCTGCCGGGCGCGGGAGTAGGGAAGGGAAAACACCGACGACTGGTCCGGGCGCAGGAACAACGTGCGGTTGGTGGCGGTGTCGAGAAAGGCGCGGTCGTGGCTGGCGATCACCACCGGCACCTCTCGCGGTAGCGCGTTCAGCCAAGTTTCGAGCTGGCTGATGCGGGCAAGGTCGAGATGGTTAGTCGGTTCGTCGAGCAGCAGCATGTCGGGATCGGTGACCCAGACACGCGCGATCAGTGCCAGCCTCTGCCAGCCGCCGCTCAGCGCCTGCATCTCTCGCTCGCGCATCGCCTCAGGAACGTCGAGCGAATCCAGCACCACATTGACACGCCATAGTTCGCTTTCGGCTTGCTCGGGCGGCAAAGCGTCAGCCACCACCTGATGAAAGCTGCGGCCAAGCAGGGCAGGGGAAACGGACTGCTCGACATGGCCGACGCGCAAGCCGCGCGTGCGGCTAATGTCGCCGGAGGTCGGCTCCATCTCGCCGGCCAGGCATTTGAGCAAGGTCGACTTGCCGCGACCGTTGGCGGCAACGATGCCGAGCCGATCGCCGCTGCCGATGGTGAGGTCGAGATTGGAAAAGAGCGGCGCACTCATCGTGACGCCGAGGGATTTGAGGCTGATCAGGGCCATGTCGATTTCTCTGGTCTATCCGGAAAGTCCGGCTCAATGCACTTTGTCAGTGCGCAAGCGGCCATCAGGCTCGGCAATGCGCACCACGAAGGGCAGACCAAAAAATCGAAGCGGGAAAAACCCGGACCGTCCCTGGTCAGCCCTGCAAGCAAGCTCGCAGGGCGGAAATCGGGCCACGCTGACGATGGTGATCGATAAACACGCAGCCCTCCTTTCAAGACGTTTGGGTGTGGGGACTGAGTACACCAAAGGTCATGCGCTGGGCAAGAGGAGGGTAGCGTCGAGCGAGGCGCTGAAGCTGCCAATCTCCCCACTCGTGGGGAAATGTCCGGTCCACCCTCCGCAGCTGCAGCGCAGCTGCTGTGGAGGACGGGCAGGACAGAGGGGGCGCTGTCCAGCCGGCATTTCGAACGAACTACTTTCCGGGCCTTCCTGTCTTTGCGGGCCGGCGCTTTTCGCGGCGGGCGTCGCCGGGGGCTTCGTAAGAACCAATGCCGGCGCGTTGGCGCACGATTGGTTTGTCGTCGCGTTCCTTCGCGCCCCCCTCTGTCCTGCCGGCCCCAACAACGGGGGAGATCGGCTGTGGCTTCGCCGGCACTTTTCCCTCGACCGGTTTCTCGGTGCGACGCACGGTCATCTCGTCGAGAGAGTTTTTCTTGAACAGTGGTTTGGTCGGCTCGCCGGGGATGCCGAAATCCGAGCCGTGTGCTTCGGACGCCGACTGTTTCTTGAACAGCGAGCGCGACACGGCACCGGCCGGCGTCGGCATGTCGGTGCCTGGGCCCATGTCGTCGATCGACGGTTTGGCGAACAGGGGCTTCTTCACCGGCACCGCGCCATCGGCGCCCATCTCGTCGAGATCAGGCTTGCGGAAGAGATTGGGCCGGGCAGCCTTGGCTGCCTCTTCGGCGGCGCGTGCTTCGTCGAGCTTGCGGAACCGCTCCTGTTCCTCCGATGTACGATGCCTGGCCACGCCCTTGTTGTGCTTGCCTTTTTCGCGGCCCGAGACCGGGCTTTCCATATCGGCGTATTTGGCCAGCGGATCGTCGGAGATCGACATCTCCATCTCACGCAGCCGCTTGATCTCGTCGCGAATGCGGGCCGCCTTCTCGAAATCGAGGTTGGCGGCGGCGTCGCGCATCTGCTTCTCCAGCGCGTCCAGATGGGCCTTGAGGTTGTTGCCCATCATGGCGCCGGCGCTGTCGGTGAACTGCGAGATATCGGCGCGGACATGGTCCTTCTCGTAGACCGAATCCAGAATGTCCGAGATGCGCGACTTGACCGATTCCGGCGTGATGCCGTTGGCGGCATTCCATTCCATCTGCTTTTCGCGGCGGCGGTTGGTCTCGGCCATCGCCCGCTCCATCGAGCCGGTGACCTGGTCGGCATAGAGAATGACCTTGCCGTCGACATTGCGGGCGGCGCGGCCGATGGTCTGGATCAGCGACGTCTCCGAGCGCAAAAAACCTTCCTTGTCGGCGTCGAGTATGGCGACAAAGCCACATTCGGGAATGTCGAGGCCTTCGCGCAAAAGGTTGATGCCGACCAGCACGTCGAAGGCGCCGAGGCGCAAATCGCGCAGGATTTCGATACGCTCCAGCGTGTCGATATCGGAGTGCATGTAGCGCACACGCACGCCTTGCTCGTGCAGATATTCGGTCAGGTCCTCGGCCATGCGCTTGGTCAGCACGGTGACCAGCGTGCGGTAGCCGGCCTTGGTCGTCTCGCGGATCTCCCCGACGACGTCGTCGACCTGGGTCTTGGCCGGGCGCACCTCGACCGGCGGGTCGATGAGGCCGGTCGGTCGGATGACCTGCTCGGCGAATACGCCGCCGGACTGCTCCATCTCCCAGCCGCCGGGCGTTGCCGAGACAGCGACCGAGAGCGGGCGCATGGCGTCCCATTCCTCGAAGCGCAGCGGCCGGTTGTCCATGCAGGAAGGCAGGCGGAAGCCGTATTCGGCAAGCGTCGCCTTGCGCCTGAAGTCGCCGCGATACATGCCGCCGATCTGCGGCACGGTGACGTGGCTTTCGTCGATGAAGACCAGTGCGTTGTCGGGGATATATTCGAACAGTGTCGGCGGCGGATCGCCCGGCTGACGTCCGGTGAGATAGCGCGAATAGTTCTCGATGCCGGCGCAGGAGCCGGTGGCTTCCAGCATTTCCAGGTCGAAGCGGGTGCGCTGCTCCAGCCGCTGCGCCTCCAGCAGACGGCCGGCGCGCTCGAGCTCGACCAGACGGTGCTTGAGCTCTTCCTTGATCGACTTGATGGCCTGGTTCAGCGTCGGGCGCGGCGTCACATAGTGCGAATTGGCGTAGATCTTGACGCTTTTCAGCTCGCCCGTCTTCTGGCCGGTCAGCGGGTCGAATTCGGTGATCGCCTCGATTTCGTCGCCGAACATGGAGATGCGCCAGGCGCGATCCTCAAGGTGGGCCGGGAAGATCTCGATCGTGTCGCCGCGCACGCGGAACGAGCCGCGCACGAAATTGATGTCCTGGCGCTTGTATTGCTGGGCGACGAGGTCGGCGAGCAGAGCGCGCTGGTCGAGCCGGTCACCGATCTGCATCTGGAAGGTCATGGCCGTATAGGTCTCGACCGAGCCGATACCGTAGATGCAGGAGACCGAAGCGACGATGATGACGTCGTCGCGTTCGAGCAGCGAGCGCGTCGCCGAGTGGCGCATGCGGTCGATCTGCTCGTTGATGGAGGATTCCTTCTCGATGAAGGTGTCGGTGCGCGGAACGTAGGCTTCCGGCTGGTAATAGTCGTAGTAGGAGACGAAATACTCCACCGCATTGTCGGGGAAGAATTTCTTGAACTCGGAATAAAGCTGCGCCGCCAGCGTCTTGTTCGGCGCCAGGATCAAGGCGGGACGCTGCGTCTCCTCGATCACCTTGGCCATGGTGAAGGTCTTGCCCGAGCCGGTGACGCCGAGCAGCACCTGCGTGCGGTCGTTGTTTTGGACGCCCTCGACCAAGTCCTTGATGGCGGTCGGCTGGTCGCCGGCCGGCTCGAAATCCGACACCATCTTGATGATGATCCCGCCCTCGGACTTTTCCGGCCGGGCAGGCCGGTGCGGCGTCCACAGCACGCCGTCCTTGTGCAGCGGATTGCCGGATTCAATCAATGCCGAGAGAGCCGCCACCGTCGCGGTGACGCCGCTCGACGTCATCGTCTCGGCTTCCTCGAGCGAGACGTCGAGGCCGGCGACGGGATTGAGGCCGGCCGCAGCGCGCTCGCGGGCTGTCGCCGCGCCGCCCATCGAGGTGCCACGCGCCGTGCGCCCGGGCGCCGCGGAGCGCTCGGGGATCTTCTTCGATGGCTTCGGCGACTTGCCGCCGTCCTTGCCGGCCTGGCGCCCTTCGCGTTCGGCTTCCTGCTCGATCTGCTCGGCCCAGTCCGCGACCGAACCGGTGAGCGGCGTGCCGGACAGTTCGGGCTGGGGCATCTCGGCGAAGCCGCCTTCGTGCAGCGGCTCCGAGGCGTCGAGGAAATCGGTCAGCGGGCTGCGCCGCTTGGGCGCGGCGCGGTCGTCATTCGCCGTCGACGGCGTTCTCTTTTCGGTGGATTTGACCATGGCCGGAATATGGGAGGTCTTGGCGAAAATGGAAAGAGCGCGATCAGCCGAGGCGCATCTCCAGATGCAGCTCCTGACAGAAGGCTGTCAGGAGGAGGCAAGTGCCGGTGATGCCTGCCTATTGCGGTCAGGCGCCGCGTGCGTTGTCCGCCACGCGTGTCGGCGATCCGTTCAGGCGCGGCACCACGACGAGGCGCTTGATTTTGCCCTTCTTGAAGGCGGCGAGGAAGCGCGCATAGTCCTTGAAGGCGACGCATCCACTGGACTGTGCGTAGCGGCCCCGAAGCAGGTAGGTGTGGGCCAGCAGCCCGTCGCGGTTGTATTTATTGCGGCCATCGACGGGTGTCAGACGCAAAGCCTCGACACCATGAAAGCGCGACTCGCGCAAGGACAGATTGTAGGTGTTGGGCGGTGTCGGTCCGCGGTTCTTCTGATCGGCATAGCGCGGCTGGTCCGCCATGGCGCCGATGCCCGAATGCGCTTCGAGCCTCGAACCGTCGGGCATGTAGACGGTCTTGGCGCTGATGTCATAGATGGCGACACCGCTGCCGGCTCCGCTCCTGGAGCCGCCCGGCGCGTTGAACAGGTTCCTGAACGCCTGGCCGAGGCCGCCCGAAGGCGTGTCTGGCTTTGCATAGGCCAACGCGTCGCCGCCATCCGCCGGCCGGCCCTGCCGGGCCGGCTTTGCCGGCTGGGCTTGCTGGATCGGCTTTGCCGGCTGGGCTTGCTGGACCGGCTTTGTCTGAGGTGCCGGCTTCTGCTGCACGACCTTGGGCTGTTGAGTCGGCTTTTCCTGCTCCACGGACTTCAACGGCTCCGGCGCGTCGAATTGCGGCCGACGGGTCGGCAGCGGCACGTCATCGGTGAGCGCGTCGGGCAAGGCCGCGGCATCGCCCGGCTGTTCCTGCTGGGTTTCGACAGGCGAAACCGCGACATCGGCCGAAGAGTCCGTCATCGGCAATGGCGAGGCGAATGCCTCGTCCTCGACAGGCAGCGAGCGGGCAAGCGCGAGGGCCAGTTGCGAATTGTCCGGCGTGCCGGCATCCGGCTGGGCAAAATGCATCGGCTGCGGCGCTGTCTGGACAACCACCGAGCCGGTGTCGATCCGGGCGAAGCGCTCCGCCGCGGGTGCCGGCAAGTCTTCAGACAGGCTGGCGACGAGCTTGGCGCCCGGCACCAGCGATGCCTCGGCGACCTGTGGAGCGGAGGTCGAGATGATAGGACGGGCGGGTGCGCCGGCCGTGGCCACGGGCTTGGCCGCGTTGGCGAAGGCGGCGGCGAGCTTGCTTGGCGAGAGAGATGCTTCCATGCGCTCGAAGCGCTCCTGCGAGGTCGTCTTGGCGACCGGGACAGGGTGTGCCGTGGACGCGGCCACGAGGCGCGCCGACTTTTCCGCCCGAGGAGCGAGCGCGGCCAGCCTGAAGCATCCGGAGCCGCATTGCACGGCGTGGTTCTGCAGCGCCTGCGTGCCGCCATCGGCGTTGGCCAGTGCGAATGGCGCAGCGGGCATCAGGAAATGCTGTTTCAGCGGATCGGCAAGAGCGAGCGAGCCCGGCATGGCCAGCCTCTGCGGCAGGACACTCGACGTCGACCACAGCGAAGCGCCGACTGAGCTCAGACCAGCCATTGTCCCGACCAGCCACAGGCCAACGGCAGCGCTGACGCCGGGCACGGCGACCCAGCGGACGATCCGCTTAGAGTTGAAGGATGAGGCACGTGACGCGTTGTCGGCAGCTTCGCCGTCCCAACGCCTGTCCCCGACAATTTTCTTACTCAAGAACGCCATTCAACCAATCTTGCTCCAATCGGCTCCCACGTCCGCGGCTGTGATAGCCGCGACGACCATTCTGTGAGTGATCCCAGGTGGTCCCCGACGCGTTTGCCGCGCCTGTCTTTGGTTGCCGATTGCTTCAAAATATGGACAAAGTTGGTTAACCAATCCCTCTCAAAACCAACCGAGAGACGTGGACTTTGTGCCAAAAAAGGCTCGTCCACGACCATGAACGCGGTATTGCAGCCCTTCCAAGAGTATTTTGCTGCCTGCTTTTAACGGCCGAGTCAAGCAAAACAGCTCTCGCTAATTGAAGCGAATGGCCGTTTCAGCGGGGCCGCGACGGTGGCGCGTGTCATTCCGTACTCCCGAGAAGGCCCAGCGCGTCGCCCCAAAACTGCTACCCGCCCGCCGCAGATAACCGGCCCGTACCGCGGTTTCGCGGCGACCATTGATCGGCCACCGTGTTGGCGCGGCGGTTCGCGCCGGAGGAGGCGGAAGCGGTGCTGTACCAAGGCGCGATTTTCTAGGGTTTGCAATGGAGCTTCTACCTCCCCCTTGTGGGGAGGTTGGACCGCAGGTCCGGGTGGGGGGCTGGCGCTGACCGCCCAGGAACGCAGCCCTCTTGGGCCCTCAGTTGAACCACAGCGCAAACGTCAGGAAGCCACCGCCGCCGAACTCGCTCTGGATCTGGTCGAAATCGTCGCTGGTCAGGATCCTGCCGCTTTCGAGATAGGGCGCGATGGCCGGGCCGGTGATCGACAGCACCAGGTCGAAGGGTTTCGGCTCGTCGAAGAAGCGCTTCATGTTGATGCCCTTGCCGGTGATGCGGAAATGCGGCAGCAGCACGCGGCCTTCGAGCAGGTCCTCGGCCATGGTCAAGGTGGCGAGCCAGGCCGCGACCTGCTGCTCTCCGACTTCGAGGCCGGTGAGCGGGTTTTCGCCCTTCTGTTGCGGTCCCGGCAGCCATTCGCGGTCATTGTCGGTCTCGGCGCGGATCGCCTTCCAGTCCTCGCGCGACAGCCGGATCATCTCCAGCAGGTGACGGCGCGCCGCCTGCCGCCGCTCGGGCTCGACCACCGGCCAGTTGACAAGATGCACCAGCGAGATGAAATCGGCGATGCGCCATTCCGAGGAGAAGATGCTGCTGCCCATGTCGCCAGCCGGCGGAACGAGGATGTCCTGCAACGGCAGTTTTGCGCGCGGGAAGAGCATATGGAAAGAACCGTCGAACGTGCTCCTGAAATCATGTGCCAGCCAGAAATCGGCCTGCGCCATCAGGAACTCGGCATAGCCCTGCAGCCAGTAGCCGTCGGCGCGGTCGAAGCGGAAGGTGAGCGCAGGCGCGGCATCGTCGGGCGCCACGCCGCCACGCGACAGCGAGGCCATGATGGCGGCCATGCTCTCATCCGGCGCGATCGTGCCGTCCTCGTCGAGGTCGATGCCGACCTGGGTGAGGTCGATGACAATGCCGATACCGGCATCGGCCGGCACCGACCCCAGCGTCGCGGCGGATTTTTCCAACCGGTTGCGGAAGGCGACCAATATGGCGCGGAACTGTTCGTAGGTCAGCGGTTCGGGGTTCGGATTTTCCGGCACAGGCAGCCGCATCAGCGGCAGCATGAAGGATCGCGGGCTCTCGAAGCCATGGCGGTGCAGGCCGCTGGCCAGCAATTCCAGCGCGGTGAAGAATTCGCCGGCGCCGGCGGCATAGGCGGATGCCGGGTCGGTGGATGCCGCTGCCTCCAGCGTCGAGAGCGCCGTGTCGCGCGCGACCACGGTTTGGGCCTCGAACAGAGCGGCCGCGGTTTCGGGCATGGCGGCCTGCGCCGAAGACATCGGCAGAACCAGAGCAAGTGCCAATGCCAGCAGACTTGCCAGTAGTGTCATTTTCCCCCTCCCATGCGCGTCGTGCCGGCAATCATACACGCATTTGCAATGCCGCGTCTGCCGGGCGCTGATGCATGATTGCCATTGGCTGGCTTCAACGCGCCCGGCAGACGGTCTACACAGGGCAAACGATTGGACATCGCGTGTCGAACTATCCGCTCTCCTACAAACTGTCGTGGCTGCCGCGATTCCTGAAACCGTCGCTGTCCGGTGGTGTGCAAGGCTTCGCGCCCGTGGCCGGAACGATGGTGGATCGGGCGCCGAAACGGACGGTGCGGCTCGCCTTCGTCGGCGACATTTCGGCGGTGGCCAACCGCAGCGCGCCCGACTGTGATCCGGTGATCAAAACGCTGCTTGGCGCGGCCGACCTGGTGATCGGCAATTGCGAAAGCCCGATCGTGGACAAGCCAAGCGCCGTGCTCGGCACCAGGCTCGGCACCCATCACGCGATGAGCGAGCGCTTTCTCGGCGACGCGTTGGCGGCAGTCGGCATCTCGCGTGAAAGACTGGTGCTGTCGCTGGCCAACAACCATGTGCTCGACCAGGGCGTCGCCGGTTTCGATGAGACCGTGGCGGCGCTGAAGCGGCTCGGTATCGGCACTATTGGCCTCGCCGGCAACGGCCCGGTACAGCCTGTCGAAGTCGGACCGCTGACTGTCGGGTTCGCCGCCTTCACGTTGTGGCGCAATGCGGGCGAGGACCTGTTCGCCGGCCGCGTTTCGATGGAAAGCGATATTGCCCGCCGACGAGGTGACGGGTTCGATCTCCTCTGCGCCGTGCCGCATTGGGATTGGGAGTTCCGCCACTTTCCGCGCGCCGAAACGCGGAGACTGGCGAGGCGCCTGGCAGGGCAGGGCGTCGGGCTGATCGTCGGCCACCACGCCCATGTCGTGCAGCCGGTGGAGCGGATCGGCAATACGATCGTCGCCTATGGACTTGGCGATTTCCTCGGCACCGCCCTTGTCCGCCAGCCTTGGCCGGGACGCATTGGCGGGATCCTTGTCGCCGATATCAGCGCCGATGCGGAAACGCGGGGGTCTGTCGTTTCCTACCGAATGCATCCGTTTGTGCGGCTGCGCGCCGGGGATCATGAGCGGCTGGCGCCGGTGGAGGGATTGGAGGGCCGCATGCGTGACAAGGTGGAGAGGCGGTTGAGCGCGGTCTTTCCGTAACCACAGGTGGTGGACATCGGCCAAGATCGCCATGTCGGCGCTTTTCCAAGCGCTGATGATTGGCGAAATGAGGGGCGGCGCAAGCATCTGTTGAAGAGGCGTGACAGTCGATACTTCAGACAAAACCGGCTATCATGAACCGGTCCAGGCAAGCGGGGGTGGCGGTGGAAACAGCGGATTTCATGCCTGGCGACGCCGTGGTTGCCGGCATCCGGAAAAACATCGAGGCTTATGAAGCGGCGCGGGCCTCCGTGGTGCGGCAGGTACGCTGGCGGGTGCCGCTGTTCGTCGGTTTGGTGCTGGCGACAGTGGTGCTGATCGCCTGGCTGTTCAACAAGGTCGCCGATCCCAACGAGCAATGGTTCTCGACGCCGCATGTGTTCCTCTATGTCGTCGGTTTCGCAGCTTCGATCCTGCTTTATTTCCAGGCGATGAAGCCGGCGACGCGGCTGCAGCAATCATTTCGCAAAACACTGCTGCCCATCATCTTCGGCTTCATCCGCGACGTGCGCTACGCGCATGGCGGGCGGCCAAATTCCTTCGACCGGCTGCCGCGCGAGGCGGTCGGGCCGTTCAACCGGCAGTCGTTCGACGATGTCGTTTCCGGCCGCTACGAAGAGTTTTCGTTCGAGCTCTACGAAGCGGAACTGCGGGAAGGGACAGGCAAGGGCTCATCGACGGCTTTCAAAGGCGTGATCGTCGCCTTCGAAGCCATCGAACCGTTGCCGGGAATCCTGGTGGCGACGCGGCGGACCAATGCCGTCGTCGGCTTCTTCCGTGGCATGTTCGCCAGCAAGATGCAGGAACTGTCATCCGGCGTGCCGGAACTCGATGCCGCCTATGAGTTCCGCACCGACAATGCCGAGGCGGCGCAGCCATTGGTGAGCGGCCGGTTGGCGCAAGCGCTGAAATGGCTGGGCGAAACCTGGCCGGAGGAACCGGCGCGCGTGGCCCTCAACGGCAGCGACGGTTTTCTGCTCCTGCCGCAGGCGAAGAATTTCTTCGAATTGCCCGCCATTTCGGTGCCACTGGACTACCAGACCCATGTCGCGCCGATGATATCGGATATGGGCGCGATGCTGGCGACGGCAGCGCTGGTGCGCAAGATCGGCGCCAGGGACGAAGCGGCTTGATCAGCCGGCGTTCCCGTCAGCAATCGAAGCCGTACTTTTCGCGCATGTTGTCCGCCTCTTCTTTCGACATTCGCTTGAACATCACGCAGATCGTGAAGCTGCCGACCTGATGGCCGTCCCGCGTATATCCCCAGTCGGAAATGTCGTCCCTGGTGAATTCTATGTTTTGGCCGAGCACGACGTTGTGCACTGCCTCCGGCTCATTGGCCAATATGCCGACAAACCCTGTCCCGGCACGGCGGAACGGTATGACCCAGAAGTGCTCGGTGACATGCCCATCCCGCACCTTGACCTTCAACTTGAACCTACCTGTGCCGGAGGGAGGCATTTCGGACAGTGCCAGGAATTCATCGAGGCCGGCGAGCGCCTGCGCGGTCGCCGCCGCCATGTCGGGATCGCCCGGAGCGAAGATGATCCCCTTGTCGTCACCCGGATCCACGCCTTGCGCGCCGACCGATCCCGGAGCAAGCGCCAGCATCAAGGCTGCCGCAGTTCGAACCGCTGGTTTCATGGAAGGCCCCCCTTCATCGTTGCGGTCGACACAATGCTGCATCCCCATCCGGTTTGCAACCTTTGCGCGAGTCTTGTCTCTTCAGGTCCAAGGTGGCGGCGACCGTTGATGACAGACCGGGATGGTGACGCCGGTGAAGAAAGTTTCGTCCCTACAGCTTGCTCGGCACCAGGCCAGCCAGCCAGTTGGCTGACCGCTTGGCCATGTCGGCGGTCGCCGATACAGCGCGGCCAAGATCGGTCTTGACGACGGCATAGCCGTTTTTCGTACGATAGAGCACGCCGGTGCCGCCATCGACCACCTGTTCATAGGCGACCGGCCGCGCGGCCGCCGCTTCCATCGCCGTCGTCGGCGAGCCGACCGGGACCGTCGGCCTGTGGCTCAGCTCGGGCGGCAGCGTCGGTTCAACGGCGCGGCTGGCGGGCCTCAGCTCCGGGCGCGAAGCGGTCGCGGCCAGTTGCGAGGAGGACGCGGAACCTTTCGCGCGGCAGATGCCAGAGACGAGCGGATAGTTGAAATTGCGCTCGTGCAGCATCTGGCTCTTCATCGCCGCTTCGCACTCGGCGATGGTCGACCACTTGGCCGGCGTCTCGCCGATATATTCGCAAAGCTTGGCGTCGCAGTCGCAGCCGACGATGGTCATGGCGACAAGGGCGGTCTTGATCACGGTCTCGTCCCCTCGATGTGCCCCTCGGCAGCCCATTCAGGTGCATGTCGCTGTCCAAACCGGTCCCTGAGCGGAGCCCGCGGGCACGCTTTGGGCGACATGCGACAGTCCATCGCGCGCGAACAAGGCGGGATTTGGCCGCGATTGTGAAATGAGCGTGGCGTGGCGCTCCAGACTGCGGTTCTCGGCGGAGCGTGGCGGAAAGGCCTCAGTAGTCGTAGACGTGCTCCAGCCTGGCGCCTGACTTGATCAGCGCCGGCAACACCAGATGCAGCCTGGGTACGGCTACGACCATGCCGGTGCGGCGTGTCGATGGATCGGCCGGCAGCGGATAGCTGAACAGGATGCGCATGCCTTCGGGGATGGCGATCGAATCCGTGGAGAGCACGGTGATCATGATCTCGTCATTGCCGCCGATCTCGACGAATGAGACGCCCTTGTCGATCAGGCGCGGAATCATGTCGGTGAACATCTGGTAGCGCTTGGTGACGAAAACGGTGCCGACGGGGCCGTAGTCGCGTTCGAGCAAGGTGTCGGCTTCGTTGCGCGTCGCTTCGCCGACCGGTCCCTTGGCCCAGACGTGGATGTCGAGCAAGGCCGGATCGGACGTTGCCGCGAGTGCCTGCCTGATCAGGCTGGCATAGAACTGCTTGATCGTGTCGGCGAGGCCGAAGGCAAGCTTTCGTTCGCTGGAGCGCACGGCGCTGTCGCCCGGCGCCGGCTGCACGGTGAAAAGCCCGGCGCGCTTCTCGGCATACGGAAACTGGTACCACGGCCCCTGGTCGAGGAAGGCGGCGTATTCGGCCGCCACCTTGCCCTGGTAGATGTCAGTCGCCGTGCGCCTGCCCGCAATCGCCTCGGTGATGCGGCCGATCGTGTTTTCATAAGCCCATTGCAGGGCATGCTCGATCGTGTGGCTGGTGCCGATGACAACCGGCATCTGGTGGTTGGCGTAGTTGAACTTGTAGGCGGAGCTGGCGCGGATCACCATGGCGTAGTCCTGCCAGAAGCGCCCGACATAGGCGAAATAGGGAAAGCCGCTCGGCTGGTCCTTGGCGACGAAGCCGGCATATTCGCGCGCGGCATAGACGATGGCCCATTCCGGGTAGGTGAGGAAGGTCGATTCCTCAGGTCGCTGGTAGCCGGGGATTTCGGCGCGCACCCTGGCGGCGAGCGGCGGCGGTGCACCTTCGGCGATACCCGGCAACGGTGTCTTGTCCAGCGACGGCGTCGTCAGGAAACCGTAGGCCAGCCCGGCGATCGGGATCAGGACAATGATGACGATCAGCCAGAGAATCGTCCTGATGATACGTTTCAGCAAGCGGAACAGGACCATGGCCGGTCAGGCCGTGGCGGCGGCAAGCTTCTGGATCATGTCATGAAGTATCCCCCTTCAGCGAACCCGCCTGCAAACGCAAACGGACTCTGACAGGGCAATACTAACCGATTTTGGCGCGCGGTGAAGCGGCGCCCGCAACTTCGCCGGGAAGGCGCTTGAGCGGCAGGGAAAAAGACAGTCGGCGCCGGGATTTCTCCCAGCGCCTCCCTGTCAGACCAGGACACGGTCACGGCAGCAACTCCCCTAAAGTCGTCGCACCAAGCCGGCCTTGATTTTGACGGTCCTGCCAGTCGCCGCCCGAAGGCCGCGCCCGTTCCAGACCACGCCGGTCTCCACCCTTGCGGGCTTTGCCCTGCGGCCATCGAAGGTTTTTGCCGTCCTTCATGGCAGCATCGGTCCGCCGTCGGCGTTGGCACGCTTTCCGCGGCCCCGTAGGTCTCGGCTTCCGTCCCTCGAAGCAGGCGAGCCTGCTCTCGCTTCGGGCCGTACGGGCCTCAGGAAATCCGCCTTTCACTTTCGCCTTTCGGCTGGGCGATTGGTAGCCGCCTGAGATGGGTTAAACTTACGCCGGCCAAGGGTGTTGGGGAATGCCCGCGGGCCTGTGGATAGCGGGATTATCGGGGACCATTGCCAGAAGTCTCGGAATTTCGCCCTCCAAGGCCTTAGACAGCCTGCCCTGCTTTTTCGGCACGCGAACCGAGAGCGCCTATTGCTCAGCCGACGGGCCCGGGCTTCAATGCCGGCAAAGGATCGGGCAGTGCGTGCCTGGCGCCTTGCGGGGAGGGATGCGCATTGAAGGTCGGGGTGGTGCTCAATCCGATTGCCGGCGGCGGCTGGCTGAAACGGCACTGGTCCGAGGTCGCCGCTTCGCTGAAAAATCACTTCGGTGATTTCGAGCTGCGCGAAACGCAAGCCGAAGGCGATGCCGAAAGGCTGGCGCTCGACCTCGCGGCAAACGGATTCGACCTGGTGATCGCGGCCGGTGGCGACGGCACTGCCAGCGAAGTGGCCGACGGCCTGTTGCAGGCATGCAAGGAAAACGGCCGCGCGCCCGAACTCGGCCTGCTGCCGTGCGGCACGGGTATCGATTTCGCGCGCGGGCTCGGCCTGCCGAAGGAGGTGGACGCGACGCTGAAGCGGATCGCCGGGGCCAAGGGCAGGGCGGTCGATGCAGGGCGCATCTGCTATATCGACGACCATGGCGCGCTGGCCAGCCGGCACTTCGTCAACATTGCGAGCCTGGGGCTCTCGGGCGCTACCGATCGCGCCGTCAACGCCGACAAGCGCAAGGGCAAGGTTGCGGCCAAGACGTTGTTCCTGTGTCGCACCGTGGTCGAATTCGCCCGCTACCGGTTCCAGGATGTAACGATTTCAGTCGATGACGGCGCGCCGGTCGAGGCGCGCATGGCGCTGGTCGCGGTGGCCAATGGCAAATTCTTCGGCGGCGGCATGATGATCGCGCCGGACGCCGAACTGACCGACGGCCAATTCGACATCGTCATCCTGCGCGCGGCCAGCAAGCTGAAGCTGATCTGGGACATCCGCCTGCTCTATGGCGGCCGGCATCGCAACCATCCGGCCATCACCATATTGCGCGGCAAGAAAGTGGTTGTCGAACCGCTTGGTGACGTGGAAAAGAACGGCGCACTGGTCGACATAGATGGCGAGTCGCCCGGGCGCATACCTGCGACCTTCGAGATCCTGCCCGGCGCACTGACGCTCAGATATTGATTCAAGACTTTGAGGGATTGATTCAGGTCGCTGCGGCCGTGATTCCGGAGGGACGCTCAACCTTTTGAAACCGCTTGAAGTTTCCCGGATTCAGATTTCCAGTTCGGACGGAAAACCGGGCGCGCGCAGGTCGGCGCCGACAGCGTCCTCGAGCAATTTGACGATCTGGGTCGACCAGGCGCCGCCGCCGTAAGCCGCCTTGCCCTGCTCGAAAATCGCATTGACGCGCGATGCCAGTTCCACCGGCACACCGAAATCCCGACCCATGCCCAGCGCGAAGCCGAGGTCCTTCAGCGCCAGGTCCATGGTGAAGCCGATGTCGTAGGAGCCGTTCAGGATGAGTTGGCTTTCGGTTTCGTGGACGAAGCTGTTGCCGGAGGAGGCAACGATGGCGTGATAGGCTTGGGCGAGGTCGAGCCCGCCTTGCCTAGCCAGCATCAGCGCCTCACCGGCGGCGACGAGATGGATGAAGGCCAGCATGTTGGTGATGACCTTGATCACCGCCGCCGAGCCGATCGGGCCCATCAGGAACGACTTCGCGCACATCGCATCGATGGCAGGGCGATGACGCTCGTAGAGGGCGGCATCGCCACCGACCAGCGCGGTGATTTTCCCGGCCGCCGCCAGATGCACGCCACCGGTGACCGGGCATTCCAAGGTCTCGATTCCCCTGGCCGAGGCAAGGCCCGCGAGGCGCACGATCTCGTCGCGGCCATTGGTCGACATCTCAATCCAGGTGCCGCCGGCGGGGAGGCCGTTGAGCAGTCCATCAGGACCGGCGAGTACCGCCTCACTGACCCTCGGCGATGGCAGGCAGGTGATGGCATTGCCCGCCCGCTCAGCCGCCTCGGCGGGGCTGCCGGCAGCGATAGCGCCGAGCGCCACGAGGCGCTCGATAGCGGCCGGGTCGCGGTCGAACACGGTGACAGCAAAACCATTTCGGACCAGGCTGGCGGCTAGCTTGCCGCCGAGATGACCAAGGCCGATGAAGGCGTAGCCTTCGCTCACGGCATCAACGGCGTTTGCATCATCTGCAAATGCAGGTCCTTGCCGGTGTACGGATGGGCGTCGCAGACGTCTTCGTTGAGTTCGACGCCGAGGCCAGGTTCCTTCGACGGGATGACGTTGCCGTCCTGCCACTCGATCTTCTTCTTGAGCAACGTGGCGTGGAAACCGTCCCACTGCTTCAGCGATTCCAGGATCAGGAAGTTGGGCAGCATCACCGCCAGCTGGATGTTGGCGGCGCCGACGATCGGTCCGCAATAGCAATGCGGCGCGATCTGGATGTGGTAGGCCTCGGCCATGGCGGCGATCTTCTTGGTTTCCAGAATCCCGCCGGAGCGGCCAAGATCCGGCTGCAATATGGTCGCGGCACGGTTCTCGATGACGCGGGCGAATTCGAACTTGGTCGTCAGGCGCTCGCCGGTGGCGATCGGGATCGAGGTCGCGCGGGCAACTTGTGCCATCACTTCGGGCATGTCGGGCGGCACCGGCTCCTCGAACCACAAGGGGTCATAGGGCTCGATGGCGCGCGCCAGGCGCAGGGCGCCGGAGGCGGTGAACTGACCGTGCGTGCCGAACAATATGTCGGCACGCGTGCCGACCGCCTCGCGGATCGCCTTGATCATGCGGGTCGAGACGTCGATGTCGAGCAGGCGCGGCTGGTGGCCGTCAAAGGCGGTGTAGGGACCGGCCGGGTCGAGCTTGACGGCATTGAAACCCTGCTCGACATATTCGAGCGCGCAGGCCGCCGCCATTTCGGGGTCGTTGTAGACATTCCTGCCGTCCGGGGCGTCCTCGGAATGGACGCTGCCGGTATGCGGATAGAGGTAAGTGTAGGAGCGCAGCGTCTCGTGCACCTGGCCGCCGAGCAGCTTGTAGACGGGTTTGTCCGCTTCCTTGCCAATAATGTCCCAGCAGGCCATTTCCAGCGCCGAGAAGCAGCCCATGCCGGACACGTCTGGCCGCTGCGTGAAGCCGGAGGAATAGGCGCGGCGAAAGAAATTCTCGATGTCGTGCGGATCGCGGCCGACGAGATAGCGCTCGGCCATGTCCTCGACCATCCTGGCCGTGACATGGGCGGAGAAGGTGGCGTTGTAGGCCTCGCCGTAACCCACCACACCGCCATCGGTGGTAAGCTTGACGAAGATGAAATACTTGCCGCCGATGCCGGGCGGCGGATTGCCGACAACCCAGGTCTTGACGTCGGTGATCTTCATTCTTGGTCCTCCAGAACCAGTTCGGCGCCTTTCCATCCGGTCAGGATCGAGGCGGCGTTGGTGTTGCCGGTGATGTTGTCGGGAAAGATCGAGGCGTCGATCACGCGCAAGCCTTCTAGCCCATGTACCTTGAGCCGCGGATCGACCACGGCGCGCGCGGGATCGGGTCCCATGCGGCAGGTCGAAACCGGATGATAGACGGTGCCGGAGCGTTTCCTGAAATCCGTGATCAGGTCGGCGTCCGAAGTGATTGATGGGCCTGGCAAAACCTCCTCCGCGATGATCTCGGCCATAGCCGGCATCGAGGCGATCTTGCGCACGAATTTCACCGCCGCCAGCATCTCCTCGACATCGGCATTGGTTGAATAGGCGTTGGCGACGATCTTGGGATGGTCCAACGGATTGCTGGAGCGGATCATGATCTCGCCGCGGCTCGACGGGCGGCAGTTGGACAAGCCGATGGAGAAGCCAGGCCAAGGGTCCGGCGTCAGGATCGGGCGCTCGCCACTCTTCGGGATGACGGTCGAAAACGCCTGGAAATAGAGCTGCATGTTGGGGCGCGAAAAGGCCGGGTCGGTGCGGAAGAAGCCACCGCCGTGGTTCATCGACAGCGACAGCGGGCCAGAACGCGTCAGGATGTATTGCATGCCGACCATGAGCTTGCCCCACCAGGGACGCAGGATCTGGTTCAGCGTCGGCAGCCTGCCCTTGAAGGTGTAGTTGATGCCGACATGGTCCTGCAGATTGGCGCCGACATTCTCGTTGGCGTGAATGACCGGGATGCCAAACCCGTTGAGCAGCGCCGCCGGGCCAATGCCGGAGAGCTGCAAAAGCTGCGGCGAGTTGATCGAGCCGGCGGACAGGATAATTTCGCGGCCGGCGCGGGCCGTCTTCGTCTGGCCCTTCTGCAGATATTCGATGCCGACCGCACGCTTGCCTTCGAAAAGGATGCGGCTTGCCAGCGCGTTGGTCTCGACACGGACGTTTGCGCGCTTCATCGCCGGGCGCAGGAAGGCGCGCGCGGCCGACATGCGGCGGCCGTTGCGGGTCGAGATCTGGTAGACGCCGACGCCTTCCTGTGCAGCGCCGTTGAAATCGGGATTGAACGGCAGGCCGGCCTGCTGGCCGGCGGCGAGGTAGCGCCTCGTCAGCGGGTGGACGGCATCAGACGTATCGCTGATGTGCAGCGGGCCACCTCTGCCACGCCATCTGTCGGCCCCGGCTTCATTGTCCTCCAGCGCCTTGAAGGCCGGCAGCAGGTCGTCATAGCCCCAGCCGGGATTGCCCGCGTCGCGCCAGTCGTCGAAATCCTCGCGCGCGCCGCGGATCCACACCATGGCGTTGATCGAGCTGGACCCGCCAAGCAACTTGCCGCGCGGCCAGTGGTCGACATTGCCGCCAAGACCGGGATCCGGCTCGGTCTTGTAGTTCCAGTTGACCGTGGGATCGAAGAAGGTCTTGCCGTAGCCGAGCGGCATCTGCACGTAGAAGCGGCGGTCGCTGCCGCCGGCTTCGAGCACAAGCACCGAAAAGCGGCCCGAGGCCGACAATTTATCGGCGAGCACCGAACCGGCCGAGCCGGAGCCGACGATGATGAAGTCGTAGGTCTGCATGATGGGTATGGCCGGCTCCGGAAATCTGGCCGCAGCCTAGACGGGGCGGGCTTGCCGCGTCGCTGGGCCTTCCGGCATGCGTTGTGAAAAAAGCGACCGCGATGCCGGATCCAGTTGCGGGGAACCCTTAACAATCCCGCTTGATACGCATGGGGTCGACAGCTTATGCGAGGACATCGGCCAATCTGCGCAAGGCAGGAGATCCCATGCGCGTCCTGTCGGATGCTTTCATTCCCGAACTGCCGGGTCACTACAAGGGCAAGGTCCGCGAGAATTACGACCTCCCGGACGGGAGGCGCATCATCATCGCCACGGACCGCCTCAGCGCCTTCGACACCATCCTGACCTCGATCCCGTTCAAGGGCGAGGTCCTGACGCAGACGGCGCGGTACTGGTTCGAGGAAACCGCCGATATCTGCCCGAACCATGTTCTCGAATATCCCGACCCGAATGTCGTCGTCGGCACCAGGCTCGACATCCTGCCGGTCGAGATCGTCGTGCGCGGCTATCTGGCGGGCACCACCAGCACCTCGATCCTGACCCGCTATCGTCGCGGCGAACGGGACATGTATGGCATGCGGCTGCCGGACGGCCTGCGCGACAATGAGAAGCTGGCCGAACCGATCATCACGCCGACCAGCAAGGCCGCGCATGGCGGCCATGACGAGCCGCTGTCCAGGACCGAGATCATCGAACAGGGCCTGCTCACCCAGGCGCAGTGGGACACCGTCTCGGATTACGCCTTGAACCTGTTCGCCCGCGGCCAGGCGCGTGCCGCCGAACGCGGCCTGATCCTCGCCGACACGAAATACGAATTCGGCATCGACCAAAACAGGACGATCATCCTGGCCGACGAAATCCACACGCCCGACAGCAGCCGGTACTGGATCGCCGGGAGTTACGAACAGGCCCTGGCGAACGGCACTCGGCCGGAGAGTTTCGACAAGGATTTCATCCGGTCGTGGGTGACGGCGCGCTGCGATCCCTACAGGGAGCCTATTCCGGAAATCCCGGATGAGATCGTCGAACAGGCCTCCAAAGTCTATGCGCAGGCTTACGAGGCCATCACCGGCAAGACGTTCGTCCCCGACGTTTCCGGGCATACTGTTCTCGATCGCATTCGAGCGAACCTCGAGCGCTATTTATAGAAGGCCGCGAGCCCTTGCGGGGGGACTCGAAATGAAGGTCCGAGCCGTGGATCGCGATCGTCTCGCGTTGACGCGTTGGCGCCTTGACGATACGGGATCAGGGCAGTCAATCTCTGGGGATAACTCGCATGGTGCATTACGCGGACGGGCGGCCGATCGGCGATCTGACGCTGCGCACGCTGGCCATGCCTTCGGACGCCAATGCCGCCGGCGACATTTTCGGCGGCTGGGTGATGGCGCAGATGGACCTGGCCTGCGGCATCCGCGCCGCCGAGCGCGCCAAGGGCCGCGTGGTGACGGCGGCGGTCAAGGAGATGTCCTTCGCCAAGCCGATGAAGATCGGCGACACGCTGTGCATCTACACCCATGTCGAGCGCGTCGGACGCACCTCGATCACGCTCAAGGTCGAGGCCTGGGCGCAGCGCTATCTCTCCGACCTGATGGAAAAGGTCACGCACGCCGATTTCGTCATGGTGGCGCTGGACGGCGAGGGCAAGCCGAAGGCCGTTCCAGCCGAAAACTAAAGCCTGGGACCGCTGTGAAACTGTCTTTCAGCCCTGCGGCGGCGGTGCAGGCACGAAGACAATCAGTCAATGATTGCTGAACGACTGTAGAATTTCAGCCATGCAGGCCATCGAATTTCGCACGCGCGGCCCGCACGCGCGTGGTGTTCCTGCGCGCCCATTCGCCGAGCGCGCTGACGGGGACCAGCAGTTCATGGCCGAGTTCGGTCAGCTCGTAGTCGACGCGCGGCGGAATGGTCGGGAACACGGTGCGGGTGACGAAACCGTCGCGTTCCAGCCCTCGCAAGGTGGTGGTCAGCATCTTCTGCGAGATGCCGCCGACAGCCGCGCGCAGCTCATTGAAGCGCAGCGGTCCGTCGCCGAGCTTGCCGACGACGAGCACGGTCCACTTGTCGCCGACGCGCTGCAGGATTTCCGAAACGGCACGGCAGTCTTCGGTGTTGTGCGGGTTCCTCAGTAACAAAAAGGTGCCTCCTTGCGCATGAAGTTGACAGGAACTCATATAGCCCCGGTATCCAAACGATACCAGTCTTACCTGCCCAGGAATTGCTTACCAGGAGAGCCCCTATGTCCAAACCCAAGATCGCCATCATCGTCGGTTCGACACGCGCCGCGCGCTTCGCCGACGTGCCCACCCAATGGATCGCCAAGATCGCCAAATCGCATGCCGATATCGAGGTCGATGTCGTTGACCTGCGCGATTTCCCGATGCCCTTCTTCGACGAGGTCGCATCCTCCGCCTGGGTGCCATCGACCAACGAGGTGGCGCAGCGCTGGCAGAAGAAGGTCGCCGAATATGACGGCTTCATCTTCACCGCCGCCGAGTACAATCACGGCCCGACGGCCGTGCTGAAGAACGCCATCGACTACGCCGCCAATGAATGGAACAAGAAGCCGGCCGGCTTCGTCGGCTATGGCAGCGTCGGCGGTGCCCGCGCTGTCGAGCAGCTGCGCCTCCACGCGGTCGAATTGCAGATGGCGCCGGTCAAGTCGGCCGTCCATATCGCCTGGGGCGATTTCCTCGCGGTGCGCCAGGGCGAGAAGAAGCTCGAGGAGATCGAGCACCTGAACCAGGCCGCGACCGCGCTCGTCAACGACGTCGCCTGGTGGGCCAAGGCGCTCAAGACCGCGCGCCAGGCCGACGCCATAGACGAGGAAATCAAGGCGGCCTGACCGCCTCGAAATCATCCTCCCAAGGATGTGGGGCGGCGCTTGCGCCGCCCTTTTCAATTGCGAAAGGCTGCTTGCTCGTCCCGCCCTGGTCGTGGCCGGATGACGCAGTCGGCAAGGCGATGCTTTTCGTTCAGTTCGTCGGCGTGGTGCTGGCCCCATTGGCACAGCGCCAGCAGGATGGGCTCGAGGCTGAGGCCGAGCGGCGTGGCGGAATATTCGACGCGCGACGGAACTTCGGCGAAGATTTCGCGGCTGACGAGACCGTGCTCCTCCATTTCGCGGAGCTGCTGGATCAGCACTTTCTGGGTGATGCCCGGCATCAGCGCCTTGAGTGCGGTCAGCCGCCTTGGGCCGTCGAAGAGATGGTAGAGGATGACCGCCTTCCAGCGCCCTGCGATCACTTTCAGGGCGCGCTCCGCCGGCAGCATCGGCAGTCTCTTGGTTATTCCCGCCATGGTCACCACCTGGTCAGCAGGGGACAAATGAGTGTGTAGTCGAGGTCTCGCAGATAGTGGCAAACCGCGGCCGATGCCATAGCGATCGGAGTTTGCCATGAAAGCCGCACAATTCAGCCGTTTCGGCGGCCCCGAGGTGCTGGAGACTGTCGACCTGCGGACGCCGGAGCCGCAGGCCGGCGAGGTGCTGATCCGCGTTCATGCCGCCGGCATCAACTTTTTCGAGGTGCTGATGCGCGCGGATGGTTATGCGGTGACGCCGCAATTGCCGATGGTTCCCGGCGTCGAGGCGGCGGGCGTCGTCGAGGCCGTCGGGCAAGGGGTGGACGGTGCGCTGATCGGGACCCGGATCGCGGCGCCCTTGTTTGCCTCGACACGCCCCTTTGGCGGCTATGCCGAGTATGTGACGATCGACGCAGGCTTGGGCCTTCCCCTACCGGCTCCGCTTTCGTCCGAGGAGGCGACGGCGTTGATGGTGCAGGGGCTGACCGCCTTTCATCTGTTGCGGCAAAGTCCGCCGGCGAACAGGACGGTTTTGGTTCCCGCCGCCGCGGGCGGGGTCGGTTCGCTGCTCGTCCAGTTGGCGAAGCGCCAAGGCGCGCGCCGGGTCATTGGGCTCGCCGGCGGCAAGGCCAAGCTCGACGTCGCCATGTCGCACGGTGCCGACATCGCCATCGATCGTCATTCCGGAGACTGGGAGGCCGAAACCAGAGACGCCGCGCAGGGTGGTCTCGATACGATCTATGACACCGTCGGCGGAGCGATGACCGGGGACTTCCTCGATATCCTGGCGCCCGGTGGCGAGCTCGTGTTTGCAGCACTTGGCCGCTATGCGCTTGGCGTTGCCCGGCTTGAGGCGATGATCGGCAGGAATCAGTCGTTGAAGGGCTTCGCGCTGCTCCCGCTGTTGTCCCCTGGGGTGCTGAGAGCGAGCCTTTCGGAGCTTTTCGATCTGGCTGCCAGCGGCGACATTGTCGTCACGACTGGCGGGCGCTTTCCGCTCGACCAAGCCGGCGAGGCGCATCGCCTGCTCGAAGAGCACCGCTCGATCGGCAAGGTCGTGCTGATGCCTTAGTGTCGGGCTGCCGGGCAATCCGCTGGGGATGGAAATAGCCTTCGGCCCAAAATCGTGCGTGTCAAACGCCCGCGATCGCGAACAGCCAGGCGAGGATATCGAACAACAAAAGAACCAGCGCGATCTGCAATGCTACCCGAAGCCGCTGGATGATGCGCCAGTTGCTGGCCATGTCGGCCTTGATGCGAAGGGCAAGCGCGCGCTGCATGGCCGATATCTTCAGCGGCCTGTCGCCATCGACATATTGATGGAGCAGCTCTTCCGGATCGAAGCGGAACGTGTATTTGTGATAGGGCCAAAGCAGGAAGACGATCAGTCCGCCGATGCCGAACAGCAGGGCCACTGCGATCCAATCCCAGAGCCCGAGCCCGTCGGAAAGCGCCCTTGCGCCAAGCAACGAGTTTACAAACGCGGTGGCGAAGATGAGGCTGCCCGCGCGCGTGTTCATGTTCTCGACGAGATTCTGCTGATGATTGAGGCCTCGCACCGCCTCCTGATAGATAAATGCCAGGCGAGGATCGTCGTCGGCAGGATCGCTTGCGACTGCCGTGTTGCTGCCTCCGGCGCCGGTACGTTCAGTCATGAGAATGCTCTATGCCGCATCGGTGATGCGTCACCTTAGCTCAAAATCCCTTGGCGCTAAAACGTGCCGGAGCATCAGTGGCGAGGTGAAACCACTTGGCGTCGCAGAAAAGCCGAACCAGGCGGGAAACGCCATGCACGTTTCCTGGAGTTGTTCTAGCCACCCCATGAAAGCGCGAAGCGCCGATCATTGTAGTCTTTGAGATATCGGGAGTGGATCGGCGCGGCGAGATGCCGGCATTTCATGTAGACATATGCCGAGACAGGCGGCCCGCCATCGACAGGCTCTGCTTCGATCAGCACGCGCAAATTTCCGGGCTTGCTAACGGATTCGATCCTGTCGAGGTTTGCCAAGGCGCGATCGTCCACGACGTAGAGTTCGCCGCCGACCTGGAAGCCGACGCCTGGTTCATTGAACATCATCGGAGCGAAGCGAGGTCCAGCGATCAGCATCGGGAAGCGCTCTCGCGTCCTGTAGGCGCCCAGAAATGCGGCTTCGGACAAACCCTCGCCGTGAAGGGGAAAGCCTTTCTTCAAGGTACCAAACACGAAGAGTTTCCGCATCATGCGCGGGGAACGCCGGCCAAGCTTGGGAGTTCATCTGTTTTCATCGGCGTTCGGGGCAGCGGAAATGAGCAAGACAGCGGATTCAGCATCGTATCCGGGCTGAGGCGTGGAGCTGTGAAGGTTGCTTTCGCGCGATGCCGGACCGATACGGGTTGGCCCTCCATATGGGCGGAGCTGCCATCTGGCTCGGCCGTTCTGCCCTGATATATCCGGCCGCGATCCATCACATGAGCAAAGCCCCGTGAAGTCATCCAGCCTGGCAGGCGTCGTTTCCCCCATGATCCCGGTGCTGGTGTGCGCGCTCGGCATCTTCCTTCTGTCGGGGATGGATGCGGCGATGAAGGTTCTGGTCATTGCCGTGGGCGTCTACAACACGGTGCTATGGCGCAGCATGCTGGCAACCGTGGTCGCGGGCGCCGGCTGGTCGGCAGGGTCGCGTTCATTTCCCGCCCTTTCCGTGTTGAGGCTGCATGCGCTGCGTGCCGTTGTTGTCGGCATTGTCTTGCTGTCGTTCTTCTGGGGGCTTGCCAGGCTGCCGCTGGCGGAGGCGATCGGCCTCAGTTTCGTGGCGCCGCTGTTTGCGCTCCTGCTGGCCGCACTGTTGCTGGGCGAACGGATACAGCGACAGGCGATCTGGGCATCGCTGGCCGGCATTGCCGGCGTCGCAATCATAATAGCCGGACAGTTCGGGCATGCGACCTATGCCGAGGATGCCCTGCTCGGCACGGCCGCCGTGCTGGTATCGACGGTGTTCTACGCCTACAATCTGATCCTCGCGCGGCAACAGGCGCTGCTGGCCAAGCCGATCGAAATCATGCTGTTCCAGAACCTTTGCGTTGCCGTCATCCTCGGTCTCGCGGCACCCTGGCTTGCCATTGCGCTGCCAAGCGAGCTCTGGCTTCCTCTCGCCGGGGTGACGGCGCTTTCGCTCGCCGGCCAATTCCTGATGAGCTGGGCCTACGCGCGCGCCGAAGCGCAATATCTGATCCCGACCGAATACTCCGCCTTCATCTGGGCGATTGCGCTTGGGTGGTTCTTCTTCGACGAGGCGGTGACCTGGACCACGCTGGCGGGAGCGGGCCTCATCGTGGCCAGTTGCCTGATCGCCTCGCGCTCGAACCCGAAGCTTTCCGAACCGATCGAAGCCGCGGTTTGACGGTGTTCCCCTGCGACAAATAGCAGGCACTGCGCCGCCGGCCCGAGGCCTGTTCCCTCGCTCGATGCGCCAGCCCTCGAATTCGCCCATCGCTCCAGAGCGGCAATGTTACGGCCCGCCAGAAAGCCGGAATCGCTTTTTTGTGACCTACGCCAGGCGTGGCAGCAAGTATATCGCCGTTTTCTCGGTATAAGCGAAAATTTTATTAAAAGTTTTACTGACTTCATTACGATTTATAGACCATTTCTTGGCCTCTAGTGCTTTCGTTTCGAAAAATGTCACCCAACAGTCGATGTAATGCTGAACTGTGTGGCAAGCTCCTGGAACGACATCGTGCATGGCAACGTTGCTCCGTAAGCGGTTGCCGTTTCGAATGACCTGAACAGGCGCGAGGAAAGGATTTCCTGATGAGCACCGTCGTGAACGCCAAAGGCATCCCTCTCCCCTACACGGGCACGTCCACCCATTGGTTCTCGGCGACCGGATCCGGGCCGGAATTGCACGGCACCTCCGGCAACGACTCCTTCTGGGGGGACGCCAGCGTCAACGTCACCATCTATGGCGGCGCGGGCGACGACTACTATCACCTCTATTCCACCAACAACAAGGTGGTTGAGGATCCCGGGACTGGCATCGACACGATCGACACATGGATGAGCTACAAGCTCCCCGACAATTTCGAGAATCTCGTCGTCACCGGCAACAATCGCTATGCGTTCGGAAATGCGTTGGACAACATCATCAAGGGTGGCTCGGGCCATCAGACGCTGGATGGCGGTCAGGGCAACGACGTGCTGATCGGCGGCAGCGGCGCCGACACTTTCATCATCACCAAGGGCAATGGAAGCGACCTGATCACCGATTTCGGCGCGGACGACACGGTCCGCCTCAATGGCTACGACTTCATGTCTTTCGACGACGTCAAGGCACATATGACCCAGGCAGGATCGAACCTTCTGCTGAACCTCGGATCCGACGAGGTGCTGGTCTTCAACAACACGACGGTGGACAAGCTGGCGCCCAGCCAGTTCGAACTGCCGATCGACAAGTCCGGAATGACGCTGTCCTTTTCCGACGACTTCAACACGCTCAGCCTTTGGAACGGCCATGATGGCACCTGGAATTCCAACTTCTGGTGGGGAGCGCCGAACGGAAGCACGTTGAGCAGCAATGGGGAGCTGCAATGGTACATCGACGCCAATTACGGCCCGACCAGCTCAGTCCACCCGTTCAGCGTGGAAAACGGGGTGCTCACCATCACTGCGGCGCAAGCGCCCGAAGACATCAAGCCACTGATCAACAATTACGAATACACCTCGGGCATCCTGACGACCCACGAAAGCTTCTCGCAGACCTACGGCTATTTCGAAATGCGGGCGGACCTGCCCGAAACGGCCGGAGCCTGGCCGGCCTTCTGGCTGCTGCCGGAAGACGGCTCGTGGCCGCCGGAACTGGACGTCCTGGAAGCGCGCGGGCAGGATCCGAACACGCTCATCATGACGGCGCACACGAACGAGACGGGACAGCACACCAAGGTCTCTTCCTCGGTGAATGTTTCGGACACCGACGGCTTCCATACCTATGGCCTGCTGTGGACACCGGATACGCTCGTCTGGACCTATGACGGCGTAAAGGTCGCCGAAGCCGCGACGCCGTCCGACATGCACACGCCCATGTACATGCTGGCCGATCTAGCCGTCGGCGGTTTTGCCGGCGCGCCTCCCGACCATCTCGCCACGCCGGCGGAGATGAAGATCGACTATATCCGCGCCTATACGCTGGATGACCTGCAGCACCACCCCCTGGACGTCGCGGGCGACCACTCGGTCTGAGCGCCGATGTCTCGGGACATGAACCGCCAAGGGAGCGCGGGAATGATGGGACAGTCAGGTCTGCGGGCGGTGTTGTGGCGCGCCATCGCCGATGTCGGCGTTTTCTCGTTGCTGATCAACGTCCTGCTGCTGGTGATCCCGCTCTATCTGTTGCAGGTTTATGATCGGGTCCTGCCTTCCTCCAACGTCGAGACGCTTGTCTACCTGTCGGTCATCGCGGTTCTCGCGCTGGTCTTTCTGGGCTTTCTGGACGCGGTGCGCTCCATTTACACGCAGCGCGTCGCGGCCAGCATCGACAGCAAGCTCGGGACGGAGACGTTCGCCGCTTCGCTCGCGGCCAACCATGCCTCCGCAGGCCTGTCGCCATTGCGCGATCTCGCCTCGGTATGCGCCTTCATCAGGTCGCGCGGCGTGGCGGTCCTGTTCGACCTGCCGTTTGCTCCGTTCTTCCTCGGACTGCTCTACCTGATCCATCCCGTCCTGTTCTGGCTCACCTTGGCTGGCGTGGCGATGCTGCTTGCACTGGTCATGGCAACCCAGCTTGCCATCGGCAGGAACGACGCCTTGTTTTCACGACGTTCGGCGGTCGCCAGCCAGTCGGAGCAGGCCTTTGCCCGCGACGCCGAGACGCTGCGCGCCATGGGCATGGTCCAGAACGCCGCGCGGGCGTGGGGAAAGCACGTCGCCGAAGCGCTGATCGTTCACGGCCGCGCGTCGACGGCTAATGCGATCTTCAGCGGAACGTCGCGGGCGGTGCGGATGATGCTGCAGCTGGCGATACTGGGCGTGGGTGCGTGGCTGGTCCTGCAAGGCAAGATGACGGCCGGGATGATATTCGCGTCTTCCCTGGTATCGTCGCGCGCGCTGCAGCCGCTCGACCAACTGATCGGCTCGTGGCGGCAGATCGTCGACGCCAGACGATCGTGGAAACGGCTGGAGGCAACCCTTTCGGCACGTCCGTCCGCGGTGCAAAAACTGGCCTTGCCTGATCCGTCAGGCGCGATTTTGGCGCAGGATCTGATCTACGTCGCGCCGAATACGCCCGGCGGTCCGCCCATCGTCAAGAGGCTGAATTTCCACATCGGGGCCTGCGAGGCGGTGGCGATCGTCGGCCCGAGCGGAGCCGGCAAATCGACGCTCGCCAGATTGCTTGTCGGTGCGCTCCAACCGGTCAGCGGCTCGGTCAGGATCGACGGTGCCGATCTCAGGACCTGGGACGAAAAGCAGCTTGGAAGGCATATCGGCTATCTCGCGCAGGAGGTGGAACTGTTCCCGGGATCGATCGCGGAGAACGTCGGCCGCTTCGACCCCGACGCGGATGACGCCTCGATCGTCGAGGCGGCAAAGCGTGCCCAGGCCCATGAACTGATTTTGACGCAGCGCGACGGCTACCAGACGATGATCGGTCTCTCTGACAGGGCGCTGTCGGGCGGCGAGCGCCAAAGGATCGGGCTGGCGCGCGCCCTGTACGGCAACCCCAGAATTCTCGTCCTGGACGAGCCCAACGCTCATCTCGACGGCGCCGGCGAGGCGGCGCTCGAAGCGGTGCTCTCGGCTGCGCGCGCGGCAGGGACTACCTTGATCGTGATCACGCACCGCCCTTCGATCGCAGCGGCCTGCGACCGCGTGATGCTGCTGCGCGACGGCGTGATCGAAGCCTTCGGCCCGAGCGGCGATTTGCTGCGACAGCCGCTCGCCGGCAATTCTCCCCAGCAGAATACGGTGGTGACGGGGTCGTTCGCCACGACGATCCGCAGTGCCCCGCAAAAAACCCGCTTTGGATCGTAGATGATGGCAGTGCACAGCCTCGCCGGGGAACGCAGCCCGCGCACCGACACAGGGCGCGTGGCATTGGCCGGCTATGCGGCGATAGCGATATTTGCAGGTTGCTTCGGTTATTGGGCGGCCTATGCCCCCTTGTCCGGTGCGGTGATCACGCAAGGCACGATCTCGGCGATGGGCGGGAACATCCTCATCCAGCACCCCGAGGGCGGCATCGTCCAAGAGTTGCTGGTCCACGAAGGCGATCGCGTGCGGCAGGCGCAGGATCTGATCGTGCTGGATCCAACCGCCGCGCAGGCCGAGCTCAACCGGCTGACGAGGCAGTCGATCGCGCTCAGGGCAAGTGCGGCGCGGCTAGAGGCGGAGCGGGACGGGCTGGACAGGCTGGCGCCGATCACAACAGCGGCGCCGGCGCCGCTTCAGCACGATTTCGAAATGCTGGTTCGCGAACAGCAGAAGGAGTTCGACGCCAGGCTCGCCCGGTTCCGGTCGGAACGATCGATCCTCCAGCAGCGGGTCGTCATGCATCGGCAGTCCGTCGTGGGATTGGACGCCCAGAAACAAGCCATCCAGCAGCAGGTCGAGGTGGTGAAGAAGGAGCTCGGCATCAAGACCAGCCTTTTGGACAAAGGCCTGACCAACCGCACCGAATACTCCCAGCTTCTGCGCAGCGAAGCCGACCTCGTCGGCCAGGCGGGAGCGCTGGAGGCCAGTCTTGCATCGGCCAGCACCCAGATCGTCGAGGCGCAGGAGCAGACCGAGCGCTTGACCACGCAACGGGTGGAGGAGGCGCTGACGAAGCTGGACGAGGTTCGCTCCAACCTGGCCGACGTCGAGGAACAGATCAGGGCGGCCGCGGCGGTGCTGCGGCGCACGACAATCAAGGCGCCGGCAGCGGGCATCGTGGTGTCGTCGACCTACAATTCCAAGGGCAGCGTAATTGCCCCGGGCGAAAAGATCATGGAAATCCTGCCGACGGCATCGGGGTTGGTCGTGGACACGAAGCTGCGGCCGAAGGACATCGATCAGGTACGCGTCGGCCAGCCGGCGAAACTGCGATTGTCCGCCTTGAACGCGCGGCTCACGCCCGAGGTTCCAGCCACCGTGACACAGGTTTCCGCGGATCGGCTGATCGACGAGGCTACGCGTGAACCCTATTTCCGGGCGAAGCTGAAGATCGACGCCCTGCCATCCCGCGTGAAGCCCGAGCAGCTCTATCCCGGGACGCCGGTCGAGGCGTTCATCAGCACCGGCGACCGGACTTTCCTGGAATATCTCGCGCGGCCGATGCTCGATTCGTTCGCCCGCGCCTTCACGGAGCAGTAGGCGCGGACCGGTAGATCGATCGGCCGACGCCCATGGCTCTTGGCCCGAGGCAACGTTGGAACAGTCAGCGCACCACTTCGCGGTGGCCGCTGGGCAGGCGCGTGGCGATCAGCTTGTCGATGCGGCGGCCGTCGAGATCGACCACCTCGAAGCGCCAGCCTTGCGCGTCGACGCATTCGCCGGTCGCCGGCAGATGGTGCATGTGCGACAGCACATAGCCGGCGACGGTCTCGTAGTCGCGGTTTTCCGGCAAGTCGATGCCCAGCACCTCGGCCATCTCGTCGGCCTGCATATAGCCGGCAAGCAGCCATGAGCCGTCGTCACGCTTGACGGCATTCTCTTCCTCGCCGGCTTCGAGGTCCGAACGGAAGACGCCGGTGATGGCCTCCAGAATGTCGGCGGGTGTGACGATGCCTTCGAAATGGCCGTATTCGTCATGCACCAGCGCCATCGGCACGTCGGATTCCTTCAGCGTCTGCAGCACGTCGAGCGCGTCGGCCTGATCGTGCACGATGGGCGCGGTGCGCACGTGCCGACGCGGGTCGAGCGCGCGGCCGCCCAGCAATGCCGCGAGCACGTCGCGCGTCTGGACGACGCCGATCATGGCGTCGACGCCGCCGTCGCCGGCGGGCAGGCGCGAATGCTGCGTGTCCATCAGGAGCTTGCGGATGGTCGCATCGTCGGACTGGAGGTTGATCCAGTCGACCTCGGTGCGCGGCGTCATGACGGCGCGCACGGCGCGGTCGCCAAGCCGCATGACGCCGGCGATCATGCGGCGCTCGTCGGATTCGATGGTGCCGTGATGCTCGGCCTCGGCGACCAGCATCTTGATCTCCTCGTCGGTAACCTTCTCCTCGCTCTCGCCGCGCTGGCCGAGCAGCCAAAGCACGGCGCGGCCCGAAATATCGAGCAGGAAGACCAGCGGCGCCGAGACGGTGGCGAGGACGGTCATGGCCGGGGCGGCGCGCACGGCGACCCGCTCGGGGTCGCGCAGCGCGATCTGCTTGGGCACGAGCTCACCGATGATCAGCGAGGCATAGGTGATGATGGCCACGACGATGCCGACGCCGAGCGGATCGGCGATGTTTTCGCGGATGCCGTTCGAGGCCAGGAACTGCGCCAGCCTTTCGCCGAGCGTGGCGCCGGAAAAGGCGCCGGACAGCACGCCGACCAGGGTGATGCCGATCTGTACCGAGGACAGGAACTTGCCGGGGTTGGAGCCAAGCGCAAGCGCCCGGCCGGCGCCCTTAACCTCGCGATCGATCATTGCCTTGAGGCGGGCCGGCCGCGACGAGACGATGGCAAGCTCGGACATTGCCAGAAGGCCGTTCACGCAGATGAGGACGACCACGGTGGCGATTTCAACATATAGCATCAGGGGTCAATAGCATTGCCGTGCTGGATTGGAAAATAGTCAGCAGCCGTTTTCAGGAAGATGACAGCGCATGCGGCCCCGTCAGGCGGCATCCCAGGGCGGCGCCGAAAAATGCTCGACCAGCGCATCGACTACGACGCGGACCTTCGGCGTCACTGCTCGCGTCACCGGCCAAACGGCGTGGACGGCAATGTTTTCGACGAGGCGGTCCGACAGCACCATTTCGAGCGCACCGCTCCTGAGGCTGTCCGCCGCCAACCATGTCGGCAGGAAGGTGATGCCGCAGCCGGCAAGGGCGGCGTCGAGCATCGGCTCGCCATTGTCGAGGACCAGCCTTGCCCGCGGTGTGAACTTTCCGATTTGGCCGTCGGCGTGCCTTATGGTCCAGGGATGGGCGACGCCGTTACGGGTGTAGCCGATCAGCTTATGAGCGGCGAGCTCCTCGATCGTTCGCGGCCTGCCGTGCTCCTCGAGGTAGGCGGGGGCGGCCAATACGCACGAGCGTTGGACATAGAGCCGCCGCGCCGCGAGCGACAGGCTGTCGTCGAGCTCGCCCATGCGAACTGCCAGGTCGATGCCTTCTTCGATGAGATCGACGCGACGGTCGTTGAAGGAGATCTCCATCGCCAGATCGGGGAAGCGCTTGGAAATGTCGAACAAAACTGGGGCAACGCAGCGCTGGCCGAAGGCCGACGGCAAATCGACCCGAAGCCGGCCCGAGGGCACTTGCCGGTGCGAGGCAAGCAGCGACTGGGCGGCTTCGATTTCGGACAGCGCCCTGACGCAGGCTTCGTAATAGCTGAGGCCTTCGCTTGTCGGGCTCAGGCTGCGGGTGGTGCGATTGAGCAGACGCACGCCAAGCCGATGCTCCAGCTGTGCGATCGATTTGCCGACCGCCGATTTCGTCACGCGCAGCCGTTCTCCCGCACTGGTGAAGCTGCCGGCTTCGATCGTTTGAACGAAGGCGACAATGCCCTGCAGATCGGCGGATTCCATGGCTGTGCCCCTATTGTAGAATAATGATCTTCAATTCGTTTCCAATTATGCCACATAGAAGCACTTTTTTCCATAGTGGAATGACGTAAAGATCTCGCCAGCAACTCAATCCGGAGCAGACGAGATGAACAGAGACATCAACAGATCCTGGCAAATGACCGGTTTTGGCCTGTCCAAGCTGCAAGCGGCGCAGGGAAAGATACCCGCACCCGGGCCTCATGAGCTGCTGGTGCGGATCAAGGCCATATCGCTGAATTACAAGGATCGAATGATCCTAGACGGGGTGCTGATCCCGGACCTCGTCTTTCCCTTCGTGCCGACATCGGATGCGGTGGGCGAGGTCGTGGCGGTCGGCGGCGGCGTCAGCCGCTTCCAGGCCGGGCAACGCGTGCTGGGCCAAGTGATCGCCGACTGGCCTGACGGCGATGCGCCGCCGGTGCTTCACCAGCACACGCTGGGATTGTCACTGCCCGGCACCTTGTCCGACTACGTGCTGCTTCACGAGGATGCCGTCGTGCTGGCGCCGCCTTCGCTCAGCGACGCCGAGGCCTCGACGCTGCCGATCGCGGCGCTGACGGCGTGGTTTGCGTTGGCGGAGGCGACGAAGCCGGTGCCCGGCCAGACCGTTCTCATCCAGGGCACCGGCGGCGTGTCGCTGTTTGCACTGCAATTCGCGGCTGCTTTCGGCCTGCGCGCCATCGTCACCTCGAGCAGCGACGACAAGCTCGAACGGGCCAGGAAACTCGGCGCCTGGCAAGTGATCAACTACCGCACCCAGCCGGCATGGGACGAAGCCGCGCGTGACCTGACGGGTGGAACCGGCGTCAACCATATCCTGGAGATGGTCGGCGGCGACAATGCGCGGCGATCGCTCGATGCCCTGGCCGCCGACGGCCGCCTGTCGGTCATCGGCCTGCTGGGCTCGATGGAACTCAGCTTTCCGGTCGTGCCGTTCCTGCGCAATCGCATCGTCGTGCAAGGGATATCGATCGGTCATCGCCGCGCCTTCGAGCGGATGAACCAGGCGATCGAGGTGCTCGGCATCCGGCCGGTGGTCGACAAGGTCTTCGGCTTCGAGGAGGTGGAGCAGGCCTTCCAGCATCTGGAGAAGGGACCGTTCGGCAAGGTCGTGGTCGCCACGAGCTGACTTCAGGCATCACGGCAGTTGCTTCAGCACGCCGAGCACGGCCTTGCCGTCGGTGAAATAGGGGTCGCCGCCGCCATTGCGCCCGTGCGTGGTGGCGCCGATGCCTTCCAGGTCGCTGGTTGAGATCAGCATTCCGGCGGCGGTCAAATCCTGGATAAGAAAGTCGCGTTCGGCGTCGATGTCGGGGCCGATATGATGGGTGATGGCGCCGGTGTCGTGGCTCAGGCCCACGCCACGGTCGAAACTGGCCGAGCCCAGCCATAGCGGACGGCCGTCGTCGCCGGTGGCATCAGTCTGCCAGAAGCGCACATGGTGACGGCGGTCGGCGCTGCCACCTACCGGCTTCTCGAAGGCAAGATCCTGAGCGCGGCCTTCGAACAGCAGCCGGCTCACCGGCGCGTCCGGATAGGGGCGCGAAAACAAGACGCTTTCGCCAATATCGATCGCGGTTCTCAGCGTCACGGCGTCGGCCGTGTCCCAGCCAGCGACGGCGAAGGCATGGACAACCTCCTTTTGCGTGCCGATCAGGCCGACATTGATCGGGTCGCCCGGAATGCCTTGCGGGGTGTGCGTCACCATCTCGAAGCTTTGGCTGCGAAAGCCGCGATCGCGAAACGTCCAGAATTCCGGCGCGGCGACATAGGCGAGCCCCAGATAGGTCGCCATGAGCAACACCAGCCAGGTCGCAGCGCGTCGTCGGAAGCTTCGTTGGCTCATCGATGCCGCTCGAGTTCTACGACGTCACTGTACGCGGCGAAGCCGCCGCCAGGCAAAGGGATCAGCGGCAGGCGCGATAGCCGCTCTTGCGGTTCTTGATGTCGAAGTGGAAATGGTTGCGGTGGTCGTAGTTGTAGCCGGGGCCGAGCACGGTGGTGAAATACTGGCAGCCGTCGGCGCGCACATTGTTGAGGAAGCCGCGGGTGCGGAAGGCGAACAGGCCGGGCTTGCGCACGTCGATGTCGTCGCCATTGTTGAGTTCGATGCTCATCACGTCGAGCGCGTTGCCCTTGCCGTGTTCCGACAGCACGCCTTCGCCGGCGATATTGCGGCAGGAATAGCTGGAACCCTGGTGGATGGTCCTGACGCCGGAAAAGTAGCGCCAGCGGGCGGAAGGAACGAGCTCGTTCTTCGTCCACGCGGCGAAGCTGGCGGCCATGTCGCAGGTCAGCGTCGCTGCGGGCTTCATCTCGACGCTGCCGATGGCAGTGACCTTGACCGGATAGTCAATGCCGCACTGGCCTTCATGGATCGGCGCCAGGTCGGTGAAGGTGACGCCGAGGCGCCTCAGCTGCTGACGGCAGTCGGTCTCGCTGGCCGGCATCTGCTCGACCGGCGACATCGGCTCGTCCATGCGTGGATAGGCGGCCTGCGTCATGTAGGGATTGGAAGGAACCAGCCGCTGCATGCCTGAATATTGCGGCACGGCCGCGGTCTGCGCGCCGACATCGACGGCTGGCTCCAGTGCCAGCACGTTGCCGGTGTTGCAGGCCGACACCGCGGCCAGCGCAAGCAGGGCGGCCAGCCCGCCGGCCGCGGCGCGCGCGCGTTTCGATTGCCGCGCAAGCGCCAGCGCGGCACGAAATATCCCGTCCATCGGCAGTCCCTTTCCCGATAGGCGGGATTTTAACGATCAACGGTAAAGGAAAAATCAGCGCCGGCGTTCATGCCTGCGGCCGAATTGCGGCATCGCTTCTGAGCCGGCCCTACTGGCAGAAGGTACCGCCGTGGCGGCGCGGCTCGAGGTCGAGGTGCAAATGCAGCGAATGATCGGCATCGCTGCCCGGGCCCAGCACGGTCTTGAACGGCCCGCAGGCGGCCTTGCGCACCGCGTCGAGGAATTTGGCGTCCTTGTCCGGTGGCGCCGGGCCGACCTCGATCGTCCTGCCGTCCGCAAGTGTGAAGCTGGCAATATCGAGCGCATTGCCGAAGGCATGTTCGGACAGTTTGCGCGTGCCGTTGCGTGGCCGGCACACAAAGGCCGATGCCTGGCCGATCGATTTCAGGTCGGTGCCGAATTCGGCTTTCGCCGCCGGCTGGATGACGTTGCCGGCAAAGCGTGCCGCCGCCTCGGCCATTGCGCAATTGAGCTCGGCGCCCGGGGCAATGGCGATCGACTTGCCAAGGCTCTTCAGCACCAGGGGATAGGGGATCGAACAGCCGATATCGCGATCGCTTTCAGCCTTGTGCTCCTCGAATTCGACACCGAGACCCCTCAGCCGCTCGCGGCAGGCGACTTCCTCGGCAGGCATTTTCGCGTCTGGCAGGTCAGCCGAACGCGGATCGGGAAGCATCTCCTTTTTGTCCGCGTCCGCCGGCTTTGGCGGCGGTGGCGGGGCGAGGGCCGGCGGCTCAACCTCCGGTTCCGCAGTCTCAGGCCTTTGTGTCGGCGTCGGCGCCACGGCTGGCGGCTCCGGTTCGCCTTTCGCATCGGCTGGCGGCTCGGGCCGGGCTTGTTGCTTCCGAGGGGATCCTTCCTCCTGAAACCGGTCGGATGTTGCGGCTGGATTTTGCGTGTTCGGTTCTGTCGCCTCTGGCGCGTCAGCGGGGCGCGGTTCAGGCACTGGGACATCCGCACGTACCGGCTTCGGATTTTGCGTCCTCTGCCGTGCCGGCTTCGGCTTGCGATGCCTTTCGCCGCGCGGCTTCAGCGGCCGGTCAACCCGCGGCGTCAGTGGCTGTTCCACCCGTGGTGAAAGCGGCTCGTGATGCCTGTGACGATGCCTGGCATCGGCCGGCGTCACCAGCAGTGCTGTCACGACCATGACCAATGCAATCCTGTATTTTCGGGAAAAGCTCAGTGTTGCCATCGCCTCGAAACGGTGCCGGGATGCTCGAAGTTGCCTGGAAGGCGCTTAGGCCCGATCACAATCGATTACCGGCGCGTTACGCACCGATCGCTTCCAGCCCTTCCTCCAGCCAATCGGCGAGCAACGGCAAGCCGAGCAGGTATTTGGCCGTGTGCTTGTTGGCGCGCTCGCGCGCGGCGGCGACGGCGTCGGCCCATTCCGAAGCATCGTAGTCGCCACGGCCGACCCAAGCGAGCGCGACGAGCTCGGCCGCCTCGTCGACATTGAGGTCGTTGATCAGCTCGCGCAGTTCCTCTTCGGTCAGGTTTTCCGAGCTTTCCTCGGCGAGTCCGTCATGATGATGATTGTCACGGGTGTTTCCATCGAACTCGATTTCGTGTTCGGCGCCGTCGGCATAGTCTTCATTGATCGCGGCGCTCAACGCCTTGCATTTGAGGATGAACAGCCGCACGGTGTCGGGCCCGATCGTCAAATCCCAGTTCTTTTCAAGCCGTCGCTGCACTGGCGGTCTCCGCTGGCTCAGCTTTCATCGCCGCCGATGATAGCGGATTTCGAGCATCCGTCACCTCATGTTAGCCCCTTGCTTTTTTCCGGGATGAAACCGCCGACACGCTGCGTTAGTGTTGCATTCTCACCCCTCCAGGAGGCTCCGATGCATAAAAGAGTGCTGATCCAGGCGGCGAGCGCGCTTCTCGCTCTGCAGTTCCTTGCCGTTCCGGTGTTTGCCGCAGGCAGCGGTGACGACACCAGTACGACCACCAAATGCAAGAAAGGCATGGTCTGGGACAAGAAGAAGAACAAGTGCGTCGCACCCCAGGAAGGCATGCTGGACGACGACAGCATCTATGATGCCGGGCATGACCTGGCGATGGCCGGCCGCTATGACGAGGCGATCGCCGTGCTCAGCCTCGCCGCCAACAAGCAGGACCCGCGCATCCTCAACTATCTCGGCTATTCGCACCGCCATTCCGGCCGCGTCGCCGTTGGCCTCGGCTATTACGAGGAAGCGCTGCGCATCGATCCCAACTACACGCTGGTGCGCGAATATCTCGGCGAAGCCCATCTCCAGATCGGCGACCTGGCCGGCGCCCAGCAACAGCTGATGGAGATCGAAAAGCGAACCGGCAAGGGTTCACGCGAATACGGCATGCTGGCCGAACAGATCGACCATTTCATGAGGAGCTGACCCCCCTCGATGCCTTTTCGAACCGGCCGCGAGCAATCACGGCCGGTTTTTTGTTGCCATGCCGGCTCCTGCGACGGCGCGCGCGAAAACGGTGATGATTTCTTCAGAAACCGATTTTTGGGCGTGAAAAGCCCGCAAAGATTGCTATATTCAGGGAAATTGCGGTGAACGGTTCCGTTAGCCCGAGGCTGCCGGACCGTTTTCTTTTTGCACCATCGATAAGGCTTTCCCCGAAATGCGGGGGTGGCGGCAGGAAAGGTCAGGTATCATGAACAAGGTCCCGATGACAGGCGAGGGGTTCGCGTCATTGAAGGAAGAACTGCGCTGGCGCCAGCAGGAGGAGCGGCCGCGCATCATCGAGGCGATCTCCGAAGCGCGCTCGCACGGCGACCTATCCGAAAATGCCGAATACCATGCCGCCAAAGAGGCGCAGAGCCTCAATGAGGGCCGTGTCAACGAGCTCGAGGATCTCATCGCCCGGGCCGAAGTCATCGATGTCACCAAGCTCAGCGGCGACAAGGTCAAGTTCGGCGCCACCGTGGTGCTGGTCGACGAGGACACCGAGGAGAAGAAGACCTACCAGATCGTCGGCGATCAGGAGGCGGACGTGAAGTCCGGCCGCATCTCGATCTCCTCGCCGATCGCGCGGGCGCTCATCGGCAAGGAAGTCGGCGACGCCATCGAGGTCAACGCGCCGGGTGGTGCAAGGGGATACGAGATCGTCCAGGTGCAGTTTATCTAAGGGGTTCGAGGGGCGCTGATCTGCGCGTTTTTAGCCAAGGTTGGCGCCGCCCCTCATCCGCCTGCCGGCACCTTCTCCCCGTATAGTGACGGGGAGAAGACGGCTGAACGCGAAGTCGGCGTCTATTCTGCAAACGCTTAAAATTGGCGCAGTCATCGGTGAAGGTGTCCTTCTCCCCGGCAGGGCGATGAGGGGCAGCGCCAGCTTTCCGATTGAACAGATCAGTTCTTGCCAGCGCCGGCCTGACCATGCGTCTGGTGCTCCAGCAGCCTCTCAGCCTCAGCCACCACCCTCGCGGGCGACACTCGCTCACCGGGCGCGGCCTGCAGCGTCGATGCATAGGGGCCGCGCGGACCGGTCAAACCCGGCTCCGTGGCCAAAAACACCGCGACCGTCGGCAGGCCGAAGGCGCTGGCGAGATGCGTGAGCCCCGTATCGGCGCCGATTACCAGCCTCGAGCTGCCCAGGATCGCCGCGATGTCGGCCAATGGTGATTTTGGCACGATGCTCGTCGATGGAACTGCCCGGGCGATCGCTTCGGCCACCGCCTGTTCGCGCTCGTCCGACCAGGTCGTGACCGGCGTCATGCCGCGCTCAACCAGCAGGCGGCCGGTTTCGATCCAGTCTTCAACAGGCCACTTCTTGTCCTCGCGGCTGGTGCCGTGCAGCAGGAAGGCCGTGTTGCCGGCTATGCCGGTCAGATTGCCGGGCGGCGGCACAATGCCCGAATCCAGTATCGAAAGATCGGGCCGGTAACCCAACGCCTGCCCGAAAAGCCGTCGCGTCCGCTCGATGGCGTGCAGGTTGCGGGGGACGGCGTGGCCGACGTCGTAAAGCAGCGTTGCCGAAGGCTCGCGCGCGCTTGAGCGGTCGAAGCCGGCGATCGGCGCTTTCGCCTGCCTGGCCACCAGCGCCGACTTCAACAGGCCTTGCGCATCGATGACCAGATCATAGCGGCACGCACGCAAGGCGCGTCGCAAGTCGGTCGCCTCGCGCCAGGTGGCCTTGTCGAAGAGATGTTTTCGCCAACGCCGGATGGCGACCGTGTGGATGGTTCCGACTGCGGGGTGCAGCGCGACGATGCCGGCGAAAGCCTCCTCGACGCACCAGTCGAAAGCAATATCGGGCCGTGCGCGGCGCGCATCCTGGAGCGCCGGAAAGGTGTGGATGACGTCGCCCATCGACGATGTCTTGACGATCAGCACCTTCATGCGGCGGTCGGGATGTCCAGCAGCCGGTCCGCCGCCGCCATGACCCGTGCGACCTCGAGCGTCTTCAGGCAATTGAGGTGGCCGAGCGGACAGATCTTGCGGTGGCAGGGCGAGCAGGGCAGGCCGAGCCAGACCAGTTCGCGCCGTTCGGCCAGCGGTGGCGTGTTCTGTGGCGAGGTCGAACCATAGACCGCGACAACCGGCGTGCCGACCGCCGCCGCGACATGCATCAGCCCGCTGTCGTTGGAGACCGCCAGCCCGGCGGCCGCGATCAGGTCGATGGCGTCCTCCAGCCGCGTCTGGCCGGCCAGGTCGACCACGCCAGGAGCGAGGGCTGCGATCTCCGCGGTCACGTCGCGGTCGTTCTTCGACCCGAACAGCGCGACCTTGAACCTTCTGGCCATGAACTCCCGGGCAAGGCCGGCATAGTGTTCGCTCGGCCAACGCTTGGCCGGGCCGAACTCGGCACCTGGCATCAGCGCCACGAATTTCTGCGACCCCAGGCCGAAACGGTCGAGCAGGGTGGCCTGGTTGTTGGCGTCCATCGTCAGATGAGGCGCCCGGAAACCGCCACCCTGTGCAAGGCCGAAATAGGCCTGCGCCGTGCGCCGTTTTACGGCCTCCGGCAGCGGAACAATATCGGTCAACAGGCCGTAGCGCATTTCCCTGAGATGGCCGAAACGGCGTGGAATGCGGGCAAAGAACGGGATCAGCGCCGACTTCCAACTGCCTGGCAGGATATAGGCGCTGTCATAACGGCCGCGCAGCAGGCGGCCGAAGCGGCGGCGGTGTGCGAATTCGAGCGCGCCGGGTTTCAGCGGGAAATCGATCTGCTGGCGGACCTCAGGCATGCGCTTGACCAAAGGGGCCGCCCAGGCCGGCGCCAGCACGTCGATGGCTGCATTTGGATGAAGCCCCTTCAGCGCCGAGAACAGGCACTGCGCCATCACCATATCGCCCACCCAGCGTGGGCCGATCACGAGGATCGCTGGGCTTTCAGCCATTCGACATAGTCTCTGACGCCGGTTTCGACGCTGCGGAATTGCCCATTGTAACCGGCGGCGCGCAGACGCGACATATCAGCTTGCGTGAAGCTCTGGTAGCTGCCCTTGAGGTGGTCGGGAAAGGGGATGTACTCGATCTCGCCCTTGCCCAGCGTGTCGATGACGGTTTCGGCAATGGCGCGGAAGGGTTGCGCCCGGCCGGTGCCGCAGTTGAAGATGCCGCTCGCGCCGCGCTTCCACAGCCACAGATTGACATCGGCGACGTCGCCGACATGGATGAAGTCGCGGCTCTGCTCGCCGGGGCCAAAGCCGTCATGGGCGCCGAACAGCTTTGGATTCTCGCCACGCCCGACCTGGTTGAACAGATGAAAGGCGACCGAGGCCATGGCGTCCTTGTGCGCCTCGCGCGGCCCATAGACGTTGAAGTAGCGCAGGCCCGCGACCTGCGAATGATCGGTATCGAAGACATTGCGCCTGACATAGTCATCGAACAGCTTTTTTGAATAGGCGTAGACGTTGAGCGGCCGCTCAAGCTCCGCGTCCTCGCGGAACTCGGAGCCGCCGCCATAGACCGATGCCGAGGAGGCGTAGAGGAAGGGCACGCGCAGCGCCAAGCAGGCATGCAGCAGCCGCTTCGAATAGGCGTAGTTCACCTCCATCATGAACTTGCCGTTCCATTCGGTGGTGGTCGAGCAGGCGCCCTGATGGAAGACGGCCTCGATGCGGCCGAGCCCGCCGTCCTCGAGGCGGGCCAGGAAATCGTCCTTGTCGAGATAGTCGGCGATCCGCAAGTCAGCAAGGTTGGCGATCTTGTGGCCATCGCTCAGGTCGTCGACGACCAAAATGTCGTCGTGGCCCTCCGAATTGAGCGCGGCGACGATGTTGGAGCCGATCATGCCGGCGCCGCCCGTGACGATGATCATGAACGCCTCTGGTTGCTTGCGATTCCGGCCCTTATAAGGGAGGCTTGCGAAGCTGTCGACAAAGCAGCGTTGCCGGGCGGCACTGGGATCCGCAAGAACAATCGAGGGGTGGACCCGTCCGCGATTGCCCTGCGCGGGGCAGCGCGCCACAGTGGCGCCGCAAAGCTGCCGCTTCAGTCGGCTCGCGCCGCCGGGCGCGATCATGAGGGACCAGGAATGCCGTCGACAGAGCTGCTCGTCGCGTTTTTCGCCACCACGGCGATCTTCGCCTATATTCCAGGCCCGGCCATGCTCTATGCCGCCGCGCAGACGATGGCGCGCGGCCGCTGGTCCGGCCTGACTGCGGCGCTCGGCATTCATCTGGGCGGCTATGTTCACGTCTTTGCCGCTGCCGCCGGCCTGTCCGTGCTTTTCCACGCCGTGCCGCCGCTCTACATGGCGGTCAAGCTCGTCGGCGCGCTCTACCTGATCTGGCTCGGTGTGGCGCTGTTCCGCAAGCGCGCGGAAGGCGACATGGCACTGCCGGCGATAGAGCGGAAATCGGCTTGCCGCGCCTTTTTCGAGAGCATCGCCGTCGAGGTGCTCAATCCGAAGACCGCGATCTTCTTCATGGCCTTCCTGCCCCAGTTCATCGATGCCTCTGCCGCATTCCCGGTCTGGCTGCAATTCGTCGTGCTGGGCACGACAGTCAACCTGATGTTCTCCTCGGCCGATATCGTCTGCGTGTTCCTGGCTGGTGCCGTGATCGGCAGGCTGCGCCGCTCCAGCAGCGCCCAGCGCATGATGCAGCGAGCCGGCGGCGCGGTGCTGGTCGGGCTTGGCGTCCATGTCGCCTTGCAGAAGAGTTGACGAGGCCAGCCGGCGTTGCGCTGGCTCGAATTGCGGTATATCGGCATCGCCATGAACGACCGATCCCGGCCAATTTGTCCTCCATGCATCTTCAAAACCGGTTTTTGCGCGTTGCCAGTGACATGACCAAGCACGACCCACTTTCCCCCGAGCCCTTGCACCGCGCCATCGCGCACTTCGGCCAGGCCACCGTGCTGGTGGTCGGCGATCTCATCCTTGACCGGTTCGTCAACGGCATCATCGAGCGGATTTCGCCTGAAGCGCCGATCCCGGTGCTCCATGGGCGCGGCGAGAGCCTGGCGATGGGCGGCGCCGGCAATGTCGTGGCCAACATCATCTCGCTCGGCGCCGCCGCCATTCCGGTCTCGGTGATCGGCTCTGATACGGCAGGCGACAGCCTGGTGCGCATGCTCGGCGAGCTTGGCGCCGACACGACAGGCCTGGCGCGGGAGCGCGGCCGCATGACGTCGTCCAAGAGCCGCTTCAGCGCGCTCAACCAGCAGGTGCTGCGCTTCGACGAGGAAGAGATCAAGCCGCTCGGCGCGGCGGAGCGCGCGGCGCTGGTCCGGCATTTCCGCGCCGCGCTGGCGCACGCCGACATCGTCATCCTGTCGGATTACGGCAAGGGCATCCTGCTCGACGGCGTCGCCGGCGAATTGATCGCGATCTGCCGCGAGGCGGGAAAGCCGGTGCTGGTCGATCCGAAGGGCCGGGATTATGCACGCTATGCCGGCGCGACCGCCATCACGCCCAACCGCAAGGAACTCGGCGAAGCGGTCGAACGGCCGGTGTTCAGCGATGACGAGATCGTGGCCGCGGCGCGCGAGCTGCTTGCGGCGCATGGCTTCGACTTCGTCGTCGCCACGCGCAGCGAAAAGGGCATGAGCGTCGTCGGTCCGACGGAGGCGCGCCACATCGCCACGCAGGCGCGCGAAGTGTTCGATGTGTCGGGCGCCGGCGATACGGTGATCGCGACCTTCGCGCTGGCGCTTGCCGCCGGCGCCGATCCGGCCGCGGCCGCCTCGATCGCCAATGCAGCCGGCGGCGTTGTGGTGGGCAAGCGAGGCACGGCGCGGCTGACGGTCGAGGAACTCAACGGCGCGCTGTTTCGATCGCACGGTCCGAGCGTCCACAGGGATGCTATCCTCGACGCCAAATCGGCCGCACGGCTGGTGGCGGCGTGGAAGGAGGAAGGCCTCAGCGTCGGCTTCACCAATGGCTGTTTCGACATCCTTCATGCCGGCCATGTCAGCCTGCTGCACGCGGCGCGCAGCCAGTGCGACCGGCTGGTGCTCGGCCTCAACAGCGATGCCTCGGTGCGCCGGCTGAAGGGGCCGGAACGGCCCGTCAACGACCAGCACGACCGCGCCTGCGTGCTGGCGGCGCTCGCGTCGGTCGACGCGGTGGTGGTCTTCGACGAGGACACGCCGCTGGCGCTGATCGAGGCGCTTCTGCCCGACATACTCGTCAAGGGCGCCGACTACACGGTCGACACCGTGGTCGGCGCGGACGTGGTGCAGAAAGCGGGCGGGCGCGTGGTCCTGGTCGATCTCGTCGCCGGCAAGAGCACGACCGGCACCATCGGCAGGCTGCGCTCGGCCGGCAACAAGAATTGAGGGTTTCATGTCCGAACTGAACGATTACCTGGTCCGCTCGGCGGCCGCGATCACGGCGCTGGTCGAGCGCGATCTAACAGGCGCGATGGAACGTGCGGCGAGCGCGATCGTCGCCGCCCTTTCGTCGGGCAAGGCGCTGCTGATCTGCGGCAATGGCGGTTCGGCCAGCGACGCCATTCACATCGCCGGCGAACTGGTCGGCCGCTTTCTCAAGGAGCGCAAGGGCTACAATGTCATCGCGCTGCCGGCCAATGCCGCGGTGCTGACCGCCTGGGGTAATGATTACGGCTTCGACACCGTTTTTTCGCGCCAGGTCGAGGCGCATGGCGCGGCCGGCGGCGTGCTTCTGGCGATCTCGACCAGCGGCAATTCGCCGAGCATCCTGGCGGCCGCCGAACAGGCGCGGACCATGGGCATGACGGTGATCGGCCTGACAGGCGACACAGGCGGCAAGCTCGCGCCGCTCACCGACATCCTGCTCAACGTGCCCTCGACCTCGACGCCGATCATCCAGCAAGGGCATCTGTGCCTCTACCATCACCTGTGCGAGGTGGTGGAAGCGCGCCTCAGCAATGGCTGACAAGGCGCCGCACCCGTTGGCCGAGCCGGGCCTGTGGGTGGAGCGGATCGGCGGCAGGGTTTTTCCCGCCGGCCAGCCGGCGCTGTTCCTCGATCGCGACGGCACCATCAATGTCGATACCGACTATCCCAGCGATCCGGCCGAGATCGAGCTCCGGCCGCAGATGCTGCCGGCGATCGCCGCCGCCAACAATGCCGGCATCCCGGTCGTGGTGGTGACCAACCAGTCCGGCATCGCGCGCGGCTATTTCGGCTGGAGTGCCTTCGCCGATGTGAACCGCCGCGTGCTCGACCTGTTGCGCGATCAGGGCGTTGTCGTGGACATGGTGCTGGCCTGCGCCTACCACGAGGCCGGCGTGGGGCCGCTGGGCATATCGGATCACCCGATGCGCAAACCCAATCCCGGCATGCTCTTCGAGGCGGCGAAACGCCTCGATCTCGATCTCCGGCGGTCGGTGATCGTCGGCGACAAGCTGGCCGACATGGAGGCAGGCCTGGGCGCCGGCCTGCCGCAGGGTTGGCTCGTCGGCGGCGAGGCGCAGCTTCGCTCCGGCTTCGTCATCAGGCCCTTGCGGGACAGCAGCGACCTCGACGGTCTCATCGCCGCCATAGGGCGGCTCGATGGCCGGGATAAGCGGTCTTGATCCGGACCTGACCGCTCACGCCGGTTCGCTGCCTTGCGAGGCCTCATACAGTTTGGCCTCGGTGGCGAAGGAATAGATCATCACCGACATCGAATAGACGAAGCCGTGCCGGCCGCACAGGAAGTAGCGCTTGGCCAGATAGAATTTCAGGAAGTTGCCGAGCGGCGAAAGCACCAGCCGCACCAGGCCCGGCTTCTTGCCTTTCTCGACCAGGGTGGCCGCCTTGAGGCTGGAATAGGCATTTGCCCGGGCCAGATCCTCCTCGACCGATATTTCGCGGCGATGCAGCAGCACGCCGTTTTCGATCGTGCTGGTCTCGCCGGAAACGCCGAAGGATTCATGGACCCGCGCGGTCACGTCCATGGTTGCGCCTTCCCGGCGGAAAAGCCGCAACAGCCTGTTGTGCAGCACCCAGCGATGGGCATAGCCGTAGCCCTTCAGCCAGTCGCGGCGGCGGATGTACCATCCGCTGATACTGGCGTTCGCCGTCTCGACTGCCGCCACGATCGACTGCCGCAGCCGGTCGTCGACGCGTTCGTCCGGGTCGATCGAAAGACACCAGGGCTGCGTGGCGTGGTCGAGCGCGAATTGCCGCTGATGCGGAAAACCCGGCCAGCCATTGTGCAGCAGCTTTATCGGATAGCCCTCAGCGACAAACTGCCGAACGATGTCCAACGTGGCGTCGGTGGAGCCTGAATCGACGATGACGATCTCGGCGCAAAAATCGATGCTTTCGAGGCACGGGCCGATCATATCGGCCTCGTTCATGCAGATGATGAGCGCCGAAATCGGGCTTGCAAACCTGGTCATGGTCCCTTCCACGGCGGATCGTCCTTGGAACTTACGCTGCTTGGGCAAGGAAACCAATCAGGCGCCAAATCGCACAGGACGATCCGGCTGCCTGCGCCTGTCCGTTATCAACGCGGCGGCGATGTGGCGAAATTCCGGAATTCGCTTTGGCCGGGCGCCGCAATCGATCGGCGTCACGGCCGCTCGAACGAGACCAACCCTTCATCCTTGACCCGGCGGATGGTGAGGGCTGTGCGCACCGTGTCGACGTTCGGCGTGGAGGTCAGTTCCTCGATGACAAAGGTCTGGAAGGCGCCGAGGTCGCTTGCCACGCAGTGCAGGAGGAAATCGGATTCGCCCGACACCATCCAGGCATCGCGTACGACCGGCCAGCCGCGCGTGCGCTCAGCGAAGATGCGAAGCTCGGCATCGGCCTGATGGTGCAGGCCGACCAGGCAGAAGGCGACCACGTCGAGACCGAGCGCCGGCGCGTTGAGCAGCGCCCGATAGCCGCGAATGATGCCGGCTTCCTCCAGTCGCTTGACGCGGCGCAGGCAAGGTGGTGCCGAAATGCCGACGCGGTTCGACAGTTCGACATTGGTCATGCGTCCATCTGCCTGCAATTCGCGCAGGATCTTCCAGTCGATTGCGTCGAGGTCGGCCTTGAGCGGCATTTCGGGGCTTTCGATGATTGCGGGTGGCGAAAGAATCTTGCGGGATTTTGTAATTAAACGACTTTGCTGTCCACGCCATCCCCCACGCGGAAATCCACGCAGCACCAGAGCGGTTCGCCCGGTGCGACAAAGCTTTCCGGGGACGAGCGCCAACTTGCCTTGCTGGCGTCGTGGGCAACACTTACATTACGCGCGACATCGACGAGTTTTCCATGCCGCAAACGCCGGCAGCCCTCCGCAGAGGCTTTTCATGACCACCAAGCACGCGCCTGTCCTCATCATCGGTTCCGGCCCGGCCGGTTATACCGCGGCGATCTATGCCGCCCGCGCCATGCTGAAGCCGATGCTGGTCGCCGGCCTGCAGCAGGGGGGCCAGCTGATGATCACCACCGACGTCGAGAACTATCCCGGTTTCGGCGAACCCATCCAGGGTCCGTGGTTGATGAGCGAGATGCTCAGGCAGGCAGAACATGTCGGCACCGACATCATCGCCGACATCATCACCGAGGTCGATCTCAACGTGCGGCCGTTCCGCGCAACGGGCGATTCCGGCACCGTCTACACGGCCGATGCCCTGATCATCGCCACCGGCGCGCAGGCCAAATGGCTTGGCATTCCGACCGAACAGACGTTCATGGGCTTCGGCGTATCGGCTTGCGCCACATGCGACGGCTTCTTCTACCGCGGCAAGGATGTCGCGGTGGTCGGCGGCGGCAATTCGGCGGTGGAAGAAGCACTCTATCTGTCGAACCTCGCCAAGAGCGTGACGGTCATCCACAGGCGCTCGGACTTCCGCGCCGAACGCATCCTGCGCGAGCGGCTCTTGAAGAAGGACAATGTCCGCGTCATCTGGGACACGGTTGTCGACGAGATCACCGGCCGTCCGGGCAAGACGCCACTGCCGCCTTCGGTCGAAGGGTTGAAGCTGCGCAACGTGGTGACGGGTGTCGAGACGCAGCTCGAGGTCGACGGCGTGTTCGTCGCGATCGGCCATGCGCCGGCGGTCGAGCTGTTCGTCGGCAAGCTGAAGCAGAAGCCGAACGGCTATCTGTGGACGGCGCCGGATTCGACCCGCACCGACGTGCCCGGCGTGTTCGCCGCCGGCGACGTGACCGACGATATCTATCGCCAGGCGGTGACTGCGGCGGGGCTGGGCTGCATGGCGGCGCTCGAGGCGGAGAAGTACCTGGCCGGCATCGAGGTGCATCGCGAGGCGGCCGAATAGCGGTTCGCAAACTGTTGAAAGAACGGCTTAGAAACGCCGTGTAAAAGCCTGATTTTTCATTCAGACGCCAAACAGGAACGAGGGGAATCATGGCGTTGGACTGGGACAAGCTACGCGTGTTTCACGCTGCGGCGGAAGCAGGGTCGTTTACACATGCGGCCGAGACGCTGCACCTGTCGCAATCGGCGATTTCGCGCCAGGTCAGCGCGCTCGAGCATGATGTCGGCGTGCCGCTGTTCAACCGCCACGCCCGCGGCCTGGTGCTGACCGAACAGGGCGAGATGCTGTTCCGCACGGCGCATGACGTGCTGATGAAGCTCGAGACCATCAAATCGCGGCTGACCGAGACCAAGGACCGCCCCTCCGGCGTGCTCAGGGTCACGACCACGGTCGGGCTCGGCGCCGGCTGGCTGACCGAACGCGTGCAGGAGTTCATCGAGCTCTATCCTGAAATCAGCCTGCAACTGATCCTCGCCAACGAGGAGCTCGACCTGACCATGCGCCAGGCCGATTGCGCCATCCGGCTGCGCCAGCCGCAGCAGCCGGACCTTATCCAGCGCCGCCTGTTCACGGTGCATTTCCACCTCTATGCGTCGCCAGGCTATATCGCCAAGCATGGCAGGCCGGCTTCGGTGGCCGAGCTCAAGGCGCACCGCATCGTCACTTTCGGCGTGCCGGTGCCGGCGCATCTGTCGGAGCTGAACTGGCTGGAGACGGTCGGCGATTTCGAGGGCGGCCAGCGCGTGCCGACGCTGCAGATCAACGATATATTGTCGATCAAGCGCGCGGTGCAGGGCGGCGCCGGCATCGCCATGCTGCCCGACTATGTCATCTCCAAGGATTCCGGCCTGGTGCAGCTCCTGCCGGAAACGGAGGTGCCTTCCTTCGACACCTATTTCGCCTACCCCGACGCGATGAAGAACCAGGCGAAGCTGCACGTGTTTCGCGACTTCATCATCGCCAAGGCGCGGAGCTGGTCGTATTGACCCCGGAGATCGCGCAGACTCTCACCCCCGCCAGCGCGTCAGGCGGGGCAGCCAGGCGGGCACGTTGCGGCGGTAGGTTTCGTATTCATCGCCATAGCGGCGTGCGAGCGTCGGCTCCTCGTACAGCTTGACGAAGGTGGCCATGGCCGCGGCTGCCATGGCGGCGTAGGCGACAAGCGTCCAGCTTGAAAACAGCAGTGCCTGGCCGATGATGATCGACAGCACCGCCACATACATCGGATTGCGGACATGGCGGTAGAGTCCGCCGACCACCAGTCTCTCGGTCGGAGCGACCGGAGCAGGCGTGCCGAGGCCTTCAAGCGCAAAGCAGGCGAATGCATGCAGCAGCGCCGCCACGGCGACCGCGATGAGGATCCAGCCGAGCGGGGCAAGACCCGGCAGGCTCGACCATGGCCGGTCCCAGCGATCCGTCAGCAGCCACGGCACGAGGCCGGCGACGATACAGGGTGCCGCGATGAAGAACGCAGCACTGCCGGCGATCGCCGAAAAGGTCCGCATTGCTTGTCTCCCGCCTGAAGCATGTCACGCCCAAACCGATTCCCGCGACGCGCTCACGTCTTTGTTGTTCACGTCGCTGCTGAACCGAGCACACTTTGCGCGACATGCATTAGTTGCCTCGGAAATAAACGCCTGCTGCCTCATTCCACGCCATTGCGCATTTTTGACATTTCGGGATGAAAACCGAGCGTGATTCGCGATTCCGCCGTGACAATTGTCTCATTGCGGGTTCCGCTTCGGTGATTCTGCTGGTCCTATTGGGTCCAGAAATGGCTTAGACCACAGCCTGCGTCTTTTTGCATGCGTGTGTTGCAAAATAGATGCTTGTTTCTTGGGCATGATGAGCACATATATAGTTCATCTCCTGGGCGCGTTCTCCTCCCATTAGCGCCCTCGAGTGTTCCCCTCTGGAGGTTAGCCTTAACAGGCACTTCCAATCAAACTCAGCCGGATCTTCATTGATCCGGCTTTTTTGTTGCCCGGAGGCTGCCGGAAGGGCGGGAAAATCCACCGAAATAGCCACGTAACAGTGACATGTAACCTCTGGTAACATGTCAAAGGCGTTCGGCTCCTGCTAAGCAGACCATAGGACGCGGTGTGGTCGGACGGGAGATGGGGGCATCACTCGGACGATCCGGGCTCAGGCGGCTACCGCGTCCGAACCTTCTTCCGCCGAAGCGGCGACTTCAAGGTGCGGCGGACCTGCCGTTTCTCCTCCCAAGAAAACGGTCCGCAAACAAAACGGCGTCCGGCCCCCCCGGGCGTCGTTTTTTGTTTGCGCCCCCTCGAACAAGGTTCGAGAGGGCACTCACCCAAATCTTTGTGGATGTCGATGTCCCAAAGCGGAGATCACTTTAGACGACATGCATCAGAATCAGGCTGCCTTGCCGTTGGCATTCATCGCTTCGTCGGCGAGCCGGCCGGTGAGTTCGGCCATGTGGTCGAAGACGGCGCGGTAGCTGGCGACGCCTGAGGTGGCCGAGCGCAGCTCGATGATCAGATCCCCGATCTCGGATTGCGGCATGGTCGCCTCGACGACATCCCATCCTGGCCAGCCGGGTCGCGCGTCGTAGCCGAGGATCTGGCCGCGCCGCTGCGGGATTAGCGCGATGATCTTCGAGGTCGCATCGGAGGGCGTCACGATCTCGACCTTCATCACTGGCTCCAGGAGCACGGGCGAACAGCCCGCCATGCCTTCCTTCATGGCAAGCTTGGCCGCCATCTGAAAGGCCATGTCGGAGGAATCGACCGCGTGGTAGGAGCCGTCCGACAGGTTGACGGCGACGTCGACGACGGGAAAGCCGAGCGGGCCCGACTTCAGGTAATCGCGTATGCCGCTTTCGACCGACTGGATGTAGGTCTTGGGCACCACGCCGCCGGTGATGGTATCGGTGAACTGGAAACCTGCGCCGCGCGGCAGCGGCTTTATCTCGATCACCACATCGCCGAACTGGCCGTGGCCGCCGGACTGCTTCTTGTGGCGGCCGCGCTGCTGCGCCGATTTGCGGATAGTCTCGCGGTAGGGCACCGCCGGCGGATGGCCTTCGACCGGAATCTGGTTCTTGCCCTCGAGCCGTTCGCGTACGACGCGCAGGTGCATTTCTCCATGGCCCGACAGCACGGTCTCGGCCGAGTCCTGGTTATGATGCAGGCTGAGCGAGGGATCTTCTTCGGCCAGCCGTTGGATGGCGGCTGACATCTTCACCTCGTCCTTGCGCTCCTTCGGCCGCAAGGCGAAAGCGAAGACAGGCTGCGGCGGCTCGAACTGGAGCAGCGGCTTCATGCCGCCCTTGGCCGAGGTCAGCGTCTGGCCGGTCTTGACCGCGTCCAGCTTGCCGAGCGCGACCGTGTCGCCGGTCTTCGCCGCGGTGAGCTTCGACTGGTCCTTGCCAAGCATCCTGTAGATGCCGGACACCTTTGCCATGTCGCCGCCGGGCAGCCAGAGCTCGGAGCCATCGGCGACCTGTCCCGAAAGGATGCGCGACACCGACAATTTGCCTCCATGCGGTGTATGGATGGTCTTCATCACCTGAACCACGGTCGCGTTGCCTTCGGGGGCGCCGAGCCGTTTGCGGGTCGCGTCGATGTCGGGCGCATCATGGCGGATCGCCTTCAGGAGACGCAGCACGCCATTGCCTTTCTCTGCGGTGCCGATCAGCACCGGCGTGACGGCGCCGTCGCGCAGATCCGCGGCAAGATCGTCGAAGACCGCGTCCTTGGGCGGCTCGATCTCCTCGAGCAGCTGTTCCATCAACTGGTCGTCATGGTCGGCCAGCCGTTCCAGCATCGAAAAACGGGCTTCCAGCTCACGCGCCTTTTCGTCGCCAGGTATCTGGGCCACCTCGCTCTCGGCATATTCGCGGTAGATGTAGGCGCGTTCCAGCGCCAGGTCGATCGAGCCAATGACGACGCCGTCCTTGCGCAGCGGTATCTGGCGCAGAAGCAACGGCACCGCACTTGCAGGCTGCAGCATCTTCAACGTGTCGCGCACGCCGGCAATCGCCTTGTCGACCTTGTTGAGAAACAGGATGCGCGGCACGCCGAGATCGTCGAGCTTGCGCATGATGAGCTGGAGGGCGGGGATCTTCTTCTCGTCGGCCTCGGCGACGACCACCGCGAGGTCGCAGGCGGCCAGCACCGGTTCGGCCTCGAAGGAGAATTCGATCGATCCGGGACAGTCGACGAAGGTGAACTGCTCGCCCATGAATTCTGTGGTGGCGAAGGTCGCCTCGACGCTCATGGCGTGCGCGCGCGCCTCGGGCGAATGATCTGAAACGGTGTTTCCCGAGGAAACCGGGTTCTGGCGGGGAATGGCGCCCGTGCGGGCCAATAGGGCTTCGAGAAGTGTCGTCTTACCGCTTGCGAAGGGACCGACTATGGCAATGCATTTCGGTCCCGTGCGTCGTCCTCCGGCGCGATTACCCATGACTGACCTCCACTCAGGCGTTTCCCTGGAGACCGACTGGCATTCATGGTTCAGGCCAAGGTCAGTCGGTCCTGAGCGGCGGCCGGCCTGTTCGACCGTCGCGGGCGGGCTTGTCTTCAACCGGCCCAAAGGTATCGTCCCACTTGTTTGCCGGCAGGGCAAGGAAAATAGGTAGCCTCAAGGGCCGAGCGCGCGGTGCGGTTGCCGCTGATTTGCAAGCCGAACAGACCGGTTGCGTCGACGGCCATATCGGCCGAAACTAGGGTCTCGAAAGAAGAGCGGCGTCGCCGCCGCCCGCATCGCCACCAGTTCCAGGGATCGAACGATGAAGATCATTGCTTGCGGCAGCACGCCGACCGTCATCGCGCCGGAAAAGTACTTCACCGGCCGGGTGCTGCAGACGCCGATCATCGAGAAGGAGGCTCCGGCACGGCTGCGGGCGACATTGGTCAGCTTCGAACCGGGCGCGCGGACCCACTGGCACACGCATCCGCTTGGCCAGACGCTGTACGTCACGTCGGGCGCCGGCCTCGCCCAGACCTGGGGCGGTCTCATCCAGGAGATCAGGGCAGGGGACGTCATCTCGTTCGCGCCAGGCGAAAAGCACTGGCATGGCGCCGGGCCGAAAACGGCCATGACGCATATAGCCATGCAGGAAGCGCTCGAGGGCGTGCATGCCGACTGGCTGGAAGCGGTGACGCCGGCCCAATATGGCGGCTGAGTACCGTGTCGAGCCGATCTAAAAACCCGGCGTTTGGCCGGGTTTTGTTTTCACGATCAGGTCAGTGATGCCGTAAAGCGCTGGATGCGCGTGCACGCCTCCTCCAGCAGCGTCTCCGACGTGGCGTAGGAGATGCGGAAGTTCGGACCGAGGCCGAAGGCCGAACCGAATACCACCGCCACGCCCTCGGCCTCGAGCAGCTCCGAGCAGAAGGCCTCGTCAGTGTCGATCACCTTGCCGGCCTTGGTCTTCTTGCCGATCAGCTGGGCGCAGGACGGATAGACGTAGAAGGCGCCTTCCGGCGACGGACAAGAGATGCCGCGCGCCTGGTTGAGCATCGAGACGACGAGATCGCGGCGCCCCTGGAAGATCGCCTTGTTCTTGGCGATGAAGTCCTGCGGGCCGTTCAGCGCTTCGACCGAGGCCCATTGCGCGATGGTGCAGGCGCCCGACGTCTGCTGGCCCTGGATCATGTCCATCGCCTTGATCAGCTGGACGGGACCCGCGGCGTAGCCAATGCGCCAGCCGGTCATCGCATAGGCTTTCGACACGCCGTTCATGGTCAGCGTGCGCTCATAGAGCTTCGGCTCGACCTCGGCGATGGTCTTGAAGACGAAGTCGCCGTAGGTCAGATGCTCGTACATGTCGTCGGTCAGCGTCCAGACATGCGGATGCCTGAGCAGCACGTCGGCGAGCGACCGAAGCTCGGCCTCGGTGTAGGCGGCACCCGACGGGTTCGACGGCGAGTTCATCAGCAGCCACTTTGTGCGCGGCGTGATGGCCTTTTCCAGTACTTCTGCCGTCAGCTTGAAGCCGTTGTCGATCGAAGTGTCGGCAAACACCGAGGTGCCGCCGCAGATCGCCACCATCTCGGGATAGCTGACCCAATAGGGGCGTGGGATGATGACCTCGTCGCCGGGATTCAGCGTCGCCATGAAGGCGTTGAACAGGATCTGCTTGCCGCCAGTGCCGACGATGGTCTGCTCCGGCTTGTAGTCGAGATTGTTCTCGCGCTTGAATTTCTTCGCGATCGCTTGGCGCAGCGGCGCGATGCCCGACACCGGCGGATATTTGGTCTCACCACGGCGGATGGCCTCGATCGCCGCATTCTTGATGTTGTCGGGCGTATCGAAATCCGGTTCGCCGGCACCCAAGCCAATGACGTCGCGGCCGGCATTTTTCAGCTCGCGGGCTTTCTGCGTCACTGCGATGGTGGCGGAAGGCTTCACGCGGGAAAGGGTGTCGGCAAGGAAGGCCATGACCTTTTTTCTCTCCAGAAAGGATCAGCGCGGCCAGGAGCGGCCGCGGCGCTTCTCATGTCGCATCATTCCCGTGAGTGCAAGCATTGTCGGCTGGGCCAGTGCCGCAAGGAGGTCAACGAGCCGTGATCGGCAACAGAAAGTTCATTAACGGGCGGTAGAGGCTTGCGTGGCAGGATCGTAACCCAATTGCGCCAGTTCGCGGAGCGAGGAACCTTGTCGCGCAGCATCGGGCTTGCCCATATCATCCGTCATGATGACGGCACCTCGTCAGGTGTCTGGGGCATTTATACGTTGCAAAGCGCCTTCCAGCCGATCTTCGCCTTCAGGGAAGGCAAGCTGTCGGTTGCCGCCTTCGAGGGCTTGATCCGGCCGTTCCGCGACGGCGAACCGCAATCGCCAATGAGCTTCTTCAGCACCTGCCCGGCCGCCGACCGGCTTCATGTCGAGGCGCTGACCAGGACGCTGCATCTGCTGAATGCCGGCGCCTGCCTGCCGCAGGAAGCGTCGATCTTTGTCAATTTCGATCCGTCGGTGTTCACCGAGCGCGCCGTTGCCGACAATGCCTTGCGCGAAATGCGCCTGGTGCTGCACGAGGCCGGCATCGATCCGGGCCGTGTCGTGTGCGAGGTGACCGAGCAGCGTCCAGCCTCGCAGGAGACCCTGCACGGTTTCGTCGCGGCGTTGAAGGGCAACGGCTTTCGCATTGCCGTCGATGACTATGGCGCCGACGATTCCGACATCAACCGCATCAAGGAGTTGAAACCCGACATCGTCAAGTTCGATGCCCACTGGATCACGCAGTTGATGGAGTCCGGCGCCGGCTTCGCGCTGCTGACGTCCATGGTGAAAAGCTTCGAGGCACAAGGCATCCGCACCGTGTTCGAGGGCATCGAGGAAGGCTGGCAGCTGGAGCTGGCCGAGAAATCCGGGGCTTCGATGGTCCAGGGTTTCGTGCTGGCACGGCCGGAACTGGCGCCGACCAGCTTCCGCGTCTTCGGCGAGGACGGGCCATCGCCTGCCGCCGACAGTGCATCTTCCGTCCCGGCAGCCGCGCCGCATACCGCGCGGGCGGCGAAAGCCTTTGGGCGCAGGGGCACACGATGAGGCCCGAACGGCGGCGCGATGTCGGCGATGCGATCTTCGTGGACGAGGTCGGTATCGAATATGGCGTTTATGGCGACTTCCGCCTGCGCAGCGCCTACCAGCCGATCTTCGCGCCGCGCGGCCGCTTCCTGCACGCAATCGCGGTCGAGGGCCTGATAGAGCCGCATCGCGCCGGCCGGCCGGGCGCCGCACGGGCGTTCTTCGAAGGCGTCGCGGCCGAGGACCGGCTGTTCGTCGAAACCATGTGCCGCGTGCTGCATCTCAGGAACTTCCGCAACATCGGCGTCGACGGGCTCGATCTGTTCTTCAACTACAATCCATTGGTCAACGCCCATCGGGGCCGGGCCTTGGCCGAAATCCGGCTGATGAGCAGGCATCTCGGCGAGCTCGGCCTGGCCCCCGGCATGCTGGTCTGCGAAATCACCGAACAGGCGGCCGACGACACGCTGCTGGCCAGGCTGGTGCGCGAGATGCGCCGCGACGGCATCCGCATCGCCATCGACGATTTCGGCACCGGCCACTCGACCGAGGAGCGGGTCAGCCTGCTCAAGCCCGATATCGTCAAGATCGACGGTGGCTGGTTCGCGCAATTCTGCCGCCACGCCGCCGCCGAGCGGTTCTTCCGCCCGCTGGTCTCCAGCCTGCACGACCGCGGCGCCAAGGTCCTGGTCGAGGGCATCGAACAGCCCACCCATCTGCGCGTCGCGCTCGATGGCGGCGTCGACCTGCTGCAAGGTTTTCTACTCGCCCGGCCGGCGCTGGCCGGGGTGATCTTCGACGAGCGACCGCTCGCCATCGACGCGCTGCTGGGCAGGGACAGCAAGGTGGTGCCGCTGTTCGGGTAGCGCCGTGTGCTACACATCAGCGGCGCTGATCGTCGCGCCAAAACTAATCATTGGTGAGGACGGCGCGGCTACGATAATCGCGTCTGCACATGGCAGCGCTCGGGGGACCAGCGATGATACTTTACAGCATGATCGACAGCGGCAACTGCTACAAGCCGCGCCTGCTGATGGCCAAGCTCGGCCTCCCTTTCACCACTGTCGAGGTGAGTTCGCACACGGGCGATACGCGAAAAGCGGATTTCGTCGCCAAGAATCCGAATGCCATGGTGCCGCTGCTGGAACTCGACGACGGAAAGCGGATCGCTGAATCCAACGCCATCCTGCTCTACCTCGCGGAGGGCACGCGCTTCCTGCCCGCGGACAAGTATGAGCGCGGGCTCGCCTATCAATGGCTGTTCTTCGAACAGTACAGCCACGAGCCCTATATCGCCGTGCGCAAGGCGCTGCTGACCTTTCCCGAAAGGGCCAAGGACGCGACGCCGGAGCGGCTGGCGGTGACACTGGAGCGCGGCAACAAGGCGCTCGGTGTCATGAATAAATACCTGGAGAACAACGCGTTCTTCGCCGGAAGCGCCTACAGCGTCGCCGACATCGCGCTCTACGCTTATACGCATACGGCGGAGCAGGGCGGCTTCCAGCTCGACGCCTACCCGGCGGTGGCTGCGTGGCTGAAACGAGTGGAAGCGGATCCGGGGCATGTGCCGATGGAGTGGGTGGGGTAGCTTTATCCTCAACCTCGTCGCCGCCTCGCGGCTCTTTGGGGGCGGGGCACGCGTCAACAGGCGCGAGGCCCGGCCGCCCATCGTCCGGGAAGCTGCGCGGGAGCTATTTCAACAGATGGTCGTAGTCGGCATAGGGTGCCGATCCAGAACCAGATCACATCTTCATTGTTGCGTATGGCAACAGCCGGTAGTTTCGTCGACCCGCGCCGACCAATAGCAACCGACCTGCTTGAAATGTAAGGAGGGATGAAAAGGATCGGAACGCAGTCTGAGAAAACTCCCTGTCCGCCTTTGCTTTGATCGACGATGACAGTTTTTCATAAGCCTTCCAGAATGATGGAGAGGCGCCGTGATTCACAGAGGGCGAGTCCGGCCGGCGCGATGGTCAGCCAATGCCTGTTCGGCAAGCTTGTCCAATCGCCCCGCCCTCACGTCGGTCTCGATCTGCCGATCCCACAGGTCCGCCTGGAGCGCCTCGAACCATGCGGCAAACGCCTTCAGCTCCTCGGGGCTCAGTTCGGTGATGGACTTTTCGATTTGCTCAAGCTTGGTCATGGCCGGATAATACCACTCTAGTGGTACCACAGGTGGGACTCCAGGTTCGGCTTTACATGCCTGGAATCCAGGCAAATAAAAAGGCGGGACAATGCCCGCCTTCCCATTTCGGTAGCCTGATCGGGAGCGTCCGGTCCGGGCTGGCAGCTATCTGCTGATCCGGCTTGTCGGGTCTTTCCGCTCCGGCGCGCTTCTCGCGCGACCGTCAGTACATCCGTGACTTGCCGCGCGCCCCGGGCTGTCGCCCGGCGCGCGCCATTTTCAAAATCAGGCTGCCTTGCTCAGAGATCCAGCGGACGACTTGCCAGTGCGGCGGTCCTGCTCGATCTCGAAGTTGATCTTCTGGCCTTCGACCAGGGTCGACAGCCCAGCGCGCTCGACAGCGGAGATGTGGACGAAAACGTCCGCGCCGCCCGCGTCAGGCTGGATGAAGCCGAAGCCCTTGGTGGCGTTGAACCACTTGACCGTTCCAGTTGCCATAAAAATAGTCCTTCACATTTGCTTTGGTTTGACCGAACCGAGGTCCAGCCGGTGTGCATCGAGATTTTGGAGATAGACGTCAGCAAACGCGAAGATCGCGAGGCCCGGATCGATCGGCCGAAATATCAATGGGGCTGATATAGGCTGCTTTCGCACGAAATACAAGACTGCGTGAGAAAGCCGTGATCGAGGGACCGCCCAACGGCCGCCCCAATCCGGTGAAACCGTTGCGTCAGATGGCGCTGTCCGTGGGCCGCGCATCAGGGGAGAGGACCATGAAGACCATTCTGCTGGCAGCATGCCTGACGCTGATTGCCGCCGAGGCGCAGGCGATCTCGCGCTACGATCCGACGCGGATGGGGTGTGGCCGCGTGCAGGCGACGATCGCGCGGCAGGGCGCCGTCATCCTGCGTTACCAGTCGAGGCGGGTACCGGGACTGCCACTCTACGACCGCTATGTGCAGAGCCAGCAATTCTGCACCATGGGCGAGGTGAGGACACGCGCCTATGTGCCGAGCGCCGATACGAAATCCTGCCCGGTCTACAATTGCAAGCGACCGGACAACGACCGGCGTTTCCGCCGGCGTTTCTTTCACAGCGACTAGGTAGTCGCTCGGCGCGGCCGCTATCGCTTCAAAATCCGAATGAGACCTGCGCGGGCGGCGGCGGGCCGACGCGCACGCCTTCCATGGCCAGCATCTTTTCCTTGGTGGTCGAACCGCCGGGCGCCGAAAAGGCGCCGATCTTGCCGCCGGCCGCGAGGATACGGTGGCAGGGAATGACCAGCGGCACCGGATTGGCGCCAAGCGCGGCACCGGTTTCGCGCGGCAGGCCGGCATGGCCGGCGCGCTTGGCCAGTTCTCCATAGGTGGTGGTTTCGCCATAGGCTAGCTTTCGCGCCGCGCCATAGATGGCGAGGCGGAAATCGTCGATGCCGTCGAGATCGACCGGCACGCCGGAGAAATCGATATCCTCGCCCGCCGCATAGGCCTTGATCGAGGCGATCAGCTCGACCACCCACGGCGGCTGCACGGTAGCGGCCGAAACGCCGGCGTGGCGCATCAGCCGCCGCTCGACCGCCTCGCGGCTGCGTTCGGGCAGGCAGAGCCGGATCAGGCCCTTTTCGCTCCAGGCAATCCCCATGAAGCCGATCACTGTTTCTAACACTGCGTGGCCGGCTGTGATCTGCGACGGCGTTTGCATGGCGTGCTCCTTTCGCAAAATGGCCAGAAACCGGCATTCATGCCGGTACATATCAGGAACAATATGGCATTTCGGCCCGAGTCTCGCCACCCGAAAACCACCTGAGCGCCCCGATTGCTCGCCAGGAATCGCTGGTGTAAGGGATTTCTTAACATCCGACGAACCGGACCCGAACGCGGCTTGCCAGCAAAACAAACCCTTATCGCGCTCGGCGTGATCGCGGCCATGGCCTGCGTCAGCGGTTGCACGTCGACATCGCAGATGAAATCCGCGTCTTCCCTGACCGAAACAGCGACCGTCGCCGGCACCGATGCCGGCTTCACCATACCGTTGCCGGAGACGGTTTCGGTGCTGCCGGAATCGTCGGGGATTACGCCCGTTCAAACCGCTGAGTTGTCCGCCGGCCCGACCACACAGGCGGCCGCGGCAACCGCGGCCTTTGCCGGAGCGACCCCAACCGCACCGGCCGTGCCGGCGGTGATGACCGCCAATGCCTGGCAGGCGCCGCCGCCGGCTGGCGCCGGCGCACCAATCAAGGCGGCAGCCACCTACGCCACCGCCGGGCTCATCGTGCCGGCGATCGCCAGGAACGATCAGAAAGCCATGCCCGGCGTGCAGCAGGCGGCCTATGTTGTGCCGCAGAATCCGGCTGCCCTCGTCCAGTTTCCTGCCGCTCCGGTGCAGGAAGAGCATGCGACCGGCGTGCGCGGCGATATCGACCGGCTGATCGTAAAATACGCCGCGTTTTATCAGGTGCCGGTCGACCTTGTGCGCCATGTCGTCAACCGCGAAAGCACCTTCAATCCCAAAGCCTACAACAACGGCCATTGGGGGCTGATGCAGATCAAGCACGCGACGGCGCGCGGCATGGGCTATGACGGACCGGCCAGGGGCCTGTTCGATGCCGAAACCAACCTGAAATACGCCGTCAAATACCTGCGTGGCGCCTGGCTGGTGTCGGACGGCAACGCCAAGCGCGCCGACTGGCTCTACCAGACCGGCTACTATTTCGACGCCAAGCGCAAGGGCCTGCTCGAGGCGACCGGCCTCGGCGTCGACCGCAAGCGGCGCCGCCTGCTGCCCGACGCCTGAGCGAAATGCCCGAACCGCGCCCGCCGGCTCCGAACGACATCCGGCTGCGCAAGATCCTCGACGAGACGCTGGTTCCCGCGCACTGGCCGGATGGCTTTGTCATGCGCACCCTCGAGCACGGCGATGCGCCGGCCTTGCATGCGCTGCTGAGCGAGGTGTTCGATGATGGCGCCGACGGCCCGTTCGACGAATGGTGGCCACGCATCTCAGGCGACCCCGAATTCGACCCTGCGCTCTGTTTCCTCGTCATCGACACCAAGGGCCTGCTGGTGGCGGCGGCGCTGTGCTGGACGAGCGCCTTCGTCAGGGATCTCGCCGTGCATCCGCAGGCGCGCGGCAGGGGCATCGGCGAGGCGCTGATGTGGCACGCCTTCGCCGTCTTTCGCGAACGCGGCGCAGACCATGTCGACCTCAAGACCAACACGGTGGAAAACGCCGCCGCTGTCAGGCTCTATCAGCGGCTTGGGATGAGCCCTGTCGCCTGGGAAGGCTGAAGCCGCGGCCCGGCCCACCGCCGCTCGCGGGCATCGCTCGGGAACCCAGAGCGCCGCTTCGCATTCAATGAGTGGTGGAGGGGTCCGACGAGCTTCCGACGCCTGGAAGGCTTGCGTCGCTGTTCCGAAAGGAGATCCTCCGCCGCCATGAGGCTCTTGCACGCATTTGCCGCGTTGGTCGCTGCCGCGATGATTGCGACCGTCCCTGCGCAGGCCGTCGAATTGTCGATCGTCTCGGGCGATACCGGCATCGGCATCAAGGTGCTGCGTGAAATCCTCGACCGCTATGAGAAGGCCAGCGGCAACAAGGTCAGCATCGTCGTCATGCCGGCATCCGGGACCGACCAGTTCGGCCAGTACCGGCTATGGCTTGCCGTCGGCAACAGCGATGTCGACGTCTACCAGACCGATGTGATCTGGGCGCCGCAGCTCGCCAGCCAGCTCGTCGACCTGACTGCGGCGACCAAGGATGTCGTCGGCGCCCATTTCCCCTCGATCATCCAGTCGCAGACCGTCAACGGGAGGCTGGTGGCGCTGCCGATCTTCACCGATGCGCCGGCGCTCTATTACCGCAAGGACCTGCTCGACAAATACGGCGCCCAGGTGCCTGCCACTTGGAAGGAGCTGGCCGACACCGCCAGGCTGGTCATGGACAAGGAGCGGGCGGCCGGCAACAAAGACATCTGGGGCTTCGTCTTCCAGGGCAATGCCTATGAGGGGCTGACCTGCGACGCGCTCGAATGGGTGATGTCGAATGGCGGCGGCCAGATCATCGAGCCGGACGGCACCATCTCGATCAACAATCCAAAAGCGGCCGCCGCGCTCGACATGGCCAAAAGCTGGATCGGGACCATCGCGCCACCCGGTGTGCTCGCCTATCAGGAAGAGGAATCGCGCGGCGTGTGGCAGACCGGCAATGCGGTCTTCATGCGCAACTGGCCCTACGCCTATGCGCTCGGCAATTCCGAAGGCTCGCCGATCAAGGGCAAGTTCGACGTCGCGCCGCTGCCGGCCGGCACCGGCGAAGGCGCGCGTCCGGCGGCGGTGCTGGGTGGCTGGAATCTTGCCGTGTCCAAATATTCCAAGCACCCGGACGCGGCGATCGGGCTCGTCAAATTCATCGCCTCGCCCGCGATGCAGAAATACCGCGCGCTGAGGAACTCCAGCCTGCCGACCATCCAGGCGCTCTATGACGATGCCGACATCGCCAGGCAACAGCCGATCGTCCCGCGCTGGAAGCAGATATTCCTCAATGCGGTGCCGCGTCCCTCGGCCGCGGCCAAGATCAAGTACAACGAGGCGTCGAGCCAGTTCTGGAACGCCGTCCACAAGACGCTGTCGGGCGATGGCACCGCCGGCGACAATCTGGCCGACCTCGAAGCCATGCTGACAAGGCTGAAGGGGCGTGGCTGGTGACGCCACAACGCGCCTCCATGTCCCGCCCAGCAGGAGGGATGAAAGAAGCGGAGCCGATGCCTGAAGCCGTGGCGACCCACCGCCCGCGCTCGCGGCTGATGCGACAGCGCGTGCGTTCGGCCTGGCTGTTCCTGGCGCCGATGCTCCTGGTGCTCGCCGCCGCTGCCGGCTGGCCGCTCGCCCGCACGGTCTATTTCAGTTTCACCGACGCTTCGCTGGCCGATCTCGACGCCCGCCAGTGGGCAGGTTTAGCCAATTACTTCTCGGTGCTGCGCATGCCGAGCGGCCGGGTGCTCTATGATGGCGTGCTGGCCGATCCGGTCTGGTGGAGCGCCGTCTGGAACACGGTGCGCTTCGCGGTGATTTCGGTGACTTGCGAGACGATCCTCGGCATGGTCGTCGCGCTGGTGCTCAATGCCGAATTCCCGGGCCGCGGCATCGTCAGGGCGGCGATCCTCATCCCCTGGGCGATCCCGACCATCGTCTCGGCCAAGATGTGGCAGTGGATGCTCAACGACCAGTTCGGCATCATCAATGTGGTTCTGCTCAATCTCGGCCTGATCGACACCAAGATCGCCTGGACGGCCAACGCCGACACGGCGATGGCGGCCGTGCTGGTCGTCGACATCTGGAAGACGACGCCGTTCATGGCGCTGCTCATCCTTGCCGCGCTGCAGATGCTGCCGCGCGAGATCATCGAGGTCGCCAGGCTCGACGGCGCCAATCCGTGGCAGATATTCTGGCGGGTGACCTTGCCGCTGATCCGGCCTGCGGTGATGGTGGCGGTGATCTTCCGCGCGCTCGACGCGCTGCGCATCTTCGACCTCATCTATGTGCTGACGCCCAACAACGTGCACACCAAGTCGATGTCGGTGTTCACCCGCGAGAACCTGTTCGAGTTCGACAAATTCGCCTACGGCTCGGCCGCCTCGACGCTGCTGTTCCTCATTCTTGCCCTTCTCACCATGGCCTATATCCGGATCGGCCGGATCAGCCTCGAGGGGGGCCGCTGAGATGTGGATCCTGAAGCGGACGGCTTTCTACCTGCTGGTCGCGGTCATCGTGCTGGTCGCGGTATTCCCCTTCTATTACGCCATCGTCACCAGCCTGAAATCGGGGACCGAACTGTTCCAGGCCGATCTCTGGCCGAAGACGTTCAGCCTCGGAAATTACAGGAATGTGCTGACAGAAGGCGCTTTCGTGCGCAATCTCATCAACTCGCTGGTGGTCTCCGGCGCGGTCGTTGCGCTCTCGCTGTTGCTCGGTGTCACTGCGGCTTACGCGCTGGCGCGCGTGCGCTTCCGCGGCCGCTCGGCGCTGATGCTTACCATCCTGTCGGTGTCGATGTTTCCGCAGGTGGCGGTGCTGGCCGGGCTGTTCGAACTGGTGCGGATGTTCGGCCTCTACAATTCGCTTGTCGCGCTGATCTTCTCCTACATGATCTTCACCTTGCCGTTCACCGTCTGGGTGCTGACCGCCTTCGTGCGCGACCTGCCGGTCGAGGTCGAGGAGGCGGCGATCCTTGACGGCGCGACGCCGTGGATCATCATCACGCGCATCTTCCTGCCGTTGATGTGGCCGGCGCTGGCGACCACCGGGCTTTTGGCGTTCATCAGCGCGTGGAACGAGTTCCTGTTTGCGCTGACATTCACCTCCAACAACGCGCAGCGGACCGTGCCGGTGGCGATCGCGCTGCTGTCGGGCAATTCGCAGTTCGAGATTCCATGGGGCAACATCATGGCCGCATCGGTGATCGTCACCGTGCCGCTGGTGCTGCTGGTGCTGATCTTCCAGCGCAAGATCGTCTCGGGCCTGACAGCCGGGGGCGTGAAGGGGTGAGGAGAAAATGTCGGAACCGGCCGCAGCGGCGCGTCCTTAGGTCTAGAGCAACCGCGCCGGGACGCCGGCGCTGTGACCCAAGGAGCCGATCATGATCACCTTCCCCAACGAATCCGCCAGATACCGCGCCGCCCGCGAAAAGCTGCTGAAGAAGGAAATCGCGCTGCGCCGCGCCATGGAGGATGTGGCCGTGGCGCGCCGCGCGTTGCCGCCGGGCGGGCTGGTGCCACAGGATTACGTGTTCGAGGGGCTGGATGCCGAGGGCAGGGCGGCCGAGATAAAGCTGTCGCAACTGTTCGCACCCGGCAAGGACACGCTGATCCTCTACCAGATGATGTTTCCGCGCCATCCGCAGGAGACGCGCGACGTGGCAATGACGGGCGGCACGGCGAAGCTGGCGCGGCCGGACCAGCCATGCCCATCCTGCACGGCGCTGCTCGACCAGTTCGACGGCGCCGTCGGCCATCTTCAGGCGGCCGGCTTCAACTTCGCCGTGGTGGCGAAAACCGCGCTCGAAAACCTCGTCACGCTCGGCCGCGACCGTGGCTGGCAGAACATGCGGCTGGTGTCGTCGGCCCCCAACAGCTTCAAGCGCGACTACAATGCCGAGGATGCCGGCGGCGCGCAGATCCCGCTTTTGTCGGTGTTTCATCGCGACGGTGACGGCATCAGGCATTTTTGGTCGTCCGAACTCGGCTTCGCCCCGCCGGAGCCCGGCCAGGACCCGCGCGCCATCGGCACCTGCGAGATCCTGTGGAACCTGATGGATTTCACCCCGGAGGGCCGGCCGAACTGGCACGAGCAGCTGCAATATGGCGAGGCATGCTGCCATTGACGGCAAGGCGCCCGGCGCAACTTCCGCTCATCTGCGGCGTTGGAATCCCGAGGGAACCATTCCGACCGGAGATTGCAGATGAAAACGCTTCTGACCATGACCGCCGCGGCCTTGCTCGCCGCCGCGCCCGCCGCGCTTGCCCAATCCACCGCCCAAACGACGCCGTTGGCGGCCGACAGCAAGGTCGACACGCAGACCTTCATCAAGACGGTGCCCGGCGCCAACGAGTTCGAGATCCAGTCGAGCAAGCTCGCCGAGCAGAAATCGGCGTCGGCCGACGTCAAGGCCTTCGCCAAACAGATGATCAAGGACCACACCAAGGCCGGCGAGGACTTCAAGGCGGCGCTCGCGCAGGGCCAGACCACCGCCTCGACCAAGCCGGCCGGCCCGGCGCTTCAGCCGAAAGAACAGGGCCAGCTCGACGAACTCAAGGCCGCCAGCGGCAAGGACTTCGACACCAAATACATCATGATGCAGACAGCAGCTCACAAGGACGCCGTCGCGCTCTTCAGCACCTACGCCCAATCGGGCGATGATCCGGCGATGAAGGAATTCGCCAAGAAGACGCTGCCGACGCTGAAGATGCACGAGAAGCATGTGAAGGAACTGGGCGCGGCGCATCAGGGGTGAGGGTGTTTCGACAGGAGCTGAACGGCAGACGATAGCATTCTACGGCGCCCCCCTTTGTCCTGCAGGACATCTCCCCCTCAAGGGGGGAGATTGGCTGTTGCGAATGCTTTCGCCAAATTTTCGGCGTGGGCAGAAAGAGCGCCGGGGCCGAAGCTGCCAATCTCCCCCCTTGAGGGGGAGATGTCCGGCAGGACAGAGGGGGGCGCCGTAGGGCGCGACGGCTCACATATCGCAACAGGGTTCTTCCCAGGCATGCGTGGCACTACACTGCCGCACCACCACCCCGAGAGCACCCATGCCCAAACTCGGCCTCGCATCCCTGCCCATCCGCAAGGGCTCGGGCTACCCCGCGCCCTTCGATGCCCCTTGCGTCGATCGCACGCGCCGCCGGCTTGGCGATGCCGGCGGGCTCACCGATTTCGGCGTCAACCTGATGACGCTGCCGCCCGGCGGCTGGTCCAGCCAGCGCCACTGGCACAGCCACGAGGACGAGTTCGTCTATGTTTTGGAAGGCGAGCTGACGCTGGTCGAGGATGGCGGCGAGACGCTGCTCAAGCCCGGCGACTGTGCCACCTTCGCCAAGAACAGCGGCAACGGCCACCATCTCATCAACCGGTCATCCACGACGGCGCGCTACCTTGAGGTCGGATCGCGGAACCCGGACGATGTCATCACCTGCTCCGACATCGACATGATTAGTCCGAGTTCGGATGGACGCTTCCTGCACAAGGACGGCACGCCTTATCCGGGGCAAGGGTGAAGGCTGGACAACGCGTCGGCGCCAGCCCCCCTCCGTCCCGGCTTCGCCGGGCCACCTCTCCCCCACCTTGTGGGGGCGAGGAACCCAAGCGTTCCGGTGTCGCGACCTCAGTGATTGGCTTTTCCTCGCCCCCATGAAATGGGGGAGAGGTGGCCCGGCGAAGCCGGGACGGAGAGGGGGAGCGCCCGACGAGATTTCGCAGGCGAGGGACGAGTTCCGGCTCTGGACTGCGGGTCGGCGCTGGCGTTCCCCGGCCGGCACTATAAGCTCCCCCAAACCCAGGGAGCACCACCATGAAGAAAGAACTCATCGAAGTGCCCGTCATGTCGGCCAAGGTGCGGGCGCTCGGCCTGCCCTGTTCGACAGCGGTCAAGGCCAACGGCTTCGTGTTCATCTCGGCGACCCCGCCGGTGGACATGGTGACCGGCGAGATGGTGCGCGGCGACATCGAGACGCAGACCGAGGCATCGCTCAAGGCGCTGAAGCACTGCCTGGAGGCGGCCGGCACCTCGCTCGAAAATGTGGTGATGGTGCGCATCTACGCCGTCAATTCCGGCTTCTACAACGCGATCAACCGGGTCTATGCGAAGTACTTCAGCGTGAACCCGCCGGCGCGGAGTTTCGTGCCGGTTGCGTCCTGGCCGATGGAGTTTGATATTGAGATTGAGTGCGTGGCGGTGGGGTGAGGGGTGAGAAGCACGCGGGTAGCGGACGAAAGCTGATTGTTTGGCGGTTCGAGTTTCGAATGCTCTGAGCCCGCCAAGGGCGGGAATCCTTAGCGCAAGTTTTTACTTGTCTTTCAAGTAAACTCGTCCTCAACTCACTTCGGGGATAGGGAGGGCGAGTCATTGAACAAATTACCGAAAAAATTCGTCGAACGGGTTCCGTTGAATCTCAAGAAGTATCAGCGGATCACGCTCGCTCAGCAAAAATCGGATGTCGCGGAAGCCGACACAGTTACCTTAGTCAAAGACATCCTGGCTGATGTCTTTGGCTATGATAAATATGATGAACTGACATCGGAACATCAGATTAAGGCCACATATTGTGATCTCGCGATCAAGATCGCAGGGAAACTGCGATTGCTTGTCGAAGTGAAATCAGCAGGCAGCAGCTTGGCCGAGAATCACCTGAGGCAGGTTATTGACTATGGGGCTCACCAAGGCATTCACTGGGTGATCCTGACCAATGCGGTCGAATGGCGGCTGGTCCGCATCTACGTAGCAAACCAGATCAGCCACGAAGAAGTTTGCCGCATCGTACTTGCCGACATGAATCCCAAGAATGAGGATCATCTGCAATGCCTCTTCCTATATGCCAAGGAAGGGCTGACCACCGATGCGATGGATGCCTTCCATCAGCAGGCCCAGTTGTTCAACAAGTTTACGGTTTCGGCGGTCATCCGGTCCGAAGCAGTAATTTCGGTGGTACGTCGCGAAATCCGGAAGCTCTTTCCAGACCTCAAAGTCGGTAACGAGAACCTATCGCAGTTGGTCGAAAATGAGGTGATCAAGCGGGACACGATCGAAGGCGACAAGGCGAAGGAAGCGGTCGCTAGGATGCGAAAAGCCGCGAGCAAATTGGAAAGAGCGAAAGCTAAGGCGTCGAAGCCAATTGCTATTAATGTTGAGACCTGACGTCTCAGTTGAATCGTAACACCTTTGCCGGTACCTCACGCCAGTCAGCTGCGGTTTTTGTCCGTGACGGTGCCAAAATGCCTTTCAATTGCTCAGGACAAGTATGAGTGCTTTTGACGCAATAATCACTACCAAAAATGCTCGCCCAATTTGGAAAAAACTTAGTGAGAGTATCGTTCCAATCATCGGCGCAAAAGAACTAAAAGAAATTGTTGCATCGATCGACCAACTAAAATCAGATATTAAGCAACATAAGTACATTCCATCAATAGGGCATGGCTACCTTGGTTATCTGAAATCTGCTGGCTGTACCCGGTTTGTCCCGATTCTGACAGCTGAAGATATGACTGTATATTACTTAATTGTGCTCGCCCTCCAAGAGTACCTCATTGAGGATTTCGAGGGAGTGTATGGCGCATACCGGTCCGTTCCGAAATTGGCCAAGAAGGTAAGGGACCCGGAGAAAGAAGATGACGTAATCGATCCTTATTTTCGCGACACCTTTTCTAGGAGAGCTTGGTTCAAGGATTGGTCTCAGTTTACCGATCTTCTCATTGAGACTTGTAACGATTCTACTGTTGGAAATTACGTTCTTGTGTCTGATGTTGCTAACTTTTATGACACGATCGACATAGGTCGCCTGATAAATAACATCAGAAGCAAGGTTCCTGGAAACGACGAGATTGTCTCTCTGCTTGGGTATTTTTTAAATTATTGGGACAGGCGTATAAAGGGGTACAGCCCCTCATCAAAGGGAATACCTCAGGAAATAATTTCAGACGCGTCTAGAATTGTTTCAAATTTTTATCTGAATGAATTCGACAGAAAGTTTATTGAATATTGTAAAAGTGAAGGAATATTATATCTAAGGTGGGCTGACGACATAGTCCTGTTCGGAAAGTCAAGGATTCACCTTGAAGCTACCATGCATCAAGCATCTAGGTTCTTACTAAACTTGGGTCTAAATTTTAATGCCTCTAAGACAAGGCATTTTTCAAAGCGTGAGTTCAAAGAGTATAGGGCTCTTTCATTACTTAGTGCTGTCTCGAAGAAAAATATAGGTGCATTCGATAGAGAGTTAAGGAGATTTTCTGCAAGGTATCCGTTGAAAGGCGGTCGAATCGATACCGTAGTTAAAGCCTCGCTCAACCTTCTTTCTGCCGAACCGAGAGCTAGAACCTTATTTTCGATGAATTACTTACGCGAAAGGTTGCGTGAGTATGAGTTTTTGTCAGGGTTGAACGAGAGCCAACTATTAAAGAAGTATCTTCTTTATGGAAATATCGGAACTGAGCTTAAAAAGGATATAGAAATTATCCTTAGGCATCCATACGCGGCGCCGCGTGCGACATTTCTGTCTTTTATTAGAAAATACAAAGCTAGACTTCTTAAAGAAGGCGTTTCTGTATCTAATTTGAAGAAATTTGTCGAGCGAATCGAAGTGGAATCGCAGGACAGTGAAATTAACCTGTCAATATGCGTTCCTGCGGCGAAGGCCGCTATCTGATTCGACGGATGAACTCATGCTTGCTGCCGGCTCCCCTCTCGTGTGGAAGTAGATGCCTCAAGCAAAATACTCCTGCAGCGGCCGCACCTCCAAGCTCCCAGCCTTCAGCGCCGCGATCGCTTCGGCCACCGCGGCGGCACCCGACAGAGTCGTGTAATACGGCACCTTCTGCATCAGCGTCGCTCGCCGCAACGACTTCGAGTCCGACACCGCCTTCTGGCCATCCGTGGTGTTGAAGACGATCTGGACCTGACGGTTGCGGATGGCGTCTTCGATGTGGGGGCGGCCTTCGAGCACCTTGTTGATTTTCTCGGCGACGACGCCGTTTTCGGCGAGGAAGCGGGCGGTGCCTGACGTGGCCATCACCTTGAAGCCGAGGCCGGCGAGGCGCTTGACCGCCGGCAATATGCCTTTCTTGTCCTCGTCGCGCACCGAGACGAACAGCGTGCCGGAGCGCGGCAGGTCGACGCCGGCGCCCAACTGGCTCTTGGCGAAGGCAAGCGCGAAATCGCGGTCGAGGCCCATGACCTCGCCGGTCGAGCGCATTTCCGGGCCGAGCAGGATGTCGACGCCGGGGAAGCGGGCGAAGGGGAAGACGGCTTCCTTGACCGCGATGTGGCCGGGATTGCGCGGGTCGGGCATGGCGCCGTAATGGGCGAAGGCGTCTTCCAGGCTCTCGCCGGCCATGATGCGGGCGGCGATCTTGGCAATGGGGCGGCCGATGGTCTTGGCGACGAAGGGCACGGTGCGGGATGCGCGCGGGTTGACCTCCAGCACATAGACCGTGCCGTCCTTGATCGCGTACTGCACGTTCATCAACCCGCCGACATTGAGCGCGCGGGCAAGGGCTGCCGTCTGGCGCTCCAACTCGTCGACCAGCTCCGAAGGCAGCGAGTGCACCGGGAGCGAGCAGGCCGAGTCGCCCGAATGGATGCCGGCCTCCTCGATGTGCTCCAATATGCCCGACACGAAGGTCGCCTTGCCGTCGCAGAGGCAGTCGACATCGACCTCGATGGCGCCACTGAGATAGGTGTCGAACAGCAGCGGGTTCTTGCCCAGCAGCGTGTTGATCTGGCCAGTCTTGTCGTTGGGGTATTTCTGCTTGATGTCCTCCGGCACCAGGCCGGGCACGGTGTCGAGCAGATAGGATTGCAGCATGCCCTCGTCATGGATGATCTGCATGGCGCGGCCGCCCAGCACATAGGAGGGGCGCACCACCAGGGGGAAGCCGAGCTCGCCGGCGACGAGGCGGGCCTGCTCGACCGAATAGGCAATGCCGTTCTTCGGCTGGCTGAGATTGAGCTTGTGCAGCAGCTTCTGGAAGCGGTCGCGGTCCTCCGCCAGATCGATCATGTCGGGCGAGGTGCCGAGGATCGGGATGCCGGCCTTCTCCAGCGCATCGGCGAGCTTCAGCGGCGTCTGGCCGCCGAACTGGACGATGACGCCGACCAGCTCGCCCGAGGCCTGCTCGGCGCGCAGGATCTCCAGCACGTCCTCCGCCGTCAGGGGATCGAAGTAGAGCCGGTCCGACGTGTCGTAGTCGGTCGAGACGGTCTCGGGGTTGCAGTTGATCATGATCGCTTCATAGCCGGCGTCGCGCAGTGCGAAGGCCGCATGGCAGCAGCAATAGTCGAACTCGATGCCCTGGCCGATGCGGTTCGGCCCGCCGCCGAGGATGACCACCTTTTTGCGCGACGAGACCTGCGCCTCGTTGGCGAGCGCGCCGGCGAAGGGCACTTCATAAGTGGAGTACATGTAGGCGGTGGGCGAGGCGAACTCGGCCGCGCAGGTGTCGATGCGCTTATAAACCGGATGAACGCCGAGCTTTTCACGAATCTTCTGAACGACTTCCACGTCGCTCTTCGTCAATGAGGCGAGGCGGGCGTCCGAAAAACCCATGGCCTTCAGCATGCGCAGATTAGCGGCATCCTCAGGCAGGCCATGCTCGCGGATGCGGGCTTCCATGGCCAGGATGCCTGCGATCTGCTCGAGGAACCACGGGTCGATCTTGCACATTGCGTGCACGTCTTCGAGCGAGGTGCCCATGCGGATCGCCTGCGCCACCATGCGCAGCCGGTCGGGCGTCGGGGTGCCGAGTGCGGCGCGGATGGCATTGCGGTCGTCGACATGGCTGGCGGGCGTCGTCCCATGGCCAAGGCCGGGGATCTCGATCTCGTCGAGGCCGGTGAGGCCGGTCTCCAGACCGCGCAAAGCCTTCTGCAAGGATTCCTGGAAGGTGCGGCCGATGGCCATGACTTCGCCGACCGACTTCATGGCGGTGGTCAGCACCGGCTCGGCGCCGGGGAATTTTTCGAAGGCGAAGCGCGGGATTTTCGTGACGACGTAGTCGATGCTGGGCTCGAACGAGGCGGGCGTGGCGCCGCCGGTGATGTCGTTCTCCAGCTCGTCCAGCGTGTAGCCGACGGCAAGCTTGGCGGCGATCTTGGCGATCGGGAAACCGGTCGCCTTGGAGGCCAGTGCGGAGGAGCGCGAGACGCGCGGGTTCATCTCGATGACGACAAGGCGGCCATCGGCCGGGTTGACGGCGAACTGCACGTTGGAGCCGCCGGTCTCGACGCCGATCTCGCGCAGCACCGCGATCGAGGCGTTGCGCATCATCTGGTATTCCTTGTCGGTCAAGGTCAGCGCCGGCGCGACGGTGATCGAATCGCCCGTGTGCACGCCCATCGGATCGATGTTCTCGATGGAGCAGACGATGATGCAATTATCCGCTCTGTCGCGGACGACCTCCATCTCGTATTCCTTCCAGCCGAGCACGCTTTCCTCGATCAGCACCTCGGTGGTCGGCGAGGCGTCGAGGCCGGACTGGACGATGTCGAAGAATTCGGCCCTGTTGTAGGCGATGCCGCCGCCGGTGCCGCCCATGGTGAAGGAGGGGCGGATGATGGCGGGCAGGCCGACATGGTCGAGCGCTTGGGCGGCGATCGCCATGGCGTGGCTGATGTAGCGCTGCTTGCGGTCGCCTTCGCCGAGGTTCCAGCTTGTCTCCAGCGCGTCGAGCGCGGCATCGAGATTGTCGGGCTTTTCGGCCTTCAGTGCCGCGCGTTCGGCTTCATGCGTCTTGCGGTCGGCATTCTTGACGTCGGTGGCGTTGGCCAGCATCGACTTCGGCGTTTCCAGGCCGATCTTCTTCATCGCTTCGCGGAAAAGCGCCCGGTCCTCGGCCTTGTCGATGGCCGTGGCGTCGGCGCCGATCATCTCGACATTGTAGCGCTCCAGCACGCCCATGCGGCGCAGCGACAGCGCGGTGTTGAGCGCGGTCTGGCCGCCCATGGTCGGCAGCAGCGCATCCGGGCGCTCCTTGGCGATGATCTTGGCCACGACTTCGGGGGTGATCGGCTCGATATAGGTGGCGTCGGCCAGTTCCGGGTCGGTCATGATGGTGGCCGGGTTGGAATTGACCAGGATGACGCGGAAACCTTCTTCCTTCAGCGCCTTGCAGGCCTGGGTGCCGGAATAGTCGAACTCGCAGGCCTGGCCGATGACGATGGGGCCGGCCCCGATGATCAGGATCGACTTGATGTCGGTGCGTCTTGGCATCTTTATGAATTCCGTTCGGCGAGCGGCTTGCACGAAAAACCGGGACGGGAGACCCGGCCGGTTGTGCTTGCGATTCTGGTATCAGGCTAGGAGGGCCTTATAGGGAAGAGTTTTGCGGGATGTAACCCCGAAAATGAGGGCAGTAGGGCAGTAGGGCAGTAGGGCAGTAGGGCAGTAGGGCAGTAGGGCAGTAGGGCAGTCACTCCAGGCACTTCACATATTGCCTTACTGCCCTACTGCCCCATTGCCTTCCAAACTAATGCCCAAACGCCACGGCATCCGTAATCTCGAATCGCTCCGAGATGCCGACGCGGATCATGCTGAGGCTGCCTTCGCGGGTGAAGCGGAAATCGCTGTCGCCGTCGGAGCCGGCGGGCAGTCCGCCATAGAAGGAGATGACGCGGCTGCCGCCGTCCGGCCAGGTCACGGTGACGTCGGCCTTGTCGCTGCCCTTGTGCTCGACGCTTGCCGCGCAAAGGGTCATCGGCTGGCCGACATTGCGCGCACAGGGAATTTCAATGGCGGCGCCTCCGGCGGTGGCCTCCGCCTGTGCCGGATTCTCCCCAGTGCGCGGTTCATTCGCCACCAGCGCCAGGCCGTAAGCATCCTGCATGGCGATCACCGCGGCGGATTTCGGCGTGGTTGCTGGGGCAGCCGCATTGTCGGCTCCGCCTAGCCGCGCCGTCAGGTCGGGCGGCTGAGCGGCCGCGGGGCTGGCGGCGCCGAGCGCCTGGCCTGCATTGTTGGTCGCGGCAGCGGCCGCATCCGCCTGATCCGGATCGGGCGGCGAAGCCGGATTGACGGGGTTCAGGTAGCGGGCAGGGGTCCAGCCGCTGATTTTCGGGTTCTCGGCCTCGACCTTGCACCATTGCCGGCCGTCTACGTCGATGCAGCCGAGATTGTTCACGCTGGCGCCATTGGCCAGACGCGCCTCGGTCTTGCCGATCGGCGATGGCTGGGCGCGGACGTTGAGGAGATCGTCGGGGGCGAGGCCGGTGACGATGGAGATGAACGGCCCCTCTTCGGCATGGGCCACCGTCAGAAGCAAAGGAGCGGCGATCAGCGCGAAGAGCGTCGTTCGGAGCGTAGACCAGCGCTTCATCACTTCGCCGTGGCCGATAGATTGCATTACCAAAGGCACCGCCAGATACGAAAACGCCGCCACACGCGAAGCCGATTTTATAGGCGACGACGCTGCGCCATGTCCAGAAGCGAGATTTTCTTCCGGCAGGGACGGAGCTGCGTGAGGGCGATGATCGGAGAGCGGGGAGAGAGCTCAGCCTGGCATGCGCTTGCTCGCGGCATGAATGCAAAAAGCATTCAGCCGGGCATGAAGCCGGTTCGCAGCGCATGGGCCCATTCGGGCCGTCCCGCCTGTTCGGCCTGGCCAGCGGCCGCCTCGTGATCGTAATCGACGGCGATGGCCTCGAAACGGTCGGGCCGGCCGGGCTCGCCTGAAGTGACGATGCCATAGCGCGCATGCGGCGCGCCCTGCTCGGAGGAATGCGCCGGCGGCGTCGAGTCTTCATAGGCGGGACAGCCGACGCTGCCTGGGTTGAAGATCACCGGACCGCCGGGCAAGCGGATCAGTTCGGCCCGGTGGCTATGGCCGCACAGGGCCAGGCGGCAGGCCGGATCGAGCGCCTTCAACCGCCGCCGGATCGCCGCCAGCGGCGCACGCACCAGCCGGCCGTCGGCGATCGCATCGAGCAGGTATTTCTCGTCGTGATCGGGCCTGGCATGAAAAGCGATCACGCCGGGCGCGATCTCCAGCGTCAGAGGCTGGGCGAACAGTACCTCGCGCTGCGCCCCGGTCAGCCGTTCCTGCGCGTAGATGTCGGAGGCCCACATGGTCTCATCGGCCGGATCGGCGGCGACGCGGCGGTCATGATTGCCGCGCACGGTCGGCAGGTCCAGCGCTTCCAGCCGCGCAAACGTCTCGCGCGGCCAGAGCGGACCCGAAACGCTGTCGCCGAGATTGACCGTGATATCCGCGCCGCCGCGCCGCTCGAGGTCGGCGAGCACGGCGTCAAGCGCCAGAACATTGCCGTGGATATCGGCGAGGACAGCAATGCGCATGGGAGCTCCGGTTGTGAGGCAGCGTTTCCTCTCCCCATTACCGTGGGGCGAGAACCCAGATCCCGCGAGGTCAGGCCGTCACTTCGATATCATGGCCGCCGACGGCCGGCAGCGCCGGACCGTCCCCTGCGGCGGCAATAATGCTGTCGAGCAGGCCGGGGAAACGGGCATCGAGATCGGCGCGGCGCAGCGTGATCATGCGGTTGGTGCCGGCCACTTCTGCGCGAGTCACGCCGGCCTCGCGCAGCTTTGCCAGGTGGTAGCTCAGATTGGTCTTCGAGGCGAGATCGAGGAATTTGCTGCAGTTCAGCGGCACGCCTTCCTTGCTGGCGAGATAACGCACGATCGCCAGCCGCGTCGGGTCGCCGAGCACGGCGAGCACGATCGGCAGGCTGATCTGGTCCGTATTGGGATGTGGCAGGCTCATGGCTGCAACCTAAGCACAGTTCCGGCCGATTTCAACGCACCCGCTCCGCGTCTGCCCTGCACACCGCTCTCCCTTTCACGATCGTGCTGACACAGGGCTGTCAGGATGGTTGTGCTATTTTTTCCTGGCTTCATTGACATCCTGTCGGGTTATGTCCAATTGTTCAATAACCTTTGAACTAAGGACACATCGCCATGGACAAGCGGATCTTCTGGCTTGCGCTCGGATCGTTTGCGATCTCGACCGAAGGCTTCGTCGTCTCCAGCCTTCTACCCGACATCGCCAGGGATGCCGGCATCTCCGTTCCGCTCGCCGGCACGCTGATCACCGCCTTCGCGCTCGCTTATGCGGTCGGCACGCCGATCCTGGCGACGCTGACCGGCGAATGGGACCGGCGCCGCGTCATCCTGTGGACGCTGGTGTTCTTCGTCATTGGCAACGTTGCCGCGGCCTTGAGCTCCTCCTTCGAAGTGCTGCTCGCCGCGCGCATCATCATGGCGCTGTCGTCTGGCCTGTTCGCGGCGACCGCGCAAGGCACGGCGGTGGCGCTGGTCGATGACCATCACCGGGCCCGCGCCATTGCCGTCGTCGTCGGCGGCACCACGGTGGCGGTAGCGGTGGGCGCCCCGCTCGGCGCGCTGGTCGCGGCGATAGCCGGCTGGCGCGGCACGTTCTATGCCATCGCAGGCCTCGGCGCGCTCGCCGGCGCCATCCTCTGGTATCGGCTGCCGCGCGGCATCATCGGCACCAAGCTGCCGCTGAAGCGCCGGCTGGCGGCGGCAATGCGTCCCGGCGTGATGCCGATCCTGGTGACGACCACGCTTGCCCTCATCGGCGCCTTCACCGTGTTCAGCTTCATCGCGCCGCTGGCCATCGAAGCCAGCGGGCTCTCCCCGATAGCGCTGCCCGGCATGCTGCTCGCCTTCGGTGTCGGCGCCGTCATCGGCAACATCGCCGGCGGCCAGGCCGCGGACCGGTTTGGCGCGACGCGCACCGTCGGCTGGTCGCTGGCGCTGAGCGCTGCCATGCTCGTCACCTTCTCGCTGATCCCGGCCTTTCTGCCGCATCATCTCGCCGGGCCGGCGCTGATGGGCATGATGGTGCCATGGGGCATCGTCGGTTGGGCCTTTCCGCCGGCGCAGGCGAGCCGCATCATCAAGCTCGCCCCCGACGCTGCCCCGATCGTGCTGTCGCTCAATGCCTCGGCGCTCTACCTCGGCGTGGCGCTCGGCGCGGTGGTTGGCGGCGCCGTGCTGCGCTATGGCGGTCCGGCCGATCTGGGCCTCATCGCGGCCGTCTTCCCCGTCGTCGGGCTCGGCATCGTGCTGGCCGGCCGGATGCTGGCGCGGCCGGTCGCCATGCCGGCGGAGTAGAGGGTGCCGAGCTTTTCGTCACTGGTTCTTACGCGGCCGCTTCAACTGGAGGGAGCGGCCGCCGGCGTTTCGAGGTCCAGAGAGGCCACATCATCCAGCGTCGCACGCAGCTTCGCGGCTTGCTCCGCGCCGATCATCTCCTCGAAGCGCTGCTGGGCGACACTCCACAGCCTGATCGCCTCTTCGAGCTTGGCCTGGCCGTGCGGCGTCAGCCGGACGCGCTTGACGCGGCGATCGTCCTTATCGGGGAAAGTTTCGACATAGCCGTCGCGGACCAGCGGCTTCAGCGTATGGCCGAGCGCCGAGAGATCCATGATCAGCGCCTCGGCAACGGTCCCCATCGCCGGTTCGCTGCTGGCACTGATCTGAAAGAGCAGGCCAAATTGCGTGCCTTTCAGCCCGGAAGGCGCAAGCGCGTCGTCGTAGAAGCGGCCGAGCCTGCGCGCGGTGCGCCGCAAGGTGGCATTGTTGCATCGGCTGAATCCCGGTTGCTGAAGATCGGTCATGTCAACTCCTCGCTGGCAAAGCCTGTGCCAGCCTGCCGCAGAAATAGTTTTCGCGGCCGCCGTTGACAAGATAGTGGCATATACCTACTTCGCCGAAAGTGGCATATGCCACCAATTGACGATCGAGAAGCTCGGCAGCCGGCGCATCCGTCGAAGCCGAACCAGAGCGAAGAGCGCGAAAGGAACAGGACAATGAGCAAGAATGAGAACAAGGGCACCGCCGTCATCACCGGCGCTTCCTCCGGCATCGGCGCTGTCTATGCCGACCGGCTGGCGGGGCAGGGCTATGACCTGGTGCTGGTGGCGCGCCGCGCGGACCGGCTCGAGGAATTGGCTGAAAGGCTGCGCTATGCCTACAGCCGCAAGGTCAGCGTGATCAGTGCCGATCTGGCCAACGACGATGATGTGCGGCGGGTGGAGCGGACGGTGTCGACGGATGACAGCGTCACGCTGTTGGTCAACAATGCCGGGCTTGGTGGTGCGCAGGTGGTTGCGACGGCGGACGCCGATGCGGCTGAACGCATGATCAAGGTCAATGTGATCGCCCTGACGCGGTTGACGCGTGCTGTGCTGCCGGGATTTCTCGCGCGCAACCGCGGCGCTATCGTCAACATCGCCTCGGTGCTGGCCTTTGACACCTCGTTCGGCGGCATCTACAGCGGCACCAAGGCCTATGTCGTCAACTTCACCGAAGCCCTGCAGCGCGAGGTTGCCGGCACCCATGTCCAGGCGCAGGTGGTGCTGCCGGGGGCGACCCGGACCGATTTCTGGGAAGTCGCGGGAAGCGATATCGACCAGCTTCCGAAGGAAATCATCATGACCGCCGACGATATGGTCGATGCTGCCCTTGTCGGCCTGGCCAGGGGCGAAGCCGTCACCGTGCCCGCGCTTGCCGATACGGCCAAGCTGGACGCCTTCCTTGGCGCCCGGCAGACCTTCTACGGCAGCCTGCACGCCGACAAGCCAGCCGCACGCTACGCGGCTTGACAGGATTCGGGTTCCTCGCCTCGCCTTGCGGGGGCGAGGAACCCAGGTTCTGCAGGCCCATCTTACGCCTGCCGCCACATCGGAATGATCGATGCCGCCAGCACCAGGCCGAGCAGGATATTGAGCGCGCGCCATTGCTGCTCGGTCTTCAGCAGCCGGGCGAGCAGCATGCCGGCCACACACCATAGCGACAGCGAGAAGGCGGCGGTGAGGCCGAAGGTGGAGCCGAGCAGCAGGGCCAGCCGCGCCGGCCCGTCGGCGAGTGCGGCGAAGGATGCCGCGGCTCCAAGCCCCATCGCCCAGCCCTTGGGGTTCAGCCACTGAATGCCGGCACCGCCGAGAAAACTGTTCGGTTTGATCATCGTCACATCGAGCTTGGGGGCCCCCGCACGGCCGATCTTGAGCGCCAGCCAGACGAGGTAGAGCGAGCCGGCGATCTTCATGGCAAGCTGCAAGGACGGCATGGCGAGAAGCAGGCCGGCCAGCCCGGCGGCCGCCGCCCCGGTGACGGTGGCCAAGCCGGCCGCGCTGCCGACCACCAGCGGGATGGAGCGGCGAAAGCCGAACTGCGCGCCCGACGCCGTCGACAAGGTGGTGGCGATGCCGGGCGTGCTGGTCGCCACCAGGGCGAACAGGATCAGGGGGATGACGGGTTGGAGCATGCGGCGTCCTCAGTCGGAGGCCCCATGGTAGATGCAGCCGAATATCAGTAAATGCAATATTTGCGATGACGGGCATTAGCATCTATAATGCAGGCATGATCCGCAACCTCGATACGACGCTCATGCGCACCTTCGTCACCGTCGCCGACAAGGCCAGCATGACGGCGGCGGCCAATGCGCTGCACCTGACGCAAGGCGCCGTCAGCCAGCAAGTCCGGCGGCTGGAGGAGGCGCTCGGCCGCAGCCTGTTCGAGCGCGACCGGCGCGGCTTGCGGCTGACCTCTTCCGGCGAGCGGCTGTTCGGCAAGGCAAAGCGGCTGCTCAGCCTCAACGACGAGATCTGGGCCGAAATGGCTGCCAATGTCGTGGCCGGCCAGGTGCGGTTCGGCGTGCCTTACGACCTTGTCGGCACGACGCTGGCGCCGGTGCTGAAAGCCTATGCGCAAACCTATCCGCAGGTCGAGATATCGCTGGTCTGCGCCTCCTCACCGGAATTGGCCGCGGCGCTCGCGGCCGGCACTATCGACCTGGCGGTCATCGAGGAGCGGGTGGGGGCATCGGATGGCGAGTGCCTCGCCATCGATCGGCTGGTGTGGGTCGGCGCCAAGGGCGGTGTCGCGCGCGCCAAGCGCCCCCTACCGGTCTCGATGGTCGCCGACAGTTGCGCCTTCCGGCCGGTTGTGCTTTCGGCGCTCCACGAGCATGGGCTGGAATGGCGCACCGTGTTCGAGAACGGCAATATCGACGCGACGACCGCAACGGTGCGTTCCGATCTGGCCGTCACCACCTGGCTGGCCTCCACGGTGCCGGCCGATCTCGACATATTGCCGTCCGAGTCCGGCCTGCCGCCGCTGCCGAATTTCTCGATCAACCTGCATCTGCCGAGGCACGGCGTCGGCCCGGCGGCGCAAGCGTTCGCACGGCATATACGCGACGGGCTGGCGCGCCGGCCGCAGGCGGCTTGAGGGAATTTTCAGAACCTGGTTTCCTCTCCTCCACGTTCGTGGAGGAGAGGAAAAGAAGCGTTTACTTCCAGGTCCTGCGCCGCTCGAGCTCGGCGTCGGATGGCTCCCCCGTGACAAAGGAACCGGTCTTGATTTCGCCGGCGCGCTCGTAGGTCGCCATGATGACGCCGGTGCTGGAAGCCTGCGAGCGGGTCAGCTTGAAGGCGGCCGGCATCGCGTCATCGCCGAACAGCCGCTTGCCCTTGCCCAGCAACAGCGGGAAGATCATCAGCCGAATCTCGTCGATCAGCCCATTGGCGAGCAGGGTCTGGATCAGATTGGCCGATCCCTGGATGAGCAGGTCAGGTCCATCTTCCTGTTTGAGGCGGCGCAACGCCGGGACGATATCAGGCCCAAGCGATTGCGTGTTCTGCCAGGTGAGCGAATCCGGACGATGCGTCGCTACGTATTTGGTCGCAGGGTTGAAGGCATCCGCGATCGGATCTTTCTGATACGGCCAGTATGCGGCGAATATGTCGTAGGTTCTGCGGCCGAGCAACAGGGCGAAGGGTTTGGAGAATAGTTCATCCATTGCCGCGCCCGCCACTTCGTCAAAATAGTGGAACGTCCAGCCGCCGAACTTGAAGCCGCCGACGGGATCCTCCTCCGGGCCGCCCGGCGCCTGCATGACGCCGTCGAGGCTGACGAATGTCGCCGCTATGATCTTTCTCATGGGATGCTCCTCCTGTTTCGATCCACGCCGTCAGGGCCGGACTTCAGCCCAAGGACGGATGACTGGCTGGCCGTCCGACAGGGCGTGCCGAATTTCGGTTCGTCAGACCCGAGGCCGCGCATCGAGGCTGCGTGACGAAAACCAGACATGCTCAAAGATCGCGGTGGCGGTGCGGTCCGGCAACTTGTCCGCTGTCAGCCAGATCGAGCGGCTGCGCGCGGCCTGGTCGCGCGTCGGGATTTTTGCCGCGAGACTTGCAACCGACGCGCCGGAGCAAGGGATGAACCAGGAGCGCATGAAAGGGTCGCAGGCAAAACCGTTTTCGGTGCGGGTCACCAGAACGGCCAGGGGAACGCGCTCGGCCGGGCGCCACGGGAAGATCATGCGGCCGTCCGGCTTCAGCGCCTTGAGCCAGCCGGGTGGAGGTGCCGCGACGCCGGCATTGACATAGATGACGTCCGACGGCGGCAAATCCGATGTGACGGCATCGCCAGGAATGACAGTGACGTTCTCGTAGCCCGCAAGGTTTGCCTTTGCCCGCGAGGCAAGATCGGCGTCCAGTTCGAAGGCGGCAACGGTGCCGCCAGGTGAAACCAACCTGGCCAGCAAAGCCGTGTAGTAGCCGGTGCCGGCGCCGATGTGAGTGACAGCCTCGCCGGGCCTGGGCGCGAGTTTCCCGATCCACATGGCGTGCAGGAACGGCTCGCCATTGTTGATGCCCTTGTCGGCATCGAGCACCACCAGCACGTTCTGATAGATGAAGCGCGGGTCGGCGCTCGGGGTCTCGACCGCGCCTTGGCCGGCGACGATCGTCCATGGGCCAGGACCGAGAAACGCCTCGCGCGGCACGGCCGCGAACACCTCTTCAAGACGCGGATCGGCGGAACGCGCCTGGGCAGCCATCAGCTTGGCATAGAAGCTTCGGGATTGGGCTATCGTGGTCATGATCGACCGAGAAATAGCGCGGGCCGCGTCTTTGTCGCGGCCGATCTCAGCCGATCCCGAACAGCGTGTCGTAGAGCAGCTTGAAGTTGAGCACCAGGATGATGGCGGCGACCACCCAGGCGAGCGCCGCAACGCCGCGCGGGATGGCAAGGCTGCCCATCTTCTTCCTGTCAGAGACGAACTGGACCAGCGGGATTACCGCGAAGGGCAGTTGCATCGACAGGATCACCTGGCTGAACACCAGCAACTGGCCGGTGCCCTTTTCGCCGTAGAGCGCGGTGACGACCACCACGGGGATGATGGCGAGGCCGCGCGTCAGCAGGCGCCGCGCCCATTGCGGAATGCGCAGGCGCAGGAAGCCTTCCATGACGATCTGGCCGGCAAGCGTGGCGGTCACCGTCGAGTTCAGGCCGGAGGCGAGCAGCGCCACGGCAAACAGGATCGAGGCGATGCTCAGGCCGAGCAGCGGCGACAGCAGTTCGAAAGCCTGGCCAATCTCGGCGACGTCCTGGTGGCCGGTGTTGTGGAAGGCGACCGCCGACACGATCAGGATCGAGGCGTTGACGAACAGGGCCAGCATCAGGGCGATGGTCGAGTCCGTCGTTGCCCATTTGATGGCGTCGCGCTTGCCCTCGTCGGTGCGTTCATAGGCGCGGGTCTGCACGATTGAGGAGTGCAGATAGAGATTGTGCGGCATGACGGTGGCGCCGATGATGCCGATGGCGATGTAGAGCATCGCCGGATTGGTGACGATTTCGGATGACGGCACGAACATCGAATGCAGGATCGTGCCGGCCGGCGGCGCGGCGACGAAGATCTGGATGGCAAAGCAGCTGAAGATGATGATCAGAAGCGCGATGACGAAGGCTTCGAGATAGCGGAAGCCCTTGTTCATCAACAAAAGCACCAGGAAGGCGTCGAGCGCGGTGAGCATGGCGCCGCCGATCAGCGGAATGCCGAACAGGAGCTGCAGCGCGATCGCGGTGCCGATCACTTCGGCGAGGTCGCAGGCGATGATGGCGAGCTCGCAGGCGATCCACAGCACGAAGTTCACCGGACGCGGGTAGTAGGCGCGGCAGGCCTGGGCGAGGTCGCGGTCAGTGGCGATGCCGAGACGCGCGGCCAGCGCCTGCAGCAGGATCGCCATCAGGTTGGACAGCATGATGATGAACAGCAGCGTGTAGCCGAACTGGGCGCCGCCGGCGAGGTCTGTCGCCCAGTTGCCCGGGTCCATATAGCCGACCGAGACCATGTAGCCCGGCCCCATGAAGGCAAACAGGCGACGGAACCAGACGCCCGAATTCGGCACGGCGATCGAGGAATTGACCTCGCGCAGACTCGGCTGCTCGTCGCCTGGCCTGTCGAACCGCCACGCGGGTCTGGCTATGGCGGTGGCGTCGGTCTCGGACATGGCGAATTCCGCTTGATGCAATGGATGATGTCTCCTATCTATGTCGCGGCTCAACATTATGCAATATGCTATATTTCATTGATCATGCTTTTGTGATGTGATCGATCGTGCTCCGACGCGGCGGCGATGCGGTTGCGCCTGGGCCCGAATGCAAATAAACGCCAGGATTGTGGGGGCCCGTGCTATGAATGCGGGCCGATTCAATCTTCGGGCAGCCAAGGAGGAGCGCATATTGGCGCTGAAGAACAGACCGGTCCCGCGTGAGCCGCTGCCCGATGCCGATGTCCATTCGGAAGGGTTCCGGCAGACGCGCGAAGCGCGCCGCAGCGCGCTGGTCGAGGACTATGTCGAGTTGATCGCCGACCTGATCGAGGACGGCAACGAGGCTCGCCAGGTCGACATCGCGGCCAGGCTGGGGGTCGCCCAACCGACAGTGGCCAAGATGCTGACCAGGCTGTGTGCCGACGGGCTGGTCTCCAGAAAGCCTTATCGCGGCGTGTTCTTGACCGAAGCCGGTCGCAAGGTCGCGGAAGAGAGCCGCATTCGCCACCAGACGGTGGAGGCTTTTTTGCGTTCGCTCGGCGTCAGCGCCGAGACGGCGCGCATCGATGCCGAGGGCATAGAGCACCATGTCAGCGCCGAGACACTGGAAGCGTTCCGCAAGGCGATGACGGCGGGCTAGGGACTTTGCCAAGACGCCGGCCCCGTTTCGCCGGCGATACCATAGACATTCCACAGTCGCGGCCAGAGCAGCGAGCCATCATGCCAGCACGGCCACGGCCGCGAAAAATGCTGTGACTTGGCGCAACCATTGAGATAATTGTTCATGAGGTGGAGCCGGCCTCGCGCCGGATCGACCAGTAAATTCGCAGCGCGGGGAGTTGCCATGCTCTGGAGAGGCCGTCGTCAGAGTGACAATGTCGAGGACCAGCGCAGCAGCGGCGGCGGCGGATTTGGTGGTGGCGGACCCGGCCAGTTCCGCATTCCGATCGGCGGCAGAAGCGGCGGCGGCATGTCGATCTCGACCATCATCATCCTCGTCGTGCTCTATTTCGGCCTGAAAGCCTTCGGCATCGATCCGATCCAGGTGCTGAGCGGCGGCGGTGGAGGCCTGCTGCCTGGCGGCGGCGAGATAACGGACAACAGCGGCAGCCAGGACGGCGGCACCGGTGCGCCGGCTTCCGACGAGATGAAGCAGTTCGTGGCAACCGTGCTGGCCGAGACCGAGGACACATGGACCGGCATTTTCAAGGCCAACGGACTGACCTATGAGGACCCTAAGCTGGTGCTGTTCAGCGGGCAGATCCGCTCGGCCTGCGGCTTCGCCTCGTCGGCGGCCGGACCGTTCTATTGCCCCGGCGACCACAAGGTCTATCTCGACATGACATTCTTCCAGCAGCTGGACCAGCAGTTCGGCGCCTCGGGCGAGTTCGCGCGGGCCTATGTGATCGCGCATGAGGTCGGCCATCACGTGCAGAATCTGACCGGCATCATGTCCAAATTCAACCAGATGCGGCAAAGCATGGGCGAGGCCGAAGCCAATCAAATGTCGGTGCGCGTCGAGCTTCAGGCCGACTGCTTCGCCGGCGTCTGGGCGCATTACACGGCGCAGAAGGGCATATTGGAGCAAGGCGATATGGAAAGCGCGCTCAATGCCGCCAGGCAGATCGGCGACGATACGCTGCAGAAGAAGATGCAGGGCTACGTAGTGCCGGAAAGCTTCAACCACGGCACGTCGGCGCAGCGGCAGACCTGGCTGGCGCGCGGCTACAAGAGCGGCAAGCTTTCCGACTGCGATACGTTCAACAACCCGATCTGAGCATCCGGTTCTTTCACGGGTGACCTGACGGCAAGGATGTCGTCAGGGGGTGTCAGGATGCGAACGTCCTGCTTGTTCCCTCATTGTTCCTGACGGCCTGCTCGCCTATAAGTGCCTCCGCCTGCGCGCCAGGCGCCGGGAAGGAGCAGACGAAACCATGATCGATCCCAAAACCGCCAAGCGGGGGCTTGCGCTCGTCTTCACGACGCTGCTCCTCGACATCATCGGATTCGGCATCATCATGCCGGTGCTGCCGGCCTACCTGCAAGAATTGACCGGCGTCGGCGTCTCGGAGGCGGCGATCGAGGGCGGATGGCTGTTCTTCGTCTATGCGGCCATGCAGTTCTTCTTCGCGCCCGTCATGGGCGGGTTGAGCGACCGGTTCGGCCGGCGGCCGATCCTTCTCGCCTCCGTGCTGACGTTTTCCATCGACAATCTGATCTGCGCCATAGCCTGGTCCTACCCGATGCTGTTCATCGGGCGCGTGCTGGCCGGCATTTCGGGCGCCAGCTATTCGACCACATCAGCCTTCATCGCCGACATCTCGAACGATGAGAACCGGGCCAAGAATTTCGGCCTGCTCGGCATCGCCTTCGGCGTCGGCTTCGTCATCGGGCCCGTCCTTGGCGGACTGCTCGGCACCTTCGGGCCGCGCGTGCCGTTCTATTTCGCCGCCGGACTTGCCTTGGTGAACTTCCTGATCGCGCTGTTCCTGCTGCCCGAAACGCTCGATGAAAAGCACCGCCGCCGCTTCGAGTGGAAGCGCGCCAACCCAGTCGGCACGCTTCTGCAGATGCGCCAATATCAAGGCATTGGCTGGATCGGGCTCGTCTTCTTCCTGATGACGCTCGGCCACATGATGTATCCGGCGGTCTGGTCGTTCGTCTCCAACTATCGCTATGGCTGGAACGAGCAGCAGATCGGTTTTTCGCTCGGCGCTTTCGGCCTGTGCGGAGCCATCGTCATGGCAACGGTGCTGCCACGCATCATTCCCAGGCTTGGCGAGTGGAGGACGGCGGTGATCGGTCTGGCGTTCACGGCGCTCAGTGCTTTCGGCTACGCCTTCGCGACGCAGGGTTGGATGATTTATGCGGTGATCGTCGTCGGCTGCCTGGAAGCGCTGGCCGACCCGCCGCTCAGGAGCCTCGCCGCCGCCAAGGTGCCGCCTTCGGCGCAGGGTGAATTACAAGGCGCGATGACGTCGATCTTCTCGATCACATCGATCGTCACGCCGCTGCTCTATACCGCGATCTTTTCCTGGTTCACCGGGCCAAGCGCGCCAGTGACCTTCGGCGGTGCGCCTTACCTGGTTGGCGCGGTTTTCCTAGTGCTGGCGCTCGTTGTCTTCGTTACGAAAGTGGCGAGGCCTGCGGCACTCGGAACCGTCACCAAAGGCGTCGCGGAAGATGGGGCACGAATATGAGGATCTGTCGGAACTAAGCCCGTTCGGCCAGCAGTTCCTCGCCGCGCTTTTCGCGGATCAGGTTGACGAAGCGGCGGAACAGATAATGCGAATCCTGCGGGCCGGGCGAGGCCTCGGGGTGGTGCTGGACCGAGAATACCGGCCGGCCTGTCAGCGCGATGCCGCAATTCGAGCCGTCGAACAGCGAGACATGGGTTTCCTCGACGCCTGACGGCAGCGAGTCGGCGTCGACGGCAAAGCCGTGGTTCATCGAGACGATCTCGACCTTGCCTGTAGTGTGGTCCTTGACCGGATGGTTGGCGCCGTGATGGCCCTGATGCATCTTGGCGGTCTTGCCGCCCAGCGCCAGCGCCAGCATCTGGTGGCCGAGGCAGATACCGAACACCGGAATCTCGGTCCTGAGCAGGTCCTGGATGACCGGCACGGCGTAGGCGCCGGTGGCTTCAGGGTCGCCGGGGCCGTTGGACAGGAAGATGCCGTCCGGCTGCATGGCGAGGATTTCCTCGGCGCCGGTCTTGGCCGGAACCACGGTCACCTTGGCACCAAGCCCCGCAAGCAGGCGCAGGATGTTGCGCTTGACGCCATAGTCGATGGCGACGACATGCATGGAGGGCTCGTCCTGTTCGCCAAAGCCCTCGTCCCACACCCAAGGCGTCTCGCGCCACACCGAGGACTGGCCTGACGTGACCTCCTTGGCGAGGTCGAGGCCGATCAGGCCGGACCACGCGGCGGCGCGGCGTTTCAGGTCGTCAAGATCGAAGACGCCGTCGGGCGCATGCGCGATAACGGCGTTGGGCATGCCCTTTTCGCGGATCAACGCGGTCAACGCGCGGGTGTCGATGCCCGAGAGGGCGACGATGCCGCGCTTCTTCAGCCATTGATCGAGATGGCCGGCAGCGCGGTAGTTGGAGGGATTGGTGACATCGGCCTTGAACACGGCGCCGACGGCACCGGCGCGAGCAGCCGGATTGAGGTCCTCGATGTCTTCGCCGTTGGTGCCGATATTACCGACATGCGGGAAGGTGAAGGTGACGATCTGGCCGGCATAGGACGGATCGGTCAGGATCTCCTGATAGCCGGTAAGCGCGGTGTTGAAGCAGACCTCGGCGACCGCCGAACCCGTTGCGCCGAGACCGCGACCCTCAATGACGGTGCCGTCGGCCAGCACCAGCAATGCCGTCGGTTTCTCGGTGGCCCAAGCGGGGGTGGACGCGGTGTCGGCCATGGCGGCACTCCTATCAGGCCGCGCGCTTCAAACAGGCCCGGCGGGCTATTTGCGCGGCAAACGGCGCGGAGCGGCGAATTCGCTGCCTCCACGCACTCAAGCTTCAGTTCATGCAAGGCCCAGTACATAGGGGAAGGGGGCAGGTCGGTCAATGATGATGGGAAATGCCGCTACGATTTATTTCATTGAGCAATATCATAGGCTTGCCTCGACATATCAGGGTTTGCGTTGGTCCGCACCGGGCGCTATTGTCCGCGCCGACCGAAGGAGAGAGCACGATGCGCGCAAAAATCGCCGAATCCCTGAAGAGCGCGATGAAGGCGCAGGACAAGCACCGGCTGCCGACATTGCGGCTGATCCAAGCCGCCATCCACGATCGCGATATCGCCAATCGCGGTGCCGGCAAGGAACCGGCCAGCGACGAGGCGATCCTGCAGATCCTGGCCAAGATGGTGAAGCAGCGCGAAGAATCGGCCAAGGCCTTCGAAGACGGCAAGCGTCCGGAACTGGCCGCGCAGGAGCGCAGCGAGATGGAGATCATCCGCGATTTCCTGCCGACGCAGCTCGACGATGCCGCCATCACCGCCGCGGCGCGCGAGGCGATCGCGGCGACCGGTGCCGCCAGCCAGAAGGACATGGGCAAGGTGATCGCGGCACTGAAGCAGAAATATGCCGGCCAGATGGATTTCGGCAAGGCAAGCGGCATCATCAAGGGGCTTTTGCAATAGTCGGCGCGTCGAGCGCGAGCGCCAGCGCTCGCCTGCCTATAAAACAACCTTCTGGGGCTCCAACGCGTGGCGCAAATGCTGGCGCCTCCTGCTGGATATGATCCCACAAACGGTTGGCGACCGGCCCGTGGGGACGGTCGCGGCGACGCGCAACCACCAGTTCGTCGGTGCGGCCCGGCATATGAGGGCCGGCGATGGACCGCAGGCGTCCATCACGCAGCTCCTCCTCGATCAGGAAGCGTGGCAGGTGGCCCCAGCCGAGGCCCTGCAGGATGATCTCCTTCTTCATGCCCTGGTCGGCGACCAGGCATTGCGGCGCGCCTTCGACCATGAAGTAGTCTTGTTGCGGTGAATGGCGGGCAGTGTCGCGCATCACGCATTGGGTGAGCGCCTGCATCTGGTCGGGTGTGATCGGCGGCTCGATGCGCTCCGGCAGAAAGCCCGGTGCCACCACGGGAATGAACGGCACCTTGCACAAATCGATCCATTCCACCCGCGCATCGCCCTTGTCGATCCAGTGCAGGACCAGATCGGCCTCGTCGTCGAAAAGGCGTTCCCAAGGGCCGCCGACGGCCTCGAAGTGCAGGTGCAGACGCGTGCCGGGACATTGCGCGAAGAACCGCCCGAGCAGGCCCAGCACCTGCGGTCGTGGGCATAGGTCGCCGATCACCACATGGATTTCGCTTTCTTCGCCCATCGAGAGCTGGGCGGCATGCACGCGCAGGCCTTCCAGTTCGCGCAGCAGCGATTGCGCCCGGCGGTGGAACGACAGCCCGGCCTCGGTCGGGCGCACGCGATAGCCGCTGCGGTCCAGGAGAACGAGGTCGAGCTGCCGTTCCAGCTTGGCGACAGCGGCGAATACAGCCGGGTGTGAACGATGCAACAGGGCCGCCGCCGGCTGAAAGCCGCCGGTGCGGATCACGGCGTCGAAGCACTGCAGGTCGTGCAAGGTGAATTCAGCCATGTCAGCTTTGATTACAGAGATTGTCCTGACTTTGTAATATCAACAAACCAACGATCTGACTACGCTCTGTCATTCAACCCTTCCAGAAGGATCTTTCATCATGAGTGAGCTGAATTTTGTGACTGTTGGCGACGGCACGCGCATCGCCTACCGTTTCGACGGCGATGCGCGAAAGCCGGTTCTGATGCTGTCGAACTCCATCGGCACCACGCTGCATATGTGGGATGGACAGGTCGGCGAGTTGTCCAGGCATTTCCATCTTCTGCGCTATGATTTTCGCGGCCATGGCGGATCGAGCGTGCCGGCCGGCGCCTATTCGCTCGATCGGCTCGGCGGCGACGTGATCGAACTGCTCGACGCGCTCGGCCTTGGCCGCGTGCATTTCCTCGGCCTGTCGCTGGGCGGCTTCGTCGGGCAATGGCTCGGCATCCACGCGCCGGAGCGGATCGACCGGCTGATCCTGAGCAACACCTCGTCGCATCTCGGACCGGCACGCCATTTCGACGAGCGCATTGCCGCCGTCCGGCAGGCGCCCGATATGGCAGATACCGCCGAAACGTTCCTCAACAACTGGTTCCCGGCAAAAATGGTGGCGGCCAACGAGCCCTTCATCGAGGAATTTCGCGCCATGCTGCTCACCATCGACCGACAAGGCCTGGCGGGCCTCTTTGCGGCGGTGCGCGACGCCGACCTTCGCCGCACCGTGGCGCTGATCTCGCGGCCGACGCTGGTGATCGCCGGCGAGCACGACACGGTGACGGCGGCCAGCCACAGCGAACTGATCGCCGCGGCGGTGCCCGGCGCGAAGCTGGTCGTCCTGCCGGCGGTTCACCTGTCGAATGTCGAATATCCATCCGGTTTCATGCAGGCGGTGTTCGATTTTCTGCGCTGAGGGATGCGATCCCGTAGACCCCGCATCCCCGGAGCCGGGACGGACCTCACGGCTCCTTGCAGATCGGCACCGGCTGCGGCGGCGGTGCCGGGTGGTCCTTCCTGTATTGGGCAATGATCGGCTCGAGCGTCTTTCGCGGCCAGAATTTCGGCGTGCCGATTTCCTTCAGGCAGGATGCGTTCCAATAGGGGCCAGCGTCCGACAGCGAACGGCCCGCCGCCACGATTTGCGCAACGGCGGCGATGTCGCGCGATTCAGGGTAGATGTAGAGCGTAGTCGGATTGTCCTTCACCATCGGGATGATCTGCCGCGCATCCGCCGCCGACCAACTGGTGCAGCCATTGCTGCGGCCGCCGGCATAATCCACCAGTTTGCCGAACGGCACGTAGCCGTCATGGTCGGCATGCGAGCTGGCCGGGTCTTTGCGAAGACACATTCCCTTCAGCACTTCCGCCGGATGCCCGCCGATCACGCGCTGCCTGGCGTTCGCGGCCTCGCCCTCGCCATCGAACTGCACGAAGGTACGCATGAAAGCCACGTCCTGCTTCGCTGCGGTGCGATAGTAGCCCTTGAACGAGGTTTTCGCCTCGCCGGTCATATAGGCGCCGCCGGCGGTCAGTGACGAATCCAGCGCATTGCCGAAGTTCTTCGCGCAGCGCTTGCCATTGGCGAAATCTGCGACGCCCTTCAGATTCCGGCCGCTGCCGTGGCCCGCCGAAACGGCGCGAAACGCCTGGCTGGCCTCGCAGATGATGTAATAACGGTGACCCAGTTTGTTGTTGCCCAGATCGCTAGGGCGCGTCGCATCCATGGCGAAGTAGCAGGGATTGTTAACGGCTCCTGCGCCGACTTTCTTCAGGTAAAGCGCTCGGGCCCGCTCCAGGACCACAGTTGAGATCTGGCCATCACCTTCGCCGACATGGGCCTGCAGCCAGGCCGGAATGGCCGAGGGCGCGGCAAAGGACCGTGCCGTCAAAGCGACGACAACGAGGAAGAGGCTGGCGACGACACCCAGCGGGATAGATCTCAACCGCACCAGACCCGTTCTCCTGTCGAAGCGTTTGTGTTTTGGCGGTGAATCACCCCGGCACGATCATAAATCGGCTTACGCCGGCCGGCGAAACACATCTTGTTCAGCATTCCCGGCACGTATGCGCGTTTTCGACCCGCCAGCATTAGGGTATTGTCTGATTCCGGCGCGCCCACGCCTCCTCCCTCCGTCGGGAAAGCATCATTCATGCGGGGCAATCCGATCATCGAACCGACTGTTCGAGCACCAGGCATAAGGAGGGGTTGCGAAGACTGCTCGCACCAGGAGGTTTGCGATGATTGCGCCCATTTACAATCTGAAGCGTCAAGCCAGGCTGTTGTCCCGCGAGGAGAAGATTCCGCTCCATCAGGCGCTTGACCGTATTGCAGCCCGCGAAGGTTTTGCGAGTTGGAGTCTGCTTGCGGCTAAGGCAGCCGAGACGACGGCCGCCGGCAGGCTGTTCTCGCGGCTGATGCCCGGCGACCTGGTTCTGGTCGGTGCGCGACCAGGCCACGGCAAGACGCTGATGAGCCTCGAACTCGCGGTCGAAGCCATGAAGCGTGGCCATCGCGGCGTGTTCTTCTCGTTGGAATACACGCATCGCGATGTGCTGGACCGGTTTCGCGCCATCGGGGCGGACCCCGCCCAGTTCGACCGATTGTTCGCGTTCGACACTTCCGATGGCATCAGCGCCGACTACATCGTCGAGGTGTTGGGATCGGCGGCGCGCGGGACGCTCGCTGTCATCGACTATCTGCAACTGCTCGACCAGAAACGGGACAATCCGGAGCTGATGGATCAGGTCCGCACGCTGAAAGCTTTTGCGCGTGACACGGGCGTGATCCTGGTCTTCATCTCGCAGATCGACCGCTCCTACGATCCGTCGACGAAGCCGCTTCCCGATCTGAATGACGTTCGGCTGCCGAACCCGTTGGATCTGTCGCTGTTCAGCAAGGCATGTTTCCTCAACAGGGGCGCGATCCGGTTCCAGCCCGCTTGAGCGTTCCAGTGGCCATCGCTATGCCTGCTTGCTTGCAAGGAAGCATGGATCATGATCGAAATCATCAAGCCCGGGCTCAAGCATCTGGCGTCCTACAAGGCTGCGCTCGAGCGCGGCTGGTCGCCCGACAATGTACGGCTCATGGAGGCAGCTCGCGAGCAGCTTGCCGCAATCGAGGAGGATCCGGCGGCGTTCCTGGCCAGCCTCGATGATCCCGAGGCCAAGGGGCCGCCGATCACCTTGCCTGACGGCAGACAGGTCCCGCGCCTGCCGGGCTTCAGGCGCTGGATGTGGGACGGCGAGACGTCAGGCTCGATCGGCCTGCGCTGGCAGAAGGGCACGTCGGCGCTGCCGCCGCACGTGCTTGGCCATATCGGCTACGCCGTGGTGCCGTGGAAACAGCGACGCGGCTACGCGACGGAAGCGCTGCGGCTTATGCTGGATGAGGCGAGGGCGGTCGGCCTGGCTCATGTCGACATCACCGCAAAACCTGGCAATCCGGCCTCGCACAAAGTGATCCTGGCCAACGGCGGCAGACTGGTCGAACGTTTCCTCGAAGATGCCGCCTATGGCGGAGCGGAGAGCCTGCGGTTCCGCATCGATCTGTAATGCGTTGGAGCTGCGCAGCCGCTGGGCGAGACATGACTGTTCATCGCGTCGTGCTTGCGCCGGTGGACGCCCGGATCAGGCATGATCGGTGGTGGATGTCCTGACGCGGATAATCTACTCAGCCGCTGCCGTCAGCGGTGGCGTGGCGTTGCTGCGCCACTCCCAGATGTGCGAGGCGAGCGCCACCGCGACGGCGACGAGCATCGCCACAGCGCCAAGCAGCGGCAGGCTGCGATAACCGTAACCGCCATTGAGCATGGCAGCACCGAGCGATGCCGCGAGCGCTATACCGACATTGAAGCCGGATGGGATCAGCGAGGAGGCCAGGTTCGAGGCATCCGCAGTCCAGGACAGGATGCGGGTCTGGATCGGCGTACCGATGGCGAAGTTGAGGCCGCCCCAGATGACGATCGCCACGATCATCGGCACGGGATAGGGGCTGACGGCATAGATCACCGCAAGCGTCACCGCCTGCAGGGCCAGCATGGTGATCAGCGAGGGCATCAGCTTCCAGTCGGCTAGCCTGCCGCCGAGGAAGACGCCAAGCGTGGCGCCGACGCCATTGAGCAAGAGCACCCAGGGCACCAGGTTCTCGTCGAGGCGGGTGATCTCAAGCAATGTCGGGGTGATGTAGGTGAACAGGCCGAACTGGCCGATCATCAGCATCAGCATCAGGATCAGCGAGGTCCAGACCTGCTGGCGGGCAAGCACGCGGACCTCGCGGGCGAGGCCGGCGGGTTTGGCCTGATAGCCTGCGGTGCGCGGCAAAAGGGCTGCCATGGCAAGCGTGGCCGCCACGCCCAATGCGCACATAACCCAGAAGGTCGCGCGCCAGCCCCAGATGTTGCCGATGGCAGTGCCCGCTGGCACGCCGATCACGTTGGAGACAGTGAGGCCCGACAGGATGACGGCCACCGCCATGCCGCGCTGGTCCCCGCGCACCAGCCCGACCGCAACCACCATGGCGACGCCGAAATAAGCGCCATGCGCGACTGCGACGGCAATGCGCAGAAGCAGCATCGAGGTGAAGTCGGGCGCCAGCGCGCAGGCCGCCTGACCGATGGTGAAGGCGACCGCGAGGCCGAGCAGCAAGGTTTTGCGCGGCAAGGACTTGGTGGCAAGTGCCAGAAGCGGACCGCCGATGGCGATGCCGCAGGCATAGCCGGAGACGAGATAGCCCGATGTCGGAACCGAAACGCCAAGCCCTTGCGCCACCTGCGGCAGCACGCCGGCGATGACGAATTCGGTGGTGCCGAAAGCGAAGGCAGCGATGAACAGGGCGATGAGCGGAAGCGACATGGCGGGAATTAAATCCTCGAATGCAGGCCTCAAACCACGGATGCGCGCTGCCGGCAATCCAGAAATTTTTGTCGCCGCTTTAGCTTTTCTTGATCTCCGGGTTCAAAATCTTGACCCCGGGTTCAGAACGGGGTCTTGCGTCCATAAGGAACCTTCAGCCATGCCCGCTCATGAAAATAATAGAGCAGCGACTTGGTGAAGACTTCTGTCACGCCGATGGCGGCCGCCAGCTTGACGCTTCCGGTCACCACCAGCGAGATGATCATCGTATCGATGGTGCCGGTCACGCGCCACGAAAGCGCCTTGGCGAAACTGCGCGAATGGGTGTCCATCGATCTCCTCCGAAAGCTTTGGCTGATATGCCTAGCCCGAGCGATGGAAACGCGGCAATGGCAATTTTGCCGCCGAAGGACCGACGCCATGCAATTCTGCCGCAATACAATTTTTTCGACAGAGTGCGGCGCTCTTCCTTCTGCCCTTGTTTGTTGGGAGGTGGCGTCGCAAAGCGAGGTGGGATGAGGTGTCTCAAAGAAGGGAGAGATGTCGTTGATCAACTCGCCTTCAACCTGGATCCGCCGAGGAGGCCGCGTTCTTCCAGCACGGGATAGGCCATAGATGCCAGCAGCGAGTTGATCTGTTTGAGATCGCGGATGGTGTCGAGGTGGATCGAACTGGTCTCGACGCTTTTGGCAGTGCCTTCGCGCAGCCGCAGGAAATGGCTGGCGCTGGTCTCTTTTTCGGCGTCGCGCAGCCGTTCCTTCTCCAGCACCAATTGGCGAGCCGTCTCGGCATCGCGCGACACCAGCACGTTGAAGGCAAGCCGCGCATTGGCGAGCACCGAAGCGTGGAAGGCGCACAGCTCGCTCCAACCCTCGTCGGTGAATTCCAGTCCACGGTCGAACTTCTTCTTCACATGTACCAGCATGTTGCGCACGATGATGTCGCCGACCTGCTCCAGCTTGACGCAGGCGCCGATCAGTTCCTGGCAGCGCAACGCCTCGTCCTCGGTCAGCGGGTTCTTGGTGACCTTGGCGAGGTAGAGCTTGATCGCCGCGTGCTTGCGGTCGACGCGGTCGTCAAGGGCGGCCAGCGCCTTGATCTTGTCGGCATCGGCGCTCTCGTAGAGCTCGATGATGCGCTTGAGCATGATCTCGACCGTCTCGCAGACCCGCACCACCTCGCGGGTGGCATTGGCCAGCGCCTGGCTCGGCACGTCGAGCGCGCTTTCGTTGAGCGCCGAGAGTTCGACGACGTCGAGCGTGGCGGCTGGCGTCTTGGTGCCGAGCACCACGATCTTCTCCGAGGCGCGGTAGACGAGACCCGCCAGCGGCAGGCCGGCGAGCAGGATCAGCACATTGAACAGGATGTGGGCATTGACGATCTGGTCCGCTGCCGTCGCGCCAAGGAACGCGAAATGCGGCCTGAAGATCATGACCAGGATCAGCATGACCAGCGAGCCAAGCCCGCGCATCAAGAGGTTGCCGATCGGCACGACGCGCACTTCGGGGCCGGAGGAGCGGGTCAGCATGGGCGCGATGATCGACGAACCGAGATTGACGCCCAGGATGAGGACGACGCCGAGTTCGGGCGTGATCAGGCCGCGGCCCGCCAGCGTCGCCATCAACAGGACCGCGGCGATGCTCGATTGGAACAGCCAGGTGATCAGCGCCGCCAGCAGATAGGCGGTGATGGAATCGCCGGAGAAGTAATTGATGATGACCGGCATCAACTGGCTGTTGCGCAGCGGCTCGGATGCCTGACCGATCATTTCCAGCGACAGGATCAAAAGGCCGATGCCGACCAGGATGCGACCGGTCTGGCGCCAGTCGCGCCGCTCGGTGGCCATGAACATGACCGTGCCGGTGATCAGGCAAAGCGGCACCAGCAGCGTGAGATCGAAGGTGAGCAGCTTGACCACGAGAGCCGAACCGATCTCGGCGCCGCGGACGGCCAGTTGCCCGGCCGCGCCCGAGACAATGCCGGAGCCGGCGAAGGAGCCGACCAGCAGCGTGACGGCGGTGGAGCTCTGCAGCGCTATAGCGAGGCCGGTGCCGGCCAGCACCGCCATGACAGGATTGCGCATGGTGGCGCGCAGCTTGTGGCGCAGCACGTCGCCATAGGCGCGCTCGACGCCGGTCTTCACCATGCGCGTGGCAAACAGCATCAGCGCCACGGCGCCGGCCAGATGCAGGAGAACCACGGAGCCGCTCATTGCGGCGCACCGATACGGACAAGGCCGGCGACACGGGCAGCGCGGCGGTCGGGAGAAAGAGGAGGGGTGCGAATCATGATCATGACGTTGGCCGATAATAGCTCGAATATTTTAGCCGGATAATAAAAATTTGTCGATTTCAAGGGCTCTCCGCGCGCGACGGGGCGTGTCGGAGAATGGACGGATGCCGAAATGGTTGCATGAGCCTCGCCGCCTTGACGCGGCGGATCGGCCGGTGCTGCCGCCCGCCCTTCGCCCGGAATTTGCGAGGATGTTCAACCAATCGGCCTAAAGCTTCGGATTCATTACGGAATTGTAATGCTCATGTTCAGTTTCGGTTCATTCTTCGACGGCTATTTCTGCGGCATCGACAACCAAGGAGATTCCTTCATGAAGCGCATTGTTCTTTCCGGTCTTGCTTTCTCGATGCTGGCCGCCACGTCCCTGACGGGCCAGGCCGCACCGCTCAATGCGCCGGTCGCGCCGCAGTCGAACTATACCAATGTCGATTGGCAGAAGCCCACCAACCGGGATGTCAGGAAGCGCGTCATCCAGAAGCGCGTTATCCAGAAGCGTATCATTCAAAAGAAGGTCGTCGTGAAGCGGAACAACTGGCGCAATGGCCAGAAATATTCCGGCTGGCGGCAGCATCAGCCGGTCCGCGATTATGGTCGCTACGGCCTGCATCGTCCTGGCCGTGGCCAGGAATGGATCCGCGTCGGCAACGACTATGTGCTGGTCGGCGCCCTCTCCGGCATCATCTTTGGCGCCATCGCCGCGCAGTAAAGTCCCGATAGTGCCAGACTGGAGGAAGGGCGGCCCGCAACGGCCGCCTTTCCTTTTGCCCTGTGGAAACCGGGCATCGTCAGCATTAGGGGTCGCCGGACTTCGCGGGCATGATTATATGGGGGATAAACGAGTTCCCCGATGCGCTTTCCGCCCGCCTTCCTCGACGAGATACGCGACCGCGTGCCGATTTCGCAGGTCATCGGCCAGCGCGTCGCCTGGGATCGCAAGAAGACCAATGCGTCGCGCGGCGACTATTGGGCCTGCTGCCCGTTTCATGGCGAGAAGAGCCCGTCCTTCCATTGCGAGGACAAGAAGGGCCGCTATCATTGTTTCGGCTGCTCGGTCTCGGGCGATCACTTCAAGTTCCTGACCGAACTTGACGGACTGAGCTTTCCCGAGGCGGTCGAGAAGATCGCAGACATGGCCGGCGTGCCGATGCCGGTTCGCGACATGCAGGAGGAGCGGCGCGAGAAGGAACGCGCCAGCCTTACCGACGTCATGGAAATGGCGACTGCCTTTTTCCAGGAGCGGCTACAGGGCGCGGAGGGCGCCAAAGCCCGTGCGTATCTGCGCGACCGCGGACTGACGCCCGCGACGCAGCATGCGTTCCGGCTGGGCTATGCGCCCGACAGCCGCAATTCGCTGAAGGAGCATCTGGCCGCAAAGGGCGTGCCGAAGGCCGATATCGAGGACTGTGGGCTGGTGCGCCATGGCGACGACATTCCGGTTTCCTATGACTGGTTCCGCGACCGCATCATGTTCCCGATTCCGGATTCGCGCGGCAAGATCATCGCTTTCGGCGGGCGAGCGCTGGCGCCGGATGCGCTCGCCAAATATATGAACTCGCCCGATACCGAGCTCTTCCACAAGGGCAACGTACTCTACAATTTCGCCCGCGCGCGAAAAGCGCTGGCCAAGGGCGGCACGGTCATCGCCGTCGAAGGCTATATGGATGTCATCGCATTGGCGCAGGCCGGCTTCGAGAATGTCGTGGCGCCACTCGGCACGGCGCTTACCGAAAACCAACTCGAACTGTTGTGGCGTATGGCCGCCGAGCCGGTGCTGTGCTTCGACGGCGACAAGGCCGGGCTGAAGGCGGCATGGCGGGCCGCCGACATGGTGCTGCCCGTAGTCCAGGCGGGGCGCACCGCACGCTTCGCGCTGCTGCCGGAAGGCAAGGATCCCGACGACCTGGTCAAGGCGGAGGGGCCGGATGCCTTCCGCGCCGTGCTGGCGGAAGCGCGTCCTCTTGCCGATCTGTTATGGATGCGCGAGACGGCGGGCGGCGTCTTCGACACGCCGGAGCGCCGGGCCGAACTGGAGAAGCGGCTGCGCGAACTGACCAGCCGCATCCGTGATGAAAGCCTGCGATATCACTACCAGCAGGAGATGCGCGAGCGCGTGCTGAACTTCTTCGGTTCTCAGCGCGGAACGCGGCAAGGTCGTCCGGACTGGAAACCGGGGCAGGGCAAGGCGCCCGCTCCCGGCGGACAATTCGCCAAGGCCGGCGGTGGTCGCATCGCCATCACGGAAAGCCTCGGCCAGTCGGCACTGGTCAAGCGCGGCAGCGAAGGCATGTCGGTGCGCGAGGCGACGATCATCGTCGCACTGGTCAACCACCCGGCGCTGATCGACGAGAATTTCGCCCATGTCGAGTTCCTCGATCTCGCCAATTCCGAGCTGAAGCGGCTGCACGGCGCCATCCTCGACGCGATGGCACATGACATGGCCAATCACCGCCACGCCGTGGTGGCGACGATCGAACGCGCCGGCTGCGCCGAGATCTGGGAGCGTGCCGTCGGCCTGATCAGGCGAGCGCGGCAGTGGCCGGCGCTGGAGACGGCAGCGCTCGAGGACGCCCGCGACGCTCTGAACCAGGCGCTGCACTTGCAGCGTAGCGCGCGCACCTTACATAAGGAGCTGAAACAGGCGGAAGCGGCGATGGATGCGGATCCTTCGGACGAGAATTTCCGCCATCTGATCGAAATTCAAGCGCAATTTCGGGATGTACAAGCGACGGAAGCGCTGATCGAAGGTTTCGGTGTTTCGTCGGGCAGGGCTGGTCGGGCCTGAAGCATGGTTCCGAAAAGCGGGACCCGGTTTTCGGGAACGATCATACTCCAGCAGAAGAAAGGCGGAGCTCATTCCGGCCCGAGGGTTGGGACGGGCTCATGCCAGCAAGTGCAGGAATGACGGCGTTGTCATGGATCTTCTAGAGCCGGACCGCGCTAAGTCGGGTAATTGATTCGCTTTTTTCATGCGAATCATGCGAGAGGCGCTTGACCTTCCGGCAGAATGGCGGAATCAGGACGATTCGAAACGTTAACCCGCACCCGCGTCGACGGGAAAAGCAGCGATGTGAGGTCTTGGTCACTGGACAGGCAGCCAGCCTGCCACAGATATCAGGGTTAATCTGGACTTAATGCATGTCGCCCAAAAATGGAAACCGGTTTTGGGCGACGACAGGGCACCAACAAAGAGATGATGCAGTTATTGGCCCGGTGAAGCGCGTTGCAAAAGCGAGCCCAGCCGATTTGACCGGTCCGACAGCTTGCGCGGCCTCGATGTCGGGCCGCTAGGAGAAGATAAAGACTATGGCGACAAAGGAAAAGGAAGAGGTCGAGACCGAACGCGAAGGCGCCACCGATGGCCCTCTGCTCGACCTTTCCGATGATGCTGTCAAGAAGATGATCAAGGCCGCCAAGAAGCGCGGCTATGTCACCATGGACGAGCTGAATTCGGTGCTGCCCTCCGAGGAAGTGACCTCCGAGCAGATCGAGGACACGATGGCGATGCTGTCCGACATGGGCATCAACGTCGTCGAGGACGACGAGCAGGGCGAAGAGGCCGAGGCCGGCGACACCGCGGCGGATGCCGAGGAAGACGCCAACGAGCTGGCCGAGCAGACCGGCACCGCCGTCGCCGCCACAACCACGAAGAAAGAGCCGACCGACCGCACCGACGATCCGGTGCGCATGTACCTGCGCGAAATGGGTTCGGTCGAGTTGTTGTCGCGCGAGGGCGAAATCGCCATCGCCAAGCGCATCGAGGCCGGCCGCGAGACGATGATCGCGGGCCTGTGCGAAAGCCCGCTGACCTTCCAGGCCATCATCATCTGGCGCGACGAGCTCAACGAATCCAAGATCCTGCTGCGTGAGATCATCGACCTCGAAGCCACCTATGCCGGCCCCGAGGCCAAGCAGGCGCCGGTGGTGGAGCGCGTCGAGGAAGCGCCCAAGGTCGAGGAAAAGCCGCGCCGCGGACGCGACGATGAAGACGACATCACCAATGTCGGCGCCGACACGCGCGGCATCGGAGATGACGACGAGGAGGACGAGGACGAGGCCAGCCTGTCGCTGGCGGCAATGGAAGCCGAGCTGCGCCCGCAGGTCATGGAAACGCTCGACGTCATCGCCGACACCTACAAGAAGCTGCGCAAGCTGCAGGATCAGCAGGTCGAGAACCGGCTGGCCGCGGCCGGCACGCTGTCGCCCAGCCAGGACCGCCGCTTGAAGGAGCTGAAGGATCAGCTCATCAAGGCGGTGAAGTCGCTGTCGCTCAACACGGCGCGCATCGAGGCGCTGGTCGAGCAGCTCTACGACATCAACAAGCGCCTGGTGCAGAACGAGGGCAAGCTTCTGCGTCTCGCCGAAAGCTATGGCGTGCGCCGCGAGGAGTTCCTGAAGGAATATCAGGGCTCCGAGCTCGACCCGAACTGGACGCGCTCAATTGCCAATCTGACCTCGCGCGGCTGGAAGGAGTTCACCAAGAACGAGAAGGACGCGATCAGGGACCTGCGCGCCGAGATCCAGAATCTGGCCACGGAAACGGCCATCTCGATCCTGGAATTCCGCAAGATCGTCAACCAGGTGCAGAAGGGCGAGCGCGAAGCGGCTATCGCCAAGAAGGAAATGGTCGAGGCCAATCTGCGCCTCGTCATCTCCATCGCCAAGAAATACACCAATCGCGGCCTGCAGTTCCTCGACCTGATCCAGGAAGGCAATATCGGCCTGATGAAGGCCGTCGACAAATTCGAGTATCGCCGCGGCTACAAGTTCTCGACCTACGCGACATGGTGGATCAGGCAGGCGATCACGCGTTCGATCGCCGACCAGGCGCGCACCATCCGCATTCCGGTGCATATGATCGAGACGATCAACAAGATCGTGCGCACCTCGCGCCAGATGCTGCACGAGATCGGCCGCGAGCCGACGCCGGAGGAACTGGCCGAGAAGCTCGCAATGCCGCTCGAAAAAGTGCGCAAGGTGCTGAAGATCGCCAAGGAGCCGATCTCGCTCGAAACGCCGGTCGGCGACGAGGAGGATTCGCATCTGGGCGACTTCATCGAGGACAAGATGGCGATCCTGCCGATCGACGCGGCGATCCAGGCCAATCTGCGCGAGACCACCACGCGCGTTCTGGCCTCGCTGACGCCGCGCGAGGAGCGCGTGCTGCGCATGCGCTTCGGCATCGGCATGAACACCGACCATACGCTCGAGGAAGTCGGCCAGCAGTTCTCGGTCACCCGCGAGCGTATCCGCCAGATCGAAGCCAAGGCGTTGCGCAAGCTCAAGCACCCGAGCCGCTCGCGCAAGCTGAGAAGCTTCCTGGATAGCTGAGGCCTACCGATTGCGAAGAGATCAAGGGCGCCCATCGTGGCGCCCTTTTTCTTTGGCGCTCGCCATTGCGGCACGCGCCCTTAGGGAGGATAATTTCGTGTCGGATGCATTTTTCTGGGCGACAGCCCGGGAAGCCCGCCCCGGTCGAGGCCGTGTCGACATCGCCATGGCCTGAGCACCGTGCTCCGTGGCCCCGGAGGAGGCGTGCCATGACGACTTACATCATGCTGATGAACTGGACCGAGCAGGGCGCGAAGAACGTGCGCGAATCCCCCAAGCGCCTCGATGCCGCCAAGACGCAACTGGGCGAGATGGGGGGATCGTTCAAGTCGTTCTACCTGACCATGGGGGAATTCGACATGGTGGCGGTGGTCGAAGCGCCCGACGATGCGGTGCTGGCGCGTTTCGCGCTGATGCTGGCCGCGGGCGGCAACGTCAAGTCACGGACCCTGAAGGCTTTCCCGGAGCTTGCTTACCGCGAGATCATCTCGTCGCTTGGATGATGCAAATCGGGACGTTCCGGAGCCGATGAGCAGGTGCCGGGCTCGATGGCTCCTTGCGGCAAGACAGTGCGCTTCATCGTGATAGAATGCAGCCAGCGGAGATCGCGATGAAGACAGTTTCGATATTGGCTATCAGCCTTGCCGCGTAGTCGTCGATGCCGATCGATGCCGACACTGCCCCGCAAAAACCGGTCGGCATGTCCAATCCCGCATCGGTTCATTGCGGAGAGATCGGCGGGCGCCTGGTGATCAAGAAGGACAAGGCCGGCAATGAATATGGATTTTGCCGGCTGTCCCACCAGCGCCTATGCGAAGAATGGGCGCTGTTTCGCGACAACAAATGCGTAGGGCCGAAGATGGCGATGGGCCTGAAGTGATCGATAGCAGAACCAGGCCCTTGCTGACCGTCTGGTACAACACGCGCTGCCCGGTCTGCGATGCCGGCATTACCAGGCAGAAGCGGCGGCTGATCGAGGTGGTCAAGGCCGGGCGGATCGAATTTCGCGACATCAATCATGAACCGGAAGCACTGGCCGGATTTGGCGCTTCGCTGGAAGACATCCGCCGCCGGCTGCACGCGACCGATGCTCAGGGCAGGCTACTGGTCGGCGCCGATGTCGCCATCGCCGTGTGGGCGCTGACGCCGGGCGAGGGCTGGCTGGCAAAGTTGCTCGGCAACGCCCTTACCCTGCCGCTCGCTCGCTTCGGCTACGACCGCTTCGCCGACCTGCTCTATGCCTGGAACCGGCGCAACGGCCGCTGGTAGCGCCGGCTACTCCAATCATGATGAACGCATGTTCGAGCGCGACCGACGGATCGGCGTCCGACAGATGCTGTTCGCTTCCGGCCCGATACATCGTAAGATATGTCTTGACTCCATGCTGGCGTGCGCCTAGCTAAGATATATCGTAAGATAGAACTCAAGGAGCAATCAATGCACAGACACAATCATTTTGGCGATCGCGCCGAGCGCGTCTTCATGCACATGGCCGGCAAATTTGGCGGCAGAGGCGGGGGCGGCGGCTTTGGCCCGTTCGGCCATGGCAGGGGCGGCGGACGCGGCGGCCCGGGCGACATGTTCCGCGCCGGGCGCATGCTGGCCGACGGCGACCTCAAGCTGATCACGCTGTCGCTGCTGGCCGAGGCGCCACGCCATGGCTATGACATCATCAAGGCCTTGGAGGAGCGCACCAGCGGCATCTACAGCCCGAGCCCGGGCGTGGTCTACCCGACGCTGACCTTCCTGGAAGAGGCAGGCTATGCCGTGTCCTCTAGCGAAGGCAACAAGAAGGTGTTTTCGATCACCGAGGCCGGGCAGGCGCATCTTGCCGACAACCGTGAGATGATCGACGGCGTGCTAGACCATCTCGAGCGCTTCGGCCGCAAGATGGCCAAGGCGCGCGACTGGTTCGGCTGGAACGACGATAGCGAGGATCGGCGCGACGGCCGAGGCGGCCGTTCGGAAAAGCGCGACGAATTCCGTGCGCTGCGCCACCGGCTGCGCGCCGCGCTGAGCGACATCGTCGATGCGCCGGCGGACAAGCAGGCCGAGGCGATGAGCATCCTCGAAGACGCCGCCGCGGCGCTCGAAGCGCTGTCGCGCAAATAACCCGGCTTCGGTCCAACCGGCACGGCCCTTGCCCGTTCAGGCAAGGAGCGATAGTGAAATTCATCCCGCGCCACATTATGTGGTGCGGGATGAATGCTGTTGGAGGAAGTCCGATGTCTTTTCTGAAGCGTCTTTTCGGCGGAGGCGGTGATGAAGCGGCCGAGCCAAAGAGCGCCGCACCGGCCAAGCAGGTCGAGCACAAGGGTTTCACGATCAGCGCCACGCCCTACAAGGCCGATGGCCAGTACCAGACCTGCGGCGTCGTCTCCAAGGATGTCGACGGCGTCCTGAAGGAACACAGATTCATCCGCGCCGACCGCTTCGCCGGGTTGGACGATGCCGTCGACATCTCGATCAAGAAGGGCATCCAGCTCGTCGACGAGCAGGGCGAGCGGATGTTCGGGTAGGCGCCGACGAACAGCTCAAGAATTCGACAGACCCGAGGGCCGGCCCAAATCCTGGGCCGGCCCTTTCGTTTGCTCCGCTATGCCGGCTGCAACGCTCTGCGCGGCAGTGGCGGGAAGGCGATGGCGATGCCCGCCGCACCCAGCCCGATGAGGGCCGAACCGATGAACAGCCAATGGTAGTTGGCGTAGGCGTCGAACACCATGCCGCCGGCGAGCGGGCCGAGCGCCATGCCGAGGCTGGACAGCATGGTGGCGGCGCCGAACACGGTGCCCAGGATGCGCTGGCCGAAATATTCGCGCGCCAGCACTGCGTAGAGGGGCATGACGCCGCCATAGGTGGCGCCGAAGACGACGGCCAGCATGTAGAACTGGCCGAGCTGACTGATCGAGAGATAGGCGGCGATCACCACGGCCTGGATCAACAAGCCGGCGATCAGCACCGGCTTGACGCCAAGCCTGTCGGCGAGCACGCCGTAGAGCAGACGCCCGCCAAGCCCGGCAAGGCCCTCGACGCTGTAGATCGAGACGGCGGCCATGGGCGCCACGCCGCACAGCATGGCATAGCTGACCATGTGGAAAATCGGCCCCGAATGCGCCGCGCAGCAGGCGAAGAAGGTGAGCCCCAGCACGATGAATTGCGGCGAGCGCAGCGCTTGGCCGACGCTCAGGCCGGCGCCCTCGGCAACCGGCGAGGAGCCAGTGACGGTCACGACAGGCTTCGGTGGCTGGCGCACCAGAAGCACCGCCGGCAGGAGCAGCACCCAAGCCATGATGCCGATGTCGAACATGGCGGTGCGCCATTCATAGGCCGAGATCAGCCAGCGGGCGAAGGGCGAGATCGTCATCGGCGCGACGCCCATGCCGGCCGAGACCAGCGACACGGCAAGGGCGCGATTGGTGTCGAACCAGCCTGTTGTAAGCGCGATCATCGGTGCGAAGAAGGCGCTGGCCGCGAGCCCGACGAGCACGCCAAAGGTGATCTGGAAGGTGACAAGCGAGCCCGCGCGGCTGGCCAGCACCAAGGCCAGGCCGAGAAGCAACGCGCCGATCGTGACGACGATGCGGGCGCCGAAGCGGTCCGACAACGCGCCCCAGACGAAGCCGCCAAGGCCCATAACCAGGAAATTGAGCGTCATCGCGCTCGATATGCCGGCGCGTGACCAACCGGTATCGAGCGCCATCGGCTCGAGGAAGATCGCCAGCGAAAACATCGTGCCGATGGCGACACAGGACATCAGCGCGCCGGCCGCGACAATGACCCAACGATAGGAAAGGTTCATGGTTTTCTCCCATGCCGTAAGGCATTCGTTGTGCGGCACGGCCTGACCTGGCCTGCCGCTTGCGTCCGAAGGACGCCGGCGCCGGCACCAATCCTACAATCCGGTTGCATTTTTTATCCAGTCTGAGATGAGGCCATTTCCCGGCGCCTAGATCGGCAGTTCCGATGTGTATTTGATGGTCTGGCTGGGAACGTCGGTCTTGACGTTCTGCACGCCCTTGATGCGGCTGAGATGTTCCGACTGGAAGCGGCGGTAGTCGTCGATGCCGGCCGCCACCACGCGCACCATGGCGTCGCAGTCGCCGAGCATCAGATAACATTCCATCACCTGCGGCAGCTTGGCCACTTCGGTGGCGAAATGCTCGATCGTGTCTTCGTCCTGCGCTTTCAGCCAGATGCGGGTGAAGAAGGTCAGGCCCTTGCCGATGCGGGCCGGATTGAGCACTGCGACGTAGCGGTCGATGACGCCGGCCTCCTCCAGGAGCTTGACGCGGCGCAGGCACGGGGACGGCGACAGGCCGACTTCAGCGGCCAGCTCATTGTTGGCCATGCGCCCATCGCGCTGCAGCGCCCGCAGGATGCGCCTGTCGATCTCGTCAAGTTTCATGGCTCTAAATTCCGTTTCTCTGGTGATTAATGGTACAAGATGCCAAAATTTGATGAAAGACAACAATCTTCGCAACCAAATTGCGAGGCCTGGCGGCTATGGTCGCCCTGACATCAGCGACATCCAACGGAACCGGCAGAGGCGGCCGCGCGGCGCGGCCGGAGGAAGATCATGAGCATTGCGAGATCGGCGGCGGGCGGCGGATTGAACTCCGAGTTCCGGCGGGGCGTGGCCTCCTGCGCGCCCGTGCTGTTCGGCACCATCCCTTATGCGCTGGTGCTTGGTGCACAGGCCACACAGAGAGGGCTCAGCACCGCAGAACTGTCGCTGCTGACGGGACTGAACTTCGCTGGCGGCTCGGAATTCGCGGCGATTCAGCTGTGGACGTCGCCGCCGCATGTCCTACTCATCGTCGCCATCACCTTCCTGGTCAACAGCCGCCATCTCCTGATGGGGGCGGCACTGGCGCCGTTCCTGCGCGACCTGCCGCGGCGCAAGGTGTTTTCCGCGCTGTTCTTCATGTGCGACGAAAGCTGGGCGCTCGGCCTGGCCGACGCCAAACGGCGCGCCGCCGACGGCGTCGCGCCGGCCTTCAGCCGGCGCTACTATATGGGCGCGGCACTGGCGATGTACCTGACCTGGGTGGCCTTCACCACAATTGGCGCCTTGCTCGGCCCGGTGCTGGGCGACGCCGAGACCTACGGCTTCGACATGGCGTTCGCGGCCGTCTTCCTGGTACTGCTGCGCGGCATGTGGAAGGATGTTGCCGCTGCGCGGCCGTGGCTGGTCAGTCTGATCATCGCGGCGCTGACCTACCTTTTCGTTCCCGGCGCCTGGTATGTAGCGGCGGGCGCGCTGGCGGGGCTGGTCTCGGCCTGGCTGTTGTCGAGGGATGAGGCATGATCGACGCGCAGACGGCTCTCACCATCGTGTTGATGGCTGGTGTCACGTACCTCAGCCGCGTCGGCGGCTATGTCGTGCTGCGCAATCGGGTGCTCAGCGCGCGGGCAACGGCCGTGATGGAGGCGGCGCCCGGCTGCGTGCTGATCTCGGTGATCGCGCCTGCCTTCGTATCGAAAAACCCGGCTGATCTTCTGGCCCTGGCCGCCACGCTGATTGCCGCCACGCGATTTTCAATGCTGCCGACCGTGCTGATCGGGGTCGCTTCGGCGGGACTGCTGCGGCACATCATTGGATAGGCCAAAAAGGCAGGCGCGGGCGCCTGCCTTCGATCTGGTTGGCAATCAGAGCTTTTACGCGGCTGCCGCGACATCCCGGCTGGCAGCCACCACGGCGTCGACCTTGGCGGTTGCCTTGGCGAGCGCTTCGCTTACTGCGTCAGGACCCTTGGCGACGCCTTCGATGCGGATGACGTCGACGTCGGTCATGCCGATGAAACCGAGCACCGAGCGCAGATAGGGAACGGCGTGATCGAACTGCACGGCCGCGCCTTCCGAGTAGATGCCGCCGGATGCCAGCACGATATAGACCTTCTTGCCGGTGACGAGGCCTTTGGGGCCGTTTTCGCCGTAAGCAAAGGTTTTTCCGGAACGGGCGACATGGTCGACCCAGGACTTCAGCGTCGAGGAGATGTTGAAGTTGATGAAGCCTGTCGCCAGGATCACCGTGTCGGCGGCAAACAGTTCGTCGAGCACGGCATCCGAGACTCCGACCACTTCGGCCTGACGCGGCGTGCGGGCTTCGGCGGGCGTATATATGCCGGTCGCATAGTCGGTATCAATATGCGGCAGCGGATTGGCGACGAGGTCGCGCACGACAAGCGTGTTCGACGGGTCGGCGGCGAGCAGCTTCTGAGCGAATTCGGTGGCGATACGGGTCGAGTGCGAGGCAGCGCCGCGCGGGCTCGACGTGACGAGAAGAATGGACATGTTGGGTCTCTCCAGTGGAATTGGATTGTCCCGCTACATATGGGCTTTCAACCCATCAGATAAACCGGTATATTTTCTATATGATCCATCCATTAATTAGATAGAATGATGCAGCCTAATCCGACACTCGACCAGCTTCAGATCCTCGTGGCCGTTGCCGACACCGGCAGTTTTTCCGCCGCCGGCCGCAAGCTCAACCGGGCGCAATCCGTCATCAGCTACGGCATCGCCAATCTCGAGGCGCAACTCGGGCTGAAGCTGTTCGAGCGCGAGGGCACGCGAGAGCCGCAGCTGACCGAGATCGGTCGGGCGATGCTGGAAGACGCGCGGCGGATGATCAGCGTGCTGCACCGCATACGCTCGCGCGTCGATGGTCACCATCGGGGGCTGGAGGCGGAAGTCGCGCTGTCGGTGGATGCGGCGCTGCCTTCGCCAGTGCTGGTGCGGGTGCTCAAGGCGTTCGAGGCGCAATTTCCGACCGTGATGCTGCGCCTGCACATCGGCACACTCGGCGTAATCCCCGACCATGTTGTCGGTGGCCAGGCCGATCTCGGCATTGGCGGCCTGCTGGGCGATGTCGACGTCCACCTGGTGGGCATAGGCTTCATGTCGATAGTGCTGGCGGCCGCGCCCACCCACCCGCTGGCGCTGCTGCCCAAACCGGTCGCGATCGAGGACGCGCGCGAACACACACAACTCGTCGTCACCGACCAGTCCGAGCGTACCAAGGGGCGCGATTTTGGCGTCTTCGCCTACCGAACCTGGCGACTGACGGACCTGCGCACCAAACATATGTTGATGCGTGAGGGGCTGGGCTGGGGCGGGCTGCCGCGTTGGCTGATCGCTGACGATCTGGCTACCGGCCGTCTCGTGGAACTCGACCTCGAGCCTTTCAGGGAGGTGCGTTCGCCGCTTTATGCCATGCACCGCGCCGACCGCAGCCCGAAGCCGGCGGCGGCCTGGCTGATCGACCAGTTCAAGCGCCAACTTGGCTGCTTCAACGAGTTCGAGCCGGGCGAGGTGCCCGACGAAGAGCCGGAAATTTCCAGCGCACAGATTTGATTCCAACCTTTGCCCTGGATCTCATCGGCGGGAAGCCTCGGATCACGCGCGGGACAACCCATCGATCAGTGCCGTGAGAACGGTGCGGTAGTCTTCGGCCGAACCGCCCGCCTCAATGGCAAGTGCCGCGCGGTCGAAGGCGGCGGCGAGCAGGGCGGTCGTCGCTTCGGCCGGAAGCTTCTTTATGGTCCGCGCCCGCATCGCCGCGACCAGCCCTTCGCGCAGCGAGCGATTGCCATGGCGGTTGTCGATGGCGTCCATTTCGGCGCGGCCGAGCACGGCCGGGCCGTCGAGCAGCAGGAGCCGCGTGCGGCCGGGCGCGCGCATGGCGGCAAGATAGGCGTCGGAGCCGGCAATGAGCGCGTCGCGGGCATTGAGCGAAGGCGGCGCTGCGCCCTCGATCTCCCGCGCCACCGCCTGAGCCTCCTGCTCGACGACGGCGCCGAACAGCGCCTGCTTGTCGGAGAAGTGGTGGTAGAGCGCGCCGCGCGTCACGCCGGCCGCGGCGACGATCTCTGGTGTGCCGGTCTCGGCGTAGGATTTTTCGATGAACAGTTTTCGCGCCGCGGCGATCAGATCGGCGCGTGTCGCCTCGGTGCGGTCACGGTTGGAACGGCGCGCTGATCTCTGTTGCATACATGCAGCCTGTATGTTAATTCAATTTACATGCAGACTGTATGTTTCTTGACGGGAGAAGGAAAGATGAAGACGACCAGCTATTATCCGGTGCTGATGACCGGGGACGTTGCCGGCACAGCGGCGTTCTATGTCGAACATTTCGCCTTCCGGCCGCTGTTTACGAGCGACTGGTACGTGCATCTGCAATCGGTGGAGAGCAAGCGCGTCAATCTCGGTATCGTGCAAGGCGACCATGAGACGATCCCGGAAGAGGGACGGGGTCGGAGCTCGGGCCTGCTGATCAACTTCGAAGTCCGTGATCCCGATGCGGTCTATGAGCGGATCACAGCCGCCGGCCTGCCCATCCTTCGGTCCCTGCGCGACGAGCCTTTTGGCCAGCGCCATTTCATCACCAGGGATCCCAACGGCGTCCTGATCGATGTCATCAAGCCGATCCCGCCAAGCGAGGAATTCCTGGCACAGTATGCGCAGGGTGCAGTGAGCGCCTGAGTGGAAACCCTCAACCAGCCCTTGCCACTGGCGTCACTGTCACCTGGCTGACACCGGTGCGGCGCACCACCGTGCACCGCGTCTCGCGGCCGATCCGCTCGGCGTCGAGCAAACGCACCAGGTCGTCGACGCCGGTGACCGGTCGGCCGTCTATCGCGGCGACGATATCGCCTTCCCTGAGGCCGGCCTTGGCCGCAGGGCCCTCCTTCTCGACGCCGCGCAGCCGAACCGCGGTCTTGCTCGATATTTGTGACAGAAGGGCTGCGCGACGGGGCAGGTTGACGGTGTCGGCCGACACCCCGATGAAGGCGCGACGGACGCGGCCGAAACGGATGATCTCCGAAATGACGAAATTGGCGGTGTTGGAGGCGACGGCAAAGGCAATGCCTTGCGCACCATGGATCATGGCGGTGTTGACGCCGATCACCTCGCCCGCCGAGGATACCAACGGTCCGCCGGAATTGCCGGGGTTGAGCGCGGCGTCGGTCTGGATGACGTCGTCGATCAGCCGCCCGGTGGAAGCGCGCATCGAGCGGCCGAGCGCCGAGACGACGCCCGAGGTGACGGTCCATTCGAAGCCGAGCGGGTTGCCGATGGCTATGGCGATCTGGCCGCGCCGCAGGCGCTTGGAATCGCCCAGCGGCGCGACATCGGCAAAGCTGCCGTCGGCGCGCACCAGCGCGATGTCGGTGTCGGCGTCGCGGCCGAGCACGCGGCCTTCGCTGGAGGCGCCGTCGGGCATCGATACGCGCACCGTTCTGGCATCGCCGACGACGTGGAAGTTGGTGACGACGAGCCCATCATGCGCAATGACGAAGCCCGACCCATGCCCGCCCTGGCCACCGATGCGCTCGATGCGGCAGACGGCCGGGCCGATGCGGTCGACAGCATCGGCCACCGTCGTCGAGTAGGCGTCGAGCAGCGCGGCGTCGGATTGGAATTTGGCGGCAGCAACGGCCATTGGCAGGCTCCATGTTTTCAGGCGCAACGATGACTATATGTGCGGAGCGGCTTCATCCGCCGCGACCTGACCAGATGGCCAGTCGCCCGGCCGACTAGCCGTCAGGCGAGTATCTCCAAGCGCGCTGCCGCGCGATATCTGGGGCATGGATGAACCCAGGAGACTGTTATGAGCGAATTCAATCTAAGTGCCTTTTCGGAAGCCATTGCCGATCTGGCAGCCAAGGCGGCACCGGCGACCGCGAGCTTCACCACCCACAATCATCGCACAGCGAGCGCTTTCCATTGGCGCGACGGCTACTTCGTTGCCGCCGAGGAAGCCGTCGAGGCCGGCGAGGAGATCGAGCTGACGCTGGCTTCGGGCGAGACGGTGAAGGCCGATCTTGTCGGCCGCGATCCCTCGACCGGCGTCGCCCTGCTCAAGCCGGCCGGTGCTACCAATGCCGAGCCGTTGGCCAAAGCGGATGCGGTGCGGCCCGGCAACATTGCCGTCGCCATCGGCAACAGCCGGGGTTCGGCGTTGGCAGTTTCAGGCTCGGTCGGCGAAGTCGGCCCGGCCTGGCGCTCAATGCGCGGCGGCACCATCGACCGGCGCATCAACCTGGCGGTGGGCGCCGGCGGCCGTTTCGAGGGCGGCCCGGTGCTCGATGCCAAGGGCGCGCTGATCGGCATGCTGTTGTTCGGGCCGCGCGGCCGCGCGCTGGTCATGCCTTACGAGACGATCGAGCGGGCGGTCGCGACGCTGCGCGAAAAAGGCCATGTCGCCCGCGGCTATCTCGGCGCCGGCTTGCATCCGATCCGCGACGGCGAGGCCCGCGGCGCCATCGTCATGAGCCTTGATGACAACGGTCCGGCCAAGGCCGCCGGCCTTTCCCTCGGCGACATCATCGTCGCCTGGAACCGCGAGGCGGTGAGCGGCCCGCGCGAGCTGATCCGCAGGCTCGGGCCCGACAGCGCCGGAGCTTCGGTTACGCTCGGTGTCGTGCGCGGCGGAGAACAGCGAGACGTGGCGCTGACGATCGGCGAAAAGCCGCTTAACTGAGAGGATTGATGGACGCGATCGCGACAGGCGAGATGACGCAAAGCAGCACCGGCGAGCGGCAGCTGGTCGTGCTGGTGGCGCTCGGTGATGCCGCGCGCGCCGAGCGGCTGTCCGTGTCGCTTGCCGCGACCGACGATCTGCTGCCGGTGACGCCGGGCAGCAGCGAAGCGGTTGATGTCGCCATCGTCGACGAGACCGCCGGCCCCACGGGTGCGGGAACAGGGAAGGGCGACGCCGTTCCCGCCGCGACCGCGCGGGTGCTGTTGTCTTCGCAGGCCGGCCTGGCACGGCCGCAGGGGCAGGTGTTCGCCGTGCTGCCGACGGCGGCGGATGCAATGCTGATTGCGGCCGCCGCCAGGCTGGCGGCGGCCGGCTACCGCGTCTTTGGCGACAGCGGATCCGTTCCTGGCCGCCGCGATGATTTCCAAGGCGGCGATATTGGCGGCGACGGCCTTTTCGACGAGGAGCATCCCGACGAGCATGCCGCCCGCCCGACGCTGTCGCCGCGAGAAGCGGAAGTGCTGGCGCTGCTGGCCGAAGGCGCGCCCAACAAGGTGATCGCGCGGCGGCTCGACATTTCCGTTCATACGGCGAAGTTCCATGTCGCCGCGATTCTGATCAAATTGGGCGCTGCCAACCGCACGGATGCCATCGCCATTGCGATGCGGCAGGGGCTGGTGCTGGTCTAGGGTGACGTCTCAGCCAGGATTTGACGATCATCGTCAAAGTCAGCGCTGCCCCTATAGCTCCAGATCATTTACAGCGGCAAGGAACGGACCCTCCGCAGCGTCACCGTCAGCCGCTGCCGCAAGCTCTTGTATCCGGGGACCGCCACAGGCAAGGATCGCGCTACGAGACAAGCAAGCGGAGGAAAAATGTCGCTCAAGGGAAAGACGCTGTTCATCTCCGGCGGGTCGCGCGGCATCGGGCTGGCGATCGCTTTGCGCGCCGCGCGCGACGGCGCCAATGTGACGATCGCGGCCAAGACCGCTGAGCCACATCCGAAGCTGCCGGGCACGATCTACACCGCCGCTGAAGAGATCGAGCAAGCCGGCGGCAAGGCGCTGCCGGTCCTGTGCGACATTCGCGAGGAGGCGCAAGTGGCCGAAGCGGTGTCGAAGACGGTCGAAAAATTCGGCGGCATCGATATCTGTGTCAACAATGCCAGCGCTATCCAGCTCACCGGGACCCTGGAAACCGACATGAAGCGTTACGACCTGATGCACCAGATCAACACGCGCGGCACGTTTCTCGTTTCCAAAATGTGCATTCCGCACCTGAAGTTGGCCGGGAATCCTCATATCTTGAATCTGGCGCCGCCGCTCGACACGAAGGCCAAGTGGTTCAAGAACCATGTCGCCTACACCATGGCCAAGTTCGGCATGTCCATGTGCACGCTGGGCATGAGCGCGGAGTTCGCCAAGGACGGCATCGCGGTCAATTCGCTGTGGCCGATCTCGACCATCGATACCGCGGCGGTGCGCAATCTTCTGGGCGGCGCGACGGTGGCCGCGATGAGCCGTTCGCCCGAAATCATGGCCGATGCCGCGCATGCCATCTTCATGCGGCCATCACGCGAAGCGACCGGCAATTTCTACATCGACGAGGAAGTGCTGCGCGCCGAGGGGATCAGCGATTTTTCGGTGTATGCGCCGGGTGCGGCCGGGCCGCTGGCCGGCGACTTTTTTGTCCCGGACGAGGTGTTTGCCAATTCCGACACGAAGATCAGGACGGCTTTCTAAAGATGTATCGAGGCGCAAATTCCGGATGGAACTCGGTTTCAGACATTCCTGGAGTTGCTCTGAGCAAAAAGCCCCGCCGGAGAGGGCCGGCGGGGCTCAGTGCGTCCCGCTGGAGTCGGGACGGGGCAGGGAACGCCCGATCCTGAATCTGGGGTAGGCCATCTCGCGATTCAATGAGCGGGACCCGACGCCAGGACAATTCTTGTTGAACTTGGGCCGTTGCCGCGATCTCGCCCATCCCGGCGAAACCGGGATGGGCTTTTTACCGATCCGATTCCAGAAGCCTGCTCAAGCGCCTGGAAATGCAGACATTTGTGGACCATGATCTTTTCCGAAAGCCGGTTTCCGGCTCCCGGATCGTGGTCAGTTGTTGCTCGCCACCGGCGCCACCAGCGAGGTGATGCGGCGGATGGCGACACGCCGGTTCTCGCGATTGGGGCCTGAGGTGTCGACCTTCAGATATTCCTCGCCATAGCCCTGCGTGGTCAGGTTTTCAGGCGGTATGCCGAAGGCGTTGGTCAGCGCTTCGGCCACCGCTTCGGCGCGGCGGTCCGACAGAGCGAGGTTCGCCTCCGGTGTGCCGACAGCGTCCGTGTGGCCTTCGATAAGGAAGGTCTCGGCCGGGTTCTTCTTCAACAGCTTCTCCATGGCCGTGGCGACACCCTCGAGCTTCTGCACCTCGGCATCGGAGATCGAGGAAGAGCCGAATTCGAAGTTCAGCGTGTCAAGATCGATGCGTCGGGCAATGTCGCGCACCCGTGCGGAACGCTTGACCTCGTTGATCGAATAGAGGCGCTGCACCTTCTCCACCGGCGGTTGCTCGAGGAAGGTGTAGTAGTCGTCCGGGCTTTCGACCTCTTCGGAGTCAAGGATGTAGTCCCGGCGCGGAATGGTCAGCCGCATCGGTGGTAGGTCGTCGCCCGGATCGCGCCAATCGTTATCGTCGTCGTAGCTTCGTTCGTCGACATAGCTCAACACATACTCATGACCGTCGGGCATGATGCGCGACCGCTGGATGATGTCGCCGTAGCGGTTGCGGATGGTGACGATCTGCACGCCGTTGTCGCGCTCGACTGTCTCGCGCGTGCGGCCTTGCGACAGATCCTCATAGTAGACATCCTTGGCGCCGCGGGTCAGGCGCGGCCGGTCACTGCTCTGAACGTATGTCTGATCGTTGAGCTGAATGATGACGCGATCGCCGATCTCCTTGAGCACGTCGACACCCTTGGGGCGGCGGCGGTCGCGGATGTTCTCGTCCGGTGCGCGCTCGAGGCGTTTGCCCTTCTCCTCGGTAACCGGGACGATTTTTTCCGGTTTGATCTCCTGCTGAGCAGCTCTATCGTCGGTCGGGGGCGGACCCTGGTCGACGGGAGCGACCGCGGGTTGGCGGCCCTGAGCACCGCCCTGCCGGGCGTTTTGCCCACCATTCTGCTGCTCGCCATTTTGCTGCTCGCCATTCTGGTTGGCGGGGTTCCTGCTGGCCTGGCCGTTCTCGCCGCGGCCGCGGCGTCTGGCATCCTTCTGGCTGTCGAGAATGGGGGCAGCGTTCTTGTCGGCGGACGTCTCGGCCTGCTCGGGGTTTTGCCCCTGGACAGGCGCGGCCTTGCCGGCACTGGGCTGTTCACCCGTGGCCGGCTGCTCGCCCGTTGCAGGCTGCCTGCCGGTTTGCTGTTGTTCGCCATTGGCCGGCTGCTGTTCGCCATTGGCCGGCTGCTCGCTAGCCGGTTGTCTGGCGTTCTTTTTCCTCTTGTCCTGGGGTTGTTCGCCCTGGGCTGCCGGCCGCTCGCCTGAGGGTGCCGGTTCTGCCTTGGATGCTTCTGCGGCAGGTGCTTCCTTCGGTGTCGGCACGGCGCTGGGCTCGGCCTGCTGCTCCTGTTTGCGCTTCTTGCGCTGGTTGTCGTTGGCAGGTTCCGTTTGGCCCGCCGGTGCCTGTTCGGTCTGCTGTTGTTGGTCGCGCTTCTTCCTGCGCGGCTGCTGTTCCTCGGTGGCGGGTGCTGCCTCACCGGCTGGCGCCTGCTCGGTCTGCTGCTGCTGGTCGCGCTTCTTCCTGCGCGGCTGCTGTTCCTCGACGGCGGGCGCGGCTTCACCGGCGGGCGCCTGCTCGACCTGCTGCTGGTCGCGCTTCTTCCTGCGTGGCTGTTGTTCCTCGGCAGCTGGTGCGGCCTGCTGCGCGGGTGCCTGTTCGGTCTGCTGTTGCTGATCGCGCTTCTTCCTGCGCGGTTGTTGTTCCTCGACGGCGGGCGCGGCTTCACCAGCGGGCGCCTGCTCGACCTGCTGCTGATCGCGCTTCTTCCTGCGTGGCTGTTGTTCCTCGGCGGCTGGCGCGGGCTGCTGTGCGGGTGCCTGTTCGGTCTGCTGTTGTTGCTGATCGCGCTTCTTCTTGCGTAGCAGTTCCTGGTCGCTCTGCTGTGCATCGTCAGTCTGGGTGTCCTGGGCCAGGACCAGCGGCATTGCGCTGTCTCGCATGGGGCCGAACGCGGCACTTCCCTGAAGCGGGGATGCGCCCAACGGCGCGGATGCCATCAGCAGGCCGAGTGCGGTGCCTGCCAGAATCCGTGGTTGGCGTTTCATCGAAATTCTCCTTGTGGGGTCCCATCCTTGCCGAAACCGATTTTAACGAAATTGGTTCCGGCGGCTCATGGTTAGGGACCGTACGGGGCGATTGGCCGGCCTTTTGAAGGCAACTTCATGTCTTTCGACGGGGGTGCCGCCCCATTCCAGCCTTTGCCCTGCTTGACCTTCGCGGCGGCTGGGGCCACATGCCGGAGATGGAAACGCCGTTCTGGAAAACAAAGACGCTGGAAACAATGAGCCCGGCCGAGTGGGAATCGCTCTGCGACGGCTGCGGCAAATGCTGCCTGTCGAAGCTCGAGGACGAGGATACTGGCGACATCTACTGGACCAGCGTCGGCTGCCGCCTGTTCGACGCGCAGACATGCCGCTGTTCAGACTATCACAACCGGCTGGCGCGCGTTCTCGATTGCGTCGGGCTGACGCCGCAAAATGTACGCACCATCAGTTGGCTGCCCAGCACCTGCGCCTACCGGCTGGTCGCGGAGGGGCACGATCTCTACTGGTGGCACCGTCTGGTGTCGGGCAGTGCCGAGACGGTGCATGAGGCCGGCATGTCGATGCGCGGCCGGGTCAAGGCCAACGAGACGGATCTGGCCGAGCCGGAGGATTATTTCGACTATATGCTTGACGACGAGCCATAAGCTCGCATCGGGACGAGGAACCATAGCTCGCATCGGGATGACGAGCCCTGAGGCCGGTGTCCGCAAGGGCGCGCAGGAACCAGGAACCATGCGAGACGTTTGGGGCACATTGTTGGAAAACCCGTAGAAGCTTCCTTTTTCCGCCACATGAACCGCCGATGAACGGCAGGTTCGTAAATAGTTCAGACAGGCGGGTGCATTCTCCCATCATCGATTTCAAGAGGACGGGCGAGAGCCCGCAACAAGGAGAGAAGACCATGTTCAACTCGGTGAAAACGGCAGCCCTTTCGGCCCTCGTCGGCCTCGGCACGCTGGCGGCCGTTCCCGCCCATGCCGACAGCCTTTACCTGGGCTTCGGCAACAACAACGATCCGCGCTTCGGCGTCTATGCCGGCGATGACGGCTATCGCCACCGCCGCGATGAACGCCGCGACGACTGGCGCCGCGGCTGTTCGCCCGACTGGGCCCTGAACAAGGCCGAACGCATGGGGCTGCACCGTGCCCGCGTCGTCGACGTCAGCCGCCGCACGGTCAAGGTGATGGGCCGCCAGTATGGCGACCGCGTCGTCATCGTGTTCGCCAATGAGCGTGGTTGCCCGATCATCAACCGCTGAGCCTCTTAAGGCGCGACCTTCTGCGAGGGTTGGTAGCGGCATGATCCTCTGCGGGGTCAGTCGGCAGACACCCACCCTCTGCGAAGATCGATCCTGTCAGGATCAGTCTGGAGACACGACCTTCTGCGAAGGTCGGTCTGGAGTAGTGGAGCCGCTTTCCTTCGGGAAGAATGCGGCTCAAAAAACCCGCGGGAGCGATCCCGCGGGTTTTTTCATGCACCACGGCGGACGGTTCAGGGTCGGGCTCGGCCATGGACCATCGAAGACGCTTATTTCAGTTCGAAGGTAACGGTGACCTGGACATTGTAGGCGTTCTCGCCGGCCTGCACCGGAGCAGCACCGACGGCCGCGTCGAAGGCCTTGGCGTTGATCGGCATCGGTGGCGGCGCGATGTTCTGGTCAGTGATTTCGATCACCCGGCCTATACTGACGCCGGCTGCTTCCGCCAGCGTCTTGGCCTTGGCCATGGCATCGGCCACCGCCTTTTTGCGCGCTTCGGTGACGGTGGCAGCCGGATTGTCGTTGGTGAAGACGATGCCGCCGCCCTGGTTGACGCCCAGCGACACCGCCTTGTCGAGGATCTCACCGGTCTTGTCGACGTCGCGCACGCGCACCGACAGTGTGTTGGTTACCTGGTAAGCAATCAATTCGGCCTCCTGGCCGCCGTCGGGCTTGTTTGTGTAGTTATAGCGCGGATTGATCTGGATGCCCGCGGTCTGGAGGTCGCGGTCCTTGATGCCGGCCGACTTCATCGCGGCATTCACGGCCGCCATGGCGTCGTTGTTGGCATCCAGTGCGGCGCGCGCCGTCTTGGCTTCGCGCATGACGCTGAGCGTCAGGACCGCCAGGTCGGGCGCTACAGTCGCCGCCCCTTCGCCCGAAACCACGATACGGGGCGGTGTCGGCGACTCAGCGGCCGCGGCCAGCGCCGGAAAGGCGATGGCGGCGGCGAGTGCGAGGGGCAAAAGAGGTCTGGTCATGAAATCTCCTCGGGTAAGCATATCCGCGCCCAGCGGGCGCACGCGGCTCCTTATGGCGCGATTATGGGCTGATTTGGACGATTGTGACCAGCGGTCCCGGAAAGCCTTGTGCCGCGATGCGAAAAACATTAATCCAGCCCGCGTGGGGCCTGTAGCTCAATGGTTAGAGCCGGCGGCTCATAACCGCTTGGTTGGGGGTTCGAGTCCCTCCGGGCCCACCATTATCGTTATTTATAGTGCGTTAAATGGTGGTTCGCCACGAGGTTGGCCAACAGGTTCGCCAAGCAATGGTTTGCGCGTTACCAGCCTTACGACTCGGTCCATGCCCTGCACAGCCAAACGCACCTGCGACGCTTCCCGGGAATAGAGTTCGGCATGGTCGATATCGTCATGGCCGAGAACGTCCATCATCTGCCTGGTGGATGCTCCCGCCTCGGCGAGATAAACCCCGAGTGACTTCCTCAAACCGTGCAGTGTAAGGCCCTTCGGCAATCCGGCGAGAGCGAGGTACGGAACGTCCCGGACCACGAGGTGCAATGTGTCGACCCTCAGGGCGTAGCCCTTTTCAAGCAGTCGGCGGATGTCGTCGTTATGACTGGCCAGTTCGATTAACACTGAAGACCATTCCTTCCTTGACCTTCACGCTGCCACCCGGAGCCAGGATGCCTTCCGGCTTGTGACAGTCGCCGCGGGTGTAAGTTACCGAGTAGGTGATCTCGGGTGCTGCGGATAATCGGGATAAGCTAGTGTCACCACCTCGGCGTAGGTGATGGTGTCCTTCTTCGGGACCTCGTAGGGGCTGCCGTCAACAATGATGGTGACGGTCTTGTCCTTGCCCTTTTCGTTCTCCTGGGTCTGCATTTTAGGATATCCTTGTGTTGAAGCCGCTAACCGCGCGGCGGGAAGGGATCGTTGCCGTAAGAGTTCGAGTCGCGGATCTGCCCGTTGGGGCGATGGATCACCACCTCGCTGTGCTGGTTGATGGCGATGTCTCTTGCCGAGGCGACCGCACCGGCTTGGGTCGGATGAAGCGAAGTGGCGCGGTTATTGCCGGCGCCGAGCACCGCCCACTGACCGTCGCGAGGTACGACATGCTGATTTTTGCCCATGAAAGTCTCCGTTAAGGTTCGTTTGTCCGTCGGCAGGCAGCAGCGGTGCGCCATCATGTGCTCGGAAACGCTTTGGTGGCGCTGCCACAGGAGAATCGTCGCGAATTATCTGATCAGTCGTGGCGAGTCCGCGCCGCCGCGGCATCGGAGACGCGCAAGGTCGGGTGTGTGAGGCGGATGTTCGGCTTGCGCCGGGTTTTGTGCAGTCCTGCATTTGAATAGACGTGCTTTGCCTGCACCAGCCGCCCATCAGGGTGCGGAACTGAGCCAATTCATGAAACCTTGCTGGAAGCGCCGAGGCACTTCGGCCTCTGGCACGTTCCACGAATTGAAGAGACGCTTGCCTGCTTCGGGTCACTGCACGAGCATGCTCGCATCGGTGTGGAGGTCCGATCGACCAGCCGGGCATACTACCAACCGATGCTAGGGATAGCGTCCAAAAAAGCGCCTAAGTTCGAAGTGCTACTGCATCTCTCCACTTCCGCGACTATGTGAGAAGGATTCAATCTCCTCCAAATCAATCCTGCCATCGCCGTTCTCGTCGACGACGTCAAATATCCTCCCGATCACATCCTGGATCTCGCTCTGCGAAAGTGCTCCATCGCCGTCGGCGTCCATTATCGCAAACATTATTTTCATCCTGGCCGCGTGCATCATGCGAGGCCCCATGCGATCAGGCTTTCGAGCTATCCTGTCCCCATCGTGCGGCCCTTGCCCTATGTCCCGGTGCCAATCTTGCCGATGCGGAGGCCTTTCTTCGGGGCCGCGATCTCCCTGCAGCTTGTCCTGTAACATCTCGTCCATCATCTGCCGCATCATCTCACGCGTCTGGTCTTCTGTCTGTTTGTTAGGGCCTGGCAGTGGTGTGGATCCAGACTGCTGCGGCGGCGGCTTAAGCTCCGGTGTCCCACTCGTCTGGGCCAGCGCCGGCAAGCTTAACATGACCAAAGCAGCGGCAGCTGCCGTCGTCCCACATTGTACTTTCATCGGATTCTCCTTCCTTGAATGGCCATGCCAAACTTCGGCATTCACGGCCAAACTTGCTCCTCAGACTTTGGTTCCGGATGCAAGCTGCACAATAGAAGCTCAAATCGTGAGGTTCGGCAGCTGAAGTACGATGCAGCGATGTCGAGCGACAACATCTTCGGTCATTTCATGGGCCGCCTCGCTCACGGCTGCGGGGTACTCACCGTTTGGCGGGCGCCGACGACGCAAACCGCCGCCGAACTGGAAGCGATTGCATCTTCACACGGCTGGACGCCCGAACCCGTGTTGAGGAACTGTCGGCTTCGGAGACTGTCAGTGGCGCGGCCATCAGACGATTTCCAGACTGCCGACCTTCGCTTGGGTGAGACGCGTAGAGGCTATCGAACGCGCAATCGAGGAACACAAACCACGGTGATCGTTGCTGCCGAAATGGTGAGATAGAGAATGCTCGCAGGCTGCTCCTAAAAAGATGATCGAACGCCCCTTGGAATGGAACATGCGCTCCCACCACTGCTTGGCGCTCCGCCGGCATGCATTGTAGAGCTTGGCACAACGGGAACCTGCGTTGCAGTCGAAAGTTCTTGATGATGGCAAATCGCCCGATCACGAGCGTGCTCACCTCAATTGGCACGTTGACCTCTCGGCCGGCAGCATTCCTGGTGCTGCTGGCTTACGCGGCCCTTTGGCTATTTCTCGACAGGGCGAGTTTGAACTGGCACGGCGCGGCGACCCTGTTCACCTGGGCCATGACACTGTTCATTCAACGCGCAGAACATCGCGACACGCAGGCGATCCATGCCAAGCTGGATGAGATGTTGCGAACGAATAGCTCGGCATCGAACATCACCAGAATCGATGATGAGGAACCAGAGGAAATCGAAAAGCATCGCACTCGCAAACAGCAGGGCGATTGAGATGTGCCATTCGGCCTCGTGGCGCCACGGGCGGGCGCGCACCCAGTGAGGTTTGGCGTAAACCGGCGAAGGCTGCTTAACAGCCTCAAATACGTGGCCGTTGCCGTCATCGCCAGCCTGATCACGTTGCTCAGCATAAACTTGGCACCAGAGCCACGCATTTTGCGAGCGCTTGTCCCGCACCGTTTCGACGCGTCGGATCCCGATTTTGCAAGGAGCATGAGCAGTTATTCGCAAGGACAGCTGTTCGATTCAAACGCGGTACAAACCCTTGTCAACGGAGATGAGATCTTTCCTTCAATGCTGCAGGCAATCCATGCGGCTCGGTCTACAATTGATTTCGAGACCTATATCTATTGGTCGGGGGTCGTCGGTTATGAGTTCGCGACCGCGTTGGCAACCAAAGCCCGGGAGGGTGTCGAGGTCCGTGTGCTCGTTGACTGGGTCGGCAGCCTGCCGTTCGATGAAGACCTGATCGAGATCATGACAAGCGCCGGCGTGCGGTTCCAGCGCTATAGACCTATTCATTGGTATACGTTGGATCGTGTAAACAACCGGACCCATCGCAAGCTGCTCATCGTCGACGGGCTGGTCGCGTTCACCGGCGG
>NZ_VFVH01000013.1:0-206328 GCF_006442685.1 Mesorhizobium sp. B2-4-7
TGTAGAGACAGTTCAGCTTGGCGCCGCCGAACACGCAATTGGCCGTCACCTCGGGCACCTTGACCTTGCCGATCAGCGTTCCGTCCGGATCGTAGCAATGGATGCCATCGGCGGCGCTGGTCCAGATGCGCCCGGCATCGTCGAGCCTGAAGCCGTCGAACAGGCCTGCGGTGCAGTCGGCGAAGACTTTTTCACCCGAGACCTTCTTGCCGCCCTCGCCGACATTGAATACCCGCATATGCGCCGGGTTCTGCGCGCCATGCGTGCGGCCGGTGTCGACGACATAGAGCTTGCTCTCGTCGAGCGAGAAAGCCAGCCCGTTCGGCCTGACCATGTCGGTGATGACAGCCTCGACATCGCCGGTACCGGGATCGACCCGGTAGACATGGCAGGCGCCGATCTCGCTCTCGGCCCTGTCGCCCTCGTAATCGGTGTCGATGCCGTAGGTTGGATCGGTGAACCAGATCGAGCCGTCCGACTTGACCACCACGTCATTGGGCGAATTCAGCCGCTTGCCCTTCCATTTGGCGGCAATGGTGGTGACCGAACCGTCGAACTCGGTGCGGCTGACGCGGCGCCCCGAATGCTCGCAGGTCACCAGCCGGCCTTGCCGGTCGACGGTGTTGCCGTTGGAATTGCCGCATGGCTGCCGAAACACGCTGACGCTGCCGTCGGTCTCGTCGTAACGCATCATGCGGTTGTTCGGGATGTCGGACCAGACGACATAGCGGCCGGCGGCGAACCAGGCCGGCCCTTCCGCCCATCGGCAGCCGGTGAAGAGCTTGTCCACTTGCGCATTGCCGTTGAACAGCCGCGAAAAACGCGGATCGAGAATTTCATAGTCGGCGGCGGCCATTCTTTCCTCCCGGTAACGTTGGCAATCCGGCGGCGATCAAGCCAGCAGGAGATCGATATGGCAAGGTCGGCGGCGATGACATTTCCGCAATTTGTAAGACAAAACGACAGGAACAGGCATTCCCATCATGGGAAGGGCAATGCGCCGGCGCCGGGGGTGGCGTTCAGGCGCCATTAACCGGCTATGCACACAGCGCAATGGTGCATTGCAACATCTTCTTTTTGCGATGCGCCATTCCTATGTCATGCTCCGTATCGATCAAGGGAGGAAGAAACCGGCCGCCAAAATGCGGCCCAGAAGGAAACTCGCTATGATCCTCGACAGCCTCTTGACCCGCGCCCGCAGCAGCATCGCCAAGCGCAAGAACTACAACCGCCTCGTCGCTGAAATCGACAGCTTCTCCAGCCGCGATCTGGCCGACATGCGCGCCGACCGCTCGGAAATGCTTTATCAGGTCCACAAGCAGATCTACGGCTAAGCCCACAACAAGCAGATCCGCGCGCTCCGAGACATTGCTGTTCCTCAACGGTAATGACGAGGGCGCGTGAAAACAGAAGCATTTGACGCGTCGGCGAGCAGCGAACGCTTGTCCTTCAATTGTCGACGCGCCCGAAAGCCGGCACCTCGCCGATGACGGTGCGCCGGTCCTTGCCGCAGGCGAAGGACCGTGCTTTCTCGTCGGCAAGCTTGCGCGCCTGATCGTTGGCGGCAGGATTTCCTGTAGCCAGCACCAGTGCGACCGTGCAGCCGTCGCGCGCATCCATTTGCGCGACCTTGGAGACGAGCAGCACGTCGGTGGGTTTCTTCTCGTCTTCCGGATTGCTGATCGAGCGGCGGTGAATGACCGCGAACGGCACCGCCTTGTCGCCGTCGGTCTCGATGCGCCACTCGATCCTGGCGCCTGAGGAATTGAAGCCGGAGAAACTTTCCCACACCGATGTCATGTCGCCGCCGGGCGGGAAACCATAAAACAGCGATTCGCGCGCATCGTCATAGGCGATCAGCACCGGGTATCCACGATAGCCCGAACAGGCGAGGTCGGCCCAGTCGCCATCGCCGTCCCCGGCTTGCGCATAGGTGACGCAGTCGTTCTTCCAGTCGAGATCGGTGTAGGCGCTCGATATCTCGCCGGCATGCGCTGCCTGGCAGACGCTGGCGAGAACGAGCGGAAGAACCAGGCTGCGCATCGCGGACATCTCCGTTGGAGGTCGCAGCAGCCTATCGCCAAATGCTATTTCTTCAAGCTCGCCTCGATCAGCAGATCGGCGTTTACGGCTACCGACGCCGCCGGGCCGCCGGCGCCGAACAACTGGCCGCTGATATAGGCGCCTTCGATCAGAAGCAGCAGACCGTCGCCCAGCGTGTCGGCGTCGGCGGCATTCATTGCGGCGGCCATGGCGCGCAGGCGGCGGCGCAGTTCCTGCTTGTTGTCCTCGCTCACCACGCGCGCCGGATGGCCGCGCTCGGGATATTCTACGGCCGCATTGGTCATGCCGCAGCCGCGATAGTCAGGCTTCTGCGTGCGCTTGCCGACGCGGGTCAGGAAGGCTCGGATTTGCGCGCGCGGATCGCCGGGATGGGCGTTCACCGCCTCGTCGAAGCGTTCCCAGAATTCGAGGTCGTATCGGCGCAGATAAGAGGCGGCCAATTCGTCCTTGGAGGGAAAGCTGCGATAGAGGCTGGGCTTGGTGACCCCGGCGCGCCGGACGATCTCGTCGACGCCGATCGCCCTGATGCCTCGCCGGTAGAACAGGTCGCGCGCCACGCCGAGTATCTTTTCCGCCGCCTTTGGCGGACCCGACGCGTGAGCGCTGCTGATGGACGGTTCAATTTTATTGTCTGGTGGCATTCGCGGTCTCGGTTGACACTGTTACCGATCGGTACGTATACATGTTTCCATCCTGCAACGTACCGGTCAGTAACATGCTAGCTCAATCCCGTCCATTTGGCCAGCACTACGCTTTCGTCGTGGTCGCCGTCATCTTTCTCTGCCTGCTGATCGCGGCCGGCCTGCGCTCCGCGCCAGCCGTCATGATGCTGCCGCTGGAGGAAAGTTTCGGCTGGCGGCGCGACGTGGTGTCGCTGGCTGCCGCGGTCGGCATCTTCCTCTACGGCCTGACCGGACCGTTTGCCGCCGCGCTGATGGAGCGGATCGGGCTGCGGTGCACGCTGCTTGCCGCGCTTGTCGTGATGTCGGCCTCCACCGCGCTCAGCCTGCTGATGACCAAGCCATGGCATCTGCTGATCACCTGGGGCGTGTTTTCCGGCGTCGGCTCCGGCGCGGTCGCCACCGTGCTCGGCGCCACCATCGTCAACCGCTGGTTCAAGACCAACCGCGGTCTCGTCATGGGCTTGATGTCGGCCTCCAGCGCCACCGGTCTGCTGGTCTTCCTGCCGCTGCTGGCCTCGCTGGCGCAGTCAGGCGGCTGGAAGCCGGTCGTCACCGCCATCTCCGTCGCAACGGCCTGTCTGGTGCCGCTGGTGCTGCTGCTGGTGCCGGAACGCCCGGCATCGATCGGCATGGTGCGCTATGGCGCGGAAGCCGACGACGTGCCGCCGGTACCGCCGGCGGCACAAGGCAATTTCCTGACCCACACGCTGACCACGCTGCGTCGCGCCGCCGGCACGCGCGTCTTCTGGTACCTGTTCGCCACCTTCTTCGTCTGCGGTTTCACCACCAACGGGCTGGTCGGCACGCATCTCATCGCATTTTGCGGCGACATGGGCATCAACGAGGTGCAGGCGGCTGGCCTGTTGTCGATGATGGGCATTTTCGACCTGATCGGCACCACGCTGTCGGGCTGGCTCACCGACCGTTTCGATCCGCGAAAGCTGCTCGGCGTCTACTATGCTATCCGCGGCTTGTCGCTGATCTATCTGCCCTATTCCGGCTTTTCGGCGACCAGCCTGATCATCTTCGCCGTGCTTTACGGTCTCGACTGGATCGCCACCGTGCCGCCGACGCTGCGGCTTGCCAACGAAGCCTTCGGCGATCGCAGCGGCCCGATCGTGTTCGGCTGGATCGTCGCGGGCCATCAGGTGGGCGCGGCAACCGCCGCTTTCTTCGGCGGCACCATGCGCGAACTGCAGGGCAATTACGAACTGGCCTTCCTGATCGCCGGCATGACCGCGATTGCCGCCGCCTGTATCTCGCTCCTGATCAACACCAGCCGGCCGGCGTTCGACCCGGAGCCGCAAGCGGCATAGTGCGCCTTCGAACGAGTGTGCCGTCGGTCAGATTGGCGATCTTTTCGATAAAGGGGAGATCGGCAGTTCGCCGACGGCGCGCAGCCGATCAGTCGGGATAGCAGACCAACGGGACGTTGGGCCAAACCGCGCTATCGCAATTGGCGCTTTGCTGCCTTTGCTTGAACGCCGCGCTGACCGGCCCCGTCACCACCGGATCGACGCCATCGGGCGCATCCGCAAAGACCTGTTCGGCGCTCGGGACATCGTTCGGCAGAGCGGGCCGCGCTTCCTTGAGCGTCGCCGCGGATTGAGCGGCGCCGGCGGCCAGCAGCACGGCGAGGGCCGCAGTTGCGAGAATCGGCCGAAATTTGACGACTGCATTGGTCATGGTGTTCGAACTGCCCGGGCCCGCAAAAGGTTCCCGCCTTGGTTAACAAAACCATTTCACATGGCGATGCTTAAGATTTGATGATTATTTGGTGGCGCGCTTCCTCTTTCGCAAATGCGAAAAACCCTGTATGAGCCGCGCAACACGAAAGAGGCGGCGCCTTTTGGCCTGCTGCCTGCAACGCTCCCGAGACCAGATCATGAACCTCCGCAATATCGCGATCATCGCGCACGTCGACCATGGAAAGACCACCCTTGTCGACCAGCTTCTGAAACAATCCGGCGCCTTCCGCGACAATCAGCGCGTCGCCGAACGCGCCATGGATTCCAACGACCTCGAAAAGGAACGCGGCATCACCATCCTGGCCAAGGCGACCTCGGTCGACTGGAAGGGCACCCGCGTCAACATCGTCGACACCCCCGGCCACGCCGATTTCGGCGGTGAGGTCGAGCGCATCCTGTCGATGGTGGATTCGGCGATCGTGCTGGTCGACGCCGCCGAAGGCCCGATGCCGCAGACCAAGTTCGTCGTCGGCAAGGCGCTCAAGGTCGGCTTGAAGCCCATCGTTGTCATCAACAAGATCGACCGGCCGGACGCCCGCCATGTCGAGGTGGTCAACGAGGTGTTCGACCTGTTTGCCGCGATCGACGCCACCGACGAGCAGCTCGACTTCCCGATCCTTTATGGTTCGGGGCGCGACGGCTGGGTCTCGGAAAATCCGGAAGGTCCCAAGGACCAGGGCCTGTCGCCGCTGTTCGACCTCGTCCTCAAGCATGTGCCCGCGCCGACCGTCCATCCCGGCCCGTTCCGCATGATCGGCACTATCCTGGAAGCCAATCCGTTCCTCGGCCGTATCATCACCGGCCGCATCGAGAGCGGAACGCTGAAGGCCAACCAGGCGGTCAAGGTGCTGCATCATGACGGCACCCAGATCGAAACCGGCCGCATCTCCAAGATACTGGCCTTCCGCGGCCTCGAGCGCCAGCCGATCGAGGAAGCGCAGGCGGGCGACATCGTCGCCATTGCCGGCCTGTCCAAAGGCACCGTCGCCGACACGTTCTGCGACCTGAGCGTGAGCGAGCCGCTGCACGCGCAGCCGATCGATCCGCCGACCGTGACCATGTCTTTCCTCGTCAACGATTCGCCGCTGGCCGGCACGGAAGGCGACAAGGTGACCAGCCGCGTCATCCGCGACCGCCTGCTGCGCGAAGCCGAGGGCAATGTCGCGCTCAAGATCGAGGAATCGCCTGACAAGGATTCCTTCTTCGTGTCGGGCCGTGGCGAATTGCAGCTTGCCGTGCTGATCGAGACCATGCGCCGCGAGGGCTTTGAAATCGCCGTGTCGCGGCCGCGCGTGGTCATGCAGAAGGGCGAGAACGGCGAATTGCTGGAGCCGGTCGAGGAAGTCGTCATCGACGTCGACGAGGAGCATGCCGGCGTCGTCGTGCAGAAAATGTCCGAGCGCAAGGCCGAGATGGTCGAATTGCGCCCCTCCGGCGGCAACCGCCAGCGCCTCGTCTTCCACGCGCCGACGCGCGGCCTGATCGGCTACCAGTCGGAACTCTTGACCGACACGCGCGGCACCGCCGTGATGAACCGGCTGTTCCATGCCTATGAGCCCTATAAGGGCGAACTGCCCGGCCGCACCAACGGCGTGCTGATCTCCAACGAGCAGGGTGAGTCCGTCGCCTACGCCATGTGGAACCTGGAGGATCGTGGCCCGATGGTCATCGATCCGGGCGTCAAGGTCTATCAGGGCATGATCATCGGCATCCACTCCCGCGACAACGACCTGGAAGTGAACGTGCTGAAGGGCAAGAAGCTGACCAACATCCGCGCCGCCGGCAAGGACGAGGCGGTCAAGCTGACACCGCCGATCCGCATGACGTTGGAGCGCGCGCTGGCCTGGATCCAGGACGACGAGCTGGTCGAGGTGACACCGAAGACCATCCGCCTGCGCAAGCTTTATCTGGATCCCAACGAGCGCAAGCGCTTCGAGAAATCGTCCAAGGCCGTCGGCGCCGCGTAATTTCTGCTTTCTGATCGTATCCGGGAGGGGCGGAGCACCAGGTGCTTCGCCCCTCTGCCGTTCATCCCCTGGCGGCAGATATGATGGCCTGCCGGCCGGGTTCGCCGGCCAGATCGACGCGGACCGTCGTCCCGTCGCGTGCCGGCTTGCGCAAAGCCTTGGCCCCGTCGCAATAGACAACCAACAGGCCTTTCTCCTCCAGGGCTTGAAGTCGCGACCGTGAGATGCCGAGTTCGTTGGCGAGCAAACGATCGAGCCGCAGCGATATCGGCATTTCGAGCCCGAGCCGGAGCTCCAGCACGCTTGCAGCTTCGCTTGTCCCGCCAAGCGCCGTCTTGTGCACGTCGACGTCGGGAAACTCCTCGACACGCCCACCTGGCCGCGCAGTGCGGTCACATCGAATGCATGGCGCCGGGCAAGTGCTGCATCGTTGCTCTCCAGCGCCCGCAGCAGCGCCGGCTCGATGTCGCGGCGGTTGCGGCGCTCAAAAATGCCGAAATTCCAGGAATTGTCGCAGTTGATACAACGATAGATCAGCCAGACGTCAATGCGCTTGCCGTAGGCGTTGACGCGGAACTTTCCGTTGCTGCGATAGGCTTTGATGCCGCCGCAGCGATTGCAGGTGATCAGGGGACGTGGTGCGGTTTGAGGCGCGACCGTCCAGCGGATGCGCAGAATAGAAGACATGCCGATATGCCCTTCCCGTCGGGAAGTTCATCAGGTCGGCAATGTCGAGATGCCCAGGCGGGCGCGGCGTGGCGGTAGGCTGCGGTTCTTGGGATCAGGCGTCGCGGCGCATGCGACAGCGGTTCAGCAGTGCCAAACCGGTCTCGAACCGCCGCCCAGAGGAACACATGAAATGGAAAAGGCACCGTTGTGGCGGCGCCATGCATTGTGTCGGGGGAGTTGACGAGACCGGCGGTTACGTAGGCAAACTGAAGCTCGAAATTGTTTCGCGGCGATCTATCTAGCCGCGAGATGCCGGGCCGGCAAGCATGTTGATGCTACCGAAGCTCGATCGCTTGCGCTAATGTCTGGCATTGCTAATGTCTGGCATTGAAGGTTTTCAAGCCGAGATCCTCGCCATGCACCTCACCTCGCTCCTGATCTTCGCCGCCGCGCTCTTCGTGGCCGCCGGTTCGCCGGGTCCTTCGATCGCGGCACTCGTCGCCCGCGTCATCGCCAAGGGATTTCGCGACGTGTTCCCGTTCCTGCTCGCCATGTGGATCGGCGAGGGCATCTGGCTGTCGCTGGCGGTGTTCGGGCTGGCGGTGGTGGCGCAGACTTTCCATTTCGCTTTCGTCATCGTCAAATGGGTCGGCGTCGCCTATCTCGCTTACCTCGCCTGGCAGATGTGGACCGCGCCTGTCGAAGCGAAAGAAGGCGAGATGCCGCGCGAGGACTCGCCCGGCAAACTGTTCTTCGCCGGCATGGCCGTGACGCTCGGCAACCCCAAGATCATGATGTTCTACCTGGCCTTGCTGCCGACCATCATCGACCTTGCTTCGGTGACGGTGGTTGGCTGGATCGAGCTGACGGCGACCATGGCGGTGGTGCTTGTTATCATCGACCTTGCCTGGGTGCTTGCCGCCGCCCAGGCGCGCAAGCTCCTGAAGAGCAAGCGCGCCATGAGAATTGCCAACCGCGTCAGCGCCACCACCATGGCCGGTGCAGCCGCGGCGATCGCGGCGCGCTCGTGACCGTCACATCATTTCGACGATCGGCGCGATCTCGACGCTGAAGGCCGGGTTCATCAGGATCGGGCAATCCCTGGCCTTGGCGACGGCATCGTCGATGTCACTGGCTTCCACGATCGTGTAGCCGGCGGTCGGGTTGCTGCCGCCATTGTTCTCGACCTTGCCGTCGGGCAGCACCGTCTTCGACATGCCGACCGGATTGCCGCCGTCGACCACGGCCGAGCCGAGCTTGCCGTACCAGCCGTTCCAGGCATCCATCGCGGCTTTGCGTTCGGCCTCCTCGGTCGGCATCTTGCCGGAGCCGTGATAGACATAGAGAAATTTCGCCATGTTCTCCTCCCTTGTTGGCGGCATCGAACCGGCATGCGGTCATGCCGCCCGGCGATCATCGGACCAAACCGGCAAACAAGCAATGAGAATGAGAGGTGGCTAATATATGAGCAGGTAGCCTGCTCGTCACCTTGCCATGGCGTGGTACTCGGGGTTCGGGCGCATATCGATTGCCGCCGCCACCCGGTTCGACATGTTGAAGAAGGCGGCCGTGGAGGCGATGTCCCAGATGTCGCGGTCGGTGAAGCCGGCCATACGCAGGGCCGCGCGGTCGGCTTCGACGATCTTGGCCGGCTCCTCTGTCAGCTTGACCGCGAATTCCAGCATCGCGACCTGCTTCGATGAAAGATCGGCGGCGCGGAAATTCATTACCATCATCTCGCCGAGCGAAGGGTCGCCCGACAGCTGCCGCACGGCGGCGCCATGCGCCGTCAGGCAGTAGTAGCAATGGTTGATGGAGGAGACAGCGACCGCGATCATCTCGCGCTCCAGCTTCGACAGGCCTGAATCGCCCAGCATCAGATCGTTGTACATGTCGGTGAAGGCACGCAGCTTCTTGTCGTCGAAGGCATAGGCGCGCAACACGTTGGGGACCAGGCCGAGCTTCTCCTCGCATTTGGCGAAATAGGTCCTGGTCGCATCGCTCAGCTCAGCGGCGGCGAGATCGAGCGCGGTGATCTTGTCGGTCATGGGCATTCCTCCTCGTTTGTCGCCGGCTGCCGCCGAATTGCGATAATTCTTGGCACGCCGTCAAACCTTTGTCGCCAAATAGCGGTCATCTGCTACAGATGTCCGCAAAAGCATACGACGGGAGGAAAGAAGCGTCATGGCCAGCGTGAAATCGGCGAGCAGGTCGAAGAAGAAAGCCACGGCGATGCCGAAGACGCAGGAAAGGCCGGCCAGGCTTGCCGACTACCTGCTCGCCCGCGCGCCGGCGGAAGACATTGCCGCCTATGAGGTGGCCGACCTCGAACGCGCCGCGGATCTCGCCGGCCGCGCGGTCGCCGGTCACAAGAAGGGCGCGTGCGCCGTCGCCGTCGACACCGATTCCGGCGTCGTTCGCGAGGGCCGACCCGTCACGATCGTCACCGTCGTCAACGACAATATGCCTTTCCTGTTCGATTCCATACTCGGCGAGATCACCGAGAGTGCCGGCGAGCCGACCCTGGTCACCCATCCCGTCATCACCGTCCGCCATGGCAAGGACGGCGTCGAGGAAATTCTCGGCGACGGCAATTTCGCCAGGGACGACGGCAGCCACGACCGGCTGAGCGTCATCCATGTCCATATTCCCCGGCTGACCCCGGAGCAGGCGAACGGCTTGGCAGAGCGGCTGCGCAAGATCCTCGGCCAGGTCCATTCAGCCGTCAGCGACTGGAAGCCGATGCTGGCCCGCCTCGACCAGGCGATCTCGGAGTTCCGCTATTCGGCGGTGCCGCTGGACAAGAAGAGCGTGGCCGAGGCGATCGCCTTCCTGGAGTGGCTGCGCGACGACAATTTCACTTTCCTCGGCATGCGCGAATTCACATATGTCGGCGGCGAGGAAAGCGGCACGCTGGAGCGTGCCGACAAGCCTGGCCTGGGCATATTGTCCGACCTGGACGTGCTGGTGCTGCGGCGCGGCACCGAAGCGGTGACGACAACGCCGGAGATTCGAGCCTTCCTGCATGGGCCGGAGCCGCTGATCGTCACCAAGGCCAATGCCAAGTCTTCCGTGCACCGGCGCATCTATCTCGATTATATCGGCATCAAGACCTACACCGCCAAGGGCGCGCTGGCGGGCGAACTGCGCATTGTCGGCCTGTTCACGTCGACCGCCTACACGCGCTCGGTGATGAAGATCCCCTATCTCAGGTCGAAGGCCGAAACCGTCATCGCCAAATCCGGTTTCGACCGGCACGACCATTCCGGCAAGGCGCTGATCAACGTGCTGGAGAGCTATCCGCGCGACGAGCTGTTCCAGGTGCCGGTGCCCATCCTGAGGAAGCATGCCGCGGCCATTCTGGGCCTCGTCGAGAGGCCGCGCGTGCGGGCACTGGTGCGCGCCGACCAGTTCGACCGCTTCGTCTCCATTCTCGTCTTCGTGCCGCGCGACCGTTACGACAGCGTCGTGCGCGAGAAGGTCGGCACCTACCTCAAGACGGTGTTCGAAGGCCGGCTGTCGGCCTACTACCCGGCCTTCCCGGAAGGCGGGCTGGCGCGTGTGCATTTCATCATCGGCCGCTCCGGCGGCAAGACGCCGAAGGTCGAACAGGCGACGATCGAGGCGGCGATCCGCGACATCGTGCGCACCTGGGAGGATGCCCTTTCCGAGGCGGCGGAAACCAGCGGCAGCGACCCGGCGCTGAAGAGGATCGCGGCACGATTTCCGGAAAGCTACCGGGACTCCTTCAGCGCCGGTGTGGCGCTGGTCGATGCCGGGCGTATCGCCAAGATCAGCGCCAGCAATCCGATCGCCATCGATTACTATCGCCATGCCGAGCAGAAGCCGCATCAGGCGGCGCTGAAAATCTATCACCATGGCAGCCCGGTGGCGCTGTCGCGGCGCGTGCCGGTGCTGGAAAACATCGGTTTCCGCGTCATCAGCGAGCGCACCTTCGAGGTCGGTGACGACAAGGCCGGGAATAGCGGCCAGCCCGGCATGATCGATAGTGATCAGCCCGGCACCGTGTTCATCCACGACATGGAGCTGGAGAACAGCTACGGAAAGCCGATCGACCTCAGCAATGGCGGCGCGCTGTTCGAGGACGCATTCCTGTCGGTGTGGCGCGGCGACGTCGACAATGACGGCTACAACGGCCTTGCCCAGACCGCAGGCCTGTGGTCGGGCGAAATCACCATCCTGCGCGCCTATGGTCGCTATTTGCAGCAGGCCGGAATCCCGCAGAGCCAGGATTTCATCGCCGCGGCCCTCAACCGCTATCCCGAGATCGCACGCGGCCTGCACGCGCTGTTCATCGCCCGGCTCGGGCCGACGGCCGAGACGGAAGGCGTGGTGGCGGCAAAGCATCTCAAGGCCAAGATCAGGGACGCACTGGAAGACGTTCCCAACATCGATGACGACGCCATCATCCGCCGCTACCTCAATCTCATCGAAGCCTCGCTGCGCACCAATCATTTCGTTGCCGATACGAAAGCCAAGGGCCAGTCGCTGGCGATCAAACTCGATTCGCGTTCGGTCGACGGATTGCCCGAGCCGCGACCGTGGCGGGAAATCTTCGTCTACGGCTCTGAGGTCGAGGGCGTGCATCTGCGCTTCGGTCCGGTGGCGCGCGGCGGCCTGCGCTGGTCGGACCGCGCCCAGGATTACCGCACCGAGGTGCTCGGCCTGGTCAAGGCACAGCAGGTCAAGAACGCGGTCATCGTGCCGGTCGGCGCCAAGGGCGGGTTCTATCCGAAGAAGCTGCCGATGAGCGCCGGCCGCGACGCCATCTTCGAAGCCGGCACATCGGCCTACAAGAACTTCGTTTCCAGCCTTTTGTCGATCACCGACAATATCGGCCTCGACGGCGTCATCCCGCCGGCCGGCGTTGTCAGGCGCGACCAGGACGATCCCTATTTCGTCGTTGCCGCCGACAAGGGCACGGCAACTTTCTCGGACACCGCCAACGCCATCAGTGAAAGCCATGGCTTCTGGCTTGACGATGCCTTCGCCAGCGGCGGTTCGGCCGGGTACGACCATAAGAAGATGGGCATCACCGCCAAGGGCGCGTGGGAGGCGGTCAAGCGGCATTTCCGCGAGATGAACCGCGACATCCAGACCACGCCCTTCTCCGTCGTCGGGGTGGGCGACATGTCGGGCGACGTGTTCGGCAACGGCATGCTGTTGTCACCGAAGACAAGGCTGATCGCAGCCTTCGACCACCGCGACATCTTCATCGATCCCGATCCCGACATGGCGGCATCGATGGCCGAGCGCCAGCGCATGTTCGCTCTTCCCCGTTCGAGCTGGCAGGACTACGACAAGAGCAAGCTCTCCGAGGGCGGCGTCATCGTCTCGCGCGGCCAGAAATCGATCACCTTGCCGGCCGCCGCTGCTGCTGCGATCGGCCTCAACAAGACGACCGCCACGCCGGTCGAGATCATGAGCGCCATCCTCAAGGCGCCCGTCGACCTCTTGTGGTTCGGCGGCATCGGCACGTATTTGCGGGCCTCGACCGAGACCAACGCCGAGGTCGGTGATCGCGCCAACGACGCCGTCCGCATCACCGCGCTCGACGTGCGCGCCAAGGTGATCGGCGAGGGCGCCAATCTCGGGGTGACGCAGCGCGCGCGCATCGAATTCGGCATGAATGGCGGGCGTTGCAATTCCGACGCCATCGACAATTCGGGCGGGGTCAACTGTTCCGACGTCGAGGTCAATATCAAGATCGCGCTGGCGTCCGCCATGCGCAAAGGGTCGTTGACCCGGCCTGCGCGCGACAAGCTTCTCGCCGAGATGACCGGCGAGGTCGGCGAGCTGGTCCTGTCCAACAACTACCAGCAGACGCTGGCGCTCTCCATCGCCCGCAAGCGCGGCCTCGCCGACATCGCCCACCAGGCCCGCTTCATGTCGGCGCTGGAAGCGCGCGGCCTGCTCGACCGCACGGTCGAGACGTTGCCTTCGCCGACGGCCCTTGCCGAGCGCGAGGCGCGCGGCGAGCCGCTGACCAGGGCCGAGCTCGGCGTGCTGCTCGCCTATGCCAAGATCGTGCTGTTTTCCGACATCGTCGCAAGCGACGTGCCTGACGAGCCGCATTTCGACCGCGACCTGATGGGTTATTTCCCCGACCGGATGGCGAAGAAATATGCCGCCGAGATCCACGGCCATCGCCTGCGCCGCGAGATCATCGCCCGCGTCGTCGCCAATGAGCTGGTCAACCGCGGCGGTCCCTCCTTCGTCAACCGGTTGCGGGAAGCGACGGGGCGCACCGCCGCCGACGTGGTGCGCACCTTCGCCGTGGTGCGCGACGGCTTTGCCTTGCCGGCGCTTTACCGCGAGATCGACGCGCTCGACAATCAGATCGACGGCCAGATGCAGCTCGATCTCTACCAGGCGGTCAGCCGGCTGATCTACGTGACCAGCGGCTGGTACTTGAAGAACGACGCCGGCACGGCGCCGCTTGCCCAGCGCATCGCCGAATTGCAGGAGGCCCGCAAGGCGCTGGAGCCGAAACTCGTTTCGCTGCTCCCCGATTATTCGCGCGAACGGATCGACGAGAAGCGGCATGGACTGTTCAAGGCCGGGGCGCCGGACAGGCTGGCAGCGCAACTGGCGCTGGCCGATGTGGCGGAGCTGATCCCCGACATCGCGCTGACGGCGCGAACGGCAGGCGCCGACATCGTCGCCGCGGCGAAGGCCTTCTTCGCGGTCAGCGACGCCTTCCGTATTCCGCGCGTCGAGGAGGCGGCCCGCTCCATCACACCGGCGGACTATTACGACCAGCTCGCCCTGTCGCGCGCCACCGACACGATCGGGACCGCGCGGCGCGGCATCGCGGTGGCGGCACTCGTGAACCACGCCGGGGCAGCCGACCCGGTGGCGGCGTGGCTGGAGGCCGGCGGGGAGAGGATCGGCCGCACCCGCGAACGGCTGCAGGCGCTGACCGAGGGCGGCGACATCACCGTGTCGCGGCTGTCGGTGGCATCGGGCCTGATGAGCGATCTGACGGGGATGTGAGCCATCGCCTGACTTACCCTCGCCTAGGCGGGGAGGCGGCGCCGGCCCTCACCCGGACCTTCGGTCCGACCGTCGCACAAGGGGCATAGGGTTGGCGCCCTTGCTCCGTTAATCTGAATGAAGGCGGGTAGGCCAAAGAACGGCGGCGCGGCGCGTGTTCGTTTGCATGACCAGCGGAAAACATGCAGACATGGGTGAACCGCCCAACGAAACGAAGGCGACCGGAGGGGACATGGCCGAAGTAGCAGTGCAGCGGGCGTCCGGGCGCGGCATCTGGGGGTGGATGTTGTTCGACTGGGCGGCGCAGCCCTTCTTCACGGTCGTCACCACCTTCATCTTCGGCCCCTATTTCGTTTCGCGCATGGCCAGCGATCCGACCACCGGCCAGGCCGTCTGGGGCTACGGCATCGCCGCGGCCGGACTGGTCATCGCCGTGCTGTCGCCGATCCTCGGTTCGATCGCCGACCAGACCGGGCCGCGCAAGCCGTGGATCGCCTTCTTCGCCGCGATCAAGATCGCCAGCCTGGCGCTGCTGTGGCTCGCCGCGCCCGGCTCGAACCTGTTCCTGATCGTGGCATTGTTCTCGCTGGCCTCGGTGGCGGCTGAATTCTCCACCGTCTTCAACGATTCCATGATGCCGCGCCTGGTGCCGAAGAGCGAGATCGGCCGCATCTCCAACATGGCCTGGGGGCTTGGCTATCTCGGCGGTATGATCGCGTTGATCTTCGTCGTGCTGTTCCTGGCCGGATCGCAGGGGACCGGCAAGACCATCATCGGCCTCGACCCGCTGTTCGGGCTGGACCCGAAGCTCGGCGAGGATGCCCGCGCCACCGGGCCGCTGTCGGCCGGCTGGTATTTCCTGTTCATCCTGCCGATGTTCCTCTTCACTCCCGATGCCATCAAAGGCATCCCGATCAAGCCTGCGGTGCGCGAAGGCCTGTCGGAGCTGAAGTCGACCTTGGTCGAGGTGCGCAGGCGCGGCGGCATCTTCCGCTTCCTCGTCGCCCGCATGATCTATCAGGACGGCGTCAATGCGCTGCTGGCGCTCGGCGGCACCTTCGCGGCCGGCATGTTCCAGTGGTCGATCACCGAGATCGGCATGTTCGGCATCATCCTCAACGTCGTCGCCATCTTCGGCTGCTGGATCGCTGCGCGGCTCGACACCGCGCTCGGCTCCAAGGCGGTGGTGATGATCGCGCTGGTCATGCTTTCGGTCGCCACCATCGGCGTCGTCTCGACCGGCCCCGGCTTCACGCTGCTCGGGCTTATCCAGCTCTCGACCACCGATTCCGGGGGCCTGTTCGGCACCGCCGCGGAAAAGGCCTACATCCTCTATGGATTGCTGATCGGGTTCGCCTTCGGGCCGGTGCAGGCGTCATCGCGGTCCTATATGGCGCGCAGCGTTACGGCGTCGGAATCCGGCCGCTATTTCGGCATCTATGCGCTGGCCGGGCGCGCGACCAGTTTCCTGGCGCCGTTCCTGGTGGCGACCATCACGGCGGTGAGCGATTCGGCGCGGCTCGGCATGGCGGTTATCATCCTGTTCCTGGCCATAGGCATGGCGATCCTGATCAGGACGCCGTATCCGGCGGACCGGGCGGCGGAGTGATTTACCCTCCCCCTTGTGGGGAGGGTCGATCCGCGAAGCGGAGCGGGGTGGGGGACGGCGCTGCCCCCACCCCGTCTCACGAGCTTTGCTTCGCAAACATCGCTCGCCGACCCTCCCCACAAGGGGGAGGGTGAGGCGCTCAATGTCTGAAGTGTCTCACGCCCGTGAACACCATGGCGATGCCATGCTCGTCGGCGGCGGCAACCACATCGTCGTCGCGCATCGAGCCGCCGGGCTGGATCACCGCCGTGGCGCCAGCCTCGATGGCCGACAGCAGGCCGTCGGCGAAGGGGAAGAAGGCGTCGGAGGCGACGACAGAGCCCTTGGTCAGCGGCTCGGCCCAGCCCGCCGCTTCCGCAGCGTCGAGTGCCTTGCGGGCAGCGATGCGCGAGGAATCGACGCGGCTCATCTGCCCGGCGCCGATGCCTACCGTGGCGCTGTCCCTTGCGTAGACGATGGCGTTCGATTTGACGTGCTTGGCGACGCGGAAGGCGAATTTCAGGTCGGCCAGTTCGGCCGGCGTCGGCGCCCGTTTCGTCACCACCTTCAGTTCGAGGTCGTCGACGACGGCGTTGTCCCTGCCCTGCACCAGCAGGCCGCCGGCGACGGATTTGACGGTTGTGCCGATCGCGCGCGGATCCGGCAGGCCGCCCGCGACCAGCAGGCGCAGGTTCTTCTTCGCGGCCACGATCGCTGCCGCCTCGTCGGTGGCGCCGGGCGCGATAATGACCTCGGTGAAGGTCTTCACGATCTCTTCGGCCGCCTCGGCGTCAAGGATGCGATTGACAGCGACAATGCCGCCATAGGCCGAGACCGGGTCGCAGGCCAGCGCCCTGGCGTAGGCCGCCTTCAGCGTCGAACCCTCGGCGACGCCGCACGGGTTGGCATGCTTGATGATGGCGACGGCGGCCGAGCGCGCCGGGTCGAACTCGCCGGCCAGCTCGAAGGCGGCGTCGGTATCGTTGATGTTGTTGTAGGAAAGCTGCTTGCCCTGGAGCTGGCGCGCGGTGGCCACGCCCGGCCGCTTGTCGCCATTGACATAGAAGCCGGCGCCCTGGTGCGGGTTCTCGCCATAGCGCATCACGGTCTCCAGCCTGCCGCCGAAGGCGCGCCAGGTCGGGTGCTCGATCTCCAGCGCCTCGGCGAACCAGCCCGAGATTACCGCGTCGTAGCTGGCGGTGCGGGCAAAAGCCTTGGCCGCGAGCTTCTTGCGGAAATCCAGCGAAAGCGAGCCGATATTCATCTCCAGCGCATTGAGCACGGAGGCATAGTCGCCGGGATCGGTGACGATGGCGACATAGGCGTGGTTCTTGGCCGAGGCGCGGATCATCGCCGGGCCGCCAATGTCGATGTTCTCGACGATCGCCGCGTAGTCGGCGCCGGAGCGGCGGACTTCCTCGAACGGATAGAGATTGCAGACGACCAGGTCGATCGGCTCGATGCCATATTTGTGCATCGCCGCGGCGTGATCGGGATCATCGCGAACGCCGAGCAGGGCGCCATGCACCGACGGGTGCAGGGTCTTGACGCGGCCATCCATGATCTCGGGAAAGCCGGTGAGCTCGGAGACGTCGCGGACCGCCAGGCCCGCATCGGCGATCGCTTTTGCCGTGCCGCCGGTCGACACCAGCTCGACGCCGGAAGCGGCGAGCGCCCTGGCGAGATCGATGAGGCCGGTCTTGTCGAAGACGGAGAGCAGCGCGCGACGCACGGGAACGAGGTCGGGAGCGGGAATGTTCTTGGCGGCGACGGCCATGGGCGTGCTTTCACGGCTGGAGGGGCAGGCCCGCGCCGTATCATATGAGATCAGGAAATCAAGGCGCAAGCTCGGTCAGCGCAGGCGCGGTCAGTTGTTTTCGGAATAGCCGGCGATAGAGGTGCGGGTGAGCTGCCAGTGGACTTCGGCGATGTCGGACGGCTTGAAGGCAAGCACGATCTGCCGGCTTCGGCGCGGGCCGCCGAGACCGGCGAAGTAGATCGATTCCTCGACCTCCGGCACCATCTCGGTGCAGGTGAACACCCAGCTGTCGGCCTGCTCGGCGGTCAGCACCAGGCGGTCATGCTCGTCCTGCAAAAGGTTGATGTCGGGATGGACGTGGAAGCGCACGGTGATGAAATCGCGGCCATTGTTGCGGATCGCCGCACCTCCAGGACGCTGGAAGCGGTCCCTGCCGGTCAGCACATTGCCGTTCGAGGACAGTTTCAGCTCGCGCTCGTGCAGGAAACCGAAGCGCTGGATATAGCCGTCATGGCGGGCGATGAAGCCTTGAACGCCCTTCTGGTCGATACGCTTGCACTGCACATGCTGCGGGCCGCCGATCAAAGGCGACCCCAGAAGATCGTTGATGCGCAGCGAATGGCTGAACCGCGCCGACGAGGTGTCGTTGATGGTGGCGGTCGAATGCGCGGCGGTGGCGCGGGCCAGGGGCCGGAATTCGGCAGCGCCATAGGTGTCGATGCCGGCATTGACGATGTAATGCTGGCGGCCCGACGACAGCTCGAACGCAAGGCAGCTGGCATGGGCGGCATTGGAGACGTGGACGGGCGGCGGCGGGCCGGTGTCGGCGATGACGGTGACGCCACCCATGGACAGCCGCTCATAGCCCGAATGCGGTGCATGCAGCAGCGGCGAGCCGGCGGTGTCGTCGTGGCGCAGGATGCTGGCGATGCGGTCATGGATGGTGGCGCCCATGCCGTTGAAGCGGGCGAGGCTGCCGTCCTGGTGGCGGAAGAAGCGCAGCGCCGGCAGCATCCTGTCGATGGCGCCGATCAGTGCCTGTGGCGGCGCTTCCGCCTGGTTGGCGTAGGTCTGCCGCAGCGGCAAAAGATCGGCGAGGATTTCCAGCACCGCCATCGGGTTGCGCGAGATGTGGCCGCCATCGGGAAGGATCTGGCGGTCGAGTTCCTCGGCGAGGTTGCGGGTGGCGCCGCGCAGCGCCGATGCGGGCGCCGGCAGCGACAGGGCGGCGAAGGCGAGGGCGATGCGGGCGCGCAGCCTGTCCTTGCCGTCAGGCATTTCGCGCGCCATCGACCTGAGGTAGCGGATCTGGACGGCCAGCGATTTCAGGAAGGCGCGGTAGAACGGGAATTCAGCGCCTTGCAGCACGATCGAGGAATGCTGCAGCCAGGCGATGATGCGCTTGGCAGCCGTGCCGGGCTCCCAGGCAATGCCGGAAATGTTGTTTCCATGCGTGGCGATCCAGTCGGACACCAGCGCACGCGCATTGGCGGCGGCAAGCTCGGTGCCGGCGGCGCGCATGTGACGCAGCCAGCGAAAGCCATGCAGCGTCTTCTGCCAGCCGTAATCGGGAACGCTGATCTGGAAGGGCGACTTGCCGCCGGTCTCGACCATATGTCCCGACAAGGGATAGCGGCCATAGTAGATCTCAAGCGCGATCTGCGGGTCGGCCAGCCGCAGGTCCGGCGGCGCGATCAGCACCCGTTCGGGCGTGCGGCCGGAATAGCGCCAGCGATAAACCGGTCCGGCACGCAGGCGCCGGCGCGTTTTGCGCCAAAACTCCTTCGCGACAAGCGCCCACAGACGCGTCGTGTTGCCGGCAGCAAGTGCCAAAACCCCTCCTGATCGTCCTCTATCCCAAGGGCAAGCTTATCTGATTCAACGATTCATGCGAAGGCGAATTCCCGCGAGCGGTGACGCTCCGCCTGGCTTGGCCGCGGAGGCTCCCCAAAAAAGTCAGCAACTTCCTATGCTTAAACCCCGGAGCGGTTCAGCGCCCGATGGGCATCCATACTCCGCTCCAGATCCTTGTTCCACGCAATTCCGGACGGAGAATCATCACGCAGCTTTCGTGGACTTGCCTTAGCTGGCGCGACGCATGCGCGCGGCGAAAAAGCCGTCGAGACCGGAACGTTGCGGCGAGCCGAGATCGAGGTCGACAGGTGTGGTGCGCAGCGTGCCTTCCTGCGTCAGGAAGGGATCGATGCCGATGATCTCGCCGGCGCGAAACGGGTCGGCAACGACGCCAGGCGTCGCGGCGAGGAAGCCACGATAAAGCTCCTCGCCTTCGAGTGGGTCGAGCGAACAGTTCGAAAAGACGATCCTTCCGCCCGGCTTAACCAGGGTGACGGCGCGCGCGAGCAGCCGGCGCTGGAGATCGGCGAGCTTCTCGACATCAGCCACAGTCTTGGTCCATGGCACGTCGGGATGCCGCCGCACCGTGCCGGTCGAGGAGCAGGGCGCGTCGAGGAGGACGGCGTCGAACAGCTCGTCCGGCTCGTACTGGAGGAGATCGGCCTGTACGATATCCGCCGACAGGCGGAGGCGTTCGAGATTCTGCGCCAACCGCGCCAGCCGGTTCTTCGAGGTGTCGATCGCGGTGACGCGTGCGCCGGCCACGATCAATTGGGCGGTCTTGCCGCCGGGCGCGGCGCAGAGATCGGCGACGCGAAGCCCGCCGACATCACCGAGCAACCGGGCAGGCAGGCCGGCTGCGGCATCCTGGACCCACCATGCGCCTTCGGCGAAGCCAGGCAGTTCGGCGACCGGGCCGGCAAGCTTCTCCACCCGAATCGTGCCGGTCGGCAGGGCAATGCCGCCGAGCCTTTCGGCCCAGTGCTCCGGATCGGCCTTGACCGAGAAATCGACCGGGGCCTCCTGGCGGTGGGCGGCGAGTATCCGTCTGGCCTCGTCCACGCCATAGGCGGCCTTCAAACGGTCGGAAAACCATTTCGGCGCTTCGTCGGTGGTAGCAAGGGCCTCTGGAAGTTCAGCCTCCTTGATCCGCGCGAGCGTGCGCAGCACACCGTTGACCAGGCCGGCAAAGCGCAATGTGCGGGGATCGGACTTGGCATGGGTGACGGCGAGGTCGACCGCGGCGCTGTCTGGAATGTCGAGGAACAGGATCTGCGCGGCCGCCACATGCAAAATATGCGACAGCGCGGTGGCATTGGCCGGCAGCGGTTTTTCCAGACGCCGCGCCAGCAGCCCGGCAATGGTCATGCGATAGCGCAGCGCGGTGACCAGAATGGCGCGCACAAGACCGCGATCGCGCAGATCTAGCGCCTTGTATTGCGGATGGCCGTTTTCATGGTCGGTCAGGCCGTCGAGCGGCGTCCTCGCATCGATGACAGCTGCCAGCAGGCGCGCCGCCGCCTTGCGGGCGGCAAGGCCGGCAACGAACTCGCCGTCCTTTTTGTCTTCCTGGCCACCTGTGCGTCGAGGTGCTCTGCCCGCCACGCTCACGACCACGGGCCCTTGGGCCCGGTCGGATTGCGACCCCATGGATTGGATTTGGGCTCTGCCGGCGGTTCCGGCGCGGCCGGCTTGCCCCACGGTCCTGCCGATTGCGGCTCGTCGGCCTGCGGCGGCACTGGCGCCTGGCGCTGCGGGGACCGCGATACACCACCGTCCATGCGCTGCGCCATCGCTTGCAGCGCGGCGATGCGGTTCTCGGTGCTCGGGTGGGTGGAGAACAGGCTGTCCATGCGCTCGCCGTGCAGCGGGTTGATGATGAAGAGATGAGCCATCGCCGGGTTACGCTCGGCATCGGGATTGGGTATGCGTTCGGCGCCGCGGGCGATCTTGTCAAGCGCCGAGGCTAACCATAGCGGGTGTCCACAGATTTCGGCGCCGCGCCGGTCGGCCTCGTATTCGCGCGTGCGGCTGACCGCCATCTGCACGATCATCGCGGCAAAGGGCGCCACGATCATCGCCGCCAGCACGCTGACAAAACCGAACGGGCTGTTGTTGTCGCGGTTGCCTCCGAGGAAGAAGGCGAAATTGCCAAGCATCGAGATGGCGCCGGCGAAGGTCGCGACGATCGTCATCGTCAAGGTGTCGCGGTGCTGGACGTGGGCGAGCTCGTGCGCCATCACCGCGGCCACTTCCTCATGCGTCAGCCGTTGCAAAAGGCCGGTGGAAGCGGCGACAGCCGCGTTCTGCGGGTTGCGGCCGGTGGCGAAGGCGTTGGGCTGCGGATTGTCGATCAGGTAGGTCCTGGGCATCGGCAGGCCTGCCTGCTCGGCCAGTGCCTGCACGATGGCGTAATATTCGGGCGCGTTCTTCTCGTCGACCTCGACGGCGCGGTTCATCGACAGCACCATCTTGTCGGCGTTCCAATAGCTGAACAGATTGGTGGCGGCGGCGATCAGGAAGGCGATCATCATGCCGCCCGTGCCGCCGATCAGGAAGCCGACGCCCATGAACAGCGCGGTCATCGCGGCAAGAAGCATGGCGGTGCGAAGTGTGTTCATCGTCTGCTCCCGTCCTGGTCGTGATGTAAGGGGGTCGATCCTCGTGGGCTCATCGCTATATGATGGGAAACGCCGGTACCCGTTTCAATCGGCCTGTTTCAATCCGCCGGAATATCGCATGAACGACGAGACCAGTAAAACACCTGCCAGGGATGACGAAGCGCGGCTGAAGACGCTGACGCCCGCCGCTCGCCGCGCGCTTGAAGAGGCCGCGGCGCGGCGCGAGGACTACCGCCGCAAGGAAGCCGCGGTGCCGAAGGAAGTCGGCGGCCGCGGCGGCAAGGAGCCCGGCCGCTACGGCGACTGGGAGATCAAGGGCCTGACCAGCGATTTCTAATATGCCGGCCCAGCAAACAGCTAATTTGCTGGCAATCGGGTGTTTGATTGTCGCCAGAGCCTAGAAGGCCGCTGCCGCCGCTCGCTGCGGCTGGAGCGCGATCCAGCCCCGCTCGTCGACGGTGACGCCGATGGCGTCGTAGCCAGCGATCGCGGCATGCCGCGTCGCCAGGGGATGTCGGTGCGTGGCGTTTATGACCATGACCGCTGCGCCCGCCGCCTCGGCCGCCGTGATGCCCGCCGGGGCATCCTCGAACACGAGGCAATCGCGCGCATCGACGCCGAGCCGCGTCGCGCCGAGCTGAAAGCAGTCGGGCGCCGGCTTGCCGCGTGAAACATCTTCCGCCGCGATCAGCACGGCCGGGACGGGGATGCCGGCAGCCTTCATGCGCAAGAGCGCCAGTTCGCGCGGTGCCGAGGTTACGATCGCCCAGCGCCCCGGCGGGAGCGCGTTGAGAAACGCGGCGGCGCTGGCGATCTGAACAATGCCCTCCAGATCGGCGGCTTCGGCCTTGAGCAAGAGGTCGGCCTCATGCGCCGGATCGACGCCCGGGAGCGCCAGACCGGCGATCGTCTCGATCGCCCGCACGCCATGGATCGTCGGCAGGAAGGCGGCGACGTCGAGCCCTTGCCGCCGCGCCCAGTCGCTCCACACCCGTTCGGCCGAGGCAATGGAATTGATGAGCGTGCCGTCCATATCGAAGAGGAAGGCGGCGAATTTTCTGCCTGCGTACATGATTTTCCTTGATTTCGGGGAGGTCTTTCGAGGGAGCGCCGATGGTAACGTCCCTGCGCCGGCATTGGAAGCCGCGCGGCCTCCTTTTCGGCCAGTCCCCTTTTCCGCAAGTCAGGGAACCGTGATCCGCCTCCGGCGTTTCAACTTCGCTGCTTTTCCACGACCATCGAAGGGGGACGCGATGCTGATTCGGCTCGGCTACGAAATGGCCATTGAATGCGCTGGAGCCACGCCGGTGATTTCAATGCTCGAGATCCACAGGGACAGGCAGGCCGACATCAAGCGGCAGACGCGCATGCTGACGTCGCCCGCGGTTCCGACCAGGCTCTACAGCGATTTGCATGGCAATTCGTGCCGCCGCTTTACCGCACCCGCCGGCACTTTTCGCATCCTCTACGATGCCGTGGTCGAGGACAGCGGCGAGACGGACGAGGTCAACACGCTGGCACGCGAGGTGCCGGTGGCCGAGCTGCCCAACGAGGTGCTGTTTTATCTGCTGGGCAGCCGCTATTGCGAGACCGATCACCTGAGCCAGTTCGCCTGGGAGCTTTTCGGCCGTTTGCCGTCCGGCTGGGCGAGGGTGCAGGCGATCGTCGATTACGTCCACAACCGGCTGTCCTTCGGCTATGGCTATGCCCGCTCGACCCGCACCGCGGCGCAGGCGCATGAGGAGCAGGTCGGCGTCTGCCGAGACTTCGCCCATCTGGCGATCACGCTCTGCCGCTGCATGAACATTCCGGCACGCTATGTGAATGGCTATCTCGGCGACATCGGCGTGCCGGCCGATCCGGCGCCGATGGATTTCTCGGCCTGGATGGAAGTGTTTCTCGACGGCAAGTGGTACACGTTCGACCCCCGCCACAATGTTCCGAGGATCGGCCGCATCGTCATCGCGCGCGGACGCGATGCCACCGACGTGCCGTTGCTGCACAGTTTCGGCCCGCACCGGCTCAGCCTGTTCAAGGTATGGACCTACGAACAGGAGAACAATCTGTTCAACCCGCCCTACCACGCCATCGACAGGACGGTCACCGCGCAGATGCTGGCCTGAGCCGGGTTTCCATGCATCCCCATACTGCCTCGCTCTGGCACAGGTGCCGCTGTGCCGCGGCGGGACACGGCCGCGCGCCCTGTGCCGCGACATGCAGGATCTTGGTAAGCGCTTCGTAAATGCCGCGCGAACGCAGCATTGGCGTTTACCGGCCATTCACCTTTCCATCCTTGAAAGCGAAGTAAAAACAAGTGTCTAGTCCCTGGTGCGCGGCCGCTGGCCGCGCCCGGCCGGAATCCTGCATCGATCCGTTTGCCCGGCGACGAGGCCGGGGCGAGCGGAGAGAGAACGATGCGGATTTTCGGGGGTCTTGTGGACGCGGCCGGCGACTTTGCCAGGCATCGCGGCGGGAATTTCGCCATCCTGTTCGGATTCGCCGCCTCGGTCTTGGTGCTGGGCGTCGGCTTCGCCGTCAACATCACCCAGCTCTACAACGCCAAATCGAGCCTGCAGAGCGTGGTCGACGCCGCGGTGACGTCGACGGCGCGGGACCTGACGACCGGCGTCATCAAGGAGGCCGATGCCAACAAATCGGTGCAGGCCTTCCTCGACGCCAACAGCACGGCCGGCATCCTGCAGGCCAACCAGATCGTGCTCGACAGGCTGACGGTCGACAGGACCGCCAGGACGGTGCAGGCGGAGGCCCATGCCGACGTCGCCTTCTATTTCCCGCTGTTCGGCACGCGCGACATGCAGCGCGTTCCCGCCTCGACGACAGCGCTCTATTCGGACAAGCAGATCGAGGTGGCCATGATGCTCGACATAACAGGCTCGATGGCGAAGCGGGGCAAGGTCGACAAGATCGGCGATCTGAAAGCAGCAGCGAAAAACGCCGTTCGGACGATGCTCCGGAACCAGGATCCGAAGAACCCCCGCATCCGCGTCGCGATTGTGCCTTACGCATCCGGCGTGAACGCCGGCAAGCTGGCCGAAAACGTCTATGCCGAGAAGCCAGGGAGCTCTGAGCTGCCACCCGTCGCCGGCAGTTCGCTTCTCGTCGCCAAGACGGGCAAAAATTTGCTGCCGTCCTTCAGCGACTACATCTCCATTGTCGGCGCGGCGATGCCACGCCCCGATAATTGCGCCACGGAGCGCAAGGACAAAAATGGCGATGCGGATTTAAGCGCCGACGGCCCAGATGCTGTTCGCATGGATAAGAACGGCAAGAAGTACTATGCCCTGGTCAACCGGGATGATCATCTCGATGGCGGCGGAATGAACAAGTGTCCCGATGCGGAAGTGATCCCGCTGACCGCCGATTCCGGCGCATTGCTTGGTTCGATCGACGACTTCCAGGCTGACGGTTATACCGCCGGCGCGATCGCCATTCAGTGGACCTACTATATGCTGTCGCCGCAATGGCGCGCAGCGATCAAGAATGCCGGCCTCGGCAACGGCGCCTCGGACGTCAACGCGAAGAAGATCGCCAAGGTCGCGATCCTGATGACCGATGGCCAGTTCAATACCGCCTTCGCCGGTACCGGGGGCCGCTACAACAGCCAGGGCAATCTTGCGCGCGGCAACGCCGAAACGCTGTGCGGCAACATGAAAAATGACGGCATCGAGATTTTCACCATCGGCTTCGACCTGAACAACAAGGACATGTCGGCAACCGAGCGGGATCAGGCAAAGGCGGTGCTGAAGGACTGTTCGTCGAAAGATGCCTCCACCGCTCAAAAACATTATTTCGAAGTGTCGACCGGGGTGGAATTGGACGCCGCCTTTCAGGAAATCATCCGCAACACCGAAAAGGTCGCGCTGACGCAGTAAGCCGCACAAGGAAAAGGCCGCCGCTTCTTTCGAAGCCGGCGGCCTTCCGTGTTTCCGTCCATGGCGCGGCTCCTGGCGGCAACCCGAGGGGTCGCCCGCCGCGCATCTCGCGCCTTAACGGGAAGACTGCTTCCCGAAAGTGCAATCCGCTGAGGCCACGTTCTGGAAAACGAAATCACTCGACATCGGATCACCTCCTTTCAGTTTGTTGAACACGCACTGATGATGGGGTGCGTTGCAGCAAAAGACAAGACGCCGGATGGAAAAAGACGTTTTCCCGGTTTGGCCGCGTCCTTTCGTGCAATCGGGTTGCGGCCAGGGGTTCAAGCGGACAAGATCGGCCTACCGAATGTAGTGGGGGACGGCATGGACGCTACCGAAAGAGCAGCACGCATCGTTCGCACGGTCGTCCAGGCGCTGAAGCCGGGCTTTGCCGTCAGGCTTTGGACCGGCGAGCGCATCGGTCCGGCCGGCGGCCCGGTGCTTGCCATCAACGACCAGGACATCGTCTGGCAACTGGCCCGCCGGCCAAATTTCTCGACGCTGGTCGAGATGTGGATTTCCAAGGCGGTCGATGTGGAGGAGGGGTCGCTGTTTGACCTCTACGCGCTGCCTTCACGAGGCAAGCTGCGGTTCAAGGCGCTGCCGAAGCTCGCGATCATGCGCGACCTGCCGGCCGTGCTGTTCTCGCGAAGGCAGATGACGCAACGCGCCGATCTCGCCGGGCAAAATCCCTTTGTCAGCGGCTCCAACAAGCAGGCGATCCAGCATCATTACGACATATCGAACGCCTTCTACCGGCTCTTCCTCGACGAGCGCATGGTCTACAGCTGCGGGTATTTCAAGGATTTCGCCAATGACATCGACCAGGCCCAGGCCGACAAGCTCGAGCATATCTGCCGCAAGCTCCGGCTGAAGCCTGGCGACCGCCTGCTCGATATCGGCTGCGGCTGGGGCGCGATGCTGATCCATGCGGTGAAGCATCATGGCGTCGTCGGCCATGGCGTCTCGTTGTCGGAGGCCCAGACCGGACTCGCCCGCGAACGCATTCGGGCCGAGGGGCTGGAGGACCGGATCACAATCGAGATAAAATCCTATGCCGAGCTCACCGGAAGTTTCGACAAGATATCCTCGATCGGCATGTTCGAGCATCTGGGGCTGGCCAACCACGCCGCCTACTTCTCGACCGTCCATCGCCTGCTCAAGCCGGGCGGCATCTATCTGCATCATGCCATCACCAGGCGCAGTAAGGGCAGCATGAAGAAGACCTTGCGCAAGGGCTCGGAATACAAGGCGCTGATCAAATACATCTTCCCGGGTGGCGAGATCGACACGATCGGCATGACGTGCGGCAATCTGGAAGCACACGGCTTCCTCGTCCACGACGTCGAGAATCTACGCGAGCACTACGCCCGCACCTGCCGGCTGTGGGCAGAGCGCCTGCATGCGCGCTTCGACGAGGCCATCGCCGAAGTGGGAGAAGCCAAGGCGCGGCTGTGGCTGCTTTACCTGGCCAGCTGTTCGATCGCTTTCGATCGCGCCTCGGCGCAGATTTTCCAGACGGTCGCCACCAAGCGGACGCGGGGCCCGAGCGGCCTGCCGCCGACGCGGGCGGACCTCTACCGGTAATTCAGGCGAATCGCATCCCGTCGCCGACCTTGACGCTGGCGGCGCGGTCGACGGTGCAGTAGACGCCGAGATTGTGCGCGTTATGACGCACCAGATTGCGCAGGATCGCCGGATCGTCGTCGAAACCGTCCTGGGCGATGATGGTGAAGCCGCAGCGGCGGCACGGCTCGGAGATGGTCAACAGCAGGTCGCCGACGGCGAGCTTCCTGCCGATCCATTCGGTTTCGGGGAAAGAGCCTTCGACCGCCGCCATGTCGATGACGATGTTGGGACGGAAGCGGCGTGGGTCGGGAGTGCCTTGCGGATGCAGCGCCTTCAGGCGCGCCAGGGAGGCGGTGGTCAACAGATGGATCGGCGCCTTGCGGTAGCGCGCCTCGGTCAACGGGCCGGTATAGGCCGGCGGGGCGTTCTCCAGGCCGACCGGACGGATCGAGGCCGGAAAGCCTAGATAGTCGGAAACGGCACGATCGCTTTCGGCGCCGGGCGCTGCCAGCCAATCCGCGCCGGGAATCGCGATCTCGAGCCCGCGGTCGCCCGTCAGCCGGGTGCGGATGCGCGGCACCTTGTGCCACTTCGGCTCGCGATCGGGCCGGGCGATCTCATTGTCGGAGGCATCGACCAGGCCGAACATGCGGTCGCCCTCGATGCTCTCGGTGCCGACCGCGATCGTCTCCAGGCGTTCGCCGGCGAGCGAACTCGCCGGATAGCGCCAGAGTTCGGCAACGCTGCCTATCGCTGCCATGGCCGGTGTCAGCCTTTCTTGTTCTGGCGGTTGGCGACGAGGTCGTCGACGACGGCCGGATCGGCGAGCGTCGAGGTATCGCCAAGGGCGCCGAAATCGTCCTCGGCAATCTTGCGCAGGATGCGCCGCATGATCTTGCCCGAGCGGGTCTTGGGCAGGCCGGGTGCGAACTGGATCTTGTCGGGCGTGGCAATGGCGCCGATCTCCTTGCGGACATGGGCGAGGAGCTCCTTGCGCAAGTCCTCGCTCGGCGTCTCGCCGGCCATCAGCGTGACGTAGCAGTAGATGCCCTGGCCCTTGATGTCGTGGGGATAACCGACGACGGCGGCTTCCGAAACCTTGTCATGGCTGACCAATGCGGATTCGACCTCGGCCGTGCCCATGCGGTGGCCGGAGACGTTGATGACGTCGTCGACGCGGCCGGTGATCCAGTAATAGCCGTCGGCATCGCGGCGGCAGCCGTCGCCGGTGAAGTACTTGCCCTTGTAGGTCGAAAAATAGGTCTGCACGAAGCGGTCGTGATCGCCATAGACGGTGCGCATCTGGCCGGGCCATGACTCGGTGATGCACAGATTGCCGTCGGCGGCTCCTTCAAGCACCTTGCCCTCGCCGTCGACCAGTTGCGGCTTGACACCGAAGAAGGGCCGCGTGGCCGAGCCAGCCTTGAGGTCGGTGGCGCCCGGCAGCGGCGTGATCATGATGCCGCCGGTCTCGGTCTGCCACCAGGTGTCGACGATCGGCACCTTGGCGTTGCCGACGACGTTGAAATACCACTCCCATGCCTCCGGATTGATCGGTTCGCCGACCGAGCCCAGCACGCGCAGCGATTTGCGCGACGCCTTTTTCACGTGGTTGTCGCCGGCGCCCATCAGGGCGCGCAGCGCCGTCGGCGCGGTGTAGAAGATGTTGACCTGGTGCTTGTCGATGACTTCCCAGAAGCGCGACTGCGAGGGGTAGTTGGGTACGCCCTCGAACATCAGCGTGGTGGCGCCGTTGGCGAGCGGCCCGTAGACGATGTAGCTGTGGCCGGTGACCCAGCCGACATCGGCGGTGCACCAGTAGATGTCGCCATCATGATAGTCGAAGACATATTGGTGCGTCATCGAGACGTATACGAGATAACCCGCCGTGGTGTGCAGCACGCCTTTCGGCTTGCCGGTCGAACCCGATGTATAGAGGATGAACAGCGGATCCTCCGCCTTCATCTTCTCCGGCTTGCACTCAGCCTTAACGGTCGCGGCCTCTTCGTGGTACCAGACGTCGCGGCCCGGCGCCCAGCCGATCTTGCCGCCGGTGCGGCGGACCACCACTACCTTTTCGACCCTGGTACCGGCTTTTGCCGCGATCTCGATTGCCTTGTCGGTGTTCTCCTTCAACGGGATCGGCTTGCCGCCGCGCAGGCCCTCGTCAGCGGTGATGACGATGGTTGACTTGCAATCGTCGATGCGGCCGGCGAGCGCGTCGGGCGAAAAGCCGCCGAAGACGACCGAGTGGATGGCGCCGATACGCGTGCAGGCGAGCATCGCATAGGCCGCTTCCGGGATCATGGGCATATAGAGGGTGACGCGGTCGCCCTTCTTGACGCCGTGCTTCTTCAGCACGTTGGCGAAGCGGCAGACATGCGCATAGAGCTCATTGTAGGTGATCTTGCGGTCGTCGTAGGGGTTGTCGCCTTCCCAGATGATGGCGGTCTGGTCGCCGCGCTTCTTCAGGTGGCGGTCGATGCAGTTGTAGGAAACATTGGTCTGGCCGTCCTCGAACCATTTGATGGAGACCTTGCCGTCGAAGGAGGCGTTCCTGACCTTGGAGAAGGGTTTGAACCAGTCGATGCACTTGCCGTGCTTGCTCCAGAACCTGTCCGGATTCTTCACGCTGTCGGCGTACCATTTGAGATAGGTGTCGTTGTCGATCAGCGCATTCTTCTTCCAGGCCGGCTGAACGCGGTGGACATGAACCTCGGACATTTCCTGCTTTTCCTCCCGAAACTAACGCCGGCTTGAACCGCCAGCGGGATCGCGGCGACGCGGCCGCGAATTCGCGCGCATTATTAACAGTTCCGCGATGACGGCAACATTAGACGTTGGGTTTGCGCGGCGGGATGCCGCACATGGGTCCGCGGCTGCTGTCAGCACTTGCACCGGACCGCTGCTAACTTCATGTTTTCGCGTGCTAAAGCCGGTTTCGATCAAGAAAAAATCAATAGACGGTTAAGCAACCGCGCGCACAATCCATTGTTGGGAGGAAGGAGAATCAACCCGGGGAGCAAAAATGCGCGACCAGCTTGAAATGGACCTGATGCTGCGGGGCTATGGCCTGACTACGGCCAATATCCTTTATCATTTCCCAGACCATCCGCATCTGTTGCAGAGCTTCATATGGCAGGACTACGACATCGCGCCGAAGTTTCCGGTGCTGATCCGCTTCATCGAGTTCTGGAAGACCAAGCTCGAGGGGCCGCTGCATTCGGTCAGCTACACGCACCAGAAGCTCATCGCGCCCAACGAGTGGCGCAAGGTCGACGGCGAATTCGTGCTGCATTAGGGGCCGCTGCTTCGAGGCCGTAAGGTCGGCACTCTACGGCGCCCCCCTCTGTCCTGCCGGACATCTCCCCCACGAGGGGGGAGATCGGCAGCTTTGCTAACAGCGCCATCCCTTCACGTTGGAAATTGGCGAAAGCCGAGGTGACATCCAATCTCCCCCCGTGGGGGAGATGTCCGGCAGGACAGAGGCGGGCGCTGCCCCGCTAACCTTCGGCTCTAGCGGTCGGACACGCTCAAACCGCCGGCGGGCTCAGCCGGGCGAAGGCCTCCTGGCGGCGGTAGGGAAAATAAGGGTAGGGCGCGGTGACCTCGCTTGCCGCATCGAGCTTCCCGATCTGCTCCGGCGTCAACGTCCAGCCGACGGCGCCGAGGTTCTGGCGCAACTGCTCCTCGTTGCGGGCGCCGATGATGACGGACGACACGGTCGGGCGCTGCAACAGCCAATTGATGGCGATCTGCGGCACGGTCCTGCCTGTCTCCTGCGCCACCGCATCGAGGGCCTCCATGACCCGGTAGAGATGCTCGTCCTCGACCGGCGGTCCGAAGCTCGCGGTGTCGTGCAGCCGGCTTTTGTCGGGCAATGGCTGGCCGCGACGGATCTTGCCGGTCAGGCGGCCCCAGCCGAGCGGGCTCCAGACCAGCGCGCCGACGCCCTGGTCGAGGCCGAGCGGCATCAGCTCCCATTCATAGTCGCGGCCGACCAGCGAATAGTAGACCTGATGCGCGACATAGCGCGGATAGCCGTGCCTGTCGGCCAGCCCGAGCGATTTCATCACCTGCCAGCCGGAGAAATTGGAGACCCCGACATAGCGCAATTTGCCGGCGCGCACGAGGCCGTCCAGCGTCGATAGCACTTCCTCGATCGGCGTGCCGGCATCGAAGGCGTGCAGTTGCAACAGGTCGATGTAATCGGTGCCGAGCCGCTTCAGCGCGGCGTCGACGGCCTTGATCAGCCGCGAACGCGAGGAACCATAGTCGGCCGGCCCGTCGCCCATCGGCAGCGAGGTCTTGGTCGAGATCAGCACGGCATCGCGCCGGCCCTTGATCGCCTCGCCGAGCACCTCTTCCGAGGCGCCGTTCGAATAGACATCGGCGGTGTCGAACAGATTGACGCCGGCCTCGAGGCAAATGTCGACCAGCCGCCGCGCTTCCCTGGCGTCGCTGTTGCCCCATGCGCCGAACAGCGGGCCGGAACCGCCGAAGGTTCCCGCTCCGAACGAGAGCACCGGCACCTTCAGGCCCGATGCGCCAAGATTTCGATAGTCCATTTTCTTACTCCTTGTGATTTTGAAAGAAGTCGAATCGATCCGGCTTTGCCGGCGAGCTTCACGACCGAACGCAGACGGGCGCGCCGAGCGCGGTGCCGCGGTCGAGACGCAGGGCCAGTCCCGCCACGGCGAGTGCCGCGACCGGCAGCAGCGCGGCGACCCAGGTGAGCGAACCCAGGCCAAGACCTTGGGCAATGACCGCGCCGCCGAGCCAAGCGCCGGCCGCGTTGCCGAGGTTGAAGGCGGCGATGTTGAAGGACGAGGCGAGGCTCTGGCCAGCACCTTGGGCCTTTTCCAGCACCCACATCTGCAAAGGCGCCACGGTGGCGAAGGCGGCGGCGCCCAGCAGGCCGACATAGATCACGGCCAACACCTGGCTGTGGATAGCAAAGCTCATGGTCGCCAGAACCAGGGCGAGCACCACAAGACTGCCGAGCACCGCCGGCACCAGCCAGCGGTCGGCGATCTTGCCGCCGGCGATATTGCCGGCGATGAGGCCGCCGCCGAAGACGAGCAGGATCGGCGAAACGGCCGCTTCCTTGAAGCCGCTGATCTCGGTCAGCAACGGGGCGATGTAGGTGAAGACGGCGAAGACGCCGGCATAGCCGAGAACGGTGGTGGCGAAGCCGAGCAGGACGGGCGTGCGGCGCAGCACGGCGAGATCGGCGCGCAGGTCGCTCTTCACGGGAGTTGCTTGGCTGCGCGGCACCAGTGCCAGGATGACGGCAAAGGCCGCGAGACCGACCGCGGTCACCGCCCAGAAGGTGGCGCGCCAGCCGAAAGCCTGGCCGAGCCAGGTGCCGAAGGGAACGCCGAGAATGTTGGCGATGGTCAGGCCGGTGAACATGAGCGCGATCGCCGACGCCTTCTTGTTGGGAGCGACGAGTCCGGTGGCGACCACCGAGCCAACGCCGAAGAAGGTGCCATGGGCAAAGGCGGTGATGACGCGCGCGCCCATCAATGTCCAATAATCAGGCGCCAGCGCACAGGCCAGGTTGCCAATGGTGAAGATCGCCATCAGCGCCAGAAGCACCGTCTTGCGCGGCCAGTTGCCGGTGGCGATCGTCAGCAGAGGTGCTCCGATGACGACGCCCAGCGCATAGCCGGAAATCAGTTGGCCGGCGGCCGAGATCGAGACGCCGAGATCTTTGCTGACGTCGATGAGCAGGCCCATGATGACGAATTCGGTGACGCCGATGCCGAAGGCGCCGGCGGCGAGAGCATAGAGAGCGAGAGGCATGATGTTTCCACTTCGGCGGTGACGGGCGCCCTGTCCAGGCCGCGCCCCGACCGGGAAGATCGTGTGGCCATGCGATGTGAACCAGACTTGCTCCAGGCATACTTTCTGTGAAATAGATTCACAGATGGCGCGATCCGACATCAATCGTTCCGGCGAGATCGAAGTGTTTGTGCGCGTCGTCGAGGCGGGCAGCTTTTCGGCGGCGGCACGTGCCTTGCGGCATGACCCCGTCCGCGGTGAGCAAATTGATCGCGCGGCTGGAGGCCAGGCTCGGCGCGCGGCTGGTCACCCGCTCGACGCGCAAGCTGCAACTGACGCCGGAAGGCACTGCTTTCTACGACAGCGGCATGCGCATCCTCGCCGACATGGACGCGGCCGAGCGCGAGGCGGCCGCCGGGGCGGCGCCGCGCGGCCGGTTGAGGGTCAACAGCTACGTGCCGTTCGGCCACCACCGGCTGATGTCGCTGCTGCCTCGGTTTCTGGAGCGTTATCCCGAGATTTCCGTCGACGCCGTGCTGACAGACAGCGTGATCGACCTTCTGGAGGAGCGCGCCGATGTGGCGATACGCGCCGGGCCCTTGCGCGAGTCACGGCTGGTAGCGCGCAAACTGGGGCAGAGCCGGATGGTGCTGGTCGCGGCACCCTCCTATGTCGAAGCGCATGGGACGCCGCGCACGCTGGCCGATCTCGGGCGTCACAATATGCTGGCCTTCGGCTTTGCGCGGCATATAGACGGCTGGCCTTTTGTCGATGCGGCAGGTGCGCCGGTCATCGTCCCGGTTGTCGGAAACGCAACGCTGACCGACGGCGAGGCGATGCGGCGGATCGCACTGGCGGGAGGCGGAATCGCTCGGCTGGCGCGCTGGCATGTCCAGCCGGACATGGACGCGGGGGCATTCGTCCCGTTGCTGGAGGAATTCAACCCAGGCGACGAGGAGGCCACCCATGCCGTCTATGTCGGCCAGGGCAAGCATCTGCCTGCGCGGGTGCGGGCTTTTCTCGATTTTCTCTCGGAGGCCGTTCGCCTCTAGAGCAGTTCACCGTTTCATGGAAACGGCGAACCGCTCTAACTCTTTGTTTTGACGCAATTCTGGACAGAAAACCGCACACACTTTTCTTGGAATTGCTCTAACTGAGAAGCCGCGTACCTAAGGCACGCGGCTTCGAAGCAGGCTAGAAAAGCGATCAGGCCTTCGGCACGAACGGCGCCGGACGCCGGCCGGCGGCCTGCCGCTCCAGCATCCAGCCGGGATATTCGGCCGGCAGCGCGCTCACCTCGTCCAGTCTGGCGAGATCATCGGTATCAAGTTTGAGGTTCGTGGCGGCAAGGTTCTGTTCGAGCTGATCCATGCGGCTGGCGCCGATGATCACGCTCATCACGAAGGGCTTGGCCAGGACATAACCTAGTGCCACGGTAGCGACGCTGACGTCATGCTTTTTGGCGATCTCGCGCATGACCGCGACCGCCGCCCAGGCGCGGTCCTCGTTGACCGGTGGGAAGTTGAAGGAGGCGCGGCGGCCCTCGCCATTGCCGGGCGCACCAGGGCCGTATTTGCCGGACAGCAGTCCGCCGGCCATTGGCGACCAGACCATCAGGCCGAGCTTCTCCTCGTTGATCAGCGGCACGATCTCGCGCTCGAGATCACGACCGGCGATCGAGTAATAGGACTGGATGGTCTCGAAGCGGGCAAAGCCCTTGCGGTCGGCTATGCCAAGCGCCTTGGCGATGCGCCAGGCCTGCCAGTTGGATACGCCGACATAGCGGACCTTGCCGCTGGCAACGAGATCGTCCAGTGCCCGCAGCGTTTCGTCGATCGGCGTCACCGCGTCGGTTCCGTGCAGCTGATAGAGATCGATGTGATCGAGCTGCAGCCGCTCGAGGCTGGCATCGACCGAATCCATGATGTGGCCGCGCGAGGAGCCGCGCTGGTTCGGGCCCTCGCCCATGGCGCCGTGAACCTTGGTGGCGATGACCACGCTCGACCTGTCAACGCCGAGATCCCTGAGCGACTGGCCAAGCAGGCGCTCGGATTCGCCGAAGGAATAGACATCGGCCGTGTCGAAGAAATTGACCCCGGCGGCGAGCGAGCGGCCGACGATCTCGTTGACGCCTTTCTGGTCGAGGCTGGCGATCAGGCCCCATTGGGCATTCTGGCCGGCGGCGCCGAAGGTCATGGTGCCGAGGCAGAGTTCGGAGACGAACAGGCCGGTATTTCCAAGCTGGTTGTAACGCATGGCGAAGGCTCCAAAGATTTGTGATGACACAGATCAAATAGGAACGGTACGTTTCGTTTCCAGCGCTGGCGTAATCAGCCGGTAGAACTGGACCATCTTGCCGGTGACAGAAACTTGTCAGAGATGGACCGCTCGGATCATTGTGTTCGGGCGGCGATTGACCTCCTCGACAAACTCGTCATCCCAGACGGGGCCGGAGAGAAGATATTGCGCAAGGGAGGGCTTTGCGCCAACCCACCGTTCGTAGTCCTCAACCGCTAGCACCACGGCAGATGGCTGCCCTCGCACCGTAATGGTTTGCGGCCCTTTTTCGCGCGACTGTCTTACCAGCTTCGAGAGGTTGTTTCTTGCGTCCCGCAGCTGCCAGCTCAAGAAGACTACTCCTCGCCTAACTCGCAAAATGTGTTCAGTCCGTCTGTGTATCATAGGCTTAGAACTCACAGACGACAGGGCCAACCCAGGGCGGACGGTTTTATCGACTGCCGAAGATCGCCGAACCGACCCTGACACTGGTGGCGCCGAAGGCGATGGCCGTCTCGTAATCGCCGGACATGCCCATCGACAGTTTGGCGACGCCTGCCTCCCGCGCCAATTTTTCCAGCAGGGCGAAATGCGGGCCGGGGTTCTCGTCCGCCGGCGGAATGCACATCAGGCCTTCGATGGCGAGGCCGTGGACATCGCGGCAGCGGGCGACGAAGGTCACGGCCTCGCGCGGCTCGATGCCGGCCTTCTGCGGCTCGGAGCCGGTGTTGACCTGGACGTAGAGTTTCGGTGCCCGGCCTTGCCGGGCGATCTCCCTGGCGAGTTCGGCGGAAATCTTCTCACGATCGACCGTCTCGATGACGTCGAACAGCGCCACGGCTTCCCTGGCCTTGTTCGATTGCAGCGGGCCGATCAGATGCAGTTCGACATCGGGGAAAGCCTCTTTCAGCGCTGGCCACTTGCCCTGCGCTTCCTGCACCCGGTTCTCGCCGAAGACGCGCTGGCCTGCCTCGATGACGGGCCTGATGTCGGCGGCGTCAAAGGTCTTGGAAACCGCGACCAGCGTCACCGCGCCAGCGTCGCGCCGGGCTTCGCGCTCGGCGGCGGCGATCTTCGCCTTGACCGCTAAAAACTGCTGAACGGCGTCGCCCATGTCCAAATCCCGCTGTTTTGACCGCGTTTTTTCCAGACGCGATACCCATATGGTTGACGGGTTTGCCAAACCATGGTGAACACCCGGACCACATCCAATGGACTGCCGAGCTGTCGCCCGCAGTCCGCATGCTTTTAAGTGAAAAACGTCCCATGGCAACCGAACGATACAATCCGCGCGCGTCAGAGCCCAAATGGCAGAAGGCCTGGGCCGACAGGAAGCTGTTCGAGGCGCACAACGATGATCCGCGCCCGAAATACTACGTGCTGGAGATGTTCCCCTATCCATCGGGACGCATCCATATCGGGCATACGCGCAACTACACGATGGGCGATGTGGTGGCGCGCTACAAGCGGGCCAAGGGTTTCAACGTGCTGCATCCGATGGGCTGGGACGCCTTCGGCATGCCGGCCGAGAACGCGGCGATGCAGAACAAGGTCCATCCCAAGGAATGGACCTACCAGAACATCGCCACCATGCGCGAGCAGCTCAAGGTCATGGGCCTGTCGCTGGACTGGGCGCGCGAATTCGCGACCTGCGATGTCGACTACTACCACCGCCAGCAGATGCTGTTCCTCGACTTTGTCGAGAAAGGCCTGGTGACGCGCAAATCCTCGAAGGTCAATTGGGATCCGGAGGACATGACGGTGCTCGCCAACGAGCAGGTCATCGACGGGCGCGGCTGGCGCTCGGGCGCGCTGGTCGAACAACGCGAGCTGACGCAATGGTTCTTCAGGATAACCGATTTTGCGCAGGATCTCCTGGATTCGCTCGATCGCCTCGACGAATGGCCCGAGAAGGTCAAGCTGATGCAGCACAATTGGATCGGCCGTTCGGAAGGTCTGCTGATCCGCTGGCCGCTGGCGGCTCCCGTCGCCGGCGAGCAGGAGCTGGAAGTCTATACGACCAGGCCCGACACCATCTTCGGCGCCTCCTTCATGGCGGTCGCCGCCGACCATCCGCTGGCCAGGAAGGCCGCCGAGACCAATCCGGCGCTGGCGAGCTTCATCGACGAAGTCCGCCATATGGGCACTTCGGTGGCGGCGCTGGAGACGGCCGAGAAGAAGGGCTTCGACACCGGCATCCGTGTCGTGCATCCGTTCGACGAGAACTGGACGCTGCCGGTCTACGTCGCCAATTTCGTGCTGATGGACTACGGCACCGGCGCCATCTTCGGCTGCCCGTCCGGCGACCAGCGCGACCTCGACTTCGCCAACAAATACGGCCTGCCGGTGATCCCGGTGGTGATGCCGGAAGGGGCTGATCCCAAGACCTTCCAGGTCATCGAGGAAGCCTATGTCGACGACGGCGTGATGATCAATTCGCGCTTCCTCGATGGCATGAAGCCGGAGCGGGCGTTCGACGAGGTGGCGAAGCTGCTGGAGCAGAAGACGATCGGCAACCGGCCGATGGCCGAGCGCAAGGTCAACTTCCGCCTGCGCGACTGGGGCATTTCGCGCCAGCGCTACTGGGGCTGCCCGATCCCGATGATCCATTGCGAGGATTGCGGCGTGGTGCCGGTGCCGAAGGCAGACCTGCCGGTGAAGCTGCCCGACGATGTCGAGTTCGACCGCCCAGGCAACCCGCTGGACCGCCACCCGACCTGGCGGCATGTCAAATGCCCGCAATGCGGCAAGGATGCGCGGCGCGAAACCGACACGATGGACACGTTCGTCGATTCGTCCTGGTATTTCGCCCGCTTCACCGCGCCCTGGGCGAACGAGCCGACCGACCCGAAGGCGGCGAACGAGTGGCTGGCCGTCGACCAGTATATTGGCGGCATCGAGCACGCGATCCTGCATCTGCTCTATTCGCGCTTCTTCACCCGGGCCATGCGCGAGACCGGCCATCTCGACCTAGCCGAGCCGTTCAAGGGCCTGTTCACGCAAGGCATGGTGGTGCACGAGACCTATCGCGTGGGATCGGCATCGAACGGCCGCTGGCTGGCGCCCACCGAGGTGCGGCTGGAGGACGTCGGCGGCAAGCGCCGCGCCGTCGAGATCGCCACGGGCGAGACGGCGGAGATCGGCTCCCTGGAAAAGATGTCGAAGTCGAAGAAGAACACGGTCAGCCCGGAAGACATCACCGACGGCTACGGCGCCGACACCGCGCGCTGGTTCATGCTGTCGGATTCGCCGCCCGAACGCGACGTCGAATGGACCGACGATGGCGCCGCCGGCGCGCATCGCTTCATGCAGCGCATCTGGCGCCTGGTCTCGACCGCGGCCGAATCGCTGGCCGGCATCGCACCCATAGCGGGCGGTGGCGGTGAAGCCGGGGCGGTTTCCAAGGCCACGCACAAGATCCTGAAAGCGGTCGGCGAAGACATCGAGAAACTCGCATTCAACCGCGCCATCGCCCGCATCTATGAGCTCGCCAACGTGCTGACCACGCCGCTCAATGACGTGGCCGAAGGCAAGGCCGATGCCGCGCTCAAAGGCGCCTGCCGGGAGGCCGTGGAGGTGCTCGTGCACCTGATCGCGCCGATCATGCCGCATCTGGCCGAGGAATGCTGGGAGGCGCTCGGCGGTGCCGATCTCGTCGCCGAACGGCCGTGGCCGATCTTCGATCCGGCGCTGGTCGTCGACAATGAGGTCACCTATCCGGTTCAGGTCAACGGCAAGAAGCGCGGGGATTTGACAATTGCCCGCGACGCGGACCAAGGTGCGGTCGAAAAAGCCGTGCTCGCTCTCGACTTCGTGCAGAAGGCGCTCGAAGGCAAGGCTCCGCGCAAGGTGATCATCGTGCCGCAGAGGATCGTCAATGTCGTTGCCTGATCGGGAGAAGACAGAGCTGAGCCGTTTGCTGCGCCGTGCCGCGCTTGCCGGCCTTGTCGGCTCGCTTGCGCTGGTTTCGGCGTGCCAGGTGCGGCCGCTCTACTCGAGCGCGCCGCTGTCGACCGGCTCAAGCGCCAATGCCGAACTGGCATCGATCGCTATCAAACCCGTCAGGACGCGTTACGGCCAGCAGGTGCGCAACAACCTGATCTTCGGATTTGGGCGCGGCGCCGGCGAACCGGCCTCGCCGGCCTACTCGCTCGATCTCGGCGTGACCGAAGCCGTTGAATCCTCGGCGCTCGTGCAGGTCGGAACCGACCAGGACGAGCCGACCGCGGGTTCGGTGACGCTGACCGCCGGCTACACGCTGACCGATGCCAAAACCGGCGCGGTGATCGCGACCGGCAGGCGGGCGATCACTTCGTCCTTCGACAGGCCGCGCCAGGAATTCGCCGCGTACCGGGCACAGATTGATGCCGAGAACCGCGCCGCGCGCGAGCTTGCCAACGCGCTGCAACTGTCCATCGCCCAGGATCTGGCACGGCACGGCAAGACGACTGGTTAGCGCCGCTCTCCGTTTCACGGTGGCATAACAATCTGGTGCCTGAAGGCCGCCTTTGCCACGGCTCCGGAGCCGGTTCTCCGTTCGCCTTTAGCCGAAGCGCGCGGGTGTGTTGACGATCGTGGGATGACGATCGGCCGCACGGATCCGATCGTCCGACACCGCTGTGAAAGTCACGCTTCGCCGCTCTTGGGGGGCCGACGGGAAGCAACTGTTAACCACTCGCTCTCTATTGCTCAGCAGACATTTCAGCGTGAGTCTTGAGCATGGAATCCAAGCGTTTTCCTCGGGTCAGTTCATTGAAGGCAGCGTCGCCCGATGACCCCGGGGTGAAGCGTTTCACGGGTGTGGACAACAAGGCGGACAGCCAGCGGGCAAGAGCAGCAGGAGCCGGCCCTTCCCCATCCCCTGTCGATCTCGGCGGCAACGAAAGCCCTGCCTGGCAAGACTATTTCTTCCTGGCGCCCAATGTGCGGTTTACGCGCACGCCGGACTATGAAGCCAGCACGCGCCGTCCGCGGGACCAGGCGATTGCCGTCGAGCAAAGCGAATCACCAGCACCGCAGGCACCTGGCCAATCCACCGCGGCTGGGACGTCTTCATCGGCGCCAATACCAAGCCGAAACCTTTCTTCGGGCGCCGCCAGGCCGCCCGTCGGCAACAGAGCCGTGGTGCAACCGGCCCCGGCGCCGGTTCCGTCAGGGCATGCCGGCGAAAAGGCGCGGGCCGCCGCTACGCCTGCGGGCCACAGGATGACTGCGGCGGCGCGGGCATCCGCACCGGCAGCGTCCGCCCAAGCAGCGACAGCCCCGGTCAAGACGCCGAGCCGCGAAAATGTGCGCTGGCCCTATCTGTCGGATCACGTCTTTTTCGAGGTCATGGCGCCCTATTTGGTCGAGGGCCCGTCACCCGCGCCGCGGGCCGTTCCGGTTGCACGCACGACCGCGCCTGTGGTCACCGAGCGGATCGACAACCGCCACGCGCCAACGGCCGATCCGACCGCGTTGTTCCGTGTCATCGAATGCCTTCCGGGGTCGCCAGCTCCGTCCGCCGCGCCGGATGTCCGTCCGGCCAACTCCAACCAGGCCGCGGTTCAGCCGGCGGCGAACCGCGTGCCGCAGCAAGCCCGGGCTCCGGCCGCAATTCCCGCCGTCGCAAGCAATGCCGTTCCGGCACTGGTCACGCAAAGTTTGGAGCAAGCCGTACCGGCTCCGGCCGCGCGCGCATCGTCGCGAGCACCACTGGTCGGCAGGATCGTGCCGACCGCGACGGGCGAGACGTACGAACTCCCCTCGGAAGAACTGTTGCAGCAGCCGCCGGAGGGACAAGGCTTCTACATGTCGCAGGAGCGGCTCGAGCAGAATGCCGATCTTCTGGAAAGCGTGCTCGAGGATTTCGGCGTGCGCGGCGAGATCATCCATGTTCGGCCCGGCCCGGTGGTCACGCTCTATGAATTCGAACCGGCGCCGGGTGTGAAATCCTCTCGCGTCATCGGTCTCGCCGATGACATCGCCCGCTCCATGTCGGCGATCTCGGCGCGCGTCGCCGTCGTGCCGGGCCGCAACGTCATCGGCATCGAGCTTCCGAACGAGGCGCGCGAGACCGTCTATTTCCGCGAGCTGATCGAATCGGAGGGCTTCCGCAAGACCGGCTGCAAGCTGGCGCTCTGCCTCGGCAAGACGATCGGCGGTGAGCCTGTCATCGCCGAGCTGGCGAAGATGCCCCACTTGCTCGTTGCCGGCACCACCGGTTCCGGCAAGTCGGTTGCCATCAACACGATGATCCTGTCGCTGCTCTACCGGCTGAAGCCGGAGGAATGCCGGCTGATCATGGTCGATCCCAAGATGCTCGAACTCTCTGTCTATGACGGCATCCCGCATCTTCTGACGCCCGTCGTCACGGATCCAAAAAAGGCCGTCACCGCGCTCAAATGGGCGGTGCGGGAGATGGAGGACCGGTATCGCAAGATGGCGAGGCTCGGCGTGCGCAATATCGACGGCTACAATCAGCGCGCCGCCCAAGCCCGCGAAAACGGCGAGACGGTCGTCATGACCGTGCAGGCGGGCTTCGAAAAAGGCACCGGCGAGCCGCTCTTCGAGCAGCAGGAAATCGACCTCGCGCCAATGCCTTACATCGTCGTCATCGTCGACGAGATGGCCGACCTGATGATGGTCGCCGGCAAGGAGATCGAAGGCGCCATCCAGCGCCTGGCGCAGATGGCGCGCGCGGCCGGCATCCACCTGATCATGGCGACGCAGCGCCCCTCGGTCGATGTCATCACGGGCACGATCAAGGCCAACTTCCCGACCCGGATTTCTTTCCAGGTCACCTCCAAGATCGACAGCCGCACCATCCTTGGCGAGCAGGGCGCCGAGCAGCTGCTCGGCCAGGGCGACATGCTACACATGATGGGCGGCGGGCGCATCGCCCGCGTGCACGGCCCCTTCGTCTCCGACGTGGAGGTCGAGCATGTCGTGGCGCATCTGAAGGCGCAGGGTCGCCCCGAATACCTGGAAACCGTGACGGCCGACGAGGATGAAGAAGAAGACGAAGGCGATGAGGGCGCGGTCTTCGACAAGGGCGCCGTTGCGGCGGAGGACGGCGATACCAGCTATGACGAGGCGGTCAAGGTGGTGTTGCGCGACAAGAAGTGTTCGACGTCCTACATTCAGCGTCGCCTCGGCATCGGCTACAACCGCGCCGCGTCCCTGGTCGAGCGCATGGAGAAGGAGGGTCTGGTCGGTGCACCAAACCATGTCGGCAAGCGCGAGATCATCATGGGCCGGCGCCCGCCGGTAACCGCAGCTGAGGATGACGGCACGGACTGACCGGCCTCTTGATCCGCAGCGCACGAAAAAAGGCCGGTTGCCCGGCCTTTTTTCGTGTCGGATATAAGCTCGCTCAGCCGATTTTCTGGCCGGTCTTGGCCCAGTCGGCGAGGAAGGCGGCAAGACCCTTGTCGGTCAGCGGGTGGTTGACCAGCGCCTTCAGTGTCGCGGGCGGCGCGGTAACGATATCGGCGCCGATGAGCGCCGCCTGCTTGACGTGGTTCACGGTGCGCACGGAAGCCGTCAGGATCTCGGTCTGGAAATCGTAATTGTCGTAGATCTGACGGATCTCCTGGATCACTTCCATGCCGTCCGAGCCGGTATCGTCGATGCGGCCGACGAAGGGCGAGATGAAGGAGGCGCCTGCCTTGGCGGCGAGCAGCGCCTGGTTGGCCGAGAAGCAGAGCGTGACATTGACCATGCGGTTCATCTGGGTGCGGATCGTCTTGCAGGCCTTCAATCCATCCAGCGTCAACGGCACCTTGATGGCGACATTCGGCGCGATCTTGGCCAGCACCTCGGCCTCCGCCATCATCTGCTTGTATTCGGTGGCTACGACCTCGGCCGAAACCGGACCTTCGACGATGTCGCAGATTTGCTTGGTGACCTCGGAGATCTTGCCGCCCGATTTGAGAATCAGCGACGGGTTGGTGGTGACGCCGTCGAGCAGCCCCAGATCAATCAGTTCGCGGATTTCCTTGATGTCGGCGGTGTCGGCAAAAAATTTCATGGCGGTCTCCTGACGATTTCCTCGTGCTTGGGAAGGCACGTTCAGCGTTGCCCTTTGATCTAGAGCAAAGTCGGGGCAAGGTCACGCCTCATGATCGAAGATTCGCCCTTTGTCGCAGCCGCACCGGTGCTGGTGCCGATGCCGGCCGAACGCCCCTACACCTATGCCGTGCCCGCCGGCATGCGGGTGGTGCCGGGCTCGATCGTGCGCGTGCCGCTCGGCCCCCGCCAGGTCGCCGGCATCGTGTGGGACGGCGCGGTCGAGACGGTCGACGCGAAAAAGCTGCGCCCGATCGAACAGGTCTTCGACTGTCCGCCGATCGATCGGGCGATGCGCCGTTTCGTCGACTGGGTGGCGCAGTATACGCTGTCGGCGCCGGGCATGGTGGCGCGCATGCTGCTGAGGGCGCCGGAGGCCTTCGATCCGGAACCGTGGATCGAGGGATTGCAGCGAACCGCGGCCGTTCCGGACCGGATGACGGATGCGCGGGCCCGCGTGCTGGAGACGGCCGAAGGCGGACTGGCCTGGACGCGATCCGGCCTTGCCCATGCGGCCGGCGTGTCGTCGACGGTAATCGAGGGGCTGAAGGCGCAAGGCGTGTTCGAAACGGTGATGATCCCGCCGCGGCCCGTGGTGGCGGAGCCTGATCCAGCCTACGCCGCGCCGGAATTGATGCCCGACCAGAACGAAGCCGCAAGGCTGCTGCGCGCCAATGTCGCGGGCGGCGGCTTCAACGTCGCACTGCTCGACGGCGTCACCGGTTCGGGCAAGACGGAGGTTTATTTCGAGGCGGTGGCGGCGGCACTCGACCGGGGCAAGCAGGTGCTGATCCTGCTGCCCGAAATCGCATTGACCCACGCTTTCCTCGAACGGTTCCAGCAGCGTTTTGGCGCCAAGCCCGCCGAATGGCACTCCGACCTGCCGCCGAGGATGCGCGAACGCGTCTGGCGGCAGGTGGCGGAAGGCGGCGTGCGGGTCGTGGCCGGCGCACGCTCGGCGCTGTTCCTGCCGTTCAAGGAGCTTGGCCTGATCGTCGTCGACGAGGAGCACGACCCCGCCTACAAGCAGGAAGACCGCGTCTTCTACAATGCCCGCGACATGGCTGTCGTGCGCGGCCATATAGGTGGCTTCCCCGTGGTGCTGGCATCGGCGACGCCATCGGTCGAGAGCCGCGTCAATGCCAGCCAGGGCCGCTACGCCAGGGCGGTGCTGTCCGCCCGCTTCGCCGAGGCGGCACTTCCCGACCTGAAAGCGATCGACATGCGGCGCGCGCCGCCGGCGCGCGGCGGCTTCCTGTCGCCGGTGCTGCTCGACCATATGCGACGGACGCTGGAGAGGAAGGAACAATCGCTTTTGTTCCTCAACCGGCGCGGCTATGCGCCGCTGACGCTGTGCCGCGTCTGCGGTCACCGCTTCGGTTGCCCGGTCTGCTCGGCCTGGCTGGTCGAGCACCGCTTTCGCGGCCAGCTCGTCTGCCACCATTGCGGGCACAATGAGTGCCGTCCGGAAGCCTGTCCGGAATGCGGCACGCTCGATCATCTGGTCGCCTGCGGGCCGGGCGTCGAGCGCATCGCCGAGGAAGTCGTCACACATTTCCCGGATGCGCGCACCATCATTTTGTCGTCGGATCTGATGGGCGGCGTGCGGCGGCTGCGGCTGGAGCTGGAAGCCATCGCCAATGGCGAGGCCGATATCGTCATCGGCACGCAACTCGTCGCCAAGGGCCACAATTTCCCGAACATGACCTTGGTTGGTGTCGTCGATGCCGATCTCGGCCTTGCCAATGGCGATCCGCGCGCCGCCGAACGCACCTTCCAGCTGCTCAGCCAGGTGACCGGCCGCGCCGGGCGCACCGGCAAGAAGAGTCTCGGCCTGCTGCAGACCTTCCAGCCCGACCATCCGGTGATGCGGGCGATCGTCTCCGGCGATGCCGATGCGTTCTACGAGCGCGAGATTTCCGAGCGCGAGCGGGCGGCTCTGCCACCCTTCGGCCGGCTCGCCGGCGTCATCGTCAGCGCGGTGACGCGGGCGGAAGCCGAGGGCCATGCCCGCGCCCTGCGCCGTGCCGCGCCCGAGGCATCCGACCTGTTCGTGCTCGGGCCGGCCGAAGCGCCGCTGTCGTTGCTCGGCGGCCGTCACCGTTTCCGCCTGCTGATCCAGGGCGAGCGCCGCGCCGACATGCAAAGGTTTATCCGGACCATGCTCGCCAACGGGCCGAAGCAGCGCGGCTCGGTCCGGGTGCAGGTCGACATCGATCCGCAGAGCTTTTTGTAAGGTCGCTCAGCGTTCGCGCGGATTGCTGGTCGTGTCCTTCAGTTCGGGACGTTGCCTAAACTCTTCAGGATAGAGTCGACGGGCGTCCTCGATCGATATCACTATGGCCACGGGGCGTCCCGCTTGGTGATTGTTGTCGGGCTGCCTTTGCTGGCTTCAGCGACCACGGCGCACAGTTCGCTGCGTGCTTTGCTGCTGGATTTTGTTTTCATCGAGTAGCCCTCAACATCGCCTTGGACTGTATCATAAGTCGCTGCAAGGAAAGGAAACCGTTTTGAAAACCCTTGGCCTTCTGGGCGGCATGAGCTGGGAATCGACGGCGATCTATTATCGCCTGCTCAACGATCTCGTGAGGCAGCGTCTCGGCGGGCTGCATTCGGCGAAATTGCTGCTGTGGTCCTTCGACTTCGCCGAGATCGCCGAGCTGCAGCATCACGGGGACTGGGACGGCGCCGGCGCGCTTCTGGTCGATGCCGCGCGCAAGCTCGAGTCAGCTGGCGCGGAAGGCCTGCTTTTGTGTACCAACACCATGCACAAGCTCGCCGACCAGGTGCAGGCCTCGGTGTCGATCCCGCTGACCCACATCGCCGACGCCACCGCAGCCGCGGTCAAGGCGGCCGGCATGCGGCGCCCGGCGCTGCTCGCAACGCGGTTCACCATGGAGCAGGATTTCTACAAGCGCCGGCTTGCCGACAAATATGGATTGCAGCCGATCGTGCCGGACCAGGCAGGACGCGACATGGTCCATCGCATCATCTATGACGAGCTCTGCCAGGGCATCGTCACCGAGCCATCGAAAACCGCCTATATCGCCGAGATCAACCGCCTGCGGCGCGATGAAAATGTCGACTGCGTGATCATGGGCTGCACCGAAATCACGATGTTGATCGGCCAGCAGGATTTCGACATTCCGGTCTTCGACACGACGCGCATCCATGCTGAAGCGGCGGTCGCCTTCGCGCTCTCCTGATGCGTTTGGCCTAAAGTGCTGGCCGCCATCTGGCGCGCGGCTTTTCCTCCGCTAGAATGCCCGCGATTTCAGAGCGGCATTTACGAGGGGACACTATGGATTTTGCGTTTCCATGGCCGGTGAGCCAGGGCGAATGGCTGGCCTGGTCGAGCGCCGTCGTCACGGTGCTGCTCGGCCTGGTGCTTTTCCTGGCGCCGGGGCTTGCCTTCCGCATTCTGCGCTTGCAGGTCAAGCCGGAGAAGGCGGCGGCGATCGCCGAAGGGCGCGGCCGCATGTCGGGCTTCTATCTCGGCGTCGGCCTGTGCTGCATCCTGCTGGCGCAGCCGCTGATCTACATGGCGCTCGGCTTCTCCTGGCTGTTCACCGCCTTCGGCCGGTTGCTGTCGATGATGTCGGATGGCGCCAACACGCCCTTCAACTGGGTTTCCATCGTCGTGGAACTGGCGCTGGCGGCGTTGCCGCTTGCCTTTGCCTTCGGCTTCCTGCCCTGAATCCGCAGGCAATCCAGGGACTTCGTCCCCGGATGCGACAATAGTGCCTGAAAACCATGCGGAACGACGCATTGCGGTCTTAAAAGGCCTGTGCTAGACGGCAATCGACTTTCGGCCGGGGATAGCGGAAGCCGCGCCTCCGTGCTTGAAAAAATGCAGTAAGGTCAAAGATTTAGCCAGAGTTTTCGCTCGCGCCAACAATCTGCGGCCTGTCAGACAAGAGAAAAGACGGTCCGTGGCCCAATCGTCATCGCCAATCTCAGGTGTCGCAGAACGCTATGCGGGTTCGCTGTTCGAACTGGCATCGCAGGCGAATTCCGTCGCCAAGGTCGAAGCCGACCTCAACAGTTTCGAGGCGATGCTCGCGGGCAGCGCCGACTTGACCCGGCTGATCAACAGCCCGGTGTTCTCCAGCGAGGACCAGGCCAAGGCCATCGCGGCGATCGCCGACAAGGCCGGGATCACCGGCCTGACCGGCAATTTCCTGCGCGTCGTCGCCAAGAACCGCCGGCTGTTCGCCGTGCCCGGCATGATCAGGGCATTCCGCCAGATCGCCGCCGAACATCGTGGCGAGACGACCGCCGAGGTAACGTCGGCTCACCAATTGAGCGCTGCCCAGCAGACTGAACTCAAGGCGGCGCTGAAGAGCGTTGCCGGCAAGGACGTTTCCATCTCCGTCACCGTCGATCCGTCGCTGCTCGGCGGGCTGGTGGTCAGGATGGGCTCGCGCCAGATCGATACGTCGCTCAAAACCAAACTCAATTCGCTCAAGCTTGCACTGAAAGAGGTCGGCTGATGGACATCCGCGCCGCGGAAATTTCCGCAATTCTGAAAGACCAGATCAAGAATTTCGGCAAGGAGGCCGAGGTCTCCGAAGTTGGACAGGTGCTGTCCGTCGGTGACGGTATCGCCCGCGTCTACGGCCTCGACAATGTCCAGGCCGGCGAGATGGTCGAATTCCCCGGCGGCATCCGCGGCATGGCGCTCAATCTCGAAGCCGACAATGTCGGCGTCGTCATTTTCGGCGCCGACCGCGACATCAAGGAAGGCGACACCGTCAAGCGCACCGGCGCGATCGTCGACGTTCCGGTCGGTCCCGGCCTGCTCGGCCGCGTCGTCGACGCGCTCGGCAACCCGATCGACGGCAAGGGCCCGATCAAGGCGACCGAACGCAAGCGCGTCGACGTCAAGGCGCCCGGCATCATTCCGCGCAAGTCGGTGCATGAGCCGATGTCGACGGGCCTCAAGGCCATCGACGCGCTGATCCCGGTCGGCCGCGGCCAGCGCGAGCTGGTCATCGGCGATCGCCAGACCGGCAAGACCGCCATCATCCTCGACACGATGCTCAACCAGAAGTCGGTGCACGACAACGGCCCCGAGAAGGAAAAGCTCTACTGCGTCTACGTCGCCGTCGGCCAGAAGCGCTCGACCGTGGCGCAGTTCGTCAAGGTGCTGGAAGAGCGCGGCGCGCTCGAATATTCGATCATCGTCGCCGCCACCGCTTCCGATCCGGCGCCGATGCAGTTCCTGGCGCCGTTCGCCGGCTGCACCATGGGCGAGTATTTCCGCGACAACGGCATGCATGCGCTGATCAGCTACGACGATCTGTCGAAGCAGGCCGTCGCCTATCGCCAGATGTCGCTGCTCTTGCGCCGCCCGCCGGGCCGCGAAGCCTATCCGGGCGACGTCTTCTACCTGCACTCGCGCCTGCTCGAGCGCGCCGCCAAGCTCAATGACGACATGGGCAACGGTTCGCTGACGGCGCTGCCGGTCATCGAAACCCAGGCCAACGACGTGTCGGCCTATATCCCGACCAACGTGATCTCGATCACCGACGGCCAGATCTTCCTCGAAACCAACCTGTTCTTCCAGGGCATCCGTCCAGCCGTCAATGTCGGCCTGTCGGTGTCGCGCGTCGGCTCCTCGGCGCAGATCAAGGCGATGAAGCAGGTCGCCGGCTCGATCAAGGGCGAGCTCGCGCAGTACCGCGAAATGGCGGCCTTCGCGCAGTTCGGCTCGGATCTCGATGCCGCCACGCAGCGCCTGCTCAACCGCGGTTCGCGCCTGACCGAGCTCCTGAAGCAGCCGCAGTTCTCGCCGCTGAAGACGGAAGAGCAGGTCGCGGTGATCTTCGCCGGCGTCAACGGCTATCTCGACAAGCTGCCGGTCAACCAGGTCGGCAAGTTCGAGCATGGTCTGCTCAGCCACATGCGTTCGGCCGGCAAGGACGTCCTCGACGCCATCCGCAAGGAAAAGGCGCTGTCGGACGATCTGCGCGGCAAGCTGAAGGCCGAGATCGACGCTTTCGCCAAGACCTTCGCCTGAGCGAAGCGCCAGTCCGGATGAGACAAGACGGGATCAGGTTTGAAGCATGCCTTCATTAAAAGACCTTCGTAACCGTATCGCCTCGGTCAAGGCGACGCAGAAGATCACCAAGGCGATGCAGATGGTCGCCGCGGCGAAGCTGCGCCGTGCACAGGAGGCCGCGGAAGCGGCGCGCCCCTATTCGGAGCGCATGGGTTCCGTGCTGGCCAACATCACCCAGGCGATCGGCGGCGGTGGCGATGCCCCGGCGCTGATGACCGGCACCGGAAAGGACGACGTGCACCTGCTCGTTGTCTGCACGGCCGAGCGCGGCCTGTGCGGCGGCTTCAATTCTCAGATCGCCCGTCTTGCCCGCGACCACATCCGCAGGCTCCTGGCCGACGGCAAGCAGGTCAAGATCATCTGCGTCGGCAAGAAGGGTTTCGATATCCTGCGCCGCGACTATGCGTCGATGATCCTCGACCGGATCGACCTGCGCGAGGTCAAGACGCTCGGCTTCGTCAATGCCGACACGATCGCCCGCAAGGTCATCCACCTGTTCAACGAGGGCGGCTTCGACATCTGCACGCTGTTCTATTCGCAGTTCAAGTCGGTGATCAGCCAGGTTCCGACCGCGCAGCAGATCATTCCGGCCGCTGCTTCGTCCGCTCCGGCCGAGGCTGCTGACGGCGCCAGCGCCGTCTACGAATACGAACCCGAGCCGGGTGAAATCCTGTCCGAGCTCATTCCGCGCAACATCGCGGTGCAGATTTTCCGCGCGCTGCTCGAAAACGCGGCTGGCGAAATGGGCGCCAAGATGAGTGCGATGGACAACGCCACGCGCAACGCCGGCGAGATGATCAACAAGCTGTCGATCACCTACAACCGCCAGCGCCAGGCGCAGATCACCAAGGAACTGATCGAAATCATTTCGGGCGCCGAGGCGCTCTAGGCGCGGTTTCCCGGGGTCGACGACCTCGATCCGACCGCGCGAGAAACAAAGGACGAAAAGGGTAAAGACGATGGCGAAAGCAGCGACCCCCAAGACGGCGGCTCCCAAGGCGGCAGCCCCGGCCAAGGCGGCACCGGCAAAGGCTCTGGCCGCAGCAGCGAAGGCGGCTCCGGCCAAGAAAGCGGCAGCGCCGACCAGGGCCGCCGCGGTAAAAACCCCGGCCGTGGCCAGCAAAGCCACCGGCATCGTCGGCAAGGTCCGGCAGGTCATCGGCGCCGTGGTCGACGTGCAGTTCGGCGATCACCTGCCGCCGATCCTGAATGCGCTCGAGACCACCAATGTCGGCAACCGCCTGGTTCTCGAAGTTGCCCAGCATCTGGGTGAAAACACCGTGCGCTGCATCGCCATGGATTCCACCGAAGGCCTGGTGCGCGGCCAGGAAGTGCGCGACACCGGCGGCCCGATCGCCGTGCCGGTCGGTCCGGGCATGCTCGGCCGCATCATCAACGTCATCGGCGAGCCGGTCGACGAAGCAGGCCCGGTCGACGCGGTCGAGTTGCGCTCGATCCACCAGCCGGCCCCGGCCTATATCGAACAGTCGACGGAAGCACAGATCCTGATCACCGGCATCAAGGTGCTCGACCTGCTCGCGCCCTACGCCAAGGGCGGCAAGATCGGCCTGTTCGGCGGCGCCGGCGTCGGCAAGACGGTGCTGATCCAGGAACTGATCAACAACATCGCCAAGGCGCATGGCGGCTATTCGGTGTTCGCCGGCGTCGGCGAGCGCACCCGCGAGGGCAATGACCTCTATCACGAGTTCATCGAATCCGGCGTCAACAAGAAGGGCGGCGGCGAAGGCTCCAAGGCGGCGTTGGTCTATGGCCAGATGAACGAGCCGCCGGGCGCGCGTGCCCGCGTCGGCCTGACCGGCCTGACGGTCGCCGAATATTTCCGCGACCAGGGCCAGGACGTGCTGTTCTTCGTCGACAACATCTTCCGCTTCACGCAGGCTGGTTCGGAAGTGTCGGCGCTGCTCGGCCGTATCCCGTCGGCCGTGGGCTACCAGCCCACGCTCGCCACGGACATGGGTGCCCTGCAGGAACGCATCACCACCACCACCAAGGGCTCGATCACCTCGGTGCAGGCTATCTACGTGCCGGCCGACGACTTGACCGACCCGGCGCCGGCGACCTCGTTCGCCCACCTCGACGCGACGACGACGCTCAACCGCTCGATCGCCGAAAAGGGCATCTATCCGGCCGTCGATCCGCTGGACTCGACCTCGCGCATGCTCGACCCGCTGGTGGTCGGTGAAGAGCATTATGGGGTCGCGCGCCAGGTGCAGTCGATCCTCCAGCGCTACAAGTCGCTGCAGGACATCATCGCCATCCTGGGCATGGACGAGTTGTCGGAAGAGGACAAGCAGACGGTGGCTCGCGCCCGCAAGATCGAGCGCTTCCTGTCGCAACCCTTCTTCGTCGCCGAAGTGTTCACCGGCGCGCCGGGCAAGCTGGTCGACCTCGCCGACACCATCAAGGGCTTCAAGGGCCTCTGCAACGGTGACTACGACCACCTGCCGGAAGCCGCCTTCTACATGGTCGGCGGCATCGAGGAAGCGGTCGAGAAGGCACAGCGCCTCGCGGCTGAAGCGGCTTAATCAAGGGAAATAGGGAGTAGTCAGTAGTCAGTAGTGAATGGCAGGCAGGTGACCGGGGGCAATTGCCCTTTCTCCCTACTTCCCTACTCACTATTCCCTACTCGCTAAATCGACATGGCAGAAGCTTTCAAGTTCGAACTGGTCTCGCCGGAGCGCCTGCTGGTTTCCGCAGAGGTCGAGGCAGTCGTCATTCCGGGTGCGGAAGGCGAGATGACCGTGATGGCGCATCACGCACCGGTCATGACAACCATCAAGCCGGGCGTCGTCACGGTGAAGGCTGCATCGGGCGGTGAAGAGCGTTACGTCGTCTTCGGCGGTTTCGCCGACATCGTTCCGGCCGGCTGCACGCTGCTGGCGGAATCGGCTGTCGCGGTGAAGGATGTCGACCGCGCCGATCTCGCGCGCCGCATCCAGGAAGCCAGGGAAGACGCCGCCGACGCCAAGGACGACCGGTCGCGCACGAAGGCCGAACAATTCCTCAGCCAGCTCACCACGCTGGAAGGCGCCATCCTGCCGGCTTGAGGCTGGCACCAGTAGTCGACTGAAAAGCGGGGCCTTGCCTCGCTTTTTTGTTTTTAAATGCCCAATGCCGCGAAGGCCTGAGCCGGTCCGCCACAGCGCAACTGCTCGAGATGGACGGCCGCAAGGTCCATCAATCCTGGCCGCTCAGGCGCCCCGGTCGCGAAGCCGGCGAGATCGAACACTGCCGCGACGGTTTCGGCAGCGGGCAGATTCCGGTCAATGATCGCCGTCATCGGCATGTCAAGCGGATCGGTAAAATGGCCGTCGGGCAAGGATTTGCCGCGCGCTTCGCAGGCGGCGATCCAGGCGGCAACCGCCAGCATGAGATGTCCGGGCGCGGCGCCTGAATGGAGGCGCTCGATCGCGGAGGCCATGATGCGCTGCGGCAGTTTCTGGCTGCCGTCATTGGCGATCTGCGCGGTGCGGTGGGCAAGTGCTGTGTTGGAGAAACGCTGGGCAAGCTCTGCCGTATAGCTCGCGGTATCCAGCCCGGCATCGGTGGGCAGCGTCGGGATTGCCTCGGCCCACAGCGCATCGACAAAGCGCCTGATCGCCGGATCGGCGAAGGCGCGGTCGACGGTGGCGTGTCCGCTGAGCAGGCCGAGATAGGCAATGGCCGAATGCGCTCCATTGAGCAGTCTCAGCTTCATGTCCTCGAAGGGCCTGACATCCCCGACCATGGTGACGCCGAACTTTTCCCAGGCCGGGCGGCCTGCCGGAAAATTGTCCTCGACCACCCACTGGCGGAACGGCTCGGTCATGACCGGCCAGGCGTCGTCGACGCCGAGCTCGAGAGCGATCCGCGCCCGGTCGGCATCGGTCGTGGCCGGCACGATGCGATCGACCATGCTCGAGGGAAACGCGACCTCGTCGGCGATATGGCCGGCAAGCCTGGTAGCGCCCTTCTCACCGAGGCTGGCATCGCGCAGCGTGGCGAATTCCACCAGCAGCCTGTGCAAGGTCGCCCCGTTGGCAGGCAGGTTGTCGCAGCAGAGCACGGTGAAGGGCTGAAAGCCGGTCGCGCGACGGCGTGCAAGCGCCTCGGCCAGAAAACCGTGCGCGGTCTTCGGCAGATGCGGGTTCGCCAGATCGTGGGCGATATCAGGGTGGGCTGCGTCGAGCCCGCCGCCGGCGGCCCGCAGATAGGCTTTCTCGGTGATGGTCAGCGTCACGATGCGGGTGCGCGGATCGGTCAGCGCGGCCAGCACGGCGGCGGGATCTTCCGGCGCCACCAGCATCGCGCCGATGGAGCCGATGACATGAAGACTTTCCTCGCCCCCGCTGCGGATCGCCAGCGTGTAGAGCCCGTCCTGCGGCGCCAGCGCATCGCGCGTCTCGGCACTGCGCAGCGACACGCCGACGATGCCCCAATCCGTTTCTCCGGCAGCCAGGCAATCGTCGACATAGGCTGCCTGGTGGGCGCGATGAAAGGCGCCGACCCCCAGATGCACGATGCCTTGCGTGACCGATGCGCGATCAAAACGCGGCACGGCGATCCTCGCCGGCAACGTCGTGATCGTATCCTTCGAAAGACGCCTGTTCATTGCTGTGCGAAGTCCCCGATTGGCCTTTGGGAGCCGCCCCGTAAGGTCGGCGAAGGAGAAACGGCAGCGGCGTAACATCCACTGCCGTCCCACACAATGGCCGGTTGCCGATCCAAAGTCATCATACAACAATCCATTTTTTGTATGTTGACATTATTTCCTTGCGACCCTACCGATAGCGCCTCTTGGGAGGATCACCGTGGCACTGACCGATGCGGATTTGCTGTTTCGCGCCGACGTGCGTCCACGCTCGCTCGCCCGCACCGGCTCTGAGTCGGCGCCTTGATTTTTGAAAAGGGAGGAAGTCATGTTGCATTTTTCGAAATTGACGGCGGCTACATTCGCGTTCGGCTCGCTGCTGATCGGCATCGCCAACGCGCAAACCGTGCTGCGGTCGGCCGACACGCACCCCGACGGCTATCCGACGGTCGAGGCGGTAAAATACATGGGCGAGCTGATCAAGCAGCGCACCGATGGCCGCTATTCGGTCGAGGTCTATCATTCGGCGCAGCTCGGCGAGGAGAAGGACACGATCGAGCAGACCCAGACCGGCGTCATCGACCTCAACCGTGTCTCGATGGGGCCGTTCAACGGCATCGTGCCGGAAACCGCGGTGCCGTCGCTGCCCTACATATTCCGCTCGGTCGAACATATGCGTCATGTCATGGACGGGCCGATCGGCGACGACATACTGAAAGCCTTCGAGGCACATGACCTGGTCGGTCTGGCATTCTACGATTCCGGCGCGCGCTCCTTCTACAACACCAAGAAGGACATCGCCTCGATCGCCGACCTGAAGGGCATGAAATTCCGCGTCATCCAGTCGGACGTGTTCGTCGACATGGTCAACGCACTGGGCGCCAACGCCACGCCAATGGCTTATGGCGAAGTCTATTCGGCACTTGAGACCGGCGTCATCGACGGCGCGGAAAACAACTGGCCGAGCTTCGAATCCGCCAAGCACTATGAGGTCGCCAAGCACTACACGCTCGACCAGCACCAGATCGTTCCGGAAGTGCTGGTGATGGCGAAGGCGAGCTGGGACAAGCTCTCGCCGGAAGACCAGACGATCGTGCGCCAGGCGGCCAAGGACAGCGTCGTCAAGATGCGCGAACTGTGGGACGCGCAGGAGAAGAAATCCCGCGACATCGTCGAAAAGGCAGGCGTCAAGGTCAGCGAGATCGACAAGCAGCCGCTGATCGACGCGATGAAGCCGGTCTACGACAAATACCTGTCGACGCCGGCGCTGAAGGACCTCGCCGCCCGCGTCCAGGCAACCAAGTGAAGTCGGCCGCGGGGCGGGCAATGCACGCCGTCCCGCGCCTTCGTGACCGGCCGGCGATCGGGAGGATCAGATGGCGACAATGACAAGCAGCGCGGCGCCGCCACGGTTCAGCGTCGTGCTTTCGAGGATCTGCGACGGGGCACTCTACCTGGCCGGCATCGGCTTGGTCGCCATGACCGCGCTCGTCGCCTATCAGGTCTTCTTCCGCTTCGTGCTCAATTCGTCGCCGAGCTGGACCGAAACCAGCGCCATCATGCTGATGAACTGGTTCATCTTCCTCGGCGCCGCCGTCGGCGTGCGGGAGAACTACCATATGGGGTTCGACGTGCTGCTTTATGTCCTGCCGAAAGGCAGCAAGGGAGCGTTGCGCACGCTGTCCGACCTGATCGTGCTCGGCTTCGGATTCGGCATGGTCTGGTACGGCTGCAAGCTTGTCGGCCTGACCTGGCACACCATCATCCCGGCGCTCGAGCTGCCGGGCGGCTTCGACTATCTGCCGCTGGTCGCCGGCGGCGTGCTGATCTGCCTGTTCTCGGCCGAGCGCATCGCGCTGCGCTGGTCGGGCGTCGATATCGACAAGGACATCAATCTCGAGGACGTGCCGGAGATGCCGGCGGTGCAGGAGGCCTAGATGGAGCTCTGGATCCTGTTCGGCGTCTTCACGCTGCTGATGTTCGGCGGCACGCCGATCGCGTTCTGCCTCGGTGCGGCCTCCTTCGCCACCGTGCTCTATCTCGGCCTGCCGCCCCTGGTCGTGTTCCAGCAAATGAAGTCGGGCATGAGCGCGTTCTCCCTGATGGCGATCCCGTTCTTCATCTATGCCGGCGATCTGATGGTGCGCGGCGGCATCGCGCAGCGCATCGTTTCCTTTGCCGGCTCCCTGGTCGGCCATGTCCGAGGCGGTCTCGGCCAGGTCAACATCATCGCCGGCACGCTGTTCGGCGGCATTTCCGGCTCGGCCGTGGCCGAGGCCGCGGCCGTCGGCGGGCTGATGATCCCGCAGATGAAGGCACGCGGCTATGGCGCCGACTATGCCGTCAACGTCACCTCGATGGCGGCGCTGATCGCGCTGCTTTTGCCGCCATCGCAGAACATGATCATCTATTCGATCGCCGGGGGCGGCAAGATTTCGATCGCCGACCTGTTCACCGCCGGCATACTACCGGGCCTTTTGTTCGCCGCCTCGCTGATGGTCACCGCCTATTTCGTCGCCCGCAGCCGCGGCTATCCGGTCGAGGCCTTCCCCGGTTTTTCGCGCGTCGGGCAGCTGGCGCTCATCGCTATTCCCGGACTGCTCCTGATCGGCATCATCTTCGGCGGCGTCCGCTCCGGAATCTTCACAGCGACGGAGAGTTCGTGCATCGCCATTCTCTACGCCTTGCTTGTTACCGTCCTCGTTTATCGTTCGATGGGCTGGAGCGATTTCGTCCACGCCACCAAGGGCGCCGTGCGCACCACTTCCATGGTGCTGTTGATCATCGGTACGGCGGCTTCTTTCAGCTGGCTGATGGCCTATCTCAAAGTACCGGTGCTGCTGATCGCCGGCATGAATGCGATCTCCACCGACCCGCTGGTCGTGCTGCTGCTGCTCAATGTCCTGATGCTGGTGCTCGGCACCTTCATGGACATGGGGCCGATGATCATCATCTGCACGCCGATCTTCCTGCCGCTTGTCACGCATTATGGCGTGGATCCTGTGCATTTCGGCGTCATCACCATTCTCAATCTCGGCATCGGGCTGAACACGCCGCCGGTCGGCACGGTGCAGTTCGTCGCCTGCGCCGTCGGCAAGATCACGGTCTGGGAAGCGATGCGCTCGATCTGGCCGTTCTATGGCGCCGGTATCGTGGTTCTCGGGCTGGTGACGTATATTCCGGCCATCTCGCTCTGGTTGCCGAGCGTGTTCAAATAGAGGACGACATGGCATTGGATAGCGCAACCGACCTCAGGGTCGAGAGAAAACCCAAACTGTCGGAGACCGTCGTCGCGGCAATTCGCAGGCAGCTTCAGGCAGGCGAGATCCTGCCCGGCCACAAACTGCCGACCGAGGGCCAGTTGACCGAAACCTTCGGCGTCAGCCGCACCGTCATCCGCGAAGCCCTGGCCAAGCTCGCCGCCGATGGCCTGGTCGAGCCGCGGCAGGGCGCCGGCGTCTTCGTCACAGAGCACATCTCGACGATGTTCGGGGCGCTCGCGGCCGATATGGGCAGCAAGGATTCGATCGCACTCAACGTGCTCGAAGTGCGGCTCGCCATCGAGATCGAATCGGCCGGGCTCGCCGCCATCCGCCGCAACGCGGCCCAGGAAGCGGCGATCCAGGAAGCCTTCTTCGAGTTCGAGCGGCTGTTGCTCGCCAGCGAGCCGACCGGTCCGGCCGATCTCGCCTTCCATCGCGCCATCGCCAGCGCCACCAATAACCCGTTCTATGTCGAGATGCTCGACGTGCTCGGCCGGCGCGCCATTCCGTGCGATGTGACCTCGCCCTGGTCGACCGAGCTTGTGCAGTCCGACAGCTATCAGCGCGGGCTGCAGCGTGAGCACCTGGTGATCCTGAACGCGATCACATCGGGCGATGCCGAAGCCGCGCGCGAGGCGATGCGCACGCACCTCTCGGCCAGCCAGCAGCGCTATCGCGAGCGCCTGCATGCGCGGCAGGTCTATTATTCCGACTCGGTCAAGGCGGCCGGCGGCGAATGATCCATCTCAAGTCAGGACAGCAATGAGCCAGAACCATACCGACTACACATCGCGCTTTGCCATCGACCCCGCCGCCGCCGCGGCCATGGGGACCGACGAGTTGCGCCACAATTTCCACATCGAAGACCTGTTCCAGCCCGGCCGCGTCAGCCTGACCTACACACATTACGACCGCATGATCGTGGGCGGCGCGATGCCGGCCGGCGCGCCGCTTCGGCTGGAGGCAATCAAGCCGACTGGAACGAAAGGCTTTCTCGAGCGCCGCGAGTTGATCGCCGTCAATATCGGCGGCGCCGGCACGATCGAAGCCGGAGGCCAGCTCCATGAGCTGCAGGCGCGCGACATGCTCTATCTCGGCATGGGCACGCAGGATGTGTCATTCGCCTCAGTCGACAAGGCGGCGCCGGCAAAGTTTTATCTGCTCAGCGCGCCGGCGCATCAAACCTTTCCCAGCCGGCTGATCCGCATCGGTGACGCCAGGCGTCTCGATCTCGGCAGCAAGGAGGCCTGCAATGAACGCTCGATCTTCCAGTTCATCCATGCCGACGGGGCCAGGACCTGCCAGCTCGTCGTCGGGATGACGCAACTCGCGCCGGGCTCCATCTGGAACACCATGCCGTGCCATGTGCACGACCGGCGCATGGAGGCCTATCTCTATTTCGACCTGCCGGAGGCGGCGCGCGTCTTCCATTTCATGGGCGAGCCGGACGAGACCCGACACATCGTCATGCGCAACGAGGAGGCCGTGCTGTCGCCCGGCTGGTCGATCCATTCAGGCGCCGGCACCTCCAGCTATGCCTTCATCTGGGCGATGGCCGGCGACAATGTCGACTACACCGATGTCGATCCGGTGGCGATGGAAGACCTGCGGTGAGCGATCTTTCCGCCTTCAGCCTGACCGGTCGGCGCATCCTCGTCACCGGCGCCAACACCGGAATCGGCCAAGGCATTGCCGTCTCGATCGCGCGCGCCGGCGGCATGGTCGTCGGCGTCGGCCGCTCCTCGATGGATGAGACGGCCGCAAGGATCGCCGCGGCGGGCGGTCGGTTCGAGGCGGTCGCGGCCGACCTTGCCGACACATCCGCCGCAGGTCCGATGCTGGAGCGCGTCTGGGACGAAAGCGGGCCGCTCGACGGGCTGGTCAACAATGCCGGTATCATCCGGCGCGCCGACGCCGTCGATCTCTCGGAAGCCGATTGGGACGAGGTGCTCGATCTCAACCTGAAGACGGCTTTTCTGCTCTGCCAAGGCTTCGGCAGGCGCGTCCTTGCCGGCGGACGCAGGGGCAAGATCGTCAACATCGCCTCGGTGCTGAGTTTCCAGGGCGGCATCCGGGTCGCGTCCTACACCGCCTCGAAGCACGGCGTGCTCGGCATCACCCGGCTGCTCGCCTGCGAATGGGCAGCGAAAGGCATCAACGTCAACGGCATCGCGCCGGGCTATATCGAAACCAACAATACGCAGGCGCTGCGCGCCGATCCCGACCGCAGCGCCTCGATCCTGGCGCGCATTCCGGCCGGCCGCTGGGGCCGGCCGGAAGATATTGGCGATGCGGCGGCCTTCTTGCTGGCGCCGGCGTCGGACTATATGCATGGCGCGGTGGTGCCGGTGGACGGCGGCTGGCTGGCGCGATGAGGATATTGCGATGAGCGAAACGAAAATCTTCTCCCAGGCCGGCGCGGGCGCCTGGACGGCGACGCCGGATGGCAACAGGCGGCGCGTTCTCCTGCACACGGATGAACTGATGATGGTCGAGTTCGCATTCGACAGGGGCGGCGTCGGCGCCCTGCATTCGCATCCGCATGTACAGGCAAGCTACGTCGCCGAAGGCCGCTTCGAAGTGACCATCGACGGCCGGACCGAAATCATCGAGACAGGCGGCAGCTTCATCGTGCCGTCAGGCCTGGTGCATGGCGTCAAGGCGCTCGAAGCCGGCCGGCTGGTCGACAGCTTTACGCCGCACCGGGCCGATTTCCTTGCCTGAGGGGCGGCCATGCGATGAGCGATGGACGCTCGTTTCGGCGCGCTGTTTCCAAATGAAAAACCCGCGCCTCCGGAGAGGCGCGGGTCTGTTGCCTGGGCGCTTGCGCGCCGCGGTACTCGAAACGTGGCCGCAGGAGATGGAGCCTGCCGAATCATGGTGAAGATAGGCTTAACGCGGACCGCCATATAATAGCACCGGCGGGCGGTGCACGGCGTTCAAGTCATGTGCCTGAGCAGGCCGAAAAGCCGTTCGAAGGTCTTGCCATAGGGCGGACGCAGAAGGCTTCCCGCGCTCAAGCGCGACTGCAGGAAAACCGGCTTCTCCTTGCTGAAGGTGCGAAAGCCCCATTCGCCGTGATAGGCGCCCATGCCGCTGGCGCCGACGCCGCCGAAGGGTTGGTTCTCCTGCACCAGATGCAGCATGCAATCGTTGATGGTGACGCCGCCGGCGATGGTCTCGTGCAGAATGCGTTGCCGGTTGCCGCCGTCTCGCCCGAACCAGTAGAGCGCCAGCGGCCGGTCGGCCCGGTTGACGTGAGCGATGGCGTCGTCGATCCCGGCATATTCGAGGATCGGCAGCACCGGCCCGAAAATCTCCTCGCGCATCAGCCGCAGGTTGGGATCGGCGTTCCTGACCAGGGTCGGCGGCAATTTGCGGCCTGTGGCGCCGAACGCCTCGCCGGCGGGGTTGATTTCGATGACATCGGCGCCGGCGTCGCGGGCTTCCGCGATCATGGCCCGCAGGCGCTGATAATGCCGGTCGCTGACGATGGCGGTATAGTCCGGATTGTCGCGCAGGCTGGGGTAGAGCTTCGCCATAGCCGCCGCGAGTTTCTCTGCCACGATGCCTGACTGTCCCTTGGGCACCAGCAGGTAGTCCGGCGCGATGCAGGTCTGCCCGGCATTGAGGAGCTTGCCATAGGCGACGCTGGCCGCCGCCGCATCGAGGTCGCATGAGGGGTCGAAGATCGCCGGCGACTTCCCGCCGAGTTCCAGCGTGACCGGGGTCAGGTTGGCCGCGGCGGCCAATGCGACCTGGCGGCCGACGGCCGTCGAGCCGGTGAACAGCAGGTGATCGAAAGGCATCGACACGAATGCCTTGCCGACCTCAGCGTCGCCGGTGATGACGCTGAGTTCGTCCGGCGCGAAATGCTCGGCGGCCAGGCGCGCCAGCAGTGCTGAAAAGGCGGGCGTCAATTCGGATGGTTTGACCAGCACGCGATTGCCGGCGGCGAGCGCCGCGGTGACCGGCGCGACGGCGAGCTGGAAAGGATAATTCCAGGGCGATACGATGCCGACGACACCGAGCGGCTGCGCGACGAGCCGGTTCCTGCCCGGCAGGAACGGCAAGGTGGTGGCGACGCGGCGTTCCCGCATCCAGCCTTTCAGGTGGGACAGTGCGTGGCGGATGCCGGCCCGCACCACGAACAGTTCGGCAAGGCGGGTCTCATGAGCCGAGCGGCCGCCAAAGTCGGTGTCGATCGCAGCGCAGATGTCGGCCTCATGCCTCTCCGTGAGCGCCAGCAGCCGGGCGAGGCGATCCTTGCGGACATCGAGGCCCGGAAAGGGCTGCGCCTCGAAGGCGGCGCGCTGCTGCTTGAAGCGCTCGCCGAGAGCGTCCTGTCTGGTCTGCAGCATCGCTCCCTCCCTCGCCTGTCAGCAGCTTACATCGCAGCGCGAAGGAATCCAGCGGGTGCGGATGCCGTGAGGGAAAGCCTGCGCCAAAGACAGCCCACTCTAGCGGAGATTCTGAGATGATCTATCCGCCTATCAGCCACGCCGTGTGTACTTGAATGAGGATCATCAGGTCAAATGTCTGGATGACGACTCCAGCGCAAACTTGGCAATCCCACAATGCGCTCGAACCAATGGCGCCTGGCGCCAGGCGTGACCCACAGGAGAATGATGTCGATTACGCTAGGCCACCTAGTAGTGGAAGTGCTGCCTCGCTATGATCACTGACATCGTAATCTCCAATAAAAGCGAAGCATCATGAATCCTGTGATCCGTGCTCAACTCCGCGATTTCGCGAAGGCAAACTCCATTACGGCCTACACCCAAGAAAAACAGTTCGAAATATATAGCATCTTCTCAATCTTGAATGGGCTGCTTGGTGAGAGCGTGGACGCTTACGATGTACACCTTGATGGGGATGAATTCGGTGTCGACGGCATCGCCGTGGTTATCCAAGGGGAGTCAGTAAATAGTCGACAGGAAGCTGAAGATAAATTGGCTGCCATAAAACAATCCGTCGATTGAGTTTATTTTCTTTCAAGCGAGGACAAGCACAAGCTATGATTACGGCGACATCTCTAAATTTTTTGACTCAATTTCTGGCTTCTTTGATGGTAGCTTGAAGGGCGAGAGCGCTGCAATAGACGATTTAATGGGTGCGATGGATGCAATATACGAAAGAGGAGTAGGGAAACGGAACCCAAAGCTTAGCTGTTACTATGTGGCAACGGGGAATTATGAGCAGCCAGCCAGGATCGAGAAGCTTCGAGCGGGATTCCGTGTTGAACTTGAGGAGCTTAATATCTTCGATTCAAATACCATCATCGAGATAGTCGGAGCGCGAGACCTTCAACAGTGGTACCGGGCTGCGACCACTGCGGTGGAGGTAGAGATCGATTTTCCGCGGAACGTGGTTATGCCTACTAACGGGCACGTCGAGGAGGCTTATATTGGCTACATCGATGCTGCTAACCTGCTGGCCCTCTATGTCTCCAGGGATGCCGATGAGGCGGTTGTGGGTATTAATAGATCTGTCTTTTTTGACAATATTCGCGACTATGATTCGAGATCCAAGATTAACATCGCAATCAAGGAGAGCGTTCGTGCGGGAGGCGGAGCGGAATTCGTGTTCCGTAACAATGGAATAACGGTCGTTTCTAAGAATATAGACCGAACGGGAGATCGCTTCCGTCTTGAAGATTTTCAGATCGTCAATGGTTGTCAAACCAGTAATGTTATCTTCGATCTTGTCTATGGCGATAATGGCGGCGAAGGGATGGGAGATAAGAATTTAATGACGGCTATTCAGGTGCCGTTCCGTCTGATTGGCTCCAAGGACGATGAGTTTGTGTCTTCAATCATTGTCGGCACGAATAGACAAAATCCGGTACGAGACGAGCAGTTTTGGGCTCTTCGGCCATTTATGAAAAGCTTTGAGGAATACTGCAGAAGTCTTGATGCTGAGGAGATAATTTTCTTTGAACGGCGAGATAATCAGTACCGGAATCAAGATATTGAGCGTACTCGTGTAATGCAACCCTCGGTTTTGATGAAGGCTGTTGCCGCGTGCCTGTTGTTCCAGCCTCAACGGGCGGCTCGGGATTATCGAGGAATTCTGTCGGAGTATGAAAATGTAATTTTCCTGGATGATCAAGATGTTCGTATTTATCATGCTGTGGCGTATCTGTATTATCGTCTTGAGTTTTTATGGCGTAACCAACGTATCGAAAACGGTTATAAGACGTTTAGGTACTATATACTTGCCGGAATAGGACTTAGGCTTACGGAAGCAAAGAACGTTTTTGGAATGAAGAAAGCTAAGCTAACGAGCGTGTCTGATGCACTGTTGGAACTCTGTAAAGACGAAGAGGGCCTGAAGAATGCGGTAGCGGACGTGGTCAAGGTCGTCGAAGAACGGCTGAAAGATTTGGGTGTAAACACCCAGGAGCGAATTCGAGACACCATTCGCTCAGAGACCTTCGCGTCAATGTTCCGCGATAGGGTAGTTTCATGAGTAATCTAAAAGGATAATCAGACGAGGAGAAAGCTAAAAATTTTGACGGGCCCATCGCAGCTTTCGGGCTCTGCACGGCCTTCTGAAACTGGTGGGGCGACCAATTCCTGTTTGTGATCCGATAGCAGCTGCGCTAAGGCAAGGTGCCTGCTCGGAGAGACTCTTGATCGGTTTCCACATCCTCTCCAACCCTCTAAAAAGCGCTTTTGACCCGGTGTCCGTCTGATGCCGGTACAGGCAGCGATCGTTGGCATCGAGGATGCCAAGCAACGCGTGTTGAAGGACGTGTTCGGCTTCGACGATTTTCGTCCCGGCCAGGCCGAAATCATGGACGCGCTGCTGGGCGGACGCCATGTGCTGGCCGTCATGCCGACGGGTGCGGGGAAATCGCTCTGCTACCAGGTTCCGGCGCTGGTCCTGGGCGGCCTTGCCATCGTCGTCTCGCCGCTGGTGGCGCTGATGCAGGATCAGGTCGCGGCGTTGCGCCTTGCCGGCGTGTCAGCCGATACGATCAACTCCTCGATCGAGCGCGAGGCCAATGTGGCGGCATGGCGCCGTGTCGCCTCTGGCCAGACGCGCCTGCTCTACCTCGCGCCGGAGCGGCTGATGACCGAGCGGATGCTCGAGGCGCTGGCCAAGCTCGACGTCAGCCTGATCGCCATCGACGAGGCGCATTGCATCTCGCAATGGGGTCCGGCGTTCCGGCGCGAATATGAGGATCTGTCGCGGCTGCGCTCCATTTTCCCGCAAGTGCCGATCATCGCGCTGACGGCGACGGCGGACGAGGCTACCCGCACCGATATCGAAGCGCGTCTGTTTGCCGGGCGCGCCGAAACCGTGGTGCTGGGTTTCGACCGGCCGAACATCAAGCTTGCCCTCGAGGCCAAGCAGGACAGCAAGCGCCAGTTGCTGCGCTTCGTCCAGCGTCACGTGGGCAAAAGCGGCATCGTCTACTGCCTGTCACGCAAGAAGACCGAGGAGATGGCGGCCTTCCTCGAGAAGAACGGCGTCACCGCGCTCGCCTATCACGCCGGGATGAGCAAGGAGACGCGTGAGGCGAATCAGAACGCCTTCATGACGCTCTCCGGCGTCGTCATGGTGGCGACCATCGCCTTCGGCATGGGCATCGACAAGCCCGACGTCGCCTATGTCTTCCACACCGACCTGCCGGGCAGCCTCGAAGCCTACTATCAGGAGATCGGCCGCGCCGGCCGCGACGGGCGGGCAGCCGAGGCGCATATGCTCTACGGGCTCGGCGATATCCGCATGCGGCGCCTGTTCATCGACGACGAAGAATCATCACCTGAACACAAGAGGCGCGGGCATCGCCGGCTCGATACGTTGATCGGCTATTGCGAGGCGGTACAGTGCCGCCGGCAGATCCTGCTCGGCTATTTCGGCGAACAGGCAGCGCCCTGCGGCAATTGCGACAACTGCCTCGACCAGGCGCCGCGCGCCGATGGCGGAGCGGAAGCGCGGATCATCCTGACGGCCGTCGCGCAGACCGGCGAGCGCTTCGGCGCCGCCCATATCATCGACATACTGCTCGGCCACGAGACGGAGAAAGTACTGGCGAGAGGCCATCAAACGCTGACCAGTTTCCGGGCCGGCGCGGCGTATAGGAAAACGGTCTGGCTGTCGCTTATCCGGCAACTGGTCGCCGGCGGGTTCCTTGTGCCGGATCCGGACGGCCATGGCGGCCTCGCCATTTCCGAAAGCGGCCGCGCCCTCGGGCGCGGCGAGGTTGCGTTCCATTATCGCGTCGAGATGCGGGACCCTCTCGCGCGCGGCAGGAAGCGTTCCGGGGAAAGCTCCGCCGCCAGCGCCGAGGGTGTGGATGCATCGCTGCTGGGCGCGCTCAAGGCGCTGCGGCTGCGGCTGGCCAAGGAGCGGCAGGTGCCGGCCTATGTCGTGTTCTCGGACCGCACGCTGATCGACATGGCCGAACGCCGCCCGCGCGACCTCGACGCCTTCGCCGAGGTGAATGGCGTGGGAGCGGCGAAGCTTAGGGAATTCGGGGAGATTTTTCTCGCCGCGATTGCCGGGCATCATCCGAATTGAGCTGAACCGGTCGACGCGTCACGCACAGGCTACAGCGGCCATCCAGACAGAAGTGCCTTCGTGACGTCACCTCGCTGTCTGAGCTGATCAATATGGCACCGTCTGCTTTTCGGTGCCGCTTGCCGTGGCGGCTGGTGCGTTCGTCGCGTCAATGATCGACTTCCTTCGTTCCGGCGAGATCACGGAAGACCGTGCGCCAGAACGATAACCATCCTCTCGACTGTCTTCCATGCCTTGACACTGGTGCTAGATTGGCAGTCGTCAAGGCAGGCACCGCCCTGACGAACGACGAAAGGGAGGCAACAACCAATGCAAATCCGAGCCGATACCTTGATAATAGCAGCGGCTATTCTGTTGGGCAGTGGAATGCTCGCCAGGACGCAAGCTCCGCTGGCGGCGTCGCCAGCCGATTGGTTAGTGGCACCCGGCGACGGTATGATGGTGTTCAATTCCGCGTCGAGGAAAGCCTATCATTGCGCAATGATATCAGGCACTGGAAAAGCGCCTTTTGTGAGCTGCTACGCCCCAGCTACGCTGCCCTAACAGCGGGGTTGCTTCGATCAGTACCCGCGCTGCCTCCGTTGCTCGTCGCTGACTGGCGCTGTCACGCGGCCCGCCTGGACGAGCAGACGACTGAGTAGGCGACGCTGTGTCGGCGTCAGCCTGTCAACTGCTTGGCGAGCTTGCCAGTACCGTAAGCCGCCGAGCCTACCAGACGCGGCGAGACCGTCGAAATGGGGGCAGTCAGTGCGCAGTGCGCAACGGCCGTCGCCGTGCCCGCCCTATAGACCTGCATCGCCGCTTGGACGGCGCTTTTCGTGTCGACCAGGTCCGAAATCGTTCAATCAGTCCTGGCTGTGCTTGCAGCCTATGGGTGGGAGGACTTGATCCCGGCTTTAGCTGGTCGGCCCGGCGCGAGGGAAGAACAAATCGAGGCGGACGCAACCGTTATCGAGATTTCGGACTGGCCAAATGGCCGTCCGACGGTTGGAACAAATTAGGCTCGTGCGTGACCTGTTCGCCAAGCTCCCGGCGCCGGCGCATTTGGATGATGTTTCCTTATCGTTCGATGGCAGGAACACCAGCAAGCGCAGCGGACGTGTGGCCCAGGTTTTGGAAACGCTGGTTGCGACCGGACTGGCGAGAGAGGACGCAGCTGGTGGCCGCGCCCGCTATTTCGTGCCTCGATGACCCGTGGGTTTCGGCACCGGGCTCGCTGGCGAAGCTCATCGTCAGATGATTACACGGCAATCCCGATGCCAGACAATTACAGCGCCGCAGGAGCTCAGGGCTGCACGCACTCCCCCGGTGCGGCTGCTTCGCTTTAGCAAACGTTTATGGCTGGGCGGGAAAAGCCAAATAAGGTAAGGAAATCAATTCGGACTGGCGGAGAGGGAGGGATTCGAACCCCCGATGGGCTTGCACCCATGCCGCATTTCGAGTGCGGTGCATTCGACCACTCTGCCACCTCTCCGCGGTCATGGTCGGCCGTTGCCGGCGCGGCGCACTAGATAACGGCTGAACGGGCAGGTTACAAGGCCAAATCCGCCGGAAAGTCAGCTTGCGTCAGAGGCTGGCCCGGAGCGACGCGGTCCCGACCGCGGTAGACGATGCCAGCCACTTCGCCGGCCAGCAATCCGGCCAAGATTTCGAACTCGGGTTAACGAGGCCTGAGGACGCCGGTCCGGCGGTGCCGGCGACCTCCTGATAGGAATTTTTTCTTGACGGGGTGAAGGCAACTATGGTAGAGATCTGGTTATGGTGCTGAGTTGCGCCAGGGACCCGCCGCACAGGCGGGTTTTTCCGTTCAAGGCTCCATCAACAGCGCGCCGACGAAAGCTCCGAAGGAACCCGTTAGCCCGGATTCGTTGCCCTGAGAATCTGGCCGTTTGCCTTGACTCGCAACAAACCTTCGGTTAGGGACAGCGCGCAATCGGCGTGGAGGGTTCTTCCGCGCCGCTTGTTTTTTGAACCCGCAGACTGACAAAAAGACGGCCGAACCGCCACAGGCGGTTCATCGAGGCCGACCGAACAGCGAAAGGCAAAAAATGTTCGCAGTCATCAAAACGGGCGGCAAGCAGTATCGCGTCGCCGCCAACGATCTCCTGAAGATCGAAAAAGTCGAAGCCAATGTCGGCGATATCGTCGAGATCGGCCACGTGCTCGCGCATGGCGAGGGCGAGAATGTCACGTTCGGCGCACCGTTCGTCGACGGCGCGGTTGTCACCGCCGAGGTCGTCGAGCAGGGCAAGAACCGCACGGTCATCGCCTTCAAGAAGCGCCGCCGCCAGAATTCGCGCCGCAAGATCGGCCATCGCCAGTTGCTGACCACGGTCAGGATCTCCGAGATCCTGCTGGGTGGCGCCAAGCCGGCCAAGAAGGCCGCTGCCAAGGCCGAGGTAGCCGCCGACGCGGCGCCGAAGGAAGCCAAGGCCAAGAAGGACGCCCCGAAGGAAGAGGCAAAGGCCGAGACCGCGGCAGCGCCGCTGTTCAAGGCGCCGAAGGGCGAGCCGGACGATCTGACCGTGATCAAGGGCATCGGCCCGGTCGCCGCCAAGGATCTCAACGAACAGGGCATCATCACCTTCGCGCAGCTCGCCAAGCTGACCGAGAAGGATGTGGCCAAGATCGACGAGAACATGCCGTTCAGCGCCGACCAGATCAAGGACTGGCGCGAGCAGGCCAAGGAACTGGCGAAGAAGTAAGGCGAACCGGCGCGAAACGTCGCCGGATCGGACTTGAAACGGAACGCGAACGCGTTCATAAGACCATTCAAGCGCCCCTGGGCGCATCGGAGTTAGTTAGATGGCACACAAGAAAGCTGGCGGCTCGTCGCGCAACGGTCGCGACTCGCATTCCAAGCGTCTGGGCGTGAAGAAGTTCGGCGGCGAAGCCGTCATCCCGGGCAACATCATCATTCGTCAACGCGGCACCACCTGGCATCCCGGCGTCAATGTCGGCATGGGTACCGACCATACGCTTTTCGCGCTCGAAGCCGGCGCCGTGACGTTCAACAAAAAAGCCAACGGCCGAACCTACGTATCGGTCAACCCGATTACCAAAGCAGCGGAGTAGCCGGTTCCGCGCCACAACACCGGCAGCCCATCTCGGGAACCGGTGTCTGGAAGCCAGAAGGTTTGGCAAAGCCAGGAAAAGGATCAGGGGAGATGGGTTTCCATCTCCCTTTTTTCTTGTGCCTGGAGGACTTTGACATGGTTGCCGAAGCGGAAGACTCAGAAGACGAAAGTTATGCGATCGATTGCCCGGTGCTGGTCACCGAGCGGCTGGTGATGCGGGCTCCGCGCGAAAGCGACATCGCGCAACTGGTCGAGCTCGCCGACAACCGTCATGTCGCCGAGATGCTGGCGCGCATGCCGCATCCCTATGGCGAGGCCGAGGCACGCGCTTTCCTGGCCATGGCCAAGTCGCGCCGCGCCGGTATCGCCTATGCGCTGACGCTGGCGGGCACCGAAACTTTCGTTGGCTGCGCCGGATTGAATACCACCGACCGCGGACTGGAGCTCGGCTACTGGATCGGTGAGCCCTATTGGAAGCGCGGCTTCGCCACCGAGGCGTCGCACGCCCTGGTCGATCTCGCGTTCCAGCGGACAAACATCCAGGTGCTTCATGCCTCGACGCGGGTCATCAATCCGGCCTCGCGCCGGGTGATCCACAAATGCGGCTTCCAGTATGCGGGCCAGGGCATGCTGAACTCGATCGTCGCCGGCCAGGTGCCCGTCGAGCGTTACCGCCTCGACCGGAAGACATGGACCAGCCTGCGCAACTGGGTACATTTTTGATGTGTGCCGATATTCAGGTGAGGCCGGCCTGCAAACGCTGATTTTCTGCGCTTCCGGTGCTCGCGTACCTTAAGTACGCTCCGCTCCGGTTCTCGAAAACCAACGTTTTCGGCTCGGCCTGACCTGAATCTCAGCACACATCGGCGCTGGGCCTCTGGTCAAAGGTTCGGAAAGAAACGTGCATCGATTTGGGCTCAGCCCAGTTCGGCCCATACCGGCAGATGGTCCGAGCCAACAGCCTTTCGGTCGACCCACAGGCGCTTCAGCGACCGGGCAAGCGAGGCGCTGGTGAAGATATAGTCGATACGCTTGTGGCGGTCGGTATTGCCGGGGTCCTTGGGGTCGACCCAGCTGACGAGATCGTCGCCGGCGACATTGAGGCGCAGGGCGGCATCGACGGCGAAGTCGGCGGTCAGCGGCATGCCGAATTCGTGGTCCGGCCGGCCGGCGAGTTCGACATATTCGGGCGATCCGGCCAGCATGTTGAAGTCGCCCATGCCGACGAAAGCCTCGGGATGCGGCAATTCCGGCAGGCCGATCTCGGCGACGCCGGACAACGCGCCGCCTTCGAGCGCATAGTTCAACAGGCGCCGGCGCAGGAACTGGATCTGGCTGGCGCGCTCGACCGGGCTGCGGTGATCGAGATGGATGGAATAGAAGCGGATGAAACCAAGCGGCGTCTCGATCAGCGCCTCCAGCGCGCCGCGCTGGAAGTTCATCATCTCGAAGCTGCGGCTGCGCGGCAGGAGCAGGTTGCGCGACAGATGAATGGGCGTCTTCGACAACACCATGTTGCCGAGCTGGAAGGTGGTGGTGATGGCGCGGCCGTTCTCGATGCGCGAGCCGATATTGGCCTCGAAATTGCTGCCGTAGACGGCGAAATAGTCGGGCAGCGCTTCGCCGATCTCGGCGACCATGTCGCGTCCGCCGTTCCTGGGATTGTTGCGGGTGACTTCCTGCAGCGCGATGACGTCGGCGCCGCGCACGGCATCGGCGATGCGCGCGACATCGTACTGCCCGTCAAGGCCGATGCCGTACTGGATGTTGTAGGTTACAAGCTTCATCCGTCATCTCCGGCCAACCCCGCGCGGCCATTGTCATAAAACGGCCTCGCCCTTCGCCGCGCCTTGGTTTAGAGCAAGGCGCAAGGTTTAGAGCAATGCCGCAAGGCCAATAAAGAAACTGCTGTCCGATGAAATTTCTCGATCAAGCCAAGGTCTATGTCCGCTCCGGCGACGGGGGCGCGGGTTCCGTGTCGTTCCGGCGCGAGAAATTCATCGAGTTCGGCGGACCGGACGGCGGCGATGGCGGCCGCGGCGGCGACGTCTGGCTGGAAGCGGTCGACGGGCTGAACACGCTGATCGACTACCGCTACCAGCAGCATTTCAAGGCCAAGACCGGCACCCATGGCATGGGCCGCAACATGACCGGCGCCAAGGGCGCCGACGTCACGCTGAAAGTGCCGGCTGGAACGCAGGTGTTCGAAGAGGACAACGAGACGCTGATCTGCGACCTCACCGTGGTCGGCCAGCGCTTCCTGCTAGCCAAGGGCGGCAATGGCGGCTTCGGCAACCAGCACTTCAAGACCTCGACCAACCAGGCGCCGCGCCGCGCCAATCCGGGTCAGCCCGGCGAGGAGCTCAACATCTGGCTCAGGCTGAAGCTGATCGCCGATGCCGGGCTGGTCGGGCTGCCCAATGCCGGCAAATCGACCTTTCTCGCCTCCGTCACCGCCGCCAAGCCGAAGATCGCCGACTATCCCTTCACCACGCTGCATCCCGGCCTGGGGGTGGCACGCATCGATGCGCGCGAATTCGTCATCGCCGACATTCCCGGCCTCATCGAAGGCGCGCATGAGGGCGTCGGCATCGGCGATCGCTTCCTTGGCCATGTCGAGCGCACGCGCGTGCTGCTGCACCTGGTGTCGGCGCAGGAGGAGAACCCCGGCAAGGCCTACAAGACCGTGCGCGCCGAACTCGAAGCCTATGGCCACGGCCTGACCGACAAGGCCGAGATATTGGCCCTTTCACAGGTCGATACGCTCGATGCGGATGAGCGCAAGAAAAAGATCGCCTCGCTGAAGCGCGCCGCCGGCCGTGCGCCGATGCTTCTGTCGGCGGTCACCGGCGAAGGGGTCGAAGCGGTGCTGCGCGCGCTGATGGCGGTGGTGGCCGAAGCGCGCGACGCGATCGCGGCGCCGGTCGACACGCGCTGGGAAAAATAGCATGACCGTGCAGTCGCTGAAGAAATACCGGCGCATCACCGTCAAGATCGGCTCGGCGCTTCTGGTCGACCGCACGGCCGGGCTGAAGCGCGACTGGCTGGCCTCGCTGGCCGACGACATCGCCGTGCTGGCTCAAGGCGGCGCGGAAATCCTGGTCGTCTCGTCGGGCGCCATCGCGCTTGGCCGTACCATTCTTGACCTGGGAAAAAGGGCGCTGAAGCTCGAGGAGAGCCAGGCGGCCGCAGCCGTCGGCCAGATCGCGCTGGCCGGCGCCTGGTCGGATGCGCTCGGCAAGGGCGGGTTGAAATCGGGCCAGATCCTGCTCACGCTTGGCGACACCGAGGAGCGCCGCCGCTACCTCAACGCCCGGGCGACGATCTCGACGCTCTTGAAGATGAAGGCGGTGCCGGTCATCAACGAGAACGACACCGTGGCGACCTCCGAGATCCGCTATGGCGACAATGACCGGCTGGCCGCGCGGGTGGCGACGATGATGGGCGCCGACCTTTTGGTGCTGCTCTCGGATATAGACGGTCTCTACACCGCGCCGCCGGCGCGTGACCCGGAGGCCAAATTCGTCGCGGTGGTCGATCGCATCACGCCTGAGATCGAAGCGATGGCGGGTGCCGCGGCTTCCGAACTGTCGCGCGGCGGCATGCGCACGAAGCTCGACGCCGGCAAGATCGCCACCGCGGCCGGCACCGCCATGATCATTACCTCTGGCACGCGGCTTTCGCCGCTGATGGCGATCGAGCGCGGCGAGCGCGCCACCTTCTTCCGGCCGAGCGCCAACCCGGTGAAAGGCTACAAGAGCTGGATCGCCGGCCAGCTCGAACCGGCGGGAAGGCTCACCGTCGATGCCGGCGCCGTCGGGGCGCTGACATCGGGCAAGTCGCTGCTGCCGGCCGGTGTGAAGCTGGTCAGCGGCAATTTCTCGCGCGGCGATACGGTGGCGATCCTGTCGCCCGAGGGTCGCGAGATCGCCCGCGGGCTGGTTGCCTATGATGCCGCGGATGCCGTAAGGATCGCAGGCCTGAAGACAACCGAAATCGAGACCGTGCTCGGCTACGAGGCGCGTTCGGCGATGATCCACCGCGACGACCTTGTGGTCAGCCTCGCGGGCGACCAAGTAACGAGCGGAGGATGAGCCATGCTGAAGCTGCATGAAAAATCCCGGAACGATACAGTGGCGACCATGGCCGACCTCGGCCGCCGTGCCCGCGCCGCCGCACGACCGCTGGCCATCGCCACGACAGCCGCCAAGAACGCGGCACTTGCCGCCATGGCGCAGGCGATCATCGCCCGCGAGCGAGCCATACTCGACGCCAACGCCAACGACATCGCGAACGGGCATGAAGCCGGCCTCTCGGCGTCCTCCATGGACCGGCTGAAACTCAATCCCGCCCGCATCCGCGCCATGGCCGAAGGCATTCGCGAAATTGCCGAACTCGGCGATCCGGTCGGTGACGTGATCGCCAGTTGGGAGCGGCCGAACGGCCTCAGGATCGAACGCGTGCGCACGCCGCTCGGCGTCATCGGCGTCATCTACGAGAGCCGGCCGAACGTCACGGCGGATGCCGGCGCGCTCTGCCTCAAGGCCGGCAACCCGGTGATCCTGCGCGGCGGCTCGGATTCGCTGAACTCGTCGTCGGTGATCCACGCTTGCCTGGTCGACGGCTTGAAGGCAGCCGGCCTGCCGCAGGACGCCATCCAGCTTGTGCCGACCGCCGACCGCGCCGCCGTCGGCGAAATGCTGAAAGGCCTCGGCGGCAATCTCGACGTCATCATCCCGCGCGGCGGCAAGAGCCTGGTCGAGCGGGTGCAGACCGAGGCCCGGGTGCCGGTCTTCGCGCATCTCGAAGGCATCTGCCATCTCTATGTCGACCGCTCGGCCAAGCTCGACATGGCGGTCGGCATCGCCGTCAACGCCAAGATGCGGCGCACCGGCGTCTGCGGCGCTGCCGAAACGCTGCTGGTCGACCGTGCGGTTGCCTCCACCCACCTGGTGCCGATCCTCGACGCCTTGCGCGCCGCCGGCTGCGAGATCCATGCCGATGCCGAGGTGCTGAAGCTGTTCTTCGACGCCAAGCCGGCGACCGATGCCGACTGGGTCACCGAATATCTCGACGCCGTCATCGCGGTGAAGCTGGTCGACGGTGTCGCTGGCGCAATCGAGCATATCGAGACTTTCTCCTCCCATCACACCGAGGCGATCGTCGCCGAGGACGCGCAGGCGGTGGAACGGTTCTTCAACGAGATCGACTCGGCGATCCTGCTGCACAACGCCTCAACGCAGTTCGCCGATGGCGGCGAGTTCGGCATGGGCGCCGAGATCGGCATCGCCACCGGCAAGATGCACGCGCGCGGGCCCGTTGGCGTCGAGCAACTGACCTCGTTCAAATACCGCGTGCGCGGCTCGGGACAGGTGAGGCCTTGACGCTTTTCGTCCAAAGGGCCTGAAGCTTGCGCCCAGCCACCCCCCTCTGTCCTGCCGGACATCTCCCCCGCAAGGGGGGAGATCGGCTGACATTTTTGGTTTCGCCGATCTTCAATGCTGCAAGATTTGTGCCTTCACCGAAGCTGCTAATCTCCCCCCTTGCGGGGGAGATGTCCGGCAGGACAGAGGGGGGTGCCTAGCGAATGCTTTCCCTGCTTGAGCAACCTATCCCGTCCAGCTACCTCAAAATGCCGCATGCCGGCAAAGGCCTTGCCGTCGGCCTGTTCGGCGGCTCGTTCAATCCGCCGCATGCCGGCCACGCGCTGGTCGCCGAGATCGCGCTCAGGCGGCTGGCGCTCGATCAGTTGTGGTGGATGGTCACCCCGGGCAATCCGCTGAAGAACACGCACGAGTTGGCGCCGCTGGCCGAACGGCTGCGCCTGTCCGAGAAGATCGCCAAGAACCCGAAGATCAAGGTCACCGCCTTCGAAGCGGCGCATCATGTGCGCTACACCGCCGACGCGCTGGCGCTGGTCAAGGCGCGCAATCCCGGCGTCGACTTCGTCTGGATCATGGGCGCCGACAGCTTGCGCGATTTCCACCGCTGGCAGCGCTGGCGCGAAATCGTCATGACCTTCCCGATCGCGGTCATCGATCGTCCGGGCGCGACGCTGTCGTTCCTGTCGTCGGTCGTGGCCAAGACCTTCGACTATGCCCGCATCGACGAAGGCGATGCGCCAAGGCTCGCCCGCATGAAGGCGCCCGCGTGGACCTTCATCCACGGCCCGCGCTCGTCGCTGTCGTCGACGGCTATCCGCGAGCAGGCGAAGGGCTGATCGGTACGCACAGCGCCCTTTCTTCGCAAGGAGGAAGGCAAGTCCGGCAATGTCGCTTTTGCGGCGGCCTTTCGTCATCGAATGGATGATCTTGCGCTGATATGACCACTCTCGTGAAAAACCAAACCGAAACGGAACCGAGGCACGGCGACACGCCCACGCCGCTGATCGCGATTGCCAGCGTCGTGGTGTCGATGGCGCTGATCGCCATCGGCAACGGGCTGATGTTCGCCTACATCCCCGTCCGGCTCGGCGTGGAAGGCTTCGATCCGACCTGGGCCGGTCTGATCGTCACCGGTCTGTCGGCGGGTGGTCTCGCCGGCTGCATCCTGACCGGACCGCTGGTGCGCAGGGTTGGCCATGCCCGCGCCTTCATGGTGCTGTCGGCGCTGATCGCGCTGTCGAATGCCGCAATCGGCGCCGGGCCGCACCCCCTGTTGTGGATCGCGGCGCGCGCGCTCTACGGCTTTGCCATATGCGGGCTTTTCATCGTCGCGCAGAGCTGGCTCAACGATGCCGTGGCCAACGCCATACGCGGCAGGGTAATGGCGGTCTTCTACGTCGCCTATGTCGGCGGGCTCGGCATCGGCTATGCGACACTGGCGCTGGTCGACATCAGGACGGCGGATGCATCGCTGATCGGCATAGCCTTCACCGCGCTATCCATCCTGCCCGTCGGGATGACCCGGCTGGCCCAGCCGCCGGCGCCGCAGGCGGCGTCGGTGGCGCTGCGCCGGGCCTGGCGGATTTCGCCGGTCGGCGTCGCCGGCATGCTGGCGGTCGGTGGCCTGTCCATGTCGATTTCCGGCTTCGCGCCGATCCACGCCACCGCGAAGGGGTACAGCCAGGCCGACGTGGCGCTGCTGCTTTCGGTGATGCCGCTCGGCACGCTGATCCTGCAGGTTCCGCTCGGCTGGATTTCCGATCGCACCGATCGCCGCTATGTGCTGGTCGCGGCATCCGCGATCGCCGCGGCGGCAGGGATGTTTGCGCTCGGCTTCGACGGCGGTACGCTGGCGGTGCTGCTGGTGATCTATGTGATGTGGGACGGCGCCTCGGAATCGATCTACTCGTTGGCCAGTGCCCACGCCGCCGACCGCGCCGGCAAGGACGACATGGTGGCGCTGTCGAGTTCCTTGTTGTTTGCCTGGTCGCTGTCCGGCTTCATCGTGCCGGGCATCGTGACCGCGCTGTCAGCCGTCTTCGGCACGCAGGCCTTCATCTATGTAACAGTGGTCATCGCCTGCGTCTTCTGCCTGTTCGTGCTTTTGCGCGTGTTCACCGCGCGGCCGGTGCCGGCAACCGAAACCGGCAGCTTCGCGCCGATGACGGCGCAAGCGCCATTGCCGGTGGAACTCGCCTTCGCGCCGGACGAACAGCACCGGCACAGGGGCGATTGACTATTGCCGGCGGGTTTCCGGCGCCGGGGCCTGCGGTGGCGGCAGCGGGATCGATATGCGTTCGCGGTCGAATTCCTGCTTGGCCCGCTTGGTGAGGTCGGCCTGGGCGGCGAAGAAATCCACCGATGATGTCCAGTAACGCAAGGTGATCGAGACGGTGCTTTCGCCCAATGCCGCGACAAAGGCGGTCGGCGCCGGCTCACGCTTGACGCGGCGCTCGACGGCGGCGATCGCAAGCAGCGTCTTCTGGGCGCGGTCGATGTCGTTCCAGGAGCCGATCGAGAGGGTGATGTCGCCGCGCCGCACGCCGTTGCGCGAAAAATTGCGCACCGGCTGGTTCCACAGCGTCGAGTTGGGCGCCAGGATGTAGACGCCTTCGGCGCTCCGGAGCTTGGTGGCGAAAAGGCCGATTTCCTCGATCGAGCCGGCAATGGACCCGACTTCGACGGATTCGCCGATGCGGAACGGCCGCAATGCCAAAAGCATGATCCCGGCGGCAATGTTCTGCAGCGTGCCTTGCAGCGCCAGGCCGATGGCCAGGCCGATGGCGCCGATCGCGGCGATGATCGAGGCCGTCTGCACGCCGAACTGGCCGAGCACCATGATGACGACCAGGACGAGGATGGCATAGCGGACGATCTTGGAAAAGAAGTGCCGCAGCGTCTGGTCAAAGCCATGGATGTGGCCCAGGCCGGCAAAAATCGAACGCTCGGCAAAGCCGGCGACGATGTAGCCGACAACCAGAAGGATGACGGCGCCGACCGCCGAAAGGGAATAGGAGACAATGAGCGCGCTGAGCTGAGAGAGCCCCGCCTGCACGGTCAGGAGGGCATTTTGCGGGTCGATCGGCATAATGGGATTCCGGTTGATCAATCAGCCGATAACCCCTGCGGAACGCCTGGGTTCCGATCTTTTGCGTGTCGCGCGGAACAAGCGGAGCCTCAATGAGTTCGCATGGAAGCGGGGCTCCGTCTTGAAACTGCAACGGAACTCTGCCTATCTAAGCGGTGTCACCCGCTTTCAGGGGTGATTTGGTTGTTCTTGCTGCGAAAGGAAATACACTGAGAACAGCACTGCGGAAGAAGGCCGACATCGTGCCTTCGCCGGCCGGGATCAGCGTAAACGACGCCGTGTCCCGCGCCATCAAGACAGTCCTTGCCAGTCTGGAAGACTCCAAGGCCGAAAACATCGTCTCAATCGACATTCAGGGAAAATCGAGCCTCGGCGACTACATGGTCGTCGCGTCGGGTCGATCGCACCGTCATGTCTCGGCTGTTGCCGATCATCTCCTCAAGGCGTTGAAGGATGCCGGCCTCGGCACGGCGCGTGTCGAGGGGCTGTCCGGCGCCGACTGGGTCCTGATCGATTCAGGCGACATTATCGTCCATGTCTTCCGCCCCGAAGTCCGCGAATTCTACAATCTCGAAAAGATGTGGCAGGCGCCGGACCTCGAGGAAGAGACCTTGCACTGAGCCGGTTGGTTTGGATGCGTGCCGTGGTTCCTGGCCCATTGACGATTTTCGGGCGACACGCATCGGCGGCCCTCTGAGGCGAGGATGAAGATTACCGTTCATGCCGTGGGCCGGATGAAAAGCGGCCCCGAGAGAGAACTCGCCGACCGCTATTTCGAGCGTTTCTCCAAGAGCGGCCCGGCTGTCGGCCTCGAATTCTCCGGCATCGCCGAGATCGCCGAAGGCCGCGCCCAGAACGCCGATGAACGCCGGCGCGATGAAGGCGCAAGGCTGCAGGCGCAGTTGCAGCCCGGCTCGGCGCTGATCCTGCTCGACGAGCGCGGCAAGAACCTGTCCTCGGAAGATTTCGCCGGCCGCATCGGCCAATTGCGCGACGCTGGCCGCAAGGCGCTGGCGCTGGCCATAGGCGGCGCCGATGGCCACGATCCGTCGTTGCGCGCCCAGGCCGAGCTGGTGATGTCTTTCGGTGCGCTGACATGGCCGCACCAATTGGTGCGGGTGATGCTGGCAGAGCAGCTCTACAGGGTCTCGACGATCCTGTCCGGCCACCCCTATCACAGAACCTGAAGGTCGCATCGCACCGAATTCCGCCCCAATGCCGCGCAAGATCACGGCTTCGGGCCGGCTTTCCCTATTTTGCTCACCGGTGTGCGAAACCGCTGCACAGTTTTGGGCGATGCGCATTAATATGGTTGATGGTTCGTTAACGAAGCCGCAGATAGAGTCCATCCCGCATGGCTGAAGGCTGGAAATCGACGACGGGCTCATCGACAGCGGGCTCCTGGCGCGCGCGCTGCGGCATCGCGGCGGCGGTGGTCATCCTTTCGCTCAATGCCGCATGGGCCGAGAACACGCTCGACATGGCCCCCGATCCGGACCAGAGCCGCGCCGAATACGAACAGATCTCCAAGGAGATAAGCCTGTCGTCCGAGCGGCTGGCCAAGCTGGCCGCCGACATCGCCGCGGTCAAGAAGGACCACGCCTCGATCACCGCCGCGCTGATCCAGTCGGCAATGACCGAGCAAAAGCTTGGGCAGGACATCGAGGACATCGGCGCCAAGCTGGAGGGGCTGAAGACCCAGCAGCAGAAGATCCGCGCCTCGCTGATGGCGCGGCGCGACGTGCTGGCGGAGGTGCTGGGCGCATTGCAGCGCATGGGGCTGAACCCGCCGCCGGCGATCCTGGTCAAGCCGGAGGACGCGCTGTCGTCGGTGCGCAGCGCCATCTTGCTTGGCGCCGTGGTGCCTGAATTGCGCCAGCAGACCGACAGGCTCCTGGCCGACCTCAAGGAGCAGACACGAGTGACGGCCTCGATCGAGGCCGAGCGGGCACGGCTGACGGCGGCAGTCGGCGAGCAGACGGCGGAGAAGAAGCGGCTCGGCATGCTGCTGGAAGCCAAGCAGAAGCTCGAAGCCGACACGCAGGCGCAGTTGTCGGCCGAGCGACAGCATTCCGAGGCGCTCGCGGCCAAGGCCAGCAGCCTGAAGGAATTGATCGCCTCGCTCGAAGCCCAGGCCGAACGCAACCGCAAGGCCGCGGATGCCGCAAAGGCCGCGGAGGCCGGCCAAGCCGGCGGCGACAAGGCGGGCGGCGACAAGGCGGGCGGCGATATGACGGCGTCGCTGCCGGTTCCCGAGGCCAACCGGCTTGCCGCTGCGGCACCCTTCTCGGCGCTGCAAGGACAGATCGCGCTGCCGGTCATCGGCCGCATTAAACGCCGGTTCGGCGCCGAAGACGGTAACGGCGCGGTGATGCTTGGGGACATGGTTGCGACACAATCGGGCGCCATCGTCACCGCACCGGCGGATGGGAATGTGCTTTATGCGGGGCCGTTTCGCTCCTACGGTCAACTCTTGATCCTGAATGCCGGCGACGGTTATCATGTCGTCTTGGCGGGGATGAGCAGAATCAGCGTCGCAACCGGCCAATCAGTGCTCGCAGGAGAGCCGGTCGGTGCGATGGGAGAGGCCCGGGTGGCAAGCACCTCGGCTTCGAAGAATGGAAATGCCACGCCGGAGCTCTATGTCGAGTTCCGCAAGGATGGAAAACCCGTCGATCCGACCCCATGGTGGGCGGACCGTTTTTCTGGAAGGACGTGAAATGATGCGGAAACTGTCGCTTCTGTTTGCCGGTGCGCTGATGGGCGCGTCCGCCATGAGCCTGGTCTATGGCGCGCCCGGCTCGGCAGCGAACGCTGCGGGGTCGGAGACCTACAAGCAACTGGCGATCTTCGGCGATATCTTCGAGCGCGTGCGGGCGCAGTATGTGACGCCGCCCGACGACAAATCGCTGGTCGAGAACGCCATCAACGGCATGCTTGCCTCGCTCGACCCGCACTCCTCGTACATGAACGCCGAGCAGGCGCAGGACATGCGCGTGCAGACCAAGGGTGAGTTCGGCGGCCTCGGCATCGAGGTCACCATGGAGAACGATCTGGTCAAGGTGATCACGCCGATCGACGATACGCCGGCCGCCAAGGCGGGCGTGCTGGCAGGCGATTACATCGCCAAGATCGATGGCGAGGAGGTTCGCGGCCTGACCCTGAACGACGCGGTCGACAAGATGCGCGGCCTGGTCAACACGCCGATCAAGCTCACCATCCTGCGCCAGGGCGCCGACAAGCCGATCGAGCTGACGGTGGTGCGCGACATCATCAAGGTCAAGGCGGTCAAGTTCCGGGTCGAGAACGACATCGGCTACATGAAGATCACCTCCTTCACCGAAAAGACCTATGACGACCTCGAGAATGCCATCGACACCATCAAGAAGCAGGTGCCGAACGACAAGCTCAAGGGCTATGTGCTCGATCTGCGCCTCAATCCCGGCGGTCTGCTCGATCAGGCGGTAAGCGTATCGGACGCCTTCCTCAACCGTGGCGAGATCGTTTCGACGCGCGGCCGCGATCCCAAGGACGTTACCCGCTTCGACGCCAAGTCCAAGCAGGTCGACGATATCGGCGGCAAGCCGCTGATCGTGCTGGTCAATGGCGGATCGGCGAGCGCGTCCGAAATCGTCGCTGGCGCGCTGCAGGACCTACGCCGCGCCACGGTGGTCGGAACGCAGTCCTTCGGCAAGGGTTCGGTGCAGACCATCATCCCGCTTGGCGAGAACGGCGCGCTCAGGCTGACGACGGCGCTCTATTACACGCCGTCCGGCAAGTCGATCCAGGGCAAGGGCATCACGCCCGACATCAAGGTCGACCAGCCGCTGCCGCCGGAACTGCAGGGCAGGGACCTGACGCGCGGCGAATCCGACCTCAAGGGCCACATCAAGGGTGCCGACGAGAGCTCGACCGGTTCGGGCTCGGCAGCCTATGTGCCGCCGGATCCGAAGAACGACCTCCAGCTCATCTATGCCGAGCAGCTTCTGCGCGGCCAGAAGACCGATCCGTCCTTCCCGCCCAATCCGCAGAAGGCTGTCCTCAACCAGTAACAGGTGGCGGCCAACAACGGGTCTGGCCGCCCGATGGAAGCAATGCGATGCTGCCGGGACCGAAAGGTTCCGGCAGTTTGATTCGGGGGTAACGCGAATCCCTCGATACAGGGCGCCAGGGGTGCGCCGGCATGAAGAATTCGCGCATGTCTCTTCGAAAGGTTCCATGTTCGAAGCCATGCGGACGGGGACAGGGCTTGGCTGATATCGGCAAGGACATCGAACGACCGCTCGGACTGACTGTCCGTCCGCCGCGCGCCGCCGGCAAGGTCAGCGTGGGTGCGCTCGTGGCTGCGTTCGTCGTGCTGGCCGTTGTCGGCGTCTCCGGCGCGATCGCGCTCAGGGACAAGCCGTTTCGCAAGCCGCAGGAAGTCGCGGTTTCGACGCCGAAAGTGGTGCCGGAGCCGACCGCTGCGCCGTCCGCTCTAGCGCCGGTCACGACGCCAAAGGCGGAAATGCCGGCCAAGGCTGGAGGCCCGCAGATCATCCATGTGCAGACAGAGGAAGGCGATGGTCCGCCCAAGGCGGCAATCGTCATCCGTGATCCGTCGACCATCGGCCAAAACCTGAAGATCGCGCATATTCCCGACAGGGCGCTGATCGAGGCCGGCGATGCCGGCCCCTTGCCGGTGCGCGCCGCAGACGGGCGGCGGCCCTTCGATGTCTACGCGCGGCCGTGGTCAGGCGCGCGCGGCGCCCGCGTGGCGATCGTCATCGGCGGGCTCGCGGTTTCACAGACCGGCACCCAGGCGGCCATCGCCAAGCTGCCGGCGGAAGTGACGCTGGCGTTCGCGCCGCAAGGCAACAGCATCGGCCGCTGGATGCAGGCCGCCCGGCAGAGCGGCCACGAGATCGTCATGCAGGTGCCGCTCGAACCGTTCGACTATCCCAATGTCAACCCCGGGCGCAACACGCTGACGGTGGCGGCGAGCGCGGAAGAGAACCTGAAGAACCTGCGCTGGGCACTGTCGCGGACGACGAACTATACCGGTGTCATGAACTATATGGGCGCGCGGTTCTCCGCTGACCCGGCGGCAATGGAGCCCTTCATGGCCGAGCTCGGCAAGCGCGGGCTCGCCTATATCGACGACGGCTCGTCGGCGCGCAGCCTGGCGCCGGATCTGGCGCTGAAGGACGGCGTGCCCTTCGTCGCCGGCGACACGGCGATAGACGCCGTGCAGGATCGCGGCGCCATCCTGAAGAAACTGGACAGCCTGGAGGCGACCGCCCGTGCCAAGGGCACTGCGGTCGGCATCGGCTCCGCTTTCGACCTGACGGTCGACACGGTGTCGTCATGGGCGGCCGAGGCCAAGAAACGCGGCATCGAGATCGTGCCGATTTCAGCGGTGGCGATCGATCCGCAAAAGGGCTAGCCACCGGGAAACAGCTTGAAAGACTGAATGATGCCGAAGACGAAGAAGGTCGACCGCGAGACGCTGCCCTACCGTCCCTGTGTCGGGCTGATGATCCTCAACGCCGAGGGCCTGGTCTGGGTCGGCCATCGTATCGCCGAGCCGGACAGCGAATTCGCCGGCACCACGCAGCTCTGGCAGATGCCGCAAGGCGGCATCGACAAGGGCGAGGAGCCGCTGCAGGCGGCGGAGCGGGAGCTTTATGAGGAGACCGGCATGCGCAGCGTCTCGCTGCTCGCCGAGGCGCCGGACTGGATCAACTATGATCTGCCGGACCACCTGGTCGGCGTCGCCTTCAAGGGGCGCTATCGGGGTCAGACGCAGCGATGGTTCGCCTTCCGCTTCCATGGCGATACCAGCGAGATCCAGATCAATCCGCCGCCCGGCGGCCACACCGCCGAATTCGACAAATGGTCGTGGCGGCCGATGCAGGAGCTGCCCGACCTGATCGTGCCGTTCAAGCGCAAGGTCTATGAAGACGTGGTGACGGCGTTCCGTCACCTTGTGCCATAGCCGGACGGGCCGAGGCCGCGGTTCAAACGCCAGCGGTTGCCGCGCCGGTTCGACCGTCTTATTGATGTCCATCCGCCACAAGAAGGGCCGCCATGCACGACGCCCCCAAAAGATCGCTGCCCGAGGAAGCCGACGCCACAAGCGAGGCTGCTGCCGGGGCCATCCTCACCATCGACCTTGGCGCGATCCGCGAAAATTACCGGCGGCTGAAGGCGCGGCTGGGCGGCGTGCGCTGCGCGGGCGTGGTCAAGGCCGACGGCTACGGTCTCGGCGCCGCGCAAGTGGCATCGGCGCTGATGAAGGAAGGCTGCGACATCTTCTTCGTCGCGCTGCTGTCCGAAGGCATCGCGCTGCGCAAGGCGCTGGGGGCCGGACCGGACATCTACGTGCTGAACGGGCTGCCGCCGGGTTCCGAGCCGGAAGCGGTGGCGGCTGGCTTGTGCGCTGTCATCAACAGTGGCGCACAGTTGCAAGCCTGGCGCGCAGCGACACACCGCGCCGGGCGCCGGCTCCCGGCTGCCGTCCAGGTCGACAGCGGCATGTCGCGGCTTGGGATGGCGCCAGCCGAGGTCGAGGCGGCGGCCGGGGATGTCGGCGCTTTCGATGGCATCGACGTCAGATATGTGATGAGCCACCTGGCCTGCGCCGATGAACCGCGCCACCCGGCCAATGAACAGCAGAGGCTGGCATTCGCGCGGTTGCGTGCCATGCTACCCGTGGCGCCGGCCTCGCTCGCCAACTCCTCCGGCATCTTTCTAGGCCCGCTTTATCATTGCGATCTCGCCCGGCCCGGTGCCGCCCTCTACGGCATCAACCCGACGCCTGGCGAAGCCAACCCGATGCTGCCCGTGGTCGGGCTGCAGGCCAAGGTGGCGCAGACGCGCAGTGTCCAAAAGGGCACTGGCGTCGGTTATGGCCACAGCTACCATGCGCAGGGCCCGCTCAGCCTGGCGACGATTTCATTCGGCTATGCGGACGGCTGGCTGCGCCGCTCCGCTTCGGCCGCATGGTTCGAGGCGGTGCGCCTGCCTTTCCTCGGGCGCGTGTCGATGGATTCGATCCTTCTCGACATTTCCGCCTTGCCGCGCGGCCGGCTCGGAGAGGGCGACCTGGTGGAGTTGCTAGGGCCCTCACAGAGCGTCGACGATGCTGCCGACCATGCCGGCACCATCGGGTATGAAATCCTGGCCAGTCTCGGAACACGTTTTCACCGGCGCTATCTGGGCGGTTGAGCGGTTTGGCCGCGCTTGACAAGCGGGCGCCATTCGGCAAGCTTTGGCACATGAGCAAGCTCGCTTATATCAAAACCTTCTTCAGGGTCTGCCCGATCGCGGGATCGTAGCCCCGGCGCGGCCGCCTTTCGGCGTCCGTCCGTACCGGGGCATCCATCCATCCACAATCGCCATCAAGCCGAACAGCCCTTCGCGGCTGCCGGCCTTTCATCACGCCGCCGCCAGCGCGCCGGCAGGCGCGCATCCGCTCGATGCGCCGATCCATGAGGTTTGCCATGCAACACGCAAAAGAACTGCGTCCAGACAGCCATATTCTGATCAGCGACGCCGACCATGACAGGCTGACGGGCCTTGCGAGGGCTTTGCTCGATCGCGCGCCCGAGACGGCCGAGGAGCTGCTTTCGGAAATGGACAGGGCCGTCGTCAGGAGCGCGGCGGCGATGCCGGCCGGTGTGGTGCGAATGGGTTCGACGGTGATCGTGCGCGGCGAAAGCGGCGACGCCCAGCGCATCATGCTGGTCTACCCGGGTGAGGCCGACATAGCCGAGAACCGGATCTCGGTGCTGACGCCGATGGGAACCGCGCTCATTGGCGCGAGTGTTGGGCAGGCGGTTTGCTGGAACGGTCGTGGCGGTCGGGAACTGTCAGTAACCGTCGAAGCCGTCGATGCGCCGGCTTCCGGCCCGCAACGAGCTTGATGGCGGAGGCGGTGATGACGAGCACGAATTGCTGCCTGACGACGAAGGACTTCGCCGTCCTCGAAGTCATGCTGGAGCGCCGGCGGGCATTCGCGGATCCGATCGTGCGCATGCTCGAACACAAGCTTTCAGGCGCCGATGTCGTGCCGATCGATTCGGTCGGCCCCGACATCGTTACGCTGAACAGCAGGGTGGTGTTCGGCGTCGATGCCGGTCCCGCCGAGACGCGAACCCTGGTGCAGCACGAGGTGCGCGGGCCGGTCGGCTCGAGCCTGTCGGTCGCAACGAGGCGCGGGCTCTGCATGCTTGGCATGGCGCAAGGCCAGACGGCAACGGTCGAACACGCCGACGGCAGGCGGGAGTCGATCCTGATCAAGGCCGTGCTCTACCAGCCCGAAGCTGCCCGGCGCACGGTCAGGCAGAAAGACCAGGCTGACGCGCGGCGACCGCACGGGCCCAGGCTCGTCTACAGTGCCGCAGCCGATTGGCGGCCTCTTGGCGAGACGGCCGGAATGCGGCAGACAGAAGAAGACGACCCCGGTCCCTCGGCGGCGTGAATGGGCAACGGCGCGTGGTCTCGAAGATCGACATCGATTTTCGCTCGGGATCATGCGCAAATCGAAAATACGGCCGCGTCCACGGGCGTCCTGAGGACGCTCGGCGCGGCAAGGAGTGAATGAATGAAAATCATGGTGCTGGGCAGTGGCGTGATCGGGGTGACCACGGCCTATTATCTCGCCGAGGCTGGCCACGAGGTGACCGTGATCGACCGCCAGAAAGGGCCGGGACTGGAAACCAGCTTCGCCAATGCCGGCGAGATTTCGCCCGGCTATGCCTCGCCTTGGGCCGGGCCCGGTATCCCCCTCAAGGCGATCAAATGGCTGCTGATGAAGCATGGTCCGCTGGTGGTGCGGCCGGCCTTCGATCCGCATATGTGGACGTGGCTGGTCAAGATGCTGCGCAACTGCACCGCCGAACGCTACGCGGTCAACAAATCGCGCATGGTGCCGCTGGCCGAATACAGCCGCGACACGCTGAAGGCGCTGCGCGAGGCGACCGGCATAGCCTATGACGAGCGGACGCAGGGCACGCTGCAGCTGTTTCGCACGCAAAAGCAGCTCGACGGCACATCAGGCGATGTCGAGGTGCTGAAGAGATATGGCGTGCCCTACGAAATCCTCGACCAGGACGGCTGCATCGCGGCGGAACCGGCTCTGGCCGCGGTGCGCGAAAAATTCGTCGGCGGCCTGAGGCTGCCGGGCGACGAGACCGGTGACTGCAAGATGTTCACCGACAGGCTGGCCGAGCTTTGCGTGGCACGCGGGGTCAAGTTCGAATACGACACGACGATATGGCGCGTCATCCGCAGCCGCAACCGCGTCAACAATATGAGCACCAGCAAGGGCTGGCTGACCGCCGACGCCTATGTGATGGCGCTGGGCAGTTATTCGGCGGACTTCATGCGCCGGATGAAGCGGCCGATCCCGGTCTATCCGGTCAAGGGCTATTCGATCACGGTGCCGATCAAGGATGCCGCCGCCGCGCCGGTGTCGACGGTGATGGACGAAACCTACAAGGTCGCGATCACGAGGCTCGGCGACCGCATCCGCGTCGGCGGCACGGCCGAGATTTCCGGGTTCGACCTCCGGCTGCACGAATCGCGACGGCGCACGCTCGAACACTCGGTCGGCGACCTGTTCCCAGGAGCCGGCGCCATGCGGGAGGCGACGTTCTGGTGCGGCCTGCGGCCGATGACGCCGGACGGGCCGCCGCTGATCGGGCGCACGGAGCTTTCCAATCTCTACCTCAACACCGGCCATGGAACGCTCGGCTGGACCATGGCCTGCGGCTCGGCCAAGGTGCTGGCCGACATCATCTCGAACAAAGTGCCCGATATCGACGCCCGCGCGCTGGCGCAGGAGCGCTATCTGAAATAGACGCCGCCCGCTCGCCATCGGCGGGCGCGGCCGGGGGATATCGCGTCAGAACGCCTGTTTCACCCAGCCCTCGTCGAACAGCAGCCGGTAAGCCCACGGGATGGTCACTTCGGTGGCGACCGATTGGAATGGGCGAGATACTCGTCATCTGGCGAAGAAGGCGGGGTCGAGCACCATCATGCCGTTCTCCGTGTCGTGGAAGAAGCTGCGATGGCCGACATGCGTCAGACGAAAAGATTTCTCTCCCGCTCCACCGCCTTTGTAATGAAGGAGGCAACGATCTGGACGCGGCGCAGCGGCCTGACCGATTCGTGATAGACCAGCCAGTAGGCACGGCGGATGGGCGCCACCACGTCGACGGCCACCAGTTCCGGCATCGAGCGGGCGACGAAAGTGTGCAGGATGCCGATGCCGGCGCCCGACCGCACCGCTTCGGCCTGCCCGAGCGCGGAGGAAATGGCGAAGCTGGTGCGCCAGTCAGCGCTGAATTCGGCGGCGTAGTCGAGCGACGGGCTGACGATGAGGTCCGGCACATAGCCGATCAATTTATGCCGTCCCAGCTCGGCAGCGGTCTGGGGCAGGCCGTGGGCTTCAGCATAGGCACGCGAGGCAAACAGGCCGAGCGAGTAGTCGACCAGCTTGCCCGCTACCAGCCGGCCCTCGGTCGGGCGCTCGACGGTGATGGCAATGTCGGCCTCGCGGCGAGACAGGGAGAAGGAGCGCGGCACTGGTACGAGCTGAATCGTCAATTCACGGTGCAGCGCGGTCAGTGCGCCGAGGCGCCGGGCGAGGAACGCGACGCCAAACCCGTCCGGCGCGCCGATCCGCACCGTGCCCGAAACGTCGTCGCCTTCGCCCGATATTGTCGAGCGGGCGGCGATCATGTCGCCCTCCATGCGCTCGGCAATGTCGAGGAAGCGCTCGCCGGCGGGCGTCAGCTCGCTGCCGGTGGTCAGCCGGCGAAAGAGTTTCGTGCGCAGCGCGTCTTCAAGTGCGGCGATGCGGCGCGAGACGGTGGCGTGATTGAGTTCCAGGCGCCTCGCCGCGCCAAGGATTTGCCCGGCGCGCGCCACGGCGAGAAAGATGCGGACGTCATCCCAGTTCATGGGGATGGTCCGGATGACAATTTTCAATGTCGCGTTCTGTGGTGAAGGAACTCAACCTGCCAATCCTTGGGCGTCGTCTTCGTGATCCTTCCCATTTGCGAGAATTGATGCTCTCCCGTCAACCGTTGTCTATTTTCCGCACAACGGTTGCGTTCTCCCTCGCGTTGCCATTGGCGTACCAAAGGCGGACAATGCACCATCACAAACCCAGGGAGAGACATCATGATCGAATACGGTCATTTCATCGGCGGCAAGCGTGTCGCCGGCACCAGCGGTCGCAAGCAGGACGTGATGCAGCCGATGGACGGCTCTGTGCGCGGCACGGTGGCGCTGGCCTCGCAGGCGGAACTGCGCGCGGCGGTCGAGAACGCCAAGGCGGCGCAGCCGAAATGGGCCGCGACCAACCCGCAGCGCCGCGTGCGCGTCCTTATGAAGTTCCTTGAACTGGTCGCCCGCGACTATGACGAACTGGCCGACATCCTGGCGCGCGAGCACGGCAAGACGATCGCCGATGCCAGGGGCGACATCCAGCGCGGCCTCGAAGTGGTCGAGGTCTGCATCGGCGCGCCGCACATGATGAAGGGTGAATTCACCGACGGTGCCGGCCCCGGCATCGACGTCTATTCGATGCGCCAGCCGCTCGGCGTCGTCGCCGGCATCACGCCGTTCAACTTTCCGGCGATGATCCCGCTGTGGAAGATCGCGCCGGCGATCGCCTGCGGCAACGCCTTCATCCTGAAGCCTTCCGAGCGCGACCCGGGCGTGCCGATCCGCATCGCCGAGCTGTTCATCGAGGCGGGCCTGCCTGCCGGTATCCTCAACGTCGTCAACGGCGACAAGGAAGTCGTCGACGCCATCCTTGACGACCCCGATATCAAGGCTATCGGCTTCGTCGGCTCGACGCCGATCGCTCATTACATCTATTCGCGCGGCACTGCGTCGGGAAAACGCGTGCAGTGCTTCGGCGGCGCCAAGAACCACATGATCATCATGCCCGACGCCGACATGGACCAGACCGTCGATGCACTGATCGGCGCGGGCTACGGATCGGCCGGCGAGCGCTGCATGGCGATCTCGGTGGCGGTCCCTGTCGGCAACGACACCGCCAACCGGCTGATGGAAAAACTGGTGCCGCGCGTCGAAAGCCTGAAGGTCGGCCCCTCGACGGATTCCGCCGCCGATTTTGGCCCGCTGGTCACCGCTCAGGCGCTGGAGCGGGTGAAGGGCTATGTCGATATCGGCGTCAAGGAAGGCGCCAAGCTGGTCGTCGACGGTCGCGGCTTCAAGATGCAGGGCTACGAGAACGGCTACTATATGGGCGGCTGCCTGTTCGACAACGTCACGTCGGACATGCGCATCTACAAGGAAGAGATCTTCGGGCCGGTGCTGTCGGTGGTGCGCGCGCCGACCTACGAGAACGCCATCAAGCTCGCCAATGACCACGAGATGGGCAATGGCGTCGCCATCTACACGCGCGACGGCGACGCCGCGCGAGACTTTGCTTCCAGGGTGCAGGTCGGCATGGTCGGCGTCAACGTGCCGATCCCGGTGCCGATCGCCTACTACACGTTCGGTGGCTGGAAGGCGTCGTCCTTCGGTGATCTCAACCAGCACGGTCCGGACGCGTTCCGCTTCTACACCAAGACCAAGACGGTCACCTCGCGCTGGCCGTCCGGCATCAAGGACGGGGCCGAGTTCGTCATCCCGACGATGAACTAGCCGGACGCTTGTCTGCTTGCGCGTCCTCGCCTTCGGCTGCGGGGCGCGCGGGCCGGCATCAAGGACGGGGCCGATTTCGTCATCCCGACGATGAACTAGCCGGTCGCTTGTCCGATAGCGCGTCCTCGCCTTCGGCTGCGGGCGCGCGGGCCGGCATCAAGGACGGGGCCGAGTTCGTCATCCCGACGATGAACTAGCCGGACGCTTGTCCGCTTGCGCGTCCTCGCCTTCGGCTGCGGCCGCGCGGGCCGGCAGGACCACCCAAAAATCTACGGCCCGAGTCCCCTGGCGGGCCGTTTATTTTGCAAACGGTAATGTGATGGAACCGGCGAGGGCGCCAGGACTTAGAGCTACGATCCTGCCCTGGAGGAGGCATGGCAGGCAACCAGAGCGCCGACGGCTGACCGTTAGCATCGCATCGTCGGGCGCAAGGAGGTGTCCGATGGCACAACGTCTTATGTCCATGCTGCTATGCGCCGCGGCGGCGCTATCGATAGGGCCGGCGAATGCAGCCGGGCAATGTGCGGCACGCGCCGACATCGTCAAGGCGCTCGGCGAGAATTTCCACGAAAGCGAGGCCGGGCGTGGTCTGATCAATCCCAACGTGGTGCTTGAGGTGTTCGTTTCCGAACAGGGCAGTTGGACCGTCCTCGCCTCCGACACCAAGGGCCAGAGTTGCATCCTGTCCGTGGGCGAGGGCTGGGACAGCCCGACGATCAAGGCGGCCTTGCCAGGAGCCTGAGGCGCATCGCGTCTAAGCGGTTCAGGCGACGCGTAGGCTTGGGCATGCACTGTCCTGAACCGGGGTCGGTGTCTGGCGGTACGCTTCAACGTGTGGCGGCCGCCTCGGCATGGGCGCGCAGCAATGCCATCAGCCGCTTGGCATCCTTCGCGGCGGCTTCCTCGTCACCGTCGACAATCGAGCGGATCAGCGCGACGTGATGCTCGGCCGATTCCGCCAGGCCGGTATCGGCCTTGTAGCGGAACCAGAAGCGGCGGCTGTGGGTCTGCAGCGGGGCAGCCAGCCTGGCCGCGAACGGGTTGTCGGCAGCCCGCGCCAGCGCCTCGTCCAGCGTCTTGTCGGCCTGGATGAAGGCAAGCACGTTGCCGGAGATGACAGCCTTCTGCATGGCAAGCGCGGCATCGTGGAAGAGGTCGGCTGCGTCGCGGGTGACGAAGCGCGCCGCGGAGCGGGCCAGCACCACCTCGACGCCGCGGCGCGCGTCGAGGACGCGCAGCCAGTCGCCGGGGTGCAGCGGCGCGATGGCGATGCCTGCGCGCGGCCGCACGTCGAGCAGTCCTTCCCAGGCCAGCCTCTGGATCGCCTCGCGCACCGGCGTACGGCCGAGCGCCAGCTTCTCGATCAGGCCGCCTTCAGTGACGAAACTCGCCGGCGCCAGTTCGAGCGTGACAATCATATGCTCGAGCATGCGGTAGGCCTTGGTCGCAGCCGGCTCGAATGCAGTGCTCATTTGCATGGATATCAAAGGCGGTCTCCTGATATATTTTGCATATATCATAGGAGAATCCGTGTTGACAGCGGCTTTCTTAATAGATATACGGCTGATATATCAGAGGAGCGATGACCATGTGGACCGGAATTTTCCCAGCCGTCACGACTAAATTCACCACGGACGACCGCCTCGACCATGCCGAGATGGAGCGCTGCTTCGGCTTGCAGATGGAGGCCGGCTGCGACGGCATCATCGTCTGCGGATCGCTCGGCGAAGGGCCGATGCTGTCCCATGACGAAAAGATTGAAGTGCTGAAAACCGCGCAGAAGGTGGCTGGCAAGAAACCGGTGCTGCTGACGGTGAACGAGGCCGGGACACGCGAGGCCGCCAGCATCGCCCGCCGCGCCGCCAAGGAAGGCGCCAACGGCCTGATGGTGGTGCCCAGCCCGATCTACCATACCAATGCGGAAGAGACGGTGGCGGCGCTGCGCGCCGTCGCGGAGGCCGGCGACTTGCCGGTCATGATCTATTCCAACCGGCTCGCCTACCGCGTCGATGTCACCGTCGACCAGATGGAGGAACTGGCGTCGGACGAGCGCTTCGTCGCCATCAAGGAATCCTCCGACGACATCAGGCGCTCGACCGAGATCATCAATCGCCTGGGCAGCCGCTACGACCTGTTTACCGGCGTCGACAATCTCGCTTTCGAGGCGCTGTCGGTGGGCGCCATCGGCTGGGTGGCCGGTCTCGTCACCGCCTTCCCGCGCGAGACGGTGGCGATCTACCAGCTGATGCAGCGGGGCCGCCGCGAAGAGGCGCTCGCCATCTATCGCTGGTTCCGGCCGCTGCTTGATCTCGACGTCTCGACCTATCTGGTGCAGAACATCAAGCTTGCCGAGGTGTTCGCCATTCAAACCAACGACCGCGTCCGCATGCCGCGCCAGCCGCTGTCGGGCGAGCGCCGCAAGGCGGTCGAGAAGATCGTCAAGGACGCACTGGCGGTGCGGCCGACACTACCGGCGTTCTGAGGCTTTCTTCCGAGAGGCGGCGCCCAGGTGACAGGAAGTTCCAAATCGATGGAAGCGCGGCGGCGCCCCGCCCTGCGGGCGTCTTCTCCCCGTGAACAGGGAGAAGAAATAGATATCGCCATCGTCGGCGGCGGCATCATCGGCATCTGCGCGGCGGCGTTTCTTGCCGAGGCGGGGCGAAACGTCACGGTCTACGACCGCACCGGCATCTGCGAGGAGACGAGCTCCGGCAATGCCGCCGCCTTCGCCTTTTCCGACGTGCTGCCACTGGCGCACAAGGGCATGCTCCGGCAATTGCCGAAATGGCTGGCCGATCCGCTCGGCCCGCTCGCCATCCCGCCCGCCTACCTGCCGAAGCTGCTGCCCTGGCTGATCCGCTTCTGGCGTGCCGGCTCGGCGAAGCACTACGAGGCTGGCCTGGTGGCGCAGGCCGCAATGATGGCGCTCGCCGAGGCCGAATGGATGGGCCTGCTCGACCGCTCCGGCACGAGGCGGATGCTGCGCGAGGATGGCTCGCTCGAACTCTACGAAAGCGGGGCCGAATTCCAGGCCTCGCTGTCCGGCTGGGCGGCGCGCCAGCGCTTCGGCATCGGCTTCCGCCATGTCGGCGGCGAGGAGCTGGCGGAGCTGCAGCCCGGCCTGTCGCCGCGCTTCGGCAAAGGCACGTTCGTGCCGGGCTGGAAGACAATCGCCGATCCAAAACTGCTCGGCAAGGCGATCTGGGACTATGCGCAATCCAAGGGCGCGCGGTTCGAGAAGGCCCGCATCGCCGGCGTCGCCGCGGACGGGAACGGCGCGACGTTGACGCTGGTCGACGGCACGACGCGGCAAGCCCGGCACCTGGTCGTCACCGCCGGCGCTTGGTCGCATCTGCTGGCGCGGCACCTCGGCGACCGCATTCCGCTCGAAACCGAGCGCGGCTACAACACGACGTTGCCAAAGGCCGCCTTCGACGTGAAGCGGATGCTGATCTTCTCCGGCCAAGGCTTCGTGATCACGCCGCTCGACACGGGCCTGCGCATCGGCGGCGCGGTTGAGCTCGGCGGCATCGAGCGGCCGCCCAACTACGCGCGCTCGAAGGCGCTGCTGCGCAAGGCGCAAGACTTCCTGCCGGGCCTCGATCCTTCGGGCGGACGCGAATGGATGGGGTTTCGTCCCTCGCTGCCGGATTCATTGCCTGTCGTGGGCCGCGCATCGGGAAGCCGGCCGGTGGTCTACGCTTTCGGCCACGGCCATCTTGGCCTGACTCAGGCTGCTGCGACGGGACGGTTGATCCGCGAGCTTGTCCTGGGGCAGACTCCGCCGATCGACGTGGCCCCCTTCAGTCCACAACGGTTTTGAATTTTCGAGGAGCGTCATGGCCAGGAAATCCTTCTTCTGCATCGACGGCCACACCTGCGGCAACCCGGTGCGGCTGGTCGCCGGCGGCGGCCCGCTGCTCCAGGGTTCGACGATGATGGAGCGGCGCGCGCATTTCCTGGCCGAATATGACTGGATCCGCACCGGCCTGATGTTCGAGCCGCGCGGCCACGATGTCATGTCCGGCTCGATCCTCTACCCGCCGACGCGCGAGGATTGCGACATCGCCATCCTGTTCATCGAGACCTCGGGCTGCCTGCCAATGTGCGGCCACGGCACCATCGGCACGGTGACGATGGCCATCGAGCACGGGCTGATCAAGCCGAAGACGCCCGGCGTGCTCAGGCTCGACACACCGGCCGGCCTGGTCATCGCCGAATACAAACAGGTCGGCGAATATGTCGAGGAGGTGCGCATCACCAACGTGCCCTCCTTCCTCCATGCCGAGGGGTTGACGGTCGAATGCCCCGGGCTCGGCGGAATCGTCGTCGACGTCGCCTATGGCGGCAATTTCTACGCCATCGTCGAGCCGCAGAAAAACTATCGCGACATGGCAGACCATTCGGCGGGCGACCTCATCGCCTGGAGCCCGGTGGTGCGGCAGCGGCTCAACGAGAAATACTCTTTCGTGCATCCGGAGAATCCGGGCATCAACCGGCTGTCGCACATGCTGTGGACCGGCGAGCCGACGGTGTCGGGTGCGGACGCGCGCAATGCGGTCTTCTACGGCGACAAGGCGATCGACCGCTCACCGTGCGGCACGGGCACCTCGGCACGCATGGCGCAGCTCCATGCCAAGGGCAAGCTCAAGGCCGGCGATGCGTTCGTCCATGAATCGATCATCGGCTCGCTGTTCAAGGGCAAGGTTGAAAAAGACGTCACGGTCGCAGGCAAGCCGGCGATCATTCCCTCGATCGGCGGCTGGGCGCGCATGACCGGGCTCAACACGATCTTCATCGATGACCGCGATCCGTTCGCGCACGGCTTCGTCGTCAAATAGGCGATTCATCACGCTGCGGAAGGTCGGGAAGGACAAAAAGGATTGCTGTCACGAGCGCAACAAATCGTCTCATCAACTTATTTTGACGGCGATTTCTTCGAAATGGAGCGCATGATGACGCTTAATCGTCAAAGACATTGCGTTATGCCAATGATAGGGTCCGCGATAGTCCAGGGGGCGGGTGCGAAAAAACGGGCAATCGAACGGCGTGCAGTCGGAAACACGCATGACGATCAAAAAATGACGTTGCAATCCCGTCTCGAAACCTTACGACTAGGGGAAATACGAAAAGGAATGCGTCTGCATGGGCGACATTCCAGGGGAGCCATGTACACATGCAGTATTTTGTCCAGCAGCTTATCAATGGGCTGACGCTGGGATCGATCTATGGGCTGATCGCGATCGGCTACACGATGGTCTACGGCATTATCGGCATGATCAACTTTGCTCATGGCGATATCTTCATGGTGGGCGCTTTCACGGCGCTGATCGTTTTCCTCATCTTGGGTGCCCTGTTCTATTCGGTTCCCGTGGTCATCGCGCTGCTGGTGATGATGATCGTGGCGATGCTGCTGACCAGCCTCTACAACTGGACGATCGAGAAGGTGGCCTACCGGCCGCTGCGCGGCTCGTTCCGGTTGGCGCCGCTGATCACCGCCATCGGCATGTCGATCGCGCTGTCGAATTTCGTGCAGGTGACGCAAGGCCCGCGCAACAAGCCGATCCCGCCGATGGTGTCGAAGGTCTACAACATCGAAGGCATCAGCGTGTCGCTGAAGCAGATCATCATCGTCGTCGTCACCGCGTTGCTCTTGGTGTTGTTCTGGTACCTGGTCAACAAGACCTCGCTTGGCCGGGCGCAGCGCGCCTGCGAGCAGGACCGCAAGATGGCGGCGCTGCTCGGCATCGATGTCGACCGCACCATCTCGATCACCTTCATCATGGGCGCGGCACTTGCCGCCGTCGCAGGCACGCTGTTCCTGATGTATTACGGCGTCATCGCCTTCTCGGACGGCTTCGTGCCCGGCGTGAAGGCATTCACCGCAGCGGTGCTGGGCGGCATCGGTTCGTTGCCGGGCGCGGTGCTGGGCGGTCTTTTGATCGGCTTCATCGAGAGCATGTGGTCGGCCTATTTCTCGATCGACTACAAGGATGTCGCCGCCTTCTCGATCCTGGCTATCGTGCTGATCTTCCTGCCTTCCGGCATTCTCGGCCGGCCAGAAGTCGAAAAGGTCTGAGATCATGGCCGTCACCGTATCTCCCGAGCGCGACACCGTCGCAGCCACGCCCATGCAGCGCGCCTTGCGCGAGGCCTTCTATGCCGGTGCCATCGCGCTCGGCCTGTTCGTGCTGTTCATCGGGCTCAAGACCGACCAGAACATCTCAAACGAGCTGATCCTGGTGCAGCGCTGGGGGTTGCTCGCCGCAGTGGTCATCGCCACCGCCGTCGGCCGCTTCCTCTATGTCGCCTACGGCCAGCCCTTTTTGGCCAACCAGAAGATCGCCGACGTCGCCACCGGCTTGCTGCCGGCCAGCGTGGCGTCGCGCTTCTTCCTCTTTCCAGCCTTCATCGTGGCCGTCATCGTCGCGGCGCTGCTGTTCGTCTTCAGCAGGTCTCTCGCCGGCTGGGTAGGGGCGGAGCCGGCCGGCTATCTGCAATTCCTGCGCGCCCTTGCGGTCATCTACGCGCTGGCCTGCGTGATCTACTATTTCCGCGGCTTCATCCATGCCAACTTCACAAAACTCGGCATCGCCGCACTGGTGCTCTATCCGATCATTGTCGTGGGCATGCTGTCGCTGATGTCGTGGTCGCTCGTCGGCGGGCTGCAAGGGTCGCTGAAATGGGTCGATAATTTCGGTATCCAGATCCTGATCTATGTCATGCTGGCCTGGGGGCTGAACATCGTCGTCGGTCTGGCCGGCCTGCTCGACCTCGGCTATGTCGCCTTCTATGCGGTCGGCGCCTATGCCTATGCGCTGCTCGGCACGCATTACGGCCTCTCCTTCTGGATCCTCCTGCCGGCCGCAGGCGCCATGGCCGCCTTCTGGGGCGTGCTGCTCGGCTTTCCGGTGCTGCGCCTGCGCGGCGACTACCTGGCCATCGTGACGCTTGCCTTCGGCGAGATCATCCGGCTGGTGATCATCAACTGGCGCGAGGTGACCAATGGCTCGGCCGGCATTTCCGGCATCCCGAAGGTCACCTTCTTCGGCCTGATGAGCTTCAACGTCTCGGATCCGAACTACATCGGCAAGGTGCTGAACATCGCCACATCGAGCGCCTATTACAAGATCTTCCTCTATTACCTCATCCTGGGGCTGGCGCTGCTCACCGCCTTCGTCACGGTCAGGCTGAGGCGCATGCCGGTCGGCCGCGCCTGGGAAGCCTTGCGCGAGGACGAGATCGCCTGCCGCTCGCTCGGCATCAACACCACGACCACCAAGCTGACCGCCTTTGCCACCGGCGCCATGTTCGGCGGTTTTGCCGGCTCGTTCTTCGCCGCCCGGCAAGGCTTCGTCAGCCCCGAATCCTTCGTCTTCCTGGAATCGGCCATCATCCTGGCCATCGTCGTGCTTGGCGGCATGGGATCACTGGTCGGCATTGCCGTCGCGGCTCTGGTCATGATCGGCGGCACCGAGGTGCTGCGCGAACTCGACTTCCTCAAGCAGGTCTTCGGACCCGACTTCACGCCGGAACTCTACCGTATGCTGCTGTTCGGCATGGCCATGGTGATCGTCATGCTGTGGAAGCCGCGCGGCTTTGTCGGCAGCCGTGAGCCGACCGCCTTCCTCAAGGTGCGAAGGGCTGTCTCCAGTTCCTTCACCAAGGAGGGGCACGGCTGATGAACGCGAACCCCTCCATGAACGACGCCATCCTGAACGTCGAACACCTGTCGATGAAGTTCGGCGGCCTGGTCGCGATCGGGGACCTGTCCTTCACCGCCAGGCGCGGCGAGATCACCGCGCTGATTGGGCCCAACGGCGCCGGCAAGACCACCGTGTTCAACTGCATCACCGGCTTCTACAAGCCGTCGGAAGGCATGATCACTCTCACCCGGCAGGACGGCTCGATCTACCTGCTCGAACGGCTGCCCAACCATGAGATCCCGGCGCGCGCCAAGGTGGCGCGCACCTTCCAGAACATCCGCCTGTTCTCGGGCATGACGGTGCTCGAGAACCTGCTCGTTGCCCAGCACAACAAGCTGATGAAGGCTTCGGGCTATACGGTGCTCGGCCTGTTCGGCTTCAGCGGTTACCGCAAGGCCTCGGCCGAATCCGTCGAACTTGCCAAGCACTGGCTTGAGAAAGCCGATCTGGTCGACCGCGCCGACGATCCGGCCGGCGACCTGCCCTATGGCGCGCAGCGGCGCCTCGAGATCGCGCGCGCCATGTGCACCGGCCCGGAGCTTTTGTGCCTCGACGAGCCCGCCGCCGGTCTCAATCCAAAGGAATCGGCCGCGCTCAACGACCTGCTGATGGACATCAAGAACAACACCGGCACCTCGATCCTGCTGATCGAGCACGACATGTCGGTGGTCATGCAGATCTCCGATCACGTCGTGGTGCTGGAATACGGCCGCAAGATCTCCGACGGCAATCCGCAGTCGGTGCGCACCGATCCGCGCGTCATCGCCGCCTATCTCGGCGTCGACGACGAGGAGGTCGAGACCGTGCTGACCGAAGTCGGCGACGAGGACGTCATCGAGCAACTCGATACCGGTCCCGATGCCGCGCATGGTCCGGGAACATCGTCGTCCTATCTCGCCGGCCCGGTGACCGACACGGTCGGCCACAGCGAAGGCGAGCGCATCACGGTGTCGAAGGGCGCCTCGAAGGCGGCGCAGGTCGATGCGCGGGCGGCGAGCGTTGCGGCCAAGGCTGTCGCGCCAGCACCTGCTTCGCGGACCAAGCCGGTGGCGAAGCCGGCCACCAAGGCGAGCGTCAAGACAGGGGCCAAGACGCCGGCCGCGAAGGCCGCGGGCATCTCGAACCGCCTGGCGGCGCCCCGCGGCGGCAAGGCCGACAATCTCACCCGCATCAAGGGGATCGGCGCGGTCAACGAGAAGAAGCTCAACGAACACGGCATCTTCCACTTCGACCAGATCGGCGCCTGGAAGAAGGCCGATGTCGAGGCCGTCGAAGCGTATCTCGCCTTTGACGGACGCATCGCCCGCGAAGAATGGGTCAAGCAGGCCAGGCTGCTTAGCCAGGGCAAGGACACGGAATTCTCGCGCCGCGTCGACGCCGGCAAGGTGGCGACGAGCCATGCTTCCGGTAAGCAGGCAGCAAAGCCCGCGACAGGAGCGGGCAAGCCCGTTCGGGCCAAGCGCGGAGGGGGCAAGTGATGGCCGGGAAGACGCTGCTCGATATCAAGGGCGTGCAGACCTATTACGGCAACATCCGTGCGCTGAACGGCGTCGACGTCACCGTCAACGAGGGCGAGATCGTGGCGCTGATCGGCGCCAACGGCGCCGGCAAATCGACGCTGATGATGACCATTTTTGGAGCGCCGCGCGCCCGCGCGGGCACCATCACCTTCGCCGGCGCCGACATCACCCAATTGCCGACGCACGAGATCGCGCGCTTGCGCATTGCCCAGTCGCCGGAAGGCCGGCGCATCTTCCCGCGCATGACGGTGATGGAAAATCTGCAGATGGGCGCCAGCCTCGACAACCTCAAGCACTATGACGAGGACGTCGAGAAGGTGTTCGCACTGTTCCCGCGCCTGAAGGAGCGCATCGCCCAGCGCGGCGGCACGCTGTCGGGCGGCGAGCAGCAGATGCTGTCGATCGGGCGCGCGCTGATGGCGCGGCCGAAGCTGCTTCTGCTCGACGAGCCGTCGCTCGGTCTTGCGCCGCTGATCGTCAAACAGATCTTCGATGCCATTCGCGAGCTGAACCGCACGCAGGGGCTGACCGTGTTCCTGGTCGAGCAGAACGCCTTCGGCGCGCTGAAGCTGGCGACGCGCGGCTATGTCATGGTCAACGGCAATGTGACCATGAGCGGCACCGGCAAGGAACTGCTCGCCAATCCGGAAGTGCGCGCCGCCTATCTCGAAGGCGGCCATCACTGAGTTCAGGAGTCCTTACCATGCAAGGCATTCTCTACGAGGAACCGTCCATCTGGCAGTTCTTCTTCGTCACCTGCCTGCTCGGCGGCTGGGCGGCATGGATGACCGGCAAGGCCAGTGCCCAGACCTGGCGCAGCTTCGTCCAGCTGTTCGCCTATCTGCTGGGTCTCGGCATCGGCATCCGCTTCATCCATCATGCGCTGTTCAACGGCACGATGTTCTCGCTGCATTACTATGTCGTCGACACCATCGTACTGATGATCCTCGGCTTCGTCGGCTATCAATACACACGAACCAACCAGATGGTGACACAGTATAATTGGCTCTACGAAAGAGCTTCAATCTTGAGCTGGAAACCGAAAGGTTGACGTTCATCATTAACGCCGTTTCGGGGATGAATCGGCGTGACAAGTGCCTGAAAATCGGCAAACTATGCTTTCTGCGATAAGGGTGGGCATCGCATGAAAGCTTCATCCACGCCCACTCCGTTAATGGGAGCGTTTAAATGAAAAAATCACTTTTGTCCGCCGTCGCCCTGACCGCGCTGATCGCGTTCAGCGGCAATGCGTGGGCTGATCTAATGGTCGGCGTTGCTGGCCCGATCACGGGTCCGAATGCCGCCTTCGGCGCACAGTTGCAGAAGGGCGCGGAGCAGGCGGTCGCCGACATCAATGCGGCGGGCGGCATCAACGGCGAGCAGATCAAGCTCGAAGTCGGCGACGACGTCTCCGATCCGAAGCAAGGCATCTCGGTCGCCAACAAGTTCGTCGGCGACGGCGTCAAGTTCGTGGTCGGCCACTTCAACTCGGGCGTCTCCATTCCGGCGTCGGAAGTCTACGCGGAAAACGGCATCGTCGAGATTACGCCTGCCGCGACCAACCCCCAGTTCACCGAGCGCGGCCTGTGGAACGTGTTCCGCACCTGCGGACGCGATGACCAGCAGGGCGGCATCGCCGGCGGTTATCTGGCGGCCAATTTCAAGGACGCCAAGATCGCCGTCGTGCACGACAAGACCACCTACGGCCAGGGCCTTGCCGACGAGACCAAGAAGGCTATGAACGCCAAGGGCGTGAAGGAAGTCATGTATGAAGGCGTCAATGTCGGCGACAAGGACTTCTCGGCGCTGATCGCCAAGATGAAGGAAGCCGGCGTCTCCATCATCTACTGGGGCGGCCTGCACACTGAAGCCGGCCTGATCATCCGCCAGGCGGCCGACCAGGGCCTCAAGGCGACGCTGGTTTCCGGCGACGGCATCGTGTCGAACGAACTGGCTTCGATCGCTGGCGACGCGGTCGCGGGCACACTCAACACGTTCGGCCCGGACCCTCGCCTGATCCCGGCCAACAAGGAACTGGTCGAGAAGTTCCGCGCGCAGGGCTTCGAGCCGGAGGCCTATACGCTCTACGCCTACGCAGCCATGCAGGCGATCGCCGAGGCAGCCACCTCTGCCAAGTCCAACGACCCGCAGGAAGTTGCCAAGGCGCTGCATGAGAAGGGTCCGTTCAAGACCGTGCTCGGCGACCTCTCCTACGACGCCAAGGGTGACCCGACGCTGCCCGGCTACGTCATGTACGAGTGGAAGAAGGGCGACGACGGCAAGTACACCTACGTCCAGAAGATGTAAGCCTGTCCGCATTGACTTCACGGAATGCCCGGCGCCTCGCGCCGGGCATTTTCTTTACGGAAGCAGCGATCGCGCGTTTATTGGCGGGCGAGAATTCTCGTTTTGAGGTCAGCAGAGGCTTTCCGCTGATGTTCAGCCGTTTGGGGCCACGCTCAAGGCGGAGAATCCATTTTAAATCGGTTTAAACGCGCGTCAAATTTTGTTTGCACTGCAGCATTTTCACGCTAATCATGGCGCCGCTTGCTCTTCCCTTCCGCTGCTGGAGCCCAGTCCTTGGCCATCACGAAGATCCTCGTCGCCAACCGGTCCGAAATCGCCATCCGCGTGTTTCGCGCGGCCAATGAACTCGGCCTCAAAACGGTGGCGATCTGGGCCGAGGAGGACAAATATTCGCTGCATCGCTTCAAGGCCGACGAGAGTTACCAGGTCGGGCGCGGGCCGCACCTCAACAAGGATATGGGGCCGATCGAAAGCTATCTCTCGATCGAGGAGGTGATCCGCGTCGCCAGGCTGTCGGGCGCCGATGCGATCCACCCCGGCTATGGACTGCTTTCGGAAAGCCCCGAATTCGCCGAGGCCTGTGCCGAAGCCGGGATCACCTTCATCGGGCCCAAGCCGGAGACGATGCGCCGGCTTGGCAACAAGGTCGCGGCGCGCAATCTGGCCATCGAGGTCGGCGTGCCTGTCATTCCTGCCACCGATCCGTTGCCGGACGACATGGAGGCGGTCAAGAAACTTGCCACGGAGATCGGCTATCCCCTGATGCTGAAGGCTTCGTGGGGCGGCGGCGGCCGCGGCATGCGCGCCATCCGTGCCGAGGCCGATCTCGCCCGCGAGGTCACCGAGGGCAAGCGCGAGGCGAAAGCCGCCTTCGGCAAGGACGAGGTCTATCTCGAAAAGCTGATCGAGCGCGCCCGCCATGTCGAAGTGCAGATCCTGGGCGATACCAGTGGCAATGCGGTGCATCTGTTCGAGCGCGACTGCTCGATCCAGCGCCGCAACCAGAAGGTCGTCGAGCGGGCGCCCGCGCCCTATCTCAGCGAGGAGCTGCGCCAGGAGCTGTGCGGCCATGCGCTGAAGATCGCGCGCGAAACCAGCTATATCGGCGCCGGCACGGTCGAGTTCCTGCAGGACGCCGACACCGGCAAGTTCTATTTCATCGAGGTCAATCCGCGCATCCAGGTCGAGCACACCGTCACCGAACAGGTGACGGGCATCGACATCGTCAAGGCGCAGATCCACATTCTCGACGGCTTCGCCATCGGCACGCCGGAATCGGGCGTTCCAGCACAAAAGGACATCAGGCTGAACGGCCACGCGCTGCAGTGCCGCATCACCACCGAGGATCCCGAGCACAATTTCATCCCGGACTATGGCCGCATCACCGCCTATCGTGGCGCCACCGGCTTCGGCATCCGCCTCGATGGCGGCACCGCCTATTCGGGCGCGGTCATTACCCGCTTCTATGACCCGTTGCTGGAAAAGGTGACCGCATGGGCGCCGACGCCGGCCGAGACCATCGCACGCATGAACCGGGCGCTGCGCGAATTCCGCATCCGCGGCGTGGCCACAAACCTGACTTTCCTCGAAGCGATCATCAATCACCCGAACTTCGCCGACAATTCCTACACGACCAAGTTCATCGACACGACGCCGGAGCTGTTCGAGCAGGTCAAGCGCCAGGACCGCGCCACGAAGCTGCTCAACTATCTTGCCGACGTCAGCGTCAACGGCCATCCCGAGACGCGCGGCCGGCCGCAGCCGAAAGCCGATGCCGCCGCACCCGTGGTGCCCTACCTCAACGGCAATGTGCCCGGCGGCAGCAAGCAGAAGCTTGACGTGCTCGGTCCGGAAAAATTCGCCGCCTGGATGCGCACGCAAAAAGAGGTGCTGGTCACCGACACGACGATGCGCGACGGCCATCAATCCCTGCTGGCGACGCGTGTGCGCACGCACGACATCGCCGGCATAGCGGGCACCTATGCGCGTGCCCTGCCGCAGTTGCTTTCGCTTGAATGCTGGGGCGGCGCCACTTTCGACGTCGCCATGCGCTTTCTCACCGAGGATCCCTGGGAGCGGCTCTCGCTGGTACGCGAGGCGGCGCCCAACCTCCTGCTGCAGATGCTTCTGCGGGGCGCCAACGGCGTCGGCTACACCAACTATCCCGACAATGTCGTGCAGCATTTCGTCAAACAGGCGGCATCAGGCGGCATCGACCTGTTCCGGGTGTTCGACTGCCTGAACTGGGTCGAGAACATGCGCGTCGCCATGGACGCGGTCGGCGCCGAGGGGAAGCTGATCGAGGCCGCGATCTGCTACACCGGCGATATTCTCGATCCCACGCGGGCGAAGTACGACCTGAAATATTATGTCGGGCTGGCGAAAGAGCTCGAGGCGGCCGGCGCCCATATCATAGCGGTCAAGGACATGGCCGGGCTGTTGAAGCCGAGCGCCGCGCGCGTGCTGTTCAAGGCGCTGCGCGAAGCGACAGACCTGCCCATCCATTTCCACACACACGATACATCGGGGCTCTCAGCGGCAACGGTTCTGGCGGCGGTAGAGAGCGGCGTCGACGCCATCGACGCGGCGATGGATGCGTTCTCCGGCAACACCTCGCAGCCCTGCCTCGGCTCTATCGTCGAGGCGCTGAAGGGCACCGAGCGCGATCCCGGGCTCGACCCGCAATGGATCCGGAGGATCTCCTTCTATTGGGAAGCGGTGCGCAACCAGTATGCCGCCTTCGAAAGCGACCTCAAGGGGCCGGCGTCCGAAGTTTACCTGCACGAGATGCCGGGCGGACAGTTCACGAACCTCAAGGAACAGGCGCGTTCGCTTGGGCTGGAGACGCGCTGGCACGAGGTGGCGCAGACCTATCACGACGTCAATCTGATGTTCGGCGACATCGTCAAGGTGACCCCGTCGTCCAAGGTGGTCGGCGACATGGCGCTGATGATGGTCAGCCAGGATCTCACCGTCGCCGACGTCGAGAACCCGGCGAGGGACATCGCCTTCCCGGACTCGGTCGTCTCGATGCTGCGCGGCGATCTCGGCCAGTCGCCTGGCGGCTGGCCGCAGGCGCTGCAGAAGAAAGTGCTGAAGGGCGACAGGCCGATCACGGCGCGGCCGGGCTCGCTGCTGAAGCCGGCAGACCTCAAGGCCAGCCGCAAGGAGATCGAACGGAAGCTCGAGCGCAAGCTCAGCGAATACGAGTTCGCTTCCTGGCTGATGTATCCGAAGGTCTTCTCGGACTTCGCGGCCGCGCAGGAAACCTACGGTCCCGTCAGCGTGCTGCCGACGCCGACCTATTTCTACGGCATGAAGCCGGAAGACGAGGTGTTCGTCGACATCGAGAAGGGCAAGACGCTGGTCGTGCGCTGCCAGGCGATCGGCGACGTGGACGACAAGGGCATGGTCACCGTGTTCTTCGAACTCAACGGCCAGCCGCGCCGCGTCAAGGTGCCCGACCGGGCGCATGGCGCGTCCGCCGCGAAGGCAAGGCGCAAGGCCGAACCCGGCAACGAGGCGCATGTCGGGGCGCCGATGCCGGGCGTCGTCTCGGCGCTCGCGGTGGCCGCCGGCCAGGCCGTCAAGGCCGGCGACGTGCTGCTTTCCATCGAAGCGATGAAGATGGAAACGGCGCTGCATGCCGAGCGTGACGGCACGGTCGCCGAGGTGCTGGTCAAGGCTGGCGACCAGATCGATGCCAAGGACCTGCTGATCGCCTTCAATTGAGATCTCGCAAGAGAGAGCCACAGACTGTCGGCTTCTGTCGGCAGCCCTGCCAGCCTGTTCGATAACCGCTTGACCCGCCGTCCCCGGTCGGGCATCGAACCGCAGAAATTTGCGGCGGCACGGTTGCCGAGTCGCGGCGAAGCATCGATTTTTTTGGAGAAAAACATGGCCGACGATATCACAGAGACCAGCCAGACTGTTGCCGCCGGCCAGTTGCGTGCCTTCATCGAGCGCATCGAGCGGCTCGAGGAGGAGAAGAAGACCATTTCTGACGACATCAAGGAAGTGTTCGCCGAGGCCAAGGGCACCGGCTTCGACACCAAGGCGATGCGCGCGATCATCCGGCTGCGCAAGAAGGACCAGGCCGAGCGCCAGGAGGAGGAGTCCATCCTGGACCTCTACAAGGCCGCTCTCGGCATGGTGTAAGGCGAGGCATCTCGTGATGTCCGGGGTCGGCGATGAGTGAGTTCGACTTCGGTGGCCGAAGGGCCTCAGAGTTCCGCCAACGCGGCTTCTGGACGCTGTTTGCCGGGCGTCACCCGGAAGAAAGAACCCGGCTGGCGAGGCGAGGGCCCTGGTTCTGGCAGCGCGGGCTGCCGGAATTCGCGCTGGTGCTGTCCATGTATGTGGCGCCGAGCGAGAATGTGGTCGGCGTCTTCTTCGGCCGTAACGAGAAGCTTGGCGCAACCGACGTCTGGGTGCGCCTCAAGCCGTTTCAGCCGGCGATCGAGGAACGGCTGAAGCTCAGGCCGGAGCAGAGCGCACAAAACCTCGGCATCAATTCACAGTGGCGGGTCAACTGCTTTGCCGAGGACAATTGGCCGGCCATGACCGACTGGCTGGTGACCGAATGCTCGCGGTTCGAGTGCGCCGTCACCGAAGTTCTGGGACAGGGATAGACCGCCGATGCTCGCGGATTTCTTCCGCTCGCGTTGGGATGGCCAGGTGCGGCTCGACCGGCTGTTCTGGCGCGATATGGTGCTCGTCGGCACGGCGATCAACATTGCATCGTCCGTGGCGGCGCTCATTCTGCTGGGGTTGAAGATGCCGCTCGGTCTTGTGCTGGCGGTGCATTTCGCGCCGGTGCCCTACAACATCTTCCTGACTTCGGCCGTCTGGCGGACGGCGGAGCGAACCGGTGGCGCCAAGGCCTCCCTTGCTATGCTGGGTTCGGCGCTCTGGCTGATCGCAACAGTCGTCGTCTGACAATGCTGCACGAAAAAGGGCGGCCGAGGCCGCCCTTCGCAGAAAACATTGGCGAGGCCTCGCTCAGGCCGGCTCGAATCTCAGCGCCACGCCGTTGATGCAGTAGCGCAGCCCGGTCGGCGGCGGGCCGTCCTCGAAGACGTGGCCGAGATGGCTGCCGCAGTGAGCGCAATGGCATTCCGTGCGGACCATGCCGTAGCTGCGGTCGGTCGTGGTCTCGATGGAACCGGGAACGGGGTCGTTGAAGCTCGGCCAGCCGGTGCCGCTCTCGAACTTCAGCTTGGATTCGAACAGCGGCTGGTCGCAGCCGACGCAAAAGAAGGTGCCGGCGCGCTTTTCGTGAAGCAGCGCACAGCTGCCCGGGCGTTCGGTGCCATGGTTGCGCATGACGGCATATTGCTCAGGCGTCAGCCGGGCGCGCCATTCGGCGTCGGTGCGGGTGACGGGATAGGCGTGGGTGTCCATGCAGAAAACTCCTCGGCCTTGACGGCTCATTGTTGATCGCAATGTCTATTCGCAACAAGATAGGCGTTTGTTACGAGATTTGCCCGCATTTTCGAGCGTGCCGTCTGCAATCCTCACGCGATCGCCGTGAGATAGCGCGCAACGGAGGCCGCCAGCGCCTGTTTCGCGCCACCGATAACGTTCTGGTTCCACCACGCGCCGTAGATGTCATCGAATGTGAAAGGCTCCAGCGCGGCCGCGATGCGGCGCACGGCGGCCGCATTGAGCGGGATGTAGTTGGGATAGCTGTACATGAAGCTGACGTGGCGGCGGGTCGGCGTCACCTGCAAGATATCGCCGGCCAGGAGAGCATTGCCGCCTTCGCGCTTCCAGTGCAGCACCTGGCCGCCAGCAAAGTGGCCGCCGCAGCGGATGAGCGTCAACGCCGGGTTCAGGTCCAGTGTCTCGCCTTGCCAGCTGACGATCGACGGGTGCGGCCGCATGATCCACTGCCGGTCGTCGTCATGGAGATAGATCGGCACGCCGCCAAACGCCTCGCTCCATTCGACCATCACCGAATAGTAGTGGCAGTGCGAGATGGCGATCGCGGCGAGACCGCCCCGGCGCTTGATCTCGGCCACCGCCTCGTCGGTCACAAGCGAGATGCAGTCCCACAGCACATTGCCGTGCGGCGTCTGCGCCAGCAGCGCTCGCTGACCGATGGCGAAGCGCGGCTCGATGCCGAAGGCGAGCACGCCGGCATCATCCTTCATCACGATCCGATGCCCGGCGGCGAGCTCTTCCGTGTGATCCAGGCCTGGCCTTCCCAGCGCACATATTGCCGCTCGTCCTCGCAGATCGGACAATGCCGAGGCGGCGCTTCGCTCTGCGCGAACTGGACGCCGCATTGCAGGCAGAGGAAACAGGTCATGGAACCTCCCGTCATTGTCCCGGCTTAGTGCTTGCGCGACAATTGCCTGGTGGCGCCTTCCAACCCGGCCAGCGTCAGCGGAAACATGCGGCCGCCGAACATGTCGCGGATCATAGCGATCGAATGGGTGAAACCCCAGTTCTTCTGGCTCTCGGGGTTCAGCCATACCGCATTCGGCCACTGCCGCAGCAGACGGCCGAGCCAGACGGCGCCCGCCTCCGGGTTCCAGTGCTCGACCGAGCCACCGGGATGCGCGATCTCGTAAGGGCTCATCGAGGCATCGCCGACCACGATCACCTTGTAGTCAGGCCCATATTTGTGGAGGAGGTCGAAGGTCGGGATCGTCTCGGCATGGCGACGGCGATTGTCCTTCCACACGCCCTCGTAGAGGCAGTTGTGGAAATAAAAATATTCGAGCTGGCGGAATTCGGCGCGGGCGGCCGAGAACAATTCCTCGACGCTTCTGATGTGATCGTCCATCGAGCCGCCGACATCGAAGAACATCAAAAGCTTCACCGCGTTGCGCCGCTCTGGCCGCGTCTTGACGTCGAGATAACCGTGCTCGGCGGTGGCGTGGATGGTGCCGGGCAGGTCGAACTCCTCCTCGGCGCCTTCACGCACCCAGCGGCGCAGCCGCTTCAGCGCGATCTTGATGTTGCGGGTGCCGAGCTCGACGGCGTCGTCGAAATTCCTGAACTCGCGCCTGTCCCAGACCTTCACGGCCCGGCGGTTGCGGCTCTCATGCTGGCCGATGCGCACGCCTTCGGGATTGTAGCCATAGGCACCGAAAGGCGAGGTGCCGCCAGTGCCGATCCATTTCGAGCCGCCTTGGTGGCGGCCTTTCTGCTCCTCGAGCCGCTGCTTCAGCGTCTCCATCAGCTTCTCGAAACCGCCGAGCGCCGCGACCAGCTTTTTCTCTTCCTCTGTCAGGTGCTTTTCGGCCAGCCGGCGCAGCCATTCCTCGGGGATATCAGCGACGTTGACGGCATTCGGACCGCTGAGCGCCTCCACACCCTTGAAGACATGCGCGAACACCTGGTCGAAGCGGTCGATATGGCGTTCGTCCTTCACCAGCGCGGCGCGAGCGAGGTAGTAAAAACCTTCGACGTCGTAGTCGACCAGCCCGGCTTCCAACCCCTCCAGCAGCAACAGGTATTCCCTGAGCGAAACGGGAACGCGCGCTGCCTTCAGTTCGAGGAAGAAGGGGATGAACATTTTCTATCTATAGAAGATCATATTCGATGAAGCCGGTGCGGCGCGCGACATAGTCATAGAGCTTGCGCGCCGTGGTGTTGGTTTCGTGCGTCATCCAGTAGACGTTCCTAACGCCGATCTTGCCGGCTTCCTGCTTCACGGCTTCGATCAGCGCAGCGCCAATCCCTTTGCCGCGCACTTCGGGGTCGGCGAACAGATCCTGCAAGTAGCAGTTGTTCTTCTCGGACCAGCAAGAGCGATGGTACAGGTAGTGGGTGAGGCCGACAGCCTTGCCGTCGAGGACGGCGATGAAGCCCTTCGGTTCGAACTCGCCTTGCGTGAACAGGCGCTTCCAGGTGACCTGATAGACCTCTTGCGGCAGCTTCGTCTCGTAGAAGGCAAGGTAAGCGGTCCAAAGCCGACGCCAGTCGGCGTGGTCGGATACTGCGAGCGGGCGGATAGTGATCTCGGCCATTTCGTTCCCTCTGAGGTCTGGAACTCAATCCATACCAACAGAATCGGGATCAGGAACACCCTTGCCTATCCCGCCGGCAAATTATACTCGCGAAAAGCGGTCGCGAGCATGTGCAGCGCCTCTCGTGCCCTTGGCGCCAAGCTGTGCGAATGCAAAACGATCTCGGAAGGGGGAATTGGCGGCAGGCCGAGTTTGCGGCCCACCTCGACCAGGCCGGGCGGCGCGACACGGTAGGCGAGCGCAGCGACGGCGAAGCCGGCCGACACCGCGATATTGACGGCTGCGCCGCCGCCGCCCACGAAAGCCTCGTTCCAGGCAATGCCTGCCTTATCCAGCGTCTCGACAGCTCTCACGCGGTCAGGGCAATTGCATACGGTGCTTAGCAGCGCCAGGCGCAATGGCGTTCCCGGCCGCCATTCGAAGGCCGGGGCGGCGAACCAGCCATATTGAGTGCGCGACAAGGCTTCGCCGCGGCGGCTGTCGTCTTCCTGATGGACAATCACCGCATCGAGCTCACCGCGATCGAAAGCCTCCTCCAGCATGGAGCTCGTATCGATCCTGATGTTGAGCGCGAGCGACGGATCATGGGCATGCAACTGGGCTATCAATATGGACAGCTCAGGCCCGGCGACGTGATCGACAAAGCCGAGAGCAAGCCGACACGGCGCGTCGGAAAATTCCGTAACGGCTCGTTCGTGGGCGGCAAGGAATTCACGCGCCGCCGGGAGAAAAGCCGCTCCCCTTGCCGAGAGGGCCACGCGGCGCGGCGTTCGTTCGATCAGACGCGCGCCGAGCTTCTCTTCCAGCCGACGCAGCTTAACGCTGATCGTCGCCTGGGTGCTGCCCAGCGCGGCAGCCGCACGCGTGAAGCTCTGCAGGTCGGCCACCATGACGAAGGTCCGCACGGCATCGACGTCAAGACTGGTCATCTCTAATCATTCCATTTTGTCATTTCTGAAATAGAAACGCATAGTCTTTTTTCATGATGGGGGGTCATTTAAGTCATGTCGACCGCTGTGTGAAGAGCGACGCTCGCAGCCACTTCCGAATGCTCCGACTGAAAGTGACCGACATGACGTTTCCAATCGACCGAAACACCGTTGCTCTTGCGGGGGTCTGCCTCGCCTCGCTGCTGTTCGGCCTCGAAATCTCCAGCGTCCCGGTGATCCTGCCGAAACTGGAAACCGTGCTTGGCGCTGATTTCAAGGATCTGCAATGGATCATGAATGCCTACACCATTGCCTGCACCACGGTGTTGATGGCGACGGGGACATTGGCCGACCGTCTCGGCCGCAAACGCGTGATGGTGGGCACCACCGTCGCCTTTGGCCTCGCCTCCCTGCTATGCGGTCTCGCAACGAGCGCTCCGCTGCTGATCGTCGCCCGGTTTCTTCAGGGCCTGGCGGGCGGAGCGATGTTTACCTGCAGCGTGGCGGTGTTGTCCCACCAGTTTCAAGACGGCAGTGAACGCGGCAAAGCCTTCGTCGCCTGGAGCGTCGTCTCGGGCATCGGGCTTGGCTTCGGCCCCGCCATTGGCGGATTGATTGTGACGCTGTCGAGTTGGCAATGGGTGTTCCTCATCCATGTGCCGCTTGCCGTTCTTGCCTTGGCTTTCATCGGCGCCGGTGTCACCGAATCGCGCGATCGCAACGCCCAGAAGCTTGACCGGGCCGGCATACTGACACTGTCGTTCGCGGTGTTCGGCTTCTCCTATCTGATCACGCAAGGGGCAGATATGGCGGCTGGCGCGCGCATCGGCGTGGCAAGCGCGGCCGTGCTGGCCTTCGTCGCGTTCCTCGTAGCCGAGAAGATCAATCCCTATCCGATGTTCGATTTCTCGGTTTTCCGCATCCGCCAATTCTCGGGAGCGATCATGGGCGGCATCGGCATGAATTTCAGCTACTGGCCGTTCATCATCTATCTGCCGATCTATTTTTCGGGGGTTCTCGGTTACGACAGCACCACGACCGGCCTGTTGCTGCTCGTCTATACGCTCCCTTTCATGCTGATGCCGTCGATCGCCGAGCGCCTGCGCGCGCGCTATCAGGCGCGGGTGGCGATCCCGCTCGGCTTGTTGACATTGGGGGTCGGTTTCATCGCCATGTGGATAGGTTCCGGGCTCGAGGGCAACTGGCTGACCATGCTGCCCGGCACGCTGATCGCCGGCATCGGCATCGGCCTGACCAATTCGCCGACCACCAACACCACGACCGGCTCGGTGCCACCCGATCGTGCCGGCATGGCGTCCGGCATCGATATCAGTGCGCGGCTGATCACGCTTGCCATCAACATCGCGGTGCTGGGACTGCTGCTGACGCAGGGGATCGTTTCTTATCTGCGCAACGCATTCGGCACGGCTGTCGACCCGAACGAACTGCGCGCCCTGGCGGAGAAGATCGCAGCCGGCAATCTCGACGGCCTGGCGCAATACTCGCCCAAGCTTGCGACCCTCGACCCGACGGGCGCCATCGTTCATGCCGCCCTGGTCAACGGTTTTGGCTGGGTCATGCTCTATAGCGGGATCGGCGTTCTGGCTCTTGCCGTCATCAGCTTTGCTATCTTCGGTCCAAAACATGTCGCGCCGCAGCAGCGAAGCGGGCGTCCTGCGCAGGGTGCTGGCGAGGTGCGCTCCTAGCAATGCCTTGCGGCTCGGCCTCAGGACGCCGAGCCGCTCGTCACCCTTGCCGTCTCGCCATGAAGGCCAGCCGTTCGAACAGATGCACGTCCTGCTCGTTCTTCAGCAGTGCGCCATGCAGCTTGGGCAGCGCGTTCTTCGGGTCGGCGCGCAGATCCTCGGGCGCGATGTCGTCGGCGACCAGCAGCCTTATCCAGTCGAGCGCCTCGGAGGTCGACGGCTTCTTCTTCAGCCCCGGCACGTCGCGGATTTCGTAGAACTGAGTGAGCGCCGCCCGCACCAGATTCTGCTTGATGCCGGGATAGTGCACATCGACTATCCTGTGCAGCGTCTCGACGTCGGGAAAGCGGATGTAGTGGAAGAAGCAGCGGCGTAGGAAGGCGTCCGGCAGCTCCTTCTCGTTGTTGGAGGTGATGATGACGATCGGCCTCACCGCGGCGCGGATCGTCTCGCCGGTCTCGTAGACGAAGAACTCCATCCGGTCGAGTTCCTGCAAGAGGTCGTTGGGAAATTCGATATCGGCCTTGTCGATCTCGTCGATTAGGAGGACGACTTTCTTGCCGGCGGCGAAGGCTTCCCACAATTTGCCGCGCTTGATGTAGTTCTTGATATCGTTGAACCTGGTATCGCCAAGCTGACTGTCGCGCAGCCGCGACACGGCATCATACTCGTAGAGGCCTTGCTGCGCCCGCGTCGTCGATTTGACGTGCCATTCGATGAGTTCCAGCCCGAGTGCCGCCGCCACTTGCCTGGCAAGCTCCGTCTTGCCGGTGCCGGGCTCACCTTTGACCAGCAAGGGCCGTTCCAGCGCGATCGCCGCGTTGACCGCCACCATCAGATCCTTGTCGGCGACGTAGGCCGCAGTGCCTTCGAAACGCATTTTTGCTCCTTGGTTCAGTACGGACGACCGTAAGGAGACGGCTTGGCCCATGCAAGGGTGGGTTGGCGGCGGCGAAATGTGAAGCCGGCAGGGAAAGAGCGCCAACTCTCTGGCGCCAAGTCTCTGGCGCTTGGGAGGGCATCGGCCTATATTGGGGCTGACGGTCTGCGCTTCCCGGCAGGAGACACTTTTCCCCGGGGCCTTAACGATCCTTAGGGAGCTGTCCCTGGGAAGACCCGTGGGTTTTCTCACACGGCGCCCACCTACTTTGTAGGCACCCGGGATCGACTTCTCCACCGGTTGTGTGGATCGTCACTTATTCGCCACATCCACGTATTTCGTGGATCATGCGATGGAAAGCGTCGCTCCCAAAACGTCCATTCAGGTCTGGCTTTTTCTAGCGTCTGCGCATGACATCCTCAAAAGACCTGAAAAAACAGCTGCGCAAGGAAGCACTTGGCCGCCGCGACGCGCTCGATGAATTCTGGCGGGTGGAAGTCGCGCTCGACATGGCCGAAACCGCGCGCGACCAGCTTGCCATCGAGCCAGGCCAAATCGTGTCCGGCTTCTGGCCAATGCGCTCGGAAGTCGATGTCCGGCCGCTGATGTTCGCCTTGCGCGAAAAGGGCGCACGGCTCTGCCTTCCGGCGATCCTCGACAAGACGACCATGGTCTTTCGCGAATTGGTACGCGGCGCGCCGATGATCGATATGGGATTTGGCACCGTCGGGCCGCATGAGGAAGCCGAAGTTCTTGACCCCTCCGTCATGCTGGTGCCGCTCGCCGGCTTCGACGCGCGCGGCCACCGCATCGGTTACGGCGCGGGCTATTATGACCGTGCGATCGCCAAGCTTGTCGACAAGGGGCATGCGCCCCGGCTGATCGGCATTGCTTTCGACTGCCAGGAAGTGACGATGGTTCCCAATGAGGACCATGACGTCATCATCCCGGAAATACTCACCGAGAGCGGGTTGCGCCGGTTCGAGCCAGAATTGTAGATAGTTCTTTGGAACGCATGATCTTTGCCGAAAGTCATGCCACTTTTCGGGGTCAAGCGTGATGAGACTTCTCTTCCTCGGCGACATGGTCGGCAAGACAGGCCGCACGGCGGTGTGGGAGCAATTGCCGGGCCTGATCTCGGACTTCAAGCTCGATTTCGTCATCGTCAACGGCGAAAACGCGGCCGGCGGCTTCGGCATCACCGAGGAGATTTTTCGCGAGACCATCGCGGCCGGCGCCGATGTCGTCACCACCGGCAACCATGTCTGGGACCAGCGCGATGCGCTCGCCTTCGCGCCGCGCGAAGAGCGCTTCCTGCGCCCCTCCAATTTTCCCAAGGGTACGCCAGGGCGCGGCTCGGGCGTCTACATCGCCAGGAGCGGCGCGCGCGTGCTGGTCGCCAACATCATGGGCCGGGTGTTCATGCATCCCGAGCTCGACGATCCCTTCCAGGCTGGCGAGCGCGAGCTTGCCGCCTGTCCGCTCGGCGAGCAGGCGGATGCCGTGGTCATCGACTTCCACGCCGAGGCGACCTCCGAAAAAATGTGCTTCGCGCATTTCGTCGACGGTCGCGCCAGCCTCGTGGTCGGCACTCACACCCACCAGCCGACCGCCGATCACCATATCCTCAATGGCGGCACCGGCTACATTTCCGACGCGGGCATGTGCGGCGATTATGATTCGTCGCTCGGCATGGACAAGGAGGAGCCGCTCAACCGGTTCCTGTCGAAAGTGCCGAAGGGGCGTTTCGAGGCGGCGACCGGACCCGCGACCTTGTGCGGCGTCGGCGTTGATATTTCCGACCGCACGGGGCTGACCGAGAAGATCGCGCCGTTTCGCCGCGGGCCGCGGCTCGAGGAAACGGCGCCGTCCTTCTGGACGTGACATTGATATAGGGGCTCTCAATACCTAACTGCCGGCGACACTGCTCTAGATCGTAGAGGGGACGACCTCCATGCAGCTTATCGAGTTCCTGGCGCCGCACTTCGCCTTCGTGTCCGATCCCACCGCCTGGGTCGCGCTGTTGACCCTGGTGGTGCTCGAGATCGTGCTCGGCATCGACAACCTGATCTTTATCTCGATCCTGACCAACAAGCTGCCGGAAGCACAGCGAGCCCGCGCCCGCCGGCTCGGCATCTCGGCGGCGCTCGTCATGCGGCTGGTGCTGCTCGCCACCATCTCGATCATCGTCCAACTGACGGCGCCGGTCTTCACCGCCCTTGGCCACGGCTTTTCCTGGCGCGACCTGATCCTGATCGCCGGTGGCCTGTTCCTGGTGTGGAAGGCGACCAAGGAGATCCATCACACGGTCGACCCCGACGACCACCAGGACACGATGCTGGGCGAGACCGTGCAGATGAGCCTTGCCGGCGCCATCTTCCAGATACTGCTTCTCGACCTTGTCTTCTCCATCGATTCCATCATTACCGCCGTCGGCATGACCGACGAGATCGCCATCATGTACATCGCCGTCATCGTGGCGGTTACGGTGATGATGCTGGCGGCTACGCCGTTGGCGAACTTCATAGCCAGGAACCCGAGCATCGTCATGCTGGCGCTGGGCTTCCTGTTGATGATCGGCATGACGCTGATCGCCGACGGCATGGGCTACCATGTGCCCAAGGGTTATATCTACGCGGCGATGGGTTTTTCGGCGCTCGTCGAAGGCCTCAACATGCTGGCGCGGAACCGCAAGAAGGCGAAGTCCGGCGGCGGGCATTGAGCCTGACGACATGGCCAATGCCGAGTTCAGGCTGACTCTTACGAAATTGTACGTACAATATCGTTGCGATTCGAATGGGATGCTGAAAGAGCCAGGCGCAAACTTGCCAAGCTCGGCATCGGATTCGATCTCGCGCAGAAGGTGTTCGATGATCCGCTTTATCTCATCGTGCCCGACCGGTTTGAAGATGGTGAGCAGCGTTGGCACGCTATCGGGACGATCGATGCCGTAGTGGTCATGCTGGTTGTACACACATATCCTGATCGCGAAGATGAGGAACGAGTTAGGATTGTTGGTGCCCGGAAAGCGACAGCGCATGAAAGGAGGCGCTATGAGCAAGAAGGACCTTAGTCAGGATCAGCGCAACCAGCTCGCCAAGCTGGCTGGTTTGCCTGACCGCGAAATTAATACTTCCGACATCCCAGAAGTTCCGGCGGAGAATTGGATTCATGCTCGTCGTGGACATCTTTACAGACCACTCAAGCAGCCAGTGACAATCAGACTCGATGCCGACGTGCTATCGTGGTTCAAGGAGCATGTCGGGGGTGGTGGTTACCAGACCGAAATCAATCGTGTGCTCCGCCATCACGTGATCGAGCAGGAAAAGCGTAGAACCTGAGCCGGTTCAACTCCCCGGCGCGCCCTTCGGGTGACGGTCGCCGATCAGGCCTAGTGTCAGGCCTTGTTCGAGCCAGGCCTTGGCGCCGGCCAGAACGAGCGTGAAGCCGCCGGTTGAATCGACCGCCTGTTTCGCCTGTTCGTCGCCGTTGCCGGCAAAGCCGAAATTGCGGACCTCCAGGAAGGTCGCGTCACCTGGCATTTCGGTGAAGGTCCAGATCACCGTGGTCGGCGGATCGCCCCATTGCATGGAGATCTTTTCGTTGGCGACGATCTCGCTGACGACCACGGTCGTCGAGATGCCATACATGCGCCACTCCCATTGAACCGGCTTGCCGCCGTCCAGCCTGCCGCTGGAATGGGTGAACCAGAATTTCGTGGTGATCTCCGGGTCGACGATGGCCTCGAAAACGTCGGAGACCGGCCGCCGGATCATCATGGCGGCTTCGGCCGTCGGTGTCTCGCGGATTTCCATACCGTTCTCCCCTGCCGAATACGCCTTCACCAGGCGTCGGGCTCCCGCACCATGTGAACGATGTTGGCGGGGCTGGTGATCCAGAAACCGCGGAAGCCTTCTCGCCGCGGCTCGATGGCGTCGCATCGCTCGACGCCGACCTTGGCGAGATGATCGGCGGCGCCCGGGAAATCCCCGGTGAACAGTCCCAGCCAGATCTCGGCTTGGCCCGGTCCTGCTATGGCAGATTGATCTGCCAGGAAACGCCGAACCTGTCGTTCAGCCAGGCGAAACGACGGCTGAAACCGTAATTGCCGGTCGGCATCAGAAACGTGCCGTCTTTGGACAAGGCCTCGACGATGCGCTCCAGCTCTTCTTCGGTGGAACAGTCGACGAAGAGCGAGACCGACGGCGTGAAGGTGAAGGCGTGCTGTACCGGGCTGTTGAAGATCATGACCTCCGTGCCGCCGATGGATGCGCGAGCCAGCTTGACTGCCCCTGCGGGTCCGTCCTCGCCTGCACCGTAGCGCGTGAGGTCGAGGACGCGGCTATCCGGAATGGTCTCACAATAGAAGGCCATGGCTTGCTCGGCCTTGCCTTCGAACATCAGGAACGGGGTTACTTTCACGGCAGGCCTCCCTTCGCTCAAATGTTGGTCTCGTTGGCAGGCTCGCCCTTCATCTCGCTGCGGTAGTAGCCTTCGCGCAAATTGATGCCGTGTTCGACATAGGCCTTCATGCAGGCCAGCATCTGCGACCAGCCCTCGCAATTGAGATAGGACTTCTTCAGGCCGACCGCGTCCTCGTGCCAGCCGGCCTCGGCGATGGTGACGAAGGTGCCGCCGTCGTCGAGCGGCTCGAAATTCATCTCGATGCGGGTCTTGTAGGCCGGCTTTCCCTCTTCGTCGGTGGCATCCCAGCGCAGCACGATGCGGCTGTCCCTGACGATTTCGTCTACTTCGACCGGCACCTTGCCCCACCACACGACATTGGCGCCCGGCACCAAGGGCGCGCTGGCACCGCCGATGGTGGTGAAATAGGAGCTGAGCTTCTTCGGATTGACGACCGCGTCGAAGACGTCGGCGACCGGTTTGCCGATGCGTCCTGAAACCCTGAAACCAAGAGACATATCCACAGTTCCTTCCTTGATTGATAGGAGCTTATGTTATAAAAAAATAACATGTCAAGCCGATCGCAAGACGACAATGTTTTCAAGGCGCTGGCGCATCCGCGTCGGCGCGAGATGCTGGATCTGCTGAAGGACGCGCCAAAGACGACCGGCATGCTGTGCGAGGCGTTTTCCGACATCGACCGCTGCACCGTCATGCTGCATCTCAAAGTGCTGGAAGAGGCCGATCTCATCGTGGCGCGGCGCGAGGGGCGCGAGCGCTGGAACCATCTCAATGCGCTGCCGATCAAGCAGATACACGACCGCTGGATCAGCCAGTACGCAGGCCATGCTCTTAGTATCATAGACCGGCTGAAGTCGGATCTGGAGGGGTGAACAGCCGTCACGGCTTTTGCCGTGCGTGGTAAAGCGCGGCGCGGCTGGACGAATTGAGCCGATTTATCTATAAGCCGGCCATTCCGACAAAGAGCGCCATACGTCCATTCGGACGCAGCAGGGACGTTCTGACATTTTGAATTCGAGCATTGCGGAAGGCGGGTCATGCATCTCGCCGCGCAATGCTCTAGCCGAACACGACAGGGGTGCCATGGCTGGCCATTCACAGTTCAAGAACATCATGCACCGCAAGGGCCGTCAGGACGCGGTGCGGTCGAAAATGTTTTCCAAGCTGGCGCGCGAAATCACCGTCGCGGCCAAGAGCGGGACGCCCGATCCGTCGATGAATCCGCGCCTGCGCCTTGCCGTGCAGAACGCCAAGGCGGTGTCGATGCCGAAGGACAACATCCAGCGCGCCATCAACAAGGCGTCGATGGGCGACGCCGAAAATTACGAAGCCGTGCGTTACGAGGGCTACGGTCCCGGCGGCGTCGCCGTGATCGTCGAGGCGCTGACCGACAATCGCAACCGCTCGGCTTCGAATGTGCGCGCCGCCTTCACCAAGGCCGGTGGGGCGATGGGTGAAACCGGCTCGGTGTCCTTCATGTGGGATCGGGTCGGCGAGATCTATTATCCAGCATCGGCCGGCAGCGCCGACAAGGTCATGGACGCGGCGATCGAAGCCGGCGCCGATGACGTGGAGTCGGATGAGGAAGGCCACACCATCTATTGCGCCTTCGAAAACCTCGGCGAGGTGTCGAAGGCACTGGAAGCCTCTCTCGGCGAGGCGGAATCGGTGAAGCCTATCTGGAAGCCGCAGAACAATGTTCCGGTCGACGAGGAACGCGCCCAGTCGCTGATGAAGCTGGTCGCCACGCTCGAGGACGACGACGACGTTCAAAGCGTCTACGCCAATTTCGAGGTCGACGAGGAGACCATGGCCAAGCTCAGCGCTGCGTGAGCAAAGCCTGACATGACCGAAAAACCGCTGCCCATCATCCGCATCACCTATTGCACGCAGTGCCAGTGGCTGCTGCGTGCCAGCTGGATGGCGCAGGAACTGCTATCGACATTCGGCACCGATCTGGGCGAGGTGACGCTGGTGCCCGGCACCGGCGGCGTCTTCACCATATCGTGCAACGAGGTGCTGGTCTGGGATCGCAAGCGCGACGGCGGCTTTCCGGATGCGGCAAAACTCAAGCAACTGGTGCGCGACGTCATCGACCCGGACCGCGATCTCGGTCATTCCGACCGCAAGGCGAAGAGCTGAGACTTCCGCAGAAGCCGGACGTCATTTTCCTCGCCTCTGCCCGAAAATCGCGCCGATCCCTGCGCCGATTGCTATGCCCATGCCGATGCCGACGGCAGGGTCATCCATCGCTGCGCCACAGACAGCGCCGAGGCCGATCCCCGCGGCAATGCCCAAGGCCATGGTGGAATCGGGTCGTTCACGGCGCTTCTCCCGATAAACACGCCTCGGTCGCCGCGATGCCGAACGCGGCGGACCGAGACACGTCAACGCGCGGCGAACCAGAAGGATGCCAGCGCGGTGATGGCGGTGATCGCGCGCACGTGGTTCCACATCACCCAGTCCCTGAGATAGGTGGTCCATACAGCAGCGCCGTTGCTGCTGGCCGGATCGATGGCGGCCAGCGCGTCGTTGAGCGGCACGTTGAAAACCATCGTCACGATCGGGTTGCCGACGAGATAGATGACTGCGCCGGCCAGCAGCCAGAAGGAGCCTGGCTGCTGCCAGCCGATGATGGCGCCGGCGATCAAGACAAGGCAGATCAGGCCGGTGCCGAACAAGGCGGTCATGAACATCGGCGTGATGACGGTGATGTTGATCGAGTTCATGGCGGCGATACCGCCCGCGGCAGGCAGGCGAGCCATTGCCGGCATGACGAAGTTGGAAAAGGCGAAGAACACGCCGCCAACAACGCCCGAGCCGATAGCGGCGATGAAGATGAGGGTGGGAAGTAATTTCGGGATCATGTCAGTTGCTCCAGATGCCGGTTGCGGCGGTTTCAGTCGCAATGGGCAGAAAAGTTTTGGGGGGTGGCCGGGCACCTGTTCGACGCCTTCAAATCAATTATCCCGTCTGCTTCTTTCAAAACATGATAAATCCTCATATTTGCAAAACGTGATAAACCCTCGTATTTTGCGAGTCAAGTCATTTCTGGGTGGCATTGCCGCCCGGCGTCTGTTGAAGAGCCATGGAAAAAACCGCCACGTCCCCACCGGAACAGGTCGCCACGCCACGCCGCGCGCCGAGCCAGCAGCGCAGCCGTGAACGGGTCGAGCGCATGCTCGCCGCCGCCTCGGCGCTGATTGCGGAGCAAGGCAGCGATGCCATGCGCATGGGCGAGGTGGCGGAGCGGGCTGGGGTGTCGATCGGCTCGCTCTACCAGTTCTTCCCCGACAAGCGGGCGATCGTCTGGGCGCTGGCCGAGCGCTACACCGCCGAAAGCCAGGCCTGTATTTCAGCCGCGCTCAAGGACGTCGGCGACGCCGAGGGCCTTCGGCGGGCGTTCTCGGAGCTGGTGGACATTTATTACCACCTGTTCCTGGCGGAGCCGGTGATGCGCGACATCTGGTCGGGCACGCAGGCCGACAAAGCGCTGCGCGAACTGGAGCTCGCCGACAGCCGTGCGAACGCCGAATTTCTCACTGCGACGCTCAAACGCCTGCGGCCCGATGCCGATGCCGTCGCGCTGGAGACGACGGCGTTTCTCGTCTGGCAGATGGGCGAGGCCGCCATGCGGCTGGCGATCTCGGTCGAGCGGAAGGAGGGCGACAGGCTGGTCGCCGCCTACAAGCGCATGGCGCTCAGGGAATTGCTTGCGGAATAGGATGCTCTCACCCGCCCCCTCGTGGGGAGGGTCGCTGCGAAGCAGCGGGGTGGGGGCAGCGCCGACCCACCCGACCTTCGGTCCGACCTCCCACACGGGACCGACAAGGGGGAGGTGGAGGCAAGCGCCAGCGTGAAGGGACGTGCATTGGCCAACAAAAAACCCGCCACGAGGACGGGTTCTCTGGTCAGCGAAAAGCTGATGGGGCCTAGAGGCCGAAACCTTCGAAGCGCTTCTTGAACTTCGACAGGCGGCCGCCGCGGTCGAGCAGGGTCTGCTGGCCGCCGGTCCAGGCCGGGTGCGTGGTCGGGTCGATGTCGAGGTTCATCGTATCGCCTTCCTTGCCCCAGGTCGAACGGGTCATGTACTCGGTGCCGTCGGTCATGACGACCTTGATGGTGTGGTAGTCGGGATGGATATCGGTCTTCATGGCTCGGTTCCTGGTTTGCCGGGTGCGGCTGACGGGCTGAAAGCCTGCGTCGATGCGCCCCTTTTTAAAACTCGAAGCCGCAGCTATTGAGGAGCCACGGCTTCTAAAACGGTCGGCGAGCCTATACATCAGCCGGAATTGAATCACAAGGCCGCGGCAAGCGCATATTGAGGCGCATAGCTGAAGGCGGCCAAGAGGAAAGACCAGGATGGCGCAAACCAGCAGCGCAGACGAGCGCCGGCGCTCGCTCAAGCCGCTCAGGCGCCTGTTTCCCTACATCGGCCGCTACCGCACATTGGTGGCGGGCGCCGTCATCTCGCTGATCGTCGCGGCGGTGACGACGCTGGCGCTGCCGCTGGCGGTACGGCGCATGATCGATCATGGGTTCACGCCGTCCGGTTCCTCCTTCATCGCCGAATATTTCGCCGCGCTGGTGGCGATGGCCGCGCTGCTGGCGGCGGCATCGGCGGGCCGCTACTATTTCGTCATCACGCTCGGCGAGCGCGTCGTCGCCGATATCAGGCGCGATGTCTTTGCCCATGTGACGAAACTGTCGCCGGCCTTCTTCGACACTGCCCAGTCGGGCGAGATCGTGTCGCGGCTCGCCGCCGACACCACGCAGGTCAAATCGGCGGTCGGGGCGACCGCTTCGGTGGCGCTGCGCAATGTCATCCTTGGCCTCGGCGCGGTCGCGATGATGGTTTTCACCAGCCCGAAACTGTCCGGGCTGGTCATCGCAGCCATTCCAATCATCGTGCTGCCGCTGGTCGCCTTCGGCCGCTCGGTGCGGCGCAAGTCAAGGCAGGCGCAGGACACGCTGGCCGATGCCACCGCCTATGCCAGCGAGCAGATCGGCGCGGTGCGCACATTGCAGGCCTTCACCAATGAGACGCTGGTCACCGGGCGTTTTTCGGGTGCCGTCGAGGCTGCCTTCGAGGCCGCGCGCGCCTCGATCTTCGCGCGCTCGTTCCTCACCTTCTTCGCCATCTTCACGATTTTCTCCTCGGTCGTGGCGGTGCTGTGGTTCGGCTCGCGCGACGTGCTCGACGGCAATCTGTCGCCGGGCACGCTAGGCCAGTTCCTGCTCTATTCGGTATTCGCCGCCGGTGCGCTCGGCGCGCTATCGGAGGTCTGGGGCGAATTGGCCCAGGCAGCAGGTGCCGCCGAACGGCTGACCGAAATCCTGGCCGAGGAGCCGGCGATCGTGGCGCCTGCCAATCCCAGGCCGCTGCCGGTGGCGAGCAAGGGAGCGATCAGCTTCGAGGCCGTGTCCTTTTCCTACCCGGCCCGGCCCGACCGCGCCGCCGTCCACGGCCTGAGCTTCTCGGTCAAGCCTGGCGAGACGGTGGCGATCGTCGGTCCCTCGGGAGCGGGCAAGAGCACGGTGTTCTCGCTGATCCTGCGCTTCTACGATCCGGAGACCGGCAGGATCCTGATCGACGGCGTCGACATCCGCGAAGCCGACCCCCTTTCGATACGGCAGCGCATCGCCATCGTGCCGCAGGACGTCACCATCTTCGCGGCCAGCGCGCGCGACAATATCGGCTTCGGCCGGCCGGGCGCCAGCGAGTCAGAGATCGAAGCGGCGGCAAAGGACGCGCTGGCCGACGAATTCATCCTCAAGCTCGAGAAGGGCTATGACAGCCAGGTCGGCGAGCGCGGCGTGACGCTGTCGGGCGGGCAACGCCAGCGGGTGGCGATCGCCCGCGCCATCCTGCGCGACGCGCCGATCCTGTTGCTCGACGAGGCGACCTCGGCACTCGACGCCGAAAGCGAGACGCTGGTGCAAATGGCGCTGGAGCGGCTGATGCGGGGCCGCACCACGATCGTCATCGCGCACCGTCTGGCGACGGTGCTGAAGGCCGACCGCATCCTGGTCATGGATGGCGGCCGTATCGTCGAGGAAGGCACGCATCAGAGCCTGGTGACCAAGGGCGGCATCTATGCCCGGCTCGCCAAGCTGCAGTTCGAGACCGGCGCCAGCGCCTTCAGGGGCGCGGCTGAGTAGCGGCGACGCTGGCGTGCTCACGCGGCTCCATACCGTTTGCGCAGGTGGTCGGTGAAATAGACGGCATTGAGCTTTTCACCGGTGGCGCGTTCGAGCAGGTCGGGCGTCGACCAGCGCGATCCGTGCGACCATATGTTCTTGCGGCGCCAATCGTTGATGGCACCGAAATTCCCCTTGGCAAGATCGTCATCGGCCGACGGATGCTCCCGCGTCAGCGCAGCCCATTGCTGCGCCGCCATCATCGCGCCCAGCGTGTAGGAGGGAAAGTAGCCAAAGGCGGCAGCAGGCCAATGCACGTCCTGCATCGGCCCGTCCGCGGGATTGTCGATGGTTGAGAGGCCGAGATAGTCGCGCATCCTGGCGTCCCAGGCCTCGAGCAGGTCGGCCACCTCGAGCCTGCCGGAGACGAGCTCCTGCTCCAGTTCATAGCGCAGGATGACATGCAGCGGATACGTCACCTCGTCGGCATCGACACGGATCAGGCCGCGCTCGACATGGTGGACATGCGGCAGGATATCATCAAGCGACCAGGCTTCGCCGAGATGCTTTTCCACGACCGGCAATGCCCAACGCCAGAAGGCAGGATTGCGCCCGATCTGCTTTTCAACGAACAGGCTCTGGCTTTCATGCACGGCCATGCCGCGCGCCTTGCCGAGCGGCCAGTGCGACCAGGCCTTCGGCAGGTTCTGCTCGTAGAGTGCATGACCGGTCTCGTGCAGCACGCCCATCAGCGCCGACAGGAAATCGGACGTCTTGTAGCGGGTGGTGATGCGCACGTCGCTCGGCACACCGCCACAGAACGGATGGTGCGACACCGACAGCGAGCCGTGCGTCAGGTCGAAGCCGACCGCCGCCATCATGGCGAGGCCGAGTTCGCGCTGCCTGTCGACCGCATAGGTTCCCGAAAGCGGCTTGAGAGGGCGCTTGCGCAGCCGCGCTTCCTGCACCGCCAATGCTTCCGGCACGAAACCCCTGAGAAATGTCTTCAGCTGGGTGAAGACAGGCGTGATATCCGCGGCGCGGTTGCCGGGGTCGTATTGCTCCATCAGCGCGTCGTAGGGGGCGAGGCCGAGGATGTCGGCGCGCAGGGCCGCCTCTTCGCGCACCAGCGCCACCACGCCTTCAAGCGCCGGCAGGAAGCCCGCCCAGTCGTTCTTGGCCCGCAGGTCGCGCCACAGCTGCTCGCAGCGCATGCGGGCGGTCGTCTGGCGTTCGACGAATTCGACCGGCAGGCAGGTCAGGTTGGTGTATTGCCGCCCCAGTTCGGCCAGCGCCGCCCGCTGTTCATCGTCAAGCGCCTCGCCTTCGGCGGCGGCGATCCAGTCCGCTATTTCCGGCGCGGTCGCCCTGGTGTGGTACATGCCGGCAAGTGCCGCCATGGCCTCGGCGCGCTTCTCGCCGCCACCGACGGCCATGTGGGTCGCTTCATCGGCGCCGAGGATGGCCAGCGCGTGCTCCAGGGCTTCGAGCTTGTGGCCGAGGTCATCGAGTTTTTGAAAGGACATGGCGGCTTCCGTGATTGAGGAAGGGGCGAAAAGATACCAACGCCGGAGCGTTTGCAACCCTCACGCGCCATCCGGCAGATGCACCTTGCGCTGGCGAGCCGACGCGTGAAATGCTGCCCGACGATACATCACGAGGGAATACGATGATCGGCAACATCCTGGTCGGGCTGGTGGCCTTGATCCATGTCTATATCGTCTATCTGGAGATGGTGCTCTGGGACACGCCGCGCGGGCACAAGGCATTCCGGCTGACGCCGGAATTCGCCAGCGCCTCGAAGGTGCTTGCCGCCAATCAGGGTCTCTATAACGGCTTTCTCGCCGCCGGCCTGATCTGGGCCCTCTACCTCGGCACGGCCGGTTTCCAGGTCAAGGTTTTCTTCCTGCTCTGCGTGGCCGTTGCCGGGCTCTACGGGGCGGCAACGGTCGGTCGCAAGATCCTGTTCGTGCAGGCCGCGCCGGCAGCGGCTGCCTTGGTAGCGGTCTGGCTCGGCTGGTGAGGAAAAGAGGCGCCTGCGGGATTGGGTCCCGTAGACGCCAGGTGGTCCCTTCCTTTTGGGCCGCGATCAGAATGGCCTCAGCCGTTCGGATAGTTCCCGCCGTCGGCGCCGTCGCCCATCAGGAAACCGCTACCGATGTCGACCCTCAGCCGCTGGTCGACATTGTCGAGACGGCGCAGCAGGTCATGATATTGTGCGGCCGGTATCCTGCCGTGATCCGACGAGGCTATCTTCTCCGCCGCCTGACCTATGCGAGCGGTGCGCATCTCCAGGCGCTCCGCCGCGGCCGGGGTGATGTTGTTGGCCTGTCTGGCGGTGATTATGCCCTGATGCACGCCTTGAACCTGTTCAATGAGAGCCTCGACACGCGGGCCGGTCATGTCGGTTGGGTCGGTCGCGTCGAGCGCGCCCTTGTGGTGACCCGCGGCGTAGGCGCCGGCAAGCGGGGCGGCGACAAGAATCGCGGCAAGGGTTGCAGTCTTGAGAGATGCTGAAGAGCGCATGACGGCGCCTCCTTTTGCTGCGGAAAAGAACGGCTCTGCCGTTCCGCTTCCGGACGATGCGGGCCGTCCAGTTCCGTCGCGTCGCGATGGGAGGCATCGCCGGCGGTTCTCGGCCCTGCGCAGCACGCTAGGAGCGCTTTGCGGCGAAGTGTAATTAAAAAAAGATAATCTTTTCAGGCCTTGCCGGTGCACAACTGCGCCCTATAGTTGAGCCGGCGAACAAATTCGCGTGAGATCGCGTGATGATGGATCACCGTTCGGTGAGCTTCAGTTCGATCCGGCGGTTCTTGTTGCGCGCCTCTTCAGTGTCGGCGGGATCGAGCGGCTGGAACTCGCCGAAGCCGGCGGCGACCAGTCGGTTGGCCGGCACGCCGTTCTCGATCAGGAACTTCACCACGGAAGTGGAGCGCGCCGTCGACAGCTCCCAATTGTCGCGATACCGACCGGTGCCGGACAGCGGCTTGTTGTCGGTATGGCCGTCGACGCGCAGCACCCAGTTGATCTCCGGGGGAATCTCCTTCTGCAACTCGATGATGGCGTCGGCAAGTTTCTTCATCTCGACCTTGCCGGCATCGTTGATCACCTCCGAGCCGGTCGGAAACAACACTTCCGACTGGAAGACGAAGCGGTCGCCGACTATGCGGATGTTCTCGCGGTCGGCGAGGATTTCGCGCAGGCGGCCGAAGAAGTCGGAGCGGTAGCGGTTGAGTTCCTGCACGCGCTGCGCCAGCGCCACGTTGAGGCGGCGGCCAAGGTCGGCGATCTTGGTGTTGGAATCCCGGTCGCGGGCCTCGGAGACGTTGAGCGCGTCCTCGAGCGCGCCGATCTGCTTGCGCAAGGCCGCGATCTGCTGATTGAGGATCTCGACCTGGCTCAGCGCCTGCTGGCTGATCTGGCGCTGGCTGTCGAGCTCGCCCGTCAGCGCCGCCGCGCGCTGGTTGGCCGCATCACCGGCGCCCGCACCTTGCGCCAGCAGCTGCTGGAGCCGGCTCTTCTCCGCTTCGGCCGCCGACAGCGATGCCTGCAGATTGGCGAGCGAATCCTCCTTGTCCTGTGTCGTGGAACGCTCCAGCGCCAGAAGCTGCGTCAGTTCGTTGATCTGCGAATTGAGACGCGACAGCACGGCGTCCTTGCCGGAGATTTCGCGGCCGAGCAGGAACTGCGCCAGCACGAAGACGGTGAGCAGGAACATGATGGCCAGAAGCAGCGTCGACAACGCGTCGACGAAGCCCGGCCAATAGTCGATGCGGCGGTCGGCGCGCCGGCTCCTGGCGAGCGCCATGCTAGTGCACCCCGGTCTTCTTCAGGGCGTCGGCGATCTTTTCCAGCGTGTTGCGCATCGCCTTTTGTTCATCCGACTGTGCTTCGACCCAGTCGCGCATGATCTGCTGCTCGGAGCGCATGTTCTTGACCAGGCCGGAAATGCCGTCGGCGAGATTGGCCATGGCGGTGGCGACGCGCGGATTGGAGCCGCCGCCATTCTCCTGCATGCTGCGCAGCCGCTCCGACAGCAGGCGGATTTCATCGGAAGGCTCGGTCCGGACCGCGTCGGAGACGACGATGTCGGACGACAGGTCGGTGACCGAGGACAGCCAGTTCTCCAGTTCGGTGTAGAAGCGCGTTTGCGCGCGGCCGGCCTGCAGGTCGAGGAAACCGAGAACGAGCGAGCCGGAAAGGCCGAACAGCGAGGACGAGAAGGCCGTGCCCATGCCGGCGAGCGGCGCCGACAGCCCTTGCTTCAGCGAATCCAGCACAGCGGCGGCATCGCCCGTGCCGGGATCGAGCGACTCGATGGTCTCGCGGATGGAGCCGATCGTGTTCAGCAGGCCCCAGAAGGTGCCGAGCAGGCCAAGGAACACCAGGAGGCCGACGAGGTAGCGCGAGGTGTCGCGGCTTTCATCGAGCCGCGTGGCGATGGAGTCGAGCATGGTGCGCATCGAGCTGGTCGAAAACGCCATGCTCGACGAGCGGCCGATCATCGCCTTCATCGGCGCCAGCAGCACCGGTTCGGTGATCTCGGAACCGGCGCGGAAGGAGTTGACCCAGCGCACTTCGCGAAACAGCCGCCCGACCTGGACGAAGGCCAAAAGGATGCCGACGGCAAGCACGCCGATGATCAGGCCGTTGAGCCCCGGATTGGTGACGAAGGCGGTCGAGATCTGCCGTGTCAGGATCGCTGCGATGAAGGCGACGATGGCCAGGAAGATGACCATGGTCAGCAGGAAGACCTGCGGGCTCGACAATTTGTGTGGGTCGTAGATCAGCACGTCGGAGCGCCTGCCCATGCCGAAGGATCTGAGAAAAGCCATCCGTGCCCCGTTTCCGATGCCGCTGCCGCCGATCACGTCGTCGGCGACTCTAAACGGAATTGTGACCAAATTGAATGGTGCTTGGCAATATTGCCGCCAGCAGTTTCAGAGACGGTTGATGACCAGGCAATCGACCATCGCCGCCAGATGCAGGCCTGCGCCGGTGACCACGAAACCATGCCACAGCGCGTTGTGGAAGCGCAGCGCCTTCCAGGCGAAGAAGATCACGCCGCAGGAATAGACGACACCGCCGGCGACGATGAGCACGATCGCCGTCGTCGGCAAGGTAGCGACGAGCGGCTCGACCAGGACGATGCCGCTCCAGCCGATGGCGAGATAGAAGACGATCGCCAGCCGGTCGAAGCGGCCGGGGAAAAACACCTTTATGGCGATGCCGATAATGGCCGCGGTCCAGACCAGGACGATCATCCAGCCGGCCAGCGCCGAGCCGTCGAGCTGCGCGAGAAAGGGCGTGTAGGTGGCGGCGATGAGCAGATAGATCGCAGCGTGGTCGAAACGCCGCAAAATCCATTTCACCGGCGAAGTCACCGGCCATAGATTGTAGGTCAGCGACACCGAGAGCACAGTGAGCAGCGACACGACATAGAAGGCGGCGGCGATGTATTCGCCCGGTCCGACCCGGAAGGCGGCCAGCGCCAGCAGCGCCGAACCGGCCGCGATCGCCAGCACGATGCCGACGGCATGGACGATGCCGTCGGCGATCATCTCGGCACGCGAATAGTGCCATCGTCCGACAAAGGGGATCTCGATCTGCGGCGGCGTCTTGATCATCATCGTCCTGCGTCAACCCTATCTGGGCAAGCGCCGGACAGTATTTCAAGCTTTGTTTGCGGTTTTGCGACTGCGGCGCTTCAGCGCGGCGGGGATTTGACATTACTCCGCGCTTATTCCTGCTTCAGCGGGCAGCGAGCGGCTTTTTCACGGCCTTCAGGAGGGCGCGCTGGATGATCTCGTTGCCGGCGACGACCGAACCGTTGTCGAGCATGTCCTGACCGCCGTCCATGTCGGAGGCGAACCCTCCTGCTTCACGGATCAGCAACAGGCCGGCTGCGATGTCCCAGGGCGACAGGCCGACTTCCCAGAATCCGTCCATGCGGCCGGCGGCGACGTAAGCGAGATCGAGCGAGGCCGAACCCAGGCGCCGGACGCCGGAAACCTCGGCCATGACATTGCGTAACTCGATCAGGAAATTGCCATGCTGGCCACGCCCCAGATGCGGCACCCCGCAGCCGATGACGGTGTCGATGAGCTTGGTGCGGCCGGCGACACGCAGGCGGCGGTCGTTCATGAAGGCGCCGCCGCCGCGCTCGGTCGTATAGAGCTCGTCCATGGCCGGATTGTAGATCACGCCGGCCACGATCTGGCCCTGGCGCTCGAGCGCGATCGAGACAGCGAAAAGCGGAATGCCGTGCAGGAAATTGGTGGTGCCGTCGAGCGGATCGACGATCCAGCGGTGCTGGCTGTCATCGCCGGCGATCGTGCCGCGCTCTTCCATCAGGAAGCCGTAACCGGGCCGCGCCTTCGACAGTTCGGCAAAGACAATATCCTCGGCCTTGCGGTCGGCCTGGCTGACATAGTCGCCCGGTCCCTTCATCGAGACCTGCAGGTTCTGGACCTCGCCGAAATCGCGCGACAGCGAGCGGCCGGCCTTCATTGCGGCCTGGACCATGACGTTGAGAAGGGCTGAGCGTGCCATCGTAACTCTTCCTGCTGCACGCGCTTTAACCTTTGTCCTGATGCATGTCGGTGACCCGAAACCTGGGCCACCTCTGGGCGACATGCATCAGTCGGCGCGGCGCATATAAGTGATTTCATTGGTGTCGACGACGATGCGTTCCCCCGCGCCGATGAATGGCGGCACCAGCACGCGAATGCCGTTTTCCAGCACCGCGGGCTTGTAGGAAGAGGCCGCCGTCTGGCCCCTTACCACCGGGTCCGCTTCGGTGATGGTCAGCGTTACCTGGTCGGGGAGCGAAATGCCGATAGGCCTTTCCTCGTAGAGCTGGACCGTCACCATCATGCCGTCCTGCAGGAAAGCGGCGCGGTCTCCGACGAAGTCCTTCGCCAGCTCGAGCTGCTCGTAGCTCTCGGTGTCCATGAACACCAGGGCGTCGCCCTGCTCGTAGAGGAAGGAAAAATCCTTGAGATCGAGCCGGATCTGCTCGACCGTCTCTGCCGAACGGAAGCGCTCGTTCAGCTTTGTGCCGTTGATGAGGTTCTTCAGTTCGACCTGGTTATAGGCGCCGCCCTTGCCCGGCTTGACCGTGTTGGTCTTGACGGCCACCCACAGGCCGCCATCGTGCTCGATGACGTAGCCGGGACGGATTTCGTTGCCGTTGATCTTGGCCATGATGATGTGATCCGGGAATGAGATGTTCGCAAGACAGCGATTTCGGGCCTCCAAGACCACAAATCGCCCGAAGAGGCAAGCTGGCGCTGATCGGGTGTCCCGTGGCGGCGGCTCAATCGAAGCGCACGATGGTGCCGCGTTGCGGCGTCTTGTCCTGCGAGAAATCGAGCATGACCTCGTCGACATAGCACCAGCCCCACGTCTCGGGCGGGTCGTAGGCCTCGATGACCGGATGGCCGGTCGCCCGGTAGTGGCCGGTGGCGTGACGGTTCGGAGAACTGTCACAGCAGCCGACATGGCCACAGGTGCGGCACAGCCGCAGATGCACCCACCAGGAACCGGTCTTCAGGCACTCCTCGCAACCTTCGGCGCTTGGCGTTACCTCGAGGATGAAGCTGCCATGCGTGCATCGTTTGTCGGGCGAAGCCATTTCATTGCCTCCTTGGAGAAGCGATGCCGCGATATAAACCCTCAACCGCTCTCATCGAAACCGCGGCGACCGCTTCGGTAATGATATCGAAGACTTTTGCCAGCCGACGGATCTGCGACGACCGCATGATAGCCATCTGCATGGAAAGATCGAGGTCACTTGCCTCGACGAGCATCGCGCGATGACTTCCGCTGGATTTCCGCTGATCGCGTCAGGGCAGGCGGTTTGCCTTCTGCAGTGCCTGCTTGGTCTGGTCGTCGCTCAATCCTTGCAGGAAATCGTCCATCTCGGGGTCGATGAGGCCGGCGCGGCGGGCGACGATGTACCAGGCGCCGGCAAGCACGAGGTCCGGCTCGGTGCCGATGCCTTGCATATAGAGTTTCGCCAGGCGGTTCTGGGCGGCGACATTGCCGCCTTCGGCGGCCTGCTTCATCCAGCCGAAGGCGGATTTCAAATCACGCCCGCCGCCGCGGCCCTCGATCATCCAGGTGGCGAGGTCGAGTTGCGCGGTGTCATAGTTTTGCCGCGCGGCCTGAGCCAGCAGGCGCCGGGCCTGGGCGTCGTCGCGCGATTTGCCGCCGACGCCGTTGGCATAGATCTGTGACATCGCATACTGGGCGTCGGCGAGGCCGGTCGCCGCGGCGCGCTCGTAATAGGTCACGGCCTTGGCGATGCCGGCGTCGCCGGGGTCCTGCTGGACCAGCATCTGCGCGAAATTGAATTGTGCCAGCCGGTTGCCCGCTTCGGCGGCGGCCTGCATCAGCGCATAGGCTTCCTTTTCGTCCTTCTTGACGTAGCGGCCGTCGAGCAGCATCAGCGCATATTGGAACTGCGATTCCGGCACCCCTTGCTCGGCGGCGGCTGCGTACCATTTCGCCGCTTCGGCCGCATTGAGGGGCACGCCCAGTCCGCGCGACAGGATCTCGGCCACCAGCGTCTGCGCCGCCGGGTCGCCGTTTTGCGCCCGCACCAGCGCGAGGTTGTAGGCGGTCTTGTAGAGTCCGCGCTGGAAAGCCCCGTAGGCCGCATCCGCCGGCTTGGCGCCGAAGCGGTCGGGATTGATCGCGTCGGCCGAAGGCAATGGCGCTGGCTCGGCGGTGGTGGCGGGCTGCGGCAACTGCTTTTCGATCGGCTTGTCGGTATGCACGCCGGCATCCGGCTTAGGGTGCGGCGAAGGAATCGTTTCGGCGGCAGCGGCCTGGATCATGACCGCAGCAAGCAGGGCCTGAAGGGGAAGCCTTGCCGAAGACACGTCAGTCCTCGAAACGCGGTGCGGTTTCGTCGAGCAGCGCATTGGCCCGCGCGATCGCCGCCTTGGGATCGACGCCGTCGGCGAACACCGCACTCGACAGGGCGACGAACTCGGCGCCCGTATCTGCGACGGTTTCGATCGAAGCGAGCTCCGATCCGGCCATGACAATGCAGGGGATCTGAATCATCTGCGCCCACCATTGTCCCAGCGCCAGGTTGCGCGGATGCGGATCGGGCTTGTTGTCGTAGCCGAAGCGGCCGAAGAAAATATAGTCGGGCCTGACTTCGCCGAGTTCGAGCGCGTCATCACGCGTCTTGGCGCCGCCGGCGCCGACCATCATTTTTGCCTGGAAATGCTCGACCGTCTCGGCGAGCTCGGCCTTGGAGACCTCGACATGAATGCCGTCGGCCTGGACACGCCCGGCGATGCGCGTATCGCCGGCAATGACGACCGCGATGCCGGCCGCCTGTGCCGCCGGTACGATTTCGGCGGCGAAGGCCTGGAAGGAAGCTTCGTCCATGTCGTTCTGCGGCAGGATGAGCGAGGCGACGTCGCCGCCCTCGAAGGCCGAGACGATACGGGCGGCCGGCACGCCAGATGGCGCGATCAGCACGATGCGGCAGCGATTGGGGGGCGTTGCGTCGTTCATGGCCTTCGATCCCGGGTTTCGCCTATGCCGGGCGAAGATGGTTGGATTGCGGCATAGAGCAAAGTGCCCGCTTTGAACAGGCGGGCAGGCGGGATCGCTATTTTTGACCGCCGAAGCGCCGGCGATTGGCGTTACTCGATCGGTTGCGCACCTGCCGCGGCAGGCCTTGGCTTCCACAATGTCCAGCCGAGATTCATGCCGGCGGCCGCGATCAGGATGGCGGCGGCGCCGACGAGTTGGCTGAGATGCAGGCGATGGCCGAATGCCGTGACGTCGACCAGGATCGCAACGATCGGGTAGATGAAGGACAGCGACCCCTGCAGGTGCGTCGGCAGCTTCTGGATGGCGCCGTACATCAGGATGTACATCAGACCGGTGTGGACGATGCCGAGCGTCGCCAGCATGGCCCAGCTCCTTGCGTCGGTCGGAAGATGCGAGAGATTGGCGAAGGGCGCCAGCATCAACACGCCGACGCAGACCTGGACGAGCGCGATGAGATGCGGCGGCGTGCCCTTGAGCTTCTTGGTGACGATGGCGGCGACGGCCCAGAAGAAGGCAGCGGCCAGCGCCATGACGATGCCGGCGAAATAGTTGGTGCCGATATCGCCGGCGTCAGGGGCGGCCTCGACGATCAGCACCATGCCGGCGAAGGCGATTGCCAGCCAGGTCAATTTCGTCAGGGTCAGCCGCTCGCCGAAGAAGAGCGCGCCGAAGCCGACCAGCATGAAAGGCTGGGTATTGTAGACAGCGGTGGCGATCGAGATCGACGCGCGCGAGAATGCACTAAACAGCAGCAGCCAGTTGACGACGATAGCGGCGCCACCGAGGGCCGCGATGGCGAAAACGCGAAGCGACAGCCTGTTGCGCAACAGGCCGAGGCCGACGCAGATGAAGAGCAGCGTCACCGCGCCGAAAGCGCAGCGCCAGAACACCACATCCATGATAGGCTGGCCGGACAGGACGACGAACCATCCGATCGTTCCCAGGATCGCCATTGCGGTGGACATTTCGATCGTCCCACGTGCTGTATCGCTCACGGCAAATCTCCAGATCATTGAGCGTGCATAATCTCATGCTGATCCTGGGCTTTCCATCCAGCGAGAAAGGTGACATGCTGGTTTTGCCTATTAAAAATAGGTAAATACCCGGAAATCCTGAGAATGTGAAATGCTTGACGATCTCGACCGACGTCTCCTCGAAATCCTGGTGAGGGATGCGCGGACTTCGCTGAAGGAGCTGGCCGGCCAGGTCGGCCTGTCGTCGCCGAGCGTTTCGGAGCGGCTGCGGCGGCTCGAGGAGCGCGGCGTGATCAGGGCTTTCACCGTCGAGATAGACCCGCTGGCGCTCGGCTATACATTGCAGGCGATCGTGCGCATCAAGCCGCTGCCGGGCAAGCTGCACATCGTCCAGAAGCTGATCGAGGAGATCGCCGAATTCGGCGAATGCGACAAGGTGACGGGGGACGACTGCTTCGTCGCCAGGCTGTTCGTGCGTTCGATCGGCGACCTCGACGGCATCCTCGATCGGATCGCCGACAAGGCCGAGACCAGCACCGCCATCATCAAGGCGCAGCCGATCCGGCGGCGGCCGCCACCGCTCGGCGCATGACCGGTCCGCGTTTCTTGACTCTGCTTGGCGGTGGTGGAAATGCGTGGCGGCTCCGCCAGTCAGGCATATGAACAACTAGGAAAGAACATGGCGCAGAATGTCTATGATCAGCCGGACTTCTTCGCAGGCTACAGCCAACTCGGCCGGTCCGTCGAAGGGCTGGAGGGCGCCGCCGAATGGCCGGCGCTGCGCGCGATGCTTCCCGACGTCAGCGGCTTGCGAATCGTCGATCTCGGTTGCGGCTTCGGCTGGTTCTGCCGCTGGGCTCTTGAACACGGGGCCAAGGAGGTTCTGGGTCTCGACCTGTCGGAAAAGATGCTCGCCCGGGCGCGTGCCGCCGGCCCGGACGCCGGCATCGTCTACGAACGCGCCGATCTCGATGAACTCAGCCTGCCGCCGACGGCTTTCGATCTCGCCTACAGCTCGCTTGCCCTGCACTATGTCAGCGATGCCGCGCGGCTGTTCCAGACCGTGCACCGGTGCCTAGTCCCCGGCGGGCATTTCGTCTTCTCGACGGAGCATCCGATCTATATGGCTCCGACGCATCCCGGCTGGTCTGTCGATGCCGAAGGCCGCAAGACATGGCCCGTCGACCGGTATCTGGTGGAGGGACCGCGCAAGACGGACTGGCTGGCCAAGGGAGTTGTGAAACATCACCGCACCATCGGCACCACGCTCAACACGCTGATCCGGTGCGGCTTCACCATCGAGCATGTCGAGGAATTCCGTCCGACCGACGCGCAGATCGCGGCCAAGCCCGAACTGGCGGAAGAGCTCGAGCGGCCGATGTTCCTGCTGGTCTCGGCCCGGCGATAGGCAGAGCAGAATGGGCCGGCCTTGCTGTGGCGACGCCCACATTTGCTGTCGCTCCGCTCGGGAATCTGGGCTATTCAGGCGTTGACTCGCTTTCCCTCCAGACCAGTCCCTCCTCCATGTCAGGCCTGCTTTCCGATCCGTGGTTCTATGCGGCCGCCGTCCCGGCGGTCATTCTGGTCGGCCTGTCCAAGGGCGGATTTGGCGGCGCGGTCGGTTTCGTCGGCGTGCCGCTGATGGCGCTGACCATGCCGCCGGTGCAAGCGGCGGCCATCCTGCTGCCCATCCTATGCCTGATGGACATCGTTTCGGTATGGACATGGTGGGGCGTCTATAACAGCAAGATGCTGGTCGACATGATGCCCGGCGCGGTGATCGGTATCGGTCTCGGTTGGCTGACGGCCGCACTGGTCACCGAGGAGGCCGTGCGGCTGATCGTCGGCGCCGTCGCCATCATTTTCGTGCTGCGCTGGCTCTATCTGAAATACCGCCACGGCGCCGACCATGCGGCGCACCCCAACCGCGTCGCCGCGGCCCTCTGGGGCACGGTCGCCGGCTTCACCAGCTTCGTTGCCCATGTCGGCGGCCCGCCCTTTCAGGTCTACGCGCTGCCGATCCGGCTCGACCCGAAGGTGTTGTCCGGCACGGCGGCGATCTTCTTTGCCGCCACCAACGCGCTGAAGCTCGTTCCCTATTTCGCGCTCGGCCAGTTCGACAGCACCAATCTGACCGCGTCGGCGGTGCTGATGCCGCTGGCGCCGCTATCCACCATCGCCGGCGCCTGGCTGGTGCGCCGCATGCGTCCGGAGATCTTCTATCCCTTCACCTATGCGACGGTGGCCGTCGTCGCGGTGAAGCTTCTGTGGGACGGGATCGCCGGCCTGATGTAGCCGGGACCGTTTTCGCCTGCCTCAGGCGACGCTCGGCACCATGCGCCTTGGTCGGCCGAGCGCCAGGGTGGCGCCGGCCGCCAACACAAGCCCCATGGCGGCAAGGACCGTGAAGTCGTCGATGGTCGGCTTCAGCACCATGTCGGCGATGATGATCAGCATTACCGCATAGTCGAAGCGCGCCGCCCGCAGGATGCGCTGGCCAAAGGCAAGGGCGGCCGGCGTCACGCCATCCCTGGCGATCATCGCGCCCATATGGTCGGCGCTCGGCTTGAAGACGAACATGCCGATTGAAAAGGTGGTGGCGTAGCCGGCAAGGCCGATCAGGATCCACAGTTGCGAGAAGCCGACCCAGAACCAGCACATGACTAGCCCGAAGGCCAATGTCAGCATCGACATCGGCGCGAAGAAGCGGTTTCCCAATTCGCCCGTAGCCCGCATTGCCTGCAGCGTTCCCTGGATGTTTCCCGACCGATCGGCGAGCGTCGCCAGCACCATCAGCGCGAAACCGCCGCCGACCCATAGGGTCGCCGAAAGAATGTGCAGCAATTTAACGATGGAATACCAATCCATGGCTTTCTCCCCGGTGCCTGATGTAGCGAAGGAAGCGAGCCGTCGCCCGCCCGCCGCTTCGATGGCCAAGCGTGTATCGCCGCGCCTGTTTCGGAACGATGTCGTGAAAAAACCAGTTCTGTTTCAAGTGCCGGCTAACGTAAGGAGCCGCTGATATTGCGAGCGCGCCATCCGGTTTTCTGTTATTATGAGTGGCGTCCGGGGGCGCGACATCGTCCAGAAACAGTGCCGATGCTAGTGCGCCCGCGCCGGGAGCCCGGTGGCGAGAGCAATCGCCTGACGATCAACCCTTTCCCGAACACGGGAAAGGCAACTCGGGGGAAAGATATGCAAGGGGTAGCACGGAATTTCTTCACGCTGGCCGTTATCTATGCGCTGTGCGGCATGGCGCTCGGCCTGTACATGGCGATCAGCCAGGACCATGGCCAGATGCCGACCCACGCCCATACGATGGTCGCTGGATGGCTGATGTCGGCGGTCTTCGCCTTCTTCTATCACCTGTTTCCGGCGGTCGGACAGAAGACGGTTGCCGTCGTTCACTTCTGGCTGACCGCAATCAGCGGCATCGGCCTTTTGATCGGGCTCTACTTCCTGCTTGGCGGCAATGCCGCGATCGAACCGCTGGTGGCGGCGTCTTCGATGGGTTTCTACGCGGCCTTGCTGCTGTTTGCCTTCATTGCCTTGCCGGCGGTGTGGAAAACGGCCTGAGTCGAGGCTCGGCACATCCTTCAGGAACTGTGCTGTTACGGCACAGTGGCGCGGGGTTCGCTCAAAAAACATCGGCGCCGTTAAGGGTTCATTAAGCTTTACAGGCGTTTACTATGCGCATCCAGTGATCTGGATTCTTACCGAGTGGTTGGAGCCACTTTGTTTGACGCCTCCCTGTTAAACTCCTGAGAGCCGCCTTATCCGCGGCTCTTTTTTTGTCCGCTTTCCAGCGACACGGTCCGCACCGGATCACGTTAACCTTCTGTTAAACATGTGCTTGCCTTCACCCCGGACGAGGCGCATTTTCAAGCTTCAGTTATGTAGGGTTCCGGGTGTATCGGCAGTAAGCCGAATCGGCCGGTTGCAAGTGCAGGGGCGTATCGATGAACGAGCCTTCGAAGGGCAGCGCGAAAACCGTCAAGCTGGCGGAACGTCGGGTCTTTTCGCACTCCTTCAAACCGCTCTACCAGGAAGGCATGGGGCTAGTCGAACAGGCGGCGGAGTATCTCGACGGCAAGGGCCGGGCCGAGGCCAAGAAGCTGTCGCGGCTGGCGGCCACGCTCTATGCGGCCGAATCGATGCGGCTGACCACCAGGCTGATGCAGGTCGCCTCGTGGCTGCTTCTGCAGCGCGCCGCGAATTCCGGCGAGATGACCCGCGACCAGGTCGCATCGGAAAAGTCCAAGGTGCGCCTCGACACCGCCTCCGCCCATGACGAGGCGGCCGGCTGGGCCGAACTGCCCAAGGATTTCCTCGACCTCGTCAACCGGTCGCTGCGCCTGCAGGCACTGGTGCGCCGCATGGACGAGGAGATCTACGGCGCCGGCGCGGTGGTCGACATGCAGCCCATGAGCCGCCGGCCCAATCCGGTCTCGGACCAGATCAGCCTGCTCAACACGGCTTTCGCCCGAAACTGAACTATTCTGGAACGTTCCCGGTCAGCGCGTTACTGTTTCCGGTTTGTTCACATTTCGCTGGCATCGCTGTCTCCGGGAGATAGAGTAACCGAATGAGGGACGCGATTCGCATCATCGGTATCGATCCGGGGCTCAGGCGCACCGGCTGGGGTATTGTCGAAAGCCTCGGCAATTCGCTGCGCTTCGTCGCGTCCGGCACGGTGCGTTCCGAAGACAAGGCGGCGCTGGCGACGCGGCTGTGCCAGCTGCATGACGGGTTGACTGAAATCCTGCATACGGCCATGCCGCATGAGGCGGCCGTCGAACAGACCTTCGTCAACAAGGATGCGGTGGCGACGCTGAAGCTTGGCCAGGCGCGCGGCATCGCCATGCTGGTGCCCGCACGCGCCGGCCTGGTCGTTGCCGAATATGCACCCAATGCCGTCAAGAAGGCGGTGATCGGCGTCGGCCATGGCGACAAGAAGCAGATCCACATGATGGTAAAGGTGCTGCTGCCGAAAGCGACCTTCGACACCGAACATGCCGCCGACGCGCTCGCCATAGCCATTTGCCACGCGCATCACCGGCAAAGCGTCGCCTATCGGATGGCACTTGCCGGTTGACGATGTTCTTGACTTGTTCCCTTGTCTGTCGTAGGTAATACTTTGAGGTATTACCATGCGCGTCACCACCAAAGGCCAAGTCACGATCCCCAAACAGATAAGGGATCACCTGGGTATCCGCCCGGGCTCCGAGGTGGAATTCGTGGCCACCGATGAGGGTGCTCGGCTTGTGGCCGTCAACGAGAATCTCCCCGAGGAGGAGAAATTGCGCAGGTTCAGTAATGTCCTTGACCGGATGGAGGGGACGTTGGATCTGGGTGGCATGACGACCGACGAGTATATGGAGTGGCTGAGGGGGCCGCGTGAAGATCTCGACGTTGATTGACACAAATGTCCTGATCGACGTTTGGGGGCCGGCCGGACCGCTGACAAAATGGTCGGCGTCTGCAATCGCCTCATGCCGCCGCGACGGCGACTTGGTGGTCAATACGATCATCTGGTCTGAACTGGCGCCGCTGATCGCCTCGGAGGCAGCGCTTCGAAAAGCGGTCGACATGCTCGAGATCGATCGCGAGTTTCTGCCCTGGGATGCGGCCTTCCTTGCAGGTGTGACGCATTCCCGTTATCGCCGTGCTGGTGGAATCCGCGAACGAACCTTGCCGGACTTCTTTATTGGCGCTCATGCGACCGTTGCCGGACATCGTCTTTTGACGCGCGACGCCGCGCGTTATCGCAGTTATTTCCCGGACCTTGACATCATTTCTCCTGAAACGCACCCATGAGGGCCTATCTTCCATGAAAGATTTGGCATGATCGGCAAGCTCAAGGGTATGCTCGACGAGATCGACGAGGATCATTGCCTGGTCGACGTGCATGGCGTCGGTTACGTCGCCTACTGCTCGGCGCGGACGCTGGCCGCGCTGCCTTCGCCCGGCGAAGCGGTGGTGCTGTTCATCGAGACCTATGTGCGCGAGGACATGATCCGGCTCTACGGCTTCCAGTCGGTGCTGGAGCGCGAATGGTTCCGGCTGTTGATGAGCAATGTGCAGGGCGTCGGCGCCAAGGTGGCGCTGGCCATCCTGTCGACACTGGCGCCGGCCGACCTTGCCAACGCGATCGCGTTGCGCGACATCGCCATGGTTTCCCGGGCGCCGGGCGTCGGCAAGAAGGTGGCCGAGCGCATCGTTACCGAATTGAAGAACAAGGCGCCGGCCTATGCCGGTGCCGCGTCGGGCACGATCGGCTTGAAGCAGGAGCTCGGCGAAGGCGTGGCAGCCGCGCCGATCACAGACGCGGTCTCGGCCCTAGTCAATCTCGGCTATTCCCGCGACACCGCCGCCAATGCGGTGGCGGCGGCACTGAAGACGGCGGGCGAGGAGGCGGACGCGTCGAAGCTGATTCGCTTCGGGCTCAAGGAACTGGCGCGGTGAGCGCACGCTTGTCCGGTTCCCGGCCATATGCAAGGAAGGCGGCATGAGCCTTTCCCCCCGTCTGATCGCTCCGGAAAAACGCGGTGAGGATGCCGACCAGAGTTTGCGGCCGCAGACGCTTGACGATTTCGTCGGCCAGGCGGCGGTGCGGGCCAACCTCAAAGTGTTCATCGAGGCCGCCAAGGGGCGCAAGGAGGCGCTCGATCATGTGCTGTTCGTCGGGCCGCCAGGTCTAGGCAAGACGACGCTGGCGCAGATCATGGCGCGCGAGCTCGGCGTCAACTTCCGCTCAACCTCCGGACCGGTCATCGCCAAAGCCGGCGATCTCGCCGCACTCTTGACCAATCTCGAAGAAGGCGACGTCCTGTTCATCGACGAGATCCACAGGCTGAATCCTGCGGTGGAAGAGATCCTCTATCCGGCGATGGAGGATTTCCAGCTCGACCTGATCATCGGCGAGGGGCCGGCGGCGCGCTCGGTCAAGATCGACCTTGCCCGTTTCACCCTGGTCGCCGCCACCACGCGGCTCGGCCTGCTCACCAATCCGCTGCGCGACCGCTTCGGCATCCCGGTGCGGCTCAACTTCTACACGGTCGAGGAACTGGAGCAGATCGTGCGGCGCGGCGCACGCATCCTGCAAATGCCGCTCGGCGATGACGGCGCGCTGGAGATCGCGCGGCGCGCGCGAGGCACGCCGCGCATCGCCGGCCGGCTGTTGCGGCGCGTGCGCGATTTCGCTTCGGTCGCCGGCGATGGTCATGTGAACCGCTTGATCGCCGACGAGGCCTTGACCCGGCTGGAGGTCGACGCGCTCGGCCTCGATGCGCTCGACCGCCGGTATCTTTCGATGATCGCGCGCAATTTCGGCGGCGGGCCGGTCGGCATCGAGACGATCGCCGCCGGCCTGTCCGAGCCGCGCGATGCCATCGAGGACATCATCGAGCCCTATCTCATCCAGCAGGGTTTCATCCAGCGCACGCCGCGCGGCCGTGTGCTGACGGCCAATGCCTGGCGCCATCTCGGCCTCGACGCGCCGAAGGACCTGGCGCAACAGCAGATCAATTTGTTCCAGGAAGAATAGCGGCCCCCGGCGGCGGCGTTCGGGCCGGCGATCAAGCGTCCGTAACCGCTTTGCGGCGTGCGACCGGAGATCTCGCTGATCGATCCCGGCGGCGGCGTGGAGCAACGGCGCTCAGTGAAGCGACCGGATCACGTCCAGCACATCGGGTTCGGCCTTTTCGCCGTTGAAAGCATCGACAATGCCGAAAGCGCCGCCGTAACTCCACACCGACCAGGAGAAGCCATGCGCCTCGGCGCGCGCGATCATGTCCCGGACATAGGCGGCACGATAGCCGGCCGGCATCACATAGGGATTGTCGTATTCCTGGCGGATCATGCCGAACTCGCCCAGCGTGACGTTTTCCGGCCGGATGCGGTTGGCCTTCGCCCAGGCATCGACGGCCTTGAACGGGGCGTCCATGAGACCAAGCAGCTTGGCGTCGGTGTCCATGCTGGCTACCTGCTCGTCGAGATAGGCAAGCAGCCCGCCCTGCCGCGCCCAAGGTGCCTCGGTCTTGATCCTGGCGCGGATGGCGTCGAGCGTGACGTCGAGCTCAGCCGGCGGCACCGCGGTCAGCGGGTAGGGCAGGCCGGTCACATAGGGAATGAAATCGCCGGCCCAGGTCGCGCCCTGATGGGTAAGCAGGAACGGATCGTAGGAATGGAAGGTCCAGATGACGTTGTCGTCCGGGATCGCCATCGGATCGATTTTTTCCAGCGACGACGCCGCGGAATAGCAGGCCCCGGTCAGCACAAGCGTCAATCTCGTCGCCGAAGAACGCGCCGCGGCGAACAACCTCTGCTGGCGTTGCGGCCACAGGCTGGTGCCGTCGGCGTCGCAGTCGACGATCGGTTCGTTCATCGGTTCGAAGGCCACCTGCCCCGGATCTTCCCCGGCGAGCGTGTGCGCCATCTTGCGCACCACCTCGACATAGGCATCGAATGTCACCGGGTTGTTCATCACCTCGGCCATGCCGATCTTACGCCCACTGCCGGCGGGGATCAGATGCATGTCGACGACAACCTTCAGGCCGGCGCGGTTGATCATGCGGACAGAGTCCAGCACGCTGGCATAGAGATCCTCGCGCAAGGCCATCGTATTTTCGGAAAGGAAGGGCGAAGGATCGACCGGCATGCGCAGGAAATCGAAGCCTGCATGCTTCAAAGCCTCGAGATCGTCGTCCTTGAGAAATTTGCGCCATTCCGGGTAGGGCAGGATGGCCTTGGCGTTGCCCCATTGGTCTTCGCCCGGCCAGGTCACCCACTGGTCGAGATTGAGCCCGCGCTTCATGGAGAAGGTCGCGGCCTGGCTCGGCCCGGCCAGAGCCATCACGACGAACAGAGCCATCACCACGAACAGCGCCGTCACCAAGGTCTTGATCATCGCCGTCAACAGTGCCATCCGATGCCATGTCACGCGCGGCACAGGTGCCTTGCCGCGACTGAAAAAGGAAGCGCAATGGACGATCATGGTGAATCCGCGACCTTGCTGGCGGGGATTTCCGGTGCGCTGACGGCGTTCGGCCATCGGCTGATGGCGCGGGTCTATTATGCCGACACCGATTTCTCCGGCGTCGTCTACCACGCCCGCTATCTCGAATTCCTCGAGCGCGGCCGCTCCGACTATCTGAGGCTGAGCGGCGTCCACCACACCGAACTTGCCGATGGAAAGCATGGCCAAAGAATAGTCTGGGTGGTGCGTCGCATGGAGATCGACTTCCGCATCCCGGCCCGCATGGACGACATCCTGACGATCGACACCCGGACCGAGGAAATCTCCGGCGCGCGCATCTTCATGGCCCAGCAGCTCAAGCGCGGCGACGAGGTGCTGGTCGAGGCCAGGGTGGAGGCGGCGATCATCGGCGAGAATGGCCGGCCACGCCGCTTCCCCAGGGAGTGGATAGCAGCGTTCATACCCAAGGCGGGCTAAAAGGCCGACGTCGTTGGTATCGCCGGCGCCGGCTTGAAGCGCGGCAATGCGCCGCGTCTGGTGGACTAACCCATCCTTAACCATAACGGTTCATGAAGAGATTGGTGAAGATTGGCGCTATCCAGCGCCTTCCTTTCACCAACATTTGCCCCGAAAAGGCCGCGAAAGGCACGTTTTGGGGTTGTTCCGGTAGCTTCGCGCGAACCGACCACAAGGGATGCCAGGGGCCAGCCGCCAGCTTCGCCCGGAAATCTTAAGGACGTTACGATGGAAAATATCGCACTCGCCGAACCGGGCGCGCAATTGTCGATTTGGGCGCTGTTCATGCAGGCCAGCTGGGTGGTCAAGCTGGTCATGATCGGGCTGCTCTGCGCCTCGGTCTGGACCTGGGCGATTATCGTCGACAAGCTCGTATCCTATGCCCGCATGCGGCTGGCGCTGAACCGGTTCGAGCAGGTGTTCTGGTCGGGGCAGTCGCTGGAGGAGCTTTACCGAACGTTGGCCGACCGCAAGACATCGGGCATGGGCGCCATCTTCGTTGCTGCCATGCGCGAGTGGAAGAAGAGTTTCGAAAAAGGCGCCAAGACGCCGCTCGGCTTGCAAACCCGCATCGATAAGGCGATGGACCTGGCGCTGACCCGCGAGATGGAGAAGCTCGAAGGCCGCCTCGGCTTCCTCGCAACCACGGGCTCGGCGGCCCCGTTCATCGGCCTGTTCGGCACCGTCATTGGCATCATGACGTCGTTCCAGGCGATCGCCGGCTCCAAGAACACCAGCCTGTCGGTGGTCGCGCCCGGCATCGCCGAGGCGCTGCTGGCGACCGCCATCGGCCTGCTCGCCGCCATTCCGGCCGTCATCGCCTACAACAAGCTGTCATCGGATGCGAGCAAGATCGCGGTGCGCATGGAAGGGTTCTCCGACGAGTTCTCCGCCATACTCTCGCGCCAAATCGATGAAAAAGTAGCGCCGAAGGCCTGAGGAGTAAGCCGATGGGAATGTCCGTAGGCATGGCTGGACGCGGCGGACGCGGCCACAGGCGGCGCGGCCGCCATCATGGCCTCATCGCCGAAATCAACGTTACGCCGATGGTCGACGTGATGCTGGTGCTGTTGATCATCTTCATGGTCGCCGCGCCGCTTTTGACGGTCGGCGTGCCGATCGATCTGCCGGATACGCAGGCCAAGGCGATGAATGCCGACACCCAGCCGATCACCGTTTCGATCAATGCCGCCGGCCAGATCTATCTCCAGGAAACCGAAATCCCGATCGAGGAATTGGTGGCGAAGCTGCAGGCGATCTCGAAGACCGGTTATGACGAGCGCATCTTCATCCGCGGCGACAAGTCCACCGACTACGGCACGGCGATGAAGGTGATGGCCCGCATTTCGGCCGCCGGCTACAAGAATATCGGCCTGGTTTCACTGCAGGAACAGGATCAATAGACCCACTATGAGGACCGGCCTCACCACATCGGTGATCATGCATGCGGCGCTGATTGGCTTCGGCCTGTTCACGCTGTCGGCACCGGCCGCGCTTCCGTCGGCCGACGTCGAGTCGGTCGCTGTCGACATCGTGCCGATCGAAGCCACTGCCCAGGTGCTGCAGGGCGACAAGAAATCGGTGGTGCATGAAAAGCCGGCGCCCTTGCCCACGCAGCGTCCCGATGTGGTGCCGGATGCGCAGAAGGTCGGCGAGAACAGCGTCGATGCCGACAAGCCGATAACGCCCGAGGCCAAGCCGAAGCCGGTCGACATGACGTCGGCTCCGGCGCCGGCGCCAACGCCGATCGAAAAGCCGAAGACCGAGGACGTGCCGAAGCCGCAGGAAAAGCCCAAGCCGACGCCGGCCACGGAAGTGGCTCCCGCGCCGCAGCCCAAGGAAGAGGTCAAGCCCGAGCCGGTCAAGCAGACCGAGCCGAAGCCGGCGCCGGCCAAGGAGCCGACGCCCGCACCGCCACAGGACAAGACCGCGGCCATCGAGCCGACGCCCGAGGTGAAGCCGGACGCGGTCGCCCAGGCGATCGCCAAGGACCAGCCTGACGATGCCCAACTGCCGGACTCCGCGCCCGCGCCTCAGGCGCGGCCGAAGCCGCAGCCGGCACAGGCCGAAAGCGCCAAGGCGCCGGAGCGCAAGGACGCCGACAAACCGGTCAAGGAGGCTTCATCCAAGCCGAAATCGGAGGACAAGCAGTTCAATTCCGATGAGATCTCGGCCCTGCTGGACAAGCAGAAGCCCTCCGGCGGCGGCGCCAAGCGTTCGACACAGCAGGCTTCGCTCGGCGGCGAGAAGGACCAGGGCCAGAAGCTGTCGAGATCAGAACTGGGCGCCCTGTCGGATCAGCTTGGCGGTTGCTGGACATTGCCGGCGGGGCTGGAGGGCTCGGAGAACTTCGTCGCCGTGGTCATGTTCAACCTCGACCCCTCGGGCAAGCTGGATGGCCGGCCCACCGTCGAGAAATCGAGCGGGAATCGCCAATTCGATGAAAGCGCCGTGCGTGCGGTTCAGAAATGCAACATGGCCGGCCTTCAGGTTCCGGCGGGCAAACAGGACATCTGGGCCCAGGTCCGTGTCACTTTCGATCCGAGGGAAATGCTTGGCCTTTGAGGCCTGCCCTGCAGAATCAGTGAAGAGAAGCGAGAAGACATGAAATTCATCCTCAAGCCGCTCCTGATGGTCGCGACAATAGCGCTGGGCTCGATGGCCGGCGCCGTCATGCCTGCGTGGGCGCTCGTCGAGATCAACGTCAACAAGGGCAATGTCGAGCCGCTGCCGATCGCCATCACCGATTTCCAGTCGGGCGATGGGCTTGGCGCGCAGATTTCCGGCATCGTCACCGCCGACCTGAAGCGCTCGGGCCTGTTCGCACCGATCGACAAAAGCGCCTTCATCGAGAAGATCGCCAATCCTGACGCAGCGCCTCGCTTCGACGACTGGAAGGTGATCAATGCCCAGGCTCTGGTCACCGGCAGCGTCAGCAAGGAGGCCGACGGGCGCATCCGCGCGCAGTATCGGCTGTGGGACACGTTCGCGGGACAGCAGATGTCGGGCGAACAATTCTTCGCCAACGACGCCAATCAACGACGCGTCGCTCACATCATCGCCGACGCCATCTACGAGCGGCTGACCGGCGAGAAGGGCTATTTCGACACGCGCGTCGTTTTCATCGACGAGTCCGGCGCCAAGAATGCGCGCAAGAAGCGCCTCGCCATCATGGACCAGGACGGCGCCAATGTGCGCTATCTCTCGGACGGCAGGGCGATCGTCTTGACGCCGCGCTTCTCGCCGAACCGGCAGGAAATCACCTACATGTCCTATGAGAGCGGCCAGCCGCGGGTGTATCTCCTGCAGATCGAGACCGGCCAGCGCGAACTGGTCGGCAATTTTCCGGGCATGACGTTTGCGCCGCGCTTTTCGCCGGATGGCCAGAAGGTGATCATGAGCCTGCTGCGCGACGACGGCAATTCCAACATCTTCGCCATGGACCTCAGGAGCCGCTCGACGACCCGGCTCACCAACTCGACCGCCATCGACACTTCGCCTTCCTATTCGCCCGACGGCAGCAAGGTGGTGTTCACCTCCGACCGCGGCGGACGCGCGCAGATCTATGTGATGGGCGCCGACGGTTCGGGCCAGACCCGCATCTCCTTCGGGGACGGGGTCTATTCGACGCCGGTGTGGTCGCCGCGCGGCGATCTCATCGCCTTCACCAAGCAGACCGGCGGCGAATTCCAGATCGGCGTTATGAAGACCGACGGTTCGGGCGAGCGCATCCTGTCATCCGGCTTCCAGCAGGAAGGACCGACCTGGGCGCCGAACGGCCGCGTGCTGATGTTCTTCCGCGATTCCGCCGGCGGCCCGAAACTGGTTTCTGTCGATCTCACCGGCCGCAACGAGCAGTCGATCCCGACCGCGAACTTTGCCTCCGATCCGGCCTGGTCGCCGCTGCTGGAGTGAGAGGAATTGGAGAAATGAAGAAATGAAGAATTGAGGGATGGAGAGAGAAGCGGGCTACATCAAGCGCGCGAAGGATTTGGATGTCTATAGGCATGCTTATGGGGTTTCCCTCGACGTCCACAAGGCCACGCTTGTTTTTCCGAAAATGGAACAATACGCGTTGGCTGACCAAATGCGCCGATCCAGCAAGGCGATCTGTGCCAATCTGGCTGAAGGATTTGCCAAACAGACCCATTCCAGGCCCGAATTTGCGCGTTTCATTTCGATGGCCATGGGATCATGCAGCGAAGTAGAGACGTGGATTTCGTATGCGTTCGACCTTGGCTACATCACCCACGCGCAGCGCGATGAATGGCTTCAATCCTATGTCCATATCTATGGAATGCTGGTGAATCTCAGGAAGAAGTTGAAATGACCCTTTTCCTCAATTCCTCAATTCCTCAATTCCTCAATTCCTCAATTCCTCAATTCCTCAATTCCTCATTTCTTCAATTCCTCAATTCTCCATTTCCACCTCTTTGTCGCGTTTTAGCCGCATTTCCGCCTACGGTCCGCGCTCAATGTCGCCCTTGGTCAAGCGTTGGGCGCAATGGCTGCGGACGGCAGCCTAAACCAAATTTTAACCGTGTTTCTTGAATGCCGGTTAACCCAAACGTGGTTACTGGGTGATCAACGAAATCACTCGAATGCGAAGGAGAGGCGGCATGAGCCGTATCGCAGCACTTACCAGAAATCCCGTCATGATCGCGCTGGTGGCGATGCTCGCCATTGCCGGTTGCGCTTCGAAGAAGACGCCCAACAGCGCCGCCGATCTCGGCCTCAACGGCGCCGGTGCCGCAACGCCCGGATCGGCGCAGGACTTCACCGTCAATATCGGCGACCGCATCTTCTTCGACACGGACTCCTCCTCGATCCGCGCCGACGCCCAGACGACGCTGTCGCGCCAGGCGCAGTGGCTGAACCAGTACAAGCAGTATGCGATCGTCGTTGAAGGCCATGCCGACGAACGCGGCACGCGCGAATACAATTTGGCGCTCGGTGCCCGCCGCGCCGCCGCCACGCGCGACTTCCTGGTCTCCAAGGGCGTCTCCGCCAACCGCCTGAAGACCATTTCCTACGGCAAGGAACGGCCGGTCGCGGTTTGCGACGACATCTCCTGCTGGTCACAGAACCGCCGCGCGGTCACCACGCTCAGCGGCGCCGGTTCCTGACATTTTTCGCGCGTCGAGCGACGCGCGAAAAACACGACGACAAAAATGCAACACAGGTGTGCGAAAGGCGGCTGAAAGGCCGCCTTTTTCATGTTTGGTCCCTTCAAACAAAATTTGGCCGAAGTCTCGCGTCCTGCTATGAGCCGAGGGCGCTTGGCTGGTCCCATACCGATTGGAAGGCGCGAACAAGCTAACGACACGGCGAGAGGCATATGCATTTGAGATCAGTTCTGAGCGGCACGCTTGCGCTGCTTCTCCTTTCAGGCGTCACCGCGATGGCGGGTGGCTTAGGGACTGATGGCACGGGACAGCCAGCCGACAGCGGCTTCTCGTTCCATCTGCCCAGCATCGAGTTGCCTGGCGTTTTCAGCGAAAAGAAGAAGTCGGACCAGGTTCAGTTCGCGCAGCAGTCGACTGGCACAGGCGCCACCGGGCTCGAGGACCAACTGCGCCAGATGAACGGCAAGATCGAGGAACTGAACTTCCAGATCCTGCAAATGCAGGAGCAGATCCGCAAACAGCAGGAAGACAACGAGTTCCGCTTCCAGCAGCTCGAAGGCGGTACGCAGGGTGCGCAGCAGCCGGCCGGGCAGAAGAAGTCACAGGCCGCGCCCGCCGACAGCGATGACAGCGTGGCCGAGGCGCCGGCCACGCAACCGCCCGCGGAGGCCGACAATCGGGCAGCGGCCGGCCAGTCGGCTGGCGGCGGCCAGAGCGTCGAGGACGTCATCGTCGAATCCTCTGACGGTGATCCGGGCAAGGTGATCCCCGGAACGGGAGCGCCCGAAAAGACCTTCGGCAGCATCACCGTCGACAAGAACGGCAATGTGGTCGATGCCGGCGGCAGCACGCAGGCGACCCCACCGGCGCAGGATGTCGCTCCAGCCACCGGCGCTCCGGCCAAGAGCGGCAAGTCCGACGGCACGGTGGTTGCGGCGCTGCCTTCCACGAACGATCCCGAGGAGCTCTACCGCAACTCCTACCAGTTCATCCTTTCGGGCGACTACGGCACCGCTGAACAGGGTTTTCGCGACCACATCGCGCGTTTTCCCCGTGACGCGAAAACGGCGGATGCGCACTATTGGCTGGGCGAATCGCTGCTTGGCCAGCAGAAATATCGCGATGCCGCGGAGGTCTTCCTCGCCGCCAGCAAGGACTATCCCAAGGCCAAGAAGGCCCCCGACATGCTGCTGAAGCTCGGCGTGTCGCTGGTCGGCCTGAAGCAGCACGACGTGGCCTGCGCCACCTTCAGCGAGGTCGGCAAGCGCTACCCCGACATTTCCAACACGCTCAAGGAGCGCGTGAAGCAGGAAAAGGCCCTGGCGGCGTGCTAGCCCTTCTCCTGCCTGCCGTTGCCTTGCCCTCGGAGCCGTGTTCGGGCGACATGCATTGATGCTCGACACCGAGCCTGATCTTTCGAAAGACCTTTTTTCGCACATCGACTTTACCAGCGGCGCCGTTGCGGCCGTATCCGGCGGCAGCGACTCGACCGCCCTACTTCTCCTTCTCAAACGACATCTCGACCGAACCGCGCCGTCCGCGAAGCTGCTGGCGGTGACGATCGACCACGGTTTGCGGCAGGGCGCGGCGGCCGAAGCGGAAGCGGTGGCCAGGCTTTGCGCCGCGCACGCCATCGCGCACCGCATCGTCGCCTGGTCCGGACGCAAGCCGTCGACCGGGCTGCCGGCCGCCGCGCGGGAGGCGCGTTACCGGCTGCTGGCCGAGACGGCGCGGGCGGAAGGCCTCGGCCTGATCGTGACCGGTCATACAGCGGACGACCAGGCCGAGACGGTGCTGATGCGGCTAGTCCGAGGCAAGGGCGCCCGCGAGGAAGGGCGCGGCCTTGCCGGCATGGCGCCGGTCACCTTGCACGACTGGCACGAATGGATCGTGCGGCCGCTCCTTGGCATTCGGCGCGCGGCTTTGCGCAACTTCCTGCGGCGCGAGCATGTCGGCTGGGCCGAGGACCCGACCAATGCCGACGCGGCCTTCGAGCGACCGCGCATGCGCGCGGCACTGGCCGGCGCTGACGGTGCGCAGCGCATCGATGACGCATTGACGCTGGCGGCGCGCGAGAGCGAGGCGCGCAGCCGGCTTGGCATCCGCGCCGCGGATTTAATCGCGCGCTTCGCCAGCCAGGCGGCGCCGGGTCTTGTCCGCCTCGATCCGACCCTGCTTTCGGCCGGCGACGATCCGGCGGCCGTCTATGCGCTGCGCATCCTCCTCGCCATAAGCGGGGGCGTTGCGTTTCTGCCGGACCAGGCGCGATGCGAGGCGCTGTTCGGTAGGCTGAAGGCTGGATTTCTTTGCGCCACATTGTCGCGGACGGTGGTCGATTCCAGGCGCGCCGGCATCTTTCTGCGCCGCGAGACGCGAGGCTTGCCGCCTGTAGTCGCGGCCACCGGCGGGCTGCTCTGGGACGGCCGCCGGAACATCACGTTGGACGACGGCGGCAGTGCATTGTTGATCGCGCCGTTCGGGGCAGCGGCGGCGAAGCGTCTGGCAATCGCGGAAGGCGAGACGCCGCGCAGCCTCGTGCGCGCCGCGCTGGCCTGCGAGCCGGCATCGCGGCAAGCCGTTGAAAACCCTGGCCTGCCTCAGGGTGGGCAGGCGTCGCCGGGGTTCACGGCACAGGCCGTCGTGGCCCCCTTTGTCCGTTTCCTGCCGTCCTTCGACCTGGCGCCGGCGCGGGTCGTCGCCGAATTGATCGGCGCACCGTTGCCTCCCGCCCTGCCTTTCAAGCGGCCATAGCGCCGGTCGGTCATGGGCGAAAGCTTAACCCACACGTGCTGTTCTGCTTGGCAAGGGGGGGCGCTCTCCCTATGTTAGGCTCAAGTTTCCTCTCACGACGCGTGTCCGCGTGGACGCCAACGGGACAATTGATGAATCCGAACTATCGCAACCTCGCGCTCTGGGCGATCATAGCGGTCCTGCTCATCGCCCTCTTCAATCTGTTCCAGACGCCGCAGACGCGTGGGGCTTCGAGCGATGTACCTTATTCGCAGTTCCTGCAGGATGTCGCGGCGGGCCGGGTCAAGACGGTGACCATCGCCGGCGCCCGCATCTCCGGCACCTACACCGACAATTCGAGCGGCTTCCAGACCTATTCGCCCGGCGATCCGTCGCTGGTCTCGCGGCTGCAGGACAAGAACGTCACCATCAATGCGCGGCCGGAGACCGACGGTTCAAACTCGCTGTTCGGGTACCTGATCTCGTGGCTGCCGATGATCCTGATCCTCGGCGTATGGATATTCTTCATGCGCCAGATGCAGTCCGGCTCCGGTCGTGCCATGGGCTTCGGCAAGTCGAAGGCCAAGCTTCTGACCGAGGCGCATGGCCGCGTCACCTTCCAGGACGTCGCCGGCGTCGACGAGGCCAAGGAAGACCTGGAGGAGATCGTCGAGTTCCTGCGCGATCCGCAGAAATTCCAGCGGCTCGGCGGCAAGATCCCGCGCGGCGTGCTCTTGGTCGGCCCTCCGGGAACCGGCAAGACGCTGCTCGCCCGCTCGGTCGCCGGCGAGGCAAACGTGCCGTTCTTCACCATTTCGGGTTCGGACTTCGTCGAGATGTTCGTCGGCGTCGGCGCCAGCCGCGTGCGCGACATGTTCGACCAGGCCAAGAAGAACGCGCCCTGCATCATCTTCATCGACGAAATCGACGCGGTCGGCCGTCACCGCGGCGCGGGTCTCGGCGGCGGTAATGATGAGCGCGAGCAGACGCTGAATCAGCTGCTGGTCGAGATGGACGGCTTCGAGTCCAACGAAAGCATCATCCTGATCGCCGCCACCAACCGGCCCGACGTGCTCGACCCGGCGCTGCTGAGGCCCGGCCGTTTCGACCGCCAGGTGGTGGTGCCGAACCCCGACATCGTCGGACGCGAGAAGATCCTGAAAGTGCATGTGCGCAACGTGCCGCTGGCGCCCAATGTCGACCTCAAGGTCGTCTCCCGCGGCACGCCGGGCTTCTCCGGCGCCGATCTGATGAACCTCGTCAACGAGGCCGCCCTGATGGCGGCGCGGCGTAACAAGCGCCTCGTGACCATGGCCGAGTTCGAGGACGCCAAGGACAAGATCATGATGGGCGCCGAGCGCCGCTCCTCGGCCATGACCCAGGCCGAGAAGGAGTTGACCGCCTATCACGAGGCCGGTCACGCCATACTGGCGCTCAACGTGCCGTCGGCCGATCCGCTGCACAAGGCGACAATCATTCCGCGCGGCCGCGCGCTCGGCATGGTCATGCAGTTGCCGGAAGGCGACCGCTATTCGATGAGCTACAAGTACATGATCTCACGGCTTGCCATCATGATGGGCGGCCGCGTCGCCGAGGAGTTCAAGTTCGGCAAGGAGAACATCACGTCGGGCGCTTCCTCCGATATCGAGCAAGCGACCAAGCTGGCGCGCGCCATGGTCACGCGCTGGGGCTTTTCCGACAAGCTCGGCCATGTCGCTTATGGCGACAACCAGGAGGAAGTGTTCCTCGGCCATTCGGTGGCGCGCACGCAGAACATCTCGGAAGAAACCGCGCAGATCATCGACGCCGAGGTGCGGCGCCTGATCGACGAGGCCTATTCGACCGCGAGGTCGGTGCTGACCAAGAAGAAGAAGGAATGGATCGCGCTGGCGCAGGGCCTGCTCGAATACGAGACGCTGTCGGGCGACGAGATCAAGCAGCTGATCGCCGGCGAGAAGCCCGCGCGCGATCTCGGCGACGACACGCCGCCGAGCCGTGGTTCGGCCGTGCCGAAGTCGGGCCGCCGCAAAAAGGGTCCCGAGCCCGAGGGCGGCATGGAACCGCAGCCGTCGAGCTGAACTCGGCCAAGAACAAATTGAGAAACGCCGCGGTTCGACCGCGGCGTTTTTGTTTGGGGCAGGCTGCTGAGTTTCTCCGTGGCCTGCGCCTGCAAGGTTGGCTAGGCGATTGGCGGAAGCCGGCGTGGCAGCAGCCAATCTTCCCACTTTGTGGAAGATGACGGGCAGCTCAGCGGGGGCAGCGTCCGCCGACAAATCGAGTTAGGCCTTCCGGGCTGCGGGGGAGGATCTCTCTTGCCGTTCGACGATTCCTCGAGCCACCCTCGCCCAGCTTTTCGTGAATGCGAGGCAACCTGGCCGGAGCAGGCAACGATCCTTCGTGCCCCCCCTCTGGCCTGCCGGCCATCTCCCCCACGAGGGGAGTTTGCAGCGTCGCCGGCAACGCGCCTCTCGTCAGCGGGGATTCCTGCTGAAGCTGCGGGCAAAAAAGCCCGCGAACCCTGCGGCTCGCGGGCCTTACTTTCCTCAAATAGTGCTGTCGCTCAGCTCTTCAGCTTGGCATTGCACAGGCTGTAGAAGCCGCCGCCCTTCTGGATCCACTTCAAGCCGCCAAGCGTGTTGGCGTCCTTGTTGGCATAGTACTGCTGGAGGCAGGTATGCATGCGGGCCTTGGCCGGGGTTTCGGTGGCGAATTTCGGCGAGATTGCGGTCGGGAAACTCACGCCCTTCGGCGCAGCGACAGTCGGCTTTGCCGGCTCCTTGGTGTAGGTCGCCTCTGTTGGAGCCGGGACGGTGTCATCGTCCGAGGCGCTGGCGCCGCATTCGGCCTTCCGGAAGTCGTTCCACTTCATGCCGTTGAGCGTATTGGCGGTCTTGGCAGCCTGGTACTTGCTGCTGCAGTCGGCCATGCTCAGGCCCTTGCCCGAGCTGTCGGTCGCCGCAGCCGTGGTCGCCGCCTTGGTGGTCGCCGGTTTGGTGGCGACGGCAGCGGATGCGCCGGCGGCAGCGGACGCGCCGGTGGCGCATTCGCTCTTGCGGAAGTCGTTCCACTTCATGCCGTTGAGCGTGCCGGCGGCCTTGGCCGCCTGGTACTTGGTGCTGCATTCCTTTGCGGTCAGGCCTTTGGCTCCGTCGTCGGCGGCGGCCGCAGCCTTGGTCGCCTTGGCCGGCTTCGTATCGGCCGCCTTGGTGTCCGCTGCCTTGGCGTCGGGCTTGGCTGTCGCGGCGGCATCAGTGCCGCACTGCGCCTTGCGGAACTGGTTCCAGGTCTGGCCGGCAAGTGTCCCCGCGTCCTTGGCCGCGTTATACTTCGTGCTGCACTCGGCCATCGTCAGCGCGTTGGCTGGCGCGGCCAGGAATAACGTCGCGACCGCAAGGCCGGTCAAAGTGGCAAGTCGGTGGATGAGCATAGCGTTTCTCCGTTGCAGCAGCCCATTATACGTCCCAGCAAATCAATAACGCTCAACGGTCGGTTGCGCCAGATGCTAAGTGGCGTATACATCGCCGAAACCCGGCTTCTGCCGGCAAGGTGATGAAATCGTTGCCTGTTGCCGGCTGGAAGACAAGAATTTGTGGGTAAATCCATGTCGAATGGTCCACAGGCATGGTATATTGTGGCGAGGCAGCGCCATCACGCTAGGTTGCGCCAGTCTGTGTGCAATGCACAACAAGGGTTTTCTAAAGGATTGGTAACAGATAATCACGAAATGTGATCGTAGTGCGCCGGCCAATTATGGCATGACGTACCGGGCAAGAACCACCGGGGACACTGACTAGCATGGCAGGAAATTATTTCGGCACGGACGGTATTCGCGGGCGCGCCAACAAGTTTCCAATGACGGCGGAAATCGCGATGAGGGTCGGCATGGCGGCCGGCCTGTCCTTCCAGCGCGGCAGCCATCGTCACCGTGTGGTGCTCGGCAAGGACACCAGACTTTCCGGCTACATGATCGAGAACGCCATGGTGGCGGGCCTCTGCGCCGCCGGCATGGACGTGTTCCTGCTCGGCCCCATCCCGACGCCGGCGGTCGCCATGTTGGTGCGTTCGCTGCGCGCCGATATCGGCGTCATGATCTCGGCCTCGCACAATCCTTATTACGACAATGGCATCAAGCTATTCGGTCCCGACGGCTACAAGCTCTCCGACGAGATCGAAGAGCGCATCGAGAGCATGCTGGACAAGGATATCGAACTGGCACTCGCCGATTCCGACGGACTTGGTCGCGCCAAGCGCGTCGATGGCGTGCATGACCGCTACATCGAGTTTGCAAAGCGCACCTTGCCGCGTTCGATGTCGCTTTCAGGTTTGAGGATCGTCGTCGATTGCGCCAATGGCGCCGCCTACAAGGTTGCCCCCGAGGCGCTTTGGGAGCTGGGCGCCGAAGTGGTGGCCATCAATGTCGAGCCCAACGGCTTCAACATCAACAAGGAATGCGGCTCGACCCATCCGGCAGGCCTGCAGAAGAAAGTGCACGAGGTGCGCGCCGACATCGGCATCGCGCTCGACGGCGATGCCGACCGTGTCGTCATCGTTGACGAGAACGGCGCGATCGTCGACGGCGACCAGATCATGGCAATGATCGCCGAGTCCTGGCACCAGAGCGGGCGGCTTGCCGGCGGTGGCGTCGTTTCGACGGTCATGTCCAATCTCGGCCTCGAACGCTTCCTCGGCGACATGAAGCTGCAATTGCACCGCACCAAGGTCGGCGACCGCTATGTCGTCGAGCATATGCGCGCGCACGGGCTCAATGTCGGCGGCGAGCAGTCGGGCCACATCGTGCTGTCGGACTTCTCGACCACGGGCGACGGCCTGGTTTCGGCGCTGCAGGTGCTGGCCTGCATCAAGCGGCAGGGCCGGCCGGTCAGCGAATTGTCGAAGAAGTTCGAGCCGGTGCCGCAACTCCTCAAGAACGTCCGCATCGCCGGCGGCAAGCCGCTCGAGGAAGCTCCGGTCAAGGCTGCGATCGAGGACGCCCGTCAACGCCTCGGCAAGGCGGGGCGGCTCGTCATCCGGCCGTCCGGCACCGAGCCGCTGATCCGTGTCATGGCCGAGGGCGACGACCCGCAGCTGGTCGAGGCCGTCGTCAACGACATCGTTGAGGTCATCTCGGAAACACGCAGCGCCGCCTGATCTCAGGTGCATTCGGAGGGCCGACGCCGCTCTGATTGCTTAGAAGCCCGCCCGTCCGGCGGGCTTTTGTTTGCCTGCGAAACTGGTTCGAGACACGTGGAACCATCCGAATTCCTCAAATGCTCGAGATTCGTGGTTAATAGACAGGGTTAAATGCCTTTTAACCTTTGCAATTCATTATCCACGCCTGAAAGCCAATCTCATTCGGACGCGACCGCTGTTCCGAGGGTTTCTAGGGGTGACAAGCATGTTCAATACAGCAAGAAAGGCCCTGTTCGCCGCGCTGTTCGCGGGCCTGGCATGGCCGGTGTTCGCGGCCGACCTTCCGGAGCCGGTGGTCGAAGAGGCGCCGCCGCCGGTATACGAGCAGCCAGTCGATGTCGGCGGCTGGTACATTCGCGGCGATCTCGACTACCACAAGTCGAAAGTGCGCGGCATCGATTACACGACCTACACCATCGATCCCTGTAATTGTAACGTCATTCCCGGCGACAGGAGCTTCGATTTCGGCAAGCTCAAGGGCGGCTTCTCGCTCGGCGCCGGCGTCGGCTACAAGATCAACGATCATTTTCGTACGGATTTGACCGCCGATTACTGGTTCAAGTCGAACTTCGACGGCGGAACCTCGGACGCTTTCTCGACGTCGACCGAAGTGTCGAAAATGAGCGCCTTGCTGCTGCTGGCCAACGCCTATGTCGATCTCGGCACCTATCACGGCATCACGCCCTATGTCGGCGCCGGCATCGGCGGCGCGCATGTCAGATGGGACGATGTCAGGGACCCGAACACCACCGAGTTCAACCCCGGTGCGAAAAGCTGGCGCTTTGCCTACGCGCTCATGGCCGGCGCTTCCTACTGCCTGACCGACAAGCTGATCCTGGACGCGGGCTATCGCTACAGCCACATCCAGGGCGGCCGCATGTTCGAGTGGGATATCAGCAGCGCCGGGCCGGGCTTCGACCGCGGCATCGACACGCATGAGGTGCGCGGCGGCCTGCGGTACCAGTTCGGCGGCAACAACGGTTGCGCCGCGCCGACGGTGGCCTATCAGCCCGAACCCGAGCCGATCTACACCAAGTAACATCCGACCATCCAACGGTCCGAAACCGCCCGGCATCAGCCGGGCGGTTTTCGCTTGTCTGCCTGCCCGAAATCATTCGCTAACGCTCTGTTAGCCTTAACCCCGACTTAACCACTATGGTTAACAATGCTTCCTGAAACGATGGCTGCCGTCTGGTGGCGCCGAAATCGGGAGCAGGGGATCATGAAACTCACATCGCGTATGGCGCCGGTGCTTGCCACATTCGCCATCATGCCGCTGACGCCTGCGCTGGCCGCCGACTATGATCCCCCGGTCTATGTCGACCAGGCGCCCGACTACGTGCCGGTCGAGGTCGGCTCGGGCTGGTATCTGCGCGGCGATGTCTCCTACCTGGTAGAGAAGAGCTTCAAGAATGAGGATTTCGCCTTCACGCCGGCGAGCTTCGACAACGAGGAAGACCCGGTCTTCGCCAGCATCGGCTTCGGCTACCACTTCAACGATTATCTGCGTGCCGATCTCAATCTGGGTTACCTGCCCGGCAACAAGATCGGCATTGGCTATGACGATTCAGCGACCGCGGCAGAGGCGACCCTAGCGTCGGCGTCCCTGAAGAACTATGCCTTTTCAGGCATGCTCAACGGCTATGTCGACCTTGGTACCTATGTCGGCATAACACCCTATCTCGGCGCCGGCATCGGCATCGTCAGGAGCACGCACAAGCTCTCGGCGAGCTATTTCACCGACAATGGCGATCCAACCGACGACTTCGGCCTGAGTGACGACAAGACCAAGTATTCCTTCGCTTACACGCTGAATGCCGGCCTTGCCTATCAGGTGTCGAAGAATGTTTCCGTCGATCTCGGCTATCAGTATTTCTCGGCGCCCGACGCCGAATATGTGACGGCCGAGAGCCTGACCTCGTTTCCGGTCCACAAGGGAATCAGCAATCATCAGGTTAAGCTCGGGCTACGCTACGATCTCTGGTAGCAGGCTGGCATACATGAACCCTGGCGGCGGATCTCTTCGGTCCGCCGTTTGCGTTTGAAGCTCACGAGATCCTGATTGCGGATCGCCGATATCCTGCCCGCGACAAAAACTTTCCCCTTGACGCCCGAAGCCCGAGCGCATATCGCCGTCCGTGGGCCACCCCTCCCCAACGAGGGGCCACTATCTGGAAGGATAGACCACGATGACGACGCATACGAAGCCCGGACTCCGTCCGGCAAACCCCAATTTTTCCTCAGGTCCCTGCGCGAAACGTCCCGGCTGGTCGGTCGAGGCGCTGAAAGCTGCCGCGCTCGGCCGTTCCCATCGCGCCAAGATCGGCAAGACCAAGCTCGAACAGGCGATCGCGCTGACGCGCGAAATTCTCCAGGTTCCTGCCGACTACCGCATCGGCATCGTGCCGGCGTCCGATACAGGCGCCGTCGAGATGGCACTCTGGTCGCTGCTGGGCGAGCGCGGCGTCGACATGGTCGCCTGGGAGAGTTTCGGCTCCGGCTGGATCACCGACGTGGTCAAGCAGTTGAAGCTTGCCGATGTGCGCAAGCTCGAGGCCGGTTACGGCGAACTGCCGGATCTCGGCAAGATCGATTTCGACCGCGACGTGGTCTTCACCTGGAACGGCACGACCTCGGGCGTGCGCGTGCCGAACGGCGATTTCATCCCGGCCGATCGCAAGGGTCTGGCCATCTGCGACGCGACATCGGCCGCCTTCGCGCAGAAGCTCGATTTCGAGAAACTCGATGTCGTGACCTTCTCCTGGCAGAAGGTGCTGGGCGGCGAAGGCGCGCATGGCATGCTGATCCTGTCGCCCCGCGCGGTCGAGCGGCTGGAGAGCTATAAGCCTGCATGGCCGCTACCGAAGATCTTCCGCCTGACCTCGGGCGGCAAATTGATCGAAGGCATCTTCAAGGGCGAAACCATCAACACGCCATCGATGCTGTGCGTCGAGGACTATCTCGACGCCCTCAGCTGGGCGAAATCGATCGGCGGCCTCGATGCGCTGGTCGCCAGGGCCGACGCCAATGCCGCGGTGCTCGACCGTTTCGTCGCGAAATCCTCCTGGCTTGGCCATCTCGCCGTAGAGCCGGCGACGCGGTCGAACACGTCCGTCTGCCTGTCCTTCACCGACGGGCAAGTCGCTGCACTCGACGCCGACGCACAGGCGGCCTTCGCCAAGGGTCTGGTTTCAGCGCTCGACAAGGAAGGTGTCGCCTATGACATCGGTTCCTATCGCGACGCGCCGCCCGGCCTGCGCATCTGGTGCGGCGCAACGGTCGAGACCTCCGATCTCGAAGCGCTGATGCCCTGGCTCGACTGGGCCTTCGCCGGCCAGAAGGCGTCGCTGAAAGCAGCGGCCTGAAACTCGAACGGTATCATTTTCTGGAATACCCCTCATCCGGCCGCTTCGCGGCCACCTTCTCCCACAAGGGGAGAAGGATCGGCGCCTCACATTCTCCCCCCCTGGAGAAGGCGCCTGAGCGAAGCGAAAGCGGGTGTGGGGTAAGCAACAAGGACCAATCCCATGCCTCGCGTTCTCGTCTCGGATAAACTTTCCACCACCGCCGTTCAGATCTTCAGGGATCGCGGCGTAGAGGTCGACTATCTTCCAGATATCGGCAAGGACAAGGAGAAGCTGCTTGAAGTGATTGACCAGTATGACGGCCTCGCCATCCGCTCGGCGACCAAGGTTACCGAGAAGCTGATCAATGCCGCCACCAGGCTCAAGGTCGTCGGCCGGGCCGGCATCGGCGTCGACAATGTCGACATACCGGCAGCCAGCCGCAAGGGCATTATCGTGATGAACACGCCGTTCGGCAATTCGATCACGACGGCCGAGCATGCGGTAGCAATGATCTTCGCGCTCGCCCGCCAGATCCCGGAAGCCAACGCCTCGACGCATGCAGGCAAATGGGAAAAGAACCGCTTCATGGGCGTCGAGATCACCGGCAAGACGCTCGGCGTCATCGGCTGCGGCAATATCGGCTCGATCGTCGCCACGCGCGGCGTCGGCCTGAAGATGCATGTCGTCGCCTTCGATCCGTTCCTGTCGGACAAACGCGCCGAGGAACTCGGCGTCGACAAGGTTGAACTGGACGAGCTCTTCGCCCGCGCGGACTTCATCACGCTGCACACGCCGTTGACCGACAAGACGCGCAACATCATCGATGCCGCCGCGATCGCCAAAATGAAGGACGGCGTGCGCATCATCAACTGCGCCCGTGGCGGGCTGGTCGTCGAAGCCGACCTGGTGGCGGCGCTGAAGAGCGGCAAAGTGGCCGGCGCCGGCATCGACGTGTTCGAGGCCGAGCCGGCCGAACAGAACGCATTGTTCGGCATGGAGAATGTGGTGGCCACCCCCCATCTCGGCGCCTCGACGGCGGAGGCGCAAGAGAACGTCGCGCTGCAGGTCGCCGAACAGATGGCCGACTACCTGATCAAGGGCGCCGTCTCCAATGCCATCAACATGCCGTCGATCACCGCGGAGGAAGCGCCGCGGCTCAAACCCTTCGTCAAGCTCGCCGAAGTGCTTGGCGCCTTTGTCGGCCAGGTCACCGAGGACCCGATCAAGGAGGTGGAAATCCTGTTCGACGGCTCGACCGCGACGATGAATACGCGCGCGCTGATCAGCGCGGCCCTTGCCGGGCTGATCAGGCCGCAGGTAGCCGACGTCAACATGGTGTCGGCGCCGATCATGGTGAAGGAGCGCGGCATCATCGTCGCCGAGGTCAAGCGCGACAAATCGGGCGTGTTCGACGGCTATATCAAGCTGACGGTCAAGACCGAGCATATGACGCGCTCGATCGCCGGCACCTGTTTTTCCGACGGCAAGCCGCGCTTCATACAGATCAAGGGCATCAATCTCGATGCCGAGGTCGGCCAGCACATGCTCTACACGACCAATGCCGACGCGCCGGGCATTATCGGCCTGCTCGGCACGGTGTGCGGCGAGAACGGCGTCAACATCGCTAACTTCCAGCTCGGCCGCAACCGGCCGGGGGGCGATGCCATCGCGCTGCTCTATCTCGACGCACCGTTTCCGGAAAAAGTGCTGGAGCAGGTGCGGGCGCACAAATCGATCGATTCGGCCAAGCGGCTGCAGTTCGACGTCGGCAGCGTGTAGGGCTTGTCTGCTGGGGCAATGCCGCCCCGGCAGTCTCGTCCGACGACGTGGCGGCGGTGCGCAAGGAATTGCAGTAGTCCTGCGAATTGCCGGGCGAGCCGACGCTCTCCTCAAGGCTGACGATCGGGGCGCGAAGTGAGTTTACTGGCGCCTCGGCATGGCTGCCTTGCGGCCGCTATATTCGGCAAGCGCGATGCCGCCCAGCACGAGGACGAGCGCCAACGCCTGGTAGAGCTGGAATGTCTCGCCGACGATCAGCACCGAAAGCAGGGTGCCGAAGATCGGCACGAGGTTGATGAACAGGCCGGCCCGGTTGGCGCCGATCAGCTCATTGCCCCTGATGTAGAATATCTGCGAGACGACCGAGGCGCCGATCGCGGTATAGACGATCACCGCCCAGCCGCGCGCGTCGGGAACGATGACCTTGCCGGCCACGATTTCCCATAGGAAGAACGGCAGCGAGGTGATGAGCGCGGCGAGCGACATGGCCAGCATCAGGCTCTGCCATTGCATGGCCGGCTTCAGCCGCAACCCGACCGAATAGCCACTGTAGAGAATGACCGCGACCAGCATGATGGCGTCGCCGAAATTGAGCTCCAATGTCAACAGCCGGCGCGGATCGCCGTGGCAGGCGGTCAGGATGACGCCGAAGATCGTCAGTACCACGCCGGCGATCTGCGCCCAGTTCACGCGGAGGCGGAAGAAGATGAAATTGGCTACGATGATCAGGATAGGCATCGCCGCCTGCTCGATCGAAACGTTGATCGCGGTCGTGTAATTGAGCGCCGTATAGAAGATCGTGTTGAACAAGGTGAAGCCGCTGGCGCCAAGTGCGGCGAGCACGAACCAGTGCCTGCGCACGACGGGCCAATCTCTTTTCAGCGCATTCCAGCCGATCGGCAGCAGGATCGCCACCGCCAACACCCAGCGCAGGAAGACCAGCGTCATCGGTGAGACGTGATCGACCGCCAGCTTGCCGGCCACCGAGTTGCCGCCCCACAGCAAGGTGGTGAGCAGCAGGAACATGTAGGGGCTTCGGTGCATGGCGGGTCGCAGCGGGGAGGAGGTGAATGGGGCGTGCCCGCCGGCCTATTGCCCGCGCCTGGACAAGTAAATGATGTCAAAGCTGAAAATTGTTGTGCCTCAGCCCATTTTCGGCGGCAAAGAAAGGTCGCATCGGCCTGCTCTTGACGTTATAGAGGCCTGTCGTTTCGAACCGTATCCAAGCCGCGCGGCGGCGCCTCGAAGGAAAAGAAACATGGCCAATGTGGTGGTCGTCGGCTCGCAATGGGGTGACGAAGGCAAGGGCAAGATCGTCGACTGGCTGTCGGAGCGCGCCGATGTCGTGGTGCGTTTCCAGGGCGGCCACAATGCCGGCCACACGCTGGTCGTCGACGGCAAGGTCTACAAGCTGTCGCTGTTGCCGTCGGGCGTCGTGCGGCAGGGCAAGCTGTCCATCATCGGTAATGGCGTCGTCTTCGATCCGCACGCATTCGTCGCCGAAGTGGCGAAGCTCAAGGGGCAAGGCGTCGAGGTAACGCCGGAGCGCCTGAAAATAGCCGAAAACACAGCGCTTATCCTGTCCCTGCACCGGGAACTGGACGGCTTCCGCGAGGACGCCGCCTCAAATTCCGGGACCAAGATTGGCACGACCCGCCGCGGTATCGGCCCCGCCTATGAGGACAAGGTGGGCCGGCGCGCGGTGCGGGTGATGGATCTGGCGGATTTGGAAACACTACCCTTGAAGGTCGACAGGCTGTTGACGCATCACAATGCACTGCGTCGCGGCCTTGGCCATGCCGAAGCCACGCATGACGCGGTCATGCAAGAGCTGACCTCGGTCGCCGGCGAAATCCTGCCCTACATGGACCGGGTCTGGAAGGTGCTCGACGACAAGCGCCGGGCCGGCGAGCGCATCCTGTTCGAGGGCGCGCAAGGCACGCTGCTCGACATCGATCATGGCACCTATCCGTTTGTCACCTCGTCCAACACCGTCGCCGGCCAGGCGGCAGCCGGTGCCGGCGTGGGCCCGGGCGCCATCGGCTATGTGCTTGGCATCACCAAGGCCTATACGACGCGCGTAGGCGAAGGTCCGTTCCCGACCGAGCAGCAGAACGAGATCGGTGAATTCCTCGGCACGCGCGGCCATGAATTCGGCGTCGTCACCGGCCGCAAGCGCCGCTGCGGCTGGTTCGACGCGGTGCTGGTGCGCCAGGCCGTCGCCGTCAACGGCATCAAGGGCATCGCCCTGACCAAGCTCGATGTGCTTGACGGGCTGGACGAGATCAAGGTCTGTACCGGCTACCGCCTCGACGGCGAGACGATCGACTATCTACCCGCCAGCCAGGGCGCGCAGGCCCGCGTCGAGCCAATCTACGAGACGCTGGAGGGGTGGAAAGGCACCACCGCCGGCGCGCGCAGCTGGAACGACCTTCCGGCCCAGGCCGTCAAATATGTCCGCCATATCGAGGAGTTGATCGGCGCGCCGGTCGCGCTCCTCTCCACCAGCCCGGAGCGGGACGACACGATACTTGTGACCGATCCGTTTCAAGACTAGTTTCTCAAGCCTTTCCGGGCGTTGCGGCTGATTTGCGGAGGCCGGCCCGGAGCACAATACAGGTCGACTGACGCATGGCGAAAGATTTCGTTTCTGCTCTGAGGGATACGATAAACAATTTTGGCGATCCTACGCCGGAGCTGCGGGCCAAAGTCTACGACAAAGCGCGCTCGACGATTGCAAAGAAGATTGCCGAGCGCGAGCCGCCGCTTTCGCCGTCGGAAGCCGAAAGGCAGAAGCGCGGCCTGGAAGACGCCATATCGAGGCTCGAGCGCGAATATGCCAAAAGCGTGCCGGAGACCGATCCGCTTGCCGAACTGGAGCACATATTTTCCTCCATCGATCGCAACAAGAACCAGTCGAACCATACCAAACAGCCGGTAAAGGCGGAGCCGGCCTGGCCGGCAGCGCCTGCCTCGAAGGCTGAACCCTACAAGCCGCCGCCCCCCGCTCCGGAGCCCGACATCTCCAGGCCTGCATCGCCCGCCGCCGAGGTCGAGCCGAACTGGCAAAAGCCCGTACCGGTGCAGCCGGCCCCGGAGTTCGACGACAGGGCTCAGCCTGGCATGGATGTGGGTCAGGACGACGAGCATGCCGATGTCTTTGCGAGCGACGAAGAGGCTGCGGTCGCCGACACTTTCCAGCGCTTGCGTCCGGCTGAACGCAAGCGCAGCTATGGCGGGCTGATTGCCGCTGCCGTTGCGTTGCTGGTCATTGCCGGCGGCGGCTATGGCATCTGGCTGAACAAGGATGCCTTCGGCAAGATGCTGGGTCTGGGCGGCGGCAGCAAGGTCGCGACGACCGAGCCGGTCAAATCGACACCCGCCAAGCCGGCGAGCGATGCGGCGGCAACGCCCCCGGCACCTGCGGCTAGCGGTGCCGAGCCCGAAGGGACACCGAAGTTCACTCAAAGACTGACGCCGCAAGGAAGCGAGGTCGATCCTGGCCCGGCCGGCGGACAGAGCGGCGTGGGCGAGGGCGAGTCCGTCGCGGCGCTGACGACGCCGCCTTCAGCCACGACCACCCCGGCCTTGTCGGCTCCGGCAGGAGGCACGCCGGCCGCAGGCGCGCCCGCCGGGACCACGCCCCCTGCACCGGGCGCTGCGCCGGCGGCGCCACCCGCCAATGGGACCGCACCCGCGGCGCCGGCTGACAACGCCGCCACGCCGCCCTCGCCTGCCGGTGCGCCGACGCAAACCTCTCTGCCGGTCGGCCAGAAGGCGATCTTCTATGAGGAGCGCACCAGCACCGCGCAGGGTTCGGCCGAGCCGGGCAACATCGTCTGGTCGCTGGTGCAGGAATCGCCCGGCGGCGACCTGCCGCCTGAGCCGGCGATCCGCGCCGAGGCGACCATTCCCGGCAAGGACATCCAGTTGCGCATGACCATTCGCCGCAACACTGACCAGACTCTGCCGGCCAGCCACATCATCGAGATGATCTTCCTGACGCCCGACGGGTTCGAGGGCGGCGGCGTCGACAACATCCTGCGCGTGGCCATGAAGAGTTCCGAGCAGGATGCCGGCAGCCCGCTGATCGGCATTCCGGCCAAGATCGCCGACGGCTTCTTCCTCGTCGCGCTCAACGATACCAAGGCCGACGAGGACGCCAACCTGACCTTGCTTCGGGGACAGGACTGGATCGACGTGCCGGTCGTCTACAAGACCGGACGACGAGCGTTGCTGACGATGGAAAAAGGCATTCCCGGCGAGAAGGTGTTCGACGAGGCGATCAAGGCTTGGCAGGCGAAGACGGCGGGCTGAGATAAAGTCGACTTCGGTCAGAAACCTTGGAACAGCATGTCGATTGCGGCGACGATGTCGTCGTGATGCCTGGAGAGATTCCCCTCGGCATCCAGCAATTCGGAGGCCGTCAAGGCCGACATGAACTGGGTGACCATTACATGATCCTTGCCATCTATAGGGAAGGTCGGGTTCAGTCGGCGGCCAGGAACCGGGGCTATATCAGGCGGCATCAGTGGAATGACCACTCTCGTGCTCAGCCGCTCAAGAAGGTCGGACTGGACATCGAGAAGATAACCGTTGCCGTCGCTATTCCGATAAAGATCGTAGCGTGCCATCAAAACAGCCGGCGTTTGGCCAATGGCAACCCGTTACGCTCGACATAAGCGTTCGAGCTTTCGATCGCTTCCTTGTTCTCTTCTTGCCACCGACGCGTTTTTTCCACCGCGATGGCCTTCGCGATACCCGCCTCGGCGGCGCGGGAGAGATTGATGCCCAACGCCTTGGCGTCGTTGATCAGCTGAGCGTCAATGGATGTGTTGACCGACTTTCGCTGAGGCTTTGGCGTCGATTGAAGCACGGAGAGAGCCCTATTTTATGCGCATAATATAGACGCATAACGTAGCGCATGCAATGCTCACCCCTCCATTTCCTCGCGCAACATCTCCAGTTCGAGCCACTCTTCCTCCAGTGCCGCCAGCGTCGCGCGCTCCTTGTCGAGGGCGGCGATGGTCTTCTGGAACGAGGCCGGATCGCGCTCGTAATAGGCCGGATCGGCGATGTTGTTCTCCAGCCGCGAGATCGAGGCTGTCACCGCCTCGATCTTCTTGGGCAGCGATTCCAGCGCGAATTTCTGCTTGAACGAGAGTTTTTTTGCCGGGGCTTTGGCGGTGGGGCTGTCCGCCTTCGCCGTCGGCGCCTCGCTTGCATCCGCCTTCGCCCGCGCCTTGCGGTCGTCGAGCCTGGTGCCGCCGCGCTGCGCCAGCATGTCGGAATAGCCGCCGGCATATTCGACCCAGCGGCCGCCGCCGTCCGGCGCGATCACGCTGGTCACGGTGCGGTCGAGGAAATCGCGGTCGTGGCTGACCAGGATGACCGTACCGGCAAAGCCGGCGACCAGTTCCTGCAGCAACTCCAGCGTTTCCATGTCGAGATCGTTGGTCGGCTCATCGAGCACCAGCAAGTTCGCCGGCCGGGCCAGCACGCGCGCAAGGATCAGCCGTGCCCGTTCGCCGCCGGACAGCTCGCGCACCGGCGTGCGCGCCTGTTCCGGTTTGAACAGGAAATCCTTCATGTAGGAGACGACGTGGCGCTGCTCGCCATTGATGACAAGGTTCTCGCCGCGCCCGTCGGTGAGATACTGAGCCAGCGTCTCCTGCGGATCGACCGCCTCGCGCTTCTGGTCGAGCGTGGCGATCTCCAGATTGGTGCCGAGCCGCACCGAACCGGCATCCGGCTGCAATTCTCCGGTCAGCATCTTCAGAAGCGTCGTCTTGCCGGCGCCGTTCGGCCCGACGAGGCCGACGCGATCGCCGCGTTGGATGCGGGTCGAGAACCCCTTGACCACGGTGAGGTCGCCAAAGCTCTTCTCGATGTTCCTGGCCTCGATCACCAGCTTGCCGGATTCGGCGGCGTCGCTGGCCACCATGGTCGCGGTGCCTTCGGCGCCGCGATGGCCGCGAAAACGCTGGCGCATGGTCTGCAATTCGCCCAGGCGGCGCATGTTGCGCTTGCGCCGCGCCGTCACGCCATAGCGCAGCCAGTGTTCCTCGCGCACGATCTGGCGGCCGAGCTTGTGCTGTTCGCGCTCTTCTTCCTCAAGCACCTGGTCGCGCCATTCCTCGAAATGGCCGAAGCCCTTATCCAGCCGGCGCGTCTGGCCCCGATCGAGCCACACGGTGGCGCGCGAGACGCGCTCGAGGAAACGGCGGTCGTGCGAGATGACGATGAGGGCCGAGGAGGTGCGGACGAGCTCCTCTTCCAGCCATTCGATCACCGAGAGATCGAGATGGTTGGTCGGCTCATCGAGCAGCAGGATATCGGGCTCCGGCGCCATGACGCGGGCAAGGGCGGCGCGCCTGGCCTCGCCGCCGGAGAGGTCGCCCGGCTGCTCCTCGCCCGAGAGGCCGAGATGCTCCATCAGGTAGCTGGCGCGATAAGGATCGTCGGCGGGACCGAGCCCGGCCTCGACATAGGCGCGCACGGTTGCGAACCCGTCCATGTCGGGCATTTGCGGCAGATAGCGGACGGTCGCCGATGGCTGGCGGAACACCTCGCCGTCCTGCGGCTCGATCAGGCCGGCGGCGATCTTGAGCAGCGTCGACTTGCCGGACCCGTTGCGGCCGACCAGCGCGATCTTGTCGCCTGCCGACGCAGCCAAGTCGGCGCCGTCGAGCAGGGGCGTGCCGCCGAACGTCAGTTTTATTCCGTCGAGATTGAGAAGAGGCGGCGCCATGTCAGCTTTCTGGCAAGGGATAGGGATGGGCGAGCAGCAGCGCGCGGCCCGCTCCCAGCGCGATCTCGAGCCTGCCCTTGACCTCATTAGAGATGGTCAGCGATGAGCCGAACGCGACCTTGACGCGGTCAAGCGGCCATTTCGCGCCGGCGACGGTCAGCCCGGCAAGCTCGGAAAAACCCAGGATCGAGAACAGGGTGCCGTCTGTATAGTCGAAGCGGACCGTGCCGTGCGCCAGGGGCACGCCTTCCTGCGCGCCGCTGGTCAACAGCACCTTTGTCCCGGCCCCGGCCAGCCGCAGGGCGAGCGCCATGTGCAGGAAGGCATGGTCGGCGCGCTTGCCGCCGAAGGCGCCGGCAAGCACGAGGCTGGTCGCGCCGCGCTCCAGGGCGGCCGATATCGCGAGTTCGCCATCGGTGGCGTCCTTCTCTGCCGGGAAGGTTCGGCGCGGCACGGCGGCCAACTCATCCGGCAGGCCGGCGGGCACGGAATCGAAATCGCCGACCCACAGTTCCGGCACAAGGCCGAGCGTGCTTGCATGGCCGATGCCGGCATCGGCGGCGATGACGCGGGTTCCCTCGACCTGACGGTCGAGCCGTGGCGTGCGGATGAGATCGCCGCCAAGCAGGATGGTGAATGTGCTCATATCGTGTGGCCCTTACCAGCCCGACAGCGGAAACGGAAGGCCGGCAAACAGCCACTTGCGCGGTTCACCGGCCGGGCCTATGTGTCGAGGCGCTCTAACGGGGTGCCGGACGCGATATTTCGCGGACCGGCTGAGAGGCAGTCTCGCCAACCCGCTGAACCTGATCCGGTTTGTACCGGCGGAGGGATTAGACGTTTCGGACAGTCCGACGCCTCAATTCCTTTAACCCGAACGAAGGAGGCGCCGATGCGCACGCTTTTATACGCCCTTGTCTCTGCAATGGTCGTGGTTCTGTCCGGGCCGGCCTTAGCCAAGGACAAGCTCACCGTCTACACTTATGAGAGCTTTACCGCCGACTGGGGCCCCGGCCCGGTGGTGAAGAAGGAATTCGAGGCCGAATGCGGCTGCGATGTCGACTTCGTCTCGGTTGCCGACGGCGTCGCGCTGCTCAACCGCGTCAAGCTGGAAGGGGCCGCGACCAAGGCCGACATCGTGCTTGGCCTCGACACCAATCTCACCGCCGATGCCAAGGCCACTGGCCTGTTTGCGCCGCATGGCGCCGTGACCGGGCTCAATGTGCCGGGCGGCTGGAACGACGACATCTTTGTCCCGTACGACTATGGTTATTTCGCCGTCATCTATGACACGCAGAAGCTGAAGACGCCGCCCAAGAGCCTGAAGGAATTGGTCGAGGGCAGTGCCGACGACAAGATCGTCATCCAGGATCCTCGCACCTCGACGCCGGGCCTCGGCCTGCTGTTGTGGGTGAAGTCGGTCTATGGCGACAAGGCGCCGGAGGCCTGGGCCAAGCTCAAGGCGAAGGTCTTGACCGTGACGCCGGGCTGGAGCGAGGCCTACGGCCTGTTCACCAAGGGCGAGGCGCCGATGGTGTTGTCCTACACGACCTCGCCCGCCTACCACATGGTTGCCGAGAACACCGAGCGCTACCAGGCCGCTTCGTTCGAGGAGGGCGAATATCTGCAGATCGAGGTCGCCGGCATCACCACGACGGGAGTCAAAAATCCGCTGGCGGAAAAGTTCATCGCCTTCATGACGGGCCCGAAATTCCAGGATGCCATCCCCGAGACCAACTGGATGTTCCCGGCCGGCAAGACCGACAAGCCGCTCAATCCGGCCTTCGACAGACTGGTCAAACCGACCAAAACCTTGCTGTTCAGTCCCGAGGAGGTCGCGGCCAACCGCAAGGCATGGGTGGATGAATGGCTGGCGGTGATGAGCAAGTAGTTTGGTCGTATGATCGGATGATGAGTGCTCTACAGCGCCCCCCACTGTCCTGCCGGACATCTCCCCCACGAGGGGGGAGATTGGCCGTCACGACGGCTTTCGCCAATTGGCGACGTCACAGGAGAGGGTGGAGCGCTGAAGCAGCCAATCTCTCCCCAAGTGGGGGAGATGTCCGGCAGGACAGAGGGGGGCGCGAAGGAACGCGACGCTCGCTAAAGGTCCTTTGGGTGGCGCAGCGTGCAGCGCGCGTCTGACCCCCGCATCTCCGCCGGTATCCTCGCGCTTGCGGCGATCGGGCTCCTGATCGGCGGCGCGTTTGCGGGTCTTCTTTTCGAAGGCGCGAACGATTTCTCCGGAGCCTGGGCAGCCTTCGATCCTTATCTCCTGCGCGTCGTGCGCTTTACGTTGTGGCAGGCGGCGCTTTCGACGCTGTTGTCGGTGGCGCCGGCCCTGTTCGTGGCTCGCGCGCTGTCGCGGCATCCGCGCTTTCCCGGCCGCGGCTTCATCCTCCAGCTCTTCGCCCTGCCGTTGGCGCTGCCGGCGATCGTGGCGGCGCTCGGCATCCTGGCGCTCTATGGCCGCGCCGGCTATTTCGCCGGCTTTCTTGGTGCCGTCGGCGGTTACAATTGGCCGGGCATCTATGGCCTCTCCGGCATCCTCGTTGCTCATGTCTTCTTCAACCTGCCGCTGGCCACGCGGCTGTTCCTCGAAGCGCTGCAAACCATCCAAGCCGACCAATGGCGGCTGGCGAGCCAGCTCGGCATGGGTGCCGCACCGGCTTTCCGGCTGATCGAGTGGCCGACACTGCGCGCCGCTCTGCCGGGCGTCGCCGGCCTGGTGTTCATGCTCTGCATCACATCCTTCACGATCGTGCTGACGCTGGGCGGTGGCCCCGGCGCGACGACGCTGGAGGTCGGCATCTACCAGGCTCTGCGTTTCGATTTCGATCCCGCGCGGGCGGTGGCGCTGACGCTGCTGCAGATCGCGCTGACCTTTGTCGTGGTGCTGGCGTTGACGCGGCTCGGCGCCAACACCACCGGTGACGCCAATCTGCCGGTGGCGCCGCGCCGCTACGTCTCGGCCGGCAGGACCGAGACCGCGCTGAATGCCGCGCTCGTCGTGCTGGCCCTTTTGTTCGTCGCCGGGCCGATGACGGCGACGGTGATGTCAGGCCTCGGCGCCGACCTCGGTCGTCTCGCCGGCGAGGCGGCGGTGCGGCAGGCGACGCTGACCAGCGCCGTGCTGGCCTTCCTGTCGGCGCTGCTGTCGGTTGCGCTGTCGCTTTCGCTCACCATGGCGCGCCGCGTGCTGGCCCTGAAGCGCCGCTCCGGTCCGCGGACCGTGCTCGAACACGCCACCGACACCGGCGCCGGCTTCGTCCTGGTCGTGCCGCCCATCGTCATCGGCGCCGGCTGGTTCCTTCTGCTGCGCCATGTCGGCGATGTCTTTGCCATAGCCCCGGTCATGGTCGTCACCGTCAATGCAGTCATGGCGATGCCTTTCGCCATCCGTGCCATCCGCCCCGCCTATGATGCGGCGAGCGAGCGCCATGAGCGGCTCTGCGCGCTTCTGGGAATAGCGGGCTGGGCCCGGTTGCGGCTGGTCGACTGGCCGTCGCTGCGACGGCCGCTGGCCACCGCCTTCGCGTTTGCCATGGCGCTGTCGCTTGGCGATCTCGGCGTCATCGCATTGTTCGGCAGTGATTCCGTGCAGACCTTGCCCTACCTTCTCCTGGCGCGCATGGGCAGCTACCGTACCGAGGACGCCGCCGGCCTGGCGCTGCTGCTCGGTCTGGTCTGCCTTGCGCTTGTGGTGGCGGCGAGCGGGCTGGGAAGGGGAGAACGAGACTGATGGCTGCGGGCGCCACCAATGGTGCGACAAGGGGAGCCGAGGTGCGGCTGGACACGGTCTCGTTCAGCTACGGCGACGCGCCGCTCGTTTTCGATGTCGATTTCGCCGCGTCGAAAATTACCGCCATCATGGGGCCGAGCGGCTCGGGCAAGTCGACGCTGCTCAATCTGGTGGCGGGCTTCGAGACGCCGCAGGCTGGCCGCGTGCTGATCGGCGGCGCCGATGTCGGCGCGGCGCCGCCTTCGGCGCGGCCCGTGTCGATGGTGTTCCAGGAAAACAATCTTTTTGCCCATCTTTCGGTCGAAGAGAATGTCGGGCTCGGCCGCTCGCCCTCGCTGCGGCTGACCGAGGCCGACGGCGCTGACATCGCGGAGGCGATCGCGCGCACCGGCCTCGCGGGCAAGGAAAGACGCCTGCCGCGCGAACTTTCGGGAGGCGAACGCCAGCGTGTCGCATTGGCGCGCGTGCTGGTTCGCAACCGCCCGGTGCTTCTTCTGGACGAGCCTTTCGCTTCACTCGGACCGGCCTTGCGCGACGACATGCTCGACCTTGTCGCCGACGTGCATGCCGAGCGGGGCATGACGCTGCTGTTCGTCACGCATCAGCCACAGGACGCACGCCGTATTTGTGAGGAGGTGGTGTTCCTCGACAACGGCATGGTTGCCGCCAAGGGCAAGGCGGATGATTTCTTTGCCGGGGCTGGTCCTGAAGTTTTCCGGCGCTATGTTGGCACAAGCGCCTGGGAGGCTGGATCACGAGATATTGCCCGGAAGCGGACATAATTTACGCTCAAACCGGCTCCTGGCGACGGGGCGATTGCTTGCCATGACAGAGGTAGTGTGGCTAGGTCCGCCCTGTACCGGTCCGGTGCAGGCCGTGATTTGCCTGCAGCATCCGCCGCGCGTTGGTATGGCGTGGATGCTGTAATGCTTTGATTTGCGCATGAGCCCTTGCGAGGATCGCCCCGATTTTCGCGGGCATGCGCCAGACCCGAAAGGAAGCCGTTCTGCCGACCGGCACGGAAAGACCAAGAGGGAAAATGCTGGCGCGCTTTCTGGCGCTGGCCGGCTTTGTCGTGGCCCTGGCAAGCTGCCAGATGTTCACACCTCCGGAAGTCCAGGAATCCGGCTTCCAGCCTTCCGACAAACCGATCACGGTCGACAATGTCGCGGCCAATAACAAATTGGCCGAACTGGCCAAGGCGCAGCATCCACGCATCCTGGCGACCTATGGCGGCGAATACTCCGATCCCAAGCTCGAGCGCATGGTCGCCAAGGTCGTAGGCAGCCTGACGGTGGTGTCGGCCAACCCGACCCAGACCTATCGTATCACCATCCTCAATTCGCCCAACGTCAATGCCTTCGCACTGCCGGGCGGCTACCTCTACGTCACGCGCGGCCTGCTGGCGCTGGCCAATGATTCGGCCGAGCTCGCCGCCGTCATCGCGCATGAGATGGGCCACGTCACCGCTAACCACGGCCTGCAGCGCCAGCAGCTCGAGGCCGAGGAGGGGCTCGCCACCAAGGTTGTTTCCGACGTGCTCGGCGACAGCCCGACCGCCAAGGCGGCGCTGATCCGCGGCAAGCTGAGACTGGCGCAGTTTTCGCGCAACCAGGAACTGGAGGCCGACGCGATCGGCATCAAGTCGATCGGCGAAGCCGGCTACGATCCTTACGCCGCCGGCCGCTTCTTGCAGTCCATGTCGGCCTACACCGATTTCCGCTCGATCAGCGGCGCCACCGACGCCAGCCTCGATTTCCTGGCAACGCATCCCAATACGCCGCAGCGTATCGACCTTGCGCAACGCCATGCCCGCCAGTTCGGCCCGCCGGGCGTCGGCACCCGCGATCGCGACGCCTTCCTCGCCGGGATAGACGGCCTGCTCTACGGCGACACGCCGGAAGAAGGGTATGTGCGCGGCGAGACCTTTCTGCATCCGGGCCTGGGCGTGTCCTTCTCGGTGCCGGAGGGCTTCATCATCGACAATTCGGCCGCCGCCGTGACGGCGACCGGGCCGGGCGACATTGCGATCCGCTTCGACGGCGTGTCGATCGACAAGAACCGTGCGCTGACCGATTATATCAGGAGCGGCTGGGTGGCCGGTCTCGACGACGCGAGCGTCAGGCAGGAAACGATCAACGGCAACGAGGCGGCGACGGCGCATGCAGGCGCCGAAGGCTGGCAGTTCGATATCGCGGTAATCCGCGCCGGCGGCCAGGTCTACCGGCTGCTGACGGCGGCACCATCCGCCAGCACGTCGCTCGACACCGTGGCGCGTTCCGTCAGCGGCTCGTTCCGCATTCTGAGTGCCGCCGAAAAGGCGGCGCTGAAGCCGCTGCATATCCGCGTGGTCACCGTCCAGCCGGGGCAGACGATGGGTTCGCTTTCGGCGCAGATGGTCGGCGTCGACCGCAAACTCGACCTGTTCCGGGTGCTCAACGCGCTGTCGCCGGGGGCTGCGGTTTCGGCCGGCGACAAGGTCAAGATCGTCACCGACAAATAGCCGATAGTCGGCGCTGACCCGCTCTCTCGTTTTTGGGACGAGAAACTTCTAGGTAGTTTTCCTGGAATGGATTTAGGCGGCGGTGGCGAGGAATTCCGGGTTCTGCTTCACCAGCGCCACTTTCAGCTTTTCCATGGCGCGGGCCTCGATCTGGCGCACGCGTTCCTTGGAAATGCCAAGCGTCTCGCCGAGCGCTTCGAGCGTCGCGCCCTCGTCGCTCAGCCGACGCTCCTCGATGATGCGCAGCTCACGCGCGTTGAGTGCGGCAAGCGCCGCCTTCAGCCACATCGAGCGGCGTTCGATATCGATGGTGTCGCTGACGACCTCGTCGGGCAAGGGATCGTCCGACACGAGGAAGTCCATCCGCTCGGTCGCGCCCCCATCGTCGGCAAGCGGGACATTGAGGGAGGAGTCGGGCGCCGAGAGCCGCGAATCCATCAGCGCGACATCGGCTTCGGAGACGCCGAGGGCCGCTGAAACCTCGCGGTACAACGTCCTGTTCGACAGCGGCTCCGCGGCGCCGTTCGCCAGCCGGGCGCGCAGGCGCCGCAGGTTGAAGAACAGAGCCTTTTGCGCCGAGCTGGTGCCGCCGCGCACGATCGACCAGTTGCGCAGGATGTAGTCCTGCATCGAGGCCCGGATCCACCAGGTCGCATAGGTCGAAAACCGCACTTCGCGCTCCGGCTCGAAACGGGCCGCGGCCTCGAGCAGGCCGACATGGCCCTCCTGGACCAGATCGCCAAGCGGCAGGCCGTAATGACGGAATTTGGAGGCCATGGAAATGACCAGGCGCATATGCGCCACGGTGATGCTGTGCAGCGCGTTCTGGTCGTTGTCCTTTTTCCAGCGCAGCGCCAGCCGCAACTCCTCGTCGCGTTCGAGATAGGGAGCCCTCATTGCCGCGCGGACCATGATCCGTCCTGCCGTGTCTTCCATCATGAGGCACTCCCTGGCTCTGGCGATACGGATGTCATTTCGAAACCCGGCAGCCGCTCGACTTGAAATGACGGCGTCCTGCCCTACAACGAACGCAAAACGTGCCATGCGCGGGAAAGGTTCCGCCGCCGGCGGCGCGGCGTGGAGGCTGCGCGAAAAAACTCCGGGCGGGTTCGAGGCACCGCCAGAAACGTCAGTGGTAGAATCCGATTCCGAATAATGGATGTTTTTGAAATCTCATTCCTTATTTTTTCAACTCACATCTGTCAATTTCCAGCGCTCACACACCATGCCGGATATCAGGCCAGGACGGGATCACAGAAAAATGAAATGGCTCAAGTCGCTCATCGTCGCCGGAACTTTGCAGGTTCTGGCTGTTACCGCAGGCTATGCCGGCGCCAATCTCGACCAGATCAAGCAGGCCGGCGTCATCAAGGTCGGCACGGAGGGCACCTACGCACCCTTTACCTATCATGATGCCGGCGGAGCGCTGGTCGGCTTCGATGTCGAAATCGCCAAGGCGATCGGCGACAAGCTCGGCGTGAAGGTAGAGTTCCTCGAGGGCAAATGGGACGGGCTGATCGCGGGCCTCGATGCCAACCGCTATGACGCGGTCATCAACGAAGTCGGCATCACCGACGCCCGCAAGGCGAAATACGATTTCTCCGACCCCTACATCGCCTCCAAGGCAGTGCTGATCGTGCGCGGCGACAATACCGACATCAAGAGTTTCGCCGATCTCAAGGGCAAGAAGTCGGCGCAGTCGCTGACTTCGAATTTCGGCAAACTGGCCGAGGCCAACGGCGCCGAACTGGTCGGCACCGACGGGTTCGACCAGTCGATCCAGCTGCTTCTGACCGGCCGCGCCGACGCAACCATCAATGACAGCCTGTCCTTCCTCGACTTCAAGAAGCACAAGCCGGATGCCAATGTGAAGATCGCGGCCCAGGAAGAGAACGCCGACTATTCCGGCGTCATCGTTCGCAAGGGCGACCCGGAACTGGTTGCCGCGATCAACAAGGCGCTGGCCGACATCAAGGCGGACGGCACCTATCAGAAGATCGCAGACAAGTATTTCGGACAGGACGTTTCGAAGTAATTTACGGCCGGGCCGTTGGCCCGCGCGACATCGCCCGGCGGCGGACCGTTTTGACGGCCCGCCGCCTTTCGCGTGATATACGGCAGTCGCAAGAAGGAGCCCTTTCGTGCCGCACTGGCTGCAACTCATGCTGGAATCGCTGCCTTCGCTGCTGTGGGCCGCGTTGATCTTCACCGTACCGCTGACGCTCCTGTCCTTTGTGCTTGGCTTGAGCGTCGGTCTTGGAACCGCGCTGATCCGGCTCTTCGGGCCAATGCCCCTGGTCGCGGTGGCGCGCTTCTACGTGTGGATATTCCGCGGCACGCCGCTCTTGGTGCAGCTGTTCCTGATCTTCTACGGCCTGCCCTCGGCCGGCATCCTGCTTGACGCGTTTCCCGCGGCGTTGATCGGCTTCACGCTCAATATCGGGGCCTACTCGTCGGAAATCGTTCGCGCGGCGATAGGCGCGGTGCCAAAGGGGCAATGGGAGGCGGCCTATTCGATCGGCATGACCTGGAGCCAGGCGATGCGCCGCACCATCTTGCCGCAGGCTGGGCGCGTGGCGGTGCCGCCGCTCTCCAACACCTTCATCTCGCTGGTCAAGGACACGTCGCTGGCCGCCGCCATCACCGTGCCGGAAATGTTCCAGGCCGCGCAGCGTATCGTCGCCACCACCTATGAGCCGCTGATCCTCTATGTCGAGGCGGCGATCCTCTATCTGGCGATGAGTTCGGTGCTGTCGGCCTTGCAGACGCGGCTGGAGGCGCGGCTCAATCGCTATGGCGGGTTCCTGGAGGCGCGCTCGTGATCGACCTTGCCAACATCGAAAAGCGCTTCGGCGACAATCTCGTGCTGAAGGGCGTGACGGTTGCCATTGCCGAAGGCAGCGTCACCGCGCTGGTCGGTCCTTCGGGTGGTGGCAAAAGTACGCTGCTGCGCTGCATCAACCTGCTTGAGATCCCAACTTCGGGCACAGTGCGTATCGGCGATCAGGCGCTGGAGTTCCATCCGGGAGCGAAGGTGGCGGCCCGGGACATTCAGCGGCTGCGGCTGCAGACCGGCATGGTGTTCCAGAACTTCCAACTGTTCCCGCATCGCACCGCGATCGAGAACGTCATGGAAGGGCTGGTGACGGTGCTGAAGTGGCCCCACGCACGGGCGCGCGAACGGGCGCTCGCGCTGCTGGAAAAGGTCGGCATGGCGCACAAGGTCGATGCCTGGCCGGCAACGCTGTCGGGCGGCCAGCAGCAGCGGGTAGCGATCGCCCGGGCGCTGGCGCCGTCGCCAAAGGTGCTTTTGTGCGACGAGCCGACCTCCGCGCTCGACCCGGAACTGGCGCAGGAAGTCGTCGACGTGCTCGGCCGGCTCGCCAGCGAGGGGACGACGATGGTGATGGCCACGCACGATCTGCGGCTTGCTTCAAAGATCGCTCGCGAGGTGGTGTTCCTCGAGGCCGGCATTGTCGTCGAAAAGGGCCCCGCGGCGGTGCTGTTCGGCAATCCGGAGCGCGAACGGACAAGACGGTTCATCGCGACGCTAAAGCAGGAAATGGCGGAGAAGGAGGGTGGGGGAGAAGGCGGCAATTTCTCGTCCTAGGCCTGCGCTGCGCTTGCTCCCTGCCGGGCATTTATCCTCGTGAGCCGCCGTCAGGCACGGTGTTTCTATTTCGATGGACGGGCGTGTCCATGCGCTGCAATAGTGGGGCCGATGGTTCGCAACGTTGCTCTTGTTCTCGGTGGTGGCGGGGCCGCCGGAAATGCCTGGCTGATCGGCATCATCGCGGGCCTCGCCGAAGCTGGTGTCGATCTGACGGAGGCCGCCGATCTGGTGATCGGAACCTCGGCAGGCGCCAATGCGGTAGTGCAGGTGCGCAGCGGCATACCGCCGGGCGAACTGTTGGCCGCGGTGCTGTCCCCGCTGCCGGTTCAACCGGCCGGACCGAGCCGTCAACCGCCGTTGCCGCCGATGGATAGTGTATTCGAGCGGATGCGTTCTATTTCCGCCGCCGCTACCTCGGCAGCCGATCTGCAACGGGCGATGGGCGCATTCGGATTGGAGAGCGATGCCAAATTCGGACCTGAAGTGGCCAAACAGCGGCGCGCGCTGGTCGCCGCCAGATTGCCTCGCCATGAATGGCCGGAAAGGCCGATGATCGTGGTGGCCGTCGACGCGCTTACCGGTGAACTGGCCGCGTTCGACCGCGATTCCGGCGTCGATCTGGTTGACGCGGCCACCGCGAGCACCGCGCTGCCCGGTGCGGGGCCCACGCACAGCATCAATGGCGTCCGCTACATCTCCGGTGGCGTGCGCTCCGCCGATAATGCCGACCTTGCCTCGGGCTATGCGAACGTGATCGTGCTCTCGCCGTTCAGCGGACGGAGCCGACCGCTACCGGAAGGCCAGTTCGAGGGCCTGCGCAGACCGCCGGGCGCGGACCTTGCAAGCGAGGTCGAAGCCCTGCGCCAGCAGGGCAGCCGGGTGGTGGTGATCACGCCTGATGTCGATTTCCCGCGCCGCAATGGGCACCAACCAGATGGATCTGGCGACCCGCATCCCCGCGGCCAGTGCCGGTTTCGCCCAAGGCAAGAAGGAAGCGACCCGCGTAACGTTCCTGTGACGATTGCACGCCGAGGGGCGTGCACCAACTTTCCAGTATTGCCTGCAACAAAAAACCCGGCGCAAGGCCGGGTTTTTCAAAAACTCAAAAGGCGCAAGGCCTCAGGCAGCTTCTTCCTGCTCGGCTTCCTCATTGTCGGCCTTGGCGCCGCGCTTAGGGCCCTTGTTGAGATTGACCTCGATCAAACGCACGGCTTCGGTTTCCGACATGCGGTTGACCGCGGCGATCTCACGGGCCATGCGGTCGAGCGCGGCCTCGTAGAGCTGGCGTTCGGAATAGGACTGCTCCGGCTGGTTGTCGGCGCGGTAGAGGTCGCGAACAACTTCCGAGATCGAGATCAGGTCGCCGGAATTGATCTTGGCATCATATTCCTGCGCGCGACGCGACCACATGGTGCGCTTGACGCGGGCGCGGCCTTGCACGACCTTCAGTGCGCGTTCGACATAATCCTCTTCCGACAGCTTGCGCATGCCGATCGAGGTTGCCTTGGCGACCGGCACCTTGAGGCGCATCTTGTCCTTCTGGAAATCGATGACGAACAGTTCCAGCTTGTGCCCGGCCACTTCCTGCTCGTCGATCGAGACGATCTGGCCGACACCATGCGCCGGATAGACGATGTACTCGCCGGTCTTGAAACCGTGACGTGCAGCGGTGGACTTCTTCTGCGGGGTGATCGTTGCCATTACGCCCTGAACTCCTTGTTGTGGGCCGGCGGCGGTGCCGGCTGAACTCGCGCGATCGGGTTACCGATCATTAGCCGCACAACAGATGAACCCACCGGAAAAGCCGGGACCGGCAAACCGCACGATTGCGATCGCCTGGCCCAGATCGCTCTGGTCCGATATGGGATTTTCACCTTTCAGTGATTTGGGGCGTTAGCGCCATAAATCGACGTTGTGTCACCGGCATGTTTCGCTCATGTAACACAAAAAGTCGGAAGAATCAAGGTTTTGCTGCATAAGCGAAGGCCACAGGTTCACGCCGCCTGTCAAGGCGGTTAATAGGCCGTACCTCTTACGCCGCGTCATGCCGGTTGAAACGGCAGCGCTGTCAGTCGCCTTCTCCGGGTTCAGCCGAGAAATATTTCTCGAACTTGCCGGCCTCGCCATCGAAGGCCTTGGCGTCGGCCGGCGGCTCCTTCTTGGCGGTGATATTAGGCCATTTCTCAGCGTATTCGGTGTTTATCTGCAGCCATTTGTCGAGGCCCGACTCAGTATCGGGCTTGATCGCGTCGGCGGGGCATTCCGGTTCGCAGACACCGCAGTCAATGCACTCGTCGGGATGGATGACGAGCATGTTCTCGCCCTCGTAGAAACAGTCGACCGGACAGACCTCGATGCAGTCCATATATTTGCATTTGATGCAATTGTCGGTCACGACATAGGTCATCGATCTGCTCCGGGACGTCCCGTTTTTGTTGGCTTTTTCCGTGAGGTAACGCCTTTGGCGCCCGCTTGCAAGGGCGGCCATTCCGGCCATGTCCGCATTGCCGGAATGGAATTCCAACGGGTCGGCAATGGCGGGCATCGGTCATGTGCTCGGACCGTTGTGTCGGCGGCGTGGAAGAACATACATGCTCCCTCCGTGCACCGGCGGTCAGTCGTCGCCAAGCAAGCGGTCGGTCTCGCGGCGCTCCTTCTTCGTCGGGCGGCCGCTTCCGGCCTCGCGCAGCCCTGGGATCGCGTCGGGAGGCGCCTCGCCCGTCGGTGCGGCAGGCGGCGACATGTCTTCGTAGAGCGTGCGTGCCTCCACGGCGGGGCCGCGCCGGCTTCCCGCATCGAGCACCTTCCAGATGAAGATGCGCCGCTCCAGCGTGATGGTCAGGACGTCGCCAGGCTTGACCAGGTCGGAGGCCTGCGCTGCTTTGTCGCGATTGATGCGCACCCGGCCGGCCACGACCAGTTTGGCGGCCAGCGAGCGCGATTTCACCGCGCGCGAGAAGAACAGCCATTTGTCGATACGCTGGCGGTCGGTGGCCATCGGGGCGACCATCGGATCCTGTGCGGCTATTTCTTCAGCTGGTCGCGCAAAGCGGCGAGCTTGGCGAAGGGAGAGTCGGGATCGAAGCGCACCGGGCGCTCCTCGCGCGGTTTTGCCTGAAACGAGGGTTTGCCGCCTTGCGGGCCGCCCTTGCCTTCCGGCCTGCCGCCCGGCCGGCCCTCACGGCGGTCAGAACGCTCGCCCTGCGGCTTTCCCTCCCGCCGTTCCCCGCCTTCGCCTTGCGGCCTGGGCTTGAACTTCGAGCGATCGAAACGTGGCTTGCCGGCGCCATCGCGGCGCCCTTCATGGGCGGGCCGGGTGCCGGGCTGGCCGACAGCGGCATCCGCCGGGGCATCGGAGCGCGCCGCCTGGCCGTTGCGCGGCCGGGCGCGGTTCTCGTGGTGACGGTGACGAGGCCGCTGGTCGAAGCGGCCCTGCCGCCACAACAGGATCGGCTTAGGCTCTTCGGCTTCCGCAGCGGGTCCCTGTTGGGGAGCGTCGGCGCTGTCCCCCTCCTCGCCTCGCTCCGCGATCTCCCCCGTCGAGGGGGAAGTGAGAGCGTCGGCGCTTTCGGCGGCAGAAGTCTCAGGCACGGCTTCTGCTACAGGCGCAACCTCTTGCGTAGCTTCGGCTGGAACTTCGGGTTGTTCTTCCGCAACAGTTTCGGCCGCTTCCGCAATGGGTTCAGCAGGAATTTCGACGGCGGTCTGGGCAGTCGCAGTTTCCGGATCTTCCGCGGATGTCTCCGCAGGCCTGTCCGTCGCAGCCGCCTCCGCCGCCTTGGCCTGCTCGGCGCGCGCGGCCTCTTCCGCTGCCAGCTTGGCCGCCACGGCTTCCCGGGCGGCATTGTCCTGCGCTTCCAGCCGTGCCTTGACTTCGGCCGCCGGCTTCGGCTCGGCACGGTAGCCAAGACCTTTCAGGATTTCTTCCATGTCATCGGCCGTGGCGCCGAGAATCGACATCATCGGCGGCGTCACCATGAAAGACTGGCCGTCATAGGCGCCATCCGGACGCTGGCCGAGGCCGGGCTTCCAGTTGGTCGCCGGGCGGATCAGGTCGGCCAGCCGTTCCAGAATGTCGATGCGCACGGCGCGGCGGCCGAGATTGCGGTAGCCGGCAAGCTTGTAGAAGGCCTTGTCGAAAGCCGGATCGATGACCACCGAGGTGCGGCCCGATGCCAGCGCATGGACGACGTCGCCGAAGCCGGGCTTGTCCTTGCCGTCGTTTTTCAGCGCCCACAGCAACGTCACCAATCCCGCGGGCGCCGGCTTGATCAGCGCCGGCACGAAGACATGATAGGCGCCGAAGCGCACGCCCAGCCGGCGCAATGCCGCGCGGCCTTCCTGGTCGAGCGACTTCATCTCCTCGGCGATGTCGCGGCGATTGATAAGGCCGAAATTCTCGACCAGCTGGAAGGCGATGCCGCGGCCGATACCCGATATCTGCTCGGCACTCTTCAAATCGACCAGCGGCTTCAGCAGGGATTCGATCTGGAAATTGACGAAGCGCTCGGCACGCGCCGCGACCTTGTCACGCGCTGGGCCGGTCAGCTGTTCATCGGCCAAAAGCACCAGGCGCGGCTTCAGCGCGTCCTCGCCGGCAACAAGCGTGCCGATCGGCGCGCCGATCCAGCGCAGCGTGCCGTCGGAACCGAGCGCGATGTCGCCATTGGCGCAGGCGCCGAAGCGTTCGGCGCGTGCCTCGAACTCCGCCGCCAGCGCCTTCTGGGCGGCCGCGCGCACGGCCTTGGCGTCTTCGCCGCCAGCGCTCTGATCGGCGGTGAAACGGAACCCCTGCAACTCGCCGACATGGTGGCCTTCGACGAGGACGGTTCCGGTTGGGCTTATTTCGGCTTCAGGCATGGTATTTTCTCTAAGGCGCCGCATGAGGACGGAAGTCCTGCGGTCTACGAAGCGTTTCGTCAACCGCTCATGCAGCGCATCCGACAATCTGTCTTCGATTTCGCGCGTCTTTTCCTGCCAGTGTGCCTGATCGGCCAGCCAGCCGGGCCGGTTCGACACGAATGTCCAGGTGCGGATCTGGGCGATGCGATGCGACAGCGTATCGATGTCGCCCTCGGTGGTGTCGGCGCGGCGCACCTGCTCGGCCATGTAATTCTCGTCGACATGGCCATGCCTGGCGAGGTCCATGTAGATCGACGCAATGAGGTCGGCGTGCTGGGCCGGCGCTATCTTGCGGTAGTCGGGGAGCGCGCAGGCCTCCCACAGCAGCGCGACGCGCCTTGCGTCGGTGGCGAGCGCCCTGATGTCCTTGTCACGCGACAGGTGCTCAAGCGCCTGCGCATCGACTGCCGGCAGCGCACGGGTCAGGCCTTCCACCGGGGCATTGGTCTCGATCGAGCGCTTCAGCGCGTCGAGGCTGGCGAAATTGAAACGCGCTGTGCGCCACTGCAGAACCTTCACGGGGTCGAAGTCGTGGCTTTCGATCTTCTTGACCAATTCCTCGTCCAGCGGGTCGACCTGGCCGGTGACGCCAAAGGTGCCGTCGCGCAGGTGCCGGCCGGCGCGCCCGGCGATCTGGCCAAGTTCGGCCGCCGTCAGGTTGCGATACTGATAGCCGTCGAACTTGCGGTTCTGGGCGAAGGCGACATGGTCGAGATCGAGGTTAAGGCCCATGCCGATGGCATCGGTGGCGACGAGATAGTCGACGTCGCCCGACTGAAACAGCGCCACCTGGGCGTTGCGGGTGCGGGGCGAGAGCGCGCCAAGCACGACGGCCGCACCGCCCTGCTGGCGGCGGATCAGTTCGGCGATGGCATAGACCTCGTCGGCGGAGAAGGCGACGATCGCTGTGCGCCGGGGCAAGCGGGTCAGCTTCTTCGAACCGGCATAGGCCAGATGTGACAGCCGCGGTCGTGTCACCACCGAGACGCCTTTCAACAGGCGCTGCAAGATGCCGTGCATGGTGGCGGCGCCGAGCAGCAGCGTCTCCTGGCGGCCGCGCAGATGCAGGATGCGGTCGGTGAAGATGTGGCCGCGCTCGAGGTCCCCGGCAAGCTGCACCTCGTCGATGGCGACGAAGGCGGCATCGGTCTCGCGCGGCATGGCTTCGACGGTACAGACCGAATATCTGGCGCCTGGCGGCTGGATCTTCTCCTCGCCGGTGATGAGCGCCACCTTGTGGGCACCGACCTTTTCGCAGACGCGGGTGTAGACCTCTCGCGCCAAGAGCCTGAGCGGCAGGCCGATGATGCCGCTTTCATGCGCCACCATGCGCTCGATGGCGAGATGGGTCTTGCCTGTGTTGGTCGGCCCAAGCACGGCAGTCACGTCGCGACCCGATAGGATCAGCGGCTCGGTGGGTTTCGGATGGATGTTCATCGGCTCGGAAATAAGGCTTTCTGGCCTCTCATTGTCGGGAGCACGCCTCGGGTGGCGCGTATGACAGGCGACACATAGGGATTTCAGGCGCGAAGCGAAAGCGGAATGTTCCGCTGGCGGTTCGAAGTCACCTCCGTCGAGCTTCGGTTCGGCTGCTGATTAAGGGTTGGAACGAGTCTGGAACGAATCGGCGACGAATCGCTGACTCGCCCGGATTCAGGTTTTGTTCACGGCTAGATGTGGAGTTTTGGCTGATGATCCTTACCACATGCTGAATCACGGAATTGGCCCGTTTCATGCTAGGCGAGAGCCGCCGTTAACTTTCGCTGGCAAAGCCGTGTGGCAGCCCGCCTTGCTTCATCCAAGCTTGTGAAATTGTTGAACTTTCTTAATAGAAATTAACAGTTTGACAGGCGATTGCAACTGCTCTCGTTAACATTGCGGCCAAACATGGAACGAAAGGGCGACGAATCGGCGATGTCGGGATTTTCCCTGTTTGTTCACGACAAGATGTAGTGTTACGCACAGGTTTTCCACCGACAATGCACAGCTTATCCAGGCAGTTTTGCACAATACCCGCTGCCGCGATTAACCTTTGCGTGCCGGATTGGAACAGCAGGCCGACAGCCGTCATCGGACGGCGTCACGGACATCCGAAGCGGATGGCGAACGAGCCCTCCTTCAATCGGCACCGGGAAGCCGGCAGCCCGGCGAGACCTCAGGCGAAGTACTGGCCGCCATTGGCGGTGATGGTCGATCCCGTGATGAAGCCGGCGTCCTCGGAGGCGAGGAAGACGACGCAGCGCGCGATCTCCTCCGGCTCGCCGAGGCGCCCGACCGGGATTAGCGGGATGATGCGTTCGTTGAGCACCTTCTCATCGATCGCCCGGACCATTTCGGTGGCGATATAGCCTGGGCAGATGATGTTGACGGTGATGCCCGCGCGGGCTCCTTCCTGGGCCAGAGCCTTCGAGAAACCGATGTCGCCGGCCTTGGCCGCGGAGTAGTTGACCTGGCCGGCCTGGCCCTTCTGGCCATTGATGGAGGAGATGGTGATGACGCGGCCGAACTTGCGGTCGCGCATGCCGCTCCACAGCGGATGCGTCATGTTGAAAACGCCGGAGAGATTGGTGTCGATGACCTCCTTCCACTGCTCACGCGTCAGCTTGTGGAACATGGCGTCGCGCGTGATACCGGCATTGTTGACCAGCACCGCGACCGGGCCCAGATCGGCCTCGACCTGCTTGATGCCGGCGGCGCAGGCGTCGTAGTCGGCGACCGACCATTTGTAGGTCTTGATGCCGGTTGTGGCCGTGAACTTGCTCGCCGCCTCATCATTGCCGGCGTAGTTGGCGGCAACCGAATAGCCGGCTTCCTTCAGCGCCATCGATATTGCCGCGCCGATGCCGCGCGATCCGCCCGTGACGATTGCAACCTTGGTCATGCGCTCCCTCCCTTTGGTTGGGAGAGTGAACAGGGAGTAGCGAATGACGAGTAGGGATCAGATATCCCATTGCGCCGACGCCGTTCTTCCCTATTCGCTACTCCCCATTCACTTCTCTTTTAGAGCGCTTCGACGCACATGGCGACGCCCATGCCGCCGCCGATGCACAGGGTGGAGAGACCCTTCTTGGCACCTCTTCGGCGCATCTCGTGGACCAGCGTGTTGAAAATGCGCGCGCCAGAGGCGCCGATCGGATGACCGATGGCGATGGCGCCACCATTGACGTTGACGATCGAGGGATCCCAGCCCATGTCCTTGTTGACCGCGCAGGCCTGCGCGGCGAAAGCCTCGTTGGCCTCGATCAGGTCGAGATCGCCGACCGACCAGCCGGCCTTTTCCAGCGCTTTTCGCGAGGCGGGAATCGGACCGGTGCCCATGATCGCCGGGTCAACGCCCGCGGTCGCCCAGGAGACGATGCGCGCCAGCGGGGTGATGCCCCGCCTGGCAGCTTCCGCTTCGCTCATCAAAAGCGCGCCGGCGGCGCCGTCGTTGATGCCGGAGGCATTGGCGGCGGTCACAGTGCCGTCCTTGTCGAAGGCCGGCTTCAGTTTGGTCATGGCATCCAGCGTCGCGCCATGGCGGATGTATTCGTCCTCGTCGACAATTGTATCGCCCTTCTTGCCCTTGATGGTGAAGGCGACGATCTCGTTCTTGAACCGGCCGGCCTTCTGCGCGGCCTCGGCCTTGTTCTGCGAGGCCAGCGCGAACTGGTCCTGGTCCTCGCGGGTGATCTGGAACTGGCGGGCGACGTTCTCGGCCGTGTTGCCCATGTGATAGCCATTAAAGGCATCCCACAGTCCATCCTTGATCATGGTGTCGATCATCTTGTAGTCGCCCATCTTGACGCCAGCGCGCAGATGCTGGGCGTGCGGCGACATCGACATCGATTCCTGGCCGCCGGCGACAACCACCTTGGCATCGCCGGTGGCGATCTGCTGCATGCCGAGCGCGATGGCGCGCAGGCCCGAGCCGCACACCTGGTTGAGGCCCCAGGCGGTGGTCTCCCTGGGCAGCCCGGCGAGGATCGAAGCCTGGCGGGCAGGGTTCTGCCCTTGGGCCGCGGTCAGCACCTGGCCAAGAATGACCTCGTCGACCTCGGCCGCCTCGACGGCGGCGCGCGACAACAATTCCCTTACGACGACGGCGCCAAGCTCGTGAGCCGGGGTGGCGGCGAAAGCGCCGTTGAAGGAACCGACCGGTGTGCGTGCCGCGCTGGCGACGACGATGGCATTGGAAGCGGGCATTCTGTTCTCCAAACTTCAAGCTGATGTTCTGTCATTGAAGACTTTTCTTGCCCTTTCCCAACCCCGAGTCAAACCGGAAATCGGCAGGGCACCCATGCGTCGCAAGCAAGCTGCGCATGGCCGCGACATCAAACTGTCCGCTGCTGCGCAGCATATTTCACCGGCCATGCAGCGATAATTAATCCCGCACTGCACAAACTGCTTGGAATTGTGACGCTTTTGCGCATATCCTTTGAACGGGCGCAATCGTTACCGGCGGCTTACTCAGGCGCGCCGGTGTCCGGGGAGGATGCAGATGGCTGCGAAAGACGATCCGATCGTCATCAAGAAATATGCCAATCGCCGGCTCTACAACACCGGCACCAGCACCTATGTGACGCTCGAGGACCTGGCCGAAATGGTCAAGAAGGGCGAAGAGTTCACGGTGCAGGACGCCAAGACCGGCGACGACATCACGCATCCGGTTCTGACCCAGATCATCTTCGAATTGGAGAACAAGGACGGGCAGAACATGCTGCCGATCCCGTTCCTGCGCCAGTTGATCGCCTTCTACGGCGACCAGATGCAGATGATCGTGCCGAGCTTCCTCGAACAGTCGATGATCGCCTTCTCCAAGGAACAGGAGCGCTTCCGCGAGCAGATGAAGGGCGCCATCGGCAAGTCACCACTCGACATGATGAAGATGGCCACGCCGATCAAGGCGCTGGAGGAGCAGACGCGCCGCAACATGGAAATGTTCCAGAATGCCATGCGGCTGTTCACGCCTTTCCCGCCGGCAGGCTCGGCACCTGCGGCGGCCCCCGCCGAACCGGCCAGGAAGGAAACGCCGGAAAAACCCGACGATCTGCAGCAGTTGAAGGACCAGATCGCGGCCATGCAGCGCAAGCTCGACACCATGTCGTGAGCGCGCAGCGCTTTTCTTCCGATCCTACGGCAATAATCCCTCATAGCGACCGCGCGGCCTGATGCTGCCGCCGCTCATTGCCTGTTCGACCATGTGGGCGGCCCAGCCAACGCTGCGCCCAAGCGCGAACAGCTGGAACGGCGCATCGCGCGGCAGGTCGAGGCTGCGCGTCAGAACGGCCAGGGCAAAGTCGACGTTCGGGCGGGCGCCGGTCGCGGCAATGGCGGCGATTTCCAGCGATCGCAATGTTCTGTCGGTGTTGTCGATGGCCGCCAAAAGCGCCGTGGCGCGGGGATCGCCTTCGGGATAGAGCGGATGGCCGAACGCTGGCAAAGGCCTGTCATGGCCGAGCCAGCGCCGGATCGCCGCATCGGCGCCGTGCCGCGCCGCATCGTCCGCGAGTTGCATCACCGCCTCGCCGGCGCCACCGTGCCGCGGACCGGAAAGTGTCGCCAGACCCGCGAGCAGGCAGGCGGCGGGCGAGGCTCCGGTCGAGGCCGCGACGCGCGCCGCGAAGGTCGATGCGTTGAGTTCGTGATCGGCAAGCAGCACAAGGGCGCGCCGGATAGCCTGCGCCCCGCCTTCATCCACCGACCAGCCTCGCGCCAACCGCATGTGCACCGGATCTGATCCCGCCGAGGCGCCAAGAGCGCCGGCCAGCACGCCGATCGCGCGCGCGGCGTCGGCGCACAGCGAGGCGGCGCCGCGCCCTAGTGAAGGCCGCGCCTGGCCGGCGAGCATGGCAAGTTGCATGAAGGCCGGAGCTCGGCCGAGTTGTTGGGATTGATCCGAGGCCGGAGCCTCGAAACTCACCGGCTCAGGCAGGGCCCACAGCACGGCGGCGGTCTCTTCGAGCGTGGCATGTTCGGACAGCGCAACGGCGTCGCGGCCCCGATAGACAAGGTGGCCGTGCGAAACGGTCGAGATCGAGGTGACGAGCGAGGGTTCGCCCCAGGCGATGGCGCTTTCGGCGATGGCCGATGGGCTGCGTCCGCGCTCTCTTCGCATCATCAGGGCCGCGATATCGTCGGCGCGATATTGGCTGCGGCGTGGATCGGCACTGTCCGGGCGCATGCCGATGCGCCCGCGACTGACATAGGCGTAGAGCGTCTGCGGCCGCACCTTGAGCCGTTCCAGTGCCTCGTCCCGCGACAGCCATTCGGACATGTCGGTCCCATATTGATTATGTTGATCAAGATTGATGCGCGTGTTGCCCATCCTTATCCTTGATGTCGAAAAAGCTCAAGGAGACTAAGCCATGGCGAACGGGCTCGATGATGTGGTGGCGGCGGAAACGGTGCTGTCCGACGTGGATGGGCTGGGCGGCCGCTTGACGATCCGGGGGTACTCCCTGCCGGAACTGGCCGGGCGATGGAACTATCCGCAGGTCGTTCGCCTGCTTCTCGACGGCTTCTTCTACGACCTTCCCGGAGACGCGGAACTGGCCGCGAGACTGGGCCAGGCGCGCGTCGAGGTGTTCGACCGGCTCTTGTCTTGCCTGCCCTTGCTGGCGCCGCTCGACGTCTATAGCGCCATGCGTGCCGGCATGGCGTTGCTGCCTGACGGCGAGACGCTGACGGACGCGCTTGGGCTGATCGCGGCGCCCGCCGTGCTGACGCCGGCGCTGTTGCGCCTGCGGCGCGGCGAGCAGCCGGTCGCGCCGGATGGGATGGCCGATCATGCCGCCGATATGCTGAGGATGCTCGACGGTTCCGTGCCGACGCCGGCTCTGGCAAGGGCACTCGACACTTACCTCGTGACCGTCTGCGACCACGGCCTCAATGCCTCGACCTTCGCCACGCGCATCGTCGCTTCGACGCAGGCCGGGCTGACATCGTCGGTGCTGGCTGGCCTCGGGGCGCTCAAGGGCCCACTGCATGGCGGCGCGCCCGGCCCTGTCATCGAGATGCTCGACGCCATCCAGGCGCATGGCGACACCGCCGGCTGGCTGCGCGGCGAGATCGCGCGTGGTGAACGCATCATGGGCTTCGGCCACCGCATCTACCGCGTGCGCGATCCGCGCGCCGATGTGCTGAAGGCGGTGGTGCGGCAACTCGGCGGGGAGGGCGAGACCTGTCGCCGGCTGGCCTTCGCCGAGACAGTCGAACAGGCTGCGCTCGATGTGCTTCGGATTGCCAAGCCGCAGCGCTCGCTGCAGACCAATGTCGAGTTCTACACCGCGTTGGTGCTGGAAGCGGCGGGTTTTCCCAGCCAAGCCTTCAGCAATGTCTTCGCGGCCGGGCGCGTCGCCGGTTGGGTCGCGCATGCGCGCGAGCAGCAGACGACGGGACGGCTGATCCGGCCGCTGTCGCGCTATGTCGGACCGATGCCGGACCTCGTCGCCTGAGCATCAAACCTGTTTGGAAGATACACCGCGCCCTCCGCCACAAGGCGGAGGGCGTTTCCGCATGATCGAAATTTCATGCCATCACGCGACCGTGCTCGTGTTCTTGCCTTGGTGCGTCCTTATATGCTGCACTGCAACATAGGTCTGCCGTGACGCTGACGTCCCGATTCCCGGGCACGCAATAAGTCAGGCACCGGGATCGACAGGAACGCATGACGAAGAACGGCAAGGCGGAGGAAGTAAAGAAGATCAACATCGCGCTTCAGGGCGGCGGTTCCCACGGGGCTTTTTCCTGGGGCGTGCTCGACCGGCTTCTGGAGGATGGCCGGCTGGAGATCGCAGCGGTGTCCGGCACAAGCGCGGGCGCGATGAACGCGGTGGCGCTGGCCGACGGCTTCGTTCGCGGCGGCGTCGAAGGCGCGCGCAAGAAGCTCGACGACTTCTGGCATGCGGTGGCGGCGAAGGGCCGGTTCAGCCCGGTGCAGCGCATGCCGTGGGACGTCGCCTGGGGCAATTGGTCGATCGAGAACACGCCGGGTTATGTCTTCTTCGACACCATGTCGCGCGTGTTCTCGCCCTATGTCGCCAACCCGCTCGGCCTCAATCCGCTGCGCGACGTCGTTGCGCAGGAGATTGATTTCAAGAATGTGCATGCCTGCAAGTCGATGGAACTGTTCATTTCCGCCACCAATGTCGAGACCGGACAGCTACGGGTGTTTTCCGATGGCGAGATCGACCTCGACACAGTGATGGCCTCGGCCTGCCTGCCGCAACTGTTCCGCGCCGTCGAGATCAAGGGCGTGCCCTATTGGGATGGCGGTTATGGCGGCAATCCGGCGCTCTATCCGTTCTTCAAGACGGCTGCCACCGAGGACGTGCTTTTGGTGCAGATCAATCCGGTCGTGCGCGAGGGAACGCCCAAAAGCGCCAACGAGATCCAGAACCGCATCGACGAGATCACCTTCAACGCCGGGCTGCTGCGCGAATTCCGTTCGATCGCCTTCGTCAAGGAACTGATCGCCGCCGGCCGCCTGCCGCGGGGCGAGTACCGGGACATCCGCATGCACCGCATTGACGCCGATGAGGCCTTCAAGGACCTGTCGGCATCATCGAAGGTCAATGCCGAATGGGCATTCCTGGCCTATCTGCGCGATCTTGGCCGCACCGCTGCCAGCGATTGGCTGGAGGAGAACTACGATGCCGTCGGCAAGCGGCCGACGCTCGACCTCTCCGGCGAGCTCGACGACGGCTTCAAGCCGGTGCGGGGTCCGGCACCTGGCCGACGGGTGAAGGAATTCCTGGCCGCGCGCAAGAACCCCGAAGCGGAGCGTCGCCGGGCCTGAACCCGCATCCGTCACACGGGCGTGATCTGCCGCGCGGTGCCAGCAAGTTCCTTCCGGCGCCAGCAACAACCATCGCGTGTGAGGCGCGCATCATCATGCTGACGCCTGCTGCCAGTGTCGTGCGGGCGCCGCTGTTGGGCGCCATCCCTCGACCGTATCCGGAACGGTGACTGGCGGGCGAGGAATACTGCCACGAACAGCACCAGCAGGCGTTTTGTTCGAGGCTATATCATGTCTCAAGCCTAGACGGCGGAACGCGATGGAGCAGACGCATCGAGGCGACCCGTCCTTGCTCCTGGAGCATCCGGCTTGACCAGGGAACGACGATCTGGATCAGAGTTGAACGGTCCGTTCTTCAAGCAATTCCAGTGTGTTGCGTGAAATGTCGCACGCCGGGATGGTCCGTCAGGCCGAGGTTATCATCGTGCTCGAAACCCGCGCCGGGTTGAAAATCGCTCCGCGCCGGCATCGTGCCTGCGAGAGCGGACGCCGGCCTTGCGGCGTCGGACCTTTCACGGCCGATCATCGGTCGCCAGCAAGCCCGCCAAAGCCGCACCGCCTCTGGGCAAAAAACGTTTCGCGGCACTCACGCCCGTCCGGCTTCGAAATGCTGCTGCAACTTTCCGACTATATTGCGTTGCAAACTTGATGTAGAAGCGCGCTTCGCCGATCACGGCAATTTGAACACGGCCTGGCGCGCACCCATATCGGCGACGCGCTCCTCGAGGAGGACGCAGTCCCGGCCAAACCCCGCAGTGGAAAAAACGACGATGCCGAAAATCAGGTTTCACAAGCTTGCTGCCATTGTTGTGCTCATCGGTTTCGCCGCCTGGATGGCGACGGGCGAGTTTTCATCCGTTGGCAGTGCCGCCGCCGACGCCCAGAGGGCGGCAGAGGCCGAAAAGGCCAAGACGCCGGAGGCCGGCAAGCCGAACATGGCGCAAGCCGAGCCGAAAGCCGCGCCGCGCACCGTCGCGGTGGTGACGCCGCCGCGCAAGACCTATGCGCGCGCTATCCGCATTTCGGGGTTGACCGAGGCCGACAAGCGGGCGGTGCTAGCAACGCGCGTCGCCGGTGTCATCGACAAACTGCCGGTCAGCCAAGGCCAGCACGTCAAGACGGGCGATCTGGTTCTGATGCTGGCGGCCGAAGAGAAAATCTCGAATGTCGACAACGCCAAGCAGTTGCTGGCGCAACGCAAGGCCGAGCTCGACGCCGCCGAACGGCTGGCCAAGACCGGCAATCTGCCGAAGCTGCAGCTCGACACGGCGCGCTCGAATTTGACCTCGGCGCAATCGATGCTGGAGACCGCGCAGGCTGAGCTCGACCGCAACGAGGTCAAGGCGCCGTTCGACGGCGTCATCGACAGGGTGCCGGTGGAACTCGGCAGCTCGGTCATGCAAGGCGGCGAGGTGGCGACCATCCTCAAGCTCGATCCGGTGATCGCCCGCGGCGAAATCAGCGAACGCGACCTGCGCTACATCAAGATCGGCGAAGAGGCCAATGTGCGCCTGGTCAACGACCAGAAGGTCACCGGCACCGTGCGGTATATCAGCCGCGACGCCTCCTCCCAGACCCGCACCTTCCGTGTCGAAGTGGCGATCCCAAATGCGGATGGCAGCATCCCCGCCGGTATGACGGCCGAGATCACGCTCAGCGCCGAGCCGACCGACGCGGTTCTGCTGCCGCGTTCGGTGGTGACGCTGGGTGACAAGGGCGATCTCGGCATCCGCGCCGTCGGCAGCGACGACAAGGTGGCCTTCTACCCGATCGACCTGGTGGACGACATGCCGAACGGTCTCGTGCTCGGCGGAATTCCGAAAGATGCGCGCATCATTGTCGCCGGCCAGGAACTGGTGAAGGAAGGCGATATCGTCAAGCCCGTCGAGGCCGACCAGGCGACCATCAACAAGCTGATCGGCGAAGCCACCGCCGGTACGCAGTAGCGCAAAGCCCGGCGTCGGGATCTCCGGCGCCTCCCGCCAGTTCGCCGCTTCCGAAGAAACAGCAGGCATCAAGTCATGGATATCGTCAGACTCGCAATCCACAACGCCCGCCTCACAATATCCGCCCTGCTGTTCCTGCTGGCGGCGGGCTGGGTCGCCTATCAGTCGACGCCCAAGGAAGCGGAACCCGACGTTCCGATCCCGATGATGTATATCAGCCTGATCTACCAGGGCATTTCGCCGGAGGATTCGGAACGCCTTCTCCTGCGGCCGATGGAAAGCAAGCTGAAGAGCCTAAAGGGCCTCAAGGAGATGCGCTCGGCCGCCTTCCAGGGCGGCGGCTACGTGCTTGTCGAGTTCCAGCCGCAGACCAATCTGGCCACGGCGCTCCAGGACACGCGCAGCAAGGTGCAGGACGCCAAGGCCGACCTGCCGCAGGCGGCCGAGGAGCCGACGGTCAACGAGGTCAACGTTTCCGAGTTTCCGGTCCTCGTCGTCACTCTGTCGGGCGACGTGCCGGAGCGCGTGCTGACGGCGGCTGCGCGCGAACTGCGCGACCGTATCGAAGAGGTACCGGGCGTGCTGGAAGGCTCGCTGCAGGGCGCGCGCGACGATCTGGTCGAAGTGGTCATCGATCCGGTGAAGCTGTCCTCCTACGGGCTGCAGCTCGACCAGCTGATGCAAGGCGTCGGCGCCTCCAACAGCCTGGTCGCCGCCGGCAATCTCGAAGGCTCGGAAGGCAAATACGCGGTCAAGGTGCCGTCGCTGATCGAGACGCCCGAGGACGTGGCCAACCTGCCGGTCGTCGCCACACCCAACGCCGTGGTGCAGGCCAAGGACATCGCCACCATACGCTCGACCTTCAAGGACGCCGAGACGGTCACTCGCCTCGACGGCAAGCCGGCCATCGCCATCGAGGTGAAGAAGCGCATCGGCGCCAACCTGATCGACACGCTGAACCATGTCAGGGAGGTGTCCGACACCTTCATCAAGACGATGCCCGAAGGCATGCATGTCACCTACACGCAGGACAAGTCGGTCTTCGTCAACCAGCTCTTGGGTGACCTCCAGAACCACGTCATGATCGCCGTGATCCTGGTGTTCATCGTCATTCTCTACGCGCTGTCGGGCCGCGCCTCGCTGCTCATCGGGCTGGCCATACCATCGTCCTTCCTGATCGGCATATTGCTGCTTGCCATGATGGGCTACACGATCAACATGATCGTGCTGTTCAGCCTCATCCTGGCTGTCGGCATGCTGGTCGACGACGCCATCATCGTCACCGAGTTCGCCGAGCGGCGCATGAGCGAAGGCATGCCGAAGGCGGATGCCTTCGCGCTCGCCGCCAAGCGCATGGCCGGCCCGGTCATCGCGGCGACGATGACGCGCATCGCCGCGTTCTCGCCGCTGCTGTTCTGGCCCGGCATCATCGGCGACTTCATGAAATACATGCCGATCACGCTGATCGTCACGCTGTCGGCCTCGATGCTCTATGCGCTGGTGTTCGCGCCGACGCTGGGCGCGATCTTCGCCAAGGCGCCGAAGCATCACGAGGACGACAACCGCGACGGCTGGTACATGGCCATCGTCAAGCAGGCGGTGCGCTTCCCGATCACCGTCCTGGTGCTCACCGTGGCGCTGCTGTTCGGCGTCGGCTACGCCTATTCGAAATACGGCGCCGGCGTCGAGTTCTTCCCCAGCGTCGAGCCGGACTACGGCCTGCTCTACGTGCATGCGCGCGGCAATCTTTCGCTGGCCGAGATGGATGCCGCCACCAGGACGGCGGAGAACAGGCTGCTCGGCTGGCCGGGCGTAAAATCGGTCTATACACGCGCCGGCAAGACTCAGGGCGGCGGCCAGGACATTCCCGAGGACGTCGTCGGCGTGATCCAGTACGAGTTCGTCGACTGGCGCGAGCGCAAATCCGCCAACCAGATCCTCAGCGACCTGCGCGGCGTCATGGCCGGCATTCCCGGCGTCGACGTCGAGGTGCGCGTGCCGGAGGCCGGCCCGCCGACCGGCAAGCCGATCCAGATCAGGCTTTCGGCCGCCGATCCCGCCGGGCTCGACGACAAGGCGCGCGAAGTGGCGGCGCGGATCGCCAAGGTGCCCAACGTCATCGACATTTCGGACGGCCTGCCGCCGCCCGGCGTCGACTGGGCGCTCGAGGTCGACCGCGCCAAGGCCGCCCAATACGGCATCAGCCCGACCTCGGTCGGCACCGTGGTGCAGCTGGTGACCAACGGCTTGAAGCTGTCGGAATACCGGCCGGCGGGCGCGGACGATGCCGTCGACATCCGCCTGCGCCTTCCGGAAGACCGGCGCACGCTGTCGACGCTCGACGAACTCAGGGTGCAGACGTCGCAAGGGTCGGTGCCGATCTCGAACTTCGTCGTGCGCAAGCCCGAGCCGACGGTCGGCATTCTCAACCGCATCGACGGCGCGCGCACCGTCGTGGTGCAGGCCAATGTCGCCGCCGGAGCGCAGGTCGCCGCCGTACAGGAGCAGGTGACCAAGGCGGTCTCGGACATGGATCTCGGCAGCGGCATACGCTGGAAGCTCGCCGGCTCCAACGAGGACAGCGCGGAAGCGAGCGCCTTCCTCAGCAAGGCCTTCGGCGCGGCGATCTTCCTGATCTTCCTGGTGCTGCTGGCGCAGTTCAACAAGTTCACCAGCGTCTGGCTGGTGCTGTCCTGCGTGGTCATGGCGACGATCGGCGTGTTCCTGGGCCTGCTTCTGACAGGCGAAGCGTTCGGCATCGTCATGTCGGGCATCGGCGTCATCGCGCTGGCCGGCGTGGTGGTCAACAACAATATCGTGCTGATCGACACCTATGACCGGCTGCGCGAGGAGGGCTGGGACAAGATGGAAGCGGTGCTGCAGACCTGCCGCGAGCGTGCCCGCCCGGTGGTGCTGACGGCGGTTTCGGCTATCCTCGGCGTGCTGCCGATCGCCTTCGGCCTCGGCCTCGAGATCTTCCATCATGAGACGACGATCAACGCGCCTTCGACGCAATGGTGGATTTCGCTGTCCTCGGCGATCGTGTTCGGCCTGTCCTTCGCCACCGTGCTGACGCTGGTGGTGACGCCGTCGATGCTGATGGTGTTCACCCGCGCCAAGGTCAAGCCAGGCGCGCGGCGAGGGTGGTTCAGCCGGCTGTTGCGACGCGGCAAGGGAGAGATCTCGCCGCAGGAGCCAGCAGCCGATGGCGACGCCGAGCCGGCAATCGCCTTCCCGAAGGCCGCCGAATAGAGCGGTTTCGCAAGCCAGGTCAAAAGGCAGCCCGGGAACTACCGGGCGGCCTTTTGCATTGTTCCCTCGGATTCAACCAGACGGCGAGGGCTCTAAAATGACGATCAGCACGATTCTCATCATCATCCTGATCCTGATCCTGATTGGCGCGGTGCCGGCATGGCCGCATTCGCGCTCCTGGGGTTACGGGCCGTCGGGCATCGTCGGCGTCGTCCTCGTCGTGGTGCTTATCCTGCTTCTGATGGGCCGGATCTGACCGGCACCGATTTGCGGCCGAGCACGCCGTTGCCGTCTTTTCGGCACGCTCGGCAGTCACGCTGCTTGGTGGGCCGGCCCGACGGCGACGCCGATATCCTGCAACGCTTCATGCACCGCCTGGTCCAGGTGTGTATGCGGGATTTCGCCGATGACCTCGTTCAGTCGCGCCGAGACCAGCCGGTGCGCTTCGAAGCGCAGATAGGACATCGAGACGATCTCGCGCCACATCGCCACGAACGGGCTGCCGGCGCGCAGCACCCACCACGGCATGAAGCTTAGTTTAAGCTTGCGTCCGAGCGCCTTTTCGGCGGCCGCCTTGATCTCGATGTCGGTGACGGCATGGCCCGGAAAATTCAGCGCCTCGTAAGAGCCGAGTTTGTCGAGATTGCGCGCCAGCGCAACGAAACCGACTGCGAAATCCGGCAGATAGGCCCATTCATGCACCAGATCGGCCGGGCCGGGCGCGGTGTAGATGCCCTTGCTCATCTTGGCGGCGACGACGAGGTCGAACCAGGAGCCGCTGCCGGTGCCGCCGAAGAAATCGCCGGCGCGCAGAATGATCGTGCGCACCCGACCCGCCTCAGCTTCACGGCGGAACAGCTCCTCCATGGCGCAGCGGATCCGCCCTTTCTCGGTCGTCGGATGGAACGGCGTGTCTTCCGTGATCACCGCCGGCATCGGCGAGCCATAATTGTAGACGGTGCCGGGGAAGAGATGCAGCGTGCCGTTGGCTCGGCAGGCGGTCATGACATTCTCGGCCATCGGCAGGCACTTGCCCCAGTCGGTGTAGATCGGGTTCAGGCCGTTGAAAATGATGTCGACGCCCTGCGTCGCGCGGATCAGAGACTCGCGGTCCAGCGCATCGCCGGCGACGGCCGTCGCGCCTGCAAGCTCAGCCGGCACCTTGCCGGTGCGGGTGATGGCGCGGACATCATAGCCCGCGTCGATGAAGGCCTTGGCGACCACGCGGCCGAGCCGGCCATTGGCGCCGAGGATTGCAATCTTGGTCATTCTTCGTCTCCTGTTTGCTGTGAAGCGACGGGACAAGCCCACCGCCTTGGGGATATCTCGGCGTCTGTTCAGCGGTTGCCGAAGAGGTCGCGGTTGCTGCCCTGGACGACCGGCTTCCGGATGATTGCATTCGACTTCTCGATCGATGTGGTGATCGTCTTGTCTTTGCTGGCGACAGGCGTCTGGCTGGCATTGTTCGAGCCGAACTTGTCGCTGCTTGCGAAAGCGGCGTTGGCGGCGATGAGGAGGGCAGCGGCGGTGAGTGCAATCCTGGTCATTTGGGTTACTCCTGATTGGCTTGTTGCAGGGCGTATCGATGTTTGCAGGCCGAATATGATTGCCTCACCAATGAATTGAAATTGACCATGTGTGCAGTTCTGATATTCAGTTGTGAATGGCTGATATCGACTGGAACCTGATCAAAAGCTTCGTCACGGTCGCTGAGACCGGCAGCCTGTCGGCCGCGGCGAGAAAGCTGTCGGCAAGTCAGCCGACGCTTGGCCGCCACATCTCGGAACTAGAACAGGCGCTCGGCGTCATCCTTTTCCGGCGCGGGCGAAGCGGCTACGCGCTGACGGAAGCCGGGGCCACTCTGTTAGAGCGCGGCAAGGCGGTGAGCGAGCAGGCGAGCGCTTTTTCACGGCTGGCGCTGGGTTCGGTCGAAGCGATCGAAGGGACGGTGCGCATCGCCGCCAGCGAGGTGGTGGCGGCCTATGTGCTGCCCGACATGATGGCGCGGCTCGGCATCGAGGAGCCCGGCATCGAGGTCGAGATCGTCGCTTCCAACCAGGTCGAGAACCTGCTGCGCCGGGATGCCGACATCGCCATCCGCATGGTCAAGCCGACACAGAACGAGTTGGTGGCGCGCAAGGTCTGCGATATCGCGCTCTGCGCCTGTGCTTCCCTAGCCTATCTCGACCGGTGCGGCCGCCCGCGCGAGCCGGCCGACCTGCTCGACCACGCGCTGATCGGCTTCGACCGGAGCGACGAGATGATCCGAGGCTTTACGCATTTCGGCATATCGGTCACGCGGAACAGTTTTCGCTTCCGGGCCGACAACCAGATCGTGCTTTGGGAGGCGGTGCGGGCGGGAATCGGCATCGGCCTCGGCCAGGAGCCGCTGGCCAAGCGGGACCCCCTGGTGGAGGATGTGCTGCCGGGCCTGCCGCTGCCCAAGCTGCCGGTGTGGCTGGCCATGCATCGCGACGTGCGCACCAGCGTGCGCATCCGACGCGTGGCGGATTTCCTTCACGAGGAACTGAAACGCTATTCGGCCGGCGCCGCGTCGGGAGCGAATTCGGCGCGATGAGCTAATCCGGCCATCAGCAGGACGACGATCAGCAGACCCGACATGGCGATGAAGATCGGGCCGAAGCTGGAATGCTCGGCGACGAAGCCGATCGCCGAGGGCGCCACGAGGATGCCGGAATAGCCCATGGTGGTGACGACGCTCATGCCGGTGCCCGATGACATGCCTTCCTGGTTCCCGCCGGCCGAAAAGATGATCGGCACCATATTGGCGATGCCGAAGCCGCACAGAGCGAAGGCGGAGATGGCAAGCCAGGGTGAGGGCGACAGGCCTGCGATCAGCATGCCGGCGGCAGCGATGATCGCCGAACCGCGCAACGTCGTCACGGCCCCGAAACGATTGCGCACGCCGTCGCCGAAGAAACGCATGATCGCCATGACACCGGAAAAGGCGGCGTAGGCGAGACCGGCAATGGCGAGATCGGCGCCGAGTTCCTGCCTGAGATAAAGCGCTGCCCAGTCGAGTACGGCGCCTTCGGAGACCATCGTCAGCAGCGCCATCAGGCCCACGAGGTAGACCAGCGGGTTGCCCGGCAAGGTGAATTTATGATGCTCGGCAGCCTGCGGCCTGCCCTCGGCGACGATATAGGGCACCGCCGCCGCGATCGCCGCGAAGGCAAGCGCCGTCACCACCGCGGCGTGGGCGAGGTGGCCGTAATTCTGGATGGCAAAGCCGCCAAGGGCACCGCCGGCGAAACCGCCGAGGCTCCAGAAGCCATGCGAGGAGGACATGATCGCGCGCGACAGCCGCCGCTCGACCACCACCGCATTGGCGTTCATGGCGACATCCATGCCGCCGATGGAGCCGCCAAAGATGAACATGGCGACGGCAGCCAGCGGCACGTTGGGCGCCAGCGCCACGACCAGCAGACCGAGGCTGCCGCAGAGGCCAAACCAGCGCAGCACGGTGCGCGAGCCGTGTTTCGAAATCAGGTGACCGCACCAGGTCATGGCGGTGACGGCGCCGGCGCCGAACAGCAGGATCAAAAGCCCCAGAGTGAACTTGGAAATGTCCAGGCGGGTCAGGAACACCGGGATCTGCGGCGCCCAGCTGCCGGTCAGGAAGCCGTTGGCGAGGAAGATGGCCGCCACGGCCCAGCGGCCGCGAATGGCGGTCTGCATTGCATTCGACGCGTTCATAGGCGAATCCGGTCAGAAAGTGGCTTTGCGCGGCAAATTAGATCGATTCAATTTTCAGTCAAGCGCTGCGCTCGGGAAGCATTTGGGCCAAACGAACGCCTAGGGTAATCGAGGACGTGAGAGACCACCTAGTGGTCTCTGGGTCGCCTGGCCTCGAATTCGGCCTTCTTGGCGTCGGAGGTTTCGGTCTGGTGCAGCGCCTGCCATTGCGCGTAAGGCATGCCGTAGACGATCTCGCGCGACTGGTCCTTGCTGAGATCGACGCCTTCGGCTTCCGCGGCCTCGCGATACCAGTTCGACAGGCAGTTGCGGCAGAAGCCGGCGAGGTTCATCAAATCGATGTTCTGCACGTCGCCACGCTCACGCAGATGCGCCACCAGCCGGCGAAAGGCGGCGGCCTCGAAGTCGCGTTTCTGTTCGTCGCTGAGTTCGGTCATCGAAACCTCCTCATAACGGCCCGGTGCGCGAGCCGAACATCTTCACTTGGTGTATATCGGGACGGCGATCGATCGCGTCAACGATCGGCGCCAGACGCTCAGCCCACGAAAGCGCATCCCCGCCGGTCGCGATCAGGTCCTGGCGGATTTCGATCAGCGCGTGGGCATAGCCGTTGACGATGGCGTGCCTGAACATGGTGTCGCCCCGCAGCGCGCCGTCATAGGGCTCGTTGTCGCCGACAACGAGGTTTTTGTCAGCGGCCAACATGTCGATCAGCGGCCGCGCCACGCGGTCGTCGCGGTCCCACAGCACGCCGACATGCCACGGCCGCTGCCTGCCCTGCATGACCGGCGTGAAGGAATGCACGGAGAAGATGAAGGGTGCCTTGCCGGAAGCCTGCGCGACCGAGGCGATCATGGCGCCGACGGCGTCGTGATAGGGCCGGTAGAAGCGGTCAAGCCGCCTTTCGCGCTCCTCCGGGGCGAGGGGATAGTTTCCCGTCACGACCGTGCCGTCATAGAGCTGACGGATCAGCGTCGGATCATCCTCGCCGCGATTGGGATCGATCAGCAGCCGCGAAAAATTGGCGAGCACCGCTGGCACGTCGAGCAACGCAGCGAGTTCGCGCGTCACCGCCTCGACGCCGATGTCATAGGCGATGTGGCGGTCGAACGCCGCCGCCGGCAGGCCAAGGCTGCCATAGTCTTCAGGCAGGTCGCGGCGGGCATGGTCGGCCAACAGCACCATGCCCCGCTTGCGGTCGCCCTCGACGACATCGAAAGGCGCGAAAACTGTGGATCGGGTCATTGGCGGGAAATGGTCTGTTCGCTGGCTTCCGGGGAGGATGCTATCGTCTTTCCACGAAGACGACGCGGGCGCAATGCCGTTGTTTGGCCAAGGTTTCCGCTGAAATCTGGCAAGGGGCGACGGATCGCGCGCCGGGAGCCTTCTTAAATCGATTGGAATTGGACAAAACGGCGCGTTGACATGCGCCCGGACTTTTCCGAAAAGGGGCGCAGAGAGATGCTGATGTGGTTCTTGAGGGGTTTCAGGATGAGTTCCGCCGGCGGGCGGCGCGTGCGCTTCGCCTTCGCCATGCCGCTCCTGACGCTCGCCGTGGGTTTGTCCGCGATGGTTGCGGCCTCGCCCGCCCGCGCTGATTTCCGCGTCTGCAACGCGACGCAAAACCTGGTCGGCGTCGGCATCGGCTATCGTGCCAAGGCCGGCTGGATCACCGAGGGCTGGTGGCACATCGAAGGATCGAGTTGCAAGACGCTGATCGAAGGGCCGCTGTCATCAAGGTTTTACTATCTTTATGCAGAAGACGCCGAACGCGGCGGACGCTGGGACGGCCCGATCAACATGTGCGTGGCTGAAAAAGAGTTCAAGATCGCCGGCGTCACCGATTGCGTCGCCCGGGGCTTCCAGCGCGCCGGATTCCAGGAATACGACACGGGCGAGCAGGCAAGCTGGATGGTCCAGCTAACCGACGACCCCGCAACGGGAGGCGCGCCAGCCGCCCCGGGAACAAACAGTCAATGAGACGCAGCCGCAAGGTCAAGATCCTAGCCACCATCGGTCCGGCCTCCTCTTCCGAGGAAATGCTGAAGAAGCTGTTCGAAGCGGGCGCCGATGTGTTCCGCATCAACATGAGCCATACCGATCACGAGTTGATGCGCACGCTGGTCGGACGCATCCGCGCTGTCGAGGAGACGGTCGGAAGGCCGATCGGCATCCTTGCCGACCTGCAAGGACCCAAGCTGCGCGTCGGCAAGTTCGCCAACGGCAAGGAGGTGTTGACCGTCGGCCAGACCTTCACGCTCGACGACAATCCCGAGCCCGGCACCGCGGCCAGGGTCTATCTGCCGCATCCCGAAATCCTGAGTTCGGTCGAGGCCGGTCACCGGCTGTTGATCGATGACGGGAAGCTGGAGCTGAAAGCGGTGAAGGCCAATGGCAAGGCGATCGTCTGCACCGTCGTTGCCGGCACCACGATTTCCGACAGAAAGGGCGTCAGCCTGCCCGATACCGACCTGCCGGTCGGCGCGCTGACCGAGAAGGACCGCAGGGATCTCGACGCGGTGCTCGCCACCGGCGTCGACTGGATAGCGCTGTCCTTCGTGCAGCGGCCGGAGGACCTGGCCGAAGCGCGCAAGATCGCACGCGGCCGGGCGCTGATCATGGCCAAGATCGAGAAGCCGCAGGCGGTTGCCCGTCTGGCCGAAATCATTGAACTCTCAGACGCGCTGATGGTCGCGCGCGGCGATCTCGGCGTCGAGATGCCGCTGGAAGCCGTGCCCGGGATCCAGAAGCAGATCACGCGCGCAGCGCGCCGCGCCGGCAAGCCGGTGGTGGTCGCCACGCAGATGCTGGAATCGATGATCACCGCGCCCGTGCCGACCCGCGCGGAAGTCTCCGACGTTTCGATCGCCGTCTTCGAAGGCGCCGACGCCATCATGCTTTCGGCCGAATCGGCCGCGGGCGCCTATCCGGTGGAAGCGGTGGCGATGATGAACCGCATCGCCACCAAGGTGGAAACCGATCCGACCTATGCAGGCATCATCAACGCCCAGCGTTCCGAGCCTGAAGCAACCGGCGCCGATGCGATCTCGCTGGCGGCCCGCGAAATCGCCGAGACGCTGAAACTGTCGGCGATCATCACCTACACGGCTTCCGGCACCACGGGCCTGCGCGCCGCGCGCGAGCGCCCGCAGGTGCCGATCGTGGCCCTGTCGCCGATCGTCAACACGGCGCGGCGGCTGTCGCTGCTGTGGGGCACGCACTGCGTCGTCTCCCCCGATGCCACCGATCTCGACGACATGGTCGATCGCGCCTGCCGCATCGCGCTTGAAGAGGAATTCGGCAAGCCCGGCGACCGCGTCATCATCACCGCCGGCGTGCCGCTAAGGACGCCCGGTTCGACCAATATGCTGCGCATCGCCTATGTCGGTTCGGACTTGGGCACCCGATAAGCCCGCCCCAGGGCGTCACCGCGTTGCGATCTTGAGAGCTCTTGTTGCCGCTGCGGCGTGGTCAATGCGCTGAAGGAAGCGACGCGCGCGGGGTATGGGATCTTGCAGGTATTGATCCGGTCCCCGCATCTTTCGCCGATTAAGTTCGGCAGTGTCGAGCAGATCGAAATCGACCTTTTCCAGCGTGCAGTGCCAGTCGGCGCTGTGCGAAGCCCATCCTCGTTTGTGGTGTTCCAGAAGCCGTTCGCAGCTGGAATAGCCATGGTAGTCGAAGGCGATCACGCCGTTGGTCACATAGATATGGTTTCCGGAATCGTTCCCGCTTGGAATGATCCGCTCGCCGTAAAATCCGTCCAGGGGAGGATAGCTGAGAAAGACGCCCGCAAGGATGGGGCAGGCGCCGTAACCGAAGAAGATGCGGTCCGGCAGCGCCCAGAATTTTTCGGGATTTTTCTTTATGCCGTGTTTGAGGACGTACATGCCGCTCCGGCCCCGATACCCTTTTTCGACGACCATTTTCGGAAGACGCACATCAGGTCGGCGCCAACTCCGCTTCGGGTTCCTTGAGGTCGGCGCATTTGCCGACGCCATAGGCATCGCCGGCGATCCGCGCTTCCACCGCCCTTGCCATTGCCTCCAGATCCACACTCCTGCCGGCGGCCTTCTCGATGGCGCCAACGACCAGATCAGACGCGATCCAGTCCGGCTTGTGGCCGAGATTGCGCACCCAGACCAGTTCGGCGCTGGCAATGTTGCGCTCGAGGCCGACCGAATGGATATGGGCGTAGACGACCTTGTCTCGATCGCCCGAGATGACCACGGTCGGCGCCTTGATCTCGGCGTAGCGCGGCGCGGCCCCAAGCGCATAGCGGTAGAGGCCGGCGACATCGCTGGCATTTGCGCGGAAGGCCGACGGTCTCAGCACCAGCGGGATCGCGGCCTTGGCGACATAATTGTCCGGCACTTTGTTGGGCGAGAAGACGCAGGTCGTAGCGTCGGCGATCCGCAGCATTCCTGCCGGATAGCTCAGCGTTTCGGAGAACAGCCGGCCGATCACCGGAATGGTGGTCAGGTCGTAGTACCAGGCGGTTGCGCCGCCGGGCCACGGATGGGTTGCCGGTGCCAGGAATACCAGCCCGAGCGTCTTGTCGGCATGCTCGCGGCCGAAGGCGGTCGTCACCGCGCCACCGAAGGAATGGCCGACGATGATAGCCTGCTTCATACCGAGATGGTCCATCAGCGCGGCGACGGTGTCGGCCTGCGACCACGGATCCTCGTTGTTGCCGGGCCCGCGTCCCGACCAACCGAATCCCGGCCGGTCGAAGAACAGCAATTCGGCGCGCCCTTCAAGCAACGGCCTGAGCGGCAGCATCTGATCCCTGAGATTGGCGCTGGCGCCGTGGATGAAGACAACAGGCGGCAGGTCGGCCTTGGCGGGGCCAGGAACGTGGACATAGTGGATGCGCGCGCCATCGATGTCGACGAATTCGCCGACGGCCGGGTTGCGGCGCTCGATCAGCCAGGAGCCGACGCGGGTGATGCCGACAAATCCAAAGACAAGCGCCAGAAGGAAGGCAAAGGCGGCATAGAGCAGGTTCATGTGGGATATACGAGAGGGAGTAGGGGAATAGGGGAGTAGGGGAG
>NZ_VFVH01000014.1:0-148773 GCF_006442685.1 Mesorhizobium sp. B2-4-7
AAGAGAATAAGAGACAGCCCCTACTCCCCTACTCCCCTACACATTCAGCAACAAATACTCCCTCTCCCAAGGACTGATCACTTCCATGAACGTCTCGAATTCCGCCCGCTTGATCGCCGCATAGGTCGCGGCGAAGGACTTGCCCAAAAGCGCGCAGAGTTCCTCGTCGCCCTCGAACAGGTCGACGGCTTCGAGCAGGCTGCGCGGCAGGTCGATCTCGTCGGCATTGGCGGTGGTCAGCACCGGAGGTTCGGCCTTGATCTTGTTGGTGATGCCGATCAGCCCGCAGGCGAGCGAAGCGGCCATTGCCAGATAGGGATTGGCGTCGGAGGAGGGGATGCGGTTTTCGACGCGGCGCGCCGCCGGATCCGAGCGCGGCACGCGGAATGCCGTTGTGCGATTATCGTAGCCCCATTTGTTGTTGACCGGAGCCGAGGCGGACTGCGTCAGCCGGCGGTAGGAATTGACGTAGGGCGCAAACATGACCAGCGCGTTCGGCACATGCTTCTGCATGCCCCCGATGAAATGGAAGAAGTCCTCGGTTTCCGAGCCGTCCTCGGCCGAGAAGATGTTCTTGCCCGTCTTCTTGTCGATGATCGACTGATGGATGTGCATGGCGGAGCCCGGCTGACCCTGGATCGGCTTGGCCATGAAGGTGGCGTAGATTTCGTGTTTCAGCGCCGCCTCGCGAATAGTGCGCTTGAACATGAACACCTGGTCGGCGAGTTCGACGGGATCGCCATGGCGCAAATTGATCTCGAGCTGGCCGGCGCCCTCCTCATGGATGAGCGTGTCGATCTCCAGGCCCTGGCTTTCGGAAAAATGATAGATGTCGTCGATCAGCTCGTCGAACTCGTTGACGCCGGCGATCGAATAACCGGCGCCGCCGCCGATCGCCCGCCCCGAACGGCCGACGGGCGGCGTCAGCGGATAATCCGGATCCGGGTTCTTGCGCACCAGATAGAACTCGATCTCGGGCGCCACCACCGGTTTCAGCCCGCGCCTGTCATAGGCGGCCAGAACACGCTTCAAGACGTTGCGCGGCGTGAATTCCACCGAGCGGCCATCCTGGTGGACGAGGTCGCAGATAACGGCGGCCGTCGGGTCTTCCTCCCAGGGCACCACCGTCAGCGTCGACAGGTCCGGCATGAGTTTGAGGTCGCCGTCGTCCTCGGGATAATGAAAGCCGTTGCCGTCCTCGGGATAGCCGCCTGAGATGGTGGTCATGAACACGGCTGAAGGCAGCGCCAGCGAGGTGTTGGAGGTGAATTTCTTCGACGGCATCATCTTGCCGCGGGCAACGCCGGCCTGGTCAGGCGTAATGCATTCGATGTCTTCGATGCCGCGCCATTGCAGCCATTCGCTGACTTCCTTCCAGTTCTTCACACCACGCAGGTTTTTCACGAAGGCAAGCGTGCGGGCGCGCCCTCCGCGGCTCGACGGACGGACTTCCTTTTTTGCAGGCGGCATCATTCACCAGATTGGGTTGCGGATTTGGGAGTATAGCTGTGCCCGGCGACCGAAGGGAAGGGGAGCAGCCGGCATTGGCCGTTGCGGTTGAAAATCGCGGCTGCGAGATTAGGTTCAGCCTCGTTCACATATGAGATGCGTCGATGCAGAAGACCGGCGAACTGACCACCATAGGCTTCGATGCCGACGATACGCTGTGGCAGAACGAACAGTTCTTCCGCATAACCGAGAAGCGCTTTGCCGCCATGCTTGCCGATCACGGCGAAGAGGAACATATCTCGGCACGGCTGCTGGAGGCGGAGAGACGCAATCTTGCCGTCTACGGTTTCGGCATCAAGGGCTTCACGCTGTCGATGATCGAGACGGCGATCGAGGTCACGCAAGCCCGCGTCCCGGCTTCGGTCATATCGGAGATCCTCGGCGCCGGCCGCGAGATGCTGAGCCACCCGATCGAGGTCTTGCCGCATGCGCGCGAGACGGTGGAACGGCTCGCCGGCGCCTATCGCCTCGTGCTGATCACCAAGGGTGATTTGTTCGACCAGGAACGCAAGCTGGCCGGGTCCGGCCTCGGCGATCTGTTCGACGCGATCGAGATCGTCAGCGACAAGAACGCGGCTACTTATGCGCGCGTTTTCAGTCGCCATGGCGACGGCCCGGCCAGGAGCATGATGGTCGGCAATTCGCTGAAGTCCGATGTGGTGCCGGCCATCGAGGCCGGCGGCTGGGGCGTTCATGTGCCGCATGAATTGACCTGGGTGCTTGAACATGTCGAAGCGCCCATTGCCGAACCGCGCTTCCGGCAGATCTCCGATCTCGGACAACTGCCCGAACTGATTGAAAGCCTCGCCGGATAGGCTTGCTTGCCGCCTTCAGCGGTTGACCAGCCGATCAATCACCGGCTGCAAGCGCTCGGGCGTAATCGGTTTGGCCACCACCGCGTCGACGACGTTTGAAAGGCCAAGGCTCTCCGGCGTGCCGTTCTTGGTTGAAAGCAGTACCACCGGAGGGAGCGATTTACCCGAAGCCCGCCGCAACATCTCGATGCCGGGCATCAGAGTGTCGCAGTCCCTGTTATCGGCGCCGCCGTCCAGGACAATCACGGCCAGGACCAGCAAGCGCAAGGTCTTCGCCGCCATCTCGGGTGATTCCGAGATCGGCTTGAGCCCGGACCGCTCGACGATCTTGGAAATCACCACCCGATTGATCGGGGACTTGCCGACAACGAGCACCTGCGAGGTCTGGCGGATCGTCTCCGTGGCTGAATCGCGGGTCACCAGATTCGGATGTTTCGCGCTTTCGTCGTCACGCTTCACTGGGCACCCAAGTCAGCCAAGAAACTCGTCCCATTTCAATGCAGAGTTGAAATCAGGCGACAATTGGCGTGAGATCGCGGTCCCTGTCAAGCCGAAATAAAAAGCTGGGGAAAGCATTCCCGCAGCAGTCAATTCAAGCAACAGTACTGTACTGCTCTGTCCATTCCTTGGTTGCATGAAAATAAAATTCACCTGCGCATACACGGCGCAGGTGAGAGGCGGGCCTGCGCGATCTTCGATCAGCCATGGCTTTGCTGCGTGACGATGACCGGGATCAACAGGTCCCCCCAATTGCCGTCGCCGCCATGGTGTCGTGCCGAGCGCACCAGCTCGACCGAGACGCCAGCTTCCACCGCCTTCATCACCGACTGGTTGAGCCGGTGCAGATCGTTGGCCAGCATGCGGATCGTCGCTTGCTGGTCGATGCTCATCGTGGTCGACTGCTCTTCGGCCCGTTCCTTGACGCGGCTTATCGATGCCATTGGTCTTCTCCTTGCTGTATGCCCTTGGGCGTTTGCCGAGATCCCTGGTTTGCTATTCCGCAGCCGGTTTGAACTGGGCGTGCTCGGTCGATTCATGCATGGCCGTGGTCGATGACCGTCCGCCGGTGATCGCCATCGACACGGCATCGAAATAGCCGGTGCCGACCTCGCGCTGGTGCTTGGTCGCGGTGTAGCCGTTGGCCTCCGCCGCGAACTCGGCTTCCTGCAACTCGGAATAGGCTGCCATCTGCCGCTCCTTGTAGCCGCGGGCGAGTTCGAACATGCCGTAATTGAGCTGGTGGAAACCGGCCAGCGTGATGAACTGGAACTTGTAGCCCATGGCGCCGAGCTCTTTCTGGAACCTGGCGATCGTGGCGTCGTCGAGGTTCTTCTTCCAGTTGAACGAAGGCGAGCAATTATAGGCCAGCAGCTTGCCGGGGTGATGCCTGTGCACGCCCTCGGCAAATCTCCTCGCCTGCGCCAGGTCGGGCTTCGAGGTTTCGCACCAGATCAGGTCGGCGTGGGGAGCGTAGGCGACGGCGCGCGCGATGCAGGGCTCGATACCGTTCCTCACCTGGTAGAAGCCTTCCACCGTGCGGCCGGCGTCGTAGTCGACGAAGGGCTGGTCGCGCTCGTCGATGTCGGAGGTGAGCAGCTTCGCCGCTTCCGCGTCCGTGCGCGCCACGACCAGGGTGGGCGTGCCCATCACGTCGGCTGCCAGGCGTGCGGCATTGAGGTTGCGGATGTGGGCCGCGGTAGGGATCAGCACCTTGCCGCCGAGATGGCCGCACTTCTTTTCCGATGCCAATTGATCCTCGTAATGGACGCCGGCGGCACCTGCCTCGATGAACGCCTTCATGATCTCGAAAGCGTTGAGGGGCCCACCGAAACCGGCTTCGGCATCGGCGACAACAGGCGCGAACCAGGTATCGACCGAAAGCCCCTTGCCTTCGGAGGTTTCGATCTGGTCGGCGCGCTGCAAGGTGCGGTTGATGCGCTTGACGAGTTCGGGGGCAGCGTTGGCCGGGTAGAGCGACTGGTCCGGATACATGGCCGAGGCGGTGTTGGCGTCGGCGGCGACCTGCCAGCCAGACAGGTAGATCGCCTTCAGCCCGGCGCGCACCTGCTGCATCGCCTGGTTGCCGGACATGGCGCCGAGCGCGTTGACGAAGTCCTCCTCGTGGATGAGCTTCCACAGCCGGTTGGCGCCCATTTCCGCCAGGCTCTGGCGGATCTGCACCGAACCGCGCAGTCGCGTCACATCCTCCGGCGAATAGGGACGTTCGATGCCATCGAAGCGGCCCTCGGGGGCCGAGGGGACGAGGTTGTAAAAATCAGTCATGCTCTACTCCGGAGGATTGTTTCTTTGCGGCTCGGCGGCATTCCTCGCCGCGTTTGGATGTGACTGAATTTACAGTGCGAGGCGAAAAGAGCCATGCAAATCGAAGAATCAGGCCTTGAATAAGGGAAAATCTGTATTGTGTTTGACAGACGGGCGAGGTAAATTTGTAATTATTGTAAAAAGTCGCATGGAAGCGTAGCAGCGACTGCAATGTAAATTCCTGTCAAGGAGCCGTATGGCCGACCAGAAGATATTTGCCGGGCCGCGTATCCGCCGCATCCGCAACGCCAAGGGCCTGACCCAGACGGCAATGGCCGAAGGCCTCGGCATCTCGCCATCCTATCTCAACCTGATCGAGCGCAACCAGCGGCCGCTGACGGTGCAGTTGATCCTGAAGCTGGCGTCCGTCTACAAGGTCGATCCGCATGAGCTGCAGGGCGAAGCGGGCGGCTCTGTCGCGGCCTTGAGGGAAGTGTTTGCCGATCCGCTGCTGGCTGGCGAATTGCCGGGAGACCAGGAACTGATCGAGCTTGCCGAAGCCGCGCCCAATGCCTCCGCGGCCGTGATAAAACTGTTCCGTGCCTATCGCGAACAGGCCGAGCGCCTGTCCGATCTCAACGAGCTTCTTGCGCGCGAGGGGCGGGTGACGGCGCTTTCCAGCGCCCGCCTGCCGATCGACGAGGTGCATGAGATTTTCGAGCGTCGGCCGAACCATTTTGCGCATATCGAGGAAGAGGCGGAAGCATTCACTTCGGTGCTCGACCCCGGCGATGATTTGTCTGCTGCGCTGAAGGGCTGGCTGAAGCGCGAATACGGCATCGTCGTCAAGGTGCTGCCGGTCGCCACCATGCCGAACTGGCGCCGCCGCTACGATCGCCATTCGCAGCGCCTGTTCCTGTCCGAGCGCCTGTCGCCGTTCGACCAGTTACGCGAAATGGCGATGGAGGCATGCCTGATCCGCATGACCGTCGCGATAGCCGGCGAGATCCAGGCGTTGAAACTGTCCACAGATGAGGCCCGCCGCCTCGCCCGGTTCGAACTCGGGCGCTACGCGGCGCATGCGCTGATGATGCCTTACCAGGCTTTCCACGCGGCGGCCGTTCGTGCCCGCTACGATATCGACGTGCTGCGCTCGCGCTTCGGCGTTTCCTTCGAGCAGGCGGCCAACCGGCTGACCACGCTGCAGCGGCAAGGCGCCTCGGCCGTGCCGTTCTTCATGCTGGAGATCGACAATGCCGGCAATCGCTTCCGCAAAGCCGGCAGCCTGGGCTTTCCGCAAAGCCGCTTCGGTGGCGCTTGTCCCAAGCTTCCCGTGCACGTCGCCTTCAGCCAGCCCGGCCAGATTTTCGTGGAAGCGGTGGAAATGCCCGACGGCGCCGAGTTCCTCTGCATCGCCCGCACGCTGGAGGGGCCGCAAGGCGCGTTCTCCGAGCGGCCGCGCCGTACTGCGCTGCTGCTGGGGTGCGACATCGGCTTTCGCGACGACATCGTCTACGGTGCGGCACTTCCCGGCCCGACGGCCGGAAAAGGCGGAGCTGGCGCGGTAGCGGCGACGCCGGTCGGGCCCGCCTGCCGGCTTTGCGAGCGCGTCGGCTGCCTGACGCGCGCCGAGCCGCCGGTGACGCGCCCGCTTGGCCTCGACGAGATGGTGACAGGCCTGAGCGCCTTCGATTTCCAGTGACGCTTCGCAAGGCGGACTTGCCACAATCGCCGCCGGTCTCTGGATCACGCCGGACCCGCGCCTTTGCGTTACGCGAATAAGGTACGTTTTTGTCGTCCCCTGCGCATTGTGCCGTTCTCAAAACCTCGACAGTCGTACCCATGACCGACACAGCATCATCGCCGATCGCTCGTTCATCGACCGTCCCGCAGCGGGAGGAGCGCATCGGCTTCCTGCTCGTGTTCCTGTCGGCATTGATGTGGAGTTTCGGCGGCACGATCGCCCGCTTCATCACCGCCGGCGACAGCTGGACGGTGGTGTTCTGGCGTTCCGTGTGGGCGGCCGCCTTCCTGCTCTGCTTCATGGTCTGGCGTGACGGCTGGCGCGGCATGCTGAGGTCGTTTCGCGGCATGGGCCTGCCTGGCCTTGCCGTGGGCTTCTGCTTCGCCACCGCGTCGACCTCTTTTGTCGTGGCGCTTGCCTACACCACCGTCGCCAACATCCTGTTGATGCAGGCCGGCGTGCCGCTGCTTGCGGGGCTGTTTGCCTGGGCGCTCTTTCGCGAAAGAGTGGCGGTCGCGACCTGGCTGGCGATTGCCGCCGTCATCGCCGGTGTCGCCATCATGGTGTCGGAATCGCTCGATGGCGCCGTTTCGCCCATGGGCGACGGGCTGGCGCTGCTGATCGCCGTCATGTTCTCGATCGCCACGGTCATCACCCGGCGCTTCTCCAGCGTGCGCATGACGCCGGCGACCTGCCTCGGCACGATCCTGGCGGCGGGTTTTGCCGCCTCGCAGGCTTCGACCTTCGCCGTATCGGGCATCGACATGGGTTTTCTCTTCGTGTTCGGGGTGGTTAATCTGGGCCTTGGCCTCGCTTTCTTCGCCACCGGCGCGAGGCTGATCCCGGCCGCCGTCGCCGCGCTGTTGGGTACGTTCGAGCCGATCCTCGGGCCGATATGGGTGTGGCTGATCCACTCCGAGGTGCCGTCGGGCCGCACCATCGTCGGCGGCGCGGTGGTGGTCACGGCGCTGCTCGTCCATATCGGACTGGAGTTCAAGCGACAGACGCGGCCGGTACGGGCAGGGGTCACCGGCGTGCCGTCGCCGAATTGATGCGGCGCTCTAGCTTTGCCATTGACAAGTTCGCTGCCGCGCGGGCAGGCTGGGACCACGGCAACAACAAGACAGGCTTATCTTGCCAAGTCTCCCCGGCGACCCGATCGAGACCGGATCACATCCCAGTATTTCTGCCTGCGCGGCGGCGAAAGCTTCTGACGATGCGGCGACTCCTTCCAGCCCAGGACAGTGGCGCGCGAGCATCGCTTGCGACAGCCGGCGGCGCGGCAATTGGCGCTTGTCGCCTCCTGGAAAGCTCAATAGTCTGAAGCAAATGCCCGGCCGCGCGGATACCGCGACGCGCCGGCGATGGAACACTCACAAAGGAGAATAGCATGATCCGCAAAGCGCTCTGGCTTTCGGCGACTTCGGCATTTCTGGCGCTCTTTACGCTCGGCGGCCACGCCGAGGACCGCGTCGTCAATGTCTTCAACTGGTCGGACTATATCGACCCCTCGGTCATCGACGATTTCACCAAGCAGACCGGCATCAAGGTGGTCTACGACACGTTCGATTCCAATGAGATCCTGGAAACCAAATTGCTTGCCGGCGGCAGCGGCTACGACGTCGTCGTCCCGAGCGGCAATTTCCTTGCCCGCCAGATCCAGGCCGGCGTGTTCCAGAAGCTCGACAAGTCGAAACTGCCGAACCTCTCCAACATGTGGGACACGGTTTCGCAACGGACCGCGAAATACGATCCGGGCAACGAATATTCAATCAATTACATGTGGGGCACGGTCGGCCTCGGCTACAACATCAAGAAAGTGCAGGCAGCGCTCGGCACCGACAAGATCGACAGCTGGGACGTGTTCTTCAATCCGGAAAAGCTGGCCAAGCTGAAGGATTGCGGCGTCTATGTCCTGGATTCGCCGACCGACATCTTCCCGACCGCCTTCAAATATCTCGGCATCAATCCTGAGACCACGTCGCCGGACGATTTTGCCAAGGCCGAGGAATTGATGATGAAGATCAGGCCCTACATCAGGAAGTTCCATTCCTCCGAATACATCAACGCTCTGGCCAATGGCGATATCTGCCTGGCGGTTGGCTGGTCGGGCGACGTGTTCCAGGCGCGCAACCGCGCCGAGGAGGCCAAGCAGGGCGTCGAGATCGGCTACGCCGTGCCGAAGGAAGGCGCCGAAATGTGGTTCGACCAGATGGCTATCCCTGCCGATGCGCCGCATGTCGCCGAGGCGCATGAGTTCCTGAACTATATGATGAAGCCGGAGGTGATCGCCAAATCGTCGAACGCCGTGCTCTATGCCAACGGCAACAAGGCTTCCCAGCAATTCGTCGACAAGGCGCTTCTGGAGGATCCCGCTGTCTACCCGGACGCCGCGACCTTGCAGAAGCTCTTTACGATCTCGCCCTACGATCCCAAGACCCAGCGCGTCATCACGCGCACCTGGACCAAAATCGTCACCGGTCAGTAGTCAGTCCGAGGAGGCCCGGCAGTCACCCTGCCGGGTCTCCTTCTTTTCGATGGGGCAAAGCAGCAGGACGGAGTGGGCACATGAAATCGCTTGGCAGCATCCGCAGGGATTTCGCGCCTTGGAACGATCCGAACGCCAAGCCATACATCCAGTTCGACAATGTCTCCAAGAAGTTCGGCGACTTCACCGCCGTCAACAACCTCTCGCTGACCATATTCGAGCGTGAGTTCTTCGCCCTGCTCGGCGCCTCCGGTTGCGGAAAATCGACGCTGCTCAGGATGCTCGCCGGCTTCGAGGAGCCGACGGCCGGCCGCATCCTGCTCGACGGCCAGGATCTGCGCGGCATCCCGCCTTATCGCCGGCCGGTCAACATGATGTTCCAGTCCTATGCCCTGTTTCCGCATATGACTGTGGAGAACAACATCGCCTTCGGCCTCAAGCAGGAAGGGATGGCCAAGCCAGACGTCGAAAGGCGCGTCGCCGAGATGCTCAAGCTGGTCAAGCTCGAGCAGTTCGCCAAGCGCAAGCCGCACCAGCTCTCCGGCGGCCAGCGCCAACGTGTCGCGCTCGCCCGTTCGGTCGCCAAGCGGCCGAAGGTGCTGCTGCTCGACGAGCCGCTCGGCGCGCTCGACAAGAAGCTGCGCGAGGAGACGCAGTTCGAACTGATGGACCTTCAGCAGGAACTCGGCCTCACCTTCGTCGTTGTCACCCACGACCAGGAAGAGGCCATGACCATGGCCGACCGTATCGCCATCATGGACAAGGGCGAGGTCATGCAGGTCGCGACGCCGGCGGAAGTCTACGAGGCCCCGGCGTCGCGCTTCGTCGCGCATTTCGTCGGCAACGTGAACATGTTCGAGGGCAAGGTTGCCGAACGGACGGACAAGACGGCGCGCATCACCGGAGCGACCGGCGCCCAGATCCTCGTCGAGAATGCCGGCAATGCCGCCGCCGCGGGCGCCGATATCGTCTTCGCGATCAGGCCGGAGAAGATCAAGGTGTCGTCCAAGAAGCCGGCCGATGGCGTCAATGCGCTGGAGGGCGAGGTTTACGACATCGCCTATCTCGGCGACATGACCGTCTATCACGTCCGGCTGGACGACGGGCAACTCGTGCGGGCAAGCGCCTTGAACGCGGCGCGCATCACCGAGGACCCGCTGACCTGGAACGACCGCGCCTGGGTCTCTTTTCGGCCGGATGCCGGCGTCGTACTGACGCGGTAGGGGGCTGACATGTCCGACATCGCCGCCACCGACGCCGCCCTACCGGCCGCGGCAAAACCGTTGCTGGCGCGGCTGGGCGCCGGCTTCGTCAACCGTCTCGTCATCTTCATTCCCTATCTCTGGCTGCTGTTCTTCTTCCTCGTCCCCTTCATCATCGTCTTCAAGATCTCGTTGTCGCAGACGGCGATCGCCATGCCGCCCTATACGCCGGTGCTTGATTTCAGCGATGGCGTCTCCGGCTTCTTCGCGGGCTTTCGCGATCTCAACTTCGACAACTATGCCTGGCTGACGCAGGACGCGCTCTACTTCAACGCCTATGTCACCAGCTTGATCATCGCGGCGATCTCGACCGTGCTGACGCTGATCGTCGGCTATCCCATAGCCTACGGCATGGCCCGCGCGCCGGCGACGATCCGCCCGACCTTGCTGATGCTGGTCATCCTGCCGTTCTGGACCTCGTTCCTGATCCGGGTCTATGCCTGGATCGGCATCCTGAAGCCCGAGGGGCTGCTCAATCAGTTGCTTCTGTCGCTGCATCTGATCAACCAGCCGCTGGTCATCCTCAACACCTATACGGCGATTTTCATCGGCATCGTCTACTCCTACCTGCCGTTCATGGTGCTGCCGCTCTATTCGTCGCTGGAAAAAATGGATTATTCGCTGATCGAGGCGGCCAAGGACCTTGGTTGTCCGCCGACCAGTGCATTCTGGAAGATCACGTTCCCGCTGTCATTGCCCGGCGTCATCGCCGGCTGCCTGCTGGTGTTCATTCCGGCGGTCGGCGAATTCGTTATTCCCGATCTGCTTGGCGGTTCGCAGACGCTGATGATCGGCAAGACGTTGTGGAACGAGTTCTTCGCCAATCGCGACTGGCCGGTCTCTTCAGCCGTTGCGGTCATCCTGCTGCTGTTGCTGACGGTCCCGATCATGATCTTCCAGCAAGCCCAGGCGAAGGCGCAGGAGCAGGACAAATGAACAGCAGCTGGAGCCGCTTCAACATCACCTCGATCGTGCTCGGTTTCGCCTTCCTCTATTTGCCGATCGTGCTGCTCATCGTGTTCTCCTTCAACGAATCCAAGCTGGTCACCGTCTGGGGCGGCTTTTCGACCAAATGGTACGTGTCGCTGTTCCACAATCAGGGCCTCATGGACGCCACCTGGGTGACGGCGCGCGTCGGCGTCATTTCGGCCACGGCGGCGACCGTGCTCGGCACGTTGGCGGCGCTGACGCTGACACGCTACACGCGTTTCCGGGGCAGGGTACTGTTCTCCGGCATGGTGTTCGCGCCTTTGGTCATGCCCGAAGTCATCACCGGCCTGTCGCTGTTGCTGCTCTTCGTCGCTGTCGGCCTCGACCGGGGCTTCCTCACCGTCACACTCGCACACACCACCTTGACGATGTGCTTCGTCGCCGTGGTCGTGCAGTCGCGCCTTGTGTCCTTCGACCGCTCGCTGGAGGAGGCGGCGATGGATCTCGGCGCGCCGCCGGTCAAGACATTCTTCCAGATCACGCTGCCCGTCATCCTGCCTGCGATCGTGTCGGGGTGGATGCTTGCCTTCACGCTCTCGCTCGACGACCTGGTCATCGCCAGCTTCACCTCGGGGCCGGGTGCGACCACGCTGCCGATGAAGATCTACAGCCAGGTTCGTCTCGGCGTGACGCCGGAGATCAACGCCGCCTGCACCATTCTGATCGCGGTCGTCGCGGTCGGCGTCATCGTCGCTTCGCTTGCCAACAAGCGTCGCGAGGTCCAGCGCCAGCGCGACGAGCAGGCCGCCCAACGCGGCTGAGCATGATCCCGAAAAGTGGGCACCGGTTTTCGCGGACAAACGGTTCCGTTTGTCCAGAGATCATGCCCGAATAGGCTGAGCATGATCCCGAAAAGTGGGAACCGGTTTTCGCGGACAAACGGTTCCGTTTGTCCAGAGATCATGCTTGAACAACGAGGCCGAAAGGCTGCTTATTCGCCCGACACGCCGCGGTTGATCGGCGAAATGAACGGCGTGCTCCATGTCCCCCCAACGAAGAAGGACGATTGCTTGGGGCCTTGTTGGCCGTTTGCCTGCGTGGCGACCTGGTCCGGCTGGATGACACCGCCTGACAGCGCCAGCCCCCGTCCGGCATAGGAGGCGATGCCGGAAAGCCAGATCTTGTACTTCGCCGAATTGGCTTCGGCCTTGTCCAGCCTCGCCACGCCTTTCGAGATGGTGGCCTTCAGTTCGGCGCCATCGATCGGCAGTGTCCCGTCCGAGACGTCGTCAAGTGCGAAGAAGCCGCCCTGTTCGGTATGCTTGAGAAAGGCCGGCAGGTTGAATTTGCTGAGCGCGCCTGGCCCGAAGGTCGCCGAAACCGAGCCGTCGGCGGTTTCGAAGATCGAGTCCCAGGTCCTGCCGGGCCCTTTGAGGATGACGGACACGGTCCCCGTGCCGACCGGCACCAGCCGCGTCATCCCGGCCGCCGTGCCGAAAGCGCCGCCATCGATATCGGAAGCCAGCAGCCGGATCTCGACCTGGCTGCCCTCGGGCTTGCGGTCGAAGCGAAGGCTGCTCTGGATGTTGCCGCCAAAGGCCGAGGCATCGGAAATGTCGAAAACGGACAGGCCATCCTTGACCTGCGCCGTGGCGGCGACGTCGGCAAGCTGGATGGAGCCTGCCGTGGCGTGCGCCGCCGACAGCCTGAGGTCGAGATTGACCCGGTCGGCGAAATTCGTGTCGACTTCGCTTGGACCTGCCCCGCTTGCCGGCCCGAGCGGCGTGAAGGCGGACAGGAACGACCTCAGATCGAGCGTGTCGAAGGCGAGCGTGCCGGAGATCACAGGCTGTGCGTCGCCAAGCGACAGGTCCAGCGCACCCATGCCTGGGTTATTGTCGAGGGAGAGTGCGGTGTTCTCGAATTTGACGCGCCCCGCCGTCGCGGTCACCTTGCTGGAGATGCTGACGGAGCCGATCGCGGCGCCCGGCGCGATATCGGCCTGCGACCATTCGAGCACACGGCGCAACGAGGGCGCTGAAAACTTGGCCTGGCCGTCGAAATAGGCGTTTTCGGACATGCTGGCCGTGCCGTCGAAGGAGAAGGTGGCGGGCGCCGCCTTGAACGACAGGGTGAGCGGCGCCATGCCGCCGGCAAATAACACCAGCGGCTTCGGCGATGCGGCATCCACGGCGACGCTTTCGCCGCGCCAGATGCCGGTCGCCGAGAGCGTCGCATTGCTGTTCATCGCCGCCCATGTCGCCTGGCCGCTCAGGCTACTCAGCACCTCTTCGTCCTTGCCGTTGACGGACGCCACCATGCGGCCGTCCCTGAACTCCACCGTGCCGAAAGTGTCGGCCGGTAGCTTGTCAAGATCGGGTTTGGCGGGGTCCGCACCGACCACGCCGCGCGCCACGTCGATGGCGCGTGCGATGCGGCCGCCGGTCGGAGCGGTGGGCAGGAACAGGCCGCTCGCCGTGCGCTGGACCCTGATCGTCGGCCGCACCAGCCGCGCCGTGGAAAACACCACGTCGCCGCGCAGCGCCGCCATGGCCGAGAGGTCGACCTCGACCCGTTCGGCCTCGACGACCGGCGGTGCGTCGACGTCGGTCCACTTCGAAAGCGTCACATCCGTCAGGATCGCCCGGAAGTTCGGCCAGACCTCGATGCGCGGCGAGCCTTCGATGGCAACCCGGAAACCGCTCCAGGCACTCAATTCCCAGGCGATACGATCGCGCACGATACGCGTCGAAGCGATCAGCGGCAGGGCGGCGACCACCAGCGCGATGACGATCACGGCAGCGCCGATCGCCCATGTTCCGCGTCGGATCAAAGATGATGGCATATCGCCCCGTATGCTTTCGTTCCGACAAAAATCGTCCGGCGGGTGTAAACCCGGTCGTCACCACGACTTCCAGTCGTCACTACGACTTCTAGTCGTCACTACGACTTAGGGTCGAGGCATTTCAAGTCTTTATGGCCCGGCGATGGCATTTGCGCACATCTGGACGCCTCGGCCGAACAAAATCTTGCTCTGCTGCGGCGCAATATGCATAAGCGGTGGCGATCCTGGGAGGACCCATCATGGCTGCCGAAGTACCACTCTGGACCCCGACGCAGGACCAGATTGACGCTGCGCCGCTGACCGCCTTCATGAAGGCCGCCGCTGCAAAAAGCGGCATATCCGTGACTTCCTATGCCGACCTTCACCGTTGGTCGGTGGCGGACCGCGAAGCGTTCTGGAGCCTGGTCTGGGATTTTTGCGGCATCGTCGGCGACAAGGGCAGCGCCGAAAGTGAGCGTGTGCTCGTCGCTGGCGAGAAGATGCCGGGAGCGGCCTTCTTTCCCGACGCGATGGTGAATTTCGCCGAGAACCTCCTGAAGAAGACCGGAGCAGGAGAGGCGATCGTGTTTCGCGGCGAGGACAAGGTCGAGCGCCGGCTGTCCTGGAACGAACTGCATGCGCTCACCTCGCGCTTCCAGCAACTCTTCTTGTCGCTCAAGGTCAAGAAAGGCGACCGTATCGCTGCGATGATGCCCAACATGCCGGAAACAGTCGCCGCGATGCTCGCGACCGCCTCTATCGGCGCGGTGTGGTCGTCCTGCTCACCGGATTTCGGCGAGCAGGGCGTTCTCGACCGGTTCGGGCAGATCGAACCCGTCGTCTTCATCGTTCCCGATGGTTACTGGTACAACGGCAAGGCGATCGAGGTCGCCGACAAGATCGCCGCGGTGGCCGCAAAGCTGGACACTGTCCGCAAGGTGGTGGTCGTTGACTATCTCGGCACCTCGGCCGATGTCGCTGATACGATCGATAAGGCCGTGGCGATGGAAGAGGCGCTGTCGCCCTTCGCGGTCAGGCAGGTCACCTTCGAGCGGCTGCCGTTCGCGCATCCGCTCTACATCCTGTTCTCGTCCGGAACGACCGGTATTCCCAAATGCATCGTCCATTCGGCCGGCGGAACGCTGATCCAGCACCTCAAGGAACATCGCCTGCACGCAGGCCTGCTCGACGGCGACCGCTTCTTCTACTTCACCACCTGCGGCTGGATGATGTGGAACTGGCTGGTGTCGGGCCTCGCTTCGGGCGCGACGCTGCTGCTCTATGACGGCTCGCCCTTCTATCCCAACGGCAATGCGCTGTTCGACTTCGCCGACGCCGAGAAGATGACCTTCTTCGGCACCTCGGCGAAATTCATCGATTCGGTACGCAAGGCCGGCCTCAAGCCGATCCAAAGCCATGATCTGTCGACCGTGCGCGCCATCTCCTCGACGGGCTCGCCGCTGTCGCCCGAGGATTTCCGCTTCGTCTACGACGGGATCAAGAAGAATGTGCATCTGGCATCGGTCTCCGGCGGCACCGACATCGTTTCCTGCTTCGTCCTCGGCGTCCCGACTGAACCGGTATGGACCGGCGAGATCCAGGGACCAGGCCTCGGCCTTGCTGTCGACGTCTGGGACGACGACGGCAAGCCGGTCAGGCAGGAGAAAGGCGAACTGGTCTGCACCAAGGCGTTCCCGGCAATGCCGATCGGCTTCTGGAACGACCCCGAGGGCAAGAAATACCGGGCTGCCTATTTCGAGCGTTTCGACAATGTCTGGTGCCATGGCGACTTCGCCGAGTGGACCGCTCATGGCGGCATGATCATCCATGGCCGCTCCGACGCGACGCTCAATCCGGGAGGTGTGCGCATTGGTACGGCGGAGATCTACAATCAGGTCGAGCAGATGCCGGAAATCCTGGAGGCGCTCTGTATCGGCCAGGATTTCGACAATGACGTGCGCGTGGTGCTGTTCGTGCGGCTGGCCGCCGGCGTTCAGCTCGACGAGGATCTGGAGAAGCGCATCCGGGCGAAAATCCGCGCCGGCGCCAGCCCGCGCCACGTGCCGGCCAGGATCATCGCCGTGTCAGACATTCCTCGCACCAAATCGGGCAAGATCACCGAGCTTGCGGTGCGCGACGTCGTGCATGGCCGCGCCATCAAGAACAAGGAGGCGCTCGCCAATCCCGAGGCGCTCGAGCTGTTCAGAAACCTGCCGCAATTGGCCGAGTGACCGCCCCGCCCGGCATGGTTAATCAAATCTGCCGCGCGAATTTACCTAGATTTCACGAGTGGTACACATTCGTAAATTTTTTCGGGACCTGGTAAGGACTTGTTAAGGCCCGGCGTCGATAGTCGCACGTAACTTGAGGGAGAAATCCCGTTCCTCAGCCCCCGGAGGATCTGAATTCGCTCAAGCCCCCGTTGTGACAGCAAATCCCATCTTTCAAGGCGTCCTGTTGGGCGCCTTTTCTTTTTCAGGCGGTTGGATGGACGGGAGCTTGCCTATTCCGCAAGCACGCGCGTCGACGGGAACGCGATCTCGACCAGGGTTCCTTCGCCAGGCGTCGAGGTGATGATAAAACGGGCGCGGTTCGCTTCAACCATCGCCTTGGTCAACGGCAGCCCGAGACCGGTGCCGTCGCCGCGCCCCCGTTTCAATGCATTGATCTGTTTGAAGGGCTTCAACGCCTGCTCGATCTCGGCTTGGCTCATACCGATGCCGGTGTCGCGCACGCGCATGACGACATCGCCTGATGTCTCATAGGCGGTCGAGACGATCACCTGGCCGCCGGCCTGGGTATAACGGATGGCGTTCGACAGGATGTTGAGGGCAATCTGGCGCACGCTGCGCAGGTCCGCCACCACTTCCGGCAGTCGCGACGCGAAGCTGGAGCGAATGATGACGCGCTCGCGGTTGGCCTGCGGCTGCATCATCGCCACCGTCTCGGCCAGTGTGTCGTTGAGCGACACCGCTTCATAGGCCATTTCCTGCTGGCCGGCCTCGATCTTGGAGATATCGAGAAGGTCGTTGACGAGATCGAGCACATGATTGCCCGATCGGTTGATATCGCGCAGGTAATCGCGGTAGCGGTCATTGGCCACCGGCCCGAATTTCTCGTCCACCATCAGTTCGGAAAAGCCGATGATGGCATTGAGCGGCGTGCGGATCTCGTGGCTGATGCGGGCGAGGAAATCCGTCTTCTGCGAGGAGGCGCGCTCGGCCACCGCACGCGCCTGGGTCAGGTCCTCCTCGGCCCTCTTCCACTGCGTGATGTCGCGCACCACCGCGCAAAAGCCGCTGTCGTTGGGCAGCCGGCCGATGGTCATGAACAGCGGAATGAAGCGGCCCTGCGCCTCGCGGCCGATGACTTCGCGGCCGTCGTTCAGGACGCTCGCCACGCCGGGCTCGGACAGGCCGTCGAGATAATCGCGCGCTGCGCGCTGGCTTTCGATGGCAAACAGCGAGGCGAACGGCTTGCCGGTCACGTCGTCGCTGTCGAAGCCGAACAGCGCCTCGGCTGGACGGCTTATGGAACGGATCGCGCCGTCACGGCCGATCAGCACGACACCGTCGGTGGCGGTATCGATGATGGTGCGCATCTCCGCGATGCGCGCCTTGAGCTCGGAAATATCGGGCTGCGTCTGCTCGTCGCCGGCCGCATGCAGTGCCGCCGGTGCCTCATCCTCGCCCGAACGGCGCACCACCAGCATCAGCGCCTTGCCGTCGCGCCACGGCACCGAGCGCAGGATAGCCTCGATTGGAAATTCCTGCCCGCCATGCGTCTTCAGCCGCAACGCCCGGTCGGCGCCCTCGGCGGCGCCATCATGGCCATAGGGGTCGGCAAACAGCGCGCCCAGCCCGCCGGCATCCGCCAGTTCATCGAGCGTCTCATAGCCTGTCAGGACGAGAAACTCCTCGTTGGCGTAATGAAGTTCATCCCCGGAATGGATGAGCAGCGGCACGGGTAGCTTGCTCAGGAGCGAGGTGTCGGGAGCCTTGCTCTCGTCTCCGACCGCAAAGGCCGACGGCACGAACCCTTCGAGCTTGAGCGGAGGCACTTTGAGGCGTGGCCGCTCGACCGGAGCCTCCACCGCGTCGCTTGTGCCGGCGGCCCCCTCGGCGGTCGCGGCCTGCTCATCGGATGCGGACGCTTCCTCGTCCCCGACCCAGTCCTCACTGTCCTCGGCATCGCGAAAATCGGCCGATGTCATGCTCTCGTCGTCGGCAATGTCATCGTTGGCGCCGGCGACGGTCGGTTCGCCTGCCGCCGCGACGGGCTCTTCGCTCTCCCGTTCCGTCTGCGCCGCCGCCGGTTCGGAAGCCGGGGTCTCGTCATTGTTGTCGGCGATCGGCGCTGGTTCCTCGCTCCGCTCGGCATAGTCGAGCAGCGAACCCGTCACTCCGGCTACCGTGTCGGCGGGCTCCTCATCAGCCGTTTTGTCCGGCCGTTCGCCATCGAGCCGGGCGAGGTCCTCTGCATCCTCGGCATCGACATCGGTTTCGGACGGCTCGGCCGGTGCGGCTTCGCCCTTTGGCGCAAGGTTTTTGCGGGCGTCCGCTGGTTTCTCGGACGGCCCCGCCGGCGTTGCCGCCTCCGGTTGCCCGGCATCGTCCGGACCCGGTCTTTCGGCCTCCGGCTCGGCCGGGCTGCTTTCCTTCTTCAGCCGCTCGCCGATCTCGCGGAAGGCGCTGCGTTCCAGGGTCGACAGACCCTTGTCGTTAGCCGGCTGGCGATGTTCGGCCAGACGGATCACCTTGTCGGCAAAGCGGCGTTCAGGCTTCGGCACGATGGTCAGCGCCGGCACCTCGCCCCGGAACGGGTCCGATGGCTTCAACTCCTCGGTCTTCGGTTCCTCGGGTGCGGGTTCGACCGGTTCCGACGCCGGGGGTGCCTCGCTGTTGGGCACCAGCGCCATGCCGATCGCTTCAGGATCGACGACGGCGTCGCCGGCGCGGGCGACGCCGAAACCGCGGAAGCCCTCGAAGGCACGGCTGCGGCCATAGACCGGCAGGGCCGCCAGGTCGACCGGGATCTTCAGGTCCGTGCCGACGACCGGCCACAGCACGGAACGGCCGGACCAGGTGTCGCGCCGCTCCAGGAGACCGGCGATCTCGCCGGACGCATCCAGCCCGAAGGCCGCCGCGACGTCCCTGAAGCGCCGGCCGATGACATCCGCTGCCGGCTTGCCGACGACGTCGGCGAATTCCGGCGACAGCGCGCTGAACCTGCCCTCGGCGTCGGTGCGCCAGACGAAACGCAACGGCGCCGCCGTGCGATCCACGGTCCTGGCAGCCGGGGCTGCCGGAACAGATGGAGCCTGGGCATCGCGCTTCGTGTCCTCGGCCGGACCTTCGTCGGCAGCTGGCGAGGTCACGGCTTCGGCGTCCGGCGCGGCTGGGCCGCGCGCATGCCTCCCGTCCTCGTCGGCATTGAAATACCAATGGTCGTGCTGTGCCCGCGTACCGTTTGCCGCCGGTTGTCCGGATTCTGCCGCCGCCGGTTCCTGCACGGCCGCTTCGGCAGCGGCTTGTGCCTCCGGTTCCGAGATATCCTTGGCGGCGGCCTGTGAGCGGTCACGTCCTTCGGAACGCTCGGCCGCTGGAGTCCCCTCCGCCAGCGCACCGTCGTCGAGCCTGTTTTCGTCGATCACCACCAGCAAATGCCGCTCAGGCGTCAGCCGGGCGAGACCCGCCGGATAGGATGTGCCGCCGCCCGGAACCAGCCGCTTGACGATGCGGTCGCCCTCATTCGCGACGTCGGCCACCAGCGCGGCCAGCGTCGCGGGCTCGATGCCGAGCTGCGAAAAGCTCTCCGATGCCGCTTCGACATTGCCGCTGGCGTCGATGAAGGCGATGAAATGGCCATCTTCCGTGAAGCCGCTGATGGCCCTGCCGGCAATCTCGGCTGCACTGCGCGAGCCGGTCTGGGCCGCCGGCACCGCCAGCATGATGGCGTTCTCGCCGTCGGGCAGCGCCACAGCACTTGCAAGGAAACCGATGGCGCGGCTGGACATGCCGGTCGCCAGCCTGACCGTGATGGTGCGGTCGCTGCCGATGTCGGGAAATCCACTGGTTGCCATGATCTGGCGGCGGGCGATCAGCGGCAGCCGTGCCTCGGCGCCGATGATGCTTTCGATGTCGGGATAGCCGAACACCGCGGCACCCGGTCCATTGGCCCAGATCACCTGCTCCAGATTCGCCGACAGGATCGCGATCGCGTCGCCGGCGGCGAAGCGCTGGCGGACCGCGTCGAGCACGGCGACGTCGAGAAAGGAATATTCGGACGGCATGCGCTGGCGAAATCCTCATGCAGCGGGCATTTTTGCAGTTAACGCTTTGTTAATAAAAGCCGGCGGCGCGAAGGTCCACAAGCCAGAACGTGCATAGGCCTGAATTTCGGCTCTTGGTTAACGGCCGAAACGGAATCTATGGTGCAGTGCAACAAAGATATTGCAATGCACAAAAATTGCCTTTATATTGCCATCATACATGAACGAGACGGCTTTCCGTCAAAGCCGCTACCGCTGAAAAGGATGGAAAATGTCCAGGACCAAGACTGCCGAGACCATCGAAAACGTTGAATTCCCGAGCTTTGACGCTTCCAAGGCCACCGACCAGATCCGCGCTTTCGCCGAGAAGGGCGTCGAGCAGTCGAAGGAGGCTTACGCCAAGCTCAAGACTGGCGCCGAGGAGACCCAGAAGGCCCTGGAATCCACATACGAGTCCGCCAAGACCGTTTCCAGCGACCTGTCGCTCAAGACCGTTGCCGCACTGCGCGCCAATGCCGAAGCGGGCTTTTCGCATCTCGAGGCGCTGATCGGCGCCAAATCGCTGTCGGAAGTCGTGGAGCTGCAGACCGCGTTCCTGCGCAAGCGCGTCGAAATGACCGTCGAGCAAGCCAAGGAGTTCCAGACCGTCGCCTCCAAGGCGGCCGAGGATGTCTCCAAGCCGATCAAGACCGTTTTCGAGAAGGCGATGAAGGACATCAAGACCGCCTAATATTTGCGCATGATCAGAAGATGTAACAAAAGGTCGCATTTTCTTCGAAATGATCGTGTGTATGATGGCGGGCATCAACGAATACCCGGTCGGCGGAACCTCCTCCCTCCGCCTCCGGGGTGACCAGCCAGCACCTCCTCCCGCTGGCTCGTAACAGGAAAAGGCCGGCACCTCCTCCCGCCGGCCTTTTTCTTGTCCGCAGATCCGCTTCCATGTGGGCAAGTGACCTTTGCTTTGCAAAAGCCTTGAATTAAAATCCATAAGCCCGTAAGGACGCATCGCCGAACGACAGAGCGCTCGAGGGGACTATGTTCCGCCGATCCCGCTCAGGCAGACGTGCCGTTGTAGCTCAGCTGGTTAGAGCGCCGGATTGTGGATCCGGAGGTCGCTGGTTCGATCCCAGCCAACGGTACCATCGGCTTTCCTCTAAACAAGTGATGTTGCTCAATAAAATTTTGACCGTGGACTTCCGGGCTTGCGCTGTAAAGCGACAGCCTGCGCAGGCGGTCGAAACCGCTGAAGTGATCCATATGCATGTGCGTCACGAAGACGTGCGAAATCCGCAGGAATTCGCGCAGCGAAAGCGTCGAAAGCTCTCCGAGATAGAAAAGGATGGCCCTGTTGCGGAAGCGGAAATCCAGTAGCAGGCCCGGATCGGAAAAAAGTTCGTTTACCAAGCGCGGCTGGACAAAAAGCGTGACTGGGAGAAGACCGCCGCGAGCGATGCTGGCTTCCTCCGTTCAGCTTCTCTTTGCCCGACCGGCATATTGGTCGACCGCGCCGGCCATCTGGAGCATGAGTGTGTCCATGGAGATGGAATTCCCGCCATAGGGGTAGAAGTCGGATTTATCGCCTTTCTTCCATTTCTCCCGCAGCTCGGGTTCGGTGATGTCCCAGTCGCGATAGGTCCTTCGCGCCAGTTCGCGCAGTTCTGCGTGCAATTCGGCGGTGGAGGGGCGGCCCCAGTAATAGTAACCGTTGTAGACCTTGAAGACTTCGAGGTCCCGCCCGAGCACGATCGTGTGCGGGATCATCACGTCGTGCGTGGTGTCGGTGTATTCCTTGATGTCCAGGTCCTTCTGCACGAGCCGTTCCTCGTCATAAAGAAAGGGCCAGGGCGCGGAGGTCTGCTGGCGGTAGTTGTTGGTCGTATGCCAATCATCCGTGGTGATCGTGACGAGCTGTGTGTAGCCGACGACCAATTGCGAGTGAAACCGCACCAGTTCGAGCATTTGCTGCCGGTCTTTCGGACAGAAGAACCCACGCGTCAGCATCACGATCATCAGCTGGTCGCCCTGCAGGTCCGACAGCCGCCGTGGTGTCTTGGTGTGGTCGGGAAGAACGTAGTCGGGGAAGTTCGCGCCAGCCACAATGTCTTGTCTCATTTTCAGTCGCTCCCATCGATCCGGTTCTGTAACTCCCGAACAAAAGACTCCCCCCCATGTTCCTTGATTCCAGGCAAGCCGATATGACGGCCGTCTGCCGTCGAACCGGCGACCCCATCGAGAGCGCATCCAAGTCGAGTTCGCCATCGACGATCGGCTTGCCGCCCTTTTCCAAACTCGAGCTTCGACCGGTTTTCGGTGCCTGCTTTTGAGTTCGTCAATCACTCCCTTGATCATCGCTAAACGGATTTCCGCGTAACCGCCGTGTAGCGCGTGATGGCACCCTCGTCGGGATCCTCTCGCTGAAAATGCACGGTAGCGTCGGCTGCGGCCGACAATCCGCCGCTTTCAAAGTGTCGGCTCGGGAGAACGTGTTGTAACCCGGCAAAACCGCAGCGCTGATCCGTTCAGCGAATTCCGCTGGCCAGTCACCAGGCCGAAATACGGACGCGCCGGTCACGCCATGCGTGATGACCTTGGTCATTGCCAGCCGGGTAGGAAGCACGCCGCCAAAGAAATCTTTTGGGCCTGCGAGGGACGCCGCGGATGTTCCGATGATCCACACCTTTGGGCTACATGCCCTGCAAAAGTTCGAGATCATCACACATGCGGTGTAACGAACCAGGTCATTGGCCAGAAGCTGAGGAGGTGCCAGTATATGGACCAGCGCACGCTTTGCGCGGTTAGGCCATGGCCGTCCTCTAAATCGCGAGATTGCAGATAGGTCCCATCATGCCCCCTGCTTTTATGACATCGAAGTTGGCAACCGTCGTGGCGATGATTGCTACCGTCGCCATTCTTTACGTCGCCAAGGAGGTCCTGCTGCCATTGGCAATAGCGGTCCTTCTCACATTTGCGTTGGCGCCGATTGTTTCTTTGCTCCGAAAGTTGAAGCTGCCGCGAATGATCGCTGTGCTTGGCGCGGTTGCATCGGCCTTCGTCCTCGTGTCGCTGTTCAGCCTGATCGTTGCCACGCAGGTGAGCCAGGTCGCGCAGGACATTCCGACATACCAATCCAACATCCTCGAGAAGATTCGGACTTTGAAAGAAACAGGATCCGAAGACGGCCTTATCAGCCGGCTCGGCAAGGTGTTCGAGCGCGTCAACACTGAGATAAACAAATCCCAATCCAGCGGGCAGGCAGATGTGGAGCAAACCACGAAGCAGCAGGATCCGCTTCTGGTTCAGATATTCTCGCCCCAGCGTCCGATAGAGACGCTGAGGAACATCATCGAGCCGCTGATCGGACCACTCGCCACGACCGGCCTTGTCATCATCGTGGTGATTTTCATGCTGCTCGAGCGTGAAGAATTGCGGGATCGATTCATCCGCCTTGTGGGCTACAGCGATCTCCATCGCACGACCCAGGCATTGCAGGATGCAGGCAGTCGCGTCGGACAATATCTGCTCATGCAATTGGTCGTGAACATCGTTTACGGCGTGCCCCTTGCGATAGGTCTTTGGTTTCTTGGCATTCCCAATGCCCTGCTATGGGGCATGTTGGCCGTTGTCTTGCGTTTCGTACCCTTTATCGGTCCGGTTATCGCGGCGGTGATACCTTTGTTTCTTGCCTTCGCAGTGGCTCCCGGCTGGAGCTTACTGGTATGGACTGGCGCTCTCTTCATCTTGGCAGAGCTCGTAATCAGCAACATCGTCGAGCCCTGGCTTTACGGCTCGCACACGGGCCTCTCGCCGCTGGCGATCATCGTAGCCGCCGTTTTCTGGGCTTGGCTATGGGGCCCGGTCGGCTTGGTGCTGTCGACGCCGTTGACCGTCTGCCTTGTCGTGCTTGGACGGCACGTGCCCCAGTTCGAATTCCTGCAGATCCTGTTTGGCGATGAGCCGGTGCTTGACCCGAAGGAGCGTCTGTACCAGCGGCTTCTTGCCGACGATATCGACGAAGCCACCGACAACGCGGAAGAAATGCTCGAGGAGAAATACCTGATCGAGTTCCACAGCACGGTTGCGATTCCGGCGTTGCTGCTTGGTGAACAGGACCGGGCTCGGGGCGCACTGACGGCAAGTCAGTTGGCGAACCTTGCCGAAAACGCCCGCACCCTGGTGGCCAACCTCAACGAGATCGCCGCGGAGGAAGAAGAAGAGGAAGAAGACGAGCACGCGGAAAAAGAAGGCGCGAGCGCGGATCCGGGCGAAGAGGATGAGGATCAAGCCGAGTTTGCGCCTGATCTCCCGGATGGTGCTGGGAAGTCAGTGCTGTGTATCGGCGGGCGCGGAGACCTCGACGATGTGGCCGCTGCGATGCTCGCGCAGGTCATTTCGATCGAGGGTGCGGATTGCGTGGCCGCGAGCCACCGTGACCTCCTCCCCGCGCGGATCCGGAAACTTCCGCTTGAAGCTCGCGACGCAGTCGTCGTGGGCTTCCTCAACCGCGATTCGTTCAAACACGCGGTGTTCGTCGTGAGGCGCTTGAGGCGACTCGCACCGCGTGCACGCATCGGAATCGCGCTCTGGCACGACACCCATGACAAGCCCAGGGAGGATGCGGCGGGCCTCGCCGAGCAATTGGAAGCGGACTTTGTTGCGTTCAACGTGGTCGACTGCGTGACGGGTGCGCTTTCAAACGAAGAACCGCGTCAAGTGAAAAAGAGAAAGCAAAGAAATCTAAGGCGGCCTCGCGCTCGTCAGGGCGTGGCGGCGACGGTGCAATTGGACGATTCGTTGGCTCAGCCGGTGCGGTGATCGTCAACGGCACGGCCTCTTTTTGGACCAACTTCGGCTGCTGGTGCTGCTAGTCTTCCGTGCGGCTGACGTCGTGCGAAGCAGAGCCAGGGCAGCAATGTCCCGCCGTTCCCACCTCAAGTCCATTGATCCGAGAAGCCACTACAGGATCGCCGCCGCACTCTCCGCTCCCGTCTGACGCCACGGCCAAGTCGAGAGGATGAATCGGACCATCAAGGATGCGACTGTCAGGCGCTTCTACTACGAGAGCCACGGCGACGCGGCGCTTTCGAGGGTGTCGAGCAGGAAAGGGCGGTGCCGGATTATCTGCTGCCTGGCTTTCGCTGGGCCTGAAATCTAAACGGAGACGGGTGCGATCAACTCCAGAGAAACGAGTTCGCGCGCGACTTCGTCCCAGTCGGCGCAGATGGTTCGGGCGCCGGCCACGCGCAGTTTCTCGGCATGCCCCGGATAGGTGTGGCCGCCGCCGATGAAGCCGATCGCCGTCATGCCGGCGGCGACTGCGCCCTGCACGCCGAAAGGCGAGTCCTCGACAACCGCGCAGTGCTTCGGTTCGATACTCATCTGATCCGCGGCGAACAGGAAGATGTCGGGGGCGGGCTTCCCGCGCGCGACCATTGACGATGAGAATATGTTCTCGCCGAAGAATCTCGCGAGCCCTGTGACCGAAAGGCTGTGATGTATCCGCTCCAGCGAGGAGGATGAGGCGACGCAGCGGGGATTGGACAGCTGTTCAAGGAAGGGCTTCAGGCCCGCCATCGGCTGCAGACTTTCGGTGAAGAGCGCTTTCACCTCGTCCCATAAATCCGTGGTCTGATGCTCCTCAAGACGATGGCCGGTCGTGAGTCTGATGCGCTCCAGGATGTCGGTCTGCTTCATGCCGACGCATTGCAGGACCGCCTGCGGGTCGAGTTCCATGCCGTGTTTCGAATAGACCCGCCCGTAGGCAAGCGCCGCCAGCGGTTCGCTGTCGACCAGCACGCCGTCGCAGTCGAATATGATCAATGTGTCTTGCATGCTCGCTCCGGTTTGCGCGCCAGGTGTCACAGGCCGCGTAGCGCTTCAAGAAGTTCGTCGTGAATGAGCCCGTTCGAGCCGACCTTCTGCGTGTCCTCGTCTGTGGAGTCGACACCTGAAAGCGTGGTGACCTTGCCTCCTGCTGCGCGTAGCAGCGGCATGGCAGCCGCGTAGGACACGACGTCGGCCTTGATCGAAACCGCCGCATCGAGCTGGCCGGCAGCGACCATCGAATATTCAAAGGCCCCTGAGACGATAACGCGCACGCCGCGCGCGCCGACGCCGAGCCGCCGCACGATCTCTGCGGTGCGCGCCACCTCCTCGGCCGAAAAGTGCGACGTCAGCACGACGGCAATGACCGCATCGGCCAGTCTTGCAGTTGTCGACACATTGGCCGTCTTGCCGTTGACGGTCGCGATCCCCTCGCTGGTGTAGTGCGCCTCGAAGCCGGCGGCGGGCGCGACGGTCAGGCCGACCTTCGTCACACTCTGCTCCTGATAGGCCATGGTGACGGAGAACCACGGCAGGCCGGACGCGTAGTTTATCGTGCCGTCGAGCGGGTCGACGATCCAGCGGCTTTCGCCCAAGATTCCCGTCGTGCCGGCTTCTTCCGACAGGATGGAAGCTTGCGGCGTAAGCGCGCGCAGCCCGTCGATGACAATGCGCTCCGAAGCGAGATCGGCGGCGGTGACAATATCCAGCCCTTCCTTGCGCGTGACGTCGAGGCGCTCCTCGCGCATCGACATCAACGTCGCGGCTGCCTTGCGTGCGATGGCATCGGCGTCTTTCAGGATTTGACGGTAGTCGCTCATGTTTCGTTTTTCCCGGGGTAGTCGACATCGGTGATGAAATCGTGGGCGGGGCCGAAATCGCCGATCGGGACGACGTGCGAAACGACACCGGTCTGCGGCGACCAGGCGTGCAGGGCGAAAGCCGGCGGTTCGAAGATGAAGCGATTGGGCTCGCCCGGACGAAGATCGAGCGCGACCTGGTGCGCGACGCCCGGCGCGACGAAGCCGACCGTGCCGGCAAAGCGCGTGGTGATGGGCCGGTGATAGTGCCCGCAGGCCACACGCTCGATTTCGGCGTGGGACCTGATCATGTCGCGGAAGCCGTCGCCGACGACGCACATCATGATGTCCATGCCGTGCACGCCGACGGGAAAGGGCGGATGGTGCATGAAGACGAAGGTCGGGCGGCCGTCGCCCTCGGCGAGACGCTCACCGAGCCAGGCTTCGCGCCGCTCGCAGATCGCACCACCGTCCTCGCCCGGCTGCACCGTGTCCAGCCCGATAAGGCGGACCGGAAGGTCCTCGATCGTATAATGCAGGAAATCCGGCGACTGGCTCAGATAGGGGAATTTCGGCGCCATCACCTCGCGCATTGTCTCACGCCGGTCGTGGTTGCCAGGAATGACGAAGACGGGCATGGGCAGGGCCGACAGCATGTCGGCGACCAGCGCATACTCTTCCGGGCGACCGCAATCGGCGAGATCGCCGGTGACGAGGACGCAATCGGGCGCCGGATCGAGCGCGGCGACGGTCGCGATGGCGCGACGAGTCATGGTGTTGGTCTGGAGACCCTCATAGGCCATCTGGCCGTCGGGTCGGATATGAAAATCGCTGATCTGTGCAATGAGCATCGGGAGGTCCGGCAGTGTGAAGGGAGGGCTGACACAAGAAGGGCGCCACATCGGCGCCACCTTAAAAAGGGCGCGCCAGCCGAAGCCGGCCGGCGCGCGTGGCATGGCGACTTATTTCATGAGTGCCTGTGTTTCGGAGACGAGGCTGTCGAGCCCGTCCTTGATGGATACGTCGCCGCTCATGACCTTGCTGATGATCTCGCGCTGGGTGCGCCAGATGCGGACCGTGTTGCCCGCCGAATAGCCGGGCCACGGGCGCGACAGTGCCATCTGCTTGGCAACGGTGGCGTAATTCGGGTTCGCTTCGTAGAACGGGCCGAGATAGTCGGTCCCGGTGGCGGCCTTGTTGGTCGGGAGGTAGCCGCTCATCTTCACGACCTGCTCCTGCGCCTTGGGGCCGGTGACGAATTTAAGGAATTCCCAGGCCGCCTTCTGCTTTGCCGGGTCGGAGGCAGTGATCACCGCCGCGTTGCCGCCTGTGGGCAGGCCACCCTTTTCCTTGTCGTCGACCGGGAAGACCGCGGTACGCAGCTTGAATCGGTCGCCGATCAGTTCGGTATCCTGGCTGAGACGGGCAGGCGTATCGAAGAAGATGCCAATCTGGCCGGCGATAAAGGCCTGGCGCGACTGATCCCAGTCGATCAACGGCATGCCGGCATCGGTGACGAAGCTGCGGAAATATTCCAGCGCCTTCAGGCCGTGCTCGTCGCCGAAGGCCACTTTGCCGTCCTTGGTCAGCTCGCCCCCACCTTGCATCAACATGGCGTCCCAGAGCCATTCGTCGGGCCAGTCATGAATATTGTAGGCGAGGCCGGCGATGCCGGAACCGGTGGCCTTGATCTTCTTGGCGAGTTCCATAATGCCCGGCCAGTCGGTAGGCATGTTGTCGGGATCGCCGCCGGCCTTTTTAACCAGGTCGGCATTGTAGAACATGATCGGCATGGAAGCGTTGAAGGCCAGTCCGTAGAGCTTGCCGTCCACCCGGCCGAGGTCGAGAATGTTGTCGGCGTAGTTGGCGTCGCGCCATTCCTTCGACTCAGCGTCCATCATCGTGCCGAGGTCCAATATCTGGTTGCGCGCCTTCAGCTTGCCGACCAATTCATGCAGGACGTGATAGCCCGAATAATAGACGTCGGGCAGGTTGTTGGTGATGGAGGCCCGCAGCATGGCTTGGTGGCCTTCGTCGTAGCTGGCCGCCGGCGCGCGGAACTGGATCTTGATGTCGGGATGTTCCTTCATGAATTCCGCGGCCAGCGGCTCATGGAACTTCGCGAAGGCCGGGAATGCGTAGTAGACGTCGAGCGTCACGGGAGACTGGGCCAGCGCTGTCGACGCCGCTCCCAGCAATACGGCCGAGGCCGCGATGATCTTTGACAGGAATTTCATTAAGGCTTTCCTCCGGTTATGCGATTTGCCCGATGCTCTTGAGGCGATGATGCCGCCTTGCCCCGCGAAAGGTGTGGGGGAACGGCGCGACCGGGCTTCTAGCCGCGCCAGTTGTCAGTTTTATTTCACGCCGGTCATCGTGACGCCCTCGATGAAGCGGCGGCGTGCGAACAGGAACGCGAGCAGCAGAGGCGCGGTCAGGATGGTCGCGGCGGCCGTCAGTGCGCCGTAGTTGGTGCCGGCTTCGGCGTCCGAGAAGAACATCATGCCGAGCGGCGGCGGCGCCAGGTTGACGTCGGATATGACGATTAGCGGCCAGTAGAGGTCGTTCCAGTGCGCGACGAAGGAAAACACCGCGAAGGCGGCGATCGCCGGCATGGCGCTGGGCGTGACGATGCGCCACACGATCTCGAACTCGCTCATCCCGTCGAGCCGCGCGGCATGAATGATGTCGTCGGGGAAGGAACGGAAAAACTGCCTGAACAGGAAGATCGCGAAGACTGAGAGGAAGAAGGGCACCATCATGGCGAAATAGGTATTCAGCAGGTCCATCTTCGCCAGCGCGATGTAGATCGGCAGCGCCGGCACCTGTTCGGGCACGCATAGGCCGAGCAGGACGAGGACGAAAAGCAGGTTGCGGCCCGGGAACTTCAGCTTGGCCAACGCGTAGGCGCATGGGATGGCGACCAGAAGCTGGATGATGAGGATGCCGCCGCACACTATGACGCCGTTGAGAGCGAAGCGCAGCAGCGGCGCGCTGGTCAGCGCCATCGCATAATTCTCGAAGCCGTAGAAATGCTTCGGCCAGATCCTGAGCTGGGCGTTGAACACCTCTTCCGGCGGCTTGATCGAGGTCACCAGCATCCACAGGAAAGGCAGGAGAATGAAGGCCGCGCCGGTGATCAGGATGCCGTGAGTGATGAACAGAGAGGCGAAGCGCCGGCCGGCGGAGCCAGCTGGTGTGGTTGTTGTGCCCGTCATCGCGGGAGCAGTGATGGTTGTGTCGGTCATCAGTAATGCACCCTGCGGTCCATGACGACGGTCTGGAGGATCGAGAAGACCAGAATGAAAATGAGGAAGATGAAGGTGAGGACCGACGCATACGCCATGCGGAAGTACTGGAAGCCTTCGAGGTAGACTTTGTAGAGCAGGACCTCGGTCGATCCCACCGGACCGCCATGGGTCAGCACCGCCACCGTGTCGAACACCTTGAAGGCGGTGATCGAACTGGTGACGATGACGAACATGGTCGTCGGTCCCAGCAGCGGCCACGTGATCGTCAGGAAGCGGTCGATTTCGCCGCCGCAGCCGTCGATCTCGGCGGCTTCGTAGAGGTCCTTTGGAATGGTCGAGAGGCCGGCCAGGAACAGGATCATATTGAAGCCGACCAGTTGCCAGATGCCGATCACGGCAAGCGTCGGCAGCGCCAGCGAGGGATTGCTCAGGAAGGCGACCTCGCCGATGCCGAGCCAGCGCAGCACCGCGCTCACCGGGCCGAGGCTGGGGTGCAGCAGGAACTGCCACACGGTCGCCATGGCGATGAAGGTCGAGGTCACAGGCAGGAAGTAGATGATTTCGTAGAGTGAGCGGGTGCGCTTGCGGCGGTGAACGAGGACGGCGACGAGCAGCGACAGGATCACCGAGCCGGGCAGGACGATCGCGACGTAGACGAGCGTGTTCTTGAGTGCGCGGCGGAATTCCGGATCGGTCAGCGCGTCGGTGATGTTTTGCAGGCCGACATAATGGACATCGACCTCGCCGAGCTCGTAGTCGGTGAAACTGAGATAACCGAGCACGCCGAGCGGCACGAGAATCGTCAGCACCAGCAAAAGCAGGGCAGGCAGCGCGAAGCCGCCGGCGACCAGCCTCTCGATGAAGGCCTGCCGGGCACCGGGCCGGGCGGGCGGAGCGGGGACCGCGGTCAGGCTCATGATGCGCGCGCTCCCTCTGCGAGGCGCAGCTTTCCCTTGGCGGCGGTGGCCGCGTCTTGGGAAACTTGGGGTTCCACGCGGTTTCCGGCGGCATCGAAGACATGGCAGGCCGAGGGATGGAACAAGAGTTCGGTGTTCTCGACCTCACCGTCCGGCACGCCCGCGCCTATGCGCGAGGTCACCAAGATCCCAGGGAGCGAGGGAACATCGAAATGCAGGATCTTCTCGGAGCCGAGATGCTCGCTGCGCCGCAGCTTCGCCGGAAGCGGGACCTGGTCCGCCGACTGGCCCGAGACCGCGCCGGGCAGGATCATTTCCGGGCGGACGCCGATCGTCGCTTTCTCTCCGGCGGGGAGGGCGGTGCCGATCGGCAGAGGCTTTCCGAGCAATTCCAGCCGCCCACCGACCCCCACCGTCACGGGAATCAGGTTGATCGTCGGGCTGCCGATGAACTGGGCGACCTGGACGTTGGCCGGCCTGTCGTAGAGTTCGTCGGGCGTGCCGAGTTGAAGGATGTCTCCGCCTTCCATCATGGCGACCCGGCTTGACATAGTCATCGCCTCGACCTGGTCGTGCGTGACGTAGACGAATGTCGCGCCGAGTCTCTGGTGAAGCTCGGCCAGCTCGCTACGCATGTGGACGCGCAGCTTGGCGTCGAGGTTAGAAAGTGGCTCGTCCATCAAGAAAGCGGCGGGCTGGCGCACCATGGCGCGACCGAGCGCGACGCGCTGACGTTGGCCGCCGGAGAGCTGGGCGGGCTTGCGCTCTAAAAGAGGTTCAATCTGAAGTTGCGCCGCGATGCCCCTGACCTGCTTGCCGATCTCCTGCATCACCTTGCGGCGCCGGGACGAGAATAGGCGGACGAGCGGCAGGCGCTCGTAGAGGCTAAGCCCGGTCATCGTCAGGGGCAGCGCCATGTTGTTGAAGACGGACATGTGCGGGTAGAGCGCGTAGCTCTGGAACACCATGGCGATGCGCCGCTCATGCGGCCTCAGATGATCGATCGGCGCGCCATCGACGAGGATCGAGCCCGAGGTTTGCGGCTCGAGGCCGGCGATGATGCGGATGAGCGTCGATTTTCCGCAGCCGGAGGGGCCGACAAGCGTCAGGAACTCGCCATCGTTGATGGACAGGTTGATGTCTTTGAGAACCCGGTGGGGCCCGAAGGACTTCGAAAGGTTCTTTATTTCCACTGCAGCCACTGGGGTTGCTCCGTTTCGCGAACAATTGGGTAGAGGCGCTATCTCGGTGGATAGACCTCATGCACGACATCACCGATGAAAAAGGGTGTGAGGCCCGGAATTTCATGAGGCCGCACGGTGAAATCGGACCCGGAAAAGTCGTAGACGAGCACGCCCAAGGTGGCTTCTCCGGCCATCCCTTCCGGCTGCAAGTGCGCCTCGACGAGGAAGCCGGACGACGGCCCCCACAGGTACCGGACGCCGCCGAGTTGACGATCGTAGAGTTTGTGCAGGTGGCCGCTGGCCACGAAGGCCACGTCGTAGCGGCGCACCATGTCGAGCAGTTGCGCGCGAGGCTCGGGAGTGGGCGCCCAGTATCCAACGTCGCCTTCGGTCGGCTCGCCGATGAAGAGCGGGCGATGGGTGAACCAGCCCATCCGGCGCCCGGACGCTTCGCGCATGGCGTTTTCCAGCCACGCGATCTGCTCCGTTTCGGCCGGCTCGTCGCTGCCGAACAGCATCGAATCGAGTCCGATCAGGCGCCAGCCCTCGATGTCGCGATGCCACCAGTCCGGCCCGAAATGACGTCGCCAGCGGGCCAGGCGTTCTGCGTTGACTGGCTGATAGAGATGCTTGGGCTCGCCCACGTCGTGATTGCCCGGCACGGCGAGATAGGGCAGTCCGATGGAGTCCATCATCTCGGCGCAATAGCGCATGTCCTCCTCGACATCGGCGCCATCCACGGTGACGTCGCCTGTATGGATAACGAGGTCGGCATCGCTTTCCTTCAGCCAGTCGAGGAGCGGCTGGCTGTTGGCATGGAAATGTCGCTTGCCAGGGCTGAGATGGGTATCGGAAATCTGCACTATTCGCGTCATCGGACGTTCTGGAACCTTTGCCGCGTCTCGCGGCGTTGATCTCGTCGTTTTGAAAAAAGCGCCTGAAGCCGGATGCACTCTTTCCCCTGCATGTGAAGGTGTGACGACGACGCCGGATTTTAGGTCCAGGACGCGGCGTCTCCCGCAGGAAAGGCTCACTCGGTTGAAACGGCTTGGACCGGCATATTGAACCTCCCATCGTGTTCTCCGTCCGATGCCCATTGTCAGGGCATTCTGAGGTGCGGAAAACTTCCTCCAGCATTTAATTGAAAAAAATTTCACAGCTTGATAAAAATATCAAGATAAAAATCGCGATCGTAGCCGCACCTCGAATTGCGGCGCCTATGAGGGTGCTGCCGAACCGGTGCAGATCGACGAGACCGAGATCGAATATTTGATTGCGGCCGTGAACCGCTGCTTCAAAGAGAAGCTGCGCCGCCAGGACTTGCTGCATGCGCTCTCGGGCGTGCGGCCGTTGTTCGATGACGGCAAATGGGAACCCTTCGGCGGTTACGCGATGACCCCTTCGACCTTGACGAGACCGGGGTCGCGCCACTGCTCAATGACTTCGGCGGCAAGATCACGACCTTCCGGAAACTGGCCGAGCGCGGCCTCCATCGCCTCGAACGTATCTTTCCGCAGATGGGGGGCGACTGGACCGCGAGTATCCCGCTGCCGGGCGGCAACATGCCGAACGCGGACTTTGAGCCTTTCGTCAACGGATTGTGCGAAACATGGCCGTGGAGCCGCGCGCCTTCGTTCATCATTACCGGCGGCTCTACGGCACGCGGCGAGGAGGTGGTGGGCGCCACGGCTGGCATGTCCGACCTCGGGCAGCACTATGGCGGGCTGCTCTACGACTCGGAAGCGCGTTACCTGGTGGCGAGGGAGTGAGGGCGCACGCCCGAGGACATCCTCCCGCGGCATGGCGGCCCTCTTGGGACGACTTGCTGTGGGTCATAAGCTGGATGGTTTGACCGGCGCTAGCTGCCAAGCCAGTCCCGGACAACTCCATTGAATTCGCGTGGGCGATCGATCATGACCATGTGAGCGGCATTGGCGAAAATGTGCATGTCGGCTTGCGGCGCGCGTTCCAGCAGCTTGATGCCGCGCGCCACCGGCACGGTTTCGTCGCAGCCTGACCAGGCTATGAACAGCTTGGCCTGCATGGTGGGCAAATGCGGAAGGAGATGGTCCTCCTGGATCTGGGTATATTCGGTGTCGTCCTTTTTCCGGGCAGCCTGCTTGAAGCGCTCCAACTGACCGGACTCGCAGGCCAGGCGGTAGTTCTTTTTTAGCAGCTCCACGAACTCCGGCGGATTCTTCGTGCTTAGCCTCGCATTGGTTCGCAGAAAGTCTTCCTCGGTGTCGCATCCCTCGAGCACATTATACGCTGCTGCCGCTGCTGCCTGCCAAGCGTGGTCCTCATTTCCGCCGAGGCGCGGGGAGGTCGCACCGCTGCTCACGACAACCACCTTATCGACCAGACCCGGCTTTTCAACGGCGAGCATTGCCGCGATGAAACCGCCTTCGGAATGGCCGACGAGCGCGCATCGGGTGACGCCGAGCGCTTCGATGAAGGCTGAAACGTGATGCCGCCTTTCGAGGCGGGGAACGTGTTTCCCGTCCACCGGCGCATCCGAGAGACCGAAGCCGACCAGATCGGGCGCCAGCACCCGGAAGTCATGCGCGAGTGCCGGGATGGTGTTGTGCCAGGTGGACCAGGCATCGATCGCCAGTGACGAGCCGTGCAGAAGGATCACGGCCGGTCCGCTGCCAGCTTCGAAATAGCGCGTACGGATGCCGCCCGCCACGACATAATTCTCCTTCACCGTCGCCGCGGGTAGCGGCGGACGGGCGGCGTCTCGCGCTTTCAAGCGCCGCCGATCAGCTGACGGATTGGTTTTCAAGCTGTTCGATCATCCCGAGCGCGAACTGGGCGGCTTTGCGTACATGCTTTTTTGCAAGCCGCTCGGCATCCGATGCCCTGCGGTTCACCAGGGCGTCGAGCAGGGCTGCCAGCTCTTCCTGAGATGCCTTTCGCCGCTCTGCATCGGAAAGAGAAATCATGCGCAACTGTGAGGCCCGCATATGGATGCTGCGAAGCATCCGTTCCGCCTCGGAATTGTTCGCGCCCGCTATCAAGACGTCGTAGAATCTAGTCTTTGCAGCTATCATTTCGCGCGCCACACCGACGCGATAGGTTTCCATCAGCTCGTCATACACGCCCCGACAACGCGTGATATGATCGTCAGTCGCATTCTCGCAAAACAACCTGCATACAAGCGCCTCCAGCGCCTCGCGAAGGTCAAAAATGTCCTTCGCGATCTTGGGATCGACGACAGAGACGATAAGCCCCCGGTTGGGCAGGTTCGTGACCAGGCCCTCGTTCTCGAGCTCGCGCATCGCTTCCCTGAGCGACGTCCGCGAAACGCCCATGCGCTCGCAAAGCGTGCGCTCCACCAGCCGCTCTCCCGGCGCCAGTTCTCCGACGACGATGGCGTTGCGGATGGTATCGGCCACCTGCGTGTACAGGCGCGGCGGAGCATGGACTCGCAGATCATACACGGCGGATTTGCTCCCTTGAAACGTGCGCGAACGAGTGCAATTTCACAAGCATATCAGCTTACCGCAAGCATTGTGCTTCATTCAGTGGCCTGAGGCGTTCAGCGGCCGTGGCTCGTAAGCCCCGTCGATGCGGTCGATATGTTCGGGCGTAAGCACTATGTCCAATGCCGCGACTGCCTCGTCGACATGGTCTGTCGAGGTCGCTCCGAAGATGGGCGCGGTAATGCCGGGGCGCGCCAATGTCCAGGCGAGAGCCACCTGCGCCGGTGTCTTTCCGATGTCGGCGGCAACGGCAGCGACGGCTTCGCGCACGGCGTGGTCGCCGTCGCGGTGGTAATATCTCTGCGTATAGTCGTCGCTTTTCGTGCGCGCCGTCTGCTGGCCGGGATTGCGGCGGTCCGCGGCAAGGAAGCCGCGCGCGATCGGGCTGAACGGTATCAGGGCAACATCATCGTGGCGGCAGTAGGCAAGCAGTTCCCGCTCGCACTCCCGGTGAGCGGGATTGTATTCGCATTGCATCGAGATGAATGCCGGAAGGTCGCGTGCGCTGGCAGCCGCACGGCATTTTGCGAGTGTCCAGCCGGGCATCGTCGTGACGCCTACATAGAGCGCCTTTCCGGCGCGCACGATATCCGCCATGGCATCGACCAGTTCGTCGAGGTCGGTGTCCTTGTCCCAGATATGCGTCTGGAAGAGGTCCACGTGATCGGTTCCAAGGCGGACCAACGAATCGTCGATTGCCTTGAACAGGTGCTTTCTGGAGTAGCCGCGGCCGTTGCAATGCGCGGCCATCGGGTTTCCCGCCTTGGTGGCGATGACGAAGCTGTCGCGCGGCTGCTTGAGAACGAGTATCTGGCCGAGAATGCGTTCACTCTCGCCAGCCGAATAGAAGTCGCAGGTGTCGAAGAAGTTGATGCCGTGGTCGAGGGCGCGCGCAACGATCGGCGCCGACGCCTTCTCATCGAGCACCCAGGCCCGCCATCCCGCGGATCCGAATCCCATCGCGCCGAGGCATAGCCGGGATACCTTCAGATTGCTCTTGCCGAGCCTGACATAGTTCATGTGTCGATCCGTTGCTTGCGTGATGAGGATTTGGCGTTCTGCCCAGAGTCCCGCAGCAGCGACAGCGCGAAAGCCGCGGATCTTTCGACATACCCGCGCGTGAGCTTTTCGGCGAGGTCGGCATCGCGCGCGCGCAGCGCGTCGAAAATGCCGTGGAGCAAGGCCATCGTATTCCTGCGCCGTTCAGCCGAGGCGACGCGGGTGGTGACGGTGCGCAGATAGGTGACGCGGCCATGCAGGAGAAAGGTCATTTGCCTGGTGATGTCGTTGCCTGCGCCTTGCATGATGATGTCCCACACCGCGTCGAGCTTCTCGGCATGCTGCCTGGCAAGCTCGGAGGTGTCGGTTTCGCCTGCTTCCGAAATACGCCGCGCCAATTCGTCCATTTGTTCCTGGCTGGCCCGTTCGACAAACAGGCGCGCCATGGCCGATTCCAGGATTGCGCGGGCCTCGTAGATCTGCCGGACTTCCCGTTCCGACAAGCGGGTCACGAACATGCCCTTGCCGGCTACCCGAGTCACAAGCCCTTCGGACTCAAGCTGGCTCAGCGCTTCCCGAATGCTTGTGCGGCTTACGCCGGTCTGCTCGGCAAGCTTCCGTTCCACCAGCTTGTCACCCGGCTTGAACACTTCGTTGAACAACGCCTCGCGCAGCGTGACAACGGTCTGCTCGCGCAATGTCGGCGAATCCGCAATCGACCAGTCCGTCCATTCATGCATCGCGGCGTCCTCTCCCGTCGTTCCTTCCATGACAGCTACGCGTTCGACTCTTTCATCACAAGTAGCCGATTCAAATACGGTTGACCATATGCCTGTCTGTCGGTATACCAAAAAAATCGAGTTCGAACGAGGGACCTGGGATGGCGCCGATGCGCACCAAAGACGATCTCATCGCCTATGAGAGAAGCGGTAAGGGCCATCCTCTCGTGCTGGTGCACGGTGTCGGCGCCAACCTGCAAAGCTGGGAGGACGTCAGCCTCCAATTGGAGGGCAGCTTCGACATTATTCGCTCCGACCTGCGCGGTCATGGTCAGTCCGCGCACATCGATTCGGAATATTCCGTCGAGAAGTTTGCCGCCGATATCGTTCGGGTGATGGACGACGCCGGCGTGCGCAAAGCCCATCTGGTCGGCTTTTCATTGGGGGGCTTGATCGCGCAAGAACTGGCCTGTTCCTATTCGGACCGGTTTGAGCGCGTCGTGCTTCTTTCCGCAGTTGCGGGGCGCACCCCCGCCGAACGTGAGAAGGTTGTGGCGCGCCTGCAGATGATCCGCGACGGCGGTATGGACGCAGTCGTTGGTGCTGCGCACGACCGCTGGTTCACCAAGGAATTCGCCGAGCGCCATCCCGATGTAATCGAGCGGCGAATTGCCGAGCTCAAGGCTGTCCACGTGCCGTCTTACCTGGAGGCGTATCGGGTGTTCGGCCTTACCGAATTGGTGGATCGGCTTCCCGAGATCAGACAGCCAACGCTGGTGATGACGGGCGAATTCGATCAGGGGTCGAATGTCCGGATGGCCGAGACGATGCACCGGCTGATCCCCGATTCGGAATTACGCATTCTGGCCGGCCTGAAGCACAGCGTCCTGGTCGAGGCATCCAAGCTGGTGTCCGACCATGTCCGCGAGTTCCTTTTGCGTCCACGCTGAAAATGAAGGGAAGACGAATGAACGAGACGCTATTTGAGCGTGGGCTGGAGCGGCGCAAGGCGACGCTCGGCAGCGAATATGTTGAAAATTCGCTGAGCAAGGCAACCGAGTTTTCCAAGGGTTTTCAGTCATTTATCACAGAATATTGCTGGGGAACGGCCTGGGGTGACGACAGGCTGGATGCCAGGACCCGCAGCATGCTGAACATCGTCATGATTGCCGCGCTCAACCGCATGCATGAGTGGGAACTGCATTTTCGCGGCGCCCTTCGCAACGGGGTCACCCGTGACGAGCTGGACGCGTTGATAACCCATCTCACGATTTATTGCGGCGTTCCTGTCGGCGTCGAATGCCATCGCATTGCCAACCGCGTGCTTGCCGAACTCGCAGCCGGCGGAGTGGAAAAATGACTGGGGTCCTGATCCGCAAGATCGTCGATTTCGTCGAGGACACGCTTATCGAAGGGGGGCGCGTCGCGCCGGTTCCGCTTCGCATGGCCGCCTGCGCGGCGGTAATCCGCAATCCCTGGGCAGGATCGGCATTCGTCGAGGACCTGCAGCCGCACATCATGGAGCACGCCAAGGCTCTCACGGATGCCCTCGTGCCTCGCCTGGTGGCGATCATGGGCGGTCCGGACAGGATAGAAGCGTTTGGAAAGTGCGCGGTGACCGGGACGGACGGCGAAGTCGAACACGCGGCCGGCCTGATCCACACGCTGCATTTCGGCAATGTCTTCCGCATCGCCGCTGGTGGCGATTCCTTTCTCCCGTTCACGAACAAGCGTGCCGGCGCCGGCACCGCGCTCACCGTTCCCTTGACCCACAAGGACGCTGAGAAGAAGGGAAGCCGCGCTCATTTTCTGACCGTGGAATTCACCATTCCCGACGCGCCTGCGCATGACGAGATCGTCATCGCCTTGGGCGCCGCGAGCGGCGGGCGTCCGCACCATCGCATCGGCGATCGGTTCAACGACATGCGGATCATGGGAGTCGATCAGGCCGGCCGGCCGCTGCCAGCCGAGAGCAAATAACGCGCAAGCCTCCGGGTCCTTGCCCGGAGGCCAATAACGGCAATGCCGATAATATCGGGAACTGAACCAACGGAGGATTTGTCATGGATAGAAGGCAATTTATGGCCGCCGTCAGCGGCTTCGCAATCGTGGCCTCTTTGCCGGCGGTAGCGCTGGCTCAAGATACCCAGCCGGTCACCGGCGGCATGCTCAACGTCGGCTTCATCAGCGACGTCCGCACGCTCGACCCGCTTCAGTCGTCGCAATGGACCGAGCGGCAGATCCTTTTCCTGATATTCGATACGCTTCTCGAGACCGAGGCGGACTTCTCCCTGAAGCCTGCCCTGGCGAAAAGCTGGGAGTTTTCGGACGACGGCAAGCGCGTGGTCCTGAAGCTGCAGGAAGGCGTGAAGTTCCATGACGGCACACCGTTCAACGCCGAGGCCGTGAAATGGAACCTTGATGCACGTCTCGATCCGAAAGGCAACTCATCGCAGCTCAAGTTGCTGGAAGGCGTCAAGAATGTCGAAGTGCTGGATGAATTCACCGTCGCCATCGACATGAAGGAACCTTATCCGCCGCTGCTGGCGCTGTTTGCCGACCGCGCAGGGCTGATGGCTTCGCCAACTGCGGCCAAGAAATACGGCAGCGACGTCGGTTCCAATCCTGTCGGGACCGGTCCGTTCGTTTTCGGCGAATGGGTCCGCGGGTCGCGCATCGCGCTCACCAAGAACGACAGCTATTGGCAGAAGGGAATGCCATATCTCGACGGCATTACCTTCCATGACATTCCGACGAACGTCGTCGGCATTCAGCGCATGGCCATCGGTGAACTGGATTTCATAAGCCAGCTTGATCCGTTGGATACGCGCCTTTCCAAGGCCAGCCCGGACATCGAGCTTGTGCCGTCGAAGGGTGGCGTCTGGTATTCCTACCAGTGGCGGTGGGACGCCGAGCCATATAACAAGCCGGAACTACGCCAGGCCATCGCGCATGGCCTCAACCGCGACCGCATCAACCAGATCATATGGGCGGGGCAAGGCAAGATTTCCGACAGCTTCACGCCAGACGGCCTGTGGTGGACCCCAACCGATCTGGTGCACTACGAATACGATCCGGAAAAGGCGCGCAAGATCGTGGCTGATTCCGGCCTGAAGGGCACCACCATCAAGCTTGCGGCGCCAAGCGGCGATACGCTGCGACGCTTTGCCGAACTTGCCAAGGAAGACCTCGACGCGATCGGCCTCAACATTGAGCTCGAGCCGGTCCCCCAAAGCGACTACTACGCAAAGGCGGTCTCAGGCGAGATACGCTTCACGCCGATGCGCTGGACGCAACGGGCGGATCCCGACGGCCTGATCCACTATCTCTTCTCCAGCAAAGGCACCGCGAACTCCACGGGCTACAAGAATGACCAAGTGGACAAATGGATCGATGAAGCGCGGGTAATTTCCGATCAGGCGCGCCGCAAGGAATTGTACGAAAAGATCCAGCGTCAGATTTCTGCCGATCTGCCTTACATGCCCGTCGGGTTCAGCATCGAATTCAACGCCATGCGCAACACCGTCAAAGGGTTCGCTCCGATGCCGGACGAGATCCCGCGGTTCCGTTACGTCTGGAAAACGCAGGCCTGATCTTCATGCTTTGCCGCGGCGCGCCGCGCCGCGGCGTCTGGCGCGGGTAGACCCGGTCCCGCCTGCAACCGGTAGAGGAACTTGATCGCCATTATGACCGCCGCCCATCGGATGTGCCCCAACCGCCCGCTTTGCGAGACGGGCTCCCCGGAGACGCTTCTTCAATCCTTCGCGATGAACTGAGGCCGGCATGCTTGCGCTTGTACTTTCCCGCATAGCGATCATGGTTCCGAACGTTATCGTTCTGACGTTTCTGCTGTTCACGTCGGTGACGTCCTTTCTGGGGACGCCGGCGGCGATCATGCTGGGGGAGAACGCATCCCCTCAATCGATCGCCGAACTCAACGCGAAGCTAGGCTTCGACCAGCCCATCCTGTCGCGTTACTGGAACTGGATCAGCGCCGCATTGTCGGGCGACCTGGGCCGGTCTTATTCCACCCAACAGCCTGTCGCGCAAATGATCGCGGATGCCCTTCCTCTAACGCTTGAGCTGGCATCCTGGGCGATCCTCATCGCATTCCTGGGGGCCACGCTGATCAATTCGGCGACGTTCATGAAAAAGCTGGTGGAGCGGCTCACCGCCGCCGTCAGCATCGTCGGCATCACCGTGCCCAATTTCTTTCTCGGACTGCTGCTGATCTACCTTTTTTCGGTTCAGCTCCGCTGGCTGCCGACGACCGGATGGTCGCCGTGGTCACGGGGCGCCGGGCAGCATCTCATCCACATGATCCTGCCCGTCATCACGCTTACGACCTTTTATTTCAGCTCCTTCACGCTCGTCTATAAAGCCGAATACCAGTCGGTGAAAGGCAGCCTCTACATCCAGGCCGCGCGTTCGAAGGGGCTGTCCGAGGCGCGCATTTCCTACCGGCACATTCTGCCCAACAGCATATTGCCCTTGATCACCTATGCCGGTCTTTCGCTTGGACAACTGGTTGGCGGCGCGGTCGTCACCGAAACCGTCTTTTCGATGCCGGGCATGGGCCGGCTTCTGGTGGAAGCGATCTCGTCCCGGGATTTTCCTGTCATGCTGTCGGTTGGAATGGTGATCATCGTCGGCGTGATGATCCTCAACCTTGTGGCGGACGTGACCTACAGCCTCGTCAATCCGCTCGTGCGAACATCGGCTTAGCATCCAATGAGAAAACTTCCATTCCGATTGGTCCTTGGCCTGACGCTTCTGGTGATCATCACTTTGATCGCGGTGTTCGCGCCCTTGATCGCGCCCCTGCACCCGACCGCCACGACGGTAAACGTCCTCGGCCCGCCTTCGGCTGAAAACATCCTTGGCACGGATCAACTTGGCCGGGACGTGCTGTCGCGCGTCATCTACGGAACAAGGGTTTCACTGCAGGTGGGCGCTTCGGCGGCCATAGTGGCTGTGCTGATCGGCGCCCCCATTGGCCTGATCGCCGGATTTTTCCGTGGCTGGATCGATTTTGTCCTCGTCCAGATCATCGACATTTTCATCGCCTTGCCGGGGCTCGTTCTCGCATTGATCATCACCGCGATGCTCGGGCCATCGGTGGTCAACCTGGCGGTCACGCTGGGTGTCGTCACCGCGCCGACGGTCGCCCGGCTGGTTCGTGGTCAGGTCTTCGTCGTCCGGGAAATGGTCTTCGTGGAAGCTGCGCGCGCCACGGGCGCAAGCTCTTTCTGGATCATCCGCCATCATATCATGCCAAACACGATGCGCGTGGTGTGGGCGCAGTTCGCAATCAATGTGGCCTTCGCGATCTTCACCTCCGCAAGCCTCAGCTTCCTGGGGCTGGGCGTTCCTCCGCCGGCTCCGGACTGGGGCGGCATGGTACGCGACGGTTCGATGTTCCTGCCGATCCTGCCGCTGCTCAGCCTCGGGCCGGGCGCTGCCGTCGCCCTTACAGTTTTCACATTTTATCTTGTCGGGTCGAGCATGAACGAGGCCGCGTCCCGCAATGATCGCTGATTGGAACAGGGAAATGACGTCTAACCAGATCGAGCCGCCGCTGCCGGCATTCATAGAACAACGCCTGCAGGAGTTTGCCGGCCGGGAAGGTGCCCTGAAAGCGCGGCGATGGATGCGGCCGGCGGATGTTCTGATGCGTGTGGAGAACCTTCGCTGCTTCAAGGCTTCGCGCGTCAGTTTTGCCGACATGTTGTTGCGCAGGATCGTTCGCGAACGCTGGCAGATAAGGATGATCTCGGCGGAATGCGGCGATGACGGCGCGGCGAGATTCGTCTACCGGATCGACGCGGAAGGCCATTCCTTCTCCTATATTGCCCGAGCATATCCATGGGACGGAATCGAAAAAGTCGGACGCCGCTCCGATGGCGCGGACCGTGACATGTTCGGCGCGCTCTTCGTCAATCTTGCCAGCCAACAGCGTATCGAGCGGGAATTTGAAACGTTCGACATCAAGGCTGAAGGCCAGATGCGTACGGATTCGGATGTGGTCGGCTGGACCCCGGCCAATCGCAGCAGCCGGCATTTCGACGCCGTAGTCGAAGCACTGTCCCGCGGCGAACAGCCCGCCCCCGAGCTCGGCATCGCCTATCTCATGCGGAACGGTGGCTTTCAAAGCAGCGGCCGGAATGGCACGGTTTCCTATCCGGGCATTCCCGAGGGGCATCCGCTGGCGCACCCGTTCTTTGCGGATATCTTCGCCATCTACCTGGTGCGGCTCGTCTCCATCGATCTCGTCAATGCCGTGGCGCGGCGGCGCAATCCGGACGCAGCGCAGCTCGACATTTCGATCGCGCGCGGGCTTGGAATAGGCAACTCCTCAGGCCAGGGCATGTGCGTTGCCCTCCAGCGCTGGCCGCATTGGGTCGCCACATGGGTGACCGTACGCGAGGCGGCTCTTGGCTACGCAAAAAGCCTGCCGGTCGATGCGGGAAGCATTTCAGTTGTCCGCGGCTCGATAGAGAGCACCATCCGCATCTATGCGCAGACCGACCCACAGACGCAGGACTACGTGGTGGCCAACGAAACCATCATCGAGAACCTGACACGCATATCGGCAAGCCTGCGCGAAGGACAGTTTCGGTGCTGGGGCGACGTTGCTGCGCACGTCGCAGAAGTCATGGATGGCGAGACCAGTGAGCAGTTCCACAGCGTACTTCTCGACGTGGTACCGGACTTTTGTGACGCCATCGCGCCCTATTTCCAGATCGGCGCAGCCCGCAAGCGGCAATTGCAGCCAGCAATGGCGGTCGCTGAATTGCGCGAGATCCTGCGCAGGAACTACGTCTGGGCTCTCACCGCCGACCGCACGCTTGCCGAAACCCATCAGCACTTCTGGTACCATTCGATCGACAATGGCGAACAAAGGCGCGGCGAGCGGGTCATCGACCCGCACGAGCATTTCGAATCCTTCATCGATCATATCGGACTGATCCAGAGGCTGGCGGCGGTGCTGGTCAGCCGTGGTGACAAGGAGCGCGCCGGCGACGTCGTCCTCGACCATCCGGACTTGCATTACGCCATTTCGCGGGTGCAATATCTGGATGGCCTGCTCTATGCGGAAATACGCGATCCGCTCGCGCATCGCGATTTCGTCCCCGCCGATCTCATACGGTTTTTCCTTGCGTCGCTGGGCATTCGCGGCTCGACGCCGCTCAGCATCCGCTATGTGCGGGGGACTTTCTTCCAAGACCAGCCGCTGCCTTCGGAATTCCTCGAGCCTGACAGGCCGGGTTCCCGGGTTCGCAAGCATGAGAATGAGGTCGCCCTGTGAGCACGAGCATGTTTGTTGCCTATTCCGAACTGACTCGCGTCCTGCCGTGGTCGCTCAGGGCGCTGGGCTACGCGTTCGGAACCGCTGACCGGGGCGCTCATCTCGTTGCAACAGGTGCGGCGCTCGATCCGGCTATTCTGGATGAAATTCGCCAGGCGGGACCGCGGCCCTCCCATGGCTTCCGCTACCGGAAATCGAACGGGCTCACGATGCTGGACGCCGCCGGCGTTTCATTTCTGGAAACGGGACCTGCCGCGATCGATGCTCTCGCCGCGCATGCAGGCGGCGCCAAATGGGAAATGTGCCGGATATTGGCGGCGACCGAGCTGTCGCTTGTTCCGGCCACGCTGGTCGGTGCGATGGACTACAATCTCTCCTCTATCGGCATCATCGCCAGGGATGGAACCTTCGACTGGCTGTTGGCTGACCCCGACGCACGGGGTGCGCTTTATTCGGGCCGGGGCCGGGATGCCCTGGCGGCGCTCCTCGGTGAGGACACGGCGGTTCTGGAATCGATCGACGCCGCCGGGCTGACGCCGGGCTGCGCGCTTCTCATGGTCAGCGCCCGCAGGCCTGAACTGAAGGCGTCCGGGCACGTTGCCGTTCGGCCTCGGGAAAAGATCGCCATGGCGCACCAGAAGGGCATTCCCCTGTCGCGCGAGACGCTGGATGCGCTGTACGCGCTCGAAATGCTCACCTGGGCTCCAACTTCGGAGCGCTCTCGCTCGCAGGCGGGCTTCACTGTTGCACCGGCGCCAAACTCATGAGTGAACGGAAATCCGATCCAGTGGTCGAGGTAAAAGGCCTCAACGTCGCTTTCGGCAAGCATCAGGTGGTGCATGATGTCGATCTGGCCATCCATGCTGGCGAGACGCTGGCGCTTGTCGGCGAGTCGGGGTCCGGCAAGAGCGTCACCTCCATGACGATCATGGGACTGCTTTCCGGCAATACCCAAGTGACCGGTTCGGTCATCGTGGATGGCCAGCAAGTAGTGGGGGCGTCGACATCGACATTGCGGCGGGTGCGTGGCGGCATTGCCAGCATGATCTTCCAAGAACCGATGATGAGCCTGAACCCGGTTCTGCAGGTCAGCACCCAAATCAAGGAAATGCTGCGCCAGCATCGACCCTTAAGCGATGCCGAGGCGCGGGAGGAGGGCATCCGGCTTTTCGACCGCGTTCGCATTCCTGACGCGCGGCGGCGGTTCAATGACTATCCTCACATGTTCTCCGGGGGGATGCGGCAGCGGATCATGATCGCCATCGCATTGGCGTGCTCGCCGAAGCTGCTTATCGCCGACGAGCCGACAACAGCGCTCGACGTGACGATACAGGCGCAAATCCTCGATCTCCTGAACGAGGTCCAGCGCGATACCGGCACCGCGATCCTGTTCATCACGCATGACATGGGCGTAGTGGCCAACATCGCCGACCGCGTCATGGTCATGCACAAGGGACGCGTGGTGGAGACGGGAGCAGTAAAGGACGTTTTCGAGCGTCCGCGCGAGGACTATACGAGGATGCTGATCGACGCGGTCCCCCGCCTGGGGCAAGGCGTCGCCCGCTCCTACCGCGCGCCTGCCAAGGATGTTGTTCCGAAGCCGGTTTTGAGCGTGCGCAAGCTGGTGACCCGGTTCGACGTGCGTGGCGGGGCGATGCGTCGCAAGGTGGGGCGTCTCCATGCCGTCGAGGGTCTGAGCTTCGACATCATGCCTGGAGAAACGCTGTCGCTGGTTGGCGAGTCCGGCTGCGGCAAGTCGACGACCGGACGCAGCATCCTGTTTCTCAATCCTCCGGATTCCGGCGAGGTGGTCTTCGACGGACGCACGGTGCGGCGCGACAACAGGTCCGATCTTTCGGATCTCCGGCGCAATGTGCAGATGATCTTCCAGGATCCGTTCAGTTCCCTGGACCCGAAGCAAAACGTCGGTGCGATCCTGGCTGAGCCCCTGCTATGCCATGGGCTGGCGACCAGGGCCAAGGCCCTGGACAAGGCGAAACATCTTCTGGAGCGTGTCGGCCTCGAACCGTCGATGATCACCCGTCTTCCGCACGAGTTTTCCGGCGGACAGCGCCAGAGAATCTGCATTGCGCGGACCCTGATGCTCGACCCGAAGGTCATTATAGCCGACGAGGCTGTCTCGGCGCTCGACGTTTCGGTAAAGGCGCAGGTGATCGACCTGCTGCTTGAGTTGCAGGAGGACCTGCGGTTGTCCTACCTCTTCATCAGTCACGACATGGCCATTGTCGAACGTGTCAGCCACCGCGTGGCGGTCATGTATCTTGGCGAGATCGTGGAGATCGGGCCCAGCCGCGAGGTGATAGGGAATCCGAAACATCCCTATACCCAGAAGCTGATGGCAGCGGTGCCGAACCCGGAGCCGGCCGCGGACAGGCACCGCTTGATCGGCAAGCCGGTGACGGAATTGCCGTCTCCCGTGCGGCCGCTCGATTTCATTCCGCCGAAGCGGCAGCCTCGCGCGGTCGGACCCGACCACTTCGTGATCGAGTGACAAGCTTTAACGAGGGCGCTTCAGATGGACGCCCTTGAACGAATCCGGGCAAGGCGCTTCCCGATACCTATGGAGAATTCGATGAACACACATGCTGATCAGTTCCGAATTGGAGAGAAGGCGGCTTCCTTTTTACGCCAGGAGAAAAAACTCCTTATCGATGGAAAATGGGTGCCGGCTCAGTCCGGGAAGATTTTCGACACATATGATCCGGGCACGGGACGCATAATTGCACAGGTTCCGGAGGGCGGCGCCGCCGATATCGACAATGCCGTCAAAGCTGCGCGGCGGGCCTTTGAAGAAGGCCCATGGAGCCGCATCACGCCCAGCGAACGTGGACGTCTCATCTGGAAACTGGCGGATCTGCTGGAACAGAACGCCGATGAACTGGCCGAACTGGAGGTTCTCAACAATGGCAAGCCGCTTGCCAATGCCCGGAATTCCGACGTCGCGCTCAGCGTGGATATGTTCCGCTACATGGCGGGCTGGGCGACCAAGATCACAGGCGAAACCATTTCGATCTCTGCGCCGGACAAGTACCATGCCTTCACGGTGCGCGAGCCGGTCGGCGTCGTCGGGCAGATCATTCCGTGGAATGCGCCACTGCTCATGCTGGCCTGGAAGGTAGCTCCGGCGCTGGCCACCGGCTGCACGATCGTGCTCAAGCCGGCGGAGCAGACGCCGCTGACGGCGCTGCGCTTCGGTGAACTGGTCCAGGAGGCCGGCATTCCCGCCGGCGTGATCAATATCGTGACCGGTTTTGGACCTACGGCGGGCGCAGCGATAGCCTCGCACCCCCAGATCGACAAGGTTGCCTTTACGGGTTCCAGCGAGGTCGGCCGCATCATCGTCAAGGCTGCCGCGGGCAATTTGAAGAAAGTGTCGCTCGAATTGGGAGGGAAGTCGCCCGTCATCGTCTTTCCCGATGCTGACATGTCGGTTGCCATTCCCGGTGTCACGCAGGGCATTTTTGCCAATAGCGGCCAGGTCTGCACCGCAGGATCGCGGCTGTTCGCCCACAAGAAGGTGTTCGACCAGATCGTGGATGGGATCGGCCAGCGGGCGGGGAACATCCGCGTTGGTCATGGCCTCAGCGAAGGCGTCCAGATGGGGCCGGTCATTTCCCCGGTCCAGTGCGACCGCGTCATGAGCTATATCGAGCAGGGCAGGAGCGCCGGTGCAACGGTGGCGTTTGGCGGCACGCGGATAGGCAATGAAGGCAACTTCATTGCGCCGACGGTGCTGACCGATACCCGACCCGACATGGCGGTGGTGCAGGAAGAGATTTTCGGTCCTGTCCTGTGCGCCATGAGCTTCGATGACGACGACCTGGAACAGATCGCGCGGCAGGCGAATGACAGCATCTTCGGACTAGCTGGCAGCGTCTGGACGCGGGACCTGAGCGTCGCCCACAAGATGGTACGGCGAATTCGCGCGGGCCGGATCGGGGTCAACGTACACGGCTCGGTGGACGCGGCGATACCCACCGGCGGCTTCAAGCAATCCGGCTGGGGCAGGGAACGGGGACAGGAAGGGCTGAACCTTTATACGGAGACCAAGTCGGTCATCATGTCGCTTTGAAGGCCTGCCAAACCTTTCGCGAACAGCCGGCAAGGTCGATCCTATCCATGCCGGCCATATGGCGGCGGCATGACCCCCGGTAACGAATATGACTGTGGCGCGCCATCGACCAGGAAGGCTATGTAACGATCGAGTACCGGCAAGCAGCGAGGTTCTGTTGAGCGCTTTGGATCGCCCGCTGTCACGCGTCCTGCGCGACGTGACCAGCCTCATCAATTCCAGCGTCGACCTCGAGACAACGCTGCAGCACCTTGTCGATGCGGCATGCCAGCACGATGCCTGGTCGATGGCGGCGGTGATGAGCATCGATCAGGCGGATGGCAATGCTGTGGTCGTGACCCGGCATGATCCTAGCCAGTTGACGAAGTCCTATCGCAACCGCTGGACGCTGGCGACAAGCCCATCCCTCATCGCGTTGACCCGCAATGATCCGGTGATCATTCGCGATGCCCAGGAGAGCATCGAATTTCCGGGCTATCGGGAAGAGGCAATCCAGCGCGGTTATCGCACTGTCGTGGTTTTGCCTCTGGGCTGCCGGGACATGGAAGATCGCGCGATGGTCTTGTCGGTGCAGTCGCGCGACGTTGTCGATCTGTCAGCGGCCGATCTCGCATTCCTGCAGACGATCGTCCATCTGGGCGCCATAGCCGTGGACAAGGCCCACAGGCTAAGGGCGGAACATGCTGCCGCCGCGCAACTCCAAAACGCACTTGCCGCGCATTCCTCCCTGATGCACCAGGTCCTGTCGGACGGTTCCGTCGCATCCGCGGCTTCCATGGTCGAAACCTTCCTGCCGAACGCAATCGTCGTGGTGGATCTGACTGCCAACCTGGTCGTTGCCGGACGTTCGCCCAAGCCGGACCTCATCGACACCGACCGCTGGCGCGAGGAGATGGACGATTGCATGAGCCGCCAGTTTCTCCGTCTTGCTCGCGATATCTCGGACCAGGCCGGGCTTGAAATGCGCAAGCTGTACCTGAACTGCGGCGGCCATCACCTCAACCTGCCGGCGGCGGTGGAGCCGTTGGTCGTGGATGGCAAGACGGTAGGGGCGCTGATCGTGTTTTCGCTCGACGCCAATTTCGGCGACCTCGATCATCTTCTTCTTCAGAGCGCTCGGTTCGCGCTCAGCGTCCAGTTGATGCGCAGCCATTTACGGTTCCAGACGGAATCGCAGACTTCCAGCGAATTGTTCATGGAAATCGTTTCCGGCAACTGGCGCAACGTGGACGATTTGACGGCGCGGGCGCGCCGGCTCGGCATTGACGTAAACGCCACCGCCAGGCTGGTCGCGATCGGCCTCCCGGAAACTGTGCCGGAAAAGGGCAAGACCATACCCGAACTGCACCGCTCCATCATGCGGCTCGCCGGCCAATTGGCGCCGCAGGCGACCGCCGCCGCATTGGGCGAGATCATTCTGTGCCGCATTCCCGACGCGCCCCGCGACGCGGACACGGTGGTCAAGACGTTTGTGCGCAAGCTGATCGAGGAAACGCAGTGGCTGATCGGCACCAAGCCGATCATCGTGGCGGGTAAGACCTGTTCGAGCATTCACGACTATCCCCAGGCATGGCTTGAATGCGAGCGCATGATCCGTCTTGCCGTCCGCTTCAACCGTACCGGGTTGCTTGCGCCCCAGGACTTCGGTCCTTTTCCGCTGCTGCTTTCGGCGGCCGACAGCAAGGAAGTGAGGTCGTTCGTGGATATCGCCATTGGCGCGGTCGTGCGTCACGACGAGGCGCATGCAACGGACTATATCAGGACCCTGACCGTCTTTCTGGAGCACGGTTGCCGCAGCCAGGCCTGCGCGGACGCGATGGAATTGCATGTTACTACGCTTCGTTATCGCCTGAACCGTATCCAGGAACTGTTTGGCATCGAGATCGATTCACCCGAACGTCGGTTCGCGCTTGAACTGGCAATACGCCTCAACGAGACCATTGCCCGGGAGCAACCTGTCTGATGCGGTCTCTGCTTCGTGTCCTAGGAGTCTGACTACCGCCTCTCCTGCGTAGAGCAGGAAGACCCTCTCTCACGTCCCTTTATCCTTCCACCCTCCTGGAGAGGCAGGACGCATGGCGGACAAGAGGGAAAAAGAGCTGAGCACGATCGATCCAGTGGAACTGCGGCGAACGTTCGGCACCTTCGTCACGGGCATCACGGTGGTGACGACGCGGGACGAAGATGGTTCGCCGCGCGGCATGACTGCGAATTCCTTCACCTCAGTCTCCCTTGAGCCGCCGCTGCTGCTCGTCTGCATAGGAAAGAGCGCCAGCAGCTTTCCGGCATTCAACACGGCCGAAGGCTTCGCCGTCAACGTACTGCACGAGCGCCAGAAGGAGGTGGCGAGCCTCTTCGCCTCGAAGTCACTCTCCAAGTTCGAGACGATAGCCCATACTACCGTGCATACGGGCTCGCCGGTGCTCACCGACAGCCTTACCTGGTTCGACTGCACGGTGCATGACCGTATCGAGGCGGGAGACCATGTGATCCTGATCGGCCGGGTGCGTGCTTTCGGCACCAGCCCTGCCGCTCCGCTAGGGTTTTGCCGGGGGCGCTATGTCTGCGTGGAAGACCCGATGCCGCCTGGCTGGACGCCTTCCCATCGCATGATCATCGGCTACCTGGTCGAGCATGACGGCCGCATCCTGCTGCGCGACGATGGCGCCGGAGGCTGGGAACTGCCGACGGCAACGCACCGTAAGCCGGGCGACATGCTCAGCTTCGAAGGCGGCGGCGTGGTTGCGCCGCTCACCAGCGATGCGTTTCTCTATTCGGTCTTCGATGTGGCCGACCAGCAGCCCGGTTATGTCGTTTACCGTGGCGCGCTCGCGGGCCCGCCCGGCGAAATTCCGGATTTGTCGCCGTCGCTGAGGTTCTTTGCCCATGAAGAGCTGCCTTGGGACAGCATTCCGATCAGGCAGATACGCGCAACGCTGCGCCGTTACCTGCATGAGCGCGCGGACTCTCGCTTCGGGATCTACGTCGATTCCAGCGATGGCGGCCGGGTGGCGATGATAGACGGCGCCCCGCGTCCGTGGCGGTCGCTTAACGGCTTGGCTGGCGACCGAGAAACCGCGAAGGGATGAGATGATGGACCTGACGCTGAAGGTGATCGAAGGATCGCGCCAGGATCTTTTCATTGCCGGGGAGCGCGTCGCGCCGCGGTCCGGCCGCTACATGCCGAGCTACGATCCGACGAACGCGGCGCCTTGGTATGAGGTTGCCGACGCCGGGGCGGATGATGTCGACGCCGCCGTGCAGGCAGCCAAAAGAGCGTTTCACGATCCGGCCTGGCGCAGGCTGACGCAGACGGATCGCGGCAAGCTGCTGCGCCGGTTGGCCGATCTCATCGCGGAACACGCCGATGAACTCGCGGCCATCGAGACGCGTGACAACGGCAAGCTTCTGAAAGAGATGCGTGTGCAACTGCGCGCGGCGCCGGACAGCTATCTCTATTTCGCCGGAATGGCCGACAAGCTGCATGGCGAGACCATACCGGTCAATAAGCTCGATATGCTGAACTTCACGCTGCGCGAGCCGATCGGCGTGGTGGGCATGATCTCGCCGTGGAATTCACCGCTGATGCTGCTGACCGGCACGCTCGCACCCTGCCTGGCGATTGGCAATACGGTCGTGGTCAAGCCATCAGAGCATACTTCCGCGTCCACCCTTGCCCTCGCCGAACTGATTGCAAAAGCGGGCTTCCCGGCTGGCGTTTTCAATGTCATTACCGGCAAGGGCGCCACGGCGGGCGAAGCGCTGACCTTGCATCCCGATGTCGCCAAGATCGCCTTCACGGGCAGTACGGCAACCGGCCGCCGCATCGCCGCCAACGCTGCCAGCCGACTTGTTTCGTGTCAGATGGAACTGGGCGGCAAGTCGCCTCATGTCGTATTCGCCGATACCGACATCGAGCGCGCGGTGAACGGCGTGGTTGCCGGCGTGTTCGCCGCTGCCGGACAGACCTGTATCGCAGGCTCGCGCTGTTTCGTCGAAAAATCCATCTATGCCGCATTCGTCGAAAAGCTGGCGGATCGTACCAGGCGCGTGCGTATCGGCCATCCGACCGATGAGGACACGGAAATCGGTCCGCTGGCGCTGGCTGCCCAACTCGACAAGGTCGAGCAGTATGTGGACTACGGCGTCGCCGACGGTGCGCGGCTGGTTGCCGGAGGCCGCCGGCCGCGGCGGGACGACCTCTCCGGCGGCTGGTATTACGAGCCCACGGTTCTGGCGGATGCGCGCAACGACATGCGCTTCATGCGCGACGAAATTTTCGGGCCCGTCGTGGGCGTCGTGCCGTTCGACAATGAAAGCGAATTGATTGGGCTTGCCAACGACACCCATTATGGGCTGGCGGCGGGTGTCTGGACCCGCGACATCGACCGGGCGCTGCGCTTTGCGCGCAACGTCGATGCCGGCACGGTCTGGGTCAATACGTATCGCTCGGCTGCTTACATGTCACCCTCCGGCGGGTTCAAGGAGAGCGGTTACGGCAAGCGGGGGGGCTTCGAGGTCATGCGCGAGTTCTCCCGCCTGAAGAATGTCGTCATCGACTACTCCGGCGCCACGCAGGACCCGTTCGTAATCCGTTTGCGCTGACGCTCATCCGACGGTTCCCTAATATTCGAAAAGGTCATTGCCATGAAATTTTCCGTTTCCCTGAACATGGAGAGGTTCAGTCCCGACAAGGATATGCGCCAGGTGGCGGCTGAGACGCTGGAACTGGTCCGTATGGCCGATGCCGGCGGCTTCGAGACCGCCTGGTCGCCCGAGCATCACACGATTGAATTCACGATCGCGCCCGGCCCGTTCCAGTTGCTGGTCTGGTGGGGAGCTCATACCGAACAGATCCGGCTTGGCACCGCCACGGTCGTCGCGCCGTATTGGACCCCGATCCGTCTCGCGGGAGAGGCTGCACTTTGCGATCACCTGACGGGAGGACGGCTGGAATTCGGAATCGCCCGCGGCGCCTATCAGTATGAATTTGACCGTATGGCGGGAGGCATCCCGCAACAGGAAGGCGGCGCCTACATGCAGGAACTGCTGCCGGCAGTCCAGAAATTATGGGCAGGCGACTACGCCCACGAGGGTAAGTATTACCACTTCCCGCTGGCAACCTCGGTGCCGAAGCCCTTGCAGCAACCCAACCCGCCCATCTGGGTGGCGGCGCGTGACCCCGGCACATTCGATTGGGCGGTGCGCAATGGCCACAACATCCTCTCCACGCCGTTGTCGCGGCCGGTTGCGGAAATCGGCATTCTCGGCGACAAGTTCAAGAAGGCGGTCCAGGATCATCCCGAAGTGCCGAGACCGCGGTTCATGATGCTGCGCCGCACTTGCGTGTATGAACGTCCCGAGGACTGGGAACTGCCGGTTCGCTACAGCTATCAATATGGGCGCAGCTTCGAGAACCTGTTCCAGAACATCGGCACGGTGAAGAACGGCTTTCCTGAAGCGGTTTCTTACGACACCGTTGGCAACAGCGGCGACTACGATCCGCGGTCGATCCGCGACAATCTCCTTTTCGGCACCCCGGACGAGGTGGTCGAAAAGCTGATGGTCTATGAAGCGGCGGGCGTAGACCAGTTCTGCCTCGGCCTCGCCTTCGACCTGCCGTTTGAGGTGCAGAAGAAATCGCTGGCGCTGTTCATCAAGGAAGTGATGCCCGTATTTGCGATGCGCGAGAAGGAAGCGGGCAGGGAAAAGTCGCGGGTGATCGCCTGATGGGAGCTGTCGCGCCATGATTGTCGAGGAACGCATCTACAAGATAAGGGTCGGCCGTCTCGCCAGATATATGCAGCTTATCAGCGAGGAAGGCCTTGCCATCCAGCAGCCGATCTTGGGCAACCTGATCGGCTATTTCCGCACGGAGATCGGACCTCTCAACCATGTCGTGCATCTATGGGGCTATAGCGATCTGAACGACCGCGCCGAGCGGCGTCAGCGGCTGGCCGAAGATCCCGCGTGGCGGGCGTTTACCGTCAAGCTCACCGAGAATATCGAAATGATGGAAAACCGAATCCTGATCCCGACCGATTTTTCACCGCTGCGGTAGGTTCAAGACCTCGCATCCCGCTTGCCCGACCGCGAAAGAATCCAGGAGCCGGTCCGTGGTCATCACCCAGCCGTAGTTGCGTGCGAAAGCATCGAGCATGGCCTGCCGGCTGGGCGGATGGTTGGAAGAAACAGCATCCTCCACCACAATCGTGGGATAACCGAAATGCACGGCGTGACGGCAGCTATCTTCGACGCACATCTCCGCTACCGTGCCGACGAATACCAGACCGTCTACCGCAAGCAGCTTGAGCGTCTTGGCAAGATCCGTGGCATGAAAGGCGCTGAAATAGACCTTGTCCAGCACGATATCGCCATCCTGTGGCGCAAGCTCGTCAATCACCTCCGCGGCATCCCGCATGCCCTCGACATCGCCGTAGGAGCGCATGAAGCCTGGTACGCACGCATGGGTCGGCGCATCGGTCAGCTTGATCCAGGTCAGCTTGCCGGCGAGGGCCTGATACAGGGAGTCGGCAACGTATCGCGTGAATACCACCGGCTTGCCGTTGCCGCGAAACGCCGCAATGAGTCTGCCGATCGAAGGTATGGTTTCGCGCGCGGATGCAACCTCCATCGGCGCATGCCTGCGCACGAAATCGTTCTGCATGTCCACGACCATGAGGGCAGGGTTTTTAAGCGAAGCCAGCACGCCGTTTCTCCATACAGGCGTCCCGGATTATACCTATCCGGGTAGCGGAGAGCCTATATCATCGAACCCGCGAGCCGTATGCTTTCCTTCGTAGCACTGGGCTACGCGGGTATCCTGCCGAACGGGGGAAGACGGCGGGTGCACTTCTATCTTCATTAATCGGGATCGTGGCTCTGGAATGTGCTGACTATCGTCCGCCAGGCCAGGAGTGGAGGACAGGTGTGACGGATCGCATAACGGTCGAGGGCGTGTACAAGATTTTCGGCAGATCGCCGGAATCGGCTTTGGCCATGCTGAAGTCTGGCGAGACAAAGGAAGCTGTGCTCCAGAAGACCGGGCAGGTCGTCGGCTTGAGCGACGTGTCGCTGTCCGTTCCCGTCGGTTCGATTTACATGATCATGGGCTTGTCCGGCTCCGGTAAGTCGACGCTTGCGCGATGCATTAATCGCCTCATCGAGCCGAATGCAGGGCGCATCCTTATCGATGGCGAGGAGATCACCGGCGCCAGCGAAGCGCGGCTGCGCGAAATCCGCCGGACGCGTATCTCCATGGTGTTCCAGCACTTCGGCCTGTTGCCGAACAGAACGGTGTTGGAGAATGCCGAGTTCGGCCTGAAACTGCGAGGTGTGCCAGCCGCCGCGCGCAGGAAGAAGGTGATGGAGGTGCTGGAGGTCGTCGGGCTGGCTTCGTGGGCAAATCATCTTCCCGGTACGCTGAGTGGCGGCATGCGTCAGCGCGTCGGATTGGCCCGCGCACTCGCCACGGATGCCGATGTCCTGATCATGGACGAGGCTTTCAGCGCGCTGGACCCACTCATCCGCAGCGAAATGCAGGACGAACTGCTGCGCCTGCACAGGACTTTCCACAAGACCATCCTGTTCATCACGCATGATTTCCAGGAGGCGCTGAAGCTCGGAAGCCGGGTCGCCATCATGGCGGATGGAATGGTGATGCGCGAAGGCGTTCCGCAGGACATCGTGACCAAGCCCGGGAATGACTACGTCGCCGCCTTCACCCGCGACGTCAACCGGGCCCATCTGTTCGATGCGAGTTCCGTGATGGTGGAAAGCAGTCCGCTCCGGCTAGACGGACGTGCGTTTGGCGGCCGCGATGCCGAGGGCGAACCGGTGTTCATCGTCGACGATTCGATGCAGGTCGTGGGTGTCGTCGGACCACGCCAGTTGCCACGCCTCGCCGATGGTTCGGCGATCCAATCATTGATGAGCAAGGACTATGAGACGGTATGCGGCACGGAAAAGCTGTCGGTGGTGGCCAGCCTGTGCCATCGAGACCGGCCGATAGCCGTTGTTGACGAGGGCGGCCGATATTTGGGGCGTGTCGATCCACTCCAGATCCTGTCCCGCATTGGCGCTCCGGCGGCGGCTTCCTCGCAATCCCGGGGAGCGGAGGCCTGATCATGCTGGATGTCGATAATCTCTATGTCATCCCGCTGGACCAGTGGATCCAGGTCGGCGTCCGCTGGCTGGCAATGCATTTCCGGCCGCTGTTCCAGACCATCAAGTGGCCCGTCGAGACCCTTCTGACCGCGATCGACCATGGACTCCATGCCATTCCGTTTCCGATCGTGATCGGGATCTTTGCCCTCATCGCATGGCGCTCCGCATCGCGTGGCGTGGCCATATTCACGCTGCTTTCGCTGACCCTGATTGCCTTCATGGGCCTGTGGGCGGAAGCGATCACTACCCTGTCGCTCATCGCTACGGCAATCGTGGTGTGCGTCATTCTTGGCATTCCAATCGGAATCCTGTGCGCGCGCCACGATCGCGCCTGGACCATCGTGCGGCCGGTGCTCGATGTCATGCAGACGACGCCCAGCTTCGTCTACCTGGTCCCGGTGGTCATGCTGTTCGGCGTCGGAACGGTGCCTGGGGCAGTCGCGGTCATCGTGGCGGCGATATCGCCGCTGATCCGCTTCACCAATCTCGGGATTCGTCTTGTCGACAAGGAGATGGTCGAGGCGGGGCGGGCTTTCGGTGCCACCGATCGCCAACTTCTCTGGGAAGTCCAACTTCCATTGGCCTTGCCAACCATTCTGGGCGGCCTCAATCAGACGGTGCTGATGGCCATGGTCATGTCGGTGATCGTATCCATGATCGGGGCCGAAGGGCTCGGACTTGTGGTCCTGCAGGGGCTGGGACGTCTCGATGTCGGCATGGCTGCCGTCGGCGGCATCGCCATCGTCCTGCTAGCCATGATCCTCGATCGCATCACGCAGGGCTTGGCCAACCAGGACAAGGCCGGACCGACCCGGGGCATCCGGGCCGCCCTGGCTCAGTTGCTGCGTCCCCGAAATGAGGAAGCGGGGAGTTTCGAAACGAACCACCAGCAGGTTTGAACACCGTCTCGATCAGGCGGAACGACGCAACAAATATCACAACAAGGGGAGAATACATGTCGGCGAATTATCGATACCGCAAAGGGCTGAGACTGGCCTGCGCCATGGCTGTTGCAGCAACCATGATGGGTGGGCAGAGTTTTGCGCAGGATAAGCCTGGCGAAGGCAAGACCATTCGTTTCACGTCCTCCGACAGCCTGGGCGCCAACTATATTCAGGACCAGGTCCTGATAGCGGGCCTCGAGAAACTCGGTTACGACGTAAAGTTGTCGACCATGAACATGTCGGCGATCCTGCAGGCCATTTCGCAGGACGACCTCGACATGACCGGCGACATCAACTGGCCGCAGGCCGAGCCCGCCATCGCACAGATCTCGGATACGGTCGAACTGATCAATGAAGGCACGATCGCGGGCGGCGGCATCAACGGCTACATGATCGACAAGAAGACAGCCGAAGCCAACAACATCACCAATGTCTCGCAACTGAAGGACCCGAAGATCGCCGCCTTGTTTGACACCGACGGTGACGGAAAAGCCAATCTGGTGAATTGCGATCCCGCTTGGAAGTGCGGTGACGTCGTCGATTTCCAGGTCAAGGAGTTCGGCTTGAGCGATACGGTGCGCTCCATCCGCGCCAAATACGAGCCGCTGATCGGCGAGGTCTTTGCACGGGCCGACCGAGGAGAGCCGATCCTTCTTTACACCTGGAGCCCATCCTGGATCGTCTATCGGCTGAAGCCCGGCAAGGACGTGGTGTGGCTGCCGATCCCGTATGACGCTCTTCCCGAGGGCGTATCGAAACCGAAGACGCACGAGGTCAAGGACGTGGTTGGCTGTGCGGGGGGGCAGAACCCATGCCGCATGGCGGTTGGCCCATGGAACTGGCGCACGCTCGCCAACAAGAAGTTCCTGGCTGACAATCCGGCGGCCAAGAAATTCATCGAACAAGCGAAATGGTCGCTGGACATCTGGAGCCAGTGGGAAGGCGATCTGGGGGCCGGCAACAAGACCGACGCCGAGATCAAGAAGATCGCCAACGACTGGATTGCCGCAAATCAGTCGGAGTTCGATGGCTGGGTAAAGAATGCGGCTGCCGCCGGGAAATAATCCGGGCAGGCCTCTATCGTGGCCTGTTATCACAATGGTGGCGGACCCTGTCCGCCACCATTGTCGATTGAGGAGACCGATTGCCGGCCAAGCGTTTTCGCTTCATGGCGACGTTTCCTTATGGGGAGCGGCTACACAGGCTCATGCAAAGGGCAGGCGATCGTTTGGACATGCGGCCTCAGAGACGATTATCTCGGGATAAATAGCTGCCGCCGCGCCTGATCGAGCGCGGGCCGCTTGGTATAGTGAGAAAAACTGAGTGAAGCCTTATTTCACGCGCAGCTATTACTCTAGGTCGCGCGTGAAGGTTCCGTTCTCCTTGAGCCCCCCGCTGTCGTGGAACTTGACATCCAGACGCCAATGCGAACGGCGGCGGCATGTCGTTACAAGCGCGAAACCGTCGCCAGGGGCGAAACTTGTCTGCACCTCGCAACAATACGGCCCCTGCTCAGGATCGGGATCGGGAAAGCAAAAAGTCTCATTGGCCTGGAAATTGTCGGCAGTTCCGTTCGCAAACGGATATGGCGCGTACAGCGCCGAACTGTGGATACAATGCAGGATGCTCTGCTTGCCGGTTTTGCTGTTTGTTACACGAGCGGTGACCAGGCTGCTCACGTGCTCGTCACCAGACAGGAATACCAGTCCCTTTATTTCCTTGTTGCACACGAACCTGAGCAGTTTATGTAAGGAAAACGGGTATCCATCCCACGCGTCCGAACGCAAGGCACAAGTGGGGGCCTCGGCCACCTCCCGCCGCCGCGGCAGCACTGCCGAGGATGTGAGAACAAATTTGGGCATTTCGGTGTGTTCAGGCTTGGTAAGCCATTCACAAAGTTTGGCGAATTGCGTTGAACCCATGATCCGCGCTTCGCACCAGTTCGAAACCGTCCGTCCTTGACGTTCGGTGCGCGTGTCGCAAAGGAAGAATGGCATACCGTTGTGGGTTAAATCGTCTCGCCAGATGTGTGCCGGCAGGCGCTTTTCCAGCACCTCGGTCTTGCCACGTTCGTACCTGAAGTAAGCCAGCTTCCCAGGCTTTATGACGATATCATTCTTGCGCATCGCCGGGTCGGGGTCTTTTGCCCAATTGTCGCGAATCTCATGATCGTCCAGCATCATTTCAACCGCCATGTCCAAGCGCTGCATCACCGCCTTCACACCGCGGCTCTGGCCCCGGCGTTCGTAGGGTATTCGGAATCGGTCGTTGACTACCTTAGGGTCGAAAAGCCCTGCCGTAGCGTCGATATATACCTGATCGCCGGCCAGCAGCAGCAACGTTGGGGCGCCGGGTTTGCCCAGTAGATCGCCGAGCGCGAGCAGAGACGCATCCGCGGGCCCTCGTGTCGCATGCTGACCGTCGGGCATGTGGTCGAGGAAATCACTGGGGTATTGGCAACTTGCGAGAGCGAATGAAAGGTTCGATACCGCGCGGGCATCGCTCTTGTGCCGATGGCTTCTGTGCGACCTTCCAGGCCTGCCGACGATCAGGCCACCTCGCAAATCATCCAATGTGTCAGTCTCGAGCGCATACCGAATAGCCTCGGCGGCCCTCTTCACCGCGTTCTTGGCATGCGAACCTGTGTCGAGGATTTCAGGTGGTGATCCCGCCGCGTCGGGCAGTTTCGGTAACCGAGCCAAGCCGCCAATACCCTGCGCCTGAACGTACAGGAGCAAGACCAGTACCTGCTGCGCTTCAGGCCACTCATGGAGCGGAACTTCAAATACGTAAGGAGATGCGGGTTGCTTAATATAGTAATGCGGAAGACTATTATAGAGGCTATCGTCCCTCTGTCCTTTCTCGTCGCCGCGGCTCGTAACCGGCGGACCGATCATGTGCAGGCGGTCGCCCTTTGCGTAGACGGGAACAATGAAAGCTGCATGAGGCAAGCCCCGCCCTCCGCTATCGGCCGCTTGCACCAGGATCTTGCCCGCCTCGACCTCTACGCGCACCCCGAAGGCGGGCGCCCTGGCTTCAGAGGGGAGAGAATGCGTCATGGCTTGTCCTCCAAGGGGCCCGGCATATCGGAGATATCCGGCATTCCGAGGTATTTCGCTATAACGCCGCAGATCGACGAGGCGTCTTTGCCGATCAGGCAATCCTGATGACCGTGGCCGGCAATGCACCAGGTCAGGTAGGACGGTTGGCCGAGCGCCAGGAACTGGCCGCTTTTGTCAATAAGATTCCTGATTTCTTCCTCCGATTGCACCGCCTCGACCGCATGCAGAGATGAGTTCAAATGCGGCACGCCGGCCCCTTTGAGCATATTTCGCATCAGTCTTAGCGTTGAGGGGGCGACCAAACCGTTTTCCGCTCCATGGATCGACATCATCGGGAATCTCAGTCGATCCCTCACCCGGTCCGGCAGCACATAGCGATTTATGCCGGCGCGATCGGTCACGGTGTTGAAGCCAGCAAAATGTATGACCTGCGAGACTGTCTCGACGCTGAGCGGGCCGAAGAAATCGTCGATGTGGTCGAGTACGAGGTCAGAGAGATTGTTGAGCGAGAAGGTGCGTGCATAGAGCGCGTCCATCCGATGTCTTGTGCCGACCCAAGGCGTCGCTTTGCCTGGGGGCCAGAGGGGATTCTCGCGCCGATACTCGTCGGACGGCAGCCACATTGCCGAGAGCGCTCTGTCGAGCAATTGACCGGCGAGCGAGATATCGCCATGCGGACTAAACACATAGTCTTCAAGTTGAAGAAAATAACGTACATATCGCATCACATATGCGGCGAGCACATTTGCCGAACTCAACAGCATTGCCGGGCCGACTTGCGAAAACACCACGCGCCCGATCTTATTGTGCAAATTCCTTCGATCATGCTCGCCAAGCACTGCCATGCTGAACATTGCCGCGCCCATGCAATGGCAGACGACATCGAGCCTTTCCTGCCCTGTCGCAGCCAGCACGTGTTGGACGGCGATCGGAATGTCATTCTCCGCCATCTCCTCAAAAGACCAACCGCCTGTGGCGGTAGTCAGGCCTGAACTCGATCGCATATCGAGCACCCAGACATCGCGCCCAGCATCACACAGCGATTGAGCGAGGTTGCCGGGTACGGCAGCATGAGCAAATGTGGTGCCGCTCGCACTGTAACCATGGATGAGCAAGACGGGGCGTTTCGGGACGCCCTTCTCGATCACCTTTGCGGAACTGCCGTCATAGCGGGCCAGGCGAATGCGGATCGGCGGGCTGAGCTGACCTTTCAAGGTCAACCAGTCGATTTGGGGCGCAGGTAAGCCCGGCACCGCCCCGGGCAACCGTTGTGGTTCACGCGCAGATGGCGGGTCGGGGCGGCGAAAACTCAGTGCATGTATCTGAAGCACGACGCGAAAACCGTAGAGTATGAAAGAGGCCAGATCTGCCAGTGCCGCGACACGGTCTTGCTGCCCCACTATCCGCAGCAGAGGCACCGATTGCCGCGCCAGGTATCGTTTGTTTAGCTCTAGCGACGGTAGCTTCTTGCCAATGACGGTCTTGCTCATCTGCGGGAAAACTTCGACCGACATCTCCATCAATTGCTGCCAAGGGCTGGCGCCGCGCGCATAGGTGAGCCGCTTCACCGCTCTGATTTTCTTCTGCGTGAACAGAGAGCTGTCGAACCTCGCGCCCGTGCCGAGATCTTCCGGCTCGACAACCTTGTCGATGTGCAAATCGTATTCGATCAGGCGGACCCCGCCCGCACGCGAGCACAGGTGCAGAATGTCGAGCAGTCTGAGATGGGATGCCCCTCCGCTAGGCGGCGTGAAACGCAACCATTCCTGGCCCTGGCGGACCAAGCGGTAAGCAAAGTCGCGCATCCCGCGGTTGAGCGCCCACGCAAGGATAGCGCGCAGCATTCGGGGCACGGGGCGCGATTTTTCCAGATCGAACAGGTGGAGCGATCCCGAGATCTCCGCCTCGAGCGCAACATGGCTTTCATAGGCCTGATCTGCAATGGGGTCGAACTCCTTTCCTGCACGCAGAATGCGCAGCCGACCATGGGCAATCGGCAAACACCGTCCACGGGGCGTTTGCAGCGCGTAGAGATCGGTGAGCACCACCGGCTTGGTGGTTAGCGTCAGTTCGACCATGTGTGGTTTCACACCGTTGCCGCGCATGGCCAGAGGGACCTTGCCGCGCACCTGTTCGGTCAGTTCGATGCTGGTAGGCGTAGGCGCAGGGTTCGTCCGCGGCGTGGAATATATCGGCCGCGTTTCGCCACGAGAGTTCCCAGGCAAGGGTGCATTGATCAAACGGCCGCCACTGAGTTGCCATTCCTCCTTGAGCTCGGTGATCGCTCGCAATGCCAGAACGGCTATGGTCAAGGCGGGATTGATGCCCAGCGACGTGGGCACGACCGAGCCATCGAGCACGATCAACCCTTCGTGAGTGCGTCTGAGGCCGACCGCAGCGGCATCGAACACGCGGCCGCAATGATCGGTCACGCCTTGGCGAACGTCGTCACCCATGGCGCAGCCCCCAAGGGGATGCACCGTCAGCAGCGGCCCGCGTTGGCGACCGAACACGGCTTCGAGCCTGTCGGACAAAGGTCGCCACAACAGGTTGTTCACCAGCCGTCCGCCCAATCCAGACTCTCGAAGCAACTTGCCAAGGCGCGCATGATGGTTCTCCAGCCGGGGGTCCAGTCGCAACTCCGGCCAGCGCACCGTGAGCATCCCGTCGGCGAGCAATTTTTCAGCATCCTTTTGCACCCCGTCGGCGCGCAATTTTTCAGCATCCTTTTGCATCCCGTCGGCGCGCATTTTTTCAGGATCGCCTTGCATCTCATCGGCGCTGTTTTGCATCGAGGGCCCTAGCGCAAGTGCTCCCTCCGCGTCGTCGCGGCCGATCATGGCCAGCACCAGGGAGTTGGTGATGGCGGCAGGATTGACGGCTGCGTCGTCTACTCGTGAAGGATCCGGCTCATGCTTCGCCCAGTCGCCATCGGCGACGCGATTGAGCACATCGAATGTGGTGGCGCTTTCCTCAAACAGGCGGCGCAGCGGTCCCGGTACGGCAAGATCCTGGATCACCAGGTCAGTAGCCGCGTTGCCGTCGCGCAGATCGATCATTGCGGTTATTGTCGGGCCGACCGCGCGACCGCAATCCTCGCTTTTGGTGTTTGGGGCCGGATCCTCGGTTTCATCAGCGACGCCATTCACCCTTGCCGCCAAATCATGGGCAACGACGAGCATGTCACCATTGGCGGAGAACTTGCCTCCCAGCTGATCGGAGAACTTTATCCCGCGGATTTGCGAGCGCATCAAAATTTCCGTCGAGCCGAATGTGCCTGCTGCAAGGATCACGCGCCTCGCCAGCAGCGCGAACGGGTTCCGCTGGTTGTCGCGTAGATGGCCATCGGTGTGATTGACGTCCAACTGCCATCCTTCGCCCGCGCGCAAAACGCGCAAGACGGTGGCGCCAGTGACGATTCGTACTCCGCTTTGTCGAGCCAGCCGCAACAAATTCAGGTCGAGGGATTCTTTGGCATTGTAGTTGCAACCAGTGGCGCAGTCGCCGCAACGGCGACATTCGCTCATCGCGACCCCGGCGTGGTTGGTGTGGCAATCGGAAGCGACGGTTATGTGAGCGGGTCGTGCTTTGCCACCAGCCAAATTTCTAATTGCTTCGGACTTGGCCAGGAAAGGCTTGGTGACACGTATCGGCTTGGCTCCCAGCCAATCGCCCAGCCGTTTAGCCGTCTCTGTGAGCGTCGTATCTCTGCGGATTTTGGTGGGCCAGCGTGCTTCCCGGAAAATCGCCGGCAGCGGCATCTCCATCACGCCGGCGTTGATTAATGAGCCTCCACCCAAGCCACACGCGACGAGAGCTACCGCGTCGTCGCTGCAGCGCAAGTCGTAAAGACCATCGAACACGCCGCGTTGGCGTTTCGCAAAGGGGGTGGCAAAGCGGACGTGGCCGCCCAGATCGGCCAATCGCGAAGGGAACATTCCGGCCAGGTACTCCTTGCCGCGTTCCAGTACGCAGATTTTTAAAGATTGGCCTTGCACATCCTTGCAGGCGCTCAATTCGGCGGCAGCCACCGAGCCGCCATAGCCGCTGCCAACGATGGCAACATCAAAGTCATATCCGCCCTTGACGGTTGTCCTTTCCCTATCGGCGATCTGCGGAAAATCGTGGACCAATGTCTCGAGTCGGTGCGAGAGCCAAGCCGTCGCACGTGGCGGCTCCGGCGCTGCCTTGATGTGTACAGGCAATGCGTCCTCCCTAATTTAGATATCAATCATATACGAAATTTGGTGTAACGTCAGGAAGTCACGCAATCTATCGGGGCGATATTCATTCCCTTTAGTAAGTGCGCGGTCGGCGGTGCCTTTCTCTGCCCTGAAACCATGGGCACGGCTGCGGGAAGGAACCCATGGAGGGTACTTGCGAGCTACTTGAGAGTTTTCTGCCGCTGGAATTACTCGGTAGAATTCACGCACTTCGAGCGGATGGCCCAGTAGCCGTCGAATTCCCGGCTGCAGTGGTGTTTGTCGATGTGTCCAGATACACGGCCTTGGTCGAGCAACTAGCACGACGGGGGCAAGAAGGACTTGAAAGAATCCCGAGCCTGCTTAGTCACTCCTACGCGCGATGCGTAGAGCAAGTATACAATCGTGGAGGCGAGATTTTGTACCTCGCTGGCGACGAACTGCTAGCCTACTGGTCGGCGGATGTCCGCGGACTTGAAAGCGCGGTGCGAGCGGCGACAGCCTGTGCCAAGGCAATCTGCGGCGGCCAGAACGAGCGTTTGGGGGACGGAACAGCTGAAATCGCACCCGCGCTGCATGTTGGAGTAGGGGCGGGGCCCCTCTGGGCGGCGGCTTTGGGCGGCCAGCCGGTCTGGACGCTCTTTGCAGGGGGAGATGCCATCATGCAGGCCGCTCAGTCCCAAGCGGCTGCGCGCCGATGGGAATATGTACTTTCCGACAAAGCCAACTTGGCCCTTGCGCAGCCGTCTCAATCGCGGCGCAGTCGGCCTACGCTGGCTTCTCCGCCTCCGGGCTGGCTGGCAAGGTTTTTGCCTTTGCAGCTCAGGGACCTGCTGTCCGAAGCCGACTTGCGCTCAGTTGCCGCGGACAGCGCCGTTGCCATCCGTTCCGAAGAAGATCGTCCAACGACCGCCCGCTTAGACGCCCTGGCGGAGATTAGGCCGATCACCGCCCTTTTCGCGCGAATTGCCGGACTTGACCATCGTCAACCTCAGGCGCTTGCGCGCTATCAATTGCTATGCGCGACCCTCCAGGAGGATCTGCGTTCGCGCGGTGGGCCGGCCGGCGAGTTGCTCTTCGACGACAAAGGTCTGATTTTCTTTGCGACGTTCGGAGCGCGAGGCAGTTTCCACCGCGACGATCCTTGCCGTGCCGTCGATGCTGCTCGCGCGATCCGTCTGACGGCCCAACGCTTGGGCCTCTCCGCGTCGATGGGCGTGGCTACCGGCGATGCGCTTTTTAGTGTTGTCGGAAGCGCACGCCGGCGCCAGCTGATGGTGATCGGCGCGCCCGTGAATCGGGCGGCGCGGCTTATGACGGCGGCATCGGCAAACGTTCTCTGCGATGCACCAACAGAGCGAGCCAGCCGGACGGCGTTTTGGTTCGAAGAACACGGCACGTTGCAACTGGACGGACTTGGGGACATGGCAACGGTATTTTGTCCCATGGATCCGCGCGCCCCGGTCCAACCTCTTAGTCCGCTGATTGGCCGGCAGAGCGAGCTGGAGTTCCTGAAACGTACGTTCGAGGAGACCCGCCGTGGAGGCAGGCGTTTGCTCGTTGTCTTGGGTGAGTCGGGCATTGGAAAAACCGCTTTGATCAGAGCTTTCACGGACGAACTGCGCTCAACCGCAATCGAGGTTTTGACCGCGCGCGCCGAACGTGACGATCGCCGGACATCGCTCCTGCCATGGCGGCGGGTGCTTGTGTCCCTTCTCGGCCTACCGTCCGACAGCGATGGATTTGCGGTGCTTGATGTCGTCACACAACGGGTTCAAGGCAACTCGTCGCTCGTTGGGCGACTGCCCTTGCTAGGTGATGTTCTGAGCATCGAAATTCCCCAAAACGACGGGACGCGACATCTGGAGGGACCTCATCGCGCTGATGCCACCATGCGTCTTTTGGGTGATCTCATGGATAACTTGGCACCGCGCCCGTTGGCATTGGTCCTGGAGGACAGTCAGTGGCTGGATTCGGCATCGTGGCGCCTCGTCGAGTGGGTTCTCTCATCTCTGTCCTCGTTGCTTCTGGTCCTGTGCGTACGCTCGGACGAAGTTCCGGAGGAGTTAAAAAACCTACGAAGGCGAGCCGAGGCCACAAGAAGGAATACATCCGGAACGGAACCTGACGATCCCGCGCGCCTGTGTCGTATCCTGGATCTTGAGGAACTCAGCGAGGCGTCGATTTGCGAACTGGTCGCCCGCACGCTCGGGGATGTGCCCCCACATGGCGAACTGGCGCGCCGGGTCTCGGCCTTAGCCGGTGGCAATCCGTTTTTCGCCGAGGAGATAGCGCTGACATTAAAGAGCCAGGGGCTCATCGCCATACGCGATGGTTTGTGGTGTCCGATCCGCCCGCTCGAGAGCCTTCGATATTTCGAAGGTGTCGATCGGGTCATTCGGGAGCGCGTTGATCGATTGGAGACCCCAGTCCAGCACGTTCTCAGGGCTGCGGCCGTGATCGGGCGTTCATTTACCGGCGAGGCCCTGGCGACGTTGCTCGAGGGCGAGTTGGATCACGACGGTGTGGGTGCAGCTGTCGAGTCGCTCGTGGCGGCGCATCTCGTGCGTCAGGGCACTGGATCAGGGAACTACGAGTTCCGTCATGATCAAATCCGAGACGTCGTTTATGGCTCAATTCCCAGTGAAGTGCGACAGCGACTTCATGCAGCTCTGGCCGTTTGGATCGAGTCGAGCCAGTCGGCCGCCATGGGCGCGGATGTCGTGGCCCTCGTTCAGCATTTTGAGGCCGCCGGAAACAATTTCAAGGCAGTTGGATATGCCAATTTGGCAGCAATCAAGGCGCTGCAGGTCGGTGCGTTTCGAGAGGTCGAGGCGTTTCTGGAAATCTGCTTGAGATACGAGTCGAAGCAGCCTTGGAGTGCTGAGCAAAGACTTCAGTCGGTGCGTTGGCGCAGGCAGCTCGGCGAGGCCCATTACAGTCGTGGCGACCTCCATGCTCAGGGCATTTCGGTGAGGCGCGCCCTCACCTTGGCGGGCACGCCGGTTCCACGTTCCTCGGCAGCCCTTTTGATGCGGCTGCTTGGGGGTGGAATGCGGCTCGCGTTCCAACAAGTGTTCCCTCCTTCGCTATGGTCAACTCAGGGTGGTGTGCTGGACTCCTGGGAGCGAGAACTAGCTCGCTGCCTTAACCAGGCGGCCGTCGTGGACTATTTCGAGCTTCGCTTTTCGCGAGCGTTTTCCCACACCGTCGCGGCTGTCGCCCATGCGGAGCGCACGGGGCTCACCATGGAGATGGTGGTCGCGTCCGCCCAACTGGCATGCGGGCTGGGAATTCTGGGGCGCCGGCGCGCTTGCAACTACTTCATGGCAAGGGCAGAACGGGTGGTGACTGCGCTCGCCGATCCAGCGGTCCATGCCCACCTGTGTAATCTCGATGCGCTCTGGCGCATCGGGCGCTGCGACTGGCTGATGGTAGATCGTCGTCTGGATCAGTCCCAAGAGCTGTGTCTAAAGGCGGGCGATCAACTAAGTTGGTGCAACGCCCAGGCCATGCGCTTCTGGTCAATGTACTACCGGGGTGAATCGGGTGCGCTGGAGTACACCGCCCAGGCGCTGCTCTCCCGCGCACAGAACAGCGGAAACCTCCAGCAAGAGATTTGGGCGCTCCGATGCAAGTCGTTGTGTGTGCTCCACACGGATAGCCCCCGTGAAGCGGTCGACATCCTTCGGCTGACCACGTCCGCTATGGTCGGATCCGCCGATCTCGCCGACTTGGTCTCCGCCAAGGGGTCGCTTGCGCTCGCGCTTGCACGGGTCGGGCTCCATGCTGAGAGCCTTCGGGCTGTGGTCGAGACGCTACGCCTGCTGCGCGAGATGCGTCGCCCGACTGTGCACAGCACACTGCCCGGCATTGCCGGCGTGTGCGAAGTGCTTCTGCGCGGCAGGGAGGCAGGCCTCTCGCGCGAGTACGACCAGTGGCGCCACTGGGAGCGCCAAGCGCTGCATGAGCTCAAGCGTTACCGCCGCGCGTTTCCTGTCGGCACCGCTCAGTATGGGCTGTGGGTCGGCGTGGCCCATTGGCTGGACGGGCGCGGTGACCGCGCCGTCTCTACTTGGCGGCAAGCACTCGCGGCTGCACGGCGCCTCTCGTTACGCAGGGATCAGTCGATCATTGCGGCCGAGCTGAGGCGCCGGCAAGACAAGATCTAAGATACTCTCCTGCGTTGGAGTATCCGATCGGCAACTTGGGGGCGACATGGCTTTTGGCGGCGCGAACGAAAGAAATGATCTCCCGCGCCTTGCACGGATCGATCCGCGCCTGTTCGATCTTCTTTTCAGCGGCTGCAAGGTTGAACGCCACGCGGCGGGCCAGATCCTCTTCGTCCAGGAAGATCCATCCGATCGTATTTACGGGGTGATGAGCGGGACGGTGGAGATCTCGATGTATTCGCCGGGGGGCCGGAAGCTGGTGGCCAATATCGAGCTTTCGCACAGCTTGGTCGGAGAGATCGGCGCGCTCGACGGGCGCCCGCGCACCGCAACCGCCACTTGCCTGACCGTTTGCGATCTGGCCTCGCTCGGTCGGAAGCAGCTCTTCGATCGCATCGAAAAAAACCCACCTCTGGCACGCGCCATGATTGAGCTTTTGTGCGCACGGCTGCGTTGGGTCAGCGGCGAACTTGGCGATCAGGCTTTCTTCGGCATTGAGGCCAGGCTGGCAAAGCGACTGGCCTTTTTGGCCGGCGTTATGGCGGATGGCTCAGGTTGGATACCGATCTCCCAGTCCGAACTGGGGGAGTTCCTGGGCGCCACGCGCGAGTCCGTCAACAAGACGCTTAACGATTGGCGCAACCGTTCGATCATCGCAATCAAGCGTGGTGGCCTGCGCATAAGGAACGCCGGTGCGCTTCGTCACATCGCCGAGTCACAGGACGATGACTGATGTCGCCATTCGCAATCGGCGCGCATCAGAGCCGCGAAATTAGATTGCGCAACGAAGACCGGATCGGCATGAAGGGATAGTCCTCCACCTGTCGTGGCGACGAACTGGGAACCTCCGTTCAGCATCCTGACGCCGTCCCAGGCGATTGGACCTGCCACGGCTGTCGCGCGATCTATGGTCGGGCCTTTTCTTAATAGTCCGTCGGTCAGTCGGTACCCCGCTCAAGAAGGCAGAGCGGTGGCGCTAGCCACCGCTCTTATCTGGATCAATTCCGGCAGTCCGGGCTGACAGGATCGTACTGGTGTGGGCTGACCCCCATGCACTTGGAGTTCGAAGCGCCACCAGGCAATCCGATCGACCCGGTCGGGAAGCCATACACCGCTTCTTCTGAAGCCAATGAATGTTGACCCTTCAAGTCACCTGGGGCTTCGAAGTCACCATTGTCGGCTCGCAGACTGTGGACGAAGGTCGAGTCGATCGCGAACGAAGGCACCGTGAGGATGAAGAATGCAGACGCAGCTGTAATGACCTTATACATGTTTCTCTCCCTTTGGTTGATGGCATCACAAAATTCGTGATGAGAACGAAATTGGCTTAGTTTAAAAACCAACTTCCTCTTCGGGATTGATCTTTGCTATTTTCTTTATGATCTGTCCGAAAGAGAGACTAAATTGCCTGCTCTGTCATCTCTTGTACGCCGCGGGTGAGATTTGTATGTGAAGGAATTCACGCAGGGTGCTAATATGATCGACGGGACGCTTTTCATTCCCGCTGCTTCAGCACCGGGATCGGAACGAGGGACATCGGCTGGTACTGAGCCAGTCTTCGAAGGCCCGCAAGATCAGTCAAGTCGATGAAGCGCGCGTTGCTGGTGATAAGCTGTTCGGCGCGCAATTGCTGAATGATGCGATTGAGATGGGGCACGCTCAACCCGAGCGCGTCCGCCATGATTTCCTGTGAAAACGGCAGATCGAAACTTGCTTCGTCGGCGCGTTCGACCTCCAGGAGACGCGCGTGAATCTCCAGCAAAAGGTGCGCCAACCTTTCAATCGGAGTGCGCCGACCCAGATTGACGATGTGTTCCGCATAAGTCGCTGCCTCTTGGGCGGCGAGCCAACTTAACACCAGACCGAATTGGGGCTGCTCGTAGCAGAGACGAATGTACGCGTCGAACGAGCAGACGGCGTAGGTCAGTTCGCTCACGGCGACGACCGAACAAGTGGATCGATCGAAAAAGCTGACCGGGAATCCAATGACATCACCGGGCAGGATGAGCTTCAGGATTTGCCGCCTGCCGCTGCGCAGCAACCTGTAGCGGATCGCGTAGCCGTCTTTAACAAAGCACAGGTTTCGGAACTCGGAGCCGTGAACGACGAGTTCCTCCCGTTTCCGAATGGTAAGATCGTGCTCGAAGATTGCCTCAAGACGTTTGATGTCTAGCGAATCCAGCTTCATTGCACGTGTCAGTCGGGTCACGATCGGGTGGCCGGTCAGCGGCATGCCATGCTCCAAATGTTCATGACCTTCAACGAAACTTTCCTATGCTTATTAATCCAGATCAATGAACAGAATTATCAAACGAAAGTTGTATTGACTGGTAGGCCTACGCCACTGCGAATGCCCATGCAAATAGGCCATTTTCAGCATTTCGCTGGAAAAAACCGGTTTGCGGGAACAACAAATGAGAGCCGTCCGACGGCTCCACGCTAAGGAGGAACAGCTGATGCCGCTCGACGATCAAAATACTTCCAATATATCCCGCCGTACCATGCTGCACGCGGGCGCAGGTCTTCTCGGTAGTGCCGTTCTGCCCTTATCCAGCTTTGCGGCTTTTGCAGCCGACGACAAGCCCGCGATAGGCACCTGGCCGGCCGGGTCGGCGGGCGACACCGTCTACATCGGAGCCGCGGTGCCCCTTACCGGTGCCTATGCCGTGCAGGGTGCTGATGAACTTAAGGGCTGGCAGCTGGCGGTCGACCACATCAACAACGGCCATGAGTTGATGAAGGCGTTGGCGCCGAAAGTCGACAAGGGGTTGCTCGGCAAGAAGGTCGAGCTGTTGTCCGCCGACAGCGCGGCCAAGCCGAACCAGGCCGTCGAGCTCGAGCAGAATTTCATCCACCAAAACAACATCATCCTGATGACTGGCTCGACTTCATCGGCGGTCGCGGTTGCGCTCAACAAATTCGCGCAGCGCGAGAAGATCCTCTACGTCGCGGGCATCTCCGGCTCAAACGACACAACAGGCAAGGACTGTGTCCGCTACGGCTTCCGCCAGAACTTCTACGGCCAGACCGCAGCCAACGCGATCGGCCCGATCCTTCTGAAGACCTACGGAAAGGGAAAGAAGGCGGCATTCATGACGCCGGACTACACTTACGGTCACACCGTCACCAAGTCGGTGAACGACTACCTGACCTCTCAGGGTGGATGGGAGATGGTGACGGACCAGGTCTCGCCGCTAGGCACCCAGGATTTCAGCCAGTATCTGACCAACATCGCCAATTCGGGCGCCGAATTCATTGTCAACGTCAACTGGGGCCGCGACGCGGTGCTGTCGATCCAGCAGGCCAAGCAGTTCGGCCTGACTCCGAGCATGAAGATGGTCATCCCCTACCAGATCCCCTTCCTTGCCAAGGAAGTAGGCCCCGAACTGACAGCCGGCGTTTTTGCCGCTACCGATTTCTGGTGGACCCTGCAGGACAAGTATCCGCTCGCCAAGCAGTTCGTGGACGCGTTCCAGAAAAAGTTCGGTTATCGGCCGGAATGGGGCGCCGAAAATGCCTATGTCAGCTTCGCTCATTGGGCCCGCATGGTGTCGCAGGCCGGTAGCTTCTATCCGCCGGACGTCATCAAGCAATACGAGAAGAGTGAGACCATCCCTTCACTCGTCGGCGACGTTCACTATCGGCCGGAAGACCATCAGTGCGTGCGACCGGTCGTACTCGTCCAGGGTAAGGACCCCAAGGACATGAAGAGCGACGACGACTACTGGAACGTGGTCGAGGTGGTCGATGGCGCGCCGCTGATGCAGAAGCCTGACGAGTTCGGCTGCAACCTGGGCAGCTACACCTGATATCCCGCAGCGCCTTCTCCGCCCGCCGGGTGGAGAAGGCGCTCGCACCGGGACTGGCTCTGGCTGGACGCAGACGGTTCGTCTCCCGGCGGTCGGTGGAATGTCGATTGTTCGCGACTTGTCAACCAAACCCTTGCTGGCGCGAGGGCAGGGCATATTTTCATGATTAAGGTGGGCGCAGAGTGATCAACTGGGCAAATTTCATCTCGCAGTGCTTCAATGGGCTCGTGCTCGGCGCGCTTCTGGCGCTGATCTCCTCCGGGCTGACCATCATCTACGGGACGCTCGGCGTCCTGAACCTTGCCCATGGCGCGATGTTCATGCTCGGAGGCTATGCCGGCTGGCTCGCCTACACCTACACAGGTTCATTCCTGGCCGCGGTGGCGGCCGGATCGCTGTTCGTGATGATCGTCGGCGTGTTGATCGAGCGGCTGATCATTCGCCATTTCTACATGCGGCCGCTTGAGGACCAGCTTCTCGTTACGTTCGGGCTCGGCATCGTTTTCGTCGAGACGATCCGCTTCTTCTTCGGCAGCCTCTCGCGCACGGTGCCGCCGCCCGCCTCGCTGGTCGGCATCACCCATCTGGGCTTCATGGTCTATCCTACCTACCGATTGGCGCTGCTCGGCATCGTCGCCCTGGCTCTGCTGATGCTCTATGTCGTGCTCTATCGCACCCGCATCGGGATGATCGTGCGAGCAGGCATCGAGGATTCGGTAATGGTCGATTCGCTTGGAATCGACGTCTACAAGATCTTCATGCTCGTCTTCGGCATCGGAGCCATGGCGGCCGGCTTCGCCGGCATCGTCAACGCACCCGTGGTGTCGATCGCGCCCGATGTCGGGGAAGCCATACTGGTCCAGACCTTCGTGGTCGTGGTGATCGGCGGCGTCGGTTCCTTTCCGGGCGCGATTCTCGGCGGCCTCATCGCCGGCGAAATCATCAGCATCACCTCGATGTTCAATCCCGGTTATTCGTATGTCATGCTGTTCGTGGCGATGACTCTGGTGCTGGTGCTTCGCCCGCACGGGCTGCTCGGCACGGCAGGGCGCGAGTAGACGCGGTCGCCATGAACATCAAACATCCCTTCCTTGTCGAGCTTCTGACGGCGCTGGCGCTCGTCCTGGCGCCGTTCGTGCTGCCCCATCTCGGCTTTTCGCCCAGCACGATCAATCGTATCCTTATATGGGGCCTGTTCGGGATCGGCTTCGACATCCTGTTCGGCTACACGGGATTGCTGTCGTTCGGCCAGTCGGCCTTCTACGGTACTGGCGGGATGTTCGCCGCCTATCTCCTGACTGAAACCGGCTTCTCCTATGTCATGGCTGCCATCGTCATGGGCGCCGTCGTGTCGGGTGTCGTCGGCTATGTGATCGGCCTGATCGCCCTGAGACGCACCGGCATCTATTTCGCCATGATCACGGTGGCCATCGCCGAAGTCTTCTTCTTTGTCGAGTTCAATCCGCTCTCGGCATTCACGGGCGGCGAGAACGGCTTGCCTGGCGTGCCAACCCCGGTCATCAACCTCGGCTTCACGGTGCTCGAATTCAACACCGACTGGACGATGTATACCTTCCTGGCGTTCTGGTATTTCGTCGGCATTGTCGTCGCACTTCGCATCGTGCGCTCGCCGGTTGGCGCGATCCTTTCGGCGATCCGCGACAATCCGCTCCGCGCCGCGGCGCTCGGCCACGACATACACGGCTACAAGCTCACGGCCTTCGTGATTGCGGCGATCTATGCCGGCTTTGCCGGCGGCCTGTTGGGCGTCATGCAGGGCTTCATGCCGCCGGACGCTTTCATGTTCGACACGTCCGGCCAGGTCGTGATGCAGACGGCGATCGGCGGTGCCGGCACACTGTTCGGGCCGCTGGTGGGCGCGACGGTGTGGCTGTATCTGAGCGACTTTTTCCAGAACACATTGCATCTCGGCGCCACATGGAAGTTGGTGCTCGGCATCGTTTTCGTGCTGCTGGTCTGCTTCCTGCGGCGCGGCATCGTCGGTGCGATCGTCGATCTCTATGGGTTGACCGGCGGCCGCAAGCGCATCGAACGGGCCAATACCGCGGTCGAGAGTGCGCCGCACGTCGTGACGGTCGTCGAACCGATGCCGGCGCGCCGGCATGGCACTGCGCCAGCATCCGGACCGATCCTGCAGGTGCAGGGCCTAACCAAACGCTATGGCGGCATCACAGCCAACAGCGACATCGACTTCAGTGTCGATCATGGGGAGATAAGGGGCATCATTGGACCCAACGGCGCGGGCAAGACCACGTTCTTCAAGATGCTCACCTGCGAGATCGCGCCGACCTCCGGCCGCATCATGCTGGCCGGCCGCGACATTACGGGCATGGGCGTGTCCGAGGTGTGCCAGCTCGGGCTCACCAAGAGCTACCAGATCAACCAGTTGTTCGACCGCCTGACGGTGCGGCGGAACCTGATGATTGCCGCGCTGGGCGAGGCGCGTGGAAAGTTCCGGCTTGACCTGTTCAAGAGTATCCACAGCGTTCCCGGTCTCAATGAGCAGGTCGAGCGAACGGCGGCGCTGGTGAACCTTACGGCGCGGCTCGAGCGGCCCGTTTCGGAACTGGCCTATGGCGAGAAGCGGCGGCTGGAAATCGGGCTTGCGCTGGCGACGTCGCCGAGCCTGCTCCTGCTTGACGAGCCGCTTGCCGGCATGAGCCCGCGCGAGCGCGTCGAGACCGTGGCGCTGCTCAAGTCAATCGCGCGTGGACGCACGATGATCATCATCGACCACGACATGGATTCCCTCTTCGAGCTGGTCGAGAAAGTGACCGTCCTGCAGGAGGGCAGGGTACTGGTCGAAGGTATGCCCGGTGCGATCAAGACCAACGCAAAGGTGCAGGAAGCCTACCTCGGCGGGGTACATGGAGAGGTGGCATGAGCCTGCTCGAAGTCAGGGCGTTGAACAGCTATTATGGCGACAGTCACATTCTGTTCGACGTTGCATTGAGGGTCGAGAAAAACGAGGTCGTGGCGCTGCTCGGGCGCAACGGCGCGGGCAAGTCGACGACGCTGAAGAGCCTGATGGGCGTGGTGATACCCCGTGCCGGCTCGGTTGAGCTCGACGGAGTTGAGCTGGTGGGCAAGAAGGCGCACAGCATCGCTCGGGAAGGCATGCAGCTCGTGCACGAGAATCGGCGCATCTTCGGCAGCCTGAGCGTCGAGGAAAACATCATTCTGGCCGGATTGACCGCCGACGACCGGTGGCCGCTGGAACGCATCTACACGATGTTCCCACGGCTGAAGGAACGGCGCACCAGCCGTGGCACGGATCTCTCGGGTGGCGAACAGCAGATGTTGGCCATAGCCCGTGCATTGGTGCGCAACCCGAAGATCCTTCTGCTTGATGAACCCTTCGAAGGACTTGCTCCAGTCATTGTGCACGATCTGGTGCGCGCCTGCCGCGAACTGGCCCAGGCAGGGCAGACAATCGTGCTGGTGGAACAGAACATCGCCGCGACGCTGGCGCTCGCGAGCCGCGTTTATATCATCAACAACGGCCATATCGCCCACGAGGGCCCGGCCGCCGAGCTCAAGACACAGCCGGGGCTGCTGCAGCATCATCTCGGCGTCTAGGGGCGAGCAGCCGCGGATGGCGTTCGACTTCCGACCGCCTTCGGCCATCCGTGCTTCATGCCGGCGACTATCCAGGCCATCGCTTGCAGGACCGTATCGCCTTCTGGCGCCAGCCGCTGATCGCCGGAAATATCAGGACAGTCTCCAGGTTGGAGTCGGCCTGGATGATTGCCGACCTGCCATGTTGGAAAAGAGAGGTACCGTTCGATTTTCGAGGAATTTCAAGTCGAGCCGGCGGCGGCTTCGGCGGCAGTCGAGCAGATGATCGCGTGGAACCCGGAACGGATCGTGTCGACGCACGGTTGATGGTCTCCGGCGGTGCGGTGGCCGAACTGAGGCGGGCTTTCCGCCGGGTCCTGTAAAGAGCGTTTCGCCGGCTTGTGCACCGCAAGCGAGCGCTCTGATATTTGGCGCGAGGACACCGAGATGACTGAACGACCAGAGAGATATCGAAACGCGATTGTCCCTCACATCTATGTCAACGGGGCGTCGGATGGGATCGCGTTCTATGAGCGGGCATTCGGAGCGATGGAACTGTTCCGAATTGCCCACCCAGACGGCAAAATCATGCACGCCGAGATTTTGATCTGCGGAGCCGTGATCATGATCGGGGATCCGGACGAGAGACTATACGGCGAGCCGCGGACACTTGGTCGCTGCACAGCTGGCCTTCACATCTTCACTGATGATAACGCGACCTTGCTGCGGCGCGCGGTCAAGGCTGGCGCGGAAGAGATCAGCCACCCACGAATATGTTCTATGGCGCCAGTTCCGCCACCGTGCGCGATCCCTTCGGCCACGTCTGGGTGCTCCTGTCGTGGAGGGAGGACCTCGATCCGGCAGAGATGGAACGGCGCGGGAATGCGCTCCTGGCATAAAGAAGAAAACGCTGGCGACATGCTAAATGCGGCTGTTTCGCTGTGCGGCTCGTTAGTGAGAACCGGCTCGAAAAACCTCCGCGAGGCAGTGAGCTTCGCCCGAGCGGCGTCGCAGCATTCTCCACAGGACGTGAGAGGTGTGGGGCATCGAGATTGCTCCCGGATCTCTGAACCCGCAGCGTCAATCATTCAGATGCTTCGCGTCAGGGCATCGGCCTTTGCCGCTTTCCATTCCGCCGGCTCCGCCCTGCGCCATTCGGTTTCCCCTGCGGCGTGCCGAGCAGCACGCAAACGGCGATTTCATGAAGCGGTTGCGCGGCGCCTTGGACGACGTAGTCCAGGCTGGAGCGATCGGAGATCAGGGTCGGCAGGCGCAAGGTGCCGATCAATCCTTCCGCCTCGAAGCGGGAGCGTAGAAGTTCGTAGAGTCCGGCATTGCAGGTAAACGGGCCGGTGATGAACACCTTCTCGGGGAAAAGCAGCCTGCAGGCGTTCCCCAGCGCGCGCGCCATAAGATCGACGGCGACCCGGATTTCGGGAATATCCGTCAGCTCCATCGTCTCGATTTGGCTGGAGAGGAGTTCCTCCTCCCCTGAAGCCCACGGATATATCTCCCGTATGACCGGCAACAGGGCTGACAGCGAAGCTGCTGTTTCGAGACAGCCCCGGTTGCCGCATCCGCAGGGGCGATCCTTGAGCACGTTGAAACGCCAATGGCCGATTTCGCCGAAGGGGCCGCCCTGGCGCATCGGCGCATCGTCGCTGCCGCGATAGGCCAGGCCGATGCCCCAACCCCAATGAAGAATGAAGGCGCCTTCCAGTCGTTCCATGCCCGGCACGGCGTATCGGGCGCTCAATTCGACATCCAGTTGGCGAAACAGGAACACGCGCGGCGTGATGCCATCGAGCGCCTTGCCGACGTCGAAATCGCGAACGTTCGGCCATCGCGAGGTCAATATCCACGTCCGGGTCTTCACGTCCACGATGCCGGAAACGGCAACGGACGTTCCGACATGACGCATGCCAGACGGGCAGCTGCCGAGCAGACCGGCGACAAGGTCACGCATCGTCGCGGTCATGCGGGCCGAATCGGCGTCGGACGGAACATGGGCGGTTTGCCGGGCGAGGACACTTCCGCGGAAATCGACAAGGACGCCAACCAGTTCCTGGCTGGAAACAAGAAGGACGGTCGCGCCCGCGCAACCGGGGTTCAAAACGATTTGCGCCGGTGGGCGGCCACGGCCGCTCACCTGGCCGACGCTTTGCTCGATGATGCCCCTGCCGACGAGGTCGGCGATGGCGCGCGAGATCGCCATCGAGGTCATGTCCAACTCGGCGGCAAGTGCGGCGCGGGATTTGCCGCCGCCTTCGTGCAGGCTGGCGATGACGCGTGCGCAGTCGCGTTGGCGGGCGTCCTCGAAATCCGCGGTGTAGAGCGTCAACATGCCCGGATTCTTTTCCTTTCGCATTTCTGGATAACATTATTCAAAAATGGCTTGCAAGCGGTATCAAGCCGTGTACTCTCCGCGTAAGGAATCTTGGCGATCGGCCGCAACATGATTACTCCCGGTCTGGTCGACATGCAGGTCAATGGCTTCGCCGGCGTCGATTTCAACTCGGGGACCCTGACGGCGGCGGAACTCGACGAAGCGCTGGAGGCCCTCCTGGCGTGCGGCGTGACAGCGTGCCTGCCGACGATCATCACGGCAAGGCCGGACGAATTGTCGGCGCGGTTCAGCGCTCTCGACAAGGCTGTCTCCGAAAGCCGCCTCGGTCCCCTCATGTGCCCCGGCTATCATCTGGAAGGTCCGTTCCTCAATCCCGCCCCGGGTTATTCCGGATGCCATCCCGCCTCGGCGATGACCGCTGCGGATCCTGCGCTCATTGAGCGTCTGCAGTCGCTGCTCAAGCGCCCGATCCTTTTGACGACGCTGGCTCCCGAAGTGGAAGGTGGCATTGCTTTCATACGGGCCATGAACCGTCACAACATTCTTGTTTCGATCGGCCACTCGGCTTGCGGTTTTGAGCTCGTGGCGCAGGCCGCGGCGGCTGGCGCTGTCCTTTCCACCCATCTCGGCAACGGGCTGCCGCAAACCTTGCCGAAACTGGACAATACCCTGTTTGCCCAACTGGCCGAAGACCGTCTCGCCGCGACATTCATCGCCGACGGGATTCACGTTCCGCCAGGCGCGTTGAAATCGCTGGTCCGGGCAAAAGGGCTGGACCGGTCGGTCCTGGTTACCGATGCCGTTTCGGCGGCCGGTGCGCCGCACGGGTCTTACGAATTTGCCGGAATGCGGGTCGAGAGCCGCGCCGATGGCTCGGTCCGCGTTCCTGGCGGCATCGGGCTCGCCGGGTCGGCGCTGCGACTGGACGACGCCGTGCGCAACCTGGTGCGCTGGGGCATCGCCGGTTTCGCACAGGCTGTCGATATGGCCTCGGCAAATGTGATGGCGCTGCTGCAGCCGGTGCTGGACGCGCATGGCCTTCGCGTGCCCGCCAGCGAGATCGAGTGGGCGCCCGACATGACCATCACCCATGCGCGCGTCGGAGAAGAAGAACGCGAATACGACCGGCAAACGACAAAATGGGAAGGAAGACAACCATGACTGCTCGTGAACTCAAGGTGAATCGCCGCACCATCCTTGGCGGCATTGGCGGTACATTCCTCGCCGGCACGACGCGGGCCTGGGCGCAGTCACCCAAACTGCCGGCATCGCCGGTCGTCATTTCGGTGATGGACGTGGGCGGCGCGCTGGCGCTTTCGCAGCCGGCCTTCGAAAACTACGCCAAGAAATATCCCGAGCGCACCGAACGGATCGTCTTCACCAAGGCGCCGGTGACCGAGCTTGCCGGAAAGCTGCGCGCGCAGCAAGAAGCCAACCGCGTCGATATCGACATGGTGCTGACCGGGTCCGACGGTCTGGCGGCAGGCCTAGCCAACGGCACGTGGATCAAGATTCTGCCGGATTTCAACGACAAGTTCCCCAAAATCGAGGACAATTACGAACCCGCCGCACTGGCCCTGCACAAGAAGCAGGGCGCGGGATATGGCGTTGTCGTCAACTACTATCCTTCCGGCCCGCTGATCGAATACGCGCCTGAGCGGGTGAAGGAGGTTCCCGGCTCGGTCGAGGAGCTGCTAGCCTGGGCCAAGGCCAATCCGGGCCGCTTCATATATGCGCGGCCCACCAATTCCGGCCCTGGCCGTACATTCATGATGGGTCTCCCCTACCTGCTCGGCGACAAGGATCCGCAGGATCCCGTCGACGGCTGGGAGAAGACCTGGGCCTATCTGGCAGAGATCGGCCAGTATATCGACTATTATCCCGCGGGCACCGGCGTCACCATGAAGGAGTTCGGGGAAGGCAGCCGCGACATCATCATTTCGACCACGGGATGGGACATCAATCCGCGCGCCCTCGGCATCGTGCCGGAATCGGCAAGGATCGGCACGCTCAAGGGCTTCCATTGGGTTTCGGACGCCTTTTTCATGTGCGTTCCGAAAGGCATTTCCGACGACAAGCTCGCCGTGGTGCTTGATCTGATGGCATTTTTGCTTACGCCCGAAGCGCAGGCTTATTCCTACGATGAGGGCTATCTCTACCCCGGCCCGGCGGTGAAGAACGTGCCTGTCTCCATGGCGCCGCAGCACAGCCAGGACATCGTCAAACGTTTCGGCAGGGACGAGTATGCCAGCCTCATCGCCGACAACCCGATCGAACTGCCGCTGCCGCCGGAAAAGATGATCGCCGCCTTCCGAAAGTGGGACGAATTGGTCGGCGCAAAGAAATCCTGATGCTTCGCCAAAGGCCGGCCGCGTCGAGGGGCTGGCGCTAGGATAGTGCAGCATGCCAGGCACCGGCCTGACGCGGCCTGTCCGCGACGGGACCTTCAGCGTAGCGGGGCGTCATTTGTGTTGCATTCGATACTAATAGACTAATATATCATTCGTCTGGGAGAGCCGGGATGAAAGTGCGGAGATGCCGCTCTTTCAAGGAGATAAATGAGGAGGACGACGATGTTCACGATTTCACGCCGCCAGGCGCTCGGCGGATTGGCCGGGTTTGCAGCGCTGCCCTTTGGCAGGTCATTCGCCGACGAGCTTGCCCTGCCCACTTCGCCGGTGGCGCTCAACATCATTGATGTCGCGGGCAATCTGCAGCTTACCCAGGCGGCAATCGAGAAATTCGGCAAGGAAAATCCGGGGCTCGTCTCCAAGATCACGTTCTCGCGCGCGCCGTCCCCCGAACTGCCGGCCAAGCTCGCCGCGCAGCAGGCGGCCAACCGGGTCGACATCGACCTGGTGCTGACGGGGCCGGGTGCCATGTCGGACGGCATCACCCAGGGCCTGTGGATCGACGTGTGGACGAAATACCCCACTGTGCTGCCCAAGGCTGAGGACGTCTATCTCGACAGCGCCTTGATGATGCAGAAGAACTTCGGCCAGAACGAAGGCGTCGCCGTCGTCTATTCGCCGTCGGGCCCACTCTTCGAATATGCGCCGGACAGGGTCAAGACCATCCCCAGGAACACCGACGAACTGCTGGCGTGGGTGAAGGCCAATCCCGGCAAATTCTGCTATGCGCGGCCGGTCAATTCGGGACCGGGCTGGACCTTCCTGATGGCCATGCCCTACATCCTCGGCGACAAGAATCCTTCCGATCCCATCAATGGCTGGGAGAAGACCTGGGCCTATCTGAAGGCGCTGGATGAAGGCATCGATTACTATCCCTCCGGCACCACGGTGACGATGAAGGAGCTGGCCGAGGGCACCCGCGACATGATCGTTTCCACCTTCGGCTGGGACATCAACCCGCGTGTGTTGGGCATCGTGCCGAAGGAGATCGAGACGTTTGCGCTCGAAGGCACGCATTGGGTGCCCGATACGCAGTTCATGTGCATTCCCAAGGGCGTCGCGGAGGAAAAGGTCGCGGTTCTGGTCAAGCTCATGGCCTTCATGCTCGAACCCGCGCAGCAGGCCTATACCTACGACAAGGGCTATTTCTATCCCGGTCCGGCGGTCAAGGGGGTACCACTCAGCGCCGCGCCGCAGGAAAGCCAGGACGCCATCGCAGAGTTCGGCCGCCCACAATATGAAGAGCTGATCAGGAAGTTCCCGGTCGAAGCGCCGTTAAAGCCGGAAGCACTGGTCGCCGCCTTCGAGAAATGGGACCGCGAGGTCGGTGCCAACAAGATGAAATAGCGGACCAATGCGATTTGCCGTGATCGGCATCGATCATCGTCACGTCTATGACCTGATCGGTGGGCTTCTGGATGCCGGCGCCGAGTGCGCCGGCTACGATCCCGCGACGACCGATCCCAAGGTTGCCGCCGGCATCGCCGAGCGTTTTCCACGGATCGCGCCGGTCGAACGACGGCGCCTGATCGAGGATCCCGCCATCGACCTCGTCGTTACCGCGGCTGTCCCCTCCGACCGGGCCGCCATTGCCGTCGAGGCCATGTGGCATGGCAAGGACGTGCTTGCGGACAAGCCCGGCCTGACCACGTTCGAGCAGCTTGCCGCCGTGCGGCAGACCGTGCGTGAGACGGGACGCATCTTTTCGATCTGCTTTTCGGAGCGCCTCCTGACCCGAGCCTCGACGCTGGCGACGCAACTGGCGATGGACGGCGCCATCGGCGAGGTCATCCATGTGACGGGCCTGGGGCCGCACCGGCTCAACCGTGCGCTACGCCCGGCGTGGTTTTTCGATCCCGTGAATTACGGCGGCATCCTGGTCGATATCGCCTCGCACCAAATTGATCAGTTCCTGTTCTATACTGGCTGCGCCGACGCGAATGTCGTTTCAAGTGCGGTCGGCCATTTTGGCGCTCCTGACATTCCAGCATTCCAGGATTTCGGCGACATCCTCCTGCGGGGAGACAAAGCGAGCGGCTATATCCGCGTCGACTGGTTCACCGCCGACGGGCTGCCGACCTGGGGGGATGGACGGCTCATCCTGCTCGGCACCAAGGGCACGATCGAACTTAGGAAATATGTCGACATAGCCGGCAAACCTGGCACGGACCACGTATTCCTCGTCGATGGCCAGGGCACGCGCCATTTCGATGCGTCGGGCGAAAAGATATCCTATTTCGAGCGCCTGCTTGCCGACATGTGCGAGCGTACCGAAACGGCGATGACGCAGGAGCATGTCTTCACGGTCTGCCGGCTGGCGCTCGAGGCGCAGGCGGCGGCGGTCGTCGTGACGGGGCAGGAAAGGAACGCGCGATGAGCAGGCTACGTGTCGCCATGATCGGCTTGGGTCCGGCGGCGTTGCCGCATGCGAAGAGCCTCGTCGATCTTGCTGGCAGGATCGAGGTGAAATGGGCGGCCAGCCGCAGCCAGGCGACGGCAGAAGCCTTTGCCGACCAGTTTTCCTTTCCCGTGACGACCGATATTGCGGCCGCGATTGCCGATCCCGAGGTTCAGGCGGTGCTGGTGCTGACGCCGGCCAACGCACATCTGGCGGTGGCCGAACTGGCCCTTGCCGCCGGCAAGCACGTGCTTGTCGAAAAGCCGCTCGAAACGACGCTGGCGCGCGCCGAGAAGCTGGTCACGCTGGCCCGCGGGGCCGGCCTGCGCCTCGGCGTCGTCCTGCAGCACCGTTTCCGGCCGGCCAGCCTGCGGCTGCGCCAGGTGCTGGCTTCCGGCGCCATCGGCACGGTGGAGGCGGCCAGCCTTCGGGTTCCGTGGTGGCGGCCGCAGGCCTACTACGACACCGGCGGCCGCGGCAGCTTCGCGCGGGACGGGGGCGGCGTGCTGTTGTCGCAGGCCATCCACGCCATCGACCTTTTCCGCTCTCTGCTGGGAGAGATCGAGGTGGTGGCTTCGCAGGTGCGGACGACCGGCCTGCACCGGATGGAGGCTGAGGATTACGTCACCGCCCTGATGCGGCTCGGCAACGGCTCACCGGCCTCGCTGCTCGCCACTACGGCGGCCTATCCGGGCTCGCCTGAAACCATGGAGCTTGTCGGCTCGCTCGGCACGGCCACGCTGACCGGCGGTGCGCTGAGAGTCGACTGGCTCGACGGGCGCGAAGAGCGCGTCGAGGCGGAGGGGAAGACAGGCAGCGGCGCAGCCATCATGGACTTCTCCCATGACGCGCATCGTGCGCTGATTGACGATTTCGCCGATGCGATTTCGCAAGACCGCGATCCGGTCGTGACGGGTGAGGAGGCGCTCCAGACACAGCGCTTGATCGCAGCTCTCATCCGTGCGGATCCGGCCAGCAACCAACCCGTATAAGAGCGCTTCCTTCGAACCTCGAACGCTCCAGGATTCCTGGAGAGAGTGGCTTTCCGCCGCCATCATGCGGCGGAAAGAAAAGCCTGTTTCAGGCGGAGGCGGGCTGCTGCTTTGCCCGCGCTACAATCTGCGTCGGATTGACGAAGCGCAATGCGATCAGCAGCCAGACCAGCGTCGTTATCATATACACCACCGCCATCGCGTCGATCGACTGCACCGCGCGAACGCCCGAGGCGAAGACCGAATAGTACAGCGCCACGACGAGCGTCTGGCTGGTCGGCCCGGCTGTCAGGAAGGTCAGTTCGAACATGCCGATGGTACGCACCAGCACCAGCAGCAGCGCCGCCAAGATGCCCGGCATCAGCATCGGCAGCAGAACATGGAGAAAGAGCTGGAACGTGTTGGCGCCGAAGACACGCGCGGCCGCCTCGATCTTGGGATCGATCTGCTCGATGAAGGGGATCATCACCAGGATGACGAAAGGAACCGTCGGCACGAGATTGGCCAGCACCACGCCCCAGAAGGTGCCACCGACCCCCGATTGGTAGAGCACGGTAGCCAGCGGAATGCCGAAGGTGATCGGCGGGACCAGAAGCGGCAGCAGGAACAGAAGCATGACCAGCTTCTTGCCGGGAAAATCGCGCCGCGCCAGCGCATAGGCCGCCGTCACGCCGAGCAGGCCTGAAAGCGCGACCACGGTGAAGGCGATCTGGAAGGTTACGATCAGGATATCGTGGAGCTGGAATTCCGCCCAGGCGGCGAAATACCAGCGGGTGGTGAAGCCGGCAGGAATCCATGTGCCCAGCCAACGCGTGCCGAAGGACGACAGGATGACCGTGGCAATCATCGCCGCGAGGTTGAGTACGAAGAAACCCACCACCACCCAGATGGCGGTGATCCAGAGCTTGGCAGCGATGGTTGTGTCGCGGATCATGTCAGCCCTTTCCGCCTGCGGTGCTGCCACGATAGAACAGGTTGCGCAGCATCAGGATGGCGACGACGATGACCAACTGCACACCGGCCATGATCATCGCGATTGCCGAGGCCATCGAGTAGTCATATTGCTCGAAGGCGGCCTGGTAGGCTGCAATCGAGATGACCCGGGTCGGCCCGGCCGGCGCACCGAGCAGAACCGCCGACGGAAAGACGGCGAAGGCCTGTACGAATGAAAGCAGGAAGGCGATGGCCAGGCCGGGGATCAGCAGCGGCAGGAACACATAGCGGAACCGCTGCCAGGAGCGCGCGCCGTGGGTCGCCGCTGCCTGTTCCAGTGCCGGATCGATGCCTGTCACATAGGAAAGCGTCAAAAGGAACGTGAACGGGAAACCGGTGATGATCAGCGACGCGAAAACACCCCAGTAATTGTTGGTGAGTTTCACGGGACTGCTGATGACGCCGAACAACATCAGCGTGCGGCTGAACCAACCCTGCGGTCCCAGATAGTTGAGCAGGCCTTCCGCCACCAGCACCGTGCCGAGCGTTACCGGCAGCACGAGGATGGTGGTCAGCATACGCTGGTGCGTCATCAGGCGAACGCGAAAGGCGATGGGCAGCGCCAGCGCCAGGCTGATAACGGTGACCGGCACCGCCAGCCACAGAGTTGTGGCAATGGTGTTGTAAAGGAACGGGTCGGAGAAGAAACGCTGGTAGTTGGCGAGGAGCCCCCCTTCCTTCGGCTGGAAAGACAGGAGCAGGCCGTAGACAAAGGGATAGACGAAGATCGCCAGCGTAAACAAGGCGGCCGGAAGCACCAGAAGGGTGACGCCGTCGATCCCGTGCAAGGCCAGCCGCTGGCGCAGGGAAGGAGAGGGCGTATGATCGAGCGTCGACATCGCCGTCCTCAGGCCGCGTAGATCAGGGCGTGGGCAGAATCGATCAAGAGCGAAACCGTGTTCCCGACCGACGCGGCCTGGCTGGCATGGAAGATCAGCTCGAGGCCGCCCTCGGTGCGTGCCGTGCCGACGAATTCCCGGCCGCGATACTCGATGGTTTCGACCTTCGCATCAAGCGTCCCGATGCCCTTGTCGCTCACGGTGACATCGTCCGGCCTGGCGGCGATCACGGCTTGCGCGCCAACCGCGAGATCGTCGCGCAGCCTGCCCGAAAGGCTGACGCGGCCGACTTCGACCATGGCAATGTCGCCGTCGCGCCGGGTGACCTTGCCGGTTAGCCGGTTGCGGTAACCCATGAATTCGGCGACGTCGAGATGATCCGGGCTCTCATAGAGGTCCCGCGGAGCGCCGACCTGCCGGATTCGGCCATCGCGCAGCACGACTATGCGGTCGGCAAGCGACAAGGCCTCGTCCTGGTCATGCGTCACATAAAGGGTGGTGGCCCCGAGCTGGTTGTGGATGCGCCGGATTTCCGCACGCATCTCGATGCGCAATTTCGCGTCGAGGTTGGAGAGCGGCTCGTCCATCAGCACCAGCGGCGGCTCGATGACGATGGCGCGGGCGATGGCCACCCGCTGCTGCTGACCGCCTGACAGTTGACCCGGCAGCTTGTGGCCCTGCGTTTCCAGCCGCACCAGCCCCAGCGCCTCGTCGACGCGTTGCGTGATCTCGGCCTTGGGCGTGCCGCGCATCTTCAGGCCGAAGCCGATATTGGCTTTGACGGTCATATGCGGGAACAGCGCATAGTTCTGGAAGACCATGCCGAAGCCGCGGTCTTCCGGCTTAAGCTGGTCGATGCGCTTGTCGTCGAGATAGATGCTGCCGCCCGTGGTGGAAAGCAGTCCGGCGATGCAGTTCAGTGCGGTCGACTTGCCGCAGCCCGAAGGTCCGAGCAGGGCGATGAATTCCCCCTTGCGCACGGTCAGCGAAACGTCACTCAGCGCGCTCATACTGCCGAATTTTCGACTCATATGATCGAGGCGGAGTTCGTCGAATTTCGACGAGGCGAGCAGCATCCGTTCGTAGCCCCATTGTTGTAGGCGAACCGGGCGGCATGCCCGGTTCCTATTATGCGCTGACAATCAAAGGTTTGTCATTTCGCGGTGGCGGCGACCTGTTCGTCCCAGATTCGGAATGCCGTGACCATCGAAGCTGGCTCCAGCGGCAGTTCGATCGGGTTGTTGGCGATCAGGTCGGCATATTCGGTGCGGCCGAATTCGGCGATCGCATCCTGGCTTTCCTGCGGCGCCATGTCGAGGGTGACATCCTTGACCGCCGGGCCCGGATAGAAATAGCCCTCGTCATAGGTATAGGCCTGCTGCTTAGGCGTCAGCAGGAATGCCATCAGGTCCTTGAGCACGGCCAGTTTTTCGTCGCTGACCCCTTTCGGCACGCACATGTAATGGGCGTCGGCGACCCAATGGAAGCCTTTCAGCGCCCCAACCTTGGCTTCCTTCGGCACGACGCCGAGAACGCGCGGGTTGATGTCCCAGCCAGTCGTCGACACCGTCATGTCGCGCGTGCCTTCGCCGAGTTCCTTCATCAGCGCACCGGTGCCGGTCGGATAATATTCGATGTATTTGTGCAGTTCCTTAAGATAGGCCCAGGTCTTGTCCCAGCCCTTGACCGGATCCTTCGGATCGCTGTCGCCGAGCAGATAGGGAAGACCCATCAAGAAGGTGCGGCCGGGGCCGGAATTGGCCGGGCGCGCATAGAGGAACCGGTTCGGGTTCTCCTTGGCCCACGCCAGAAGCTCCTCCGCCGTGGTCGGCACCGTCTTGACCTTGTCGGGCATGTATTCGAGCAGCGGCCCGGACGGGTAGTAGGTGACGACGACGCCGTGGTCCTTGGCCAGCGTCTGCATCCGCGCTGCCGGCTCCTGATAGATATCGGCCAGCTTCGGCAAGGCGCCCGAATCGTCAGGAAGCAGCTTGACCCACAGGTCCATCTCGAGGCCTGCCGACAGCGCATCCGTTCCGGTAAGCACGATGTCGATATCGACGCGGTTCGCCGCCTGCTGCGCCTTGATCTTGCCGGGAAGCTCGGGGGCGGGCGCCTTGGTGAAGACGATGTTCGAGATCAGTTCCGGCTTGGCCGTCTTGTAATTCTCGATCGCCTTCTGGGTTAGCGCCAGATTGCCGGCGACATCGACGATATTGATGGTGACGGGCGCGGTCGGCAGCTTGGCGGTCTGGGCAAACGCGCGCGCAACCGGAAGCGCCGCCATGCCGGCTAATCCGCCGACCGCCTGTCGCCGAGTGATCTTGATCATCTTCATCTCCTCCGCTGGTCCTGTCTTGTCCGGCAGGATTTCAATTTTGATATATTAATCTACCAGTCATCAAAAACAACCGCTTTCTGCTCCGTGCATGAACCGCTGCGCCAATCATGCCACGGTGGCTGCGGCGCCGTCGTTCAAAAGATCGGTCAATACGGTTCCCAGGCTTGCGAAATGGGCTCGGCCGGGAGATCGGTGCCGAGGACCTGCTTCAGCCGCAGGAAGACGGCGGCCAGTTGGGCAGCCAAGCCGATCTTTGCGGTCCGCGCGCCCGATCCCGGCCGGCAGGTCACCCAGGTCCGATTGGAAAGCCGCTGCGCCATGGTCAGAGCCTATAGGCTTTCTTGGCCAGGCGGTAGGCGAGATCGTGCGCCACTTCCTGCGCCTCGTCCTCGTCGAGCCGGTGGTCAGTCACCAATTCCGCGAGAAAATTGCAGTCGACGCGGCGCGCCATGTCGTGCCGCGCGGGGATCGAACAGAAGGCACGGGTGTCGTCGTTGAAGCCCACCGTGTTATAGAAGCCGGCTGTCTCCGTGGTAAGCTTGCGAAACCGGTACATGCCTTCGGGGCTGTCGAAAAACCACCAGGGCGGGCCGAGGCGCAGCGCCGGATAATGCCCGGCAAGCGGCGCAAGCTCGCGCCCATAGGCCGTCTCGTCCAGTGTGAACAGGATCAATGTCAGGCGCGTGTCGTTGCCGAACGCGTCGAGGAGCGGCTTGAGGTCGTGGACATAATCGGTGCCGGTGGGAATGTCTGCGCCCTTGTCGAAGCCGAACTCGGCGAAAATCTGCGGGTTGTGGTTGCGGAAAGAGCCGGGATGGATTTGCATGACCAGGCCGTCCTCGACGCTCATGCGCGCCATTTCGGTCAGCATTTGTGCGCGGAACAGGTCCGCATCCTCGGGCGAGACATCGGCCTTCAACACCCGGTCGAACAGAGCCGTTGCTTCCGCCTTCGACAGGTCGGCGGTGCGGGCATTCGGATGGCCGTGGTCGGTGGACGTCGCGCCGCGCTGCTTGAAATATGCACGGCGGATTCGGTGCGCCTCAAGATAGCCGGGATAGCTGGCCGGCGTTCCGGCCAACGCCAGGAACCGCTCCACCTCGGCATGGAAACCCTTGCGCGAAGGGTCGACGACGGCGTCTGGCCGGTAGGCTGGCACAACCCGGGCGTCCCATCCGGAAGCCTTGATCGCATCATGCGCGGCAAGCGCATCGGTGGCGGCGTCCGTCGTTGAGATGGCTTCGATGTTGAAACGCTTGTAGAGCGCGCGCGGGCGCATCTCCGGCCGCTCGAGCTGTTCGGCGATGCGGTCATAAAGAAGGTCGGCATTCTTCGCGCCGAGCCGCTCTTCGATTCCGAAGACCGTTGCCAGCGAATGCTCGAACCACAGCCGTGTCGGCGTGCCGCGGAAAAGGGCGTAGTTCTCGGCGAAGCGGCGCCAGATCTTGCGGGGATCGGTTTCGATCGGGCCCCCATCCAGTCGTGGGACGCCGAAATCTTCCATGCGCATTCCCTGGGAATAGAACATGCGCAAAATGTAGTGGTCGGGCTTGACGAACAGCGTGGCCGGATCCGGGAATGGCAGGTCATACGCATACCAACCCGGCTCGGTATGGCCATGCGGGGAGATGATCGGCAAGGCACGCACGCCTTCATAGAGGCGCCTGGCGATGGAACGGACGGTAGGGTCAGGCGAAAAAAGCCTGTCGGGATGGAGCGGCATTGCAAAATCCTTGCGGTCGAGCCGCGAAAGCGGCGTTCGGAAGGGAGGGGCGATTGAATGCGCGCGATCATAATTTGGGATGAAGCGGCGTTCCGATATTGGCGAACAGTAAGGAATAATATATTAATATGCAACTGATTGAAGATCGGGGATCGAGAAATGACATCAGCAAAGGCGCATGCGGGCATTGCGGGCTCCGACCGCGACGCCGCCCCCGTTCGAACGAAGATGCGTCGGCCGGGCATCGTGCGTACGACGGCTGCGTCCGCAGTATACCGCGAACTGCACGAGGCGATCGTATCCATGCAGCTTAAGCCCGGCAACGCCTTGAATGAAAAGGTGCTGACCGAGCGTTTCGGTGTCAGCCGCACGCCGGTGCGCGAGGCGTTGATTCGTCTGGTCGAAGACGGGCTGGTCAATATCTATCCTCAGTCGGGAACCTTCGTCGCGCCGATACCGATCTCGCTCATTCCCGAAGCCGTCGTCATCCGTAAGGCGCTGGAAGGCGCCACGGTCGAAAAGGCCGCGCAATGCGCAAACGGCAACGATGTGGGAAAGCTCGACGACATATTGGCGCGGCAGCGGTTCCTTGCCGAACGACAGGACATGAACGGCTTTCACGAGGCCGACGAGGCCTTTCACGAGGCGATTGCCCGAATAGCCAGCTATTCCGGCATCTGGAACTATCTGAAGCCGGTCAAGGTGCAGATCGACCGGGCGCGACGCATGACGCTGCCCGCGCTCGGCCGCATGGACCATGTGATTGGCGAGCATACGGTCATCCGCAACGCTATAGGGGCGCATGACGTGAAGGCTGCCTGCGAGGCCATGCGAATCCACCTGGGCGCTGTCATTCCCGATGTCGAGCAACTGCGCGACGCCTACCCCGACTGGTTTATTTGAGCCGACCAGCCCTGAAATAGTTGGAGAAATGACGAATGCGCGAGGCATGGAGATGGTTTGGGCCGGATGCGGGGGTTCCGCTCGATGCCGTGCGTCAGGCCGGCGCCACCGATATCGTATCGGCGTTGCACGAAGTCCCGATCGGGCGTGCCTGGACGAAGGCGGAGGTGGCGACGCGCAAGGCGATGATCGAGGATACGCCGTCCGACCGCTCGCCGCTTGTCTGGTCGGTCGTTGAAAGCATACCGGTCCCCGACGCTGTCAAGCGTCACGGCGGCGAGGCGAAAGCCGAGATCGAGGCCTGGATCGCCAGCATGGAAGCGGTTGCGGCCAACGGCATCCATATCATCTGTTTCAATTTCATGCCCCTGGTGGACTGGACCCGCACCGATCTCGATTACGAACTGCCAAGCGGCGCGACCGCGATGCGTTTCGACCAGGACCGGTTTGCAGCCTTCGACCTCCACATCCTGCAGCGCAGGGGAGCCGAAGCCGATTATTCGAACGAGGACCGCGAGCGGGCGAAAGCTGTTTTCGAGGCGATGAGCGAAGAGGAGGCCGCGACCCTCGTCGCCAACATCGCCAGTGCGCTGCCGGGCTCGACCACGGAGCCGCTGACGGTCCCGCAGTTTCGCGACCGGCTGGCGCGTTATGCGGGCATCGATGCCGCCCGGCTGCGCCACCATCTCACCGAATTCCTGGCGGCGATCGCGCCCGCCGCAGAGAGCAGCGGCGTCCGGCTTGCGCTGCATCCGGACGATCCGCCCCGCTCGCTCTTTGGTCTGCCGCGGGTGGCCTCGACCGCCGCCGACTACAACGCGCTCTTCGAGGCAGTTCCGTCGCCGGCCGTCGGCATGTGCTTTTGCACCGGAAGCCTTGGCGTGCGCGCCGACAACGATCTTCCGGCGATGGCGAAGCACTTCGCGTCGCGCATCCCCTTCGCACATTTGCGGGCGACCAAGCGCGAAGGCGATGGCCGCACCTTCCATGAAGCGGCGCATCTGGACGGCGACGTGGACATGGTTGCGGTACTGCGCGAATTGTTGGCCGAAGACGGCAAACGGGAACCGCACGACACCATCGTCTTCCGCTCCGACCACGGCCACCGCATGCTGGATGATCTCACAAAAACGGTGAATCCCGGCTATCCGGCGATAGGTCGCCTGCGCGGTCTGGCGGAACTGCGCGGCGTGATCCACGCGCTCCAGTCGAAGGGTTGACAGCGCGGCAATGCCTACCGTGATCGGCGCGGCTTCGGTCCGCCTGCGCCGATCCTGCCCTATCCCTGGCGTCGGTCGGCATTAGGTCGGTTTCCGCCTGTGGAGGAGTGCCTCGGGGGACAGCCCGACTATCCGACCTGTTCTAGGCCAATCAATCCTTGACACGACTTCGTGCAAGCGCTTTCATGCAAGCGCTTGCATAGGGGCGCGCATGCCTGACCGAAAGCGGAACAATTCATCTTCAACACCGACGCTGAGCGAGGTGGCGGACGCTGCCAACGTCTCTTCGGCTACCGTTTCGCGTGCTTTCAGCCGGCCGGAACTTCTCAGTCGCGAGACGGTCGCGCGGGTTCACTCGGTCGCCGCGCGGCTCGGCTATGTCCCCAATCATGCCGCGCGCGCACTAAGCACCGGCCGGATGGGCAACATCGCGCTAATCGTGCCCGATATCACCAACCCGTTCTTCGCGGCGATGATGCGTGGGGGGCAGGCGACGGCCCGCGAATGTGGCTATGCGACGTTTATCGGCGATTCTGACGAGACGCCGGAAGTGGAAGACATTCTCCTGACCAAGCTGTCAGCGCAGGTAGAAGGTTTCATCATCGCCTCTTCGCGCCTGCACACGAAACAGATCCTTGAACATGCGCGGAGGCGGCCTTGCGTCCTCGTCAACCGCGACATTCCCGGCATGGTACGGCTTCTGGTCGATAGCGGGCCAAGCTATGGGCAGGCGCTGGAGCATCTGGTTTCGCTGGGCCATAGATCGATCGCCTATGTTGCCGGGCCGGCATTCTCCTGGTCGAACAGCCAGCGCTACGGCACCGTGACCAGGAGGGCCGCCGAGCTTGGGGTTGAGATCGTACGGGTTCCGACCTCGCGGCCAAGCTTCGAGGCCGGCCAGGCCTGCGTCGATGAACTCGTCCTGACGGGCGCGACCGCCGTACTCGCATTCGACGATGTCATGGCGCAAGGCATCATGGCCGGGCTTGCCGCGCGCGGCCTGTCGGTGCCGGGCGACTACAGCGTGATCGGCTGCGACGGCATACTGGCGCCGACCCTTTTCCCGCCCCTGACGTCCATCGCAACCCATTGCGCGGAGGCCGGCAGGCAGGCGGTCGAGCTTCTCGTCGCTATGCTGCAAGGCAAGCCGCTCGCTCACAAGCGCATCAATCTCGTCACCGAATTCGTCATCAGGGCGACAACCCAGGCCCCGTGCTCGCAGCGAGCCACGGCGGGGCTCGATCGACTTACAACCACGGAGTGATCATGCGAATTTACGTGAAACCGGACAAAAAGCTGCTGGGCGCCGCTGCCGCTGAACTGGGGGCGCAGTCGATCCGCGCCGCGATCGAGGCGCGCGGGGCGGCCAATATCGTCGTCGCCACCGGAGCCAGCCAGTTCGAGGTACTTGCCGCGCTGGTGGAGCGGGATGACATCGACTGGTCGCGCGTCACCGGCTTTCACCTCGATGAATATGTCGCCATGCCGGATACGCATCCGGCCAGTTTTCGGCGCTATCTCAAGGAGCGCTTCACCGCGTTGCTGCCGTCGCTCGGGGCCTTTCATTTCATCGACGGGGACGTGCCGGATCCAGGTGCCGAGGTGGCGCGCATCAATGCGTTGATTGCGCGTCACCCCATCGATGTGACCTTCGCGGGCATCGGCGAGAACGGCCACCTCGCCTTCAACGATCCGCCCGCGGACTTCGAGACGACCGCACCGTTCCACCTGGTAACGCTGGACGACCGCTGCCGCCGCCAGCAGTTCGGCGAAGGCTGGTTTCCGACGCTGGAAGACGTTCCGCACAGGGCGATCTCCATGACCGTCAACCAGATCATGAAAAGCGGTCTGATCGTGCTGGCGGTGCCGGACCGCCGCAAGGCCGAGGCGGTGCGCGATACGGTCGAAGCGCCGATCTCGCCGATGGTGCCGGCCGGTATCTTGCGCAGGCATGCCGACTGCCACCTGTTTCTCGATCCGCAATCGGCTGCTCTGCTTCGCGAAGTGCCGGACACCGTGGGCGAATAACCGTCCACGCAACCTAGAAAGGGAGGAGACACCAATGACAACCCGACGCAATGCCCTTCTAACGATCCTGGGTGCTGGCGTTGCCGCGGCGGCAAGGCCGGTTTTCGTGCTTGCCAAGGAGTTCCCGAAGCCGAAGGAACCGCTGGTCATCAATGTGGTCGACGTTGCCGGCGACCTGCAACTCAGCCAGCGGGCGCTTGAAAAGTTCGCCGAGACCCATCCGGAACTGATTTCGAAGTTCGTTTACACGCAGGCGCCCGCGCCCGAACTTGCCGCCAAGCTCAAGGCCCAGCAGGCGGCAGGCCGGTTGGACATCGATTTCGTGCTCACCGGTAACGACGCCCTTGCCGCGGGCATCGACCAGGGATTGTGGACCCAGATCCTGCCTGACTATGCCGATATGTTTCCCAAGCTCGACGAGCGCTACCTACCGGGCGCCTATGCCATGCAGCAGATGGCGAAGGGCCAAGCCTTCGTCGATAGCTGGTATCCGTCAGGCCCGCTCCTGGAATATGCGCCGGATCGGGTCAAGGACCTTCCTGGGACCGCTGAAGAGTTGCTTGCCTGGTGCAAGGCGCATCCGGGAAAGTTCATGTATGCGCGCCCGGCGAATTCCGGCCCCGGCCGAACCTTCGTCATGGGCCTTCCCTACCTGCTCGGCGACAAGGATCCGCTGGATCCTATCGACGGCTGGGAGAAGACCTGGGCCTATCTCAAGGAACTGAACGACTGCATCGACTATTATCCCTCCGGCACGACCGTCACCATGAAGGAACTGGGTGACGGCACGCGCGACATCATCGCCACGACCACCGGATGGGACATCAATCCGCGCTATCTCGGCATCGTTCCCGAAGACTACAAGATTGCGACCCTGAAGGGCTTCCACTGGGTCAGCGACGCCAACTATGTGGCTATCCCAAAGGGCGTTTCCGACGAAAAGCTCGGCGTTCTCCTGCAACTGATCGCCTTCATCCTGGAGCCAGAGCAGCAGGCATTCATGTACGATCACGGCTACATGTACCCCGGCCCGTCGATCAGGGACGTGCCGATAGAGATGGCGCCGCAGGACAGCCAGGACACGATCAAGCGTTTCGGCCGGCCCGAATATGCCGCGATGATCGCCGACAACCCGATCGAACCGCCGCTCGACGCCAAACCGCTGGTTGCCATGTTCGAGAAGTGGGACAAGGAGATCGGCGGGGCCAAAAACGCCAAATAGGGTATCTCCGCGCACGGCCATTCGACAGCGGTTTGTCCCCGCTGCCATGATGGCTAGGCCGCCTTAAACAATACCCCTGGTGGTCCGGGGAACCCGCCGGTCCGACCGAGATCGCGGTCGACTGGCCAAGGCCTTGGCCGGTCAAGGAATGGATGACTCGTCTGGCTATATGGCGGCCGCGATGCCATCCATCCTGATGCGAATGCGGCATCCGTTGCGGTACGGTGCCACATTCGACGCTCGCCCGCCTGCGCCGCCGACAGCGAGGATGCCTCCAATTGCGCTTGGTGCCGCCATTGGCCGGCACCTTGGAAATCGTCGAGGACGAGGGAAGCTTTCATCTGTCCCGAACGTTTATGAGAGTGTTTACCACCTCTCAGGGGCTGGTCCCGACCCGGTCGGGTTCGTAGTCACCGCCCGCGGTACACCAGCCTAAAGCTGTAGGCCGAGGAAAAGATGCCCGCTCAAGCTTTCATCAACCGGATTGCGGCAGCCGTTCCGGAGAATGGCGTTCACCGCTTCTTTCTTCAATTTGCCGGTTCCCAGCTGACGGCAGATCCCCGTCGCCGGGCGATCTTTGATCGCATGGCGGACAGATGCGGAATAGAGCATCGTTATTCGTGCTTTGCGCCCGCCGATGATCCTGAAGGCCCAAGTGTCGATTTGGAGGGTGTTTTCAAACGCGGCGCGTTTCCAGGCACGGCAAAGCGCATGGAGATGTTCGCGGCCACAGCGCCCGCTCTGGCTGAACAGGCCGTGGAGAAGCTCCTTCATGGTCAGGACAGGACCCGTATCACACATTTGATCGTCACCACCTGCACGGGGTTTTCCGCCCCCGGCCTGGATCTGGAAATAATTGCCCGGTGCAACCTGCCGACCTCCATCGAGCGCACAATCCTCGGCTTCATGGGTTGCTATGCAGCGATCAACGCACTCAAGCAGGCACGACACATCATCCGGTCGGAACCCGAGGCCCGGGTTCTGGTGGTCAGCATCGAACTCTGTACGCTTCACCTCAAGGAGACCTCCGACCTTGAAAAGCTGCTCTCGTTCTGCCTGTGGGGCGATGGCTGCTCGGCTGCGTCGGTAAGCGCCAGTCCTTTTGGCATAGGACTGGATAGTTTTCACGCGCTCGTCGATGGCGGCAGCCGCGACCTCATGACCTGGAACATACACGACGACGGTTTCGACATGATGTTGTCGGGAGAGGTTCCCGCCGCAATCCACCATGCACTCGGCACAGACATAGGCAGCATTCTGGGAAACAGGAGCGTTTCAGACGTCGACCTTTGGGCCGTCCACCCGGGCGGCCGCTCCGTTCTCGACGCAGTGGAGCGCGCGCTGAATCTCCGTTCCGATGCGTTGTCGACCTCCCGCGAGGTCCTTCGTGAAAACGGAAACATGTCCTCTGCTACCGTCATGTTCGTACTCGAGCGAATGCTGCGCGAGGCCACAAAGGAAGACCGTGTGGGTTGTGCCATGGCATTCGGACCTGGCCTGACGACCGAGACGATGATGTTCCACACAGCCGGCGATGCCTGAATGGTCAATGATCTCGACCATCGTCGGATCGAGCGGGAACTGCTCGACAATTTGCCTCCCGACGATCCAAGGGCCGTCGGTTCGCGGCGTGATCTCGCCTGGATAAACGCACTGATGTTTCAGAGCGCGATCATGGCCAGCCTGTTGAAGGCAAGCGTGCGCAAAAGCCCGACCAGATTTTTGGAAATTGGTTCCGGCGATGGAGCATTCATGCTTTCCGTCGCAAAGCGCCTCGCCCGGCGCTGGACAGATGTCGACCTGGTCATGCTTGACCAGTTCAACCTCATTTCGGACAGGCGGTTCGCTGATTTCTATGCACTTGGTTGGCGGGTCGAAACCATCATCGATGATGTCTTCGAATGGATCGAAAGCCCCCGAGCAGGCGCCTTCGATGTGGTATCGGCCAACTTGTTTCTGCACCATTTTCCGGACGCAGCCCTGAAACGCCTGTTTTTGGCGCTTCGCCCTCTGGCGCCAGTGTTTCTCGCCACCGAGCCGAGCCGAAACGCCATTGCCTTAAGAGCCTGCTCGCTTCTGCATATCATTGGCGCGAACGAGGTGACTTTGCACGATGCGCCGGCAAGCGTCCGCGCCGGTTTTGCGGGTCATGAGCTTTCCAGCCTATGGCCCCCGGATTTCAGGCGCCAGTGTGCAGAACGCAGAATTGGACCGTTTACCCATGCCTTCCTTGCCGTCGACCGCGCTTCGGAAGGTTTGCCATGATGTACGACGCCATCGTCATAGGCGCCGGGCCAAGTGGTTCTTCGGTGGCCTTGGCTTTGAGCGGCCAGGGGCGCGCCGTTGCTATCGTCGAGCGAAGTGAATTCCCGCGCCGCAAAGTTTGCGGGGAATTCATGTCCGCGGTCAATCTGGATCTATTGGATAGATTGGGCGGAGGCGCCGCTGTTCGCGCCAAAGCCGGTCCGGAGGTCAAGCGGGTTGCACTTTTTGCATCGGGTCCCGGCACGGATGCGGGCATGCCGCGGGCCGCGGGAGATGCATTTGGACGCGCGCTCGGGCGCGACGTTCTGGATGGCATGCTTTTGGATGCGGCTCGCGATGCCGGAGCCGACGTGTTCCAGCCTTGGCGGGCGGCGGAGATCACCACCGAGGGTGACAACGCTATGGTTCGGATCGAAAGCAAGCACGATCAGGGAGTTCTCGTTGCGCCGGTCGTTATTGCCGCGCATGGCTCGTGGGAACAAGGAAGGCTTCCGACGAACCTGCCGAAAACCAACGCGCCGCACGATCTTTTCGGATTCAAGGCTCATTTCACCGGCGCTGAGCTCGACCGCGACCTCATGCCCCTGCTGGCATTTCCGGGCGGCTATGGCGGCATGGTCTGGGCCGACCGGAACAGGATGTCGCTGTCGTGCTGCATGCGCCGCGACGTCTTGATCAGGCTACGCGAAAAAGGCAAGGTCTCGTCGGCAGCCCAAGCTGTTCATGCCCATATCCTTGCTTCGTGTCCCCGTGTCGCCTCCACGATCGTGAATGCCACGCTCGATGGCGAATGGCTCGCCGCAGGTCCCATACGGCCTGGCATTCGTCCACGTTTTGCCGACGACATATTTCGGGTGGGCAACCTCGCCGGTGAGTCCCATCCCATCATCGCTGAAGGCATTTCGATGGCCCTGCAGTCAGGCTGGTTGCTAGCCAACGAACTGGCCAGGTTCGGCCGTTGGGACCGGGCGGCGAGGATTGCTGTTGGCCGCCGCTATTCGAAGGTCTGGAACAGCCAATTTGCCACCCGCATTCGCGTGGCTGCCTTGTTGGCACGCCTTGCCTCCCATCCCATGTCCGCTGCCGCGATGAACACGTTCGTGAGCGGCTTCCCGAACAGCCTGACGTTGGGAGCCAGATTGACCGGCAAAACGAAAGCGCTGCCGATCGGGTGCGACTGAGAGGCTCAAGACTTTGTGCTCCAAGACGCTATAGCGGTCATGCACTCCGTCTTTCGATAGCCCCAGCCTTGCGATTCGACATGATGTCTCAGGCCCGGTCATCGCCGGGCCTGAGCTGAATTCTGCTGGCGGAACTATTTGTTGCAATTTTGGGACGGCGAGGTGGCAGTGCCGCTGGCGGTATTGGTGTCGACGTCATTGCCCGCAGTGTCCTTGCAACGGTCATTCATGCCGTTTGGTGTTGTCGTGGTCGAGTTCGTCGCATTCGGATCAGTTGTGACGGTCCCCGTGGTGCTGCCGGAGCCGTTGACGCTCGTGCCGCTGTTGTTCATGCCGCCGCCTGCGGTACCGCCGGCATTGCCCGAGCCGCTCGTTTGGGCCAGGGCGGATGTGGCGAGCGCTAAGGACAGGGCGGATGCGACCAAGATCGTTTTCATCATAAGTGCCTCCATTGGTTAAATCGCTTGTTGCGATCACTTTCCCAACGGAGCGCCGTCCTTGTTGTTCCTGTAACGGAAAATCGTGATCGATCTTCATTCTTGTCCGGCTTTGATGCTGAGCGAAGCACATCCAGAACTGTATAAAGGACGACTGCCGGTCAGTGGCGACGGGCCACGCTCAGCCTGATCGACGGTTGTGCTTGCTGAGCAGGATCGGCAGGGAAACCGGCCGGAAATTCCACATGTCAACGCCGACATCACGCTGGCGAGTAAGCGGCTTCAGCTTGCCATGCGAATGGCCGTGCAAATTCACCGATCCCTTGCCCATCTGATTCCAGGTCCGGAACGGATAATGGCACAGGATGAGGAGGGTGCCGTCCACCACCAGTTCCGCATAGTGCTGGATGCTGGCCCAGCCGGATGCGAGCGTTGCATCGCTTCCGTCATTGTTGCCGATGATCAGGTGCTTGCGCCCATTGAGCTGCGACAGCACGTTTTCGATGCCGGCCTTTGGGCGGGCAAAATCACCCAGATGCCAGATCTCGTCGTCCGAGCCAACGGTCTCGTTCCAGAGGCTCATCAGCGCCGCGTCATGCGTTGCCAGCGAGCTGAATGGCCGCCGGTCAATTCTCAGGATGCGTGGATCGTTGAAATGAGTATCGCTCGTGAAGAAGATCATCCTGTGCGCGACTTCCCTCGCTGATCGACCCACCCCGATACGCCGGACTAACGATCCGGTATTCGGCTGTACGCGCTCGTCAACTCTCTTCCTTACGGCCGTCACCGGCGGAACACGCTGAGTGCTCAGGCTCCGCAGCCTCAAGACCTTCGATAATCGGCGTAAGCGAGCCATCTTCCTCCGGAACTGGTTGCCGGCCGTTGGTTGCGTTCGCCTTGTCGAGGGCCTGCTGGATGGCGTCCTCTATGTTGCCGATATCTTCTTCGCGAACCTCGCGTCCGTATCCTGCGGCGTCTGCATCCTGCTCGAATTGCTGGGCCAACACCGCGACGCTGACTTGCGTGTCGGCGGCCAGGTTTCCGACATTCTCCTGCAGCCAGGTTCGAAAGAACTCGATCGTCGCGCTCATATTGCCTCCTGAACCGGACAACTGCTGCTGAGAGCGGTTGTTCCATGTTCCTGGCCACACTTTGCGGACTCTTGTGACGTTGACCTTGGGTGCCGGGGATCCGACGAACGCGCCGGTTGAGCATGGCCATTGCCGCTGCCATCGGTGCCGCGGCCCTTGCCGTCGGCAACACACGGTATCCGAACGGAGTAGCCCCAAACTGTCAGCTTACAATTTGCAGTCATAGGTTACAGACTTCCCGTGTTCTATAAAGGGAGGTGGGAAGTACCTGGGCCTAACAATACTCTAGGGCGCGGTTGAAGGTTCGCCTTCGAATCGCGAAATGCCCAGGTGGTTCACAACTCCCAAAACAATGGGAGGTGTCAGCCAAACAGGATGAAAATCGGGTTTCGGACCCTAGTCCCCTCGGTCCGATCCACCGGTTCAAGGGCAACGTTAACACAGCTCAAAGCCGACAGGAAAAATGCAGTCCGGCAAGTCTCGGCCTCACATCGGGAAACCAGAGCCAGGCACCGACTTCCGCGCAGCACGACGTGTCCTCTCCGGCGATTGAGGAAAAATTGCGAGGTGATTGTCGCGTCTGTCGCCTGTCTTGACGCAGTCCCCCCGTTCATGGACAGAAGCGCTCCCGCAACTGCACCGAGCACAGTCGGCAGTGCCTGGCACAACGCCGACCACCTCTCCCTAGCTGGCCAGGGCGCGATATCGTGCGGCTCGGCCAGCTAGCTTCCCGCAAACCTTCTTTCAAAATAGATGGATCATTCCGGATCAAGATCCGGAGATTGAATCGCAAAGCCCGGCAGGATCCAACTCTGGCTCTCTACCCACGCGCAGTGATTCATGTTGGATATCCACATATGCTCATATGATCGCCGAAATTGCAGCAACGCTTCCAGTTCCGGCTTTCCGCGCTCATAGGCGGATTGCGGATCGCCGAGCGTGAGCTTGCTGGCCGCTCGCGAGCACAGCTTCGCATGCTGCAATCCCAGCTCAAGAAACTTCACCCGCATCGAGGCTTCCGGATCTTGGATTGCGGAGGCTGCCGCCCTGTCAAGCAAGGCTTCCGCCGGCGCGAAACTCTCCTCTGGATAGACAGCGTGCGCCGCCTTCGCCCAGCTTCGCCAACGAGATGCTCCAAGAGCCTCGAACCCCTCCCGCAGCTGGGCGCGAGCGTTCGAAGTATACGCCTGCCAATAATCAAAATAGCTTTTGACGTCGTCGGCCGCAGGTCCGAAGGCTGAATAATATTCCGACAACAATGACTCCACGGCAGTCTCAGGATGTGTCTGCAGGCGCATCAACAAATAGAGATTTGGACCTTGCGTCGCCCAATGGCCTGTCAGCGAGTCAAAATCGGTTCCGACCATCCCGTTTCGCGCCGCGTTCTGAAACTCGTCGGCGAACTGGCCGGCGAATATGTGCGGCATGCAGTAGCCATCCAGGAAGTAGTTGGTGCGCATGAACACCTGGGCAGTCGTTGCCGCCCATCCGCGCCACTGGTCTTTTATCCAGTCCTGCTCTTCGCCGCTGCGTGGATAGTACCAGGCCGATGGGCAAAACCCGATCAGGATATTCGGGTTCAACTTGATTCCCGATGTCGGTGCCGCGAAGTAATTCATATAGGCGTATCCTACCACGACCGCGTTAGGGTCGTCTTTCGCGGCTATCCGCTGAATGGCTTGCCATGAACGCGCATAGCGGTCCGATACGAAAGGCTTGCTGGCGATCTTCGACTTCGACGGAATGAACTTTCGATAGTCAGGCGGCTCTGGGCCATCCAGCGCTTTGCATATTTCGCACTCGCACTGCCCCGGGATGTCGTTCTCGACCGCATTGACGAAAGTTGGCTGTCCCGCAGAGGCGCTCCGATGCTCACGCCATTGCGAGACGATCTCTTCTCGCAAGCCCGGATTGGAAATGCACATCGAGAAGCGAGCGCCCAGCCTCACCGGGCCCCGTTTGCCTCTGACCAATTGAAACCATTCGGGATGCTCGGTGCCATACCGCTGCCACCAGTCGACGAAAGCGTGACCGTAGTTCGTGGGTACTCTGCGGCCCATTCGGTGGCGACGCAGGAACGTGGCCTGGGCTTTCATATATTCTTTCGCCGCTGCTGCGGTGAAACCCATTTCGGGATGTTCTTCGCTCGTGAAGCCAGCCCCAGCGCGCACGCGACGCTGCATGAACCGGGGCGTAACGACGTAATCAAGCGCGGGGATCACCAAGGACTGTGCCTTTGGGACAAACGTTCCCAGTTCACCTGGCCATAGCCATCGGACACCGAAATAGCGATCAAGGAGCTCGTACACGCCGAAGAGGGTGCCCGCGGACGTGTTTTGGTCGAGTGCACTGCCGGGATGATCGAGGCCGGCGACGCACAGATGGTTGCCGACGGTTCGGATGATACAGGTTTCACGCGCCAATGCGCCGAATGTGATTCCGGCTGCCCGGGCGAACCGGGTGTCGCCCAGAAAAATATGGGCGGCGTTACGCAGGCCAGCCGGCGAGACATGGTTTTCAGTTGTGATGGCAGGTTGGATGCCGGTCGCTTTTTTTATGTGCCAGCCGAGTTCCGTGGCGGCGTAGTGAACAGAGCCACTCGGCTGATCCGAAGTAACGAGCGTTGCCGCAGGTCTGCCGCGGGCGATAAGCGTTACGCCAGCTGAAGATTGAGTGGCCGCTTTGCCAGGGTTGGTAAAGCCAAGCCAGTGTAACAGGCCCAGAACCGTTCCCTGTGCAAACGTCCTTCGCGATAACGGCCCCATGCCAAAGACCTCACCTATGCGCGCGCATCCAAGAATGTAGACCCATTTTACGAGGACGGGCGTTCACAACAATTTGTATCACGTAAGCTTTGCATGCTTCAGCCGTTACGTTTCCCTTACCCGCATGCCGATCCATTGATGGCCAGTCTGCAGTTCGGGGCCAAGACGAAGATCAGCGTGTTAGGGTTCTCTTTGTATAATAGGTACATACACGCAGAGTCCCATATCATTTAAAGGTTGCAAAGAATTAATCGAGATATACGCGATATTCTTCGGGAAAAACTATCTATCTCCACGGGATAAGCAATGCCCTCTTTTGGAGGCTTATCATGATCAAACACATTCTTTTGACAATCTCACTGAGTGCTTCAGTGGCTTCTTTCATCTCGCCGTTTTGCCGATTCGGACAAAGACCGGGTCGTCCGAGGCCGGCCCGATCGGGTGGCACCTGCGGATCTGGTGAAAAACCGCTGGCAGTCTGGTGGGTGCGGAGAGGACGGCAAAGGCGGCCAAATAGCTCCAGCCTGGGGATATCGCCCAATTCAATACTCCGCTGGCGAAGCCAGCGGAGGCAGTTTTCACCGCTGTGCGACCCATTTGCGCAAACCAATGGTGAAGTCCTCACGATCTGGGAACTCTCATCCGCCATGTTCGTTACTGCTCCACATTATGGAGAGATGGGGGTCGGATGGATTTTTCGAGACGCAGGGACTGGGAAGCTCTAGCCAGCGCCCTCGACATCAACATCTATCAGCGTTCAAAGACAGTGTGGATTGCGGCTGGAAAGTACCGCGGCAAAGACATTGAAGTGAAAGGCCGCTCGCCAAGCATCGCACTCGCATTGTGGAAGGAAGCTGCGGGCTATACCGGCTCGGAGTGGTAGAAAGAGCGGTTCGTCAAGCCGCGCCGCTCAGGTCCAAGCGCCCATGCACAGTACAAGGCGCAAGCATTGTTCAAGGCTTACGGGCCTGGACATGTCTTGCGCCGGCCGCGTGGACAATCGTGACTTCAAGCGCGCCATGAAGCTCCAGACACGACAGCCTTGAACAAGTCGAGCCGTCGCGAATAAGTCGAGCCGTCGCAGCGAGGCGGCGCTGGATATCGATTTGACGGTCGATACCGGTACGCGACATGTGCGCACCGGCATCGGATCAGTGAGGTCTTGCCGGCTTAGCTGTGCCGCCGGTGTTGCCGGTTTCGCCGCTGCCATCACGGGATCGGGATTGGCAAGCGGTACCACTTTTGGATGGATCGACTGCCGCCAAGGGACAATTGACACAAACGGCACCTGGGGATGGCATTGGGCCATGCAAGGAGCGGGGCATCAGGAGCATTCTCCTGTGACGGTGGGCAATCCTTCAATGAGCGATGCAGAACGTGCTCCGCGCCTCGGCCACGGAAGATAGCCTTCTTCAGGCAATGAGCGGACTCATGGACTCTGACCCCGCCGACCACATTGAGCTAACCGCTGATATTGTTTCGGCCTATGTCAGGAAAAACCGGACGTCGCCTTCCGATCTGGTTGATCTGATCCAGAATGTCGGCCGTGCTTTGCAAAAGCTTGCCGTGGGCGATCACCAGCCCGAACCGAAACCTGTTCCAGCCGTGCCGATCCGCAAGTCGGTGACCCCTGACTTCATCGTTAACCTGGAGGACGGGCGCCGCATGAAATCCTTGAAGCGGTATCTGACATCCATCGGCATGACGCCAGCGCAATATCGCCAGAAATGGGGCTTGCCGCCGGATTATCCGATTGTGGCGCCAAATTTAACTGCGTTGCGCTCGGAGGCGGCCAAGAGGATCAGGCTTGGACAACGGAATGCCAGTGGCCGAACTTCCAGAGGCTAACCGAATGGAGCACAGGGCGAGGCTCCGGCAGTCCTCGCGCCGTTGCTCGTATCGTGACATTTGTTTTCTTCGGATCACAAGTTTGACGTGCCCGCCCGATGCCAGCGGGACCAACAGCCAAATGGGGCTGGGGGCAAGGCGCAAATGGCCACGCTCTCACAGGCGTGCAATTGCTGGTCCCGATCGACACCATGCCCGATCGACGCCATGATTGAAGATTGCAACGCCTTTCCGCAAGGCATGCGCCTGGAGGCGGATGTGTGCATCGTGGGAGCGGGTGCCGCCGGCCTGGCGATAGCATCACAACTAGAAGGCACGCGGCATCGCATATGCGTCATCGAAAGCGGTGGCATGACGTACGAGCACTGGCGCCAACGGCTGTCGCGCGGGCTGTCCGTGGGTCAACCTTACGAAGCTCTTGATCTTTGCCGCCTTCGTCAGTTCGGCGGGAGCACAGGCAAGGCTGGTTGGGGCGGATGGTGCAAGATGTTGGACCATGGCGATTTCGAGCACCGGCCCTGGATACCCCTGAGTGGTTGGCCCGTCGCCCATAAATCATTACTACCCCATTATGAGACCGCAGCCCGCCTGCTCGGAATCGACGACCTGCTGACCGATTGGCCGACTTCCGCGGTCATGCCTGAAAACGGGCCGCTCTTTTCGGAACGCTGCTTTCTCAGTCCCACTCCGGATCTCGGAGCAACGCTTCGCAAGAAGCTTCAGGACGCAAAAAACGTCCAGGTCGTGCTGCATGCCACGGCGCTGCGGCTCGACACCGACGACTGCGGAAGGCGGGTTCGCTCCATCGAGGTAGCGAGAACGCCGAACAAACGATTCCAGATTGCTGCGCGATTTTTCGTGCTGGCCTGCGGCGGTATCGAAAACGCGCGCCTGCTCCTTGTTTCAAACCGACAGGCGCCGAATGGCATAGGAAACCAGTATGACCTGGTTGGCCGCTATTTCATGGAGCATCCCCGGGTAAAATGGGGAAGCTTGCAAGTCAGCCAGCCCGACAACATGATAGACCTCCACGTGCCTTGGACCCGCACGACCGGATTGTCGCCTGAAAACCGCGGCACCAATGATGCATTCGGACTGGCGCTGCGGCCCGAAATACGTGCAAGCGAGCGCCTCCTCGATTCCCGCACATGGATCAAGCCTGGGCCTTGCGTCAATCATATGGATGGTTCCGAAGCTTTGCAGTATCTTACCTTCTGGCTGCGGAGAGGCCGGCTGCATCGCGACCTTATCAAATGCGGCCGAACTATCCTGATGCATCCGGCGGGAGCAATATCGGCAGGTTTCGAACGGATCTGGCACTCACGTCGGCGTGCAAGGCATTTTCATTTTGACACGATACTGGAACAAGAACCGGATCCGGCAAGCCGCGTCACGCTCGATACAAGGCTCGACGAGTTCAGTCTGCCCCGTGTGAAGCTGCAATGGAACGTGGGGCCTCTCGTCCGACGGACGCTTGAGCGTGTCCAGGCGATCATCACTGAAGAGATGAAGCGGCTGGGGCATAGAAGCGCCATTCATCCAGGCCAGGACAAAGACCCGGCGGGGGAGCGAGACATTCCATATCACTGGGTTCGACACCACATGGGCACGACGAGGATGAGCGACGACCCGCGAACCGGCGTGGTCGATAGTTCGTGCCAGGTGCACGGCCTCGCAAATCTGTTCGTCGCCGGCAGCTCGGTCTTCCCGACCGGAGGCAACGACATGCCCACCCTCACCATTGTCGCGCTCGCTATCAGACTGGGCCAGCACTTGCGGCAAAGCCTCGAATAAGCTCGCCTCCACCTTCGCCAAAGCGGTCAATCGACGAGGAAAGGGAGCAGGCTGCGACGTCTCATGCCGCAGGTCCGCCATATGGAATATGCCGGCTCCTGAATGTAATTTTACGCTTTGCCGAGAAAGTGTGCGCGTTTTGAGCGAAGGTCTGACCAACGGCTCACATAGCCACCCCTGTTCAGCTCTTTGTCGTAACGATTCTGGATGACCGCTACTTCCGTAGCTACCCCCTATTGGTAAGCGCATGGACTTCGAAGCCAACTATAATACTGCAATCACGACTTTTTCACTTTGATTGCTTGAGGAAACCGAAATTTTGGCCGCGCTGTGCGTTTTGTCACACCACCACCTCCGGTCCACAAGCTATTACTAAAGTGTTAAGGTATGGGTTTAAAAGCGAAATCTCCGTTGGGGCGAGATTTGCGCGGGGGTGAGTCATGACAAGTTTTTTGCCTGCGAATGATCGGACGGACAAAACTGATCTTGATCAATATCCATCTATTCTCGACGTCAATCGTCTCTCACCGTCCTCGGGAGAGGGAATCGAGATTGCAATCATCGATGGCCGGCCTTTGATGTGTGACTGCTTCAGCAGAAGCCTCGAAATCATCGAGCCATCATTTCATATCCAGCATTACGCGTCGGTCGAAGCGTTCGACATGGCGGATCCCGAAGAAACGCAGAGAGTTTCGACGGTCCTGATGTGTGTGATGTGGTCGAACTCCCAGGCGGACTATCATCTTTCCCAGATAGGCCATCTGAAAGCGACCAGGCCCGAGGTAGGGGTGGTCATCCTATCGGATATCGAGAACTTTGAGGACATTCTCAAAGTGGTCGAAAACGGCGCGCGTGGCTATATTCCTACCAGCGTCAGGTTGCAGGTGGCCGCCAAGGCCATCCAGCTTGTCGCGGCGGGCGGAACTTTCGTCCCGCCCAGTGTTCTCTTTCATTCAGGACGCGCCGTCACCGACGGTCAGTCCGCGACCAAGCAGCAGCCGCACGGAGACAACACTTTTACCTCGCGTCAGATGTCTGTCATCGAGGCATTGCGTCGAGGAAAGGCGAACAAGGTCATCGCGTACGAGCTCAACATGTGTGAAAGTACGGTCAAGGTACACATTCGGAATGTCATGAAAAAACTTCGTGCGAGAAACCGTACCGAAGTCGCCTACATACTCAACACAACGCCGTATGAAGGGATTGCCATACGGAATTGAAATATGGGTGCCGCCTCACTCAACGAGTAATGGTTCTTGACGGACCGTTTTAGTAGATGTGATTTGCTTGAGTTTGGGGAGCAGCCGCAACGGAAGCGGCTGCGAACCTTTGCAAGGGGGCGCTACCCAGGATGAAACAACCGCCCGTTCGATATCCAGGCCCGCAGACTGACGGGGAGATCACCTCCGTAGCTGATGCCAACCATATGCACGGGCCGGATTTGAAAAATATCGAGCATTTCAGCAATGTTAAGTCGTCCACGCTGATCGAGATAGACCGCCGCTGTCGTTGGTTGCATCTCAATGAAGGGGACGTCCTGGTCCCGGCCGGCGAAAGTGTCGACCGGCTTTTTTTTCTGCTCGAGGGCGAGCTTCGAGCGCTCGTTTATACCCGCAATGGCAAGATTGTGTCGCTCCCCCCTGCGCATCGTGGCTCGCTTGTTAACGGAATTGCCTTGAGCGGCGACATCCAGATGCCATATTCGGTCGAAGCGGCGGGACCATGCACTATCGCTTCGATCGGCAGTCGTGCCTTTCTGGACATAGTCAAGCAGGATCCTGAAGCCCTGCATGCGGTTGTACAATTGTTGGTGGAACGTCAGCAGGTGCTTGTCGAGCACATCGTTGAGCTTTCGACGCTCAACGTTCGGTCCCGGGTGCATAAGGAGTTGCTGCGCTTATGCGCTGAAGACATCGGAGCCGACGGTTCGGCGAGGATTTCTCCTATCCCGACCCATACGGATCTGGCCCACCGCATTGGCACCCACCGCGAGGCGGTGGCACGCGAGTTGAGCTACCTGCAAAACATCGGACTCGTGCTGCGCCACGCCAAAGAGCTTTACGTGCCTGATGTATCCCGTATCGCCGATCTTGTGGCAAAGTCGGACGACTAAATCGTAGGCGATGCGTCGGGGCACCTTTCGAGAGTGGTCGGGACGTCGGTTGTGTTTGGGCTTGATCTACGCTGGCCCTGAGCGGCAGCCGCGGTGCTCCAAGGCGACTGATAGGCAGCTTCGCCTGCTCATTCGGCTAGTTCAAGACGACCGTGAACTCGCTCTGCGACCGACTTCAGGAATTGGTCGGACGTCGATGTCCATCCAAAGAGTATCTGAACGAGCGTGATCGAGGCATCATGATTGCTCCTTGGGGCGTCCCAAGCGATGGGCTCGCTGGTGCAATCCGTCAGCAGTATGCAGCGATAGTCCCTGAAGAAGGCATCCCGAATTGTCGATTCCACACACACGCTGGTCGTGCATCCTGTCACGATGAGGTGTTTGACGCCTGCGGATTTCAGAACAGAATCGAGTTCGGTTTCGTAGAAACCGCTGAATCGCGTTTTATAGAGGACGACATCCCCTGCCTGTGGCTTGAGGCCGTTGACGACCTCTGTTCCCCAGGTGTCGCGGATCAGAATCCGGCTCTCGCTGCCATCCGGGGCTGTCATGTTCGCGCCCACCCCGAAGATCTGGAGATGTCGAATACGGTTGGGGGCGTCCGACGTTCCAAGGTCCGAGAGGTCGCGATGATATCCCATCTTCAGGTAGACGATGGGCATGCTCAATTCGCGAGCGGCAGCTATTACGCTGGCAGTAGGGCCTACAGCCCGTTGAATCCCGGAGATATCGATTCCGGCTCTGTCGAACATTCCACCGTTGGAGCCGAAGTCATTCTGCATGTCCACGACGAGTACGGCGGCGTCAGCGGGATCAATTGAAATAGGTTGAGGCTTGGCGTCGATGACAAATGGATGCATTTCGTCCTCATCCCTGCTTGCAGCCTAACAACAATGGTTACGACCAGTCTGCTATCTATCCGCCTCAAAAGCCGCAGGCCGCCGCGCAACGGCGATCCTACCCCCTTAGCCATGCCGCACGTTTGGCATTTGACGCCAGCCAAAGCCGCATCGCGCTTGGCTGCGAGGCCGAGCGATAGATCTTCTGATGATAGACAAACTCATAGGGCCACAGCTCAAGCGTTCGGTTCGCGAAATGCGTCAGCACCCAGGTGATCGCCGCCGCCGCCAAAATGAAGGCGCTCATCGATAGGACAACATTGCCGGAAAAAAGATGGGCGCGGGAAAACAGCGAGCGTGTCAGAAGATACGTGTAGGGATGCACCAGATACAGGCTGTAGCTCACCGTTCCGAAGTATCGAAGCAGCCGATTGCCAAGGAGTAGTGCCGTCAAGCTGTTCCGCGACACTGCAAGGCAGAAGTAGAGCCCCGTCGCGACCATGAGCAAGGGAAGCTCGGCATTTTGGAAATCGGACCAGTGATAGTCGTAATGGCCGCGGCTGGCGAGAAAGACGCAAGCTGCCAGCGCCCCGCTCTCGGCAAGCCGATGGCGGCCCCGGTTTACCCATTCAAATCGATCGTAGGCAAGGCGGATCAGCCCGCCGGCAAGAAAATACAAGGCGATCGGGTACCGGGCGATAAAGAGCGCCGCGAGAAGACCGAGCGCAATTGTGCCGAGTCTGGTTGGGCGACGAACCGTCAGGAAAACGAACGCTGCCGTAAACACATAGAACCAGACCTCGAAGGTCAGGCTCCACGCGTTCGGCGTCAATTGCTCGGTATGGGTTGCAAGGTTCAGGAATGTCAGTCCTGCCAGAACCGCTGTGAGATTGTTGGTTTCGGGATAAAAGTTGGTGGTTGCGTTCAGCAAGATGAAAAGCAGGCTTAGCGCGAAAAACAGAGGGTAGAGGCGCAGGAACCGTCGGGCAGCAAACTGAGCGGGACTATAGCGTATCGCACTGGGCAGGATGACGAAGCCACTGATTACGAAGAAAAGGCAGACTCCGAAGGTGCCGAAATTCCAGAAGGGCGTAATGCGGTCGACATAGGCCGAATTGGAGGCGTAGACGTGCTCCGCCGTGCCGCCCAGGAGGTGAGCGAAGAAGACCATAAGAGAAGCAATGCCGCGCAACCCATGCGCGGCTACATTGAACGAATTGTCGCCAGCCGGCTTCGCTGACGCTTCGACGGGAAAATGCTGCGGACCCGATGAGTTCTGAGGATGGAGATGTGCAACGGTCATCTGAGCCTTCAAGTTGGATCCCGCAGACCATTTCACCGTACACCATCCCAGGTCTCGCAATGCTCGGGAATTCGAAGGACACCCCCGCCCAAAAGTAGTGGGCTGCCGCAGAAAAACTCCACCGGATGACTAACAGCCGCATTGCGGGACTGATTTAACCCAGGCCCGATGCTGATTGCGGGCGATCGCTGGACCGCAACCGAAGTACGGCTTGACTGACACCGATCGGAATTGGCGAACCCTCGGCCGCAGCCACGAGAGCCGCCCCGTCGAACCGCCCCGCTATGTCGCTTTCTCGAGCCGGAGATCGCCTTGGGCGACATGCATTAGCGGAGATGGCGGCGGCCCTGCGCGTCGACGATGGTGTTGTCTGCGACATTGGCGCTGATGTGCGCGCCGTTGTGGATCAGGCAGTCGGCGCCGATCTGGACGCCCAGGAGCACCGTTGCGCCCATGCCCACGACGGTCATGGCTCCGATGCCCACTCCGCCGGCCAGGATGGCGCCTGGTGTTAGGTGCGCATTATCCTGAACGACGCTGTCGTGGCAGACTATAGTCCCCTGATTGACGATGACGTTGTTACCGATCGTACAGCGCGGACCGATGCTCGCGCCGGCCAGAATATGGCAGCCATGTCCAATCCTGGTCGCCTTGGAGACGATCGCGGAAGGATGGATCACAGGCGGCAGAACGAAGCCCATTGCGGTGGCGCGTTCATACATTGCCCGCCTCACCTGGCTTGACTGGGCGCCTCCGATGCCGATGAAAGCATAGCGCGTGCCCTCCGCAAGCAAACGCTCCAGGCAGTCTTCCGTGCCGATCACCGAAATACCGCCGCAGACGTGGTGGCCGGCGGGCAACGCTTGATCGGTGCAGCCCAGGATATCGTATCCGGCACCATCGAGAGCATCGATCAAACAGGCGGCGTGGCCGCCGCCGCCGATGATGACGGCCCGCCTGGAGAAAGCGACGGAACTCGGCTCGCCCGGTTCGGCTCTCTTGGCGGCGGATCGGCGACCGGCAGCAGCGCGCACCTCGGCTTCGCCAATGCGGCCATTGGACGGAATGACGTCCGCAAGGTTGACCCCGAGCTCGGATGCGGCCTTGCGGGCTTTAGCCGTTATCGCGACTTCGCTGGCCCCGACATCGGCCGCGCTGGTCTCCCCGACAACGACATTCGAATTTTCGTCGATGATTTTGCAAAGCGTTGCGCCGACAGGAACGAAGTCACCGACCTTGATGTCCAGCAGGCCGACAGTTCCTGCCTCCGGAGCATCTACCTCGACTGCGGCCTTGGTGGTCTCAAGCACGAAAAGAATGGTGCCTTGTTCGACCCTTTCACCTTGTGCGACCCGAATCTCGATGAGCTGGAGATTGTCCTCGTTGGCGTTAACCCGCGGGGCTTCGACAAGCACGGTCATGTACGCTTAGCCTTTCTGGAACAGCTCGATGCAGGCCGCCTGGATGGCGTTCACACCCGGCAGCAGATCGTCCTCCCAGTCGCGGCTTGAGGGAATGGGGTGATCGGGCCCGGTCAATGCGCTGAAGTGCCTGACCCGGCCGATCAGCGCGCGCGCACACTCCGACGCGAAGCCCCAGCCGGGAGAGCCTTCCTCCACCGCGACCACACGCGTGCAGTTGCCGACCTGGCTTCGGACCTCATCCCCAGGGAAGGGCGACAGCTGTTCGACGGCCACCACGGTGGTCGCGATTTCCTCCTCTTGCGCGAGTTTCTTTGCGGCCGCGACAGCGTGCTCGACGCAACCTCCATATGTCAGGATCACGACATCTGCATCCGCCGGGCGTGGAAGCGCGTCGGGTCCGAGCACGGGCCTGGAATACATCACCTTGTTTTCGATGATCAGGTGAGGGGATCGCGACGCGAAGGCCCGATGCAGAAGCGTACCAGGATCGGCATACTCGTGAGTGGCAAGCACCGTCAGCCCGGGCACGCCGCAAAAATGCTTTTCCAGGCTTTGCGAGTGCGTCGGCCCATAGCCGCGCCGTCCGCCCATGGGAGCGCGGATGATGACGGGGACCTCAACCTGGTCGTTGTACATCCAACGGAACTTGGCGACGTGATTGATGATCTGGTCGGCAGCAAGGGCTATGAAGTCTCCGAACATGAGTTCGACGATCACAGGCCGGCCTTTGATGGCCATGCCTGCCGCCATGCCAACAATGCCGCCTTCGCTGATCGGCGTGGTCCAGACACGGTCCTTATAGGCTGACGAAAGACCCTTGGTGACTTTGAAGGCGCCACCGTAGGGGTCAAGGACATCCTCACCCAAAATCACCAGACGGAGATCGGCTCCCATGAGATCGTGTAGCGCGCGGTTGATAGATTCGACGACACGCATGGATCAGCCCCGCGCCAAGGCGGCCGCGGCGGCGGATTCGACCGCGCTGTCCACGACATTCAGGCAGTAGGCGTCGATCTCATCGGCGTTCGCAACGCGCCGGCGCATCGGGGGTATGGGATCTCTGGCTCGAGCTTGCTCAAGACGCTCCGCCGGCCTCGTATCATCTCCCTTGCTGTGGGGGCCCATCCGTTCGGTTCGCAAGTAGAGCCAGCAAGGGCGGGATTCGGCGCGTACATAGCCTACGGCTTCTTGGGCGAGCTCATATATCGCGACCGGATCGTTGCCGTCATAGGCGAATGTGCGGACGCCGAACGGCTCGGCCCTGGCGACGATCGAACCGGAGACGGTCAGATGCTTGGGCGTCGTCTGGGCGATCTCGTTGTCCTCGATCACAAAGACCACCGGGGCGGCGAAAACAGACGCAAGGTTAAGGCTCTCGTATACGGCTCCCTCGCCCATCGTGCCGTCGCCGAGAAGGACCACTGCGACGGCGCCTTCGTCCTTTCGCGCCAGCGCACTACCAACCGCGACGGGTGCGATGCCTCCTTGGATGCCATTGGAGTGGAAGTTGCGGAAGCACAGGTGCTGGCTGCCGCCGCGTCCGCCGCAAATGCCGGTTACACGCCCCATGATCTCGGCTATCAGGCCCTCGACTTCGCCCGAATAGGCAATGAAATGACCGTGGCAGCGGTGGTTGCTCCAGACAATGTCGCGGTCCCGGTCAAGAGCGTTTATCACGCCAACCGCATTGGCTTCCTGTCCAATGGACGTGTGCGTCGTGCCGAACAGGAGACCTTGGGAAAAAAGATCGAGCAAGCGCTCCTCCACGAGCCGGATGAGCATCATCTGCTGATAAAATCGAGCCGCGGCTGGCAGTTCGAATCCGAGCAAACCACGCTCTGTAGGGGCAAGGGTGAGGTTCCGCGCTGCTGACGACGTCACTATCTGCAGCTCTGCCAGAGAAGACGCTGGAACGGTTTCATCCTTCCTGATCGCGCGTTCCTTTGTCATGCTGCCTCGAGCTGGCGCGAAGCCGTAACAAGGATTGACCGCGCCGTCGACGCGGCAGCCATGGTCTCCTCGGTCGTCCAGGACGGGTCGACCAGAAAAGCCATACTCGTTTCACCGAGCTGCCGTGCGATCGGCAGACGTTCGGGCGGCGCTACCCCGGCGTCCGCGAAGGCATGTTCAAGATAGATCTCAGAGCAGCTTCCCGAGAAGCATGGGACGCCGGCCGCATTGATAGCCGCAATCAACTCGTCGCGCGACCATCCGGGGGACAGCATCTCGGGCTTGATATAGAAATAGCATCGGTACCAGGCATGCTTATGCTCCGAACCGAGCTGGGGCGCGTGCAGCATCGGCAATTCAGCAAGCGTCCTCATCCAGATGCTGGCATTTCGCTCGCGTTGGCGAGTCCAGTCGGGTAGGCGCTCGAGCTGCCGCAAGCCAAGCACTGCCTGGATTGATGTCATGCGCCAGTTGGTGCCGATGCTGTCATGCAGCCAGCGAAACCCTGTCGCCCTATGGGGGGCAAAGACCAGATCGTAGTTCTTGCCGTGGTCCTTGAGGCTCCAGGCAGCGAGCCACAATTTCTTGTCGTCCATTGCGACAAGCCCACCTTCGCCGCCCGTCGTGATGATCTTGTCCTGGCAGAACGAGAACGCCGCTATGTCGCCGAAGGAGCCAATCGGTCGTCCGTTGTATTCGGCTCCATGCGCCTGGGCGCAATCTTCGATGACTTTTATGCCGCTGCGCTTTGCGAGTTCCATGATCGGCGCCATGTCGCACGGCCAGCCGGCAATATGCACGACGATCACTGCCTTTGTTCGAGCCGTTATCTTCGGCGCAATCGTCTCGGCGGAAAGGTTGCCCGAACTCGGGTCGACATCCGCGAAAACGGGCGTGGCGCCGGCAAACATGACGCAGGCGGCGGAGGCGACGAAACTGCGGGGCGTGACGATCACCTCGTCACCGGCGCCGATGTGGAGAATCTTCATCGCAAGATCCAGCGCGAGCGAGCCGTTGGCCAGCGCCACCGCGTGACGTCGGCCGAGGCTGCGCGCATAGGCGCGTTCGAAGGTCTTCACATGGTCGCCGGTCCAGGCGTTCACCTGGCCGGATCGCAAAACCTCTACCACATCGGTTATTTGTTCTTCGTCGTAGATTGGCCAGCGTTTCATCGCAGAATACTCCAGCTAGGATTCAAATGACGTTTCGCAGAAGGACAAAGGCCTCGGCCGCCCTCAGATGGGCGGCGGTGCCCCTGACGATCGCAAGCGCCCGCAAGGTTTCGATCGAACGCTCATGCGGGAAATCTCTGATCTGTGAGGCGAACATCGACGCAGCTTCGAGTTTGCGGTCCAGCGTCGATGCGATGTCTATGAAGACGTTCGGCACGAAGCTCGGCGTCACATAGGGGGCATTCCAGTTCGTTTCGGAGACGGTCTCGTAAGCCATGATCGTCCGCGGATATTGAGATTGGGTCGGGCGAGCCGCTACCAGCGATGACAGGAAGATCAGCTGGTGGTCCATGTGCACATCACCGACGAAAGGGATGAGCAACGTATCCGGCACGACATCCCGCAACAGGGTCAGCAGCGCCCTGTTGAGCGTCGCGTGCGGCGTCTCGGCGATCTGCGCAGCCGGCAGATCAAGCCAATGCGTCTGTTGCACGCCCAAACAGGCATGCGCCGCCTTGGCCTCGCTGCGAACCCGTTCCGTCATCTCCTCTGTGAAGGCGGGCGGGCTGCCTCGCGTAACCACTGCGACATGAACTTCTGCGCCTTGGGCAGCCATCCGGGCTATCGTGCCGCCACACCCCAGGACCTCATCATCGGGATGCGGTGCGATCACCAGAAGTCGACCGAGTGCTGGGTTCATGGCCGGACCGTCCCGGCGGGCATAGCCTTCAAAGCGTGGTCGACATGGCGGCGGTCGACACGTTCGCCCAACAGTGCCACTTGGACAGTCAGAACCAGTATGTGCAGATCGAGCCACAGGCTGCGGTTGCGCACATACCAGAGGTCGAGCGCTAGCTTTTCGCTGTTGGTGAGGCGGGTATTGCCGTTCACCTGTGCCCATCCGGACAGGCCGGGGCGGACCGTGCCGCGAATACGCCCCAGCTCGCCGAATTCGGCGATGGTGGCCGGGAGCAACGGACGGGGCCCCATGAAGGCCATGTCCCCCCTGGCGATCGAGAGAAGCTGCGGCAGCTCATCGATGCGGACGGAGCGCATCAATCGCGTGGCCGGCGTCTCACGCAAAGCGTCGGGGAGCAGCATGCCATTCCCGTCTCGCCCTTCGTGCATCGTACGAAACTTGCAGATCACGAACGGGCGACCTTCCAGCCCGCTGCGAGACTGGCGGAAAAACAATGGACGGCCGACACTGGCCCAGACAATGGCAGCAGCCACGAGCCATAGCGGCAGGCTGAGAACCAAAAGGATCACCGCGGCGATACGGCTTGGTATGGCCCGGCCAAGCGGAACGCGCGCAGTCCAGCCGCCGGAACGTACTGTTGGGGTGCTGAGGCCGATCATTGCGACGGTCCGACCTGGACGGAAGAGGTCGTCGCCAAGGTAGTGGCTGAACGGCTTGTCGTGTCCTGGGCGCTATCCAGGCGGTTTATTGACACAAGGATCGTATCTCCGGCCGCAACCGGATCGTCGAGGGTCGCCACCTTTGTGGCGGTCTGGCCATTTACCTTGCGGCGAATCTGGTAGGTGAACGTGATGGAGTTGTTGCTGCGTGTCTGCTCCGCGGCCAGCGAGCTCAACAGCAGGATCTGTTCCTCGGTCGATTCTCGAACCGCGATCAGGCGCTCGATTTCAGAGTTGTGGGCCTGGAGATCCGTCAACGCCGTGTGTGTCCAGGTCTGGGTGGCGTCATCCAGGTCGCGCTGCAACTGGCTCAATTCGCGGCGCACCGTTGATGCCTGATTGTAGATTTCAAGCAGATGGGATTGCTGCGTGGTCGCTTCGCGCTCGGCGTTCGAGAGGTCTGTGATTGTGACGAGACCTTTCTTGTTGAGGCCCCTGATGCGATCGAGATCCGCCTGTGCCGAAGCGATCACTGTCTTTTGTATGTCCGAAAGCTGTTGAACATTGGCGAGGGCAACATTTACTTCTTCGATCCCCGCCGAGAGCTGCTTGCGACGTGTCGTCAGCGCATGTTGATCTGCTTCAAGGATGCGCTGCTCGGTAGGAAGCAGCGTCGCGAGCAGGTTGGCGTTCATGAGGCCCTTGATCTTGGCAGGCAGATCCAGTTCCGAGATCTTGTCGCTGTTTGCCAATTGGGCCTTGATGCGCGCAGCGGCGACCGCCTCCTTGGCGATCTCCACCACGCTTTCATCAAGAGCTCCGCGCAATCGGGCGCGTGTTACGACGCGATCCTCCGCCGTGGCTCCCCCGGTCGACTGGCCGCCCGCAAGCGCCACCGCCTGCTCCACATTCAGTGCCGGCTGGTAAGGAAACGAGCCCGGCGCCTTTACATCCCCAAGGACGAAGATCGGGCGGAAGCTCACCACCGCAAGAGCTATATGCGGGTCATTGAAGAGTTCACGCTCGATGAATGCCTTACGGATACGACTCAAGGCGTCGGGCACCGTCAGGCCGCCGACTTCAAAGCTGCCGATCAGCGGAATGTTGATCGCGCCATCGCTGGCGACCGTGAGTTGTTCGGCGGGAAGCGCGTCGTCGATGAAGTCAAACGACACCACATCGCCGACCGAAACCTTGTAGTCATCGTCCGCCGCGGCCCAGGCATCAAGCTGGGAAATCAGAATCGCTGCAACCGCAAGGATCGCAATACTGGCAGATCCCAGTGCTTTCGCAAGGAATGTACTGGTCCACGCGCCTGTCGATCGCCTGCTCCGCGCCGCATTGCAATAAGATGCCATGGAAGCCCACCATAGAATTTTCCTGCAAAGACCCTAGCGACACCTGCGCGAGGACAATGAGTCATACCTTTGGTGGAGCGGTGACAACCTTCGGTCTGGTTCCCACCTAATTTGGCTAACTGGATGTCGACTGCAACCAACGTATGGTGCGGCTGGATACTGCCGGACGATTGAATGCTTCCTCAGGGCGGAGCGTTGCAGACAGCTGGGAAGCCTGCGTGCACACAAGTGTTCTTCACACCATTACCAGTCTCGACGTCGGCGGCGCTCAGGTCATGCTTGCCCGTTTTCTTGGCCAGGTCGACCAAAATCGCTTCTCGACTTCAGTTCTGTCCCTGCTTTCACCCGGTCCGGTGGCTGCAAACGTAGAATATACAAGATCGGGGCTCGTTTCGCTCGGCATGACGGAACGGCCGCGACCGCGCGATGTCGTTCGGCTGACGCGGTCGATAAGACGGGCGGCCCCCGATCTTCTTCACGGGTGGATGTATCACGGCAACGTCGCGGCAACGCTCGGCTCGATGCTAGGGCTCAATTTCTCGCCGGTCATCTGGAGCATCCATCACACGGTTCGAGATCTCGCCGACGAGAAACCATTGACGCGCCAATTGATACGGCTCTCGGCCCGCCTGTCGAGGCGCACCAGCGCGATCTCATATTGCTCGCGCGTCGCCGCCGATGATCACGAGCGCCTGGGCTTTGATCCGCGCCGGAGGGTGGTTATCCCGAACGGGACGGATTGCGATCAATTTTCCCCCTCGGCCGACGCCGGTGCGAAGCTGCGCCGCCTGTTCGGCTTGCCGCCCGGACGGCTGATGATCGGCCATGTGGCACGCTTCCATCCCATGAAGGACCAGGTTAGCCTGGTCCGCGCCATCAGCCGGCTCCTGGAACAGGGATACGACGTTCAGGGCATATTTATCGGGGAGGGACATGCCGACGGCCCGGTGCGGCGCACCGCCCGTGAGCTCGGCATAGACGACCGCATTACCACGCCGGGCATCCGCGCTGACATCGCCGACCTCATGCCGGGCTTCGACGTCTACGCGCTTTGCTCGGCTTGGGGCGAGGCATTTTCCCTTGCCGTAGGCGAGGCGATGGCCAGCGGCGTGCCGGCGGTGGTTACCGCGGTCGGCGACTCCGGCTGGCTGGTCGGCGACAGCGGCGTGGTCGTTCCACCGGGGGATAGTGAAGCTCTGGCCGCCGGATTGATCAGGCTTGTCAGCCTTGAACCCGCCGAGCGCCGCGCCTTGGGTCAACAAGCGCGTCGTCGCGTCATGGAGAACTTCTCGCTTTCCCTTTACGTCGGCAGGCACCTGGAACTCTACGAAGCAGCTCTAGGGCGTCGTCGCCATATCCGATAGGAGCGGCTGGTGGTTGCTGTGCACATGAATGGTCGAGATTCTCCTCGCGCCCCTGTGGACTATGCGATGCGCCGCAAGCGCATCGTCGTCATTGCGAGCCTGACGCGTTCGCTTGTCAACTTTCGTCTCGAATTGTTGAAGGCCATGGTCGCTGCGGGGCATGATGTCATTGCGCTCGCCCCCGATGAAGATGAGCGGGCGATCGCCGGTCTCAAGGCAATTGGCGTGACCTTTCGACAGATTCCGATGGCCAGGACGGGTACCAGTCCGCTGGCCGATTTGCGAACGCTCAAGGCGCTTTACAAGCTCATTCGCGGCTTGGCGCCCGAAATCGTCCTGGCGTATACGATGAAGCCGATCATCTATGGTGGATTGGCTGCCCGCCTTGCCCGTGTACCGCGCCGGTTTGCGCTCTTTACAGGCTTCGGCTTCATATTCAGCGGCAGCATGACGGGACTGCGCGCAACCATTTTGCGCCGGTTGAGTATTGGTCTCTACCGCTCGGCTCTGGTCGGCTGCGAAGCAGTTTTCGCTTACAATGACGCCGACGCTTCCGACATCCGGCGCCATGGGATGGTTTCTGCGACGACGCCGGTGATCATGATCCCGGGTTCAGGAGTGGACCTGACACTGTTTGCCGCAAGCCCCCCACCTTCAGGGCCTCCCGTCTTCCTTCTGATCGCTCGCTTGCTTCGCGAAAAGGGAATTGCCGAGTTTGCTGCCGCCGCGCGTATCCTGAAGACCAAGTACCGCGCTGCACGCTTTCAGATTCTCGGGCCCTTCGATCCCAGTCCCCTCTCCATCTCGAAAGCCGAAATGGACCAGTGGACCAAGGAAGGCGCCGTTGAATATCTCGGCGAAACACACGACGTCGGTCCCTATTTGACCGCGTCCACCGTGTTCGTGTTGCCGTCCTATTACAGGGAGGGCATTCCCCGCAGCGCGCTGGAAGCCTTGTCGACCGGTCGGCCGATAATCACGACCAACGCCCCTGGCTGTCAAGAAACGGTGATCGAGGGCGAGAACGGTTTCCGGGTCGAGCCGCGAGACGTGGAAGCTCTCGCCTCGGCGCAGCGGGCTTTTCTCGAGGATGAGGAACTCGCCGCAAAGATGGGCGCCAACTCAAGAAAGCTCGCGGAAGACCGGTTCGATGTTCACAAGGTGAACCAAACCCTGCTCGAGGCGATGGGGATATAGTCGGCCGCGCCTGATCGGCCGCGCGGCCGATGGCGGTCAAGCGGGAAAATAACGACGAATCTGCTGCCGTTTCAAATAGGCTTTCCGCAGGGCACCACGGGCCTGTCGGAAGGGGTCGACGCGGTTGAACACCCAGCCGATCGATGGACCGCCGGCGAACCGCAGGCGCTCGACAACCTGGGAGAGAGCCTCTTGCGTGGTGTTGTCGCACGCGGCCACGACCACGACGGTATCCACCGAGGCGGCAATCCTGATTGCGTCTTCGACGACGAGCACAGGCGGCGCGTCGATGATCACCACGTCGTATTCGAGCCGGAACGCCTCCAGCAATTTCGCGAATTGGCTGGAATTGAGGAATTCAGGCAGGGTCTGGTCGTCGGCAGATGGCGCCAGCACATCCAGTCGCGGAACTTCAGGAAGCGTCTGAACGATCTCTGCCAGGGTGCAACCACCATGTAGGTAGTCGTTGAGTGTCTTGTCGGCGGGCCCAAACTGCATGGCGCTATGGATGCTGCGGGTTCGCAAATCCAGATCAATCAGCGCTGTCAGGGCGCCGTCCATTCCAGCTGCCACGGCGAGGCCCATGGCCGTCGTTGTCTTGCCTTCCTGTGGTAGTCCTGAACTGACCAGGATCACCTGTTTGCTCCGGCCACCGTTCATCCGGGTGCAGGCCATGTACAGCGACCGGAAGGCATCGGAGAAGGCCGACCGTGGTTGCGACAACAAGGTTTCAAGAGGAGGCGTGGCGCGTTGCAGGAATTTCTTGGGCAGTTGCGGAATCGACGCCAGCAGTGGCGCACGGATAAGCTTCGATACCCGTTGTGACTCGCGTATTCTCACATCCATGCTTTCAAGCGTCAGCACAAGGATCAGGGCTAGGATCAGCGACGCGGCGAAACCGCCTGCCGTCATCAAACGAAGTTTGGGAAAGGAAGGGCTCGTCGGAATCTCGGCAGCGGAAACCGTCCGCACGCCGGGCTCGACCGCCTCGGAAAACGGATCGAGGCTGCCAAGCCTGCCTGATACGAGGTCGTAGAGCTTCTGCTCGGTCGACAATTGGTTGTTCAGTTCCCGAAGCTTCGCTTCCGCCAGGCTCCTTTGCCGTAGTTGCTCGTTGGACTCCTCCAAAGTCTTCGCGAGTTGGTTGACCCTGCCTTCGTTGACGCGGACGTCGTTTTCCAAGATTGCGATCGTACGCAGCATCTCCTGAGAGATCATCGCGCGGACGGCCGCTACTTTTGCATCCGCCTCCTGGACCAAGGGATGATTGCGCCCGTAGTTGCTGGCCAGTTGCGCGCGATCCCTCATCGCCGTCGCTTCGTCGTTGCGCAGGGACGTCAGGAAGTCCGATGAGAGCAGGGGATCGACGTTGGCGCCCGCGTCGCCGGTCTTGGCCGCCAGCCTGACCTGGGCGAGGCGCGCCTGCGCTTGCGTGTATTCACCTCTGGCGGTGCTGAGCTGCTCGTTGCTTTGCTGGATTGAGGCGCGCAGCAGATCATCGCGTGGATCGCTGGATACGCCGTGTTCTCGCGCATATTGGGCGATCTGGCCTTCTATGGCGGCTATCCGTGACGCAAGCTCCGTCGATTGCTGCCTCAGAAAGCTAACGGCGTCCTTGATGTCCTGCCGCTTGTTGTCCCGGGACCATTCCACGAACAGTTTGGCCGTCGCATTGGCTATCAGGGCCGCCCTCGACGCGTCGTCATTGAAAAAGGAGATCGTCATCGCCGAGCTCTCTCCGGACCGGTCAACCGAAACGCTCGACAGATACGATGAAATCGCCCGATCTTGCTGAACCCCCTTCGATGGCAGCGACGCGGGATCCTGCGGGTCGGCGCCGGCGACAAGGCTCCATAGCGCTCGCGGTATCGAGACGATCAAGCCGACGGCCTGTGACAGCAGTCCAGGGCCCGAATCCGAAGGGGAAGCTCGGCTCGCGGCTGGTTTCAGATAGGTGTTGAAGTCCGGGTCCTTGATGAGGTCCAGTCTGTCGACGACCAGGCTGGCAAAGACACGAGAGGTGATCAGATCCGCCTCGGTGTCCATTCGCGACTTGTCGGGCTGTTGATTAGGCTGCGCTTGTGCGGTGTCGAGAGGATTGGGATCGTCGGATTCGACAACGATCATCGAACGAGCGGTGTACGTCTTGGGAAGTTCCACAGCCGTGATGAGCGCGAGAGCGGTGCCGGTACTCACGACCGCAAGGATCAAGGGGAGGCGCCTTCGGAAAAGCGTGTAGAGCTCGCGCGGGCCGAAAGTGCGTTCCTTCGACGGCTCAATCGGCTCTTGAAGGAATGGTTCCAGACGGCTCCACACGCTGTTGTCGTCTATCAAGCTCACAGATCCCGCCCCTTTTTGTTTGTCTTCGACTGGTCCAAGCCGGCCCTGCCACATCGGACCTGGAGGCTACCCAACATCGAATTCGCGACTTACCGCGACGACAGTTTTAACATGGTTGCGCGGCCGCAATCGCGCTCAAGAGGCTTAGCCGCAAAGGCGACATCATCCAAAAGGATAGCGTAACCGGCCCGGGCCCTATCTTGGCAGATAGGCTGAACTGCAGGCCCAATGAGGGCTGGCGAAAAGGACTCTCAAGCAGATTCAGGAGTGAGGATGAACTACGCCAGGGCTCCTCGCCATTATTGGACAAGGCCCGGCCCCAAACCGGCCGTCACATCGTTGCCAGAGGTAGCCGGGAGACTCGGGCTCTGGTTCGCCGTGGCGTCCGTCTTTCTCACGCCCTTCAATATTCTTCGGTTTGATGCATTCTATTTTACCATCAGCGACGGCTTCGCTCTCGCGGCCGTATTCGCAGCCATACTCGGGAAATCCTTTTCGATCTCTCCCTTGGGCGCGGGGACGTTTCTATGGAATATCGGCATCGCCCTACTATGCGGGATGCTGCTGCTAAGCAGTCTGATCCACGGAGATCCGCAGCGAGGCTTCATCATCTCGGCGCAATATCTGTACGCTTACTTTCTCCTGGCCTTCATGATCGTGTCGAGGCCCTGGGCGGAAATCGTTCTCTTGATGAAATCATTTCTTTGCTCGATCGCCGTGATGTGTCTGCAGGGGATAGTGATAATCGACATCCTCAAGCAACGCGGCACCGTCTTTGTCAGCGGCAATGGTCGTTTCCAGGGTTGGGTGGAACGCGAGAATGAGTGCGCAACGCTGATAGCGCTCTCTGTCCCGCTAATGTTGTGGCTGGTGGCGTCAGGTTGCATAAGGCCTCGCTGGCTTTGGGTCGGACTGCCGCTTTTTGGTTATGGCATTATTTTGACAGGATCCAATACCGGCCTGATCGGCCTTGTCTTTGCGGTCACCATCTTCGTAGTCGCGACGGGCTCGTGGCGCCGCATCATTTCTTTAGCGGTGACCTCGCTCGCCGCATTCTTCATTGCCGTTACCTGGGGCCGCGACTTCTTGCCCGAGGTCTTCCAACACCGCGTGCTGAATGCGCTGCAGAATGGTGACCTCGATGAGGCTGGCACGTTTGCAGACCGTATGCGGCTCATCCATGAGGCCATTGGCAAAGCGGACAATAATTCACTGCTTGGTATCGGTGCCGACCAGTATCGGCAGGTCAGCGAATTGCACGCCCCGGTCCACAACACCTACCTCCTCATATGGGTCGAGGCAGGGCTGCCCGGATTCATCGGTTTTCTGCTCCTGCTCGTGGCAGGCATCACCATCGCCATCCTTGCCGCTCGGAGTCGTGAAGGCAAGGTATCCGCCATTTGCACGGCCACGACAGTTCTCCTCTTCGCGGCGCTGGCAAATGCGCTACCACATCTTTACAGTCGTTTCTTTCTCGTGCCTCTGCTGCTTGGAATGGCGCCCAGTGTTGCGATTTTGCGCGACGGCCCAGCTTCAAGAACGGTCACGCGCTTTCTTCGCGGTACTCGCTCCAAGTACGGTCGTTCGCGGCCTTTCCTACGCAGGCCGATCTAAGGGGCCCACCAGCCGAGCTTTCCAGCTCCTACAAAGGCTAAAATCGGCGCACCCGGAAGATCTGGTCAGGGTCTCCCCATGGCAAGAGCGAGCGATATATAGAAGCTATTTCGCCGGCTCTGATGCTTGCGCGGAGATGAAACGAGCGAGGGCGAACACGCCCTCGACGAAGTCTTCTCCCTCGATAAACCGGCCCTCAACCCAGCGTCCCTGGGTATCCTGACTGTCGACGAGCTGACGCACCTTTAAATTCAGTTCGCCAGCACTCAACTCATCCGCGGCACTGATCCACAGTCGTTGACGTGAAACTCTCTGCCCCCGCGTTGCACTCTCGAGCCGAGCGAACACCGGCTCGATCTCTGCACCGGTTTTCATGCCGTAGTGTTTCAGGAGGTCCATGTCGTCGAACGTCACTTGGCCGCCCTCATCGATGTAAAGCGGCCGGTTGGTGTTGAGTTCGTAGAAACGTGCCCAACTGCCGTCGGACAGGCGCGCCGCCTGTAGCCAGGTGGCCGCAGTCGTCGCCGCGTGCAGCAACCGCGCATCCCTGTTTTGCTCGTTCAACTCGATCAGGTAATCGATGTTGCCGGCGGTTTCGCGCGAGACGACCGCTGGCGGCTCAAACCTGCGTCCCCAAACCGGCTGCATGGAACGATCGTAACCCTGAGCCCAGCCCTGTTGTGGCGCGGGCAACTGGGCTGCAAGGAGAAAATCACCGACCTTCTCCGCCGTCTTGAGATATGCGGGATCGTGATATGTGCGGTAGGCGTTGAGAAAGAGACGACCCATATCGCGGGGAAGATTGTCATTGATGATGAAATAGGGCGGACGATCAGGCTTCTGCCACTCGTGAGACCAACTGGCCGGAATACTCGCCTTGGCCGCAGCCTTTACATCCGCCCCAGGCGCGGCTCCCTTGAAGAATACCGGGAAGGCCCCATTCGGGTATTGCACCCGCATCAATCGATGAAGCGCCCTGTCGATGCAGGAACGGACGTCCGGATCCGAACCGCCGCTCGCCAGGTCGAACCACATCAGAAAATTCAGCACGCTCTGTGTGTTGTTGTCATCGAGGACAGTCTCGTTGCGTTGCGGATTGTCCTTGATATCGCGACAGGTATTCCCGCCCAACTTCAGTGCGCGGTAGCACCATGTCGCCGCCTTTTGCGGGTCGGTCTCGATCTTGTAAAACCATCCGCCGGACTCCAGCTGAGTCTTGACCAGAGCGGTTGCCACGACCTGGGCAGACTGAAGCCATTGCTTGTCGCCGGTAACCTCGAAAATGCGCAGGAACGCAGCGCCGACAGCCGGCGTACCAGGCGGCTGCACCCAGCCAACGCTCGCGGGCACGGTACCGCCTTCGCCCACCCTCTTTTGGCCGTCGAGGGAATATTTCCATACATAAGTTCCCGCTACACCGAGATGATCGCGGAAATAGGCCCCGGCAGCCTCGACCGCCTCCCGTGCCTCGGCCACTGTCGGCTGAGGTTGAGGCGCCCCGGCCAGTGCAGTGCCGCACGACAGCGCGACAAACAGAGCCGAGGCAATATGCCTTAGCACGGCAGCGCTCCCGCTGGGCCTCAAGCGGCCGCCTCGTGTGGACGCGTGGTTGCCTTGGCTGAACCGAGGATCACATGAGGCACGAATGGCGCCGTCACCGCCGCCGCAGGCTTGGCTTCGTCTCTGCGGTAACTGGGAAGCATATCCGCAACAAGATTTAACACTCCCTCAGTGTCGCCGGCCCTCGCCAAGCGACGCAATTGCGAAAATCCCTTGCGAAGCGTGTCAAGCGGCATCGCGTTGGGCACGGCGCCCAAGACTCCGGAAATCGGAACGTCGACACGTCTTTCGCTTTCGTCGAAGAGTTCCTCGAACAGCTTTTCTCCCGGCCGGCAGCCGACAATCTTGATCTTGATGTCCTCATCCGGCCGAAATCCCGCGAGCTTGATCATGCGGCGCGCCATGTCGATGATCTTGATTGGCGCACCCATGTCGAGAACGAAGATTTCGCCCTGTCCGAGTTTTTTCTCCAGACCATGGGCCGATGCCTGCAAGGTCAGTTCAACCGCCTCGCGTATTGTCATGAAGAAGCGCTTCATCTCCATGTCGGTCACGGTCAGCGGACCGCCGTGGGCGAGTTGGCGCTTGAACAGCGGGATCAGCGACCCGCTTGAACCCAGAACATTGCCGAAACGAACGGTCATGAAGCGGACGGGGGTATCGCCGGCGGTGAAGGCGAGGTCCAGGGACTGGCAGTAGAGTTCCGCTAGGCGCTTGGTAGCGCCCATGACACTGGTCGTGTTCACAACCTTGTCGGTGGATATCTGGACCATTGCCTTGGCGCCGCAAAGGCGGGTCGCTTCTGCCACGTTCATAGTACCGATGACGTTGGTAAGAATGCCCTCACAGGGATTCAACTCGACCATCGGCACATGTTTGAGCGCCGCCGCGTGGAAGACCAGGTCAACGCGATGGCGTCGGAAAATCTCGCCCAGGCGAACAGGGTCGCGTACGTCGCAGATATATGGCTTCCGGCGCACATTCGGGAATTTCTCCGCCAATTCCAGATCGATGGCGTACAGATTGTACTCGCTGTTATCGATCAGGACCACTTCGGTGGGACCGAGCGCGGCAATCTGCTGCGTGAGCTCTCCGCCGATCGAGCCCCCGGCGCCGGTGACGACGATGCGCCTGTTTTCGATCATTCGGGACAATGCATCTTTATCAAGAACCGCCTGCGGCCTCTCCAGAAGGTCGGTAAGTTCGATGGGGCGCAAGTCGAAGCGACTCTGATATTTAGGATTGCGCAGTTCCAGGACCGGGGCGGGGCGAGAGACAGCGATGCCCAGACGGTCGGCCCGGTCGATCAGCGCTTCAAGCATCGGATCGACGAGGCCAGGCACCCTTTCGGTGAAAATCACGTGGCGGGGCTTGATGCCGCGACCTTCCAGATCGCCGATGACCATGTCGAAGTCTTCGATGCTGCCCAGAACCGGCACGCCGCGCAGGAAATAGCCCTCTGTCGTTGCGCCATTATCGAGCACGCCGACCGGCCAATGGCGTGCATTCGGATCCCGCTGCAGCGCGCGAATATAAAGATCGGCCGCATCGCCTGCACCGATTAGCAGCACAGGGACCACGTCGCGTCCGTTTCTCGCTCTGTTCGCAGTCGGACCAAAGCGGCTTAGCTCAACGAGCTTGGAGCGGATGCGAACTGAAATAAGCAGCGGCACGAGCAACAGAAACTGGATCACTATCACCGAGCGCGGGATCGAATCGAGCCGTGTAGCCACAAACATCAGGAACACGAAGGCCAGCGATGTGACGAATGCCGCGCGAACGATACCGAGCATGTCGCCGACAGAAGCATATCGCCAGTTGCGGGTGTAGAGGCAAGTCACCGGGAAGACCACGGCGCATGTAAGCAGGAAGCAAGGGAGTGCGAAGAGCAACGAAGCGTGGCTTTCCGGACCGGTGAATTCTCCATCAAGGCCCAATCGCATGAATGAAGCAAACGACAGTGCCGCCAGCGCCAGGGCCAGATCGATGATGTAGAGATGAAGGTTCTTGCCAACGGCCTTGGCGCGCCCGGTCACCCGCCGGCGCAAGTAAGACAGCACATGAACAATCGTCCGCGGTTTGCTGACGAGACGGCCGAGAGCGATCGCAGTGGCCAGCAAAAGGGATTGGCCTCCCAGTGGACTGATTGCCTCAAACGGCTGATCTGACTGGCTCATTCTAGACCTCGACAAAGCTTAGCCGCCGCGCCCCAAGAGAGCGCGTCAAGAGATGCGGCTGTTTGAACTCGCAGGCACAAATCCGTGCCTGCCAGTCCCTTGCTCAATCAAGAACAGGTTGGCCTGCAATCGTTCGGATTCGAGGCTACGATCTTATCGCTGCTATGGGGCGCTTTACCCGCTTTCTAAGCAACACATGCTTTTGTGCATGGGGGGGCTATCGGAACTGCAAGCGGACTTTGCCGCGTTAATCCAAAGAGGTACTCCCATCAGTCCGGGCCAGCCAGCTAGCTAGGTCTCGCTGCACCGACGCAATGGCTTACAATGGCGGAGATTAAAATGGTCGCTTGAGTTTCGGTCCGGCGGTCCCGTTCTTCGGGCACTTCATTGTTGACGCCGCCAATGCGCCAAACTCACGCTAGCAGAGGAAGCTTTCTATGCTCGGACAGTTGAAGAACAATCTTCGCGACGCTACCTTTTTCCTTGGCGAAGCCGTCGTTCCAAAGAAAATACGCTACTCGGGTCCCCTGGGAGCGTTGCGCCGCCAGATGATCTTTTGGTCGCGAGACTCCTTTGTGCTTTCATACCCGAAATGCGGTAGAACGTGGCTGCGCACCATGGTTGGCCGCGTCATCGACAAACACTACGGCCTTAACCTGCAGAATCCGATGGAAATCCAGCATTTCTGGAAGATCTCATCGAATATTCCCTGCATCGGCTTTTCTCACGACGACAGCCCAAACCTTAAGCGTCCCAGCGAAATCCAGGTCGATAAGTCAAAATATTCAGGAAAAAAGATCCTATTTCTGGTTCGGGATCCGAGAGACGTGCTTGTTTCATATTATTTCGACGCAACGCACCGAATGAAGGTGTTTGACGGAACGATCAGTGAGTTTCTTGCCCAGGATGTCGGCAGCATTGATTCCATCATAGCGTTCTACAACGCTTGGGCGCACAACCGCGATAAGGTGAAGGCATTTCAAATGCTGTCCTACGAACATATGCGCCAAGCTCCAAAATCGGCGCTTCGCACGGCGCTAGATTTTCTGGGCATTCAGGGCGTGCCGGAGATGATCCTCGATGAGGCGACAACCTTTGGCTCTTTCGAGAATTTGCGAAAGATCGAAATGGCAGACGCTTTCGGTCACGAAAGAATGCGCCCGACGGACCAGTCGAACCCCGACAGTTTTAAGGTGCGCCGGGGTAAAATTGGCGGTTATGTCGACTATTTCAACAGAGACGAGATCGCTTACATGGATGAGAGAATTTCCAGCTCTTTGGACCCGTATTTCGAAATATACCACCGCAAGGCATAGCGTCGAGCTCTACTGCAAGGGGAAGCCTTGTCGCTTCCGTGCTGGGACGTCGCATAAGACTTCCCGGTCGAAAAAGTCCACGGCTCTTCCTTCGCCTGTCATCGGTCATTTCCCCACCGTGCTTTGATGGCGTCCATGATCAAAACGTTGAGCTTGGACGCCCCGGTCTCGCTGAGATGGTTATCGTCCCGATAAAAAATCTGAGAGCCTCGATTGGCGAAACAGCGCTGTTGATCGCAGAAGGCCTTCTCCGGATACACACGCACGAGATTTGGATCGGATCCGACATTATCGTATAATGCGTATGTCCGTTGCGTTCGCCGGCGGAAATCCCCGTAGGAAACCGAAATCGGGTCCGCCTGCATATAAGCTGCAGGATCGTTCTGGCGTCTGGCCCGCATGAGAAGCACCTGCGGGACGTTCCAACCCATCTCCGGGACAGGATAGACTAAGACAACTTTCACCCCGCGCTCCAGAAGTGTGTTTATGGTGCGGGAAATGGCCGTGGCGACTGCAGCCGGATCGGCGGGCCCGGTTTCACCCAGCTTGGCCAAATGCGGGTGATCGTCGCCCGGCTCGATTCCCCCCTCGCCATTGTTGTAACGGCTCTGCTCCACGAGAATGGGGAGACGCCACAAGAGCACGGCTATCGGTCGCTTCAGCCTGCCTACGTAGTCGAGCCTCTTGTCATTGTAGTCGCCTGGACAACCCGGTTGGTCCACGTCAACCCTTTGCAGACCGAGGAGAAATACGCAGCCGCCTCGATTGAGCGGTGTGAACGAGGCGATATCTCGGTAGTCATCGAGGCTGTCTCGCATCGGACCAAGCAGAGTGCGAGCGTGAGAGTCACCTAAACTAACAAGAGCATAGCCCTCGGGATTCGAGCCATGAAAGGTACAAGGGCCCTGTTCAGGCGCAAAGTTGAGACAGCTCTTCCCGTTCTGAAAGATCTGAGCCTCGCGAATATCGGATGCAGCGGCAATCGGGGCCAGGCCGTCCGCAAAACGGCTTGGCATGCCATTTTGGACATACCAGTAGTATCCGCCGCCGCTGAGTAACACGGCCCCCAGTGAGGCAATCAGCCATATAACGCGCTTGCTGGTTCGCTTTCTGCTGCGAGTCGGCATCTCAACGAAGCGGTAAGTCGCAGTGGCAAGTATGACAGACATCAAAATCCAACAAAATACCATCGTTCCATCGACAGAATTGGTCACACTCAATCTGCCGAAAGCAAATATCGGCTGGTGCCAAAGGTAGAGGGAATATGATATCAGGCCGACAAATACAAATGGCTGGGAGGAAAGCGCTCGTGTAATGGGATCGCCGTGCCCTGTATACCAGATAAGCAATGCCGTTCCTGCAACCGGGATCAACGTTACAAGTCCTGGGTGATGCCACTGCGGCCTCATCAGCGGCACCGAGCAGATCAGGAGCGCCAAACCGACCGCAGGCGCGACTCGCGAAGAGCGCATCGACACAAGCCGGCCGCCAGTCAATTCACGTCTTGCCAGAAACACCCCCAACCCTAGTTCCCAGATTCGGGTTGGCAGTAGAAAAAAAGATGCGTCCGGGAAATGCCGCGTCATCCACTCCGCAAGAATGAACGAAACGACGAGCCCAATGCACAGGATGGCTGTTAAAAATTTCCGAGAAAATTTCCACACCAGTAGAAGAAAGCAAGGGAAGATCACGTAGAACTGTTCTTCGACCCCCAAGCTCCAGGTGTGAATTAATGGACGAAAAAGATTGTCGGCTGCGTCATAGCTCGCAACATGCCAGAAATATAGATTGGAGGCTGAAAACACGGTTGCCAAAAGGCTCGCCGAATAGTCTCTAAAGGCACTCGGCAGCATATATAGCCAAGCGAAGGGGATCGTTACTGCTAAGACGGTATACAGCGCAGGTAGGATCCGTCTCGCGCGACGCTCGTAAAAATTGGCGAACGAGAAAGTCCCATCCATGACTTCCCGCTGTACAATCGAGCCAATCAGATAGCCGCTAATAACAAAAAAGACATCAACGCCAATAAAACCGCCCGCAAAGGGGTCAAGGCCCGCGACGCGAAGCCCTGAATGGTAGAGGATCACCAGAACGACTGCGATCGCCCTCAGGCCGTCAATTTCGCGGCGATATCCAACTTGACCGGCCGGGGTCGTGGCCACGATCCCACTCTGGGCAGCTCCCGTGTCTTGGTTCGCATTGCGAGCAGGATGATGGGCTTCGTACGGCAGACCTCGATCAATGCCGGGGGAACCATATGTCAATGGCGCAGCTGACTTTTCGTGAAACTCACTCATGTCAAAGGAGGCCCTTCCCTTGGATGCGTCTATCAGGATGCCGGCGTGCTGACGCTCGGATCGGCCTGAAGCTGCTGCTGCAGCCAGGTCGTTGTGCTTTTTGCGGCTCCGATGACAAGGAAATCGATGTGCTCTACCCGCATTGCGAAAATCCTTTAACCGCCGATTTCGCTGGTTAGGTCGGTCGCCAAGCCGGCTTTGCGGGAGCAAAGCGCCCTGTCATAGATCTTCATGACATTTTCGACATGGCGGTGCGTGCTGTAGGAGAAGAAGGCGTGGTCGCGGGCTGCATCGCTGATCCGGGCCCAGAGCGGCGGATTGGACAGCAACCGCGATAGCGGCTCCATGAAGGCCCCGGCGTCTTCCGGTGTGACCAGAAATCCGGTCCGCCCGTTCTCGATAGCTTCCGGATTGCCGCCATGATCGGTTGCAACCACCGGCGTCCCAAGAAACATCGCCTCGATAAGGGTTCGGCCGAAGGGCTCTCCCATGGCGGGAACCACCAGAACATCCGTTGCCGCGAGGAAAGGTTCGATCGGGTTGCGAAAACCCATGAAGCGCACCGTTTGGCCGAGCCCGCGCTCGGCGCAGCGCACGCGGGCGGCCGCTTCAAGATCTTGCGAGCCCGCGGGTGAATTCCCGAACACGCAGCCGACGACCGGGATTTGCGGATGCTCCCGCACGAAACGATCAAGGATATCGATGAAGAGGAGCGGCCGCTTTCGTTCGATCAGCCCGCCGATGAAGCTCAGGACGCGTGTTCCTGGTGCAAGGCCTAGCTCGTCCAGAAGTGCGGCCTTGGCCGCGATCCTGTCAGGCACAGTCGACGGATGGTCGAAGGGACTATGGATGACGCTGAGCCGTCCCTTGAGGGATCTGATCGGATGCCGCGGTCGCGAAAATCGCGACACCGTCACCATGCGATGCGCGATGAGCGGCGCAAGCACGTTAGCGCCCTTGGCGTCGGGGTCGCCGCGATGATGCCAAACCAGCCGAGCACCTGCCAGCCTCGCCGCAATGCCCCAATTCACATGCGTCCTGCCGTCATTGGTGTGAACGATATCGAACTTCTGCTCCTTGATGAAACGCCGCATGCGCGGAAGCGTACTGGTCAGATAGGTCATGACATCGCCGGGGATTATTCCCTTTCCAGGCGAAGTCGTCGGCAGCGGAAAACCCGTGAAGGGCTGGCCCTCCATTTGCAGAAAGGCCGCCAGAGGCCCGGCCGTTTCCTGAAGCACCAGAATCGGAACGACCTTCGATGTATCGAGGTTCTGGATGAGCTTGAGCGCCGAGATGTGGCTTCCACCGACATCATCACCGATAAATGGAAAGCAAACCCGTATCGGCCCTTGGCTAGCTCCTCCAACCATCGCCTGTTACCCGGTCGCGGTTCCGAGGTAGCTGCCTCGTTCGAGGTAGCTGACGATCACTTCCGCGGCCTCCTCGGCGCTCAGATCCGGCGTAACCGTGATCTGTGGCGCTTCCGGGCGCTCATAGGGACTGCCGATGCCCGTGAAATTCTGGATCAACCCATTTCGGGCGCGTCGATAAAGGCCCTTCGGGTCGCGGCTTTCAGCGACCTCCAGTGGTGTGTCGATGAAGATCTCGATAAACTGCCCTGGGCCGAAGAGGTCGCGCGCCATCCGCCGCTCCGCCTGGAATGGCGAAATGAATGAAGTGAGCGCTATCAGCCCCGCGTCGACCATCAGCTTGGCGGCCTCGGCGACGCGACGAATGTTCTCCACGCGATCCGCGTCGGTAAAGCCGAGATCTCGATTCAAGCCATGGCGAACATTGTCGCCGTCCAGAAGGTAGGTGTGCCTGCCGATCGCATGGAGGCGCTTCTCCACGAGATTCGCGATCGTCGACTTTCCGGAGCCCGACAGGCCTGTGAACCACAGCACCACGGGCTTTTGACCTTTGGCGATCGCCCGCGCATTCATGTCGACATCCAGTGCTTGCCAATGGACGTTGTTCGCCCTGCGCAGACTGAAGTCGATCATTCCGGCACCGACCGTGTGGTTGTTGATCCGGTCGATGACGATGAACGCGCCGGTTTCGTGCACGTTGGAGAACGGGTCGAAGGCGAGCGGTGCCTGTGTCGTCAAGTTGACGAAGCCGACGTCGTTCTTCTCGAGGGTTTTTGCTGCCAGTTTTGCAAAATTATTGATGTCAACCCGGTGTTTTATCTGCGTAACGCTCGCACCCACCACGCTGGTGGCGAGCTTGATCAGATACGGGCGGCCGGGGATCAATGGATCCTCGTGCATCCAGAGCAGATGGGCCGCAAACTGGTCTGACACTTCCGGGCGCTCCGCCGCCCCCGCCAGGACGTCGCCGCGAGAAACGTCGATCTCGTCTTCGAGCGTCAGCGTGACAGCCTCGCCGGCCGCTGCCTCCGACAGGTCTCCGTCCTGGGTGACGATGCGCTTGACCAGGCTCGTCACGCCGGATCGTGCCACGACCACACGGTCTCCCGGCCGGATCACGCCGGCGGCGATGGTGCCGGCAAACCCGCGAAAGTCGAGGTTCGGGCGATTGACCCATTGCACCGGCATCCGGAAAGGCGCGCTACGGCGGTCTCGTTCCACCTCGACGGTTTCCAGATGCTCGATGAGCGTCGGGCCCCGATACCAGGGCAGGTTCTCGCCTTTCGAAAGAACATTGTCGCCATAACGCGCCGACAGCGGGATGGCATCCAGAGACGCGAAGCCAAGCGGTTCCGCGAAGCTTCGATAGGTCGCCTCGATCTCGTCGAATACCGTTTGCGAATAATCGACCAGGTCGATTTTGTTGACCGCAAGGACGACATGCCGGATTCCGAGCAGCGAAACGATGAAGGAATGTCGGCGTGTCTGGGTCAGAATGCCCTGCCGCGCATCGACAAGAATGATCGCCAGGTCGGCATTGGATGCGCCAGTAGCCATGTTGCGGGTGTATTGCTCATGGCCGGGCGTGTCGGCGACTATGAATTTGCGCCGTTCCGTGGCGAAGAAACGATAGGCCACGTCGATCGTAATGCCCTGTTCGCGCTCGCTGGCCAGACCGTCGACCAGAAGGGCGAAGTCGAGATCGCCGCCGGTTGTGCCGTGGCGTTGGGAATCGCGGGTAAGTGTGGCAAGCTGGTCTTCCATCAGCAGCTTCGTGTCGTAGAGCAGCCTGCCGATCAGCGTCGACTTGCCGTCGTCCACGCTGCCGCATGTCAAAAATCGCAGCAGGCTCTTCTTCTCGTGGACAGCAAGATATTGCGAAGTGATCTCGTCTATCGAAGAAGATTCGAGTTCCGTGGTTTGAGCAAAACCCAGCATCAGAAGTACCCCTCGCGCTTTTTCTTTTCCATCGAGGTTGCCTCGTCATGGTCGATCAGCCGACCTGATCGCTCGGAGGTCCTCACGACAAGCATTTCCTGGAGCACTTCGGGAACAGACGCGGCAGTGCTTTCAGTGGCCGCGGTGAGGGGATAGCAGCCAAGCGTGCGGAAGCGTACCGAGCGCATTTCGGGGGATTCGCCTGGGCGGAGCGGCAGACGATCGTCGTCCACCATGATCAACTGTCCGTCGCGCTCCACCACGGGGCGTTTGGCCGCGAAATACAGCGAGACGATGGGGATGTTCTCCCTCATGATGTACTGCCATATGTCGGTTTCGGTCCAGTTCGAGAGAGGAAAGACCCGGACGGACTCCCCTGGTTTCAGCCGGCCGTTGTAGAGGTTCCATAGTTCCGGGCGCTGGTTCTTTGGATCCCAGCCATGGCTATCGCTGCGCAGCGAAAACACCCGTTCTTTCGCGCGGCTCTTTTCCTCGTCGCGCCGCGCGCCGCCGAAAGCGGCGTCGAAGCCGAGCGAGGTCAGTGCCGATTTCAGCGCCTCCGTCTTCATGATCTGCGTGTAGGTCGACGAGCCATGTGTAAATGGCGTGATCCCTTCGGCCAGGCCGGCCTCGTTGCGACGCACCAGCAGCTTCAGGCCAAGCCGCGCGACAGTCTCGTCGCGGAAACGGATCATTTCTTTGAATTTCCACGTCGTGTCGATGTGGAGAAGGGGGAACGGCAGTTGCGACGGATAGAAGGCCTTCATCGCGAGATGGAGCATTACGGCCGAGTCCTTGCCCACCGAATACAACATCACCGGGTTGCGCAGTTCGGCGACGACCTCGCGAATGATATGGATTGATTCAGCCTCGAGTCGTTGCAGATGTGTGAGCCACGAAGGAGAGGAAGGCGAGCGCCGCTGCGCTGCAGGCAAAGTGACCAGGGCTTGAGGTGCCTGGGCTTGAGGGGCAAGAGCTTGAGGTGCAAGAGACATCTAGATCGCCTTTGAAGGGGCAAGACTTGCTTGGTTGAGAGCGTCCGCCGGCGGGGTTTGCCGGTCGGGATGATGGGCGGTCTTGAGCGCCTGTCGCAACGAAAGCGCCAGGCCGAAGGCCCACAGAATGCCCAGGACGATATGGGCAATATTGCCCCCCATCGCGCCGATCCGCGGGATGAGCAGGAGGGCCGTCACGTGGAAGGCGGCTGTGGCAACGACAACAATGCGCAACACCTCACGTTGCCGGCCCATGGCAAGCAGCGCCGAGCGGGCGGCTGAGCCCGAAAGCACGAACGTGACCGCCACCATCTGCACGATGACGAGGCTGGCTGCGCCTATGAACTCCGGTCCCGCGGTCCAGGCGAGCAGCGGCCGGATGAGCACCGCCACGACCAGGACGCAAATGACGCCAAAGCAGAGCAGCATGGCTTCGGTCTGAAAGATCACCCGCTTGAATTCCTCGATGCTGCCTTTTGCCCAAAGGCGGGCGACATCGGGATAGAGAACGTTTTGCACCTGCGGGCCTACTTGCTGGCCGACGCGGCCTATACGCTTGGCGATCTGGTACAAGCCAGCCGAGGCCGGGTCGGCTAGCCATCCCACCAGCAGCGTATCGAGTTCTTGCGCGCTCGCGCGCAAAGTGAGTGAGATGTTCGACGACCACGCGAAATTCCAGATGCCAGGGAAGCGGCGTGTGATGCCGGCCAAAGGCGCGCCCAGGACATTGTGGACACCCTGCCTGTGTAGCGCGCGCATGGTCAGCGTCAGGAGCGCCAGGGAGCCGAGGATCTGCGTTCCGGCCCAAACCGCCGTGAAGTAAGCGAGATCGCCGTTGAGCAGCACGCCGAGCAGACACAGCAATACGCGCAGAACGGCGTTGAGCAGCTGCCCATAGGCGAGGAGGCGAAAGTTGCCGGCCATGCGTTGGACAGCCACGGGGACGCCGGAAATCTGAAATAGCAGAACGCTGGAGTAGAGAACAAGAAGATGCACAATTTGCGTCGACCAACCGAAAACCGGCGCAATGAGAAGGGCCGCGCCAATGGCGACGACCCAGGCGCTGACAGCGGCGCCGACATCGATAAGCAGGCCGAACTTCATGAGGACGCGCAAATTCTCGTGGCCCTCGGATGCGTTCATGCCGGCTGCGTATTTGATAATTGGCTGCCACGACTGGAAGCTGACAACGCGCTCGACGACCCTTGTGAACGCGATGATCAATGCAAGCTCACCATAGTTCGTCACGCCAAGCGCTCGTGCTGAAAGCGTAAAGGCTACAAGCGCCAGCAATGAGCCAAGAAAATTGCCGGTCAGAAGGTGTGCGATATTGGCCAGGCGCGTGCGGCCCGCACTCTTGCGCCTGGCAGCTTGCAGCACCCGTCGAGCCAGTCTTCCGATCATCGCAACCGTAGCCAAAGTCGCCCCGCTCATTCTTGATCGGCAGTACGCGTCCCTTGGTCGTTCTCCGGGATTGTTTCTGCCGATGCATCCATCATCGGCAGAAACCAGAAAGCCGCCACGACCAAGTTTGGTCCTGTCGCAACCCCAATAAGCTAGGACCTGATCGCCGCTACGACCGATGGCCTACCCCATTAGCGGTAGCAGCTTCATGGCCGTTTTATCGCTAAATATATGCGGAACAAAAAAGTAGAACTATAAGACATACCGAACTAATAAAGAGAAAATTGCCTAGATATTTGGCTTTGTAAATTTAAATAAAAGCAAACGGCTCCATATCCTATTAATCTCCTCGGGATGAAGCACGACATATATGGTGCGCCTCTTTCGCTGTTGGTCGAGGATTGATCTAAGGTTGGATCCGGTAAGAGATATGCCGAAATCCGACGGGCCCGAATAGGCTTGGCCGAGCATGCGATCCAGCATCAACTCTCCCAAGGCCGGAGTGTAACGCGCAGAGCTCCAGTACCACCGCATCGTCTGATGACGATCGCCCGGATCCGGAATGTCTTCCATTGTAACGGAGTTATAGCCGCTAAAATCCCACAGTTTCACTTCAGACGTGGCTGTCTTGGATGCGTTGACCTGACTTACGGTATACGTCAGATCCACACGCCAGCGGTCGTAAACCGGGAGTAGCCCCATGGCCCTGAGTGCTTCCATCTGACGAGCATGTATCGGCGAAATGAAGAGCGTGACGTCTACTCCAGCGGCGGTGAGACGATCCAGCAGGTCATGCAACAGGCCGATTCTGGTGATGTCATAATCGAAGCTGCCGGGAGACGAAAACTCCGCCATCAACCGATTCAGCCTCTGGTCGGACACCTGTCTGTAGCTGTAATTATGTGCCAACATGATCTGGTGAAAACCGTCTTCCTTGTCGGTCTCCCGAAATCCAATGCTGTTGGCGTGCACCGTCCGCAAAGCGTCGATAAAGCTTTCGGGGGAGAACAGGGACCGCGCATAAACGATAGGCATTGGAACTCCGGCAAAGCCGGACTCCGGAAAATCTTGGGTTTCCGTTCGGTCCGCCTCAAACATGGAGAAATCGAGATTGACGATCATCCGGCGGGGTGCGCCGTGAGCCAGGGCGAACATGCCAATGTCATAGAGTTCGACCATGCTCGCATGCGGAACCGCGGCATTGTAGGCCTTCAGCCTAGCTAGGCTCGGTCCGGCGGGATCAAGCCCGACGCGCGCCCGCGAGCCGCCGAGGATCAAAGTGTCGTAGTCGGTGAGCCATAGACGTAGTGAGCGCTCGGCTGTCGTACCGATCGAAAGGCGATGTGTCTTTTCGGCATTGAAATCAGGAATCTCCAGATGATGGTTGATCCCATATGGATCGACAACAAAAACGAAAGCGGCAGTCCCAAGTTCTAGCAGAATACCGATGGCTGCAACCCTTGCGGCCAACCGTGGCAGGCGCGATCCAGACGTCCTCAACGGCCCGCCCGACTGCAAAACCTGCGAGCCCATGAACTCGGGCATGGTGGCGTGTCCCGCGGCGCTGATCCCCTCTCGGGTGAAGATCTTGTAAAAGGTCAGGCAGAGAATTTTCAGGTCAAGTGCGAAGGTCCGGTGATCGACATACCAGACGTCCAGGACGAAGCGGTTCTCCCAATCAAGTGCGTTGCGGCCGTTCACCTGCGCCAAACCTGTGATGCCGGGAATGACTTGGTGACGACGCGCCTGCTCAGGGCTATAGCGGGGGAGATACTCCATCAAGAGGGGACGAGGCCCGACGAGGCTCATCTCACCCCGCAATACATTGATCAATTCGGGCAGCTCATCAAGGCTGCTTGCGCGCAGAAAGCTGCCAAAGCCAGTCAGCCTGTCAGCATCGGGAAGCAGCCGGCCATGACGATCCCGACGATCGGTCATCGTTCTGAGCTTGATTATCTTGAATGGTTTCCCGTGCAGGCCGGGACGTTCCTGGCGGAAAAAAACAGGCCGCCCAAGAAGCAGCGCGACTGCTATTGAAAGCACCGCGATGAAGGGCGACATCAGCAGCAGAAGGCAGGCGGCACCGAGCAGGTCGAACGTGCGTTTCATGAGCGATGCTCCTTTCATCGGCATGCCTGCCGCAGCTCGCTGATACGTCCTCTGGCCAACCGCAAGGCTTCGTAGTGGTCAAAAGCCAGGCCACGCCACGGGACACAATCTCGAAGTCTACATGTGCCTTGTGTCTTGAGACCGATCCCAATCAGGGACGATGTGCGGGCATTGCCTTCCACGCGCGACAGGTCGCCGCTTTTAGTTACATTGGCTGTAAAGTGCGCCTATCAAAGATCATTCTCCGGATGAACATCAGGATATGTGCGCCAGATTTGAAAACGCTCGAGGTGTTCTTGTCCGGCATCGGATATTTTTCATTCGTAGATCGCGCACCTGAATAACTGAGTTCGTGATCGATTGCCTTCATTTTCAGAATTTCGTCAAAGCGGAGTCCCATTTCTCCGCAATCTGCTGCATTGAGAACCGATCGATCGTTTTCCGGGCCGATCTACCCATTTTGTGGCGAAGAGCATTGTTTCGCATCAGGCATGCCATCGCGGATGCCAACTCGGCAACATCGTCGACTGGTACCAGCAGACCCGAAACGCCTGGTTCGATGATTTCGGATGGACCGAAATCGCAGTCCGTTGCGACGACGGGCAGGCCTGCCGCCATCGCCTCGATCAGCACGTTGGGAAAGCCTTCGTAGCGTGACGGCAGGACAAAGAGGGAGGCGTCGCGCGCCCATTCGCCCGGACGCTCGGTAATGCCGGCAAGCTTTACCCTGTCCTCCAAATCCAACGCATCGATCTGACGTTGAAGAAGAACCCGATCAGGTCCCTCGCCGAAGATTGTCAACGCCCATGCCGGAAACTCGGTAGTGATTTTAGCAAACGCCTTTATCAGCGTGTCGAAGCCTTTCTGTTCCACCAGGCGTCCGACGGCGACCAGGCGAAACATCTCATTGCCATGGTCTTTGTAGGCATCGGTCGCCTCGCACGGATTTCCGATGACCTCGCAAGGATTTCCGATAACGTGGGCTTTTTTTCTGAGCGTATCCGGAAGCGTCTTGACAATCGCATCAGTCTGCATGACGAGCCGATCCGCCTGCCGAAGTATGATGCCAGAAACGAGCCGCCAAGCGGCGTGTTTTTTCTGCGCTTTGGGATTGTTTCTTTCCGAGATAATAACCCGGATGCCAAGATTTTTCGCCGCCAGCAGGCAAAGAATATTAATCTTTGTTAGAAATGAAACGATCAGAGTGGGCTGAAGCTGCTTGAATTCCGCGCGCAACACGACCACGCGCCGCAAGCTGCGGACAAATCCGAGTTTCGAAAGCCGCGAAGCTCCATCCTCTACAAGTCTGTGGACGGTGACCTTCGGGTGCAGGGCAAAATAGCTCTTGTCTTGCTCTCCCACGAAAGCAAATAGATGGACTTCATCTCCGCGCCTGCATCGATCTGCGGCAAGCAGACTGACGACGCGCTCCGTCCCTCCTGCACCCAGGCCCGCCTGCACAATCGCAAGTCGCATTTACTCCCCTCTTAACGTCAGGACGTCGATGGATTATTTCCATACTTCTCGGCGATCTCCGCCAAGTTGCTGCATGGATTGGTGGAAAGGGATTCGACGACAGGAAGATCTCTCTTGATCGTCTCGCCTTGGCCGTGTTCATCCATGAATTGGCGGCGAAGTTCATACCAGCCGCATGCGAGCCGCGTTCCGCCACGGGCAAGCAGTTCGATCGCGGCTGGAGTTAGCCAGTCGATGCAGGTCTGCTCAATGAGTTCGGCTTGCGCATCACTAAGATGATCGGAAAAGCCGCCGACCTTGCCGGGACGCGCATGCTGGCTTTCGCCATCGTGGGCCGCTAGGCCGCCCGCCATCTCATGCTCACGCATTACATCGAAACGCGAGGCGTCGATAGAATCCTGAAGCGCGCGCACGGACGGTGTGTGGCCGAGAAATCTCAGGATACGCGTGCAGGCACCCATAGGGTCCTCCGTCAGTTCCCCATAGCCCAATACTGCACTTACGTGATGCTTTAGACCTCTACCCCAATCATTCAGATATACTATCAGAGCCGGCAGGCCTTGTTCGCGATCGGCAATGAACGCGTCCATGGTGCCTTCGAAGCAGCGTTTGTGACGTGTGGCATCGAAATAAGCTGACACGATTACGTCGCGCGGATCTCGAGTCATGAAGATGATGGGTCGGTTGAGAAAAAGCGAGCGTCTATAGGTGAGGTGCGAAACCAGGACGAGCGGCACACGATGGCGCTCATCTGTGTAACGAAAAGCCGGGATGCCCCTCGTCGGATCGAGATCGAAATCCGGAAGAACCTCGAACATTGGCGAAAGATGGACATTTTCGCCGTTGGCGTGGCGACGAAAGTATTCCGAAAGGATATGTCTAAGCTGGGTTGCTCCGGATTCGGGATAGGAGACAAGAAACGCGTCTGCGCCCGACGCAGCCCAGGTCATCCTGATCCGGGCGTCGATCTTATGCAATGTCAGACGGGTGGTCGTCAGCATGGTGACAGGTCTTCAGTCCTTGGGGATCGTAGCGCAGCATGTATGACGTCGCAGTCGAAGGACGCGATGGGCGGGCTGCCGGCCATGGCCTTGAGTGGTACCGCGCAATCTTCGTAGCGGGACGAAAGCACAAATGCGTCGGCGTCCAGAAAGCAGGATCGCCATGCGTAGCAGATCAGATCCGCCCTTCCCGACTGTAGTGGCGCTGCGATCCAGGAATGCCAAGCCGGCGAAGCTGTCCATCGCGTATTCCAATCCCGCTGTCGCAACCCCTAAATACCCAGCTTTCTTTGAAGGGACGAGTTGCACATAGGGATGCATCGCCGGCTGCCGTTTACCTCTAAAGGAGGACTTGGGCGCAGAAACGAAGCAGACAATAGAAGAGATCTGTGTCCATCTATCGCTCACGCCGGTGAGTTGGAGCCCTGAATTCATGCGCATAGCCTTTGTCGGTGCGGTGGAGGGATCTCGGGTCGCATTCGATGCCCTTGTCGAAGCTGGCATGACGCCTTCGCTGCTTGTCACCCTTGCGGGCGAAGCTTCCAAACGCCATTCCGATTTCGTCGATCTGGCGGGGCCGGCACGTCTGGCCGGGGCCGCGGTCCACCTGACCAAGGACATCAATGCGCCCGACACGATCGACAGGCTCGAAGCCGAGCGGCCCGATTTGACGATGGTGGTCGGCTGGTCGCAAATCTGCCGCGGCGAATTTCGCTCGGTCGCCCGATATGGCTCGATCGGCTTTCACCCGGCGCCGTTACCGCGTTTTCGGGGCAGGGCGGTGATCCCCTGGACGATCATTGCGAATGAAAAGGAGACGGGCTCGACTTTCTTCCGGCTCGACGAGGGTGTCGACAGTGGCCCTATCGTCCTCCAGAAGCTTTTTGCCGTGGCACCGGACGAGACCGCGCGCTCGCTCTACGACAAGCACAAGCAGGCACTGTTCGAGATGACGCCGCTTGTCGTTTCGGCGATAAGTCGTGACAAGGCCGTGGGCGTCGCGCAGGACGAATCCCTTGCCAGCTATTGCGCAAAGCGCACGGCCGATGACGGAATAATCGACTGGAGCGATGCTGCCGAGAATGTCCTTCGTTTCGTCCGCGCCGTCGGCGATCCCTATCCGGGCGCCTTCACTTTCACTGCCGGTGCCAAGATCGTGATCGACAAGGCGCGCATGTTTGCCCCGCCTGGGCGCCATATCGGGCTGACCGGCCAGGTCCAAACTCATACCGACAGCGGCTTTACAGTGCTTTGTGGAGACGGAGCCGCCATTGAGGTGACATCCTGGCATGGCGAAAGGCCCAGGATACATGCCAAGCTGGCCTCGGCATGACCAACCTGTGTCGCGCCAAGGACCTAGGCGCGTGCACGGAGCACAGGTCTGCGCGCTTCAGGCGGCGATTGTCGGCCGCGACGGCCGTTCTTCCAGATACCAGCGTACGAAGGCGGTCACCCCGTCCTCGACGCTGGTGCAAGGGCGAAAGCCCGTAAGGGCCTCCAGCAGGCGGGGGTCGGCATAGGTTGCCCGCATGTCGCCAGCCTGCATCGGCAACATCTTGCGGATGGCGCGTTTGCCCAGGCAGTTCTCGATCGTCTTGATGAAAGGCAGCAGCCCGACAGGCTCGCCGCCGCCTATGTTGACGACACGCCACGGCGCGACGGGTGACAGCGTGTCGACGACGCCGGGAGCGGACGCCGCGCGACCTGTCGCAGGCGTGCATTCGACGAGTCGGACGATGGCTTCGACGAGATCATCGATATAAGTGAAATCGCGCTTCATCAGGCCTTCGCCATACACTTCGATCGGACGGCCGTTCTCGATCGCGTCGACAAATTTGAAGAGGGCCATGTCGGGCCGGCCCCAGGGGCCATATACGGTGAAGAAGCGGAAGCATGTGGTCGGCGTTCCGAAGATATGTGAATAGCAGTGCGCCATCGCCTCCATCGCCTTCTTCGTGGCCGCATAGAAGGTTAACGGCCAATCAGCCTTGTCGGTTTCGACGAATGGCATCTTGTCGTTCGCTCCATAGGCCGAGCTCGTGGACGCAAGGAGCAAATGCCGGGGCTTGAGATCACGCGCAAGCTCAAGGACGTTGAACGAGCCGACGAGATTGCTGTCCGTGTAACTTCGCGGATTGTCGATTGAGTAGCGGACACCGGCCTGCGCGGCCAGATGCACGATCACATCGGGCCGGGCGGAGTCCGCGGCGCGGCGAAGGGCATCCAGGTCTTCCAGTTGGCCGATATGGGCGCGAAAGGCGTCGTATCTTTCAAGCAGGGCGTGTCGGGACTGCTTCAGGACGATGTCATAGTATGGCGTCATGCCGTCGAAGCCGGTGACGCGATGACCGTCGTCGAGCAGCCGGCGCGCCAGGTGAAAACCGATGAATCCTGCGGTGCCGGTGACCAGATACCTCATTCCGCGGCCGCGGCGAAAACTGCCTTGTCTCCGACCGCTCCCTCACCGATATTCACGTACTCGAAGCCGTGCTTGGAGATGTCTTCCCGCCGGTAAATGTTGCGCAGGTCGACCACCACCCGTTTCGACATCGTGCGGGACAGTCGTTCAAAATCCAGGGCGCGGAACTGATTCCACTCGGTCACGATGACCAGCGCGTCGGCGCCCTCGGCGCATTCATAGGCGCCTTCGGCATAGCTTACGCTTGTGCCGAGCACGATTTTCGCCTGTTCCATGCCTTCGGGGTCATACACTCGGACATGTGCTCCAAAATCGATCAAGGCCTGGATGATCGAGAGGGAAGGCGCTTCACGGATGTCATCGGTGTTGGGTTTGAAGGTAAGACCCAGCAAGGCCACTGTCTTTGCGCGGACATCTCCGCCGCAGGCAAATACGATCTTGCGCGCCATGGTGCGTTTTCGCTGGTCGTTCACGGCAACCGTCGTTTCGATCAGGCGCAATGGCGCGCCGCTGTCCTGCGCCGTCTTGACCAAAGCCAGCGTGTCTTTTGGAAAACAGGATCCTCCATAGCCCGGGCCGGCGTGCAGGAACTTTGAGCCGATGCGATTGTCGAGCCCGATGCCCCGCGCTACCTCGCGCACGTTCGCGCCCACGCTCTCGCAGAGATCCGCGATCTCGTTGATGAACGTGATCTTGAGCGCCAGGAAGGCGTTGGCCGCATATTTGATCAGCTCGGACGTGCGGCGGCCGGTAAACAGGATGGGTGCCTGGTTGAGATAGAGCGGCCGATACACCTCCGCCATCACCTCCCGGCCACGCTCGTCCGACGGGAGGCCGATAACGATCCGGTCTGGTCGTTTGAAGTCGTCGATCGCGGCTCCTTCGCGCAGGAATTCCGGGTTGGAGACGACGGCCACATCGGCTAGGGGATTGCATTGGCGAATGATCCGTTCGACCTCATCCCCCGTGCCCACCGGCACCGTGGATTTGATTGCCACCACGGTGAACCCGTGAACAGCGGCCGCGATTTCCCGGGCCGCTTCGTAGACATAGGACAGATCGGCATGGCCGTCGCCTCGCCTCGAAGGCGTCCCGACGGCAATGAACACCACGTCCGCATCGGCGACTGCCGCTGTAAGCGTGCTGGTGAAGGTGAGCTGGCCGCTCGCGGAATTCTTGTCGACGAGGTCGTCGAGACCTGGCTCATAGATCGGCATTCTTCCGGCCTGGAGATCGGCAATCTTGGCCTCCGCCTTATCGACGCAGACGACTTGATGGCCGAAATCAGCCAGGCAAGCGCCCGATACAAGACCCACGTAACCCGAACCAACAATCGCGATGCGCATGTAACCGCCACTCTGATGATGACAACTGACGCGATTAAGCCAGCAGCGGCCAAGAAAATGGAGTGCGCAATCGGATAAGACATTACCACTTCCGAGACCTGGTATGGGCCCGGACGGTCGTCTGGCGCGGTTTGACAACGCTAAGTGCTGATGGCCATTGCAAATGGACGAGACGAGATGATCTGGCGCGCAGCCACGCTCGGCTGCAAGCCGGCTGACGGCGCTTCATTGGCGCGTCGATTGCTTGAGTTCATTTTCCGTCAAAATTCCGGTCGGCGGCCGTTTGGTCTTTTTGCCATGCTCTTAGAGGTAGTTCGGTTCTCGCTTCAACTTGCCGTCCGGGAGCCGAGTCAGGAAATTGCCCTCGAACAGCCTCGCCTGAGCATGATAGATCTTCGTCCGGGTGAGACTGCGCGCTGGAGTGTTCTGCCGTGACGAACAACGCTAGGCAGAGCACGCCGAGGCCGGCAGGGCGTTTTTCCGGTCCATGCAATGGAATTGTTGCGGGTTGCGCGCGGTCGCATTTGCCGGCGAACATTCAAAGAATGTAGCTGTGCGCCTCGCTTTCCGTCGCACTGTCAGCCGCGGAGACAGGCTTGGCGAAGAGGAAGGCACCATCTCGCGAGAACAGATCCGCCGGCATCATCTGGAACTCGCGCTGCGAATGCGGGACATCCAATTCACGATCGACAATATGCCAGAGGCTGTTGAAGAACGATCCGTCGGCTTGCCTCATGCTTTCCCCCCGAAGCGGCTTTCTCGATGAGAAAACCGTTGCTGGATTGGCCCACATGTCGGCAATGGCGATATCGTAATAGCCGGGATGCGCGGCATTGGGTTTGATAATCGCGAAGGGCGTGTTCTTTTCCGGCCAGCCTACGCGGCCAACAGTCAGGCACTCTTCCGGCTCGGGCAATCTTGCCTCCACAAGATAGGCCAGTGCCGCATCGATGCCGCCGATTTCCGAAACGATGCACGATGTCAGTCCCGCGCGGGCAAGCTGCATCAGCTTTCGAGCCTCTTGTTCATCCATATCGGCCCATCTCAGGAAAGCCATCCATTGCTGGTGCAGGCAGTCGTCCTTGGCCTGGCAAAGAAGTCGTCCTGCCTCCAAAGCGGATTCGACCCTCCTCCTGTCCGCCTCCGCGAAGGCTTCCCGCGCAGGGCGAATTCGGCCGGCAATTTCCATCAGGTCATTTGAGATGTTTTTCATATCCTCCTCCCCAGGCGGATTTCTAATCTGATTTATGCGCTCCATGATGCGTTGGTTTTGTATTGCGTAGAAGGCCATCACGGGAACGCGTGAGATATCTTAGTGGCGTGGCCAACCTATTCTTTTGAGCAAGGGTCCCACTTCCGACTGTCGGCTGATCCGCGCGCGATTGTGTTCGCTACTACTTGCTGCCATAGCTTCGCTTTCGTCATTGTCGGCGTCGCCTGGTCCACACGACGACGTCTGCAAATTCTGCCGTCCGATCCGCCGAACGCCGTCTGCCGGGCGGTATGCGCGCGGTGGATGCTCGGGACCCAACGCTGGTCGCGACATGCAAGGCTTGTGGCTTAATTTTTCGACGATTGAAGAATGCGCGTACCCTATCATTTCGGTTATGGTGCTCATCCAACCAGACCTGGAGACCTGCGCAGTAAGGAGTAGTCAGAAGAGCTGGAGAAAGCCCGAATGACGGCGAAGGAAGAAAATCCACACGCCTTTGGGCGAATGGAAGTAGGCGCCGTATCTTTCAACGAACTTGCACGCCCAAGGCTCTTGAAGTCATAGCGAAGGGCAATCTGGCTTGAAGAGTGGGGCGATCCGGAACTCCATGACAGCAGTGGCCATCACAGCACCCGCTCGGGCGGGTTGGCGGTTTCGACAGCCGAGCGTCATTCCGGGTTTCGGATTGACGCTCGGCTT
>NZ_VFVH01000015.1:0-123258 GCF_006442685.1 Mesorhizobium sp. B2-4-7
ACAAGGACGGCACCATGATGCTGCTCGGCGACGCCAAGAAGATGACCGAGGAAATCGTCAAGGCCATGGATCACTGAGATTGATACGCCCGGCAAGGCGATGAAGCGGGAAGGGCTCCAGCCACTCCAAGCCTGCTCATTCCAACGCGGCGCAGTCTGCGGCCCTCGGCTACGATCGTCACGGTCGCATGGGTCATGACGATTTCCCACCAGCTGCTGGCGGGCGTGACGCTTGCCTTGGTCGAGTGGGGTTCCGCAATATTGGCGGCGATATGTGGGTGTAGCGAAAGATTCTCAATCGCTACCTCGTGTGGCACCCGGTTCACCGTCTGGTGGGAGTAGAAGGGCACGGGCTCTTGACACCCATACCGCACAGCCTTCTGGTCTGGCGCAGCTTTCCGGGGAACCGCCGGGTCCGGAATCGTACGTCAGGCAGACCGCTCTGCGGACTAAACCGACAGACGGATTCGGCATGCGCAAGCCGGCGTCCATTGTGCTCAAGGGTCAAGTGCGACAGGTACGTTCAATGAACCCACAGCTTACAGACTTACACTCGCTCTTGTCGTCCATGGCCGGTGCCGGACTGGCGAGCCGCGAGGCTACGCGGGGCCTTTTCGGTGAGAGCACGGCCTCGCGAGCCTCCGACCTGCACCGCCTGATCGAAGCGCAGATCGTCGACGCCGATGCCCTCGCAGGCTTCCTGTCGTCCTATTATGGCGTGCGGCTTCTCGACCGGCACCAACTCGCCGACTACAGGCCCGTCGCGCAGAATCTCTCAAACCGATTTCTTGTGGAGAACTGGATCGCGCCGCTCACGGCGCCTGACGGGAGCGCCGTCATAGGGGTTCTCCACCCTGGAGACGCAGACCCGATAGAGGCGCTGCGATCCGTTCTCGACGGTGACGTCGAGGTCTGCGTGGTTCCCGCACCCGACCTGGAATCCTGCTTGGAACGTCTTTCCGGCACCCAGGACGTTGCCCAGGCCACCGGCGAAGGAGCAACCTCCGAAGCGGCTATCGCAAGCCTGCGGGATCTCGCGAGCGGCGCGCCGGTTGTGGTTGTCGTCGACGACATCTTCCGGCGCGCGCTCGACCTGAGGGCAACCGACATCCACCTCGAACCGATGCGCGGACGGCTCGTGATGCGTTTCCGTATCGACGGCGTCTTGCGGATCATGCCTCCGCCGCCGCACGAAATGGGCGATGCGATCGTGTCGCGAATCAAGGTTCTCGCCGGCCTCGACATCACCGAGCGCCGCAAGCCTCAGGATGGTGCGATGCGCCTTCCCATCGGCGACCGCGAAGTCGAACTGCGCGTTGCCACCCTCTCCTCCATCCATGGCGAGACCGTCGTCATGCGCATCCTGCACCGCGACAGCGTCCTGCTCGATTTCGCGGGCGTGGGCCTGGATGACCAGGAACGGCAGACGCTGAACCGGCTCCTTGAGCACACCCACGGAATGATCGCCGTCGCCGGCCCGACCGGCAGCGGCAAGACGACGACGCTCGCCGCCGCGCTCTCGAAGCTAAACGATCCGGGCCGCAAGATCGTGACCATCGAGGATCCCGTCGAGTACCAGATCCCCGGCATCGTGCAGTCGCAGATCAACTCGGCGATCGGCATCACCTTCTCATCCGCGATCCGGACGTTCGTGCGACAGGACCCCGACGTGATCCTGGTCGGCGAGATACGCGACGGCGAGACGGCACGGGCCGCCGTCCAGGCAGCGCTCACCGGACACCTCGTTCTCACCACGGTCCACGCGAACACCGCGGCGGCGGCCTTCACCCGTATGCGCGACCTGGGTGTCGAGACCTATCTGCTGGTCGGCGCCGTACGCGGCATCATCTCCCAGCGCCTGTTGCGGCGGCTCTGCGATCACTGCAAGCAGGAAGGAATTCTTCCGGCCGAGACTTTCTCCTCCGACTCGCGTTACCAGGCCGTCGGGTTCTCCCAGGGCCAGAAAGTGTTCAGCGCAGTGGGCTGCGGCCGTTGCAACGGCACCGGGTATCGAGGCCGCATCGCCGTGTTCGAGATCCTGGTCCTCGAGGAGGCTATCATCGAGCTCGCTTCACAAGGAGCAGACCACTCCAGGATCGAAGCGCTCGCGCTGGAGCGGGGCATGAGCACGATGGCTCATGACGGTGCCAGGAAGGCAGGGCAAGGTCTCACCTCGCCGGCGGAGGTGCTCAGGGTCACCGGGTTTCGCTGAGCGCATCCATCCACGTCCGTGCCTGCCTCTGACCCGCGGACTGGCGGTTGGCATCGCCTCCGCAGGACTGGCCACTATTGCCCGCCACCTTCGCCTTGATAGGGCTCGATGCTTTCGCTCTCCAGGACGTAGCCCGAAGCAACTTCGCTTGAACCGTCCACAAAGGAGAGGTCTTTCCTTTCGGACTGCACGCGCATCGTGCCGGTTATCATCACGCCCTCGAACAGGGCCGCAGGCGCGTACGGAGCGGTGGATTTCAAGTAGATCACCTGGTTCGGCGGCGGTGGCGGCTCATGGATGCACGCACCGAAATAGGGGACCAGCAGGAACTCCGTCGTACCGTCCGGGTTAAAATCCAGGGGCAGCAGATAGCCGGCGATGGCTACCTGCGCCCCGTCCAACTTCTTCTCGGTGAGGGTTCCACGCCTCTCGATCTCCGTAGCCCAGGCGACGTATCGTTCGTAAAGCGCATCAAGATCGACGCCTTGCTTTGCAAGTTTCTCCCTGTCGGCGTCGACCCTTTTTTTGGCTTCGTCGCGCTGAAGGGCAAACTCTTCGCTCAACTCGCCCGACGGGTGACCTTTCCAGTATAGGACATTTCTCAGGGCCTCCTGCTGCTCAAAAGGAAGTTCGTCCGGGAAATTTGCCAGCGGTTCTGTCGGCGGGATCAGCATCTCCCATTTCAGCTGGGTTGCGGCCTCGCTGAATGCCGCGCCGCAGCCCGCGCCCAAAACGGCCAGGATGAGAGCGATGCAGCGCAACATCGACCTCGCGTTGCCGAGGAATCCGGAAGTCTTCATGTTCTCACCATCATGCCATCTGCGAGTGACATCCTGTAGGCGCGACAGGCCGGCAGGAACCCGGCGGCCATCCCGCCGATCAATATTGCCAATAACAACAGGGCATCGGTTGCGGATGGGGGCTGAATGCCGATGTCGATGCCGAACTGTCTGTCAACAAGCGGGCGGGCCACCACCAGGACCGCATAAAGTGCCGCCGTTCCTATTGCGATTCCCGCTACTGTCAGCAGTGTCGCCTCTCCGACAAGAAGTCCTGCAACCGTGCCGGGCTTTGCCCCCAGCGAGCGCAATATCGCGATCTCACGCCGTCGCTCGTTGAGCGTCGACAGGATCATTGCCGACAAGCCGAGCATCGAGGTCACCACGACCATCGCGGAGACGCCAAGCAATGCGGTCTCGGCGGTGGCGACCAGTCCCCACATCTCCTGCAAGGCGACCCCCGGCAGCACAGCCGAAAGAGGCTCGGCCCTGTACTCGTTCACGCCGCGCTGGAACCCGATGACTTGCAGGCGCGACTTCAAGCCGATGATCGCGGCGGTTACCGCCTTCGGAGCAATGGTCATCTGCCGCAGACGGTCGGCCGGTGTAACTTGTCCCGGGATCCGTGAACCGGACCGCCAGTCGACATGAATGGCCTCGATAGCCTTGAGACTGACATGGAGGGATTTGTCCACCGGCGTGCCGGTACGTGCCAGTATGCCGGACACGCGAAACGGGAGGTCGTCATGCTGCGGCCCAAGGGAGCCCGCACCGTGCGCGACAGTGATCTTGTCGCCGATGGAATAGCCAAGCCGGCTCGCAACATCCGAGCCGAGGACGACATCGAACAGGTCGTCAAAGGGTGCGCCTGCGGCAAACGTCAAGGCCTGGCCGCCGCGATATTGGAAGTGCTCGAAGTAATCCGGAGTCGTCCCGATGACGCGAAAGCCGCGATGGCTGTCGCCAAGTGAAAGCGGAATTGCCCAGGCTACCTGCGGGCGCGAAACGATGTCTTCGTAGCTGCGCCAGGTGACATTGTTGGTCGCGTTGCCAATGCGGAACACCGAGTAGAGAAGGAGCTGCATGGCACCCGATCGGGCGCCAATGACCAGATCCGCACCAGACACGGTCCCGGCAAAGCTGTCTCGCGCGCCACTGCGCACCTTCTCGACACCGAGCAGAAGCATGACGCTGACGGAGATCGAAAGGATCGTCAGCAACACCGTGATCCAGCGGTTGCGCAGCGATTGCAGAGTGAGACGTGCGACAATCATGCCCGGGCTCGGCTTTTCGACGTTGTAAGGATGTCGTTGAGCTGGATCGCCCGCGTGAAATGCTGCGCCAAGCGGCGGTCGTGACTGACCATGATCAGAGTTGCCTTTGTGGCCTCGATCTGGCCGAACAGCAGGTCGAGAAAATCCTGCTGCCGATCGTCGTCGAGAGCCGATGTAGGCTCGTCGGCGACAACAATATCGGGGGAGCCGATGAGCGCCCGCGCCGTCGCGACGCGTTGCTGCTGACCGACGCTCAGGGTGGCCGCCGTCTGCTGCCCGATATCCGCCGGAAGTCCCAGGGCCGACAAGAGGCGCCGGGCTTCGCTCTCCGCGCCTCCCGCGGCCGTTGCGCGGGCGCGACGTTCCGGCGCGAAGCTGAGCGGTAACAGCACATTGTCGATGACGGCGCCGTAGGGAAGAAGATTGAACATCTGAAAGATGATGCCAAAATGTTCCGCCCGAAACCGATCGCGCCCGCTGCCGCTCAATTCGTCAAGCCGTTGCCCGAGGACTTCCAAGCGCCCAGCTTGCGCCAACGCGATGCCTGTCAGCAAGCTGAGGAGCGTCGATTTTCCGCTACCGGATGCGCCAAGCAGCAGAAGACGCTCACCGCGGGAAACTTCGAACTCGCCGATTGAGAGGCAAAACGGGTCTCGCGCGTTCCACCTGTATTCGACGCCGTGCAAGCGCACGGCGTCCGTCGCGGCGTCCGCGTTCATCTCATCTCTCCAGATAGCGCGCCTCGCGGGACACCTCGAAAGCGGTCTGTCCATTGGCATCGACGACCGTCACGCCGAGTTTCCAGGATCCGGCGAAGCGATCGAAGAAGGGGAAGTCGAGCCACGCGGCCTGGGCAGTATCCGCGCAGGCGAGAGCATAAGTTGCTCGGAACTCGGTGTGATGGGTCCCGTGCTCTTCAGAACCCGCGGCCTCACCAGCCTCCGCGGTAGCAGGGTGGTCCTCATGTTCTTCCGCGACGACTTTGACGTCGGCGGAGGTGACGGTGCACCCTGCGGAGTCGGGCATCGCGAAGAGCTTCAAGGGTTCCTTAAGGTCGGCGAGCGCGGTCTCGACGGCGCTCTTCTGCTCCGCGGTTTCAGCTTCGTGCTCAAACCCGACAATATCCATGCCAGGGGCAGCGAGCTCCATCTCAACATTGTTGGCCTCGAAAGCGATCGCCAATGTCCCGTGTCCATGAACATGTGGTCCAAGCTCTCGACGATCTTCTTCTGCGTGCGCCGTCGAAATAACAATAAACATGCCAGCGGCAAACAACGTCCCGGTGTGGTGATGCAATCCCATCTCTGTCTCTCCAGATCGATATGGTCACTAGCCGCCATAACAAGTGTCGGCGCGTTGCGCGACCGCGAGAAGCGGCAGTTCAGCCATCCATTCAAGCTCGCGAAGGGCCGCGGATGTCGTAGTGTGAAGAGAGTTCTCTGGTGTCCGGGCGCGCCGCAGTCGCGACCCAGTCGATCGCGTAGAAGGTGAGCTCGGAAAGGACATGAACTGCCGCAGGCGCCGGCAGTGCGGCTCCCATGGAGCCGATGATGCATATGTCACAACGGCCCTGGGACTTGTCGTCGTGGTGCCCCGACGCGGGCCCTTCTCCGGATCCTGCGAGCGACCGCTCGAAGCTGGATAAGAGCAAGCCGTTTCTATGCGTCGGGCCATCGATGTGTCCGAAAGCAAATGCGATATGGAAGAGCATGCCAAGCAATGTCACCCAGGCTATCGCCTGAGATCGTCGCAGCCATTCCGGCACAGTGAGTTCGCTTGGTGTCATCCTGGAGGATGTCCTGGTTCAAGACATGTGAGGAGGCCTGCGGGGCGCGCCGCTGAAGGTCTTGAGATACTCGGCTTAGTTGATTCGTCGAGAGCGTCGTGTGCCCTGTGACGGTTGTAGCGGTGGGCGAAGGCATTGACGAAGGGCTGCCGCTTGTCGATCTGGTGCGGCAAGTCTCGCGGCAGGATCGAAGCGGCGATTTCGAGGTGTGCGTCTGGCTTTTTCTCTCGCTTCTTGCCAATGGCTGCTGGCACGTTGGCCTCCCAATCCGCGAGCATGTCTTCGAGGCATGCTTCAACGAGCTTGTTGTGGGCCCCTTTGGGCCTGCCTGCCGGGTTCCGGACTGACCTGGCTTGAACGGCCCCCAAGGCTGTTTCGGTGCTGTTGGATCAGCCATCTTCCTCAGCGTCGAATGATAGCGATGCCGTTAAAGCGGTACGTCGATGGTGGCGATGGACGCGGTGGCGCGCCCGGCGCTACACCATCCTGGACAATTCGCCACTGATCTGTTTCGCCGTTTGACGCACCAGCCTTGCGCAGAGCTCGTGGCGCCGAGCGTCGTGCCGGTACACCGGCATGCTGATGCTGACCGCTCCGATCGGTTCCCCCGAACGATTGAAGATCGGGCTGCCGAGACAGCGGATATCCGGTTCGTTCTCCTCGTCATCGAACGCGAACCCTTGCTCGCGCGTCCGCTTCAACTCATCGAACAGCGCTTCGGGTGTCGTGAACGTCTTGGCGGTATGGCGTCTCAGATCCAGGCTCTTGATGACTTCCAACAGCCGCTGGTCTGGCAGACCAGACAGCCACGCCTTACCCACGGATGTCGAGTGAAGTTCAACCTGGCCGCCAATGCTGGTTTTCATCTGAACCCTGCTGGAGCCCACCAACTTGTCTATGTAGACCATCCGGTTGTTGCTGGGCACCGCAAGGTGAACCGCCTCATCGGTTGCGTCGCGGAGCGAAACCAGAAAATCCCTGGCGATCGTCCGCAAGTCGGAGTCCTCCCAGGTCTTGGCAGCAAGCTGGAGGAGGCGCGGCCCCAAGCGGAACGTTCCACCCTCTCCCGACTGTGTGATGAGTCCCTCCGCCGTGAGCGCCGAAACGAGACGGTAGACCGTCCCCCGGGGAAATGGCGCGCACTTTGTCAGTTGGGCAATGTCCAAGGTTCCAGGGGCATCCGCGATGATCTGCAGCACCGTGATGAACTTCGAGAACGAGGCCGCTCCCTGCACGTGAGTAGAAGCTCTCTCATCGGCTTCGTCCTGGAGCTCACTTAGGCCCATGGCGCATCTCCTTGCAAGCTTGACAACGAAACATGGTGGTACTACACGCTTTTGGACAAGCTGTCCATATTGTAGTCAGCGTCGTAGTTTCGGTTCTAGCCGTGTGATCGAGGAGGATCAACGGCAAACGCACTTGTGGCGAATTTGAATGCATCGGGACGTCCGTATCTTCCGCGAGAGGGTATGGGAATTTCTGTGGGAGAGGAAGCAGATGACCAAAAAAGGATACTGGGTTGCAATGGTCGATATCGCGGACCATGAGGGCTATAAAGAATACATTGCCTTGAACAAGGCAGCATTCGACAAATACGGGGCGTCCTTCGTCGTTCGCGCGGGAACGAGCCAAGTCATGGAGGGCCCTCACGCGAACCGCCTGGCGGTCATCGAGTTCAGGGACTACGAGACCGCTCTCGCCTGCTACAACTCTCCAGAGTATCAGACGGCGATCAAGGCCCGCGAGAAGCATGCCAAGGCACATCTGGCCGTGGTGGAAGGTGTCTGACACCGGAAGCTCGCCCGGGACCTCCTACTGGTTGGAGGGATCGTTGGCTTTACCCCTGCGCTGTTCGACCGGATGAGCAGGACAGGCCTTCATCACGCGATTGGGTGTTTCTACCCCATCAGCATGCTGGAGGCTCCCTGCTCACGGTCTGCGGATTCTCGTCAGAGTGCCGCAAGGATCGATGCATGCGCGCACAACCTTTTGGGAGCAGTCATGACCACGCCGTTACAGTGGCTTTTCAAGGCTTTTGACGTCTTCGTCGTCGTCGGCATGGCCGTCATCAGCATCCTAATCTTTACAAATGTCGTGCTACGCTACGGCTTCAGCTCAGGCATTCCGTTTGCCGTTGAAGTCTCCCGTGTGGTCCTCGTCTGGATCATCTTTATGGGATCCGTGGTGGCCCTAGCCAAGGGCGCGCATCTCGGCGTCGACTCATTGGTGGTCCGGTTGCCTCGCAGGGCGCGCTTCGTCTGCTTTCTTGTTTCGTATGGCTTGATGCTTTGGTGCTGCTGGCTCCTGGCACAAGGCAGCTGGTCACTCACCGTGATCGAATGGGGCAACGTCCAAGCACTGTCGGGAATTCCCGTCGGGGCCATCTACGCCGCGGGTATTACCGCTGCCATCATGATGGCTCTGATCCTCCTTCTTGATCTGTGGCGCTCGCTGCGCGGCATCCTGCCCGCCCCGTGGTCGGGAGCAGAGATCGATGTGCCGCCACCGGCCGTGTCCCCCGCGCTAGTTTCGGAGAAAACACCGTGAGCGGCTTGGTCTTCATAGGTTCACTCCTCGGTGCAATGGGCATCGGGATTCCAATCGCCTTCGCCCTGATGCTGTCGGGCGTCGCGATGATGATGCTGATGGGAAATCTGGATGCACAGATTCTGGCGCAGAGGCTGGTCAATGGCGCTGACAGCTATCCGCTGATGGCGATCCCGTTCTTTCTCATTGCCGGCGAGCTCATGAACGCCGGCGGCCTCTCCCGCCGCATCGTGAACGTGGCCCTGGCGCTCTTCGGTCACATACGTGGCGGCCTCGGTTACGTGGTCATCGGCACGGGCTTGCTGATGGCCAGCCTCTCCGGATCGGCAATCGCGGATACGGCGACGCTTGCCGTCATGCTGATCCCTCTTATGCGCGATGCGGGCTACAGCATGAGTCGCGCCTCGGGCTTGATGGCGGCGACGGGCATCATTGCCCCCGTGATCCCGCCCTCTGTCGGATTCATCATCCTGGGCGTCACCGCAAACATTTCCATCGTCGGCTTATTCCTCGCCGGAATCGTGCCAGGGATCCTGATGGGGCTGAGCCTAGTGGTGACTTGGTGGATCGTCTCCAGAAAGGAAACGTCGGCGGTCCAGCCCAAACTCCCGCGCAGGGACATCCCGAAAGCCATTCTGACCGCCGGTTGGGCGTTGATGCTGCCGGTGATTATCCTGGTCGGACTGCGGTTCGGCATCTTCACCCCCACGGAGGCCGGCGTCGTTGCAGCCTTCTATGCACTGTTCGTGGGGCTGGTTGTTTATCGGGAGCTGACGCCGCGGCTGCTCTTTGACGCGCTGCTCGACGCCGGTCGAATGACGGCAGTAATCATGCTGCTGGTGGCAGCCTCCGTGGTCACCGGCTTCATGATGACGATCGCCAGTCTGCCCGCCCAGCTCGTTACTCTCCTCAGTCCTTTCATCGATATGCCGATCCTGCTGATGGCCATGATCGTTCTGGCGATCTTTGTCATCGGCATGGTGCTCGATTTCGCACCTTCGATCACCATACTGGTACCCATCCTCATGCCGCTCGTAACGGCGGCCGGGATCGACCCGATCTATTTTGGGGTCATGTTCATCATGACCGCCGCGGTCGGCATGATTACGCCCCCTGTCGGAACTGTCCTCAACACGGTGTGCGGAATCAGCAAAGTTTCAATGGGGTCGGCCCTGAGAGGTGTGTGGCCTTTCCTTCTGGCCGAGATGGTCCTCATCGTGCTGCTGGTTCTGTTCCCGGCATTGGTGACCGTGCCAGCGGGCTGGTTCCATTGAGAATCCCAACCGTGGAGGAGTTAGGCTGAACATTCGACGATGGCTTTGCCGCCCATGCGAGCAGGGCCTCAACGACGACGTCGGCGGGGCCCTGACGCGGGAGGAGTTGCAGCCGCTGGCGCAGGTCCATGTCGAATCGCGGCATAAGTTCGAGTTCTTCACCTACCTCGGGCTGACCGAGGTCGACGAGGTGTACGGTGTCCAAGCGGGAAGCAGAAAGCGTGCCTTGTGGTTTTCAAGCGTCATAGAACGGTACTTTCCCGAGGCGCCGGGCGTAGGCTTGGGTTGGGTGTGTAGGTGAGCGTAGGTCGGCAAGGCAGTGCCCCAAATGCCTGTTCCGTGTGGGTTCGCAGAGGCGCGGCGGCCTGCCTCTTGGCGGTAGTGGCCGCGTGTACCTCCACTGGTGATTATCTTGGAGACGTTGCCGCGCGGCCGGATGCCCTGGACAAGGTCGCGAACGCAGATTTGAGTGCGCGCAAACCTTCCGGCGGCGGTTTTCTGTCGAGGCTCGGCTTCGGCCGCACGCAGAACAACCGGCAGGGTGAAGTATACTACGGATACCAACAGCAGCTGACTGCCGGCGAGCGCAAGTCGCTCGAGCGGCTGAGCGGCGAAAAGTTCGAGGTCAACCTCGAGGAGGCCGAGATCAAAGTCGCGGCCCGCACGGTGCTGGGCGAGGTGCTGGGGATCAGCTACTCGCTCGACCCCAGAATCGCGGGCAAGGTATCGATCACGACGTCGAAGCCTACGCCGGCCGCGGAAATCCTCACCATGTTCGAGTCCGCGCTGCACAGCAGCGGCGTGGCCATGATGCGCGAAAGCGACCGTCTGCGGCTGATACCTGCGAACGAAGCGTTCGGAGCCGCCCAACTCGATCCGGGCACCACCATCCAGCCTGGCTACGCCGTCACGGTGTTTCCCCTGAAAAACGTTTCCGCCAGCACGATCCTGCCGCTGCTCGAAAACTTCGTCGCCCGTCCCGGCATGGTGCGCGAGGATCCCAGCCGCAACGCGCTGATCTTCCAGGGGACGGCGGCGGAGCGGACTGCGGCGATCGAAGCAGCGCGCTCTTTCGACCAGGACTGGCTGGCCGACCAGTCAGTCGGCATTTTCCCTGTCAACAATTCCAGCGCGGCCACCATGATGCCCGAGCTGACCCGCGTGCTCGACATCGGGGAGGGCGGTCGCGGACGCAACACGATCAGGGTCGAGCCGATCGAGCGCAGCAATGCGATTCTGGTGGTGGCGAAGACGCGCAACCAGTTGCAGCGCGCGGCGAGCTGGATCGAGCGGCTCGACCGGATCGACGCGTCTGCCTCCAATTTGCGGGTGTACAAGGTCCAGCACCTGGAGCCACGGCGCCTTGCATCGATGGTCAACGAAATATTCAACGGCGCCCCGGCATCGTCGGCTTCAGAAGACCCGGCCTCGCAGTTTCCGCCCGGCTCGCAGGCTGACGGCCAGAATCAGGGCGCAAACGGTTCGCAGGCGGCCACTGCGACGCCGGATCAGCGCATGGCGGATAGCCTGCCGGCCCCCGCTGGCGAAACCGACCAGCCTATCCCGGGCGGTGGTGGGTCGCAAAGCGGCGTGCGCATCGCCGCGAACCCCGAAAACAACACCATTCTCATCTACGGGCGGCCCGACCAGCAACGGCTGATCGAACAGGCGATCACCGCACTCGACCGGCCGCAAGAGCAGGTCGCTATCGAAGCGACGATAGCCGAGGTCACCCTGACCAACGAGCTGCGCTATGGCGTGCAGTTCTTCCTGAAATCCAATGATATCGGCGTGGGCGGCAACCACGGATCGGTCGGTCTGTTCCAGGAAGCCAGCAAGGCCGTGCTGTCGCGAACGCTTCCGGGCTTCAACCTGCTGCTTGGCCCCGACACCGAGCCGCGCGTTGTCATCGATGCGCTGCGCGGCGTTACCGAGGTCAAGGTGCTTTCCTCGCCCTCGGTGGTGGTGCTCGACAACAAACCCGCCTTGCTGCAGGTCGGTGATGAAATACCGATCGTCACCCGCACCGCGCAGTCCGTCACCGATCCCGAAGCGCCGGTCGTCAACAACGTCGAGTTCCGCGATACCGGCGTGATCCTGAAGGTTCTGCCCCGGATCACCGGGAACGGCACGATCAGCCTCGTCATCGAACAGGAGATCAGCTCGGTCCAGCGCAGCCAGGCCCAGTCCCTGACGCCGACCATATCGCAACGAAAGGTCAGCTCGACCGTATCGGTCACCAGCGGCCAGACCGTGATGCTCGGCGGACTGATCAGCGAACGCCAGCAGCGCGGCCGCGACGGTGTGCCGGTGCTTGGCGATCTGCCCGTCATCGGCGACGCCTTCCGGAGCAACCAGAACTCCGCGACGCGGACGGAGCTGATCATCCTGATCCGGCCTCAGGTCATGAAGGACGGCATGGATGCGCAACATGTGGCGGAGGAGATGCGGTCGCAATTGCGGCTGATGAACGAGCCATCCAGAAACGTGCCGCTTCGGCGGCCGGCCAAGACGATGATCGAATGAAGATTCTGAGGGCGCGGCGTCGGTCTACCGCCGCCGTCGCAGTCGCGCTCGCCGCCGCTACCGTGCCGGCTGTCATGGGAAGCCCCGCATTCGTCGTCGCTTCGGCGCTTGCGCTATGCCTTCTGGCCGCGGCAATCGCGGTCCATGATCTTGCGTCTTTGCTCATTCCTGACCGCTACACGGCCGGCATCTTGGTCGTCGCGCTCGCCGACTGGTGGTTCGAGGCGAGCGATTTCGCCGCGCTGGCCTGGCGCATCGGGCCGGGGGGCGTCCTGATGCTCCTGCTGTGTCTGTTCGACGTCACGTATGGGAGGCTGCGCGGCCGCGACGGCATAGGCTTCGGCGACATCAAGCTGATCGGTGTATCCACCGTCTTGGCCGGGCTGGCCGGCGTCGGCGCCCAGATCCTGCTTGCTTCGGTCGCGGCTTTCATCTTCAGCATCATCCGCGCGGTTCGCTTGCGCCGCCCGCTCCGTGCCGCGGCGCGCGTTCCGTTCGGAACGTTCCTCGCGCCGGCACTGGTCATCATCTGGGCGTGGCTGCCCGCCGCATGGTGAATCACATTGCTTGAGCCGGGGAGCGAAGTCTTGATTTCGACGCGATCGTGGCGTCACCTTTCGTGGCGAAGCATGGGGCCGAAATGGGTCTTGCGGCAGTGGGCATGAACTCGGCAACGACCCGGCGAGGTGCAATCCTCGTCAGCGTCCTGTGGATCATGATTTTTCTGGGATTCCTTGCCGTCATACTTCGCGTGCAGATGACCGGGGTCGTGGCCAGTGTGCGCGTCACGGAAGACAAGGCGTCGGCGCGCATTCTGGCGGAAGCCGGGCTGTCGCAGGCCGCGGCCGAGATCCGCGCTGGCCCGCCCGACAGTGTGGGCAAGCTGAGCGATCAGATTTCGTCCACGATCACCCTGCCGGCCGGGGTCGCTTCCATCTCTGCGAGAAATGAAGCATTGCGGATCGATCTCAACACCGCCGAGCGGCCGCTGATCGTTGGCGCGTTGCGAGCCGCCGGCGCCGCTCCCGGAACCGCGGAGGATCTGGCGACAAAGATCATCGGCCACCGCGCCCGGCCGACTCCGGCGAACGGACAGCCGGCCGGTTCCGCTCCGCAGCAGGCTGGAAACGACACAAAGCTGTTTCAGACGGTCTCCGAATTGGCCGCCTTCCCGGGAATAACGCCCGACATGGCCATCGCCATCGAACCCTATGTCACCGTCTCCTCCGGATTGGCCGGCGTTCGCCTGGAAGCGCTCGATGATGGGCTGCTGGGCGACATTCCTGGCCTGCCGCCGTCGGTGCGAAAGGCGATCAAGGATTTCCACGCCGGCCGTCTGTCGCGCGAGCAACTCGATCAGTCGCTGGCGGGGGTGACCTTCAACACACTGAAGCCGGCACCGAGCTGGCGCGTCGATCTCAGGACGACCCTGCGGTCCGGCTACAGCGAATCTTTCGAGGCATTGATACTTGTATCGAACGCGGACGAGGCACCTTACAGAGTGCTTGACTGGCGTCGCGCGGCAATTGAGCTGGAATGAATGCCCGTGGATGGGGCGCGACTGGTCTCAGCAGGAGTGCCAGGCCAGCCTGGCACTCCCAGCGGAATATCCCGACCGCGGAGCATCAGAGCCCCCCGGACACCGTGATCAGGGTGCCTGTCATGAACCCCGCGCCAGGAGACGCAAGCATCAGGGCCGCGCGCGCGATGTCTTCAGGCTCCGCGATGCGCCCCATGGGGGTTGCCGCCGCAATCCTGGCTGGTCGCTCGGGGTTTCCGCCTTGTGTGTGTATCCGCGTGTTGGTGGTCCCGACACGTATGGCATTCACACGGATGCCCTCCGGCGCCAGTTCTTTCCCCGCGCCGATGGAGATGGATTCCACTGCACCCTTGCTTGCGGCATAATGCACATATTCGTTCGGGCTGCCGAGGAAGGCGGCGAGCGAAGACATGTTGATAATCGTCCCGCCTCTGCCGCCCTTGCGGTTGGACATGCGTTTCGCGGCTTCCTGTATACAGTACATGACGGCGAAGACGTTGGTCCTGAAGGTGTTTTCCAGCACCGCGGGCTGCAACTCATCGATTCTGCAGGCTTTCCCAATGATCCCGGCATTATTGACCAGGCAGGTCACTCGCCCCAGTGCATCGTCGCAGGCACTGAACAGGGCCTCGATGTCCTCCCTCTTGCCCACGTCTCCCTGTACCGCGATGGCGCGGGCGCCTGCGGCGTTGCAGTGCTCAACGACTTCGGATGCAGCGGCAGCATCCGAAAGATAGTTTATGCAAACATCGTAGCCTTCAACGGCGAACAGCCGCGCCGTTGCGGCACCGATGCCGTGGCTTGCGCCCGTTACGATCACGATCGGTCTCACGGAATTACCTCCTCGCTCCTCCTTTGAGGGCATTCGCAGCCTAGAAAACGGTCTCAAGGATCGCGGCGTAGTCTTCCTTGGTCAGCGAACGTGGATTTGTGGGATGGCTGTGGTCTGCAATGGCTCGCTCACACACCCAATCGATGACGTGCCGGGGCACCCCCAGTTCGGACAATCTGGGCGTAATGCCAAGACTACGGTTCAACCCGTCCAGTGCATCTGCGAGCGTTGTATGTTCAAGTCCCGCCAGGCGCTCGAGGTAGTCGACCTTCTGAGCCACGGCTTCAACTTCCACGTTCCACCGAAGGACGGTCGGCATCAGGATGGCGTTGAGCGTCCCATGATGGAGCTTAGCCTCCTTGAGACCGCCCAATGCATGGCTAAGCGCATGGACGGCGCCAAGCCCCTTCTGAAACGTCATGCCCCCTTCGAGGGCACCCATCATGAGTTCGGTCCGCGCCTCCGCGTTCGCGCCGTCTGCGTAGGCGACAGGCAAAGCCTTCCAGATCCGTTGGAAGCCGTCGGTGGCAATTGCCTCGGCAGGCGGATTATAGCGGGGGGAAAGGTACGTCTCGATACAATGCGACAGTGCGTCGAGCCCTGTCGAGGCCGTCAGAGCCGGGGGGAGCCCCATCGTCAACCCCGGGTCACAGATCGCCCTGCGCGGGATGAGGTGCGGGCTGATAAATCCGAGCTTCCGGCCGTCATCCAGTGTGATCAGTGCCGCGCGTCCAACTTCGGACCCCGTACCCGCCGTTGTCGGGATGGCCACAAGCGGCGCTACCGCGCCGGTGATGCGTGCCAGCCCGCCCAGGATCGCTGCATAACGCTCAAGTTCACCATCGTGCGTGGCAAGCAGCGCCACGCCCTTTGCCAGGTCGATCGGAGAGCCTCCGCCAATCGCCACTACCCCATCGCAGCCGCCTTGCCTGTATAGCGCGAGACCGGCAGCAACTGCGCTCTCAGTCGGGTTGGAGGGAACGTCCAGGAAGATCGGCGCTGTTCTCAGGAACTCGAATACCGGACGCTCAAGCAAACCAGCGGATTTGATGCCGTGATCGCTGATCACCAAAGGGCGGGACACGCCGAGTTCGCCCAAAATTTCCGCCAGTGACTCGGCCGCTCCAAGCCCGAAATTGATATTTGTAAGGTAGTTTATGTTGTTCACGCTGCCACTCTCCTTGACATTCCGCACATGCATCGCTGCAGCCACCGCCTGGCATTCGGCACATTCGTGCAGCCGGTGAATGCGAACGCGCGACCTTTTTGGAATCGCTTCGTCCATAATATGGACAATATGCCCAAGCATTGGGTGGAACTGCACACTTGTCAAGCTCCCCCTTTTGGTTGCGGCGTTCCCGCCGCCTGTCGGTAGCTAATCAAGTTGTCCGGTTTGGTAGCACATGATCTGTCCGCTTCTGTTATGGCGTCGAAGCGGTTCACGCGGCTTGCCTGATGGGGCAAGTGTCTTCGATTGCGGCGCCGTCAGAGCTGTAGCGAGCAATGCGGCGCGGCCCGTGAAAGATCGCGAGGGTTCCATCCGGGTAGTGCCTGACCTTGACGGTGGCTTTGACGAAGTGATGCCGGATCGGGCTCTGCGGCAGCTGCAATCGCAGCCGCGCGAAGGCGACCGTGTTGTCGCGGGCAACGACGCGCTCCTCCTCGATGCACAGGATCTGGGCCAGTTGTTGCGGGTCTGCGGCGACAAAGGCGCTGTCCTCGACCGCGGCCGGCCTGGCGAAGCGGGCATTGTGAGCTGGTAGGTAGGTCTGTGCGATGAACCGGTTGGCGGCCTCGATGTCGGCAATTCCGGCCAGCGCCAGCTCCCTCGGCAGCCGATCCTGCAAGGTGGAGAACATCCGCTCCGAGCGGCCTCGCGCTTCAGGGGAATAGGCTGGAATATGTTCGATACCCAACTCATCTGCTTACGACACGGCGTTCCCGCCGCCTTGACAAAGAGGTCGCGGGCTCCTATCAAAGTTTGGGCAGATTGACCACAGTATGGTCACATCGATGGCGACCTTGGAGGACGTGGTACAGGAACCGCTGACATGCCGATTGCGCTGGAGAAACTGGCCAGCCGCCGCGAACTCGAAGCCAAAATCAAGTCCGCGGCTCACTATCGGCGCATTGCGCAATCCAAAGGCCTCCCGTGCGAAAACCCTGATTCACCTGCGGCCATTCGTGCCGGCAGTGACACCCCGAACCGGAAGGAAAGCCTTTGTCGAAACCCGCCGCCACCGTGTTGATACCAGGCTGGATGCACGAGCATGCCCGCTGCATGCTCGGAACGCATTTCAGCCTGGTCGAAACCCCTGACTGTGACATTCACGCCCGTTTGTCCCCGGAGGTGCGGGCGTCAATTCGTGGCGTGGCCTGTCGCGCCAGAATCGATCGGCAGTTCATAGACGCCCTTCCCAACCTTGAGATCATCGCCAGCTACGGCGTCGGCTACGACGCGGTGGATGCTGCCTACGCACGAAGCAAGAATATCGTCGTCACGAACACCCCTGATGTCCTGAACGAGGAGGTCGCCGATCTCACGTTGGGGCTCCTTATCAGCGTCGTGCGCGAGATACCCAAGGCGGCAGCCTTCGTTCGCGGGGGCCACTGGAAAGCATCGGACTACCCGCTTAGCCGTCTGACACTGCGGAACCGCAGGGTCGGCATCTACGGAATGGGGCGGATCGGTCGCTGCATCGCCCGACGAGTTGAAGCGTTTGGGCTTCCTGTTGCCTATCACAGCCGGCGCCCGGCGGAGGGGGTTGCGTACGACTACTTTCCTTCACTGCTGGAACTTGCCAGTGCCGTCGATGTGCTCATCTCCATCGTGCCGGGCGACCCGTCGACCGCAAACAGCGTGAATGCCGAGGTGCTGTCCGCCCTCGGGCCCGAGGGCGTGTTCATCAATGTAGGCCGCGGAACCGTCGTGGACGAGGATGCACTGATCGGCGCCCTGCGCACGGGAGCCATTGCGGCGGCCGGCCTCGACGTGCTCGCGGATGAACCCAATGTCTCCGAAGACCTGCTGGCGCTCGATAACCTGACGATCCTGCCGCATATCGGGTCCGCGTCGGTCAGTACGCGCACCGCAATGGCGGACCTCGTGGCCCAGAACGTGATCGCCTGGTTCCAGAGTGGAGCGGCGATCACACCCGTACCCTAGACAGCCTCCGATCAGCCGCCGAGGCCTCCTGCACTGTCAGCGGACGTTATGATCCATGCACGTTAACCCAACAGGCAAGCATCCGATCGACAGGCCCTGAAGCGCCGCGGTGAGGCGTTGACAACCCATTAATAGTCTGCCCAATATGCATTGTTGGACATCGCGTCCACATTGTGGATTTTTCTGATCGGTCGATGCTTGGGGTTTCGGTCAGATTCGCGGTGTCACCATCGGTCAAGCAGAAAACGGAGGAGTGACTCTCATGAACCTATGGAAAGGCGGATTGGCCGTGGTGGCCGCGCTGGCGATCGGGGCGGTATCGTCCACCGCGGCGCTCGCACAGACGGTGTTCACCTGGACGCCAAAGCCGGTGGCGCTGGCACCATACAAGGCCCCGAACAAGCCGCACACGACGATAGCCGACGTGCGCGCCAAGATTTCTCCCGCCAATCAGTCCAAGACTTGGCACCAGGAGATCGTCAGCGACGCGCACCTGCGGGCTTCATGGGTTCAGTTGGCGGTCGGTGATCAGTCGCCGGCCATGTTCATATCGGATACCCGCGCGGCCTTCATTGTCTGGGAAGGTTCGGTCGAGTTCACGATCGGGAGCGAGGCGCCGTTTACGGCCACCAAAGGCTTTATGGTCCAGGTCCCCGCGCGCACGCAGTTCCAGATGAAGAACGTCGGCGCGGTGCCGTCCTTGCACTTCGAGGTCTTCACCGCGGACGCCAAGATCACTTACCCGCAGGCGGCGGCAACCTTGCCTAAGCCGCAGCCGGGGATGACCTGGGCGTTGACGCGACAGGATCCGGGTGCAGAAGCCCTTGGGACAGGCAATTCTACTTTCAGGGATTTCCTTGCTTCGCCCTCGGGCGGCGCATTCGTAACCGCCCCTGGCTTGTTCGTTAACGCCATCCGCGGCCAGGCGTTCAACTGCAATATGCAGTCCCCCACGGCGCTCGGACACAGGCACATCAACTATGGTGAATTCTGGTTCATCATGGAAGGTCAGATCCAATACAACCTCGAAGGCCTGCCGGGCTTCGTCTCGGAGGCCGGCGACATTGTCTATGTCCCGGCCGGCCGGTGGCACTCGGCGGCGAACTATTGTCCGGGGAGTGACACGCGGATTGCCATCAATCCCTTCCCGACCGGTACGCATAACTGGCCGCCGACTGCCAGCCAGCCCAACCCACCGATGCCCCCGATCTCGGGCAAGGGATGGCTTGATTGATGTTGCCGGTGGCCCGTCCTCATCGTGAGGGCGGGCCGTTGGTCTGACCTGACTTTGGCGCGGGGGAGCATCGGCCGGGGTGTATTCGGGGGGCGCGTTCATCGTGGCCGCAGAAATTGATCACACCGCCCGTCGGAGGCTCGTCGGCGCCGTAGCAGAAGCGGCGTACCGTCCGCTTCAGCAGCCAGGGACGCCATATCGTTAGTCTTGGCCGAATAGGCCATTCTCGTACCGCCGGTCCTGTTCCTTAGTGGTTGCAGTTCCTGCATTCTGGTTCCTTTGAACCAATTCTTGGGAGGTTGAACTATGAAGAAAGTATTGTTTCTGACTGCGGCGCTGCTGGGAGGGCTCTTGGCCGCCGCTCCGGCCATGGCTCAGAACCCGCGCCTGGGCTACGTGCCTACGGAAGACCATCCGGTCGGACAGGCTTCGCGCTATTTTGCGAAGCTGGTGGAAGAGAAGACGGGCGGGCGCATCAAGATCGACACGTTCGGAAATGGCGTGCTCGGCAGCGAGCCCGAGATGCAGGCGTCGGTTCAGGCCGGCTTCATCGATATCATGGTTGGCCCCACGCCCAACCTGGTCGGCGTCGTTCCGCAATTCATGATCTACGATCTTCCGTTTTTCTACAAGGACTTCGCCGCGGTCGATGCCGTCATGGACGGCGCGGTCGGCGAGCAGCTGTTTGCACAGCTGAAGGAAAAGACCGGCATCGTCGGTCTGGCGTGGTGGGACAACGGCTTCCGCCACATGACCAACAAGGTTCGTCCCGTCAAAACGGTGGACGATATGGCAGGGATCAACATCCGCGTCATACCCAACCCGTTGTTCATTGCGACCTGGACGGCTTTGGGAACCAATCCGACGCCGCTTCCTTGGCCTGAGCTGTACAGCGCGCTCGAAAATGGCGCCGTCGATGCCCAGGAGACGCCGTACGCTCTTATCTACACCGCAAGGTTCTATGAGGTGCAGAAGTATCTGACCAAGACGGGCCATGTCTATACGCCGTTTGTTCTTCTCGCGAGCCAGAAATGGTTTGGAAGCCTCTCCGAGGAGGACAAGGCAGCCGTCATGGAAGCTGCGAAGGAATCGGCAGCCTTCCAACGGGATCTTTCTCGCAAGGAGGCAGGGAAATTGGAGGCGGAGCTCGCGGCGAAGGGCTTCGAGATTTCCCAACCCACGCCTGAAGCGCTCGCAGCCATGACCGAACGCGTTGCGCCTGTCGTGAAAGAGTACAGCGAAAAGATCGGCGTCGATCTGGTCGAGCAGGCGCGCGCCGCTATGGCGGCAGTTGCCAAGCCATAGAGGTCTTATGGCGCCGGAGCCAGGTTCGCCTGCTCCGGCGTCCATTTGCAGAAGCATCGTGCGTCCGAGTCAGTTTGAAGCCGCAAGCAGTGTGCGCGGCTTACGACACGTCGCAGACGCCAAGGTTCAACAAATTGACGATGCCCCCGCGCTCCAATCCGGCTTCCGGCATCCGGGCGCGACCGGCATCGACATCTCTCACTCTAGTTGGGGATAATCAAAATGAAGAAGACGGCACTACTCTCATCCAAACGTTTCGCTTCGACACTTCTGGCCGCGACGGCGATGGCGCTGGTGTCTGCGCCGGCCTGGGCCGACGACAACTTCGCTAACGTCTCGCAGACGGGCAGCGGCAACACTGGCATGGTGGTCCAGGGTCCCGGCGACGAGAACGAAGTCGGCACCGCGACCGACGCGGCCAGCCAGAACGGCTCGGGTAACAACCTCGATGTCGGGCAGGCCGGCAACCGCAACCAGGTGGGTACCCGCGGCACCGGCCTCGACCAGACAGGCGACGGCAATGTGCTGGTCATCGACCAGCTTTCCGACGGCAACCGCGTCAACCAGATCAACCAGAGCAGCGCAAGCGGCTCGGGGAGGCTCAACAGCGCGACCGTCACCCAGCAGACCGCTTCGGGCGAGCCTGTGGATGGGCTCTCCACCGTCACCGGCATCGCACAGACGCATGTCTCGGGTGCTGCCAACACTGTGGCGATCACCCAGACCAGCGAAGGCGCCGGCGGCAACATCATCGGCACCGGCAACGCTGACTCCGTCAGCGGCGGGGTGACGCAGACCGGCGGCGGCAACGACGCCAACCTGAGCCAGACCGGGGCAGGCAACCGCATCGGCGCCTCGCTCCAGAACGGCCAGGGCAATGCGACGGCCATGAGCCAGGACGGCGACGGCAACGCGATCGACGGATCGCAGGTCGGCGATGGCAACACCGCGGAAGCGTCGCAGGTCGGCAACTCGAACGGCACGACCGGCTTCGGCACCTTTGTCAGCACCTCGTCCTCGGTGACGCAAGGCTTGATCAAGCAGGAAGGCAACGGCAACAGCCTGCTGCTCGACATCCTCGGTGACGGCAACCAGTTCGGCATCGACCAGTCCGGCTCGGGGAACGACGCGGTGGCTCGGGCGACCGGCAACGCCAACGAGTTCGCGGTGGGCCAGACGGGCGACGCGAATATCGGTCGGATCGCGATCGGAGACCGGGATGGCGCCAGCAACGAGAACCTGGTGGTTCTGAACCAGGACACCGGCTCCTCGTTCGGCAATGAAGCCGAGATCCTGGTCGACGGAAACGGCAATACGGTGTCGGTCGATCAGCTCGGCGCGATCGGCTACAATGAGGCGGCCGTCGACGTCCAGGGCGACGACAACGACCTGGCTGTCGACCAGAACGGCAGCAATCAGAGCGACGTGTACGTCGTCGGAAACGCCAACGACGCAACGCTGGACCAGGACGGCGCCGTCAACAGCGCGCTGCTCGAGATCATCGGGGACGACAACGAGTTCGACGTTGACCAGTCCGGCGATTACAACGAGGCGACGGCGCGGGCGACCGGCAACGCCAACGACGTCACGATGAGCCAGACGGGAGGCACCAATATCGGCCAGATCCTGGTCGGCGACCGGAACGGCGGCAGCGACGACAATGTCGTGGCTCTGAACCAGGACAGCGGCGCCTCGTTCGGCAATCAAGCCGAGATTCTCGTCGATGGAAACACCAACACGATTTCCGTCGACCAGCTCGGCGTGACCAGTCTCGATTACGGCAACAACGTGCTCGCCGACGTCTTCGGCGACACGAACCACGTCGCGGTCGACCAGGTCGGCAGGAACGAGGGCTTGGTGTCGGTGGTCGGAAACCTCAACACCGCATCGCTCGACCAGACCGGCGACTCCAACAACGGGCAGATCGAGATCCTCGGAGACAGCAACGAGCTGGCGGTGGTCCAGTCCGGCACGTTGAACGATGCGCTGGGCCTGGCGACCGGCAATGGCAACGAAGCGCTGATCAGCCAGGTTGGCAGCTTCAACACGGCCCTCATCACCTTCCAGGGTGACACGAACGGCGCGAACGGCTTGACTGGCGCTGCGGGAGCTCTGGCCGGCAGTTCGGGCGGCCTCCTCGTGGCGGGCAGGGCTCTTCAGGACTCGTCCTCGGCCCTGACGGGGAACAGCCTGACCTATGAGGCCATCGGCAATCTGAACCAGTTCGCCTTTGCTCAGATCGGTGGCGGCAACTCCATCACCGGCCTCGTCGGCAACGCCGGTGCATCCGATGGAAACCAGGTCGCCGTGTTGCAGAACGGGTCGAACAACGTGACGTCGTTCACCCAGAACGGTGGCGGCTCGAACAGCCTCTCAGTCTCGCAGTAAGCACTATCGGCCGGGCGGGAAGCCGCCCGGCCGCCGTCTTCGAGCAACATTCAACCGCGTGACAGGGGTTACACGATGACATTCAAGCTGACACTTGCGACCACCACGGCGGTCGGACTTCTCATGGGGGCGGCACTCGCAGGCGAGAACGAGGCCTATATCGACCAGATCGGCGACGGTAACTCGGCCTCCATAGTCCAGGGCCAGTCGAACGGTTCAGCCGTCGGCAACAGAGCCGGACACACGACGCAGCGAATCCGGCAGGACGGCACCGACAACGAGCTGATCATCAACCAGACGCATGACTCGAACGTGAACAGCCCGCCGCGCAACCAGATCAACCGGGCAGGAGCGCCGGGCGACCAGGCGGGTCTTGGCATCGACCAGATCGGAAACTCCAACTATCTGCGAATCGATCAGACGGGTGCCAACCAGGCCGTCTTCGAGGTGCAGCAGAATGGCGGCACGTCTGCGACGACCTCTTCCAACAACGCAACGATCACCCAGAACGGCGGCTGGTCGGCACGCGTCTCCAACTTGCGGCAGACCTTCACCGGCGGCGCCGCGGACGGTTCCAACGACGTCACCATCACCCAGACCGGCCAGTCTTCGCGCGTGGGCAACACCAGCAGCGGCCCGCGCAATGACGGCAGTGGCGCACACCAGACCGGCTTCGGCAACCAGCTGACCGTCAACCAGACTGGCAATTCCCAGCTCGTCTACACGGCGACGCAGATCAACAGCGCCTCGAGCGGCGGCACGAACGTCGCGTCGGTGACCCAGGGCGGCGGCAATGGCAACCAGATTCGCGAGCTGAGCCAGACCAACACCGGCACCCTGGACAACACCGCGAGGCTGACCTTCTCGGGTGCCGGCAACGGGGTGACGTCCGGCGTCTTCACCGGGGTGGCGCTGGGCGTGGGGATCTCCCAGTCGCGCATTCGCCAGACCGGGGAAGGCAACGACCTGAGCTATGTCGCGACCGGCGACGGCAACCTGTTCGGCTTCGTCCAGGACGGGCTGGGTAACCGGATCGTCGGCACTGTGGACGGAAATGCCAATCAGGTCGCGGTATCGCAGGAAGGCGACGTCAACAGCGCCGAACTCGAGATCCGCGGAGACAGCAACCAGTTCGGCATTGCCCAGATTGGCGAGGCAAACGAGGCGCTGGCGTTTGCGAACGGCAACTCCAACGAACTTACACTGAGCCAGATCGGAATCGCCAATCTCGGCGAGGTCCTGATCGGATCCCGGACCGCCGGCAGCAGCGACGACAATGCGGTGGTCCTGAACCAGGACAGCCTCGCTTCGTTCGGCAATGTCGGCGAGATCGACGTCGACGGGAACGCCAACACGATTTCGCTCGACCAGCTGGGCGTGATCGGCAGCAACTACGGGACCGTCGACATTCTCGGCGACGAGAACGCCGTGGCGGTGGACCAGGACGGCAGCAATACGGGCGAGGTGTTCGTCACCGGAAACCTCAACGTCGTTTCGCTCGACCAGGAAGCCATCTCCTCCTTCGGTAATGAAGCCGGGATCCGCGTCGATGGAAACAGCAACAACCTTGTCGTCGATCAACTCGGCGCGGCCGGCTCCAACGAAGCGACAGTCGACATCCAGGGCGACCAGAACGACGTGGCGGTCGACCAGGAGGGCAGCAATACGGGCGGGATGGTCGTCACCGGAAACCTCAACGGCGCAACGCTCGCCCAGGACGGCGCCATCAACAGCGCGCTCATCGAGATCTACGGGGACGGCAACCAGTTCGACGTCGATCAGGACGGCACCTTCAACGACGCGGTGGCGCTGGCGAACGGCAATGCCAACGAGGTCACGCTGAGTCAGACAGGAGACGTGAATACCGGCTCTGTCGACATCTTCGGCGACCAGAACGATGTAGCGATCGACCAGAACGGCAGCTTCAATACGGTCAGCATGACCTTCCAGGGGGACTCGAACGGCAGTGGCAGCCTGACCGGCGCCGCGGGATTGCTGGTCAGCACGTCTGGCGGTCAACTCGTGGCGGGCAGGGCGCTTCAGGACTCGTCCTCGGCGCTGTCGGGCAACAGCCTGACCTATGACATCGTCGGCAATCTGAACGAGTTCGCCTTCGCCCAGATCGGCGGCGGCAACACGATCGACGGGTCGGTCATGGGAACCGGCAACGAGGTCGCGATCGTCCAGGCGGGGAACAGCAACTATGCATCGTTCAGCCAGATCGGCAGCTCAAACAGCATCGGCGTCTCGCAGTAGGGTTGCCAGGCCGCCCCGCCAGCACGTCCCGTAAAAGCGCAGTGAGGCCGGGCGCAGGCGCAATAGCGATCCTGTCATGTACGTTGGGGAAAAGCGGCAGGGTGGCGGAAACGGTGCCTGGAAGTGTTTGCAAGAAACGCCGTTATGGCGGTTTTCATTCGCAAGGTGTTGGGGGAGATGAGATGATGAAGACTGCTTGTGCGGCGCTTCTGACCGCTGGCGTTGTTCTGGCTGCCGCGGGCGGTTCGGTCGCTCAGGATATGGTTTACACTCCGGTCAACCCCTCCTTCGGCGGCAGCCCGCTGAATTCGTCTCACCTGCTCGGCCTCGCCAACGCCCAGCGTACGGCCACGGCCCGTACGCCAGGCCCGGGCACGGATTCGACGGATCCGAGCGATCCGGGCTCCACCGACGCGGACCTCTTCATCCGCCAGCTCCAGAGCCGCCTGCTTTCGGGGCTCGCGAGTCAGGTTACCGAGGCGATCTTCGGTGACAATCCCCAGGACTCGGGTACGGTCCGTTTCGGTGAGACGACCGTCACCTTCGAGCGGACCGTCGATTCGATCCGGCTGATCATCACTGACCCGACCGGCGTCACCGAGATCGTGGTGCCCCTGCTGGTCGCGACAAACAACACCGTGAATTCCCTCATGCAGGGCGCTGGTGGCCTGGAGTCGGGCAACGCTCTGTCCGGCGGATTGAACACCGGCGCCCTGAGCGGCGACCTGACGTCGAGCACGTCGCTCAGCCCGGGGCTCAATTGATTTCGATGCGGGATGGATCAGTGCGAGTGCGGGCAGCGGCCTCACGGGAGGCCGACATGCCGAAAAGCCGGCGCTTTGGGACAAAGATCGCAAGGGTCGCCGTCGTAGGCGCACTCGTGTCAGTGCTTGGCGGATGCCAGGCGGTGCCGACCGAAGGCGTTCTGCAGCCTGTTTATACGCCTGTGACGAAGCAGAGCCACAGCCTGCGCACCATCCCGGCCCCCTCGAAGCGAATTACCGTCGCCGTCTACGATTTCCCCGATCTCACCGGCCAGTACAAGGAACGCGAGAACGTCCAGACCCTGTCGCGGGCTGTCACCCAGGGCGGTGCGCCCATGCTGATCAAGGCCTTGCAGGATGCTGGCGAGAAGCGCTGGTTCACTGTGCTCGACCGTGCCCGCCTTGACGACCTGCTCAAGGAACGGCAGATCGTCACCGAGATGCGGCGGCTCTACCGCAACGAGCAGCGTATCGACGCGCGGATCCTGCCGCCGCTCGATCACGCGGGCATCATCCTCCAGGGCGGAATCACCGGTTACGACACCAACACCATGACGGGCGGCATCGGCGCGCGCTACCTGGGCATCGGCGGCGATGTGAAGTGGCAGCAGGACACTGTGACCGTCACATTGCGGGCCGTTTCGACGAACACGGGAGAGGTGCTGTCCAGCGTGGCGGTCCACAAGATGATCGCCTCCTACGCGCTGCAGGGCGGTGCATTCCGCTATGTCGCCCTGGACAAGATCCTCGAGGCTGAGGCGGGCGTCACCCAGAACGAGCCCAAGCAGATCGCCGTGCAGCAGGCCATCGAGAAGGCGGTGATGGGTATGATCATCGAGGGCGCCGAACTCGGTGTCTGGTCGTTTGAGGACCGGGATGCAGGACGCGAGCTGATAGCCGACTACCGCAACGAGAAGTATGGCACCAAGCTGACCGCGGCCGCTGAAATCGTGCCGCCGCCCAAGACACGCAACGCCGCGGACGTCGTCGAGACGACAGCCGCATGGCCGCGCGCGGCGGCTGCGCCGCGACGCACGACTCCGGCCCTGGCGGCTCCGCCGCCGGGCGCGCCCGTCCCCGTGGCTCCGCCTCCCGCAGCGCCGGACGAAACCGTCGGCTCGCTTGAGCCGGGCGTGGCCGTTCCCGAGGCTTCGCCTGCGGTCGCCGGCGCGGCGACGGCGCCAAACCCTGCCGCGACTCCGAAGGCGGCCCGGCAACGTGACTATGTGGCCTCGATAGCGCCGGTGCGTTGACGATGCTCATGGACCCTCTCAATCCGTTCTCCAACGCAAAGGGCGGCGCGGCGCTTACCCTCCTGGCGTCGGTGCACGGCGACAGCAACCAGTTCGGTGGCGTGGCGCCTCAGGCTGGTTCTGGCAGAGCGCCGTCGTGCTCCAGCAATGACCTTGTCTTCGGTCGGACCGGAGAAAGCGACGTTGCTTCAACTTTGATCGATCCCGAGGCCCGAATATTAGGCAGCACTTGCGATGATCTCCCCACATTACGAGGGGACTGTAACAATGAATCTGCATTCTGTCTTTGTTGCGGGCGTCGTCTTGGCGTCGGCGCCTGCCCAGGCCGGCAACGAACTGGTTATCCTGGCCCAGCACGGGTTGTCCAATTCGCTCATGCTCGGCGTGAGCGGCAGCCTCAATGCGGTGTCCGTTCTTCAGGCCCACCACGGTCTCGGCGCGGCGAACGTGATCGACGTCAACATCGAGAGCGATTTCAACGGCGGCCCGCTTGGCCCGTCCTTCATCGGAGCGATCCTCTCGGCTGGCCTCACGCCCGGTTCGATCACACAGAGCGGATTCGACGACCACATCATCGCCAGCGTAACCGGCAGCTACAATCTCTTCGCTTTCGCGCAGGAGGGCAGCGGCGACCGGCTTACAGCCTCGATCTCGGGCATGGCAAATCAGGCAGCCGTCACCCAATCCGGAAGAAATAACGTCGTGGGATTTTCACAGTCCGGAAACGGCAATACGGTCAGCGTCTCGCAGACATCCTGGTGACGCAACACAGGGAGCTTGTTCGCATCATGCGCAAATCTACGGCTGTTCTGGCGAGCGCTCTCGTCTTATGTTCCTCTCCGGCCTTTGCTGGCGACAATAACGTCCTGAAGATCATCCAGACCAGCCCTCCTGGCGCGCTCGAGGGAAACGTCCTGTCGTCAGACCAGTCGCGCGCCACCGGTTCGCTTGTCGCCGGCCCGACGCAGCAGATGATCGATAACGCGCTCGGCGGCACGCTTGCTGTCGGCGACCTGTACCGGATGGACCAGGCGACTGCGCCGTCCGCGCTTCAGACAGGCCAGGGCAACACCGCAACGCTGACCATCGAAGGCGATGGTGGTCAGTTGTTTCTTCTCCAGGACAATTCGGCTGGCGGGACGTTGGGCAATTCGGCTCAGTTGAGCGCATTTGGAGCCGATTCCCTTGGCGCCGTCCTGCAGCTCGGCGATGGCAACGATGCATCGCTGACCGTAGGCGGTGGCGCAACCGGTCTGATCGTGCAGAACGGCAGCGGCAATGCCAACTCACTCACCGTGGGTTCTGGTGGCAGCGGCGAGATAGTTCAGAACGGCAACGGCAACACCTTCTCCACGTCCGTGGCGGCCAACACCGCCGTGACCATCACGCAGAACGGCAACAATCTTAGCCCGGTAGGCGTGACAGGCATGCAGGTGTTCTCGACGGCGCCGGGAACAGTTTCGATCACCCAGACCGGTTTCTAGCGATGCGCGGCGCGGCTGCACTCGTCGTGGGTCTTGCCGCCGCCTGCGGTGCAGGCGGCGCGGTGGCGCAGCACGGAGGCGCCGTCGCGGTCCCCTCCATCGCCATCGTGCCCACGGGCGCCGGGGTCCAGATCACTGCATCGGCCGTCGGCCTTGGCGTTGTGGAGATCGAGGGCTCGGTTGAGATCGACCGGACGGGCGGCTCGGGCACGATGACCACGCGCCAGAACCGCACACTGAGGCTCTCCGCCGGCCAATCCCAGGACATAGCCAGGACTGCGCTGTCTCTCGCCAAGGGCGACCACATCTCCATCAGGGTTGTTCTCCGGCAGGACGGCAGGGTCGTCGGCCAGGCCGAGGTTTCGGCGGGCGAGCCCTGAGGAAGTCGCTAGCTCCCTAATTTTCGACTTTCGCGCAGCGGAGAGGGCATCATGAAGGTTGCGAGATTTTTGACCGTCGTTCTGGCCGTGGCGGGCATGTCGTTCCCGGCCACGGTGGTACGGGCGCAGTCCGTGGACCAGTTCGTTCAGGCATTCAGCGGCACCTGGCAGCTCGTTGATGCGCGCTATTCCAACCTTCCCTCAACTTGCCACATGGCGCTGGGGTCGACAGCCGATGCGAACGGCCGCTTCGCCATTAAGGGGCTGGGCTGCCGCGGCGATGCCGCTCTGGTCAGTTCCTGGGGCGTGAGCGAGGGTCAGATGGCCCTGTTCGATGCGGCCGGAGCGGTGATCGCCCGTCTTGGCGGCAACCAGCGGCGGATCAGCGGCACCAGCGTATCGGGCGCTCCGCTGATCTTCGAGAAGGTCGGTGTTGCCGGAACGGCGGCCATGCTCAAGACTGCCAAGCGGGCCGGGGGCTGCTTCTATTCGGGCTTCACCGGCAAGTGCGCGGATGCGGCACAGGCCGCGCCTCCCGCGCCGGAAGGCGCCAGCGTCCAGGTCCTGGTTAACCTGAACGTCCGCGCCGAGGCGCGCGACGACGCCGAGGTGGTCGGCGTGGTTCCGTCGCAAACCTGCGTCACGACCGAACTGTGCATGACGGCGACCGACGGCGCCTGGTGCCGCGCCAAGTTCGGGGAGAGGACCGGATGGATGCGCAAGTTGGCCTTGCGCCAGAACCGCTGGGCCATCGTCACCTTCGACAACTCTTGCCCCAAGCAGGGCGGCTAACTCTCTATGAGGTCTTTCGGTACGCGGACGTGAACATAGTAGATGCCATTTCGGATGATTGTGTTTGGTATCTTGCGCATGTCGTCCATTCCTCGACTGTATCACAGCGTGTGTGACAGTCGAGGTGGGTCAAACCCTTGGAAAATAACGCTTCAGGAAAATCAGCGGCTTGGGTGCCCTTCCCGAGAGATGGGTGACAGTTCATTCCGGATAGATGGGTTACACTTTCGGCCCTTTGCAAGGAGAGCAAGGTGCCTTGGAAGGAGTGTAACGTCATGGAAGAGCGGCTGAAGTTCGTCGCCCGGCTGCTGGACGGTGAGAAGATGGCCGTGCTTTGCCGAGAGTTCGATATCTCGCGCAAGACCGGCTACAAGATCCTCGCGCGCTACAACGGTAGCGGCCTGGAGGGGCTGACGGATCGATCGCGTCGGCCCTATCGCCACGCCAATCAGCTTCCGTTTCAAATCGAGAAGCTGATTGTGCGCCTCAAGCAAGACAAGCCGACATGGGGCGCGCCGAAGATACGCGAGCGGCTGGCCCGGCTGTATCCGGATGTGCACCGGCCGGCGATCTCGACGGTGCACGCCGTGCTCGATCGCCACGGCCTGGTCGAGCACCGCAAGCGCAGGCGAAACCGGGCGACGGGGACACCGCTTTCAAACGGCTGTCGCCCCAACGATCTGTGGTGTGCCGACTACAAGGGCGAGTTCATGCTCGCCGATCGGCGCTATTGCTATCCGTTGACGATCACCGACTTTGCCAGCCGCTATCTCATCGCCTGCGAGGCGCTCTCGACCACCAAGGAAGCCTATGCCTTCACCGTGTTCGAAAGCGTTTTCAAAGAGTTCGGCCTCCCCAGCGCGATCAGGACCGACAATGGCGTTCCCTTCGCCAGCCCCAATGCGCTGTTCAACCTCAGCAAGCTGTCGGTCTGGTGGCTGCGCCTGGGCATCGACATCGAGCGCATCAAGCCGGGCTGCCCGCAGCAGAACGGGCGTCATGAGCGCATGCACCTCACCCTGAAGAAGGAAACCACCAAACCGGCTGGTGCCAATTTCCTTCAACAGCAGGCCAGGTTCGATGACTTCATCGATGAGTTCAACTCAGAACGCCCGCACCAGGCGCTCGACATGGACTACCCGGCGGAGCGCTACGCGCCCTCAACGCGTCCCTATGCCGGCCTACCAGACCTCGACTATCCGTTTCACGACAAGGCCCTCACCGTCACCACCTGCGGCCGCATCTGCTATAACAGAAAGAAGATCAACCTCAGCCTTGTCTTTGCCGGCCAGATCGTCGGCATCAAAGAGGTCGAGGACCATATCTGGCTGGCTAGCTTCATGGACTACGATTTGGGATATTTCGATGATGAGACATGCAGGCTCGAACCACTCCAAAACCCCTTCGGGCCAAAAGTGTTACCCATGTCTCCGGTATAAACCGTAACCTATGTGTCCGGAACGGACCGGGGGGAAATGGTGCCCAGAGGCGGATTCGAACCACCGACACGCGGATTTTCAGTCCGCTGCTCTACCAACTGAGCTATCTGGGCCTGTTCCGGCTAACGAAAACTCGCGCTCCGGATTTCATGGAAGCGCCGTGGGCGTCCCCTTGAAAGCGCGTGGGTTATAGCATGGGAATCCGGCCTGTCCAGCGCCCAGATGTGGATTTCCGGCAGGAAAAGAAGTGCCGCCCGATCCGCTGGTTTCCGCGCCTCACCGCCGCTATCGGGCGCCCGCCAATCCCTTGCGAAAATCCGTAGGTGTCATGCCGGCGAGCTTCCGGAACGACTTGTTGAAGGCGCTGAGCGAACCGAAGCCCGAATCCATCGCGACCCTGAGCACATTGGCGTCCTGGTGCATGAGCAGCGCCTGCGCATAGCTCAGCCGCAACAGGTTGACATATTCGTTGAGCGTCATGCCGGTCGATTTCTTGAAGATGCTCATGGCGTATTTGGGATGGAGGTCGGCGGCCGCCGCTATGTTCATGCAATCGATGTCGTAGAGGAAATTCTCGGCGATGAAATCGCACATGCGCCCGACATTGCGCGACGACTGCTGGTCGAACGGACTGCCCGCTTCCTGTCCGGCCGCATTTTCCGGCACCAGCCTGTACGGCTCGAACCGCACCCGCTCGAGCCGCAGCAACAGTTCGTTGACGGCGTGCTCCGCCTTGGCCGGGTCGCCGGAGCGGGCGTAGCGGTTCCATCGGTCGAAATTATCGTTGTCGGACTGATCGGTGGCGCTGGTCACCAGCGTGGCACCCGTCATCAGCCGGTGACGTATGTCAGCCGGCAGATGCAGCCGGAAGAAATGCACCAGCGGCAGATGCGCGCCGGCATAGATGGCGTCGTCGCTCAAATCGTCCATCTGGTGCGGCAGTCCGCCCCAGAACAGGCACATCTCACCGGCCGAAAGCGAGATTTCGTGGTCGTTCATGCGGTAGTGCACGCTGCCGCGCACGATGAAGTTCACCTCGACCTGCGCATGCCAATGCGGCTTGAGCATCACCAGGGGAGCGGTGTGGAACATCTGCAACAGCAGCGGCATTCCTTCCACGCTGCTGGCGCCAGGCTGGTAAAACGGCCGGTCCGGCATCTTACTTTCCGCCAATTTCGTATTCCCTTTGTCGGGGACAAGCCTTCCGCGCCGCATAGTCTAGCCCGGCTCGCAGAGAGAGCAAATGAAATGGGAGGATTTCAATGCGCATCACACTGTCCTGCGCCGCGCTCGCGCTTGCCTTGGGTTCAGCCCCGGCCTTCGCGCAATCGGGCGAAATCACCATCTGGAGCTGGAACATCGCCGCCTCGTCGCTGAAGGCGACGATTGCCGGGTTCAACAAGCTGCATCCTGACATCAAGGTCACCGTCCAGGATCTCGGCAACCAGCCGACCTATGACAAATCGATCGCCGGCTGCGCCGCCGGTGGCGTCGGCCTGCCTGATGTCGTCACCATCGAGAACGGCGAGGCCGAGAATTACTGGAGCCAATTTCCCGATTGCTTTGTCGACCTGCACACGCTGGGCTACAGCGCAGAGGACCAGGCGAAATTCCCCGATTTCAAGCGCACCGAGCTCGAAGTCGGCGACAAGGCCTATGCAATGCCGTGGGATTCCGGCCCGGTCGCCGCCTTCTACCGCCGCGACTTCTACGAAAAGGCCGGCGTCGATCCGGCGTCGATCAAGACCTGGGACGATTTCATTGCCGCCGGCAAGAAGATCCAGGCCGCCAATCCCGGCGTCACGATGACCAACGCCGACTTCAACGGCGACACCGAATTCTTCCGCATGATCTCCAATGAACAGGGCTGCGGCTATTTCTCCGAGGATGGCCAGTCGATCACGGTGAACCAGCCGAAATGCATCGATACGCTGGCCAAGATCAAGGAGATGAAGGACGCCGGCGTCATCTCCTCGGCCGACTGGGGCACCAAGATCACCAACAACACCGCCGGCACCGTCGCCACCCAGGTCTATGGCGGCTGGTATGAAGGCACCATCCGCACCGAATCGGCTGGCGAAAACGGCAAATGGGGCGTCTACCTGATGCCGAGCCTTACCGCCGACGGGCCACGCGCCGCCAATCTCGGCGGGTCGTCGCTGGCCATCGCTTCCGGGTCGAAGAACAAGGAAGCGGCTTACGAGTACCTGAAATACACGCTCGAAACCAATGAGGGCCAGATCACCATGCTGAAGGAGTTCGGCCTCGTTCCCTCGCTGGTCTCGGCGCTGAACGACCCCTACGTCTCTGAAGGCCTGCCCTATTGGGGCGGCCAGGCGGTGTGGAAGGACATCCTCGCCACCCTGCCCAAGATCGTCCCCAGCCGCGGCACGCAGTTCCAGAGCGACGCCGAAATCATCATGCGCGCGGTGCAGACCAAATATCTCGCCGGCGGCTATCCCGATGCCAAGGCGGCACTCGACGATGCCGCCGGCCAGATCGCGGCGGCGACCGGACTGCCGGTCAAGTCATAACCTCCCAGACGGGGTCCGGGCAGGCATGCGCCGCCCGGACCCGACCGCGGCCCGCGGGGCTTCCTCGCGGGACGTGTGAAATGTCGCATGTCCCGACCAACCGGTTGCCGCTGCGCGCGGGACCACAGCTTGAAACGCCGACGAGAGAAGGAGGAGCACGATGCGCAACCGCAACGCCACGGCCTATCGTTTCCTCGCGCCCTATTTGCTGATCTTCTCCGTCTTCTGGGTATGGCCGATCATCTCTTCGTTCCTGATCTCGTTCCAGGCGACGCGCACCGTGCCCTGGCGCTTTGCGCCCGGCTTCAACTGGGGCCGGCTGATCGGCGATCCGGCCTTCTTCAATGCCTTGAAGAACACGCTGCTCATCCTCGTCATCCAGGTGCCGGTGATGATCGCGCTGGCGATGGTGATGGCCGTGCTTTTGAATTCGCCGCTCCTGAAGGCGAGAGGACTTTACCGCTTCGCCTTCTTCGCTCCCGTGGTGGTCGGCGAGGTCGCCTACTCCGCGGTGTTCCGGCTGATGTTCAACCTCGATTTCGGCATCATCAACAAGCTCCTGAACAGCGTCGGGCTGCCAAAGATCGACTGGTTCTCCAATGTCACGCCGGCCATGGCGCTGATCATGATCGCGGTCACCTGGCGCTGGGCCGGCTACAACGCCATCATCCTTCTGGCCGGCATGCAGTCCATCCCCGAGGACGTCTACGAGGCGGCGACGCTCGACCGGGTCAGCAAGCTCAAGCAGTTCTTCTTCATCACCTTGCCGCTGTTGAAGCCGGTCATCGTGTTCTGCACCGTGCTGTCGATCATCGGCACCATGCAGCTGTTCACCGAGCCGTTCCTGATCACCGAACGCGGCGGACCGGGCGGCGGCACCGAGACGCTCGGCCTGCTGCTCTATCGCCAGGGCTTCCGGTCGCTCAATTTCGGCTACGCCTCGGCCGTCGCCTACACCATGGCGGGGCTGGCGATCGCCATCACGCTGGTGCAACTGTGGCTGACGAGGGAACCGAAATGAGCTCGCTCGCCTCGGCCAGGCTGAAGCGCAGCCTCTTGCTGCATCTCTTTCTCACGCCACTGGCGCTGATCTGGCTGTTTCCGCTGTGGATGATGGTCGTGTTCTCGACCATGCCGGACAACGGCATCTTCAGCCCCGGCATCGAGTTGCTGCCGCATGGCAATTTCGTGGACAATTTCAACAACCTGCAGCGCGACACCGACTTTGTCGGCGCGATTTTCATCTCCGTCTCGGTGGCGGTCACCTACACTTTTCTGTCGGTGCTGCTGACGTCGATGGCCGGCTGGGCGCTGGCGCGTTACCGGTTCGTCGGCAAGGGCTTGGTCGTCGCCATCATCCTGGGCACCATCACGCTTCCCTATGCGGTGGTGCTGATCCCGCAATTCATCATGGTGGCGCGCGATTTCAAGCTCGCCAATACCTGGGTGGCGCTGATCGTGCCGCCGCTGTTCAATTCGCTGGGCGTGCTGTTCATGCGCCAGAGCTTTTCCATGATGCCCGATGACCTGTTCGATGCCGCCCGCGTCGAAGGCGTGAAGGAGTGGCGCATCTTCGTCTTCATCGCGCTGCCGCTGGCGCGGCCGATGCTGGCCGCCCTTTGCATCATCCTGTTCCTGGCGTCCTGGAACAATTATCTCTGGCCGCTTTTGATCAACAGCCAGCCCGGCGCGATGACCGCACCGGTGGCGCTCGGCACGCTGATCGGCCTCACCAAAGTGTCGTGGGGCGGCATCATGGCGGGCGCGGTAATGCTGACGGTGCCGATGCTGATCGTGTTCGTGCTGCTGCAACGCCATTTCATTGCCGGCATCGCCGCCGGCGCGGTCAAGTAAGGGTAGGCATGGCAACCGTCACGCTCACGAATGTCGTCAAGCGCTTCGGCGTTTTCGAGGTCGTCCATGGCGCCAACATCGACATCAGGGATGGCGAGTTCGTCGTCTTCGTCGGCCCGTCTGGCTGCGGCAAGTCCACGCTGCTCAGGATGATCGCCGGGCTGGAGGATATCAGCGATGGCGAGATCGCCATCGGCGGCAAGGTGGTCAACGATGTCGAGCCGGCCGACCGCGGCATCGCCATGGTGTTCCAGTCCTACGCGCTCTATCCGCATATGAACGTGGAGCAGAATCTCTCCTTCGGCCTGCGTATGACCGGCAATCCGAAGGCAGACACCGACCGCAGGGTGAAACGGGCGGCCGAGATCCTGCGCATCAGCGAATTGATGGAGCGCCGTCCGAAGAAACTCTCCGGCGGCCAGCGCCAGCGCGTTGCCATCGGCCGCGCCATCGTGCGCGAGCCGCAGGTGTTCCTGTTCGACGAGCCGCTGTCCAACCTCGACGCCGAACTGCGCGTCCAGATGCGGGTCGAGATCTCGCGCCTGCACAAGGAGCTCGGCACCACCATGGTCTATGTCACGCACGACCAGACCGAGGCGATGACGCTCGCCGACCGGATCGTCGTGCTGCGCGGCGGCCATGTCGAGCAGATCGGCCGCCCGCTCGATCTTTATGACAATCCCGACAATCAGTTCGTGGCCGGTTTCGTCGGCTCGCCGAAGATGAATTTCATCAAGGGCCGCGTCGTCGGCTGCGATGCGCGCGGCGTCGTGGTGGAACTCGCTGGCCAGGAGAAGACCCGCATCACGCAGCCGCTGACGGGCGCCGCGCCCGCAATCGGCAGCAAGGTCATCGTTGGCGTGCGGCCCGAACATTTTGGCAGCGCCGGAGAAGGCGACGCCGATCTTGCCGTCACCATCGATGTGGTCGAGCACCTGGGCGGCACGAGCTTTCTCTACGCCAGAACGGCCAATGGCGAGGACGTGGTGATCCAGCGCGACGCGGCCAAGGTCCCCGAGACATCAGAGATCATCGTATCCATCCGCAAATCCTACCTGTTCGACGAAAAAGGGCTGCGGCTGCGCTGATCGGCTGCCCTTTCCCATCCCGCAAGGAGAATGACAATGACTGCAACCACGCCCATCCGCTGGGGCATTCTCGGCCCGGGCAGCATCGCCAAGGCCTTCGCCGGCGGCGTCGCCGCCTCCCGCAACGGAAAGCTGGTCGCCATCGGTGCGCGCGATCCGGGCAAGCCGGGCCTGGCGCAGAGCTTTCCCGGCGCGCGCATTCTCGAGGGCTACGAAGCATTGCTCACTGACGCGGAAATCGACGCGATCTACATTTCGGTCCCGCACCCGGGCCACGCGCAATGGGCGATCCGGGCGGCGGAGGCGGGAAAGCACGTGCTGTGCGAAAAGCCGCTGGCGCTGACCGCGTTCGAGGCCGACGCCATGATGCATGCGGCGCGCAAGGCCGGCACCTTTCTCGGCGAGGCCTTCATGTACCGGCTGCACCCGCAGACGCTGAAGCTGGTGGAACTGATCAAATCCGGCGTCATCGGCGAGATCAGGATGATCAAGTCGAGCTTCGGTTTTGCCATGCCTGATTTCATGCCGCAGCACCGGCTTTATGCCAACGACCTCGCCGGCGGTGGCATCCTGGACGTCGGCGGCTATCCCGTCTCGATAGCGCGGCTGATTGCCGGCGCCGCGGCCGGCAAGCCGTTCCTCGAGCCGGACAAGGTGACCGGCGTTGCCCATCTTGGCCAGTCCGGCGTCGACGAATGGGCGTCCGCGCTGCTGCATTTTCCAGGTGGCATCCTCGCCGAGGTCTCCTGCAGCATCTCGCTCAACCAGGACAATGTGCTGCGCATCTTCGGCACCAGGGGCCGCATCGAAGTGCCGGATTTCTGGTTCGCCGGCGGCGACCGCGATGTCGGCCTCGGCCGGATCGATGTGATCGGCGCGGACGGCGTGCGCGAAACCATCAGCGTGAACGAAAAGCGTCACGTCTATTCCTTCGAAGTCGACGCCGCCGGGGACGCCATCCTTGCCGGCCGGCAGGAGTTCGCCTGGCCGGGCATGGCCTGGGCCGACAGCCTCGGCACCTTGCGCGTGCTCGACAGATGGCGCGCGGCTGTGGGGTTGGAGTACGAGATCGAAAAGGCCTCGCGACGCACCAACACCATCGCCGACCGGCCCTTGCGATCCGGCGGCACGGCGATCGCCAAACGCGCCATTCCGGGCCTGTCGAAGCCGGCCTCGATCGTGGCGCTCGGTTTCGAGGATTTCCGCACCTTCTCCTCGGGTTCGATCCTGCTCGATGCCTTCTTCGAGGCTGGCGGCAATCTGTTCGACACCGGCTATGTCTATGGCGGCGGCTACACCGAGACGCTGCTTGGGCAATGGCTGAAGAACCGTGGCGTTCGCGAGCAGTCGGTGGTCATCGCCAAGGGGGCACATTCGCCGCTTTGCTATCCCGACGTGATCGGCAAGCAGCTCGTCCAGTCGCTCGACCGCCTGCAAACCGACCATGTCGATATCTATTTCATGCATCGCGACAATCCGGACGTGCCCGTCGGCGAGTTCGTCGATGCGATGGACCGCGAGGTCAAGGCAGGCCGCATCCGTGGCCCGTTCGGCGGCTCGAACTGGACGATGCAGCGCATGGACGAGGCGATCGCCTATGCCGAGCGCACCGGCAAGCAAAAGCCCGGCGCGCTCTCCAACAACTTCTCGCTGGCTGAAATGCTGGAGCCGATCTGGGCCGGTTGCGTGACCTCCTCCACCGATGACTGGAAGGCCTGGCTGACCGCCCGGCAGATGCCGAATTTCGCCTGGTCGAGCCAAGGGCGCGGCTTCTTCACCGAACGCGCCGGGCGCGACCGGCGCGACAATGAAGAACTGGTGCGGGTCTGGTACTCGGAGCGCAATTTCGGCCGCCGCGACCGGGCGATCGAACTTGCCGCGCGGCTGGGCAAGAGCCCGATCCATGTTGCGCTCGCCTATGTGCTCAACCAGCCTTTCCCATCGGTGCCGTTGATCGGCCCGCGCACGCTGGGCGAACTGGACGACAGCTTGCGCGCCCTGGACATCGCGCTTTCACCTGCCGATCTCCAATGGCTGGACGGCGGCAGCCGGCAAGCGGCGTAGTGCATGTCATGCAAGGCTGCGCTGGACGGCTACGGGGTCAGGTCTCGTCGTCGGACACCCTGATGTCGCGCCTGGCCGGAACCCTCATGCTGGCATACATGCCGGTGGTGCGGAACTGGCCCGGGCTAATGCCGTAACAGCGGCGGAAGACCTTCGAGAAATAGTTCGCGTCCTCGAAGCCGCACAGGATGGCGACTTCCTTCACCGGCAGGAAGTCAGCCTTGGTCAAAAGCTTGGCGGCGCGTTGCAGCCGCTGCTGCAGCACGAACTCCGCGGGCGGGATGCCTTCGCTCTCGGCGAAGCAGCGCGAGAAGTGCGCCCGGCTGAGGCCGCTGATCGCCACGAGGTCCGCTACCGGCAGCGGCCTGTCGAGATTGGCGTTGATGTGGTCGATGACCGGCTGCATGGCGCTCTGCTTCTCGGCAAAGGCATGTGAGCCGAAGACATCGTCGTAGAGCGCCATCGCCGCCTCGTAGGCGATCGCAGAAGCCGCCCCCGGCGCAGCGGCCCCGTTGATGAGACGCAGGCTGCAATGGGCGAGGTGATCGATCGTCTCCGGCTGCAGCCGGAACACGGGACCCGAGACGTCGAGGATCGATTTGTGGATGCGCAGCGCCTCCTCGCCATTCATCGAGATCCAGAAATATTCCCAGCGCTCGTCCTTGGCCAGCCAGTAACGATGGTTGTGCGGCACCAGCACCAGCAGCGTGTCGTTCTGCTGCAGGCGATAGTCGCGGTTCTCATAGCGAAGCCGGCCGCTTCCGTTGATCGTGTGCTGGAGCACGGTGAATGGCGTCTGGCCGCGCTTGCGCCCGTCCCAATCATAGATTTCGCCTTCGCGCACTTCGTAGCCGGTGCTCGTCGGCATGGCATGCAGGCGCTGGCGACCGCGCGGCAGCGAGATCGTACGCATCGACTGTCCGTTGGCGATCAGATCCCGCAGCACAAAATTACCCTTGAAAGCATAATCCTTCTCTGGCCGTGCTCGCGAATAAGCGCATAATCCATCCTCGAAGAACGTGAAGAACCCGCGGTCGAGGAGCGGGCGGGAGGAAAAAAGCCGGAATTCGGCTCGATTGGCACGCGCACCTTGGCGTGTGGCCATATCCTCCCTTACTGCTCCTTGCCTAGCATTCGATCGGATCGAGGTGAAGGTGATGAGTTTCAAAATCGCTATTATCGGCGCCGGCAGCGTCGGCTTCACCAAAAAACTGTTCACCGACATATTGTGCGTGCCGGAATTCAAGGGCATCGAATTCGCGCTGACCGATGTCAGCGAACACAATCTCCAGATGATCAAAGCGATCCTCGACCGGATCGTCGAGGCCAACAAATTGCCGACCACGGTGACGGCGACGACGGACCGCCGCAAGGCGCTCGAGGGCGCACGTTATGTCATCAGCTGTGTGCGGGTCGGTGGCCTCGAAGCCTATGCCGACGATATCAGGATCCCCCTGAAATACGGCATCGACCAATGCGTCGGTGACACGATCTGCGCCGGCGGCATCCTCTATGGCCAGCGCAACATCCCGGTGATCCTCGATTTCTGCAAGGATATACGCGATGTCGCCGAGACCGATGCGAAATTCCTCAACTATGCCAACCCGATGGCGATGAACACCTGGGCGGCGATCGAGTACGGCAAGGTCGACACGGTCGGGCTGTGCCACGGGGTCCAGCACGGCGCCGAGCAGATCGCCGAGGTACTGGGCGCGAAGTCACCTCGGGAGCTCGACTATGTCTGTTCCGGCATAAACCACCAGACCTGGTTCATCGAGTTGCGCCTGAACGGGCGCGAAATCGGCAAGGACGAGCTGGTCGCCGCCTTCGAGGCGCACCCGGTCTATTCCAGGCAGGAAAAGCTGCGCATAGACGTGTTGAAGCGCTTCGGCGTCTATTCGACCGAAAGCAATGGCCATTTGTCCGAGTATCTTCCCTGGTACCGCAAGCGCCCGGACGAGATCACCCGCTGGATCGACATGTCCGACTGGATCCATGGCGAGACGGGCGGCTATCTCCGTTATTCCACCGAGACCCGCAACTGGTTCGAGACGGAATATCCGCAATTCCTCGAAGCGGCGTCGAAGCCGATCGATCCTTCAAAACGCTCCAACGAGCATGCCAGCCACATCTTGGAGGCGCTGGAGACCAACCGCGTCTATCGCGGCCACTTCAACGTCAAGAATGACGGTGTCATCACCAATTTGCCGCAGGACGCCATCGTCGAATCGCCCGGCTTCGTCGACCGCTTCGGCATCAACATGGCGGCCGGCATCACCTTGCCGGAAGCATGTGCCGCGACCTGCATATCCTCGATCAATGTCCAGCGCATGTCGGTGCATGCCGCCATATCCGGCGACATCGACCTGCTCAAGCTTGCCGTGCTGCATGACCCGCTGGTTGGTGCGGTATCGACACCGGAGGAGGTCTGGCAGATGGTCGACGAAATGGTCGTCGCTGAAGCCGCCTGGCTGCCGCAATATGCGCACGCCGTTCCGGCGGCAAAAGAGAGGTTGTCGAAATCCAGGGTCAAGACCCGCGAATGGGCGGGCGCCGCTTGGCGCAGCGTCCGCTCGATCGAGGAGTTGCGCGCCGAAAAGGCCGCGCTGAAGCAGGCCGGCTGAAAACCCAGGTGGCGGCGACGGGCCTGCGGGAGACAGGTCCGCCGCGGTCGCCGTCCGGGCAGAAGACGAGCAGCAGCAAAACAAAACGTCCGAACACGAGGGAGGAGACAATGAGGAACCTACGCAGCATTGGCATGGTCGCGGGACTGGCGCTGGGCGTCTCCGTCCCGGCGCTCAACGCTTTCGCCTCCGAGCCGACGGTCCCGCCGGTACCGGCGGCGTTTCCGGCCGAAGGCAAGATCACTTATGTGCCGCGCGAGTCCATCCTGGAGTTCAAGGCGCTGCCCGACTATCACGAGCCGGACTGGGTGACCGAGAAATACGTCAAGGCCGGCAAGCTGCCGCCGGTGAAAGACAGGCTGCCGAAGGAGCCCTTGGTTTTCAAGACGGGCAACATGCCTGATGGCATCGGCGTCTACGGCGATACAATGCGCCACGTTATCGGCGGGCGGCCGGAAGGCTGGAACTACGGCGCCGGTCAGACGCAGGGATGGGGCGGCATCGATATCGGCCTGTCCGAATGCCTGACGCGCACCGCGCCGCTGTTCCAGGTCGAGGCCAAGGACACCGAACCGCTGCCCAACCTCGCCAAAAGCTGGGACTGGTCGGCGGATGGCCACAAGCTCACCATGCACCTCGTCGAGGGTGCCAAATGGTCCGACGGCGCGCCCTTCAACTCAGACGACGTCATGTTCTACTGGGACGACGAGGTCGTCGATCCCAATGTCTCGCCGCTCAATGGTGCCACCCAGGAAACGTTCGGCGTCGGCACCACGCTCAAGAAGGTCGACGACTACACCGTCGAGTGGACCTTCAAGGAAGCCTTCCCGAAACAGTATCTCTACGCGATGGCCTACGGCACTTTCTGTCCTGGCCCCGCGCACATATTGAAGCCGCAGCATCCGAAATATTCGAAGAACACCTACGACCAGTTCAAGAACGCCTTCCCGCCGGAATATATGAACATGCCGGTCATGGGCGCCTGGGTGCCGGTTGAATACCGGCCAGACGACATCATCGTCATGCGCCGCAATCCCTATTATTGGAAGGTCGATGAGAAGGGCAATCAGCTGCCCTACCTCAACGAATTACATTACAAGCTGTCCACCTGGGCCGACCGCGATGTCCAGGCGGTGGCCGGCTCGGGCGATTTCTCCAATCTGGAGCAGCCGGAGAACTTCGTCGCCTCGCTGAAGCGGGCCGCGGAGGCGAATGCGCCTGCACGCCTGGCGTTCGGTCCACGGCTGATCGGCTATAATCTGCGCCTCAATTTTTCCGCTAATGGCTGGGGCAACCCGGACGAGCGCGGTCAGGCGATTCGCGAGCTGAACCGCAATGAGGATTTCCGCAAGGCCGTTACCATGGCGCTCGACCGCAAGGCGCTTGGCAACTCCCTGGTCAAGGGGCCGTTCACCGCCATCTACCCCGGCGGCTTGTCCTCCGGCACCAGCTTCTATGACCGCAAGTCGACGGTCTACTATCCCTTCGACCTCGAGGGCGCTAAGGCCGAACTCGCCAAGGCCGGACTCAAGGATACCGATGGCGACGGTTTCGTGAACTTCCCGGCCGGCACGGCCGGCGGCAAGAATGTCGAGATCGTCATGCTGGTCAACAATGACTACGGCACCGACAAGAGCCTCGCCGAAGGCGTTGTCGCCCAGATGGAGAAGCTCGGGCTGCGGATCGTGCTCAACGGTCTCAACGGCACCCAGCGCGATGCCTCGCAATATTCCGGGCGCTTCGACTGGCTGATCCGGCGCAACGACCAGGAGTTGACCTCCGTCGTGCAGAACACCGTGCAGCTCGCTCCCGTCGGCCCCAAGACCAGCTGGGATCACCGCGCACCTGAAAGCGGCGAGGTCGACCTGATGCCTTTCGAGAAGGACCTCGTCGACATCGTCAACAAATTTGTCACGTCTGAGGACAATGACCAGCGCGCCGCCCTGATGAGAGACTTCCAGAAGATTTCGACGGAGCACGTCTACAATGTCGGCCTGACGGAATATCCCGGTGCGCTGATCGTCAATAAGCGCTTCTCCAACGTTCCAAAGGGCACGCCGATCTACATGTTCAACTGGGCAGAGGATTCGATCATTCGAGAACGGGTCTTCGTGGCGGCCGACAAGCAGGCGAAATACGAATTGTTCCCGGAAGAGCTGCCCGGCAAGCCTGGAGACAAGGGCCCGATGTAAGTTTACCTCCCCTGACTGAGACCTCCGGCCGCGCCGCTGGCGCGGCCGGACAAAGGCAACCTCCGAACGCACCAAAAAGACGCGATCGGCAAGACGAGGAAGCGACCGTCCATGCTGCGATTTCTGCTCATGCGCATAGCGTCGGCAATCCCGGTCCTTGCCATACTGAGCCTCGTCACCTTCGCCATCATCCAGGCACCGCCCGGCGACTATGCCGACTACATCCGCTCGCAGCTGATCAACCAGGGAGGCGCTTCCTTCGCCGAAGCCGACGCTCAGGCCAACGCCTACCGGATCGAACATGGCCTCGATAAGCCGCTGCCCGTCCAGTATCTCAACTGGATCGGCGGCATCGTCACCCGCGGCGATTTCGGCTACAGCCTCTACTACAACAAGCCGGTAGCCGACGTCGTGGGCGAGCGCCTGCCGCGCACCCTCATCCTGGCGCTTGTGTGCCATCTGCTCGCCTCGGTGCTCGGCATCACCTTCGGCATCTGGGCGGCAACCAGGCAATACACCTGGATCGACTCGACACTTTCGGCCATTTCCTTCCTCGGCATGACGGTGCCGCGCTTCCTGATGGCGCTGATCATCGTCTATCTCCTGGTCTTCCAGTTCAACGTCTCGGAGATAGGCAGCTTCTTCTCGCCGCAATATGGCGGTGCGCCATGGTCGTGGGCCAAGTTCGTCGATCTGGTCAAGCATGTCTGGCCGGTGGTCGCGATCGCCACCTTCGGCGGGCTCGCCTACAACATGCGCGTCATGCGCGGCAATCTGCTCGACACGCTGAATGCGCAATATGTCGAGACGGCCAGAGCCAAGGGGCTGACCGGCAGCGCCGTCGTCATGCGACACGCCGTGCCCAATGCGCTGCATCCGCTGGTCATGTATCAGGGCGTGGTGCTGCCCTACATGCTGACCGGCGAAATCGAGACGGCGATCATCTTCGCGCTGCCGACCGTCGGCCCGGCGATCGTCGGCTCGATGGCGGTCGGCGACGTCTATGTCACCGCCACTTTCATGATGGTGCTGTCGGCCACGCTGATCGTCGGCAACATCGTCGCCGACATGTTGCTGGTCCTGCTCGATCCGCGCGTGCGCCAGTTCGGGGAGAGCTAGATGCTAGCCCGCGATACATCGCCGCCGCCGCTGCCGGCCGAAGGACCCGTCGAGAGACCCGCGCGCGGCAACGAGAGCTACACCGCGCTCGTCTGGCGCCGGCTGAAGCGCTCCTGGACCGGCATGGCGGGGTTCTGGCTCGTCATGCTGCTGATCCTCATGGCGGTATTCGCCGAGTTCCTGGCGCCGATGGACCCGAAGGTGACCGATGTCGCCTTCGCGCCGCCGCAAACCCCTATTTTCCACGACAGGGACGGCAACTTCGTCGCCCGGCCCAGGGTCTATGCGCTGGCGGATTCGGCGGATCTCGATCCGGTCACCTTTCAGCCCATCGTCGGTCCCGACTATGATCATCCAAGACTGCTCGGCCTTTTCGTCGACGGCGCGCCCTACAGGCTCTTCGGGCTCATTGCGGCGAACCGGCATTTCTTCGGTTCGATGGACGGCCAGCCGGTGCATTTCCTCGGCACCGACAAGTTCGGACGCGACGTGCTCTCGCGCGCCATCCATGGCTCGCGCGTCTCGCTGATGATCGCGCTGACGGTGGTCTTCATCATCACCGTCATCGGCACTACGGTCGGCATGGCTTCCGGCTATTTCGGCGGTCGGTTCGATGTCTGGATGCAGCGCTTCGTCGAACTCGTGCTGGCCTTCCCGCAGCTGCCGCTCTATCTGGCGCTGACGACGCTGATCCCGGTCACCGCGCCCACCAACGTCTTCCTCGCCTTCGTCATCATCGTCATGTCGGCGCTGGGCTGGGCGCAGATGTCGCGCGAGGTGCGCGGCAAGACGCTGGCGCTTGCGCGCATTGAATACGTACGCGCCGCCATGGCGGTCGGTGCCACCGACCGGCGCATCATCATGCAGCACATCTTCCCCAATGTGATGAGCCATGTGATCGTCGCGGTGACGCTGGCGATCCCCACCGTGGTGCTGCTCGAATCCTTCCTCGGGTTCCTCGGCTTCGCGGTGAAGCCGCCGCTGATCTCGTGGGGGCTGATGCTGCAGGACACCGCGACCTACTCCGTCATCGGCACCTATCCGTGGATCCTGTCGCCGGTCGGTTTCGTGCTGGTCACCGTCTTTGCCTTCAACGCGCTGGGCGACGGGCTGCGCGACGCCGTCGATCCTTATTGAGGTGGTTGGGATGACGCTCGCGCTCGCCGAACCTTTCGCACCTTCCGTCCGGCACGACCATGACGGACGCCAGGGAGAACCCGTCATCGATGCCCGCAACATCGAGGTCGTCTTCAAGGTCGAGCACGGCACGGTCGAGGCGGTCAAGGACGTCTCGTTCCAGCTCTATCGCGGCGAGACGATCGCCATCGTCGGCGAATCCGGTTCCGGCAAATCGGTGACGGCGCGCACCGTCATGGGATTGCTGTCCCGGCGCGCCACCGTGTCGCCGAGATCGACCGTCTGTTATGATGGGCAGAACATCCTGAAGTTCCCCGAAAGCGCCCGGCGCAAGCTGCGCGGCAACCGCATCTCGATGATCTTCCAGGAGCCGATGAGCTCGCTCAATCCGATCTATACGATCGGCAGCCAGATCGTCGAGGCGATCAGGGTTCATCGCAAGGTCGGCCGGCGGCAAGCCTGGGCACGGGCGCTCGAACTCCTGCAGCATGTCCAGATCCCGGATCCCGTCGCGCGGCTCAAGCAATATCCGCATCAGCTCTCGGGCGGCCAGCGCCAGCGCGTGATGATCGCCATGGCGCTGGCCAACGACCCCGACGTGCTGATCGCCGACGAGCCGACGACGGCGCTCGACGTCACCGTCCAGGCACAGATCCTGAACCTGATCCGCAATCTGCAGAAAGAGCTGCGCATGGCGGTGATCCTGATCACCCATGACCTCACGGTCGTGCGCAAATTCTCCGACTACGTCTATGTCATGCAGCATGGCGAGATGCGGGAGCATAACGTCACCGAACGTCTGTTCTCCGATCCCCAGCATCCCTATACGCAACGACTGCTCGCCTCCGAACCGCGCGGGCGGCCACAACCGCTGCCGGAGGGCTCCGGCACCATCCTCGAAGCGAACGGGGTGCGCGTCTGCTTCATGCTGCGTCACGGCACCTTCCTCAAACCCGACTGGCGCGAGCTGGTCGCCGTCGACGATCTCGATCTCAAGCTTTGCCGCCACGAAACACTGGGACTGGTCGGCGAATCCGGCTCCGGCAAGACCACATTCGGCCAGTGCCTGCTCAGGTTGATCGATGCCAAGCGCGGCGAGATCCGTTTCGACGGCCAGCCGATCCATGGGCTGTCACGGGCCGAGATGCGGCCGCTGCGATCGCGCATGCAGGTCGTCTTCCAGGATCCGTTCTCCTCGCTCAACCCGCGCATGACGATCGGGCAGATCATCGAGGAAGGGCTGATCGTCAACGGCATCGGAGCGACGCGGCGCGAGCGGGTCGAGCGGGTGCGCGAGGCGCTGGTCAGCGCCGGCATGCCGGGCGACATCCTTTCGCGATTTCCGCACGAGTTCTCCGGCGGACAGCGGCAGCGCGTCGCCATCGCCCGAGCCATCGCGTTGGAACCGGAATTCATCCTGCTCGACGAGCCGACATCGGCGCTGGACCTCTCCGTCCAGGCGCAGGTCATCGATCTCTTGCGCAGGCTGCAGGACGAGCGTGGCCTGAGTTATCTTTTCATCTCGCACGATCTCAAGGTGGTGCGCGCTCTGTGTCACCGCGTCATCGTCATGCAGCACGGCAAGATCGTCGAACAGGGACCTGTCGACGAGGTCCTCACCAATCCCAAGACCGCCTACACCGAACGGCTCGTCCGGGCCGCTTTCGACGTGGCCTGAACACATGCCGGAGGTTAGCGTGGCAAGAAATCCCAGGATCACTTTCATCGGCGCCGGCTCGACCGTGTTCATGAAGAACATCGTCGGTGACGTGCTGCAGCGGCCGGCGCTTTCGGGCGCGACGATCGCGCTGATGGACATCGATCCGCAGCGGCTGGAAGAGAGTGCCGTCGTCGTCAACAAGCTGATCGCGACGCTCGGCGTGAAGGCGAAAGCGGAGACCTATTCCGACCAGCGCAAGGCGCTGGCCGGTGCCGATTTCGTCGTCGTCGCCTTCCAGATCGGCGGCTACGAGCCCTGCACCGTCACCGACTTTGAAGTGCCGAAGAAATATGGCCTGCGCCAGACCATCGCCGACACGCTCGGCGTCGGCGGCATCATGCGAGGCTTGAGGACCGTGCCGCATCTGTGGAAGATCTGCGAGGATGTGCTCGCCGTCTGCCCCGATGCGATCATGCTGCAATACGTCAATCCGATGGCGATCAACACCTGGGCGATATCGGAGAAATATCCTGAGATCAGGCAGGTCGGGCTGTGCCACTCGGTGCAGGGCACCGCGATGGAACTGGCGCACGATCTCGATCTTCCCTACGAGGACATCCGTTATCGCTCGGCCGGCATCAACCACATGGCATTCTACCTGAAGTTCGAGCACCGCCAGGCCGACGGCTCCTACCGCGACCTCTACCCAGATCTCCTGCGCGCCTATCGCGAGGGCCGCGCGCCCAAGCCCGGCTGGAATCCGCGCTGCCCCAACAAGGTGCGCTACGAGATGCTGACCCGGCTCGGCTATTTCGTCACCGAAAGCTCGGAGCATTTCGCCGAATACACGCCCTATTTCATCAAGAGCGGCCGTCCCGACCTGATCGAGAAATACGGTATCCCGCTGGATGAATATCCCAAGCGCTGCATCGAGCAGATCGAGCGTTGGCAGGGACAGGCGGAGGCCTACCGTTCGGCCGAGCGCATCGAAGTCGAGCAGTCAAAGGAATATGCCTCCTCGATCATGAATTCGGTCTGGACCGGCGAGCCGTCGGTGATCTACGGCAATGTTCGCAACAATGGCTGCATCACCTCGCTGCCCCGCGAGTGCGCCGCCGAGGTGCCGTGCCTGGTCGACGCCTCCGGCATCCAGCCGACTTACATCGGCGACCTGCCGCCGCAATTGACGGCGCTGATCCGCACCAACATCAACGTGCAGGAACTGACGGTGCGGGCGCTGACGAGCGAGAACCGGGAACACATCTATCATGCGGCGATGATGGATCCGCACACGGCAGCCGAGCTCGACCTCGACCAGATATGGTCACTGGTGGACGAGCTTCTTGCCGCTCACGGCGACTGGCTGCCGGCCTGGGCGCGCGTGAGCCGCAAGACTGAAGCCGCCTGACCAAGCGTCGCTCTTAGCTTATTTCGGCTCGTCGGCGTCGGGTTCTTCCTCGTCGTCGCGGGCTTTGATGACATAGGCGCCCTTCAGCCAGCGGTTGAGGTCGATGTCCTTGCAGCGCTTGGAGCAGAACGGGTAGGTCTCGCGCGCCGAAGGCTTGCCGCATTCGGGGCAGGGGCGCCTTGGCCGCAGCGGCGTCACCTTGTCGTCCGCGCTCATGGCCGCGCCGAGGACCAGTTTTGATGGACCTTGAAGCCTTCGCCCGAAAGCAACGCTACGGTCTCGTAAAGCGGCAAGCCGACGACATTGGTGTAGGAGCCGACCAGCTTGACGACGAAAGCGCCCGCGAGCCCCTGCACGGCATAGCCGCCGGCCTTGCCGCGCCATTCTCCCGACGCGACATAGGCGTCGATCTCCTCGCGCGGCAGCCGCTTGAACCGCACGCGCGTCTCGACCAGCCGCTGGCGCAGTTTGCCGCCGGGCGTGATCAGGCAGATGCCGGAATAGACCCGGTGCGAACGCCCCGACAGCAATCCGAGGCAGTTGGCGGCATCGTCGAGCGTCTCGGCCTTGGGCAGGATGCGCCGCCCGACAGCGACCACCGTGTCGGCGGCCAGCACCAAGGCCGGCGCGTAGTCGGTTTCCGACTTCAGCGAGGCGAATGCCTTTTCGGCCTTTTCCTTCGACAGCCTTTTGGCCAGCGAGCGCGGATGCTCGGCACGCAGCGGCGTCTCGTCGATGTCGGCAGGCAATATGCGGTCCGGTTCGATGCCGGCCTGCTGCAGGAGTTCAATGCGGCGCGGCGAACCCGAGGCAAGCACCAGCTTCAGCAAAATGCTCATCGCGGACCAGTCGGCCTTGATCTTACTTGAAACGATAGGTGATGCGGCCCTTGGTCAGGTCGTAGGGCGTCATCTCGACCAGGACCTTGTCGCCGGTCAGCACGCGGATACGGTTCTTGCGCATGCGGCCGGCCGTATGGGCTATGATTTCGTGTTCGTTTTCGAGTTTCACTCGGAACATGGCGTTGGGCAGCAGTTCCGTGACGACACCCGGAAACTCGAGGACTTCTTCCTTCGGCATTCGATACCTTTGCTTGGATGGTTTCCCGGCGTTTAGAGCATGATGCCGAAAAGTATGAGGCGGTTTTCGGACGACATCATGCTCTACTTCTTTGATCTAGAGTCGGAAGCTGTCAGGTCGAAGAGACCCAACCGCATCCGACTCTAGCCGGAAATTCGGCGGAACCTATATGATAATCGTCGGCTTGTGAACACGCTTAATCCGTCGCGTTTTTTGCTTCCGGAAGCAAAAAACGTCGGCCTATGCGCAACTTCAGCCGTTCACGCACATCGCGATAGGCCGCGATGATCTGCTCGCGCGTGCCGCTGGCGCCGGTAGGATCCGGCGTCGGCCAGTATTCGACCTCGACGGCGAGCGAGCGGGTGAGCTCCAGCGCGGCATGGTGCGCCTCCGGCGCGAGCGTGACGATGAGATCGAAATAGTCGTCTTCCAGCTCGTCCATCGTCCTTGGGTGGCGCTCGCCCAGCGACAGGCCTTCCTCGGCAAGCACGGCATCGACGAACGGGTCACGCTCGCCGCTGCGCACGCCCGCCGAGGCGACGAAGGTGCTGGCCGGCAGCATGCGTCGCGCCAACAGTTCGGCCATCGGCGAGCGCACGGCATTCATGCCGCACAGGAACAGGATCGAACGGGGCTGCGCGCCGGCGGTCAGGGGTTAACCCCGCCAATGGAGCACGCAGACCAGCGTGAACAGCCGGCGCGCCGTGTCGAAATCGATGTCGATCTTGCCGGCGAGCCGGTCCATCAACGTCTGCGAACCCTCATTGTGCAGGCCGCGGCGACCCATGTCGATCGCCTCGATATGGCTCGGCGTCGAGGAGCGAATGGCGTCGTAATAGCTTTCGCAGATCATGTAGTAGTCCTTGACGATGCGCCTGAGCGGCGTCAGCGACAGGATATGGGTGACCACGGCGGAACCGTCGTCGCGCGTCACGGCGAAAACCAGGCGGGACTCGGCCAGCGACAGCTTCAGCCGGTAGGGGCCGGCGCCGCTGTCGTTGACCGGTTGAAAACTGTTCTCCTCGATCAGGTCGAAGATCGCCACCGCGCGTTCGTGCTCGACGTCGGGCGTCGAACGGCCGATCGATTCATCGAGTTCGACATCGATCAGCCTCGCACGGGTTTGATCGGAGCCCGACATGGCGCCTACATGTTCAGCCGTATGGCGACGGAGCGTCCATGCGCGTCGAGCCCTTCCGCCTTGGCCAGCGCGATCGCGGCGGGCGCCAGCGCGCGCAATTGCTCGGGCCCGAGCTTCAGGATCGAGGTGCGCTTGACGAAATCGAGTACCGAAAGGCCTGACGAGAAACGCGCCGAGCGTGCCGTCGGCAGCACGTGGTTGGAACCGCCGACATAGTCGCCGATGGCTTCCGGCGTATGGCGGCCGAGAAATACGGCACCGGCATTGTGCATCCGCGACAGGAAACCCTCGGCATCGTCGATTGCCAGTTCGACATGCTCGGCCGCGATACGGTCGACCAGCGGCAGCGCCGCCTCGATCGCCTCGACCTCGATCACCGCGCCGAAATCGCGCCAACTCGCCGCTGCCGTCTCCGCGCGCGGCAGGTTTGGCAGCTGCCGTTCGACCGCCTCTTCCACCGCCTTGCCAAAGGCCGGATCGTCGGTGATCAGGATCGACTGTGCCGACGCGTCATGTTCGGCCTGGGCCAGAAGATCGGCGGCGATCCAGTCGGGATCATTGTCGCCGTCGGCCACGACGAGCACTTCCGAGGGGCCGGCGATCATGTCGATGCCGACGGTGCCGAACACCTGGCGCTTGGCCGCCGCGACATAGGCATTGCCGGGGCCGACGATCTTGGCGACCGGCTTGATCGTCTCGGTGCCATAAGCCAGGGCAGCGATCGCCTGGGCGCCGCCGACGCGATAGATTTCCGGCACGCCGGCAAGATCGGCCGCCACCAGCACAAGCGGATTGATGACGCCACCGGGTGCCGGCACCACCATGACGATGCGCTCCACGCCGGCGACCTTGGCCGGTATGGCGTTCATCAGCACCGAACTCGGATAGCTCGCAGTGCCGCCCGGCACGTAGAGCCCGACCGCCTCGACCGCGGTCCAGCGCCAGCCGAGCTCGACGCCCGCGGCATCGGTAAAGCGGTCGTCCTTCGGCCGCTGCCGCTCGTGGTAGGCGCGGATGCGGTCGCGCGCGAATTCGAGCGCCTCGATCGTCTGGTGGTCGCAAGCGGCATAGGCGCGGGCGATCTCGTCCTTCGACACGGCAATGCCAAGTTCCCTGAGGTCGGCCCGGTCGAAGCGTCTGGTAAAATCGACGAGGGCGGCGTCGCCGTCGGCGCGCACGCGCGCGATGATCTGGCGCACGGCCGCGTCGACATCGGCCGACACTTCCCTCTTAGTGGTGAGGAAAGCGGCGAAACGCTGTTCGAAATCGGCGTCGGACTGACGAAGCGTGATGGCCATCGCTCAAGCCCTGTGCACGGGACGCGACGTGGCTTCCCACGCGCCGCCGACATCGGCAAGGCGGGCCTCGATGCATTCGACATCGAGCATGATCGCGCCGCCTCCGGAAAAGATCAGCTCGACGATGCCGGCCGGCTTGCTGATCTCGATGAAGCTGATCGCCAGCAGCGACAGCACTTCGGCCGGCTTGTCGCGGGCAATGCCGCTGGTCTTGGCGCCCAGAACCCGATCGAAATGCAGCACGGCCTGGCGCCGTTCATTGTGCTGGCGAAAGAAGCCCGATTTGGCCTCCCAGACGAAACGGTTCATGGTCAGCACGAAACGCTTGGCCGCGGGAAGGTATTCAAGGTCCGAGACTTTCATCACGGCGTCCTGGACGTGGGCGGAGACGATGCTCAGGTCCTGGTCGTCGAGGGCGATAAGCTTGAGGCCGTTCATGCGGATTTCGCACCTGAAAATTGACTGTTCAGCCTTCTGTTAGAGCATGATCCCGAAAAGTGGAAACCGCTTTTCGGAAAAGATCATGCTCAAGCAGGAATCCGGAGGTCATTCCGGTCCGCGCAGCCGTGAGGCGGGCGGCGATCGACCTAAGCCGAGATCCGCTCGATCACCGCGCCGCAATTGGACAGTTTTTCCTCAAGCCGCTCGAAGCCGCGGTCGAGATGATAGACGCGGTTGACCGTGGTTTCGCCTTCGGCCGCCAGGCCGGCAATGACCAGCGAAACGGAAGCGCGAAGGTCGGTCGCCATGACAGGCGCGCCCTTCAATTTCGGCACGCCGTCGACGATCGCCGTCTGGCCCGAAAGCGTGATGTGGGCGCCCAGGCGCGCGAGTTCCTGCACATGCATGAAGCGGTTTTCGAAGATCGTCTCGGTGATGCGCGACTTGCCCTTGGCCATGGTCATCAGCCCCATGAACTGCGCCTGTAGATCGGTGGGGAAGGCCGGGAAGGGCGCCGTCGTCACGTCGACCGGTGAAATGCCGGCGCCGTTGCGCTTGACGCGGATGCCGGAATTGGTCGGCGTGATCTCGGCGCCCGTCTGCGAGATCACGTCCAGCGCGGTCTGTAGCAAATCGGGACGCGCGCCCTCGAGCACGACGTCGCCGCCGGTCATGGCGACGGCCATGGCATAGGTTCCGGTCTCGATCCGGTCCGGGATGACGCGCACGCGCGCGCCCGACAGCGCCTCGACGCCGTCGATGGTGATGGTTGGCGTGCCGGCGCCGGAAATCCTGGCGCCCATGGCATTGAGGCATTCGGCGAGGTTGACGATCTCGGGCTCGCAGGCGGCGTTCTCAAGCACCGTCTCGCCCTTGGCGAGCGACGCCGCCATCATCAGCACATGGGTGGCGCCGACCGACACTTTCGGAAAGACGTAACGGTTGCCGACGAGGCGGCCGTTCCTGGTCTTGGCGATAACGTAGCCGGTGTCGACGTCGATGTCGGCGCCCAGCGCCTGCAGGCCTTCCAGGAACAGGTCGACCGGCCGCGTGCCGATGGCGCAACCGCCCGGAAGCGACACCTTGGCCTCGCCCATGCGGGCCAGCAGCGGGCCGATGACCCAGAACGAAGCGCGCATCTTCGACACCAGCTCGTAGGGGGCCGTCGTGTCGACGATGTTGCGGGCGGAAAAATTGATGGTGCGCGAATAGCCTTCATTCTGCTTTTCGCGGCGTCCGTTGACCGAATAATCGACGCCGTGATTGCCCAGGATGCGGATCAGCTGCTCGACATCGGCCAGATGCGGCACGTTTTCGAGCGTCAGCGTGTCGTCTGTCAGAAGCGACGCGATCATCAGCGGCAGGGCGGCGTTTTTCGCGCCCGAGATCGGAATGCTTCCGGCGAGCTTGTTGCCGCCGACAATTCTGATGCGATCCATGAAGACTATCCCCTCGGCCCTGAAAGCCGGTTTCAATCGTTTGAGTATCGGCCCGTCTAGACCATCGGCCAAGCTGGTTCAAGAAATAGGATTTCCTGGCACCCGACCCAAGAGTGGCGGATTTGAGTTAATCTTTTTGTATTTCCTTCGCCGCGCCGACCCCGTCCGGCCGCTTGCCGGCGTCGCCGGCGCGCCGCGAGCGCGACTGCGCCTTGCGTTTCAGCAGATTCGCGCGCAGCTGCTCGGCCAGGCGGTCCTTGCGGCCGGTGCCGCCCTTTTTCGGTGGAATTGTCTTATCGTTCATCGTCCCGTCCTAGCCGGCGGCCGGCCAGCCCGCTATTCAGGCATAACCAACATTGTGGCGCGGCCATGTCATCAAAACGTATCCGGCAAAGGCTTTCACAGATGCTTTGCACTTGGCCTTGCGCTTGCCGGTTCGATATGGCAGAAGCCCCGCCATCAGCGGCTGCGGTAGCTCAGTGGTAGAGCACTCCCTTGGTAAGGGAGAGGTCGAGAGTTCAATCCTCTCTCGCAGCACCAGATTATCCCATTGAAATCATTGAAGTCATTGACACGCAACGGTTTCTGTCCATTCTGACGTTACAAATGCCGTAACAATTCGGATGGAACTGATGACCGGTCGTGTTCGAAATCTCCTGAATCGGGACGGCCGCTATTTTGCACGGCTTGTAGTCCCGAAAGAGCTTCGGCCGTATATCGGGAAAACGGAATTGCGAACAGGGCTTGGTCCCGACTACAGGACAGCCCTGAAGATGCTGCCTGGTGCTGTCGCCACTCTTCAGCATGAGATTGCACTTGGCGAGCGCCGCGCCGTCGCGGCTGGCGAACAGTCCATCACTGTCGGCCGCTATCCACTTCTTCCACCACAAATTGCCAGCCGAGACTATCAAATGCGCCTGGCCGACGATGCAGAGATCCGTGCGCACCATTATCAATATGCGGGCTTTGAGGTCGACTACGAGGCTGCCAGGCTCTTTCGAGACGGCTACTCGGGAAAGCTGTCCGATGATGAGCTGGAACGGCTGATCGGCGAGCGCCTCGAGGAGTTCAAGTCGTTAGGCAATCATTCAGCCACCAAAGGTGGTCTGGAATGGCGCCTGATCGCACAGGCCCTTTGCGTCTCCGCCTATGAGGCCATGTCCCGGCAACACGAGCGAAATGACGGTGACTTCAAGGGCGAGCCCTCGCACCCGTTGCTAACCACCGCCCAGCCGGTCGAGGATGACCGCCAGCCGGTTTCCCTCAAAGGACTGCTTACTGACTACCTGGATGAGCGTGCCGCCGACGGGAAGGGCCGGGAGGCTCGCAAGCGTTGGACGCCTGTTTTCGCTGACCTGTCCAATTTCATCCGGCATAACGACGCCCGTAAGCTCACCAAGCAGAACCTCCTCGATTGGAAAGATGCGAGCCTGAAAACTCTTGCGAGCAAGACCGTAGGTGACGTGTATCTGGCATCCGTGCGCACGGTCTTGAAATGGGCCGTGAACAATGATCGGCTCGAAACCAACGTGGCGGAAAACGTTCGTATCAAGGTTTCGAAAAGGCAGCACTCGCGCGAAAAAGGTTTTACCCTGGACGAGGCGGTTGTGGTTTTGAAGGTCGCTAGCGACCATCAACCGAAACATTCGGACAATCCACAAACGCGGGAAGCACCGCAGACGACCGCCGCGAAGCGTTGGTCGCCCATCCTATGCGCGCACACCGGGGCACGCATTGCAGAGATCACTCAGCTTCGGAAACAGGACTTCCGTTATGAAAAAGGTGTGCCGGTCGTTCGGATTGCCCCCAACGCTGGTTCGGTGAAGGCTGGCAACTATCGCGATGTTCCCTTGCATCAGCAGCTAATCGACCTTGGCTTGATGGATTTCGTGGAGGGCGCTGCCGACGGCCCGCTCTTCTATCCAGCCTCAGAAAAAAAGGACGGGACCCTTCCGGCGCGAACCGTCGCAGGCCGAATAAGTGAGTGGTTGCAGGCTAAGAAGGTCATCCCAGAAGGCGTGAGCCCCAGCCATGGTTGGCGACATAGGTTCAAGACAGTCGGTCTTGAGATCGGCGTGGCTGGACGGATACTTGAGGCGATCCAAGGTCATGCGGGCCGAACTGCCGGCGACGACTATGGGGATGTGACAATCACTGCGAAGGCGTCCGCGATTGCGCGGCTACCGCGGTATGAATTTTAAAACGACAGCGCATTTACGGCGCACGAAGGCTCGATGTAGCGCGATGACCCCAAATACATACCCCAGCAGGCCAAATAGCTAGGCAACAAGACTGTGCTCGAATCATGTATCCCCAGCTTGCGATATTTTGATCGGCTTAGTAGAAATCGTCGGGGCATCCTCGATCCGACTTGACATCGGGTTTCGAGTGAAATCAATTTGGGGGAATTTTGGGTTCTTACGCACGAGTTCAGGGTCACTATCACAGCCATCGCATAACTTTAGATGGCTTTGAGCAGGACGCATTCACACGGTCTCTGACGGCGGCGCGGGTCGAAATGAATCCGCATCAGGTGGAAGCCTCCTTGTTCGCTTTGAAGTCACCGCTCTCGAAAGGCGTTCTTCTTGCTGACGAAGTGGGCCTCGGCAAAACGATCGAAGCTAGTCTCGTCATGGGCCAGAAATGGGCTGAGCAGAAACGCCGCATCCTTCTGATTGTCCCGGCCTCGCTGCGCAAGCAGTGGGAACAGGAGCTGCGCGAGAAGTTTTCGCTACCGGCAACGATTTTGGAGTCAGCTACCTACAAGATCTTGAAAAAGGAAGGGCGCGCCAAGCCGTTCCGTGATGCTCCCGGAATCATCATCTCGAGTTACGAGTTCGCGGCGCGTTGTTCCGATGAACTCGCCTTGACCAAGTGGGACCTAGTGGTGTTCGACGAGGCACATCGGTTGCGCAACGTCTACAAACCGGGTGCTCTCCGGTCGAAGCTCCTGAAAGACGCCTTGAAGGAGCCATTCAAGGTGTTGCTTACGGCCACCCCGCTACAGAACTCCCTTATGGAACTTTTCGGCATTGTGTCGATGATTGACGACAATCATTTCGGCGGTGAGGAAGCTTTCAAGACTCTCTACACAGGGGCTCGTGCCACGCCGGCATCCCTTGAGGCGCTGCGCGAGCGCCTCATACCGGTCTGCTACCGCACGCTGCGCCGGCAGGTTCAAGAGGCCGGTCACATCAACTTCACCAAGCGGAATGCGGTCGTCTTCGATTTTGAACCGCCCAGCCTCGAGGTGCAACTCTACGAAAAGGTGTCAACCTTCCTGCAACGTAAGGACACCATCTCCTACGGCGACCGCGCCAACCAACTCGTGGTGCTTCAGGTCCGTAAGATCCTCGGGTCATCGACTTTTGCCGTCACCGGCTACCTCCGATCTCTGATCGAACGTTTAGAAAAACGCCAACGCGTCGACGAGACCGTTACCGACGACATCGAGACGATCGCGGAGATCGCTGAGGAACTTGAGGACAAGGAGGAGGCTGAAGAACAAGTCATTGACGCAGCCTTGTTGGCAGTCGAGTTGGACGAGCTGAAGTCTTTCCTGGCCCTAGCCGAGTCGATTGGCCAGAACGCGAAGGGCGAAAAGCTCCTTACGCAGCTTCCCGGCATCCTCGATGCGATCTCAGGCAAAGGAGGCCAGCGCAAAGCCGTAATCTTCACGGAAAGCGTTCGCACACAGAAGTATCTGAGCGAGCTGTTGGCCGCTAATGGCTACAACGGCCAGATCGCGCTTCTGAACGGGTCGAACAGCGATCCCGTCAGCAAGTCTCTTTACCAGGCTTGGCGGGAAGAACACGCCGGCACTGACAGGGTATCCGGCTCGCGGACCGCCGATATGAAGGCGGCGATTGTCGATGCCTTCCGCAGCAAGGACAAGACGATCCTCATCGCAACAGAAAGCGGTGCCGAGGGCATCAACCTACAATTCTGCTCGCTCGTGATCAACTTCGATCTCCCATGGAATCCGCAGCGCGTCGAACAGCGCATTGGTCGCTGCCATCGCTATGGTCAAAAAATCGACGTCACAGTGGTCAATATGCTGAACCGAAAGAATCAAGCCGAGCAGCGGATCTACGAACTGCTCGACCAGAAATTCAAACTATTCAGTGGCGTGTTCGGATCAAGCGACGAGGTTCTCGGCACCATCGAACGCGGTGTCGACTTCGAGCAGCGCGTCCTGGGTATCGTCCAGTCTAGCCGGACCGAGGCCGAAATTGTTCAGCAGTTCGACGCCCTGACAGCCACGCTGCAGGATCGCATCGATTCGGACATGCAGTCGGCCCGCGCGAAGGTTTTGGAGCATCTCGATCAAGATGTCGTCGCTCGGCTGAAGGGTCGCAAAGGCGAACTCGATAACGCCGTGAATGATTTCACACGGCGCCTCATCATCGTGGCCCAAGCCGAGTTGCCAGGCGCCAGGTTCCACCACGACGCAATCTTCAGGTTCGACTACGAAGGCAAGACCTGGACGACAAAGTGGCCTGACGCCGATGACCACGACTGGCAGTTCTTTCGGCTCTCAGACGGGAATCTCGCGACGGAGATTGTCGAAAAGGCAAAGGCGCGAGGTGAGCCGTCGAGCCCGACATCGGTGCTTTTCAACCCGGCGGACTATGCGTTTCCCGGACAACTCGCCGACGTCAAAAATCTTTCAGGCAAGTCAGGTCTGCTGCGCGTCTCCAAGGCTCAGGTTCGAACGCGCAACTCGGCACGAGAGGAGCTCCTGCTCTCATGTGTGACGGATGACGGAGTATCGATCCCTCCAGAAACAGCCGACCGCATGCTCATGGTTCCGTCAAGGGCTCAAGAACTGCGAGACCCCATTGAGGCTTCGGGCCTACAGGGCATCGAAGACGAACAGTTTTCGGCTTTCTCGGATCGAGTGAAGAAACAGAACTTCCGCTGGCTTGAGGAAGAGGAAACTCGGCTGGACAACTACGCCAAGGACATCGAAATCGAGTTAGATGCGCAAATCGGCGTGCTCGACGCCGAGATCAAGGTGCTGCGCAAGGAGCGCCGTTCGCCGGATGCCTCGATGGAGCAGAAACTCGACCTCGGACGCAAAATAAAGAAGCTAGAAGGCCAGATGGATGACCTCAAACTTTCCAAACATGAGCGGCGCCGCGAGGTGCGAAAACAAGTGTCCGACATGCTCGACGACGTGGCCGAGAGCTTGAACCAGCAACCGCAGAAGAACCTGCTTTTCACTATTCGCTGGTCGGTCGCGTAGCTAACATGAGAAGGGCGCCGAGCTCGAGTTACGGTGAGTTCGCCAGCCTGCCGATTGCTTGCGATTTGGATCTTGATTCTTTTTCAGGCCCGGCCTGGGAGGTCCGGTCGCTTCGTTATCGTTCGGGCTGGCTAATGGTGTCGCGGGCTACGATGGAAACGTCATTCAGCTCTTGGACTGCTCCTTTAATCGCCTGTATCGACGACGATGGTGAGTCAGTCTCACCATGGCTAACCGCTAAGTTCTTTGAATTAGGGTGCTCACTTCCAAGAGATCCCGAAGACTCCCCACCAGTTGAACTCGAATGGGCGTCTGAAGCGCTCTATTGGGATTTCTTAGGTGCGTGCGATCTTGAGCATTTGTCTATGTTTGAACAGTGCGAAGTTGATCTCGATCGCGCTGCTCTAAGGCTGGAGGACCGTGGCCGAAACAGTCTTGAAGAGGTCGACGATTACATCGGCAACCTTCGGCGTTGGCTGCGGGTCGAGCCTCGTGATGGAGAGCAAAAGGCGCGGGTGAGTGCTCAGATTGATCTGCTCGAACGAAAGCAGATGGATGCTCAGCGGTGGATGCTAGCTAGGGTGATGAAAATTCGAGAGGCCCGGGACAGTTTTGAGGCAGAGGTTATGGACGCTCTCTGTTGCCATGGAGAAATCGAGCATCTCTATACGATGCATTGGAACGTCCGGCATGGCCGAGATGTCCGGGATCCGGCGCCGCGGTCGACACTGTCTTTTCTTTCACCGACCGACCACATTCGCCAGGTTCATATTGACCGTGATGTCCGTGCCCATAGGCGGGTGCGTTGGCGATCACAGGATGCCAGTGACACGATTGGAAGCAGACATTTGGATCGCATTCCGTTCGAAGAACGACGGGACGAGAAATTGGCCGCGATCGTCAGAAGTGCCAAAGTTATCTTGGGAGAAGCCATGCCGGGTGAGATTGTCGACGATGTTCGCGCCAAACCAGCACGCGACGGCGATTCTGCGGGTCGTTCACCACTGATCAGCATGCATCCAGAAAACCGCAATCCGGAGGAATTCCTCGCAGAAATGGAACGGAAACGCGCAATTGCGTTGAGACATCGCGAACGAAGCCGCCGCCAAGCAGAATTGAGAAAGACTCGGCTTGCCGACGAGCTGAAAATGGCAATGGCGGTAGGGACGGCCCAATCGCCAGTCCAAGCCGCGCCTGACGGGCAAGTCAGATCCCAGCTGTCGGCAATCCATTCTTCCCCGGATGAACGAGAGGATTTGCTTGCGCGTCGGCGTCCACAGGACGAGGAAGAGCACGTCTCCCCACCCGCAAATGTCAAACAGATTGAGTGCAATGTCGAAGAAACAGAAGCTTGAACTGACCTGGATCGGCAAGGACGAGCGGCACAAGCTTGAGCCGCGCATCCTGATCGAAGATTCGTCGCTGTCGCATCACGCGACAGCGCGTAGGTCAGAGTCCGACATTTTCGACAACATGCTGATTCATGGCGACAACCTGCTGGCCCTGAAGGCGCTGGAAGCGGATTTCGCGGGCAAGGTTAAATGCGTCTTCATTGATCCGCCCTACAACACCGGCAGCGCTTTTACGCACTATGATGATGGACTGGAGCACTCGCTGTGGCTCAGCCTGATGCGCGATCGCTTGGAGATGATGCGGACTCTGCTCTCCGACGACGGCTCACTATGGATCACCATCGACGACAACGAAGCGCACTACCTCAAGGTTCTTTGCGACGAGGTGTTTGGAAGGGCGAACTTCGTCGCAAACGTAGTGTGGGAAAAAGCTGACTCACCTCGAAATTCAGCGCGGCTGTTCTCCACCGATCACGATCATATTCTGATATTTTCGAAAAATGCATCTTGGACTCCGCGGAAACTTGCTCGGACAGACGAAGCAAACTCCATCTACTCAAATCCCGACAACGATCCGCGAGGAGATTGGCTACCGGGTGACCCATACGCGAACAAGCCCTATTCGAAAGGCCTATACTCGATCGTAGGCCCAACTGGACGAACTTTCACGCCACCAGCGGGCCGATTTTGGAGGATCTCTCAGGAAAAACTTCATCAGCTGGACCAGGATGGCAGAATTTGGTGGGGTCCGACGGGCAACGCCCGGCCGAGCATAAAAAAATATGTAGATGAGGTGGGGGATCTTGTTCCGAGAACGCTGTGGAAGAAAGAGGCTGTAGGAAGCAATAGGACGTCGAAGAACGAGTCTCGAAGTCTGTTCCCTGGGGATGTGTCATTTGAAACCCCCAAACCGGAACGCCTTATTCAGCGTATTCTTGATATTGCCACCAATCCTGGTGACCTTGTCCTTGATTCATTCGCCGGCTCGGGCACAACCGGCGCAGTCGCGCACAAGATGGGCCGGCGGTGGATAATGGTCGAACTCGGCAATCACGCCGAGACGCACGTCGTGCCACGCTTGAGAAAGGTAATCGACGACGACGATTCCGGCGGTATCACTGAAACGGTCGGTTGGAAGGGTGGCGGTGGGTTCCGTTTCTACCGGCTCGCCCCCTCACTTCTCATCCACGACAAATATGGCAACTGGGTCATCGCCAAGGACTACAACGCGGCAATGCTCGCCGAGGCGCTGTGCAAGCACATGAGTTTCACCTACGCGCCTTCTCAGAACGCCGACGAATATTGGAACCACGGCTTCTCGACCGAGACCGACTTCATCTACGTCACTACGCAGAACCTGACGCATGATGCCTGCCGGAAGATTTCCGAGGACGTTGGACCAGACCGTTCGCTGCTGATCTGCTGCAAGGCGTTCAATGCGAATCCGGACTCCTTTGAAAATCTGACGCTGGTGAAGATCCCGACCGCGATCTTGTCGAGATGCGAATGGGGCCGCGACGACTATTCGCTGAACATTCAAAACCTGCCGCTTGCACTGGACGAGCCGGAGGAGCCACGGGCGCCCGGACGCTCCTCTCGCAAGAAAGATTCAGGCCTGCCGCTTTTCAACCTCAGCGCCGACGAAGGCGAGGCCTGAGATGAGCGAGGACCGCATTCGCCGCCAGATCGCGCAACGCTTGTCGCTGCGCGCAGCACAGGAGCAGTCGCTCGACATCTTGGCCGACATCGTCGGCCGCATTGGCCTGGCAAAGGGCGATGACTCGGCCGCGGCACTCGATGCAATACAGGCGGCTTATCCTTCCGTGCAGGATTTCGAGCGCGACTTTCCCTCGCTCTGCTTTGCTATCGCCACCGGTGTAGGCAAGACCCGCCTGATGGGCGCGTTTATTGCTTGGCTCTACCTCGCCGGCCACTCGAAGAATTTTTTTGTGCTGGCTCCCAACACGACGATCTACGACAAGTTGGTCGCGGATTTCTCGAAACAGGCATCGTCGAAATATGTTTTTCGCGGCATCGCCCAGTTTGCCCAAACACCACCTGTCATAGTCACCGGCGATACTTGGGAAGAGGGGCGGGGCGTGCGCGGCTCAGACCTCTTTGGCAGTGAGGCCATCGTCAACATCTTCAACGTCGACAAGATCAACAAGGACAAGGGGCGCATTCGCACAATGCGCGAGACCATCGGCGAATCCTATTTCGACTATCTGGCGGCACTCCCCGATCTTGTCCTGCTGATGGACGAAGCCCACCGCTATCGTGCAAGTGCCGGCATGAGGGCAGTAAACGAATTGAAGCCGGCGCTCGGCCTCGAACTGACGGCAACGCCGAAATCCGTCGGCGCCAAGTCGACCGCGTTTCGCAATGTCGTCTTCGAATATGGGCTCGGCAACGCCATGGCCGACGGGATGGTGAAAGAGCCTGCCGTGGCGACGCGGGCGGACTTCAACCGAGCTGATTTCAACGACCACCAACTCGAGCTCATAATGCTCGAAGACGGCATTCACTATCATGAACATGTGAAGGTCGAACTCGACCTTTACGCCCGTCAATCAGGCCGGAACCGGGTGCATCCCTTCGTGCTGGTCGTCGCCCAGGATACGACCCATGCGAGCGCGCTACGCGCGCGGATCGAAAGCGATGAGTTCTTCAAGGGCGCCTACAAGGGCCGTGTCGCAGAGGTTCATTCAAATCTGCGGGGTGATGAAAGCGATGAGGCAATCCAGCGCCTAGTCGGGCTGGAGACCGATAATCTCACCGAGATCGTCATCCATGTGAACAAACTCAAGGAAGGGTGGGACGTCAACAACCTCTACACGATCATCCCACTTCGCGCGTCTGCTTCCGACATTCTAACTGAGCAAACGCTCGGTCGCGGACTTCGCCTGCCCTACGGCGAGCGCACTGGCATCGAGTCGGTCGATACGCTGACCGTGATTGCACATGGCCGCTTCGATGAGGTGATCAAGCGCGCAAGGGAAGCTGACTCGCTTGTGCAGATCAAGACGCTGACGATCGGCAAAGGTGGGGACGTTCCGGCTGAAACCGAACGAGTGATAGATATTCCTGTCTCGTTCGAGGCAGCCCTGCTCGGCAGCGGCTCTGCGTTCCAAGGAATGCAGGAATCAGCTGCCATCTTCGACCACTTCGATGATCGTAAGGTCGTTGAGTCCGCGCTCGATTTCATAACCCGCAAATATGAGCGGCAGCTCAAGGGGGGCGTTCAGGAGCTTTTGACGCCGGAAGTGCGAAAGGAACTCGCCGCAGACATCAGACGCGCCCTACAGCCTGCCCAGAGCTCGCTGGAGGGCATAGTCGCTCAGCCGAGAGTCGAGGAGATCGTCGGTATCGTCACTGCCAGCGTTGCGGAGAATACGATTGATATTCCTGAGATCGTCGTCATCCCGAGCCGGGAGGTAAATTTCTGGTTCGACGCCTTCGATCTGACGGGCCTGCAGACAATTCGATATCAGCCGCTGTCCGATCGGATCCTGATCCGGAACCTACGGGACCAAAACCAGCGCGAACTAGCCCGATCGATCTCCGGACCGAAAGAAGACCTGGTCGAAAACTATATCGTCAAGCACCTGATCGACTACGATCAGGTCGACTATGACTCACAATCCGACCTTCTCTATAAGACCGCCGGTCAAGCCGTGTCGCATCTGCGAACCTATCTTGCGACAGAGGACGATGTGGAGAATGTCGCGCTCGCACATGGAAAGGCGATTGCAGAGTTCATCTTTGCGCAGATGAAGGGCCACTATCGCGAGACGCCGGCCGACTACCAAGCAAAGCTTGTCAGGTCGTTTCGGTCGCTGAAACCGTTGAGCATCAGCATAACCAGCATCGCGAAGATGCTCGACATAACGTCAGCCGCAAAGCCGCTATCGGACACCAGAAGCTACGTCTTCAAGGGCACACGCAAGAGCCCATACAACTTTCATAGATTCCAGTCTGATACGGAGCGCCGCTTCGCCGCCCTGATCGACAGCGAATTCGAGAAAGACGTGCTGCGCTGGGTGAAGCCAGGCCCTGGTCAATTCCAGATCGAGTATCGATCAGGCAAGGCTTATGAGCCGGATTTCGTCATTGAGCTGTCGGCGCAGAAATTAATCGTCGAGATCAAAGCCGACGGTGAGATGGGCGATCAGACAGTCCAGGAGAAATCTCGCGCGGCCTGTGAATGGGTGAAGCACGCCAATCAGATGTCGACCGACACAGCATCGAAGTCTTGGGGCTACGCGATCGTGCCGGAAAGCGCGGTCATCGAGAGCGCGACCTTTTCCGGACTGATGGCGAAGCACAGGCTGGCCTGATAAACGCCGGAACCCGCCGGTAGTCGCGATTCCGATTTGGCAGGTTTTTCCCACCAGAAACTCTGGCTATCAGCGTATCCAGATGTGAGCAGCTGCTTTCGGCGGATGGGCTCGATCCAACCAGGGCTACCGCGACCTAATAACTTGGTCTGTATAGACCCACTTCCAGCAGCCTCACCCACCCCTCCTGTGCCTCAGCTTCTCCAGGGCTATCGCCGCCCGCCCATTGAGATCCTCGTAGGCGAGGAAGCTACCTGAAGAGCCGGTGCCGAGCCTGGTCAGGGGACGGATCTTCTGCCTCTTAGCTCGCAGGAACTGCTTGAGAGCCGGCCTCGCTGCCTGCCTGAACGACCGTCTCGCGCCCTCCATGGCAATCATACCGACGATGCCGGCGTTGAGGAACCTTTTCCAGCGGTCGACCTCAAGCGCCTTGCGGGCAGGGTGCCTTCTGGCGAAGTCGCTCTCGAAGGTCGGCACCATGAACTGGAAGTAGCGGCCTTGAAGCTTGGCGAAGTTGAATCGTTGCAGGCCATGGATGTGGTCGACCCCAAGGTCGATCAGTTCCTGTCGATCCAGGGTCACCTCGATCCTCGCTCGGTGCTCGCTGACGGGTAGCTCGTCCCAGGTTCCAGCTTCGATGTTCTGGTTGTCGATTGTCTTTCCCATCACACGCCACCTGACGTGTCCATTTTGCCTGCCTACGTAGAACGTCGCATCGATCGGAGCAGGTTGGTCAGCGTCTGAAGACATCAGGCTATTTGTTGCCATCAAATAATTCGGCTTTTCCCGGCTCCACAAGAAGCGCGGTCTGTCGAGACCAAAAGTCATGAAATCCCGGTCCGGAAACAGATGCCGCGCCAGGACGCCGACCATCCTCCCAGTCTTGTCGGCTGAGGGAGTGAGGGGTTTGAAATCCACGCTGATCTCGATTGAACGAATTACCCCGTGCATCTGCAGGTTAAATTTCTTGTCCAGCTCGTCTTCGCACTTGGCTAGCAGCTTCAGCTGCGGTTCTTGGAAGCGTATTCGAAACGTGGTGCTGACGTTTCCAGGTTCCGGATCAATCGGCTCTACGTGGGGCGTGCGCCCGATGATGGGCTCGACCACTGCTTGGACGAACTGAAACTGCGTCGAGCGCTCGAACCAGAAGTCGATGTCGACCCAGTCAATGACCGCTCGGCACGTGTAGTCCCCTAGATCGATCACCGGGTGAACAACCGTCTTGCCGGCCAACCGCCGCTGGGTCGCTGTCGTTGGAGTTGCGCTGTATTCCAGCACGACCTGGCGCGTCGGGTCTTTGATCCCCGTAAGGACGACGTTGGTCGAGTAGTTCATCTGTGGCGGCCACCCATCGAGCGGCCGATCGACCACACCGGAGGCCCATTATCCGAGTCGTAATGGCGACGCGACGTGTCGCGCGAATTTGAGCACTTCAGATCGGCGACTTGGGTAACCATGCATGAATGTCAGTTGCTGACGGGAGTTGAACTTCCCCTAGCATTCGTTGATATATCTAAAGCAATATCAATGAGTTATAGAAGGAGCAAACACATGAAAAGCCATACCAGCGGCACATCCCACAAATCCGAGATTGCGAAATTTTTGGACAAGCGCATCTACGAATTGAGCCACCGTAAGAGCCAACGGGACATAGCCAGAGAGATCGGTTTTGTGAACGACAACGTTATAGCGATGCTCAAGAGCGGGAGAACTAAGGTGCCGCTTCATCGCGTCGTGAGCATCGCCAAGGCGCTAGAGACCGATCCTCGAAAGCTTTTTATCTTGGCGCTGACGCAGGATGGCAATGAAAAAGACCGGACGGCTTTTCAGCAAATCGTGGGTGAGTTCTCAGAAAACGAGCAGGAGATCATTGGTGCGATCCGCAAATCGTCAAACGGAACCGATCCGAAGTTATCGGTCGTGTTTGGAAAGATCCTACGCGCCCTCTTTGATGGCGGGCAGCACGAAGACAGCGGAATGAGGTTGAAAAGCCAAGTCGATACCCGATCACTGTGCGCTAAATCTTGATCGCAGGGTCTATCCAAGCGGCTACGCTGGCCAGGGTCGTCTTGAACTCAGGATGATTGGCTGCCCATGCGTCGTCAGAGAGCTTGCCCATGACGACCTCGGGCGTAGCTTTGCCTGTAGCTACCCCGAAGCAGGTCTCGAGATCACCCGGCCACATCAGCTGCAAGTCGGCTTCGCCGCGGTGCTTCTCGATGTTGTTGCGAACCTTCTCGGTCATCGGCTTCACCGTCCCATCTGGCTGCAGATCCTCGTCGGTCAGCGCGCACCAGCGGATACCTAGTTGGCTAGATATTTGCGCAAAGGCGGGGATTGATCCCACGCTGCCGCACTGGGTGATGCTGACCGACCGCCCGTCGTAATCCACGTTGGACTTGTCAAAGCCGAGGCGTGTAGCGAAACCATCATCTTTGCCTTCGCAGAAGACAGCACAGTTGCCGAACAAGAAATCGTGGGCGCCGCGCTCGTCGAGCTTCGACTGCAGCTTTGCCTCAAGATCGATCCGGTCGGTGTGAACGGTGCCCTCGCTGACCTGGCCTTCCTTACGGACCAGCCGAGTGATGACCTGTTTCTCGTCGAAGCTGATGAGCTCTGGCGAGTGCGTGCTGATAACGATCGTCCAACCCTTTGATGCGAGTTCGCCTAACACCTTCCGAATTCGGCGCCGTAGATGAGGATGGAGATGCGTCTCCGGTTCCTCCAGCAGCAAGACCACGCGCTCGCGCATTAGCTCTTTGTATTCGGCCAACGCCTCGAGGGCGGCCAGCCGGATCACCGCTTGCCAGCCGTCGCCCATGCTGCGAAGCGGCGTCGGCGCGCTGTCAGGGTCGGTGGCCAGGGAGACGGCGAGCTGCTGCGCTAGCCATTCCTCGATCACCTGGGTGCTCGGCTTTAGATCAATCTGGGCGTGGGAACCGACGTAACGACCGAAGATCCGCTCGAGAGTGGGCTTCATGTCATCTACCCAGAATGGGAATGCCTCCACCGCCCGCCTGAAGAAACCGTAGGCGTTCTGAAGGGAAGCCGGCATCTCGCGCTGGCCCCCCGGAACTTTGAGCGTCCACTTGTCGACAAGGAAGCGCTGGGCCAGCAGCCGCGACAACTTCTGGATTGGCCCGGTCTTCCAGACGTATAAGGACGCCTCGATGTTCTGCGGCCGGAAGAACCAGACCTCAGGCACATGCTCGTAGATATCGTCAATACGTGCGTTCACGGGTCGATAGTCGACGCCATGATCCGAAAACCGCTTCTTATCCGCCCCGGCCAGCGGCGACCTGGTAGAGATCACGATGGGCTTTAGGTCAGCATCAAGCAGCGTGCGGCTGTGGCTAATCCGGCCTCCCTTGGTGATCTTGCCCTTCACCTGGACGCCATGCACCACGAAGACCTTGCCGACGCCGTGGACGGCCGGATAGCCCTCGTCCCGATCGGCCTCGAAATGGACCTGCACCGTGAAGTCTGTCGCGCGGGTCCCATTCCGGTCGCTATAGAAGTCGGTCTCCTCAGGTGACCACTGATAGAAAGCGGCACTGTTTAGCGCGAGCGCTATCGCGTTGAGGATGGTGGATTTGCCCGCGTTGTTCGAACCAATAAGCACTGATGGAAATTTATCGCGTAGCTCCATCTGCAGATCGGCGATCCCGCGGAAGTTCTTTATGACGAGCTTGGAGAGCTTGTAGTCGATTGCCATGCGACTCGGTCCCGACGCTGTTTTCGGTCCGGACACTCTATTCAGAGTCGCACCCGCCGTATCCACACCCATGAACATGAATCTCAGGGGTTGTTGGGGTAATCCGCGTAGATCAGCTTATGCAGGCGAGAAGCGCTGCCTAGACTGATGGCGACATTCCGCCCATCCGAGCAATTGCCGGCAGCAAGCTGATTTTGCACTATTACCATCAACCTCGAGCGCGGACCTGCGAGCATGGGCGCATGTTCGGTCAGTCCGCTGCAGGCGCACGTGAGCGAGTGCACCGCCAAAGGCAATCGCGTGCCGGTTTTGGATGCCATGAGAGGAAGCTGGCTAGACTCGCCTCAGTTTCGGGGAACCAATTGACTTTATTCGCTTGAGGGGATGCCCCATAGAGCGAAGTCCTAGGATCGCCTTGGACAGCGGTGGGGATGCCTCCTGTTGCGGCAGACAAAATTCCGACAATGCTCCACTTTCAGTGGGAGGGCAGTCCGGGAGGTCGGGCCCGAAACCGCATGTCCTGGGCGATGAACGCTGAGGTCCGGTCTCTTTTTTAGGAGAATTTGAAGGAGCGGGAAGTTGACAATGTCAACTTGGCGACTCGATATCGACAGTTCGCGGCCTAATTCCGTCAAGCAGAATGTAATGCGTTCTCTTAAACCGTAAGAGCGCGCCTGACGCTAAGTTTACACTAAGTTGACTGCCAGACCCTCAAAACCACTTTTTGAGCACTACGTTGACAAACGCAACCTGAGACGACTTCCAAGGCTCGAACACCAAAACAGACAGCGAAGCTCATCAGACGCCGACAGCACCTACAGCGGAGCGGTGAGCGAGATACATCACGGAAGCTATCTGGCGGTCACCGCTGGTCGAACAGACATATGAACGCCAACAGCTTGACCAGCATCAGATTAATAGCACCGGCGTAGAGATCGAATTAGCTAAAGAGGCAGGGAAACGCACGCAGAGACCACCAAGCTGCCGAGACGTAGATCGTAGAGAGGCTGGTGCAGAGGTGGGATGTGATAGTGAATGCTGAGGTTCCTGGCTCTTCGCTTTCAATGATCGATTATTCGCGGCTGACTTCTCTGAGAGACCGCGGAGAGAAATCCAACTATCCGATGTCTTGGAATTGGTGAGTTTAGAAGCGAAAGGAACCGGGCGTCTAATCGCATGGTGTAGCGCCGGTGAGGCGCCTGTTAGCCGCGCTCGACCCACCAGCAGGGCCTCGCTACGATCGGTCACTCACTCATTTGAATAAGCTGTGTTTGCAGATGGAGAATTCAGGCGAAAGTCCGATTTTCTCGCCTGTCGCGCTAGACGTAGGCTTCGGCGGAGCCGGCAGTCTGCGTAACGCCAATGATACGTCGGCTTTAAGCCGGCGACGGCCGGCGAGAATCCCGCTACAGAGTTCGCGCCGACGGCCGAAGCGTCCAGAAATGGCTGGTCGAGGGGAGGGACCATGACCGAAATCACCCTTGAGCAGATCGACCATGCGCTCCGAACGGTGGCCCTTCTAATGCAGGCGCAGGGTGAGCACGGCCTAGCCTATCTGCCGATCTTCGAACGCCTGGAGAGGGAGCGGGAGCAGATGTCGAGTCTGGACAATCGTCTGGCCATGGCCATCGCTCGTAGTTCTCGCCAGTCTGCCGGCCCGCCTGCAGGGGAGCACCCAATGGCTACCGCGCCAATTCTCTTTCGCGACTATCCGGCCTTCGAGGAAATGCTGGAGACGTCACACTATATCGAGGCGCAGTCTCGCTTTTTCAGAGACGCCCTGCGCGCTCATCGAGCGCTTGATCGAGACATCCTGAATTGGACTAAGCCGACGACTGGCAAGATCTCCCAATTGCTTAACTGGCTGCAAGGGCATCTTAATGAGCTCCACGGGAATGCGCGGCCGGAGTCTGACAACTACCGCTTGTTCGCGAGGGGTCTAGCAATGGACATACTCTTCAACCTCAAAGGTCTGCACCCCGACCCGCCGAGATCGACCTCTTCAAACCCTTGGGGCATTGTGCGAGACGAGGACGCCTACTGGCGCTGCGTAGCCATTTGCTCGGCTGCTTGGACGGTGGCGCCCGAGGCATAGGTGAGCGAAACGATCACAAATTGATCATTCAAATCCTAGGCACCTCTTGACGAGGATTGGTCCGCTACAGCACGTCGAGCGGCCACCACCTAGCTCATTCTGTTGGGCGTCACGGTGTTACGAAATACCGTTTAAGCTATTGATTTTATTAGAGCAAGACTGAGGTCCAAGGACTAGCCGATGTCTTGCACGTCAGGAGGTGTCGCAAGACTGCATCCGTCGCCGGCCGCCGAATTCACTCGCCACGCCGTCAGGGGTGCCCGCCAGAGCTGCGTCCTAGCGCGCAGCTCTCCAGTGAGCTCGCCTGCGACCTAGCTCAGAAGCCGGCGGACACCCTCGAAGTAGCGATCTAGCCAAAGAGCTATCTACTGATTCACCTAGTGCCGACGCGCTTCCAAGCACAATGGCGATTGGCCAAAAGCGGAGCTTTTCGCCGCATCTCCATTGACATAGTAACGGTCACTATGTTACCGGAACCGTGCCTGCCGCCGGAGAGATTCGATCGTGGTCCTGACGCCCGCCGAAAAACAGAAGCGCTACCGCGAACGCCAAAAGGCCGCCGAGCTAGCCGCGGCGAAGGCTACGCCAACGAACCCCAGCTATTTGAAGCGGCCATTCTCAGACTTCGTAGGGGATCGAGACTTTCCCTTTGATGCCAGCTTAGACGCTTACGGAGTCCATATTTCTGGTCCTGATTTTCTGAGAACTGAAATTCAGAAGTTCAAGTCCGAGTATGATCGCGACGAGCCGGTCACGGCGCTTGAACGTGCCGTAGGCATATTTTGCGCTTGCCTCGACGCCGCCGCCGAACTGTCGGTTCTTATCAATGAATACAAGCTTGCTGAGATAGCCAGGGCAATTGATGACGCCCTGGAGGCAAGTGCGAACCTGCCAAGGGGCGACGTGGAAGCGCTGAAGGAGTCGTTCGCGGAGATCGATCGTCTGAAGCTGATTCAGACCCAATTGAGGGCGCCAGCTCGCTACGTGTTTCCGTCAACACAGGTAAAGGCCGAGCGTCTCGACCAAGAATAGAAATTTCGCCGGAGTGATCTTCGATTGCAGCCGATCTCACTCCGGCGATGTAGCGAACGGCAGGGGCATTTCCTGCCGATTACAAGGAAACCCGTAGCGTGACCGATACCGTTGATCAATTTAGCGATGAGCTCAAATTCGCCGAAGCTTTGCTAGCGCACGTCACAGCTATCCGACGCCACTCTAGCGCTCAGCTTCGGCACTGCAGTCCTATGCGAGGACATGCGGAAGCCATACACTCCCTCGTCGCCGCGGCCCAAGAGAAAATGTCTTCCTTTGACCTTGAGGTGCTTGAGCGATTGATCGCCGAAGTTAACAGCCTGGAAGATCTGCCTGTGCTGGGGTTGCTTAAAAACACTGGATGGTAGGTGCTTCAATGCAGCTTCCGGAGGATCAATCGAACTCCGCCGAAAAACTTCGGTTGAAGAAGCGCATAGAAACAATGCCACGAGTGGAGCTTCAGATACGAGTGATCTTCCTGGAAGGCTACATCAATGGCTTGGCAAGCTCGCCCGGTCTCGTCTACCTGATCGGGTGCAGATCAACAATACAAGGGGGCGGATTAGGCCGCGCCCTGGTTTTACTCCAGGCACGTCAGGGATGGCAGACAGAGAGCACCGATATGTGCCGCGGTCTCGTGCAGCGGTTAGGTGCCCAAGTTTCTTCGGGGACCTCGCTCGCGATACGTCGCTAACAGTGACCAGAACCTCGCCCGACGTCAGGCGATCGAAGTCTGTCCGAAGAGGCGGGCTTCAAGCGCACACGAGGGTGGCCTGTCTCTGACTGGCTCACATCCAATGTTTCAATCTTGCGGACAAGATCACTGAGCTTTTTGGAACCGTAGGTTCGTGGGTCAAAATCGGGTGCAAGATTGGCGAGGAGGTTTCCAAGCTGTCCGAGAGAGATCCACCCGTCCTCTCCTTCATTCTCGGACATGATCCTTTTGAGGATGCGCGAAGCATGCGCCAGTGTCTCCAAAGGCTTCGTGTCCCCAGCCTTGGCGCCTGCAGTGGTCGTCTCAAGAAGGAGGTTCTCTGTATAGATGAACCGTCGGCAAGCCTGCCGGAAGCTCTCCGGCGTTTTCTGCTCACCGAATCCGAAGACATCCACGCCATGCTCGCGAATTCGTGCTGCGAGGCGCGTGAAGTCGCTGTCGGACGACACCAGGCAGAAGCCGTCGAACCGGCCGCTATGGAGCAAATCCATGGCGTCGATCACCAGGGTGATATCAGACGCATTCTTCCCGGTCGTTTATGCGAACTGCTGCTGGGGGATGATGGCATGCTTGGATAGTATGTCGGCCCACGCTTTGGAGCGAGGGCTTGAGAAGTCACCGTATATCCGCCGGACGCTTGCCTCGCCTATTTTGGCGATCTCTTCAAACAGTCCATCGGCGATTTTCGCAGATGCGTTGTCGGCGTCGATCAAGACAGCCAAGCGAGCGGAGCGCTGTTCTGTGGGCATGGGGCCTCCAATTGGAATTCGGCGATGCTTGGCAATGCAAGCCCTCAGAGAGTGATATTGCCGGCACGATGCTTGGGAAAGATCCGGTAGGCAAGCCGTCAACGGCTATGCTCGGTTGTGATCGGAGCCACAGATGGACAGTAGTATTTTTCAATTGCAGGTCGAGCGAAATTTCACTCAAGGCTGATGATCGACGCAGGCGCAAAGGTCGACATCTTCTTGAGGCCGCTGATCATGCCGTCTGCATATCTCGGCGCGCCAACTGCGCCTTTTAGCCAGCATTGGCTCTTGCGCTTCATGTAGGTGAATCCAATGCAACGATCGTTTGCAACACAGGCCAATCTGCACTGCGACGCGCTTACGCTCCTTCCAAAGGGTCTCCGTGACAGATCTCCTCCAGGCAGGTCGACGTTCTCGAACAAGGCCGTCTTCGGGTCGATGATTCCCATCGAGAATGTATTAGGATCTGGGTCGGCGCTGCTGAGAAATTTCCCAGAGATTGCGGCCGAGTTGCCGTCGGCTCTACCTTGGCTGGCCTTCAGAAAGCAGTTTGCACCTGCCGTCACACGCGGGTCGACATTGAATGTGAATGCCTTGCACTGGCCGCCCATGGATAGACATGCCCTCGCGCAATGGGCAGCGTCGCTTGTTCGCTGAGAGCTGATGTCATCGCCGTAAAGGTCCAGGCCGGTAAAGACCGCCATTCGGGTCGGCCGGCGGGTGTAATCCTCGATCGAAGACAGCTTGGATAGCGGAGGGCCGTCGACCGTATTCGTCTTATCTCCTGTGGGCACCGAGGGAGGGGCCGTCGCCACTGAAGGCGGCTCCGAAGCTGCTGCTAGACGGGTTCCCTCGTTCGGGCCCGTGGTTTTCGGACTGTCTCGCCTCCGATCAAGCCCATAGCGTGCGACTTCGTCAGGAGTGAAGACATGCATATCCTTCGGAGGTGTCTTGAACATCGTCGTCAGGACCTCGACCGGCGTATCGAAACGATTAAGAACGTCAATGATATCCGCGATGGAAAGCTGAGCGCTGACAAGATCCGTAGAGTCAGATGAGATCTGATGGACGCCAAGCTCTCCTTCGACCTGGCGTTCGACACCAGCTAGGAAAACATATGCACACGCGGAATAGCAGCCTGCTCCCTTTGGGATGTAAGTGGCAAGCTTCTTTTCGTGCACGTCGTCAGCGATCAGAAGGGCCATCTGCACGACGCCACCAGGGCTGTTCAGAATGACCAGCTTAGCGTTGGGTGCGGCTTCCGCCGCGCGGCGGAAGTTAAGCGCAGCGCCGACATCGATCTCGCCGTTGAGGGAAATAATGTCCGAATGGGCGTCATCGACCGAAAATGGGCCAAACGACTGCACCGCAGCTTGAGCGGAGCACAACTGAACCGCCAACAACAAAGCGACCGGCATAATCCGGCTCATGCAATATGAAAACGATCGCACCACTTTCGCCCCCCAACGGCGAATTTTCGATATGAAGACACCGCACAGACCCAAGTAGCAAGGGCCAATTCAAGATCTCTTGAGTGGCGGTTAACACGGTCGTCAGAACGCTAATTGCGCTGGTGATCCGGCTGTCAATTTCGGTATGTCTCCGCCCCACCGACCGTGTCCTTGGGACGAGCGCACGATCTAGCTTGACCGAGGACCGAGGGTCCCGTCCCCACCAGCTTTGAACGTCGATCGTAGAAGCCCGGACGGTATTGCCCTTTGGTATTAGCGACCTTGACCGTCATTTGCTTGGAGGCGGCCTGGCACTCGGCGCGCTTCATGAGGTCGCTGGCGGCGGCAATGGTGCCGTCGATGGCGCCGCAGCAGCGCTCTTTGCGGCTGGGGTTGCGGCTAGGACGCATGCCAAGGTGCTCTGGTGTGTGACGCGGCAAGATTTGTTTGCGCCAGCTGTTGCCCAGGCTGGTCTTCATCCAGATCGAGTGAACGACGAAGAGTTCCAAGACTGGATGATGGAAGGCTATGACATCGCCGGCTACCTTAATCCGGGCCGCCCGTTGGGGCCAGGCGATGAACTGGGCCGCGATCCGTTTGCCCACGATAGCAAGTAGGCTACGAACGAGGAGATTAGGCTGCCCAGGCCGAAGCACGTCACGCCAAGTGGCTTCCGGCATCAGCGGCGGGGATGCTGGCTGGGCTTTGCCGCCCCCTGCCAGCAGTCGCGTTGGTTTTGCTTCGAGCATGCAGCGAGGACGAGCGATACCTCTGACGGAGTTGAATGCAATGTTCTCTGTAACCGACGAAGAGCAGGTTTATGTGAACGCGATTATCAGCAAGGAGATGCCTGACATCGAACGCGTGTCTAGGAAGATAGCCGGGCTCCTCAACACGCTGTCGCCTCAAGCTACGGTGTATGCCTACACGCTGCTTGGCGCCGAGGTGATCGCCAGCGGAATCGAGGACGGCGATATGGCCGTCGAACTCTCAAAGCATCTCCAGAGGGAGACCGAAAAAGCGCTGCGCTGGAAGCCGAAATATGCCGAGCAAAAGCGTGTGAATTGAAATCTATTGGGTCCCCGGCGCGATCCTGGAGGCGGTTCCAGCGCCCTGCCAGCGTCTCGCGCGTCGTGTAATCTGTGCTTAAAGATGAAGCGGCCTACCGCCCGTGCATGTGCACCCCTGCACGGAACCTCTCGATCGCGGCCCTGCTGTTCGTGCTCACGCTCCGCCTTTAGACCTAGATTCTATTCGGTTGGTTCTCGCCGACACCATCTTCCAAGGCGCGCAGCCACGCGGCCGCCGCTTGATGCGTCAAATCATATTGGTGCGGGAGCAAATCACCAGTTGCTTGGCGCCTCGGGTCATGGCGACATAGAGGTTTTTCCGATCCATTGCCGATGGATCAAGCACGACGGCAACATCCGCTTCCAATCCTTTCAGCAGCAAAGTGCTCCCAACCGTGCGTTTCGCTAGCGGTCGTCCGATCAGGCGAGACATTTCTCGCACGCGTATGGCAGCGTCAGCAGGTGCGATGTTCTCAGACCCGCCACATGTTTCCAACATTTTGAGGGCACCGCGTAGGATCGAAGGGCGATGAGCTCGCACACCGCTCTGCTTGCCGATCTCCACAAGCAGGTCTGCCGCCCGTCGGTAACTGGGGGCCTCCGCGAAGGCGATGGCAGCCTTTTCGGCATCGGATGCCTCCCGACGCTGCCTCGCTTCTCGTAGCGTTGTCACACGCTGCATCATGGTCGCGCCACCAACCCCGGTCATAACGCTTGAGGCAAAGCCCACGACGTGATGCAACACGTTGGGCGACGTGAGATCGAGCCCTTCTCCGAATGTGACCAGATCGCGCATGTCTACATTCTCGACGGTGACAGCGCCTGGCGTTTGTCCCGCGAAATCGCGCTGACTCTGCGGCGATCGTGAGTCTGCGATGATCAACACTTTGCCATCCAGCCCAGCCGCGGATGTCCACCCGGCGCGGAGCCGAAGTTCGTGATCTCCAGGCCCGCCAGTAAGTTGGACCCAATGCACATTCGGAGGCGACCGAGTCAGGTCTACCTGTCGTCCGGCCACCAAGTCATGGCGAACATCAAGCAGATATCGACCGAAAACCTCCTCTCCTGCATTTATCCAACGCCACGGTGTTTCTAGTTCGCCCACAAGCGGGAACGCAGTGCATACCTCTCGGCTCCAATCGGGCAATACGTTGCCACCGAAGGCGAATATCGCCTGCATAGGGTCGCCAAGCACACAAGTCGGAATGATCGCTGCAGCGTGGAGCACAATGGCGTGCTGATTTTCCGAGCAATCTTGATACTCGTCGACAATGAGCCGGTGGTAAGTTGCGGCCAACACGTCACTCAGATGCCCGGCCTGCAACAATCTCCATGCCGCATCGCGAACGGCAGGATAGTGGGCAGCCGGATTGCTCACCTGCAAAATCTGAGGGTCGTGGCCGCCACGTTTGGGAAAGATCGTTAGTAGCCGCAACGCCCAACCATCGATGGTTGAAAGTCGATAGGCTTTTGAGGGCACGCCAGCGCGGTCTAAGCGACCGCGCAATGCGGCGACACCCGAGTTGGTATGCGTCAGCACGAGAATGGGCTTCGCGTCGGAATGCCGGGCAAGCGCGTCTGCGATGAGGTGCGTCTTCCCACATCCTGCCGGGGCAGTAACCGCGCCACGGTTTATCGCCAAAAGATCGATCTCAGGCACGGAAGATCCAGCGCATGATCGCAGTTACTATAGTTTGAAAGCCGGGCTCGGCATTGGCAAGACACGGGCCGACAATGTCGCGCGCCGCTTCCTCCATCCAGGTCACTGACTTGAACCATCCGCTACGGCGCGAAGCGAGTGCCATGATTTGGCGGCTTGTGTGCGTCACGGCACCACGACACTGCCACAAATTCATCTGTCCGCTGGACGCTGACCCGATATTTGCGCCAATAGCCTCCTCACCATGTATCGACACGGCGCGCTCCAACAATTGATGCACGGCCTCGTCGCTCAAGCTTGCGAATAGTTCATCCTCAAGAGCCCGCCCAGCACGCCAGCAAAAGAGGGAACCTCCGCCCGCGGCGAAAGCTCCCTCCGTCGCCGCATCGGGCTGCTTGTCATCATCTCTCAGCACCGCGACCTCAAAATGCAATGCTCTGAACGCGTTCGCCCGCCGGTAGATGTGGTCACATCCTCCCGCATCCACGAGAGCAACGCCAACGGCTGTCATAGAGAGAGCGTTTTGAGAAACTAGATACTGGTCAAGGCCTCGCAACAGGCCGACCTCACTCGCCCCCTCACACACGAGAACAGAGGAGGCAAGAAATGCGTCCGGCGAGCTTCGGATCGTTCCTTGAATGCCAGGGTCCCCGCCAACAAGTTGAACCTCGTGAACTAATCCACGTTTTCGAACGACAACAAGCTGGTCGCCGCGCAACTCTCGCAATGCCACCGGCGAATGCGTTGTCAGGAAGGCTTGAAGTGGAGGCGGCGCCTCCTTCGCGCCAATGGACCCCAGAAGTCTGATGATGCGATGGGGCTCCAGACCGTATTCCAACTCATCCATAAGTATGACAGTGGCATTCTGCGCTGCACGGCGTTGTAAGCCCGCCAACAGGAGGCGCGTCGATCCGACACCGAGGGATCGAAGTGGAACGCCGTCTGCCTCATGAAGCGCAATTGTTCCGCCGCTGAACGATACTGAATTCGCATCGAGCATAGCCTTCAGGTTGTCGCCGACGGCGATCCCAAGTGACTTCGCGACCTCGGCAATGATCTGCAGCGTCCCACTAAGCTGTTCCCCAGCCAAATCGCCGAAAGCAGCCCGCGCGTCACGTGCAGCCTTCGCTAACGCACCGGCGGTATCCGCACGTTCTTCGGATAAGCGGTTCAGTATTGAACCACGACGCCAACCAAGATTGTGATCTGCCAAAGCACCAATTCGCGTTGGCGAGATTCGTGTGCGGTCCGCCCAGGTCAGAAAGCGAGCCTGGCCGCGCCCCTCTGCACGATCCGACACCAATGTCCAAACTGGATCCAGGTCGCTACCGACTTGCAAATTGATGGTTAGAACCGTCTCAGCCTGAGCCTCGGGCTCGTCCTCGATCTCTCTAGTCGCCGCGTTGAAACTCCGAACGTAGCTGCCATAACTCTCGATACTCTTCAGCGAGTCATCCAGTTCGCCGATGGAGATCGTGATCGAGATCGGTATCTCGACGTTCAATCTGTAGAAATCCGCGTCGCTGAATTGGATCGAGCGGCGTGCGCCAAGGCAGCAGTCAATCGCATCAAGAATTGAGGACTTCCCGGAGTCGCCAGGGCCAACCAGGCAGTTTAGGCCGGCAGAGGGGAACCACGACAGTGCTTGGATGCATCGGAAGTTGCGGATGTCGATGTGACGGATACGGGCCAACTATTCCTTCCCCCAAGGCTTCGAGAAGCCTTAGTATCTGGAGTGGTCAAGCTCCACCAGAGAAGCAGACTCTGAGCGCACAATTATTTGTAAGACTACGGTCAATATTGTCGTATTGAGCGCGATCATTCGAGACGAGATCCCCGTCTGGCGCCCAATGCGGGCCGCCGAAACACCGATTTTGCGGGGTCGGCGGCGATACAATTTGCGTCTCAAAGCTCCGGAGCACCCTTGGTCCGAACAACTAACACACACCACTCGACTTCCATTGTAGAGTTGACTGATGTATTTCTTCGCAAGGGAGGCCCAGTCTATGGCATATTTTGTGAAGCATTGTGCGATGGCATTTCTCGCTACGACTACGCTGCCGACGATCTCGCTTGGCAAATGCATGCTTGATGGCTTTGACAAAGGCTTGCCCCCAGCGATCGGGGACGAGGTTGATGGCGGAGACGGCAAGTTTGTTTGGGGTTCGGACCTAGATCGGATAGACGGCCGGAATCGAGTTTGGAATTTTATCCGCAACACGGGGCAAAGCCCTCTAAATGCAATGTGGAGGAAAGCGGATATTCGGATTGACTACGCCAAACCATTGCCGCCGGGCGAAGTTTATTGCAACCGCTATTGGGTTAAAGAAATATTGGATAGCGACATCGATGATGACGCTCCAATCATCTACGGCAATCACAATACCAGTCAGCGCGCCACGGTTTTTAGAAAGGTGGAGACTGCGCAAGAATCAGATGGCTATTTCGAGAGCGCCATTGATACAGCCTATGCTGAGGCGAACGGCGTCGTGCGCGAAGTGCACGTTGGATTCTCTTATCAGGTCGAAAACAATCGCATCACGGCAATGAATCTCGACGCGCCGTCAGACGTCTACGTCTCGATCCCGGGGATTGGCTCGTCATGGTCCAGCGATACTTTGGCGAGGTTCATTCAGGCCGCAAAGGAAAATGGGGCGGAATTCACAAGTGGCAAGTTCACCGATTTCTCCCCAAGCTGGAGTGATTCGCTCTACTTTTCGGGAGATCCAGCACTAAAATTACCGGGTTATTTTACCAAGGGGTCTATAAAGAACTTCGATATCAATAGTATGGCCTCAGGTAGCGTTAATGGGCCTATGATATTGTTCGACTCTGAGAGGAAGCCAATTGCCTCGGGTTCCGTCACGATCCCCGTCATAAAATAGGCGTTCCAATGTCGTTTGAAGACTTCTCCGTAGCATCTGCCCTTTCCGCAGGTGGCGCTGCTATGTCCACCGTTAGCATGAGCGTTCCGGCCGGCTATGAAGCGCTTCACCTTGTCAGCGCTACTGCTATGGCGGCTGGTTATGCACTCGGCAGACAAACTGCCTCTGGAAAATCCCCCAGGGAGACGTCAAAGCTGCCAACGTTGGCCTGTGCCGCGCTGTCAGTTTGCAGTATCGTCCTTTATTACTTGGCGCTTAGCTACAATGAGCCAGGTGTTCTCGGAACGATCGAGTTGGCCGTTTTGGCATTTTTCACCTTCGCGCCGTTTACATACATACTCGCGATTACGCGGACCTGGCAGGCAGGCTAAAATCTGCCAACACAATCGAAACTGTCACAATGTTTCTCCGCGAAAGCGGAGTCGCATGCCGATATCGCGGCACCAGCCCTGAAAATCTTTCACTGGCGTCGTCCGCCCTCCGGAACAAGCCTATATGGAGCTGCTGGTGTGCGGCCGTTCGTGGTCGCAATTTCTACTCAAAGGCCATTGACGTCGGTGGAATAGTCATTCCGTGAGATGGCCGCTAGAATGGATGAGTGAAGCTGATGTTTCACATCAAAGCGCTCGATTCTGTCATCAAAGCACTGTTGATCACTTCTGCTAAATCATTACCAACCCGCTGAAATCCCAGAAGGCGCGCGACGGCGCGGGTCAAATCCCCCGGTGGCATGCCACCACTTTCTGAACGAATGCGCTGAGCTGCGGCGCCTATTTCCAGGGGTGGGAGGTAGGCGGCCTTAAGCAGACTGCCGGTTTCTGCACAGCGGTAACGGATCGGTGGGTTTTGGGCTTGCTCTTCTGTTAAAAGGAATGATCCCATCCATCTCAGCGCGTGGTCTCTCTGCGTAGCGAGACGCGCGGCGCGCCCGGCCGCTTCGACGATACGATTGCCGGCCCGCGATTTGCCGAAAGCAGAAGTAATGCGCCGCGCCACCTCGTCGATGTGGATAGGCCCTTCGATCCCGACGATTTTCACAACGAGGTCAGCAAGCTGGGCAATGGGAGCCTCATGCGGCTCAAGGCTGGACCGCACAGAAAGCTCGGCGCGGACATAGGCCGGAGCCGTCAAGGTAAGGTGGTCGATTTCGACCGATTGCTCCGCAATGTCCTGCACGAGCGGAGCAGGCCGGAAAGCCCCGTGATTTGCACCACGCACGCGAATGCCGTCCTCAACCGTCAGCCTCGCCCGGTCAAGTGCTGCAGACAGCCGTTGAATCTCACGGGCACGATGATGGAACCAGTCGGTGCTCCAGATGCGATGGAAACCCCAACCGAGGTTCTCCAGGACATCCTGACGCAAACGATCACGCTCACGTGCCCACAGGGCTACATGGTAGGCGGCACCATCGCATTCCACCGCCAACAGATATTGCCCCGGACGATCGGGATGACGCACCCCAAGGTCGATCCGGAACCCAGCTGTCCCGACCTGTGGATCGGCCAGATAGCCGAGTGAGCGGATTGGTGCGGCGACATCTTCCTCGAACGGGCTGTCTGCATCGAGCGCGCTTGCCACGCGCTCCTCCATTATTCCGGTCTTGGCAAAGTCGAGGAAGCGTTTCAAAACCCGCGGACCGTCACGTTTGCTGCGCGTCGGGTCGATGGAGCCTGGGTCGAATGAAGCGAAGACCTCGCAGCGAACTCGCGCACGGGAGAAGAGGGCGTTTAGTCGCCGTTCGCCACCTTCGGCATTCACTGGTCCGAAGGACATATAAGCGAGCGGCCCGTTGGGCTCCTGAGGTCCATAGCCCACTGAGATTAGGATGACGTCACGTTCGTCACCCTGAACGTTCTCAATGTTCTTAACGAACACATCCTCATGTCGACCCTCGCGCAGGAAGGCCTCCAGAACAGGATCGTCACGGCGCTCAAGTTCGAGCAGCTCAGTCAACATGTCGGCCTGCGCCTTTGAGAAGGCGACGACTCCGAGAGAAAGGTCTGGCCATGCTCGGGCGTGCTCCGCCACCCCTCGCACGACCGCTTGTGCCTCGATCCGATTGGTGCCCTGGCGACCAAGTCCGCTGCCGCCGCGTGCATATACCCCTGGAACGCGTCGGAACTTCAATCCGTAGTCATCGTCGAGTTGCAGCGGTGATGGTGGCAGAACAAGGTTATCGCCGTAGAATTCGGCGTTCGACACCCGGATCAACGATGGATCGCGCGACCGATAGTGCCATTCCAACATTCGTGAACGCAGGCCGCGTGCCTCACACAGCGACAAGATGCTTTCCATGTCGGCTGCGGTGGCACCGAGCGGTGCGTCCTCGTCCTCGTCTTCAATATCTTCAACATCGTCGACCAAACGGTCAAAGAATGAAGTAGGGGGTAGTTGCTTCTGGTCACCCACCACCACGATTTGACGGGCACGGGCGACGACGCCTAACGCATCTTCGGGGCGAATCTGGGATGCCTCATCAATCACCAGAAGGTCGACCGTCACACTGTTGGGCCGTCGTGGGCCGCCGCTGCAATGGTGTTGGTGATGGTCTGCGACTTGCCGGTTCCCGGCGGTCCTTGCACCACCAAGCTCGCACCTCTCTGGACTTCTTCGATGACCTTGGTCTGCGAGGCATCGGCGTCGATCACCTGAATGATTTGGGCCGGATCAAGGTGATCGTCGAGTCTGTCCCCGGGTCCAAAGAGCGGGGTATCCGCCTCGAACCCGTCTGCCAGAAGTCCGGCAAGCAAATCATTTTCGGCGAGCGTGCCATCCGACCAATTCGCCTGGTCGAGGTCACGGTGCATGAGGAGCTTGGCGAAGGAGAAGAAGCCGATCTGCATCCCGTCGGCATCGATTGACCAGCCCGATTGTGCTGAAACCGTTTCTGCCACAAGCGCAAAATACGGCGCCGGGCTCCATCCTCCGGTCTCTTCGATCTCCGGCAGGATGATCCCGAAATCCTGCCTCAGCCGCTCCTGCAGGGGCAGGTTCGTGGTGATGTCATCGTGTCGCCATACCTTTCGGAACCGGCTTCGCGATCATCGTCGGGCGAGGCGAGCAGCATTTCATGCCCTTCCTCCGCCTTGTCCTTGCCCATCGCCTTGAAGCGCATGCGCTTACCCTGAATGCGCAGGAGCGCGAAAATGTCGTCCGAGCGTTCGTTGATCACGTTCAGACAGTTCGCCCGCTGATTGGCCCTGTTGACGTGGATCAGCCGGTTTCGCGTTCCGGTTTCGAGGAGCTTGCGCCTGGCCGCTTCCAGAACCCTCGAAATCGCCTTTGTATTGACTTTAAGCATTAGTCTGATCGCGAAATTCAGGATTGCGGATCGAAAATATTCGGGCGCCGCCAACAGCACAGTTGTGGTCGCGCTTCGCGCACATCATTAAGGCGTTAGCCATCCCAAGCCCCTTTTTCTTTTTGTCTGATCTAGCCTAGGTTGTTGTCGCTGTTGGAATCAAGAGTTTGCAAGGATGATCACAGGTGAATTGCATTCGACAATCGATGTCGCTTGTAGGCTAGCGAAATAGCCAGCACGCGCGCTTCATCATCCTCTCGCGGGCACTGTTGATGCTGCTGCTCCGGGCCTGATAGAACAGTCCTCCGCGTGCGTGTAGCGCCAAAGTTCAGCAATGAGCGTGCGGCGGTTCTTTTCAGGCCTCAGACCAACCGCCAGAGTTTTTCAATCGCGCCGATCAGCTCGGCTTGACGTTTCTTGAGGATATCGGGCGTCCATACAGATTCAGCGAGAACCTTGCTAGTCAGAGCGAAGTTTGAAACACCAGATTTTGTTGAAAAATACTTTTCCTTTTTATCGATAAATTCTAAGTTGCTGGCCTGTGAGTTCTTTCGGCGGGTTAGCAGCACGAGATTTGCCAGCTTGTGAACCCATTGCTGCCGATCGGCCTCGGTGGGGAAGTCCAATAGCCACTGGCCTCCGACCGCCGGATTCTGTGGCAGCACATGCTCCACACTGATTACTGGTGAGCTGTAAACGGCACTTCCTCCGGACAGGAGCTCGTCAAGACGAAGCAGCAGCGGAAGGCGAATGCGCGTTACTGTGTAGATATCTTCCCCAAGGGCTTTGCTAACTTCCTTTCTTTCATAGTCACTAAGTTGCAGCGGTGACTTATCGGCAAACAGATCCTCGCTGGATTGGATCGAGCTAAGCAATCTCCCGTAGCGGCGAATGCGCTCTGACGGATCGCTTCGCATTAGGAATAGGCCATACGCGAGGCGCTCGAGATCCGACAAGAAGCGAAGGATGAAGTCCGGATTGTCCCGACGGCGAGCGATAACTTCCATGGCTGGGGGTTGCCAGTCGAAGTTATCGAGACGGGAAAGATGAGTCAGTTGCCGGTTGACTTCATCTGCATTTTTGAAACTGGAGAACGAACGATCTGTGATCTCCTCATAGGCATCAGCATAGGGGGTGAGCTCAGCGTCTATGAATTTCGCAGGCTCTTTGCGCGTGGGAACGAACTCGCGAAACTCGGCAATTAGAGTGCCCTGCATCTTCTGTTTGCGATGGATTGTGCGGATATGTCCGAACAATTCCGCGAAACGCGCACGCCCGAGCTCGTCCTCGAGATCTTCCCATTTCTGGGTATAAGTTTCTTGCGTAGCGACCGGAAGCGCGCCAATGATTTCCGCCTTGAGGACATCTGCCGGAGAAAGATCGAGACCGCGAGAGTTAAGGACTGAGAAGATGCGGAACGCGGAGTCCTGGTCCGATGCGGCGACCATTACGAGGTAGCAGCGCTGTGCGATATACATTGTCAGCCGGCGCCGTTGGTCATCTGAGAGGTCTTTCAGTCGCTCTCTGAGAAACGTCGCGTTTTCCACCATACGAGCTCGCGCATCCTTGAACTGGCGTCCGTCCGGCAAAGAGCTGGTCCCGCCCTCGAGCTGGATGGTCGCACGAAAGAAATCGGCGTCACGCTCTCGTGGTGTCAGTCGGAAAACGTCCGATGTTCCCTTGATGGGATCTCCGGTCTGGCAGACATAATTGTGAATGGCAGTCGCAATCTTCTGGTCCGAAAGATCGCGAAGCACGCTAAGCAGGATTGTCAATGTGGTCAGGCGCTGCTGGCCGTCAACGACGTCCGCCTCGGGCCTCTGGGGATCTTTGATGAGAACGATACTTCCCAGGAAGTATGGGCTAGCGTCAGCGACATTGCCTGTATCGCCGCAGGCTGTCACGATGTCATCAAGCAGTTCGCTCGCCTGGTCCGTCGCCCAGGCATACGGCCGCTGATAGGAAGGTATGCGCAAAAGGTATTTGTCGCAGAAAATGTCGAGGACAGGCTTTTCGCTGGCCTCTATCGTATGTCGCGTCATGCCTTTTTATCTCCCCGGAATTAGCGTTCGTCACCCGTTAATACAACTTCAGAGTTCGGTTCACGACGATTTCAACCGGGCGCCGGGCCGAAATAGTGCGCAGAGTCCGCTTCGTTGACCTATCTTCTAGAACCGTGAGCTTCTATTGCCTGTCACAACATAGCGGATCAACCATCCGCATCCCCAAACTCCGATGGCAAGCGAGATTCCACCTATTACATCTTGGTCTGCGTTCCACCGCTCCCAAGCGCCGCTACAACGGCCAAAAGTAGCGAGCAAGCGGCAATGGCGCAGCAAAACCAATAAATTGCGTTCGCGAATCTAATCAACATTCGGCGACAATGTCTTACTGTTTCGAATGGGCTCAGGCGTAGGGTAAACCCGGTCTGGCATTGCTTGCTCTCGTCCTGATCTTCGGGCTTGGCGCATTCGAATGGTTGCTTGTTAAAGGTTCTTGAGAGCCTCAAGCTCCATGAAGCGTTGCCACTTCAATGACGGGTTGGAGCAGGCTGAGCTATTAGGTAGATTGCCGACGAGCATGCTACCGCGAGCGTCAACTTCAATTGTTTGTCTCCCTGTATATCCACCCATGGCATTCTTAGCGTTTGCTTTCACGCAAACCCATTCGATGCCCGTTTTCGGGTTTCGTTGGACATCCGAAATTTCAGCGTCTCGGATTGAATACGGGTCGGCGAGAAAATCTCTTGCGTCGTGGACGATAGCGGCTTTTAGCGTGGCTGATGGTGCAGTGGATTGGTCAATGCTCTTTTGCATTTCAGCAGACGATTGACACCCGGCGAGCGCAAGCGCCGCCGCTACAACTATTAGTTTTTTCAAGATTGCGCCCCTAAGTAATGCCCGAGCGGGACGGTCTATGTCTCGGGCTCGCGTGTCAAGAGTGCTGGCGCGCTTAGGATACCGGCCAGGCTACGAGATTTGGTGCCGACCTTTGCGACATTCTCGACTCTGGCGGCTAGATAGCTTCTATGGGTTTGCCGAATTCTCGGCGGGGTATGGCATCATATGGGTAACCGCTATGTTTCTACGTCGCGTCAGCTAGGTCGCGCGGTGAGAAAACACACACTCAGCACGACAACGCGGCGTTGGACGACGGGAGGAACGATAGTCGCGGTGATCCTCGCGATCATTCTTGTTCCTCCAATGGGACTCGCGCTTATGGGAACAGCATTCGCCGTCTGGTGGCTTGGTGTCGGGATTGTGGTGATCTTCGGCGGTTTAATTGGCAATGTGATCGGCGCGAACAGAACGAATAAGAGTCTCCGCAAAGAGAAAGCTGAGGAGGCGGTTCGTTCTTGATCGGCAAGGCATTCATCGACCCGGAGACCGAACGGATCTACCACGTAACCGGCGTCATACCGACTTACGAGGATATTGGCGCGTTAGAAGGCGCGTTGATCATCACGCGAGACGATCTAGAGGCGCGGCTTGTGTCGAGCTTTCAGGCCGACAAGCTTGAGGGGCAACTTGCCGTCCGCGTCGAGGTGATCATACGGGCTGGCCAATATCGCTATCCTGCCGGCACCCCTTTTGTTCTTTATCGGGTTGCGGATTGGAAAAGCGGAAAGGTATGGGCCACGCCGCTTCGCCAGTTCCACCGCCAGTTCCAACCCCTCGACGGCGACTTTATTGGGGCCGTTCCTATCGATCCTGGCGCGGCCGAGTAACACCTAAGCAGGTGACCTAGAATACACCACATCAAGAAATTGAAATTTCTCTAAGTTATTAATTTTGTTCAGTAGGATAACGATGGCTGGGGCGCCAGGATCCTAATGGCCCGCGACGCAGCCCCAGATGTGGAGGCACACCAGCAGGCCGATGCAGCAATGTCCGGCAACATAGCCGAGGTAGTGATTTAGGTTGTCCATACTGTCGCCCGCCACAATGTTACAAAATGCACGATAAGCTGTTGATTTCATTATAGAGGTCGAGAGTTCAATCCTCGCGCAGCGACGGTTTCGACGACAAGCCCGGTTTCACGGGTCGCTGGGAGATCGAGCGGCATCGAAACCCATTCGGCCGACGGCTTCCACAGCGTCGATTCAGCTTTCCTGAACCTCAAGCCGCCGCTTCTTTTCGACGCGTTAAACGCGCCAGAACTCGGGATCGCTATTCTGTTGCATGTCTTGTCGATGAGACCAGCAAGCTTGATCGTCTTGGCCTGCGCCGTCGTGACCGCCCATCTTGTCACCTATCGACCTTGGCGGCCTGCTTTCCTGGGCGTGCGGAGCGGTGAAGTGGATTGCCGTCAGTGTCTGGTCAGGCTTCGATTGGCGACCCCGGCCTGCTACCCACCGAGCCCGCATGAGTGTGGGACATTGACCGGGATAGATCCAAGGCGTTTGCCATCGTAGCCCTGTGCGACCGTCGCAATCACCGCCGGATTCCAGCCGTAACCGCAATGGGCGGTGTCCGGGCGCTCCAACAATCCGAGGTATATCTGATCGTTCGAGACAATGACGTTGGTAATCTTCATGTCCTTTGGCAGATACGCTTTGGGGAAAAGCCGATAGCTCAACAGGTCGTTTGGATCCGTGAAAGCGACAAAACGGATCTGACCGGCCGGCTCGGCGATGAACGCCTTGTTCTTTCGAGCTCGCGCGCTGGCGAACACGTCGAGGAGCGATCCGTTGGCTCGATCCGTCGATTTGTCTGAAACAATCCTGGCTGTGCCTTGAGAGTAGGTTGCGGCGTTCAGAAGAGGGATCTGGTTTGCGAGCAGAAAGACCATTTGGACATCGCCAAGGCGCTGGGCAATCCGTGACTGCTCCGATGCCGGCGTGGCTTGCCATATCGAGACGATCGCATCGGAGAGCATCTTGCTTCCCAAACTCTCGGCTATCAGGATGGTTTTCCGCCTGGGCTTGCTGTCGTCGATCAGGCAGCGGCCTGCGGCTGAAATACGGCCGCCCAGAGCGTCACAAACTTCTGAACGGATCCACGATCTGGTCGGATCGCCAGACGCGCCGGTGTAAATCACCGCATCGGAAAAGCAGTCGTCGATCAAGCCTTCCTTGAGGGTCTTGTTCAGGCTGGCACGCTTCAGTTCATCATTGTGGTCGAGCCCAATAGCGATTTTTGCGCCGGCCGCGAGCGGTGACCAGACGAGAAAACGGAGTTCGAGCGAATGTCCATTCACACTGTGGTTGAATGTGACGCGGGCAGCGCGCTCGGGACCATACACTGTGTTTCGTCTAGACGATCCGATAGCGATTGCCCGCTCGAGAAGAGCGTGGCGATTATCCGCCCAGCTTTCATCGTGAGTGCACATCCCGTGCACCCAGACTACCCGCAGGTCTTCTTGCTTGGCAAAACTCATAATGCCGCCAAAGCTGGATGGGTTGGTCTGACCCGGCTCTTGAATCTTCGGCGGGATGTAAGGGGTGGCGCACCCCGCAATCAACAATGCAGCGCCGAAGATGAATGCAGAAAACAGCGCGCACGAAGCGCGCCTAATTACTGTTGCCATCTCTCATCCCCCGCTCCCTCTTCAGTGAAGCTGAGAAAGGGAGAAAAAGCGAGTCGTTTCACCGTGCCAGGATTGTCTGATGGAAAACGCTAGGAAGCCGCGCTCACGGCAGCTGAATGGGCAAGCCCGGGAATCCATCAGCGCTAAGTCTGTCGACACATCGGTGAGTGTCGCCATCAATGTGTTCGTTTGGCCTTCAATTCCGGGGCAGCTTGTGAATCTCCAGCCGAACCGGGCCGCCTCTATCGCAACTCGTGCAGAAAAGCGCCCTCTCTGCCTTCGAATTAGACCGGCTGGCTCAATCTCGGCATGGTGTGAACAGTTTTTGCACCAGGCCCGCAGCATGTGCCATTCGCGAAGATCACCTAGGGAAACGTCCAGGCCGGCGTGAACACTGCCGTTGACAATCGTCTGCGCTGAAATCTTCACTTCGCCGGGCGTGATGATCTTTTCTATGACGTGACGACTGTTGTAGTGGATCAGCAGCATGCCAGGCCGGCGTCGGAGGCGGCGTCGCCGCCGGCTGCAGCTATGGCCTGCTGAGCAGCCTTTTCCAATTCGGACATAGCTTCGCCGGCCGGCGCGTTCTGGCGCTTTCCCATAGCCCTTTCCTGCTCAGATGGCATTCAGGAATAAGGAACATATTCCTGTTTCGTCAAGAGGCCTTGGCTCTTATGTTCGCATTTTGTTCACTGTTGGAAAAATGAAGACATGATCCATGAAGCCGATCATCGCCACCGAATCCGAGCAGCCCTAGATCGTGTTGGCCGAGAGGTGAATGCCGCAGCCATCAACAAACAGCCCAACGACCACGCCGGCCTCATTGAGCCGATCAAGTTGTTTCAGGAGGGATAGGCCGATTACCCGCATCAGTTTGCAGTGGACCTTGAGAGCGCCGCCGAAGCAATTGCGGACGTCTCGCGCGCGGATGTTCAAATCATGCTCCGGCGGGCCGCGCTGATGCTCAGGAACGTTCCGGGAATCGATCTGGAACCGAAGGTCGATGAATCGCTCGCTGGGCTTGCCGCGGAGATAGGCATTCCCAAGCCCGAATTGATCAGGACGATCATCGGCGACTGGCTTGTTGCCAGCGCCTATTTGCCGGTGCCTTATGCGCTCGATGAGGATAGCGGCGTGGACGGAACTGCATGATCAATCCACCAAGGCACACACGGGACTACTCCGATCGAGAGATCGACTGGCAGGAGGCGATGGAGCCGGGTTTCCAGGCAATAGTTGATTGCATGCTTGAGGTGGGCTGGACGCGAGGCGAGACCTTGCGGGCGCTGAAGCGGATGATCGCCGCCGACAACATGACCCAGAAAGAAACGCCAGGACGGAAACGCAGCTTGCCATCGCTCGCGCCATGATCCGCGCCGGCCGAATGCTCTAGCGGCCCAAAGGCTGCCTGGAAAGCGATATCAACTCCGCCTCATCCAGTCACGCCGGCCATGTAATTCGCGATGATCCGAGACACGAGTGCTTCCCTGGCATCCGTTGGCTGGCCGCCGGCCTTAAGCTGCTCGAAAACTCGTCCTAACAAGGCCAATTCGGAGGAGTCAAAAATACCGGTCTCCGTAGCTTTTCGTCGAATAGGCATGATCAGGCTCCGCCCTACTCCTCCCGGAAATCCTGCAGCGAAGCGTGCCGCAAGTCTTCCTCGCCGCGCAAGTGCTTCACGCGGCCGATCTACCCCGGCATGACCCATTGCGTCGCCGGCCGCTTCATGCCCTTCGGCTGTGGTCCGGCGTGTTCCTGGACGCGTTTCCAAAGCCTGTCACGGATCGCGCCCCGCGAGTTGATGAAGGCCGAGTCCACATACTTGCCTGTCGCCCGGTCGTCCATCAGGGCAAAGGCTGGTTTGCCCGCCTCGCGCTTGACGCCGAGAAGATCATATTCGTCGATCGTGTAGCATTCGCCTTCAGCCAGTTCGTCGACGGGCCGCTACGGATTTGCTATCCTGGCGCTTCGAAACCGTCCCCTCGAGGCCAGCCTGGTCGACCAGGTGGAAGATCGCCTTGGCGTTGCCGGCAACGACAGACAGAGACCACTCGCCGAGCTGGGATCGGTAGCTAGGGACGCCTTAATAGTCAAATCCCGACCACTGCTCCGCAGCGCTTGAGGCAATCGCCCGCAACCTGAGCACCAACTTGATGTCAGTCACCTGCTCGGTTAACGTCCCTGTCTCCGACTGGATCAAATGCGGACGATTATCACAGAAGCCAACATTTGGGCTGACGAGAATACTCCATGTCCCTCTGGGATCGATATTCTGGATTGAATCTGGAGTATCTGTGCGAGACGCAAAATCCTTGTCAATGGTAGAGACTGTCTCTAGGATTATAGGTGCCCTCGGAGCACCAGGAACCGAAAAGAATTCTGCTCCCGTGGGCGGAAAAACTATAGCAGATAGCCGATTGTAGTTAATGCGACCGCCCTCTATAAAGTCTTTGCTGTAAGCAACCCCTATTCCAATTAAACGTAAATGCGAGAAGAATGCACTCGGAAACTCCGGATGATCATCAGCGAGGTTAAATGTCAACAGTCCCGTTCCTCTTGGAGCCATGATTCTGTTCCAATCGGAAGTAGTGATGCGCTGTTTTGCGTTTCCTTTGTGAGGCGTTCTCGGTGTGCGCAGATGAACTACGTGAACGAACTCGAACTCGGCTGCCAGGCCCTTTTCCAGCTCATCGATGAGAGCTCTGATCCAATATACCATTTTTCCTAGATAGTCATCAACAGAAGGCGGCGGCAATGCAGTAATGACGACAGGAGCAGATCGGAAAATTTCTTTTGCGCCGACTTCTATACAGCGCAACTTGTCATATGCCATACAAATATCCTGAATTAGAAGGACTCTAATATTGTCAAATCGTTCGCCAAAATTGAGAGCGTGGCCTTTTGCGCTATGCCTTGATTCAAGTTCTTTCTGGTATGCGACCGCTTTTTCCCACTTTTTTTTGACAGCTTCTTGCCGAAGAGCCTCACCATCGAACGCTATTTTGGAAGAGTCGGCGGTTGCGCTGGCCACTGCTGAAAAACCCTTGTTCAGGGGACCAGTTTCCCCAGAAAAAAAAGTCGATGCCGTTTTGTTGCCATCATGCAGTTTTTCGTTCTGGTCCCTAACGTAGGCAGCAAGTTCTATAGTTTCCAGAAAAGGAAGCTGGTCATTGAACAATTGGTAGTCGAGTGCTTGCTTGCATGCAGTGCCTTCAATGTCATACAGAGCCGTCCTATAGTTTGCACAGCGATCTAGTAGTTTTACAGACGAGTTGATCAAATTCTCGACCAAATACGGATCATAGGGGGGGATTACAGTCCTCTTAGATAATTCATCAAATATGATTTGATCAACAATCCGGTCTCCGTTATCGGCATACTTATTTCCGCCTTGCTTTGTTTCAATCGACGAAAGAAGAGCGGGAAACTTCTTTGTCAACCTCGCTTTAGTTTCAAGCCAGGTATCCATTTAAATTCTCCTTTGCGGAGTGGTTGCGGTCAGAATCCAATAAAATGCGAAACTTAGGCTATGTAATGTTCAGGCAGGTCTTCGTATGGGATTGTGTCATGATCTGTATCGTAGTTGCTCCTCGAATTGGGCGGCGTGTCAAAGATTACGCTTTTGCCGGTCGGGACGTTTCGCTCAAAGTCGCTGTCAGGAGATTCGTGGGTAAAGCGGTAGCGTTCTACCAATTTCCGCACGTCGGACGCCGCATCGAAAACGCCGCGAGCTTCCGCTAGGCGATAGAGAAGCCAAGTGTCTTCACTTACATTAAATGTATTCCAAAAGTCGCCCAACCCTCCGATCAGGGCTCCCGTCATCATTCCTGTATCCCCATTGAGCGCTTGGCCGATCACCCCACCCGTCAGGCCAGAAGGTCCGCTGAATAGTGCCTTCACTTGTTCGAGTTGTCGGCGTTGGTCATCGGATCCGGCCAAGTTGACAATCGTAGAAGCCACCGACGAGGCAAGAGCCATTCCTGCAGTCAACGCAAGAACGACGCCAATCTCCGGAATTGCCAAAACGCCGATAGCCGCAACACCCAAAAGAGACGAACTGCCCAAGGCGTCCATTCTCTCGATGCTGAAGTAGGTGTCTTCCTCACTCAGCATAGGTCCGGCATTCGGCAAGCCGGGCGAAAACTCGCTCGTCATCTCGATCGTGAGAGATGTTTCTGACACACCCCTTGGTCGCTCTGCGTGAAAGGCCATCGAATTGCCTCCTGTCGCACGGATAATTGGAAACAGGCGACAGCTACTTTAGCGATTGCTAATCGTCACGTCCATCTGTCGGATTTGGGATGAGGAAGCCGGTAGGTTCAGCCCAATTAGGGCTGATCGTATTGCCTAGCGCGGGCAGGGACGGAACAACAGCCGTCGACGCAATCTATGTTGCCGGCGACACCGCCTGCATATGAAGGAGGACCGCAGGGCTCTCAGGCCATAGAGGGCCACATACGCATGGCCGCTGCGGTGTTGTGTGTGCTGCCGGGGCACAAATTTTGCTTATTCCACCGGCCGGCACAATGTTACAAATTGCCGTGTAAGCCATTGAAATAATTAAATCGGTCGAGAGTTCAATCCTCTCTCGCAGCACCAGACTGCCCGACATTTTCAGCGCCATCCGTCCCATTCTTAAGCCCTTGCGGCACGAACGGGCAAAAAAAGGCGCATCCGGCACCTGAATCCGAGATTTCGCGCAAGGTTGGTTCTCGTCGCGCTTTCATGGCGGGAGCAAATCGGCCTGCTTGCTTTCCTCCGCGACGAGCGCCGGCCCATAGCGGGCGACCGCTTGGCGCCCTTCCGCCCCCCACCCGCCCGATCGGACGGTTGAAAACATCGGCATTGGCGAGCCGGGCGAGTCCGCTCCGGTCAGTGCCTTGAAGCATGACCTGGTGCGGCCGTCGTCCCGATCAGAGTCGCAGGGCGAAGCGCCGTCCGCGCAGACGGCGCTGGCCGCGGCTTCATCGGGACGCAAATTCCGATATCGCCATTTGCGCTGGTCGCCCGATCGTGATTCAAGTCGGCGATTCCGAGGGCTTTCCCGCTGGAGCGCAGCATGACCTTGATCACACGCCGTCGACTTCTGAAATCGACAGCGTTTGCCGGTGCGGGCGGGCTCGTCGCGATGGGGAGGCTTGGCGGCTGGGCCGCCGCCACGCCCGAGCCGGTGGTGCTGCGGACGGCCAGGATCCAGGCCAGGCTGATGGAGATCGGTCCGACCCGGGACGTGCTGACCTATGGCAGCGCCGGGATGCCGCCTGTGCTGAGGATGAAAAAGGGCGAGCCCTTCGCCGCCCGGCTCGTCAACGCGATCGACGACCCGACGACGATCCACTGGCACGGCGTTCGGGTCCCCAACAAGATGGACGGCGTTCCGTTCCTGGTCCAGCCCTACGTCTATACCGGCGATCATTTCGACTACGCCTTCACGCCGCCCGATGCCGGCACCTTCTGGTATCACCCGCATTGCAACACGCTGGAGCAAATGGGGCACGGCCTGACCGGCGTCATCGTGGTCGAAAATCCCGGTGATCCGAAATTCGATGCCGAAATCGTCCTCAATCTGCGCGACTGGCGCCTCGGCGACGATGGCCAGTTCATCGATCAGTTCCGGCCGCGCGATGCCGCGAGAACCGGCACCTATGGCACGGTGCGCACGGCCAACTGGCTCGACCAGCCGCACTATGACGCGCCAGCCGGCGGGCTGGTGCGGCTGCGCGTCGCCATCACCGACGCGACGCGCATCCATGCCTTTCGCGTCGACGGCGCGGAGGCGACGGTGATCGCGCTGGATGGCAATCCGGTGCCGCAGCGTTTTTCGCCCGATGCCTTGCTGCTTGGCCCGGGACAGCGCATGGAACTCGCCATCCGCATGCCTGACGCGGAGGGCGCGGTCATGAGCCTGCGGGACGTCAGGGGCACCAAGCCCAAGGTGCTGGCTACCTTGCGTGCGGCTGGCAGCTCGCTGAAGCGCGACATTCGTGATGTCGCGCCGCTGGAGGCCAATCCGGTGGCGGAGGTCGATCTCTCCGCTGCCCAGCATATTTCGCTGGCGCTCAGCGCCACGGCCGAGAACATTCCGAGCGACGGCATATGCGGTTCGCTCGGCTACAGTTTCTGGGCCATCAACAAGGTGCCGTGGCCGGGTGACACGCCGGATCCGACCGCGCCGCTGGCCGAATTGAAGCTTGGCAGGAGCTATGTCATCGACATGGAGAACCTGACGCCGCAATCGCATCCGATGCATTTGCACGGCATGAGCTTCAAAGTGCTGTCATCCTCGACTCGGCCCGTGCAGCCGCTGGTTTCCGACACCTATCTCATCCAGCCCAACGAGAAGGTGAGCCTCGGCTTCGTCGCCGACAATCCCGGCGACTGGCTGCTGCACTGCCACATCATCGAGCATCAGAAATCGGGCATGACGAGCTACGTCAGGGTGACCTGAAACCGAGCGCGTGCCGCGGCCTACTTGCGCAGTTGCACCTCGATCTCGTCGAGCACCTTGTCCTTGCCGATGCCGGTGAGGAAGGCGAGGCCCTTGATGACCGGCTTGGTCACCGAAGCCGAGATCGGCGTCGTGGCGACGATGAAGTCGACGCTGTCGGCCAGCCCCGGCACTTCGGTCGCCTTCGCCTGCTGGGCGTTGAAGGTCAGGCCGCGCTGCTTCATCGCCTCGGTGACGGCGACGTTGACCGCGGTCGAGGTGGCTATGCCCGTGCCGCAGGCAAAGAGAATTGTTTTCTGTCTGGACATCTCTTTCTTCTCCTTGTTCAGCCGAGCACGGCCCGAACGTCGTCTAGCGTCGTGGCCGACCTCAGGCCGTCCAATGCATCTGAATTCTGGATGGTGGCCATGACGGCCTGCAGCGCTTCAATCTGCTTGTCCTTGTCATTGATGGCAAGCAGGAAGACGAAGCCGACCGGCAGCTTCTCGTCGGGGTCTTCCATGTTGGCGAAGACGACGGGGTGCTTCAATGTGCCCAAAGCGATCCCGGGCTTCAGGACATGTTCGGGATCGGTGTGCGGCACCGCGACATTGTCGGGGCGCTCCAGCGGCAGTCCTGTCGGGATGGTCAACTCGCGACGCACGACCGCGTCGGCATAGGAGTTCTTGACATAGCCGAGCGTCTCGAGCCGGCCGGCCAGGATGCGGATGATCTGCTCATTGGTCGAGGCATCGGATCCGAGCACGATCGCTTCGGGGTCCAGAAGCTGCATGAGGCTGTCAGACATGTTTTTGCTCCGTCGGCAAAATCGTGCGCCCGGGGAGGGCGCACGATCATTTCAAACGTCAGGCGCGACGAGGCTCAGGCCGTGCCTTCGGCCGGCTCGTCCTCGGCGCCCGCTGCCCGCTCCCAGCCGAGCGTGTTGCGACGATAGAGGACGAACAGTGCGGCGATGACCACGGCGATCACGACGATGCCGGTAAGGCCAAGTCCCTGGATCGCCTCGATGATCACATAGGGCACCCACAGGAAGCCGTCGACGACGGAGGTGATCTGCAGCGCGTCTGCCGGCAGCTTGAAGCCCGAGGCGACGGCAGCACTTGTGAACAGCGGCGCCAGCGCGTTGGCGACGTAGAAGCCGATCGCCAGCGTCACCGTGCCGATCACCACCATGCGGAACACATTGCCTTTGACCAATGGCGCGGTCATGGCGACGATGAAGGGAATGACCGCCAGGTCGGCGAACAGGATGACGCGGTTGCCCGGCAGGATCACCGACAGGATGATCGCGATCGGCACAAGGATCAGCGATGACGAGATCGCGGCGGGATGACCGATCAGGATGGCGGAGTCCAGGCCGACCAGAAGCTCGCGGTCGCCGGTGCGCTTGCGCACGAATTCCTGCGCCGCGTCGGAGACCGGGATCAGGCCCTCCATCAGGATCTTCACCATGCGCGGCAAAAGCAGCATGACGGCTGCCAGGGTCATGCCGGTGCCAAGCACCTTGGCGAGCACCGTGCCGAGATCGCCCGCATTGTAGAAGGCGATGGCACCGAGCACGAGACCGATGATCAAGCCGAGCACGACAGGTTCGCCGAACACGCCGAACCGGCGCTCGATGGTCTCGGTGTTGATGTTGATGCGGTTGATGCCGGGAATGCGGTCCATGATCCAGTTCAGGATGATGGCGATCGGCAGGATCTGCGCGGAGGCCAGGTGCGGCACCGAAATGCCGGGCACGCCATAGAACTGCTGCACCGCGCGCGCCGACCAGTCGGCGAACAGCAGCGACAGCGCCGCGACCAACGCCGCGATGGCGATGCCGTAGGCCAGATTGTCGGTCGCCGCCACGACCAGCGAGCCGACAAAGGCGAAGTGCCAGAAGTTCCAGACGTCGACATTGAGCGTGCGCGTCATGCGCGTCAGCAACAGCACGATGTTGACCAGGATGCCGACGGGGATGACCCACAGGCCGACCGACGAGCCGAAGGCGATGGCGGCCGCCGACGGCCAGCCGACATCGATGATGTCGCGATGAATGCCGGTGTTGGTGACGATGGCCTTGGCGACGTCGCCGATCGACGTGAACATCAGGCCAAGCACGAGGTTGATGCCGATGAAGGCGACGCCGATGGTGACCGCGGCGCGAAAAGCCTTGCTGACCTTTGCGCCCAGAACGACGGCTATGATGAAAATGACGATCGGCAGCAGCACTGTTGCGCCGAGCGTGTCGATGGCCCCTTTGAGGCCCGCAAGAATAGTATCCATTTGTCCTCCCCTGGAGCACCGAGCCCGACCCCCGGGTTCGAAATGATGCTCCGTTGACCTCCAACGCCTTTGCCGCCAACCTCGGCGCAAAGGCACTCCCCGTTCTGCCCGCGAGGCGGAATGCGTCCCGCTCGGTGATGCGGGATGAACATTTGCCTTCGCTGGCGAACGAATGTTTTATTGAGGCAGTTCAAGGCAATGTCAATTGGCAAGTCTTTGAACCCAAGGCATCCGGGCTGACGGAGCCTTCGCCTGTGCGCTCTTGACGGACCATTGAACGGAAAAACCCGCCTGTGCGGCGGGCCCTTGGCGCAACTCAGCACCATGGGCAAATATGTAGCATAGTTGCCCTCACCCAGTCAGGAAAAAATTCCTATCAGGAGAAACTGCCGGCACAGCGGACTGGCAGTCGTCAGGTCTTTGTCGCCGAGTTCGGAGCCCAGTCTTTGGGCCAACCGAACCGTGGCGAGCGCATCTGTCCTGCGCGATTTCATGGGAAATTGACGGGCCGAGGCCAGTTTCGTTGGCAAGGAGGAGCTATTCCCTGCTAATCCGACGCGAACCAGGAAGCTGTGGACATCTCCGCATGACCAATGTCGCCTTGACCGGGCTCGCCCGCGATCTCGCCAGCCGTGCCGCCGAGGGCCGCCCGGTACGCATCGGCGTCATCGGTTCGGGCGAAATGGGCACCGATCTGGTCACGCAAGGCATGCTGATGCCCGGCATTTCGGTCTGCGCGGTCTCGACAAGACGTCCGCACACGGCGCGCGAAGCGATCCGCATCGCCTATGGTGACGAAGCGATGGCCGTCGAAGCCGATACCACTTCGAAAGTCACCGCGGCGATCGAGTCGGGAAAGATCGCCATCACCTCCAACGAGATGCTGGTCACCAATCCGCTGATCGACGTCGTCATCGACGCCACCGGCAAGCCCGGCGTCGCCGCCGACTTCGACCTGATGGCGATGCAGCATGGCAAGCATCTGGTGATGATGAATGTCGAGGCCGACGTCACCATCGGCTGCTATCTCAAGCAGCAGGCAGATCGCCTCGGCGTCGTCTATTCGGTCGGCGCCGGAGACGAGCCCTCGAGCTGCATGGAGCTGATCGAGTTCGCCTCCGCACTGGGCCTGACCATCGTCTCGGCCGGCAAGGGCAAGAACAACCCGCTTAACCACGATGCCGTGCCCGACGACTATCGCGAGGAAGCGATCCGCCGCAACATGAACCCGCGCATGCTGGTCGAGTTCGTCGACGGTTCGAAAACCATGGTCGAGATGTGCGCCATCGCCAACGCCACCGGGCTGGTGCCCGATGTGCCCGGCATGCACGGCCCGAAGGCCGACCGCGACGACCTCGTCAAGGTGCTCATTCCGCGCGAGCATGGCGGGCTGCTCACGAAAAAGGGCGTTGTCGACTACACCATCGGCAAGGGTGTCGCACCCGGTGTCTTCGTCATCGTCGAGGCGACCCACCCGCGCATCGTCGAGCGCATGGACGACCTGCATATCGGCCACGGTCCCTATTACAGCCTGTTCCGACCCTACCATTTGACCTCGCTGGAAGTGCCGCTGACGGCGGCCCGCATCGTGCTCTTCGGCAAGCCCGACATGGTGCCGCTGCCAAGGCCGGTCGCCGAGGTATGCGCCGTCGCCAAGCGGGATCTGGCCGCCGGCGAAACCTTCGATGCGATCGGCGAGACCTGCTATCGCTCCTGGACGATGACCGTCGAAGACGCTCGCGCCCGGCGTGCCGTGCCGGTCGGCCTGCTCGAGGGCGGCAAGGTGCTGAAACCGGTGAGGAAAGGCGAGCTGTTGACGGCCGACAACGCCGCACCCGACCGGACGACGAGACTGTTCGCTCTGCGCCGGCTGCAGGATGAGATGCTGTGGGGCACCTGAAACGACCAGTTTATCGACGTCGGCGCAGTGCGCGACGCTCACAGCCTTGTTGCGGCGCATCGGCGCCGCGAAAGGCTGAAGCGACCAGACGGCCTTATTTCCCCAGTTCGATCGACCGCAGCCGCGCCGCTTCCACCGCTTGCGTGAGGAGATTGGTCAACCGGTCCTCGCCCATCAGCACTGCCAGCGCGGCCGCCGTCGTGCCGTTGGGGCTGGTCACCTGCTGGCGCAGCAGGCCCGGCTCCTCGCCGCTTTCGGCAGCGAGCGAGGCAGCGCCATAAACTGTCTGCATGGCGAGCAGCTTGGCGGTCGCCGCCGGCAGGCCCGCCTTTTCGGCGGCGACGGTCAGCGCTTCGATGAAATGGAAGATATAGGCCGGGCCAGATCCCGAGACGGCGGTCACGGCATCCATCAGGCCCTCGTCGTCGATTGTGGCCACTTCGCCGCTGGCCGACAAGAGGTCGGCGACGAAACGCTTGGTGTCGTCGGAAACCAGCGGATTGGAAAACACCACCATCATGCCCTTGCCGATGGCAGCGGGCGTGTTGGGCATGCAGCGCACAACAGGCGCGCGGTCGCCCAGGATTTCCTCGAAGGTGGCGACCGGCGTGCCCGCGGCAATGCTGACGAAAGTGGTGCGCCCATCGCCGAAACGTTTGTAGGCGGCGGTGACGTCGCGGATCACCTGCGGCTTCACGGCGATGACGATGAGATCAGGCACGGCACCGGCCGGAATATCGGTGGGGTCGGCAGCCGTTCCGCATCCCAGTGCGGCCGCGCGCTGGCGCAGGTCGGCATTGGGCTCGACCACGAAAACGGCCGACGGTGCAAGCTTTCCGGATTTCAGCCAGCCCGAGAGCATGGCGTAGCCCATATTGCCGCAGCCGGCGAGAACAAGCCTGATCGTCATCGAAAGCCCTCCGAGGAAAGGCTTCACATAGACGCTCGCGGATCAACGGGGAAGCCCTGTCAGGTGGAGTGGCCCAATCGCGCGCCACGACCGGCGTTACGCAGCGCGACCGGACGCAGCGAAACTTGTCTGAGCCCAAGCACACCGAGCACGAAGAACAGCCACACCGGATCGCCGCGATGAAAGAAGAAGCTTTCGAGGAAGGCGTTGAGCGCGGCGAACAGCACCACCATCATGAAGAAGTCGCCGAGATAGATGTTTTCCTTGCGCAAGGGAATGCGCATGTAGTCGCGCAAAGGGGCGATCAGGAAAGTGTAGACCGCCACGCAAAGCGCCGGAATGCCCATCAGCACCGCGATGTCGAGATAACCGTCATGGCCGTGCACGATGGTCCTGATATCCCACGGCCGGTCGAAGGGCTGATCCTGGTTGAGCAGCAGCGGCGTTCCCCAGAAACTCTCATAACCGTAGCCGGTCCACGGTTTCTTCGCCAGCATCTCGCCGGCGAACTCCCAGAGCGTGGTGCGCCCGGTATAGGTCAGGCCGGGAAAATAGATCGCCGCCAGCTGTTTCACCGGCGGCAGGAAAACGATGCCCAGCGTGCCGACCGCGGTAGCGATGATCGCCAGCGCGAACAGGATCGGCGTGCCGAGTCGCATGCCCATGAGGCTTGGAAACATGACGATCAGGATCGAGAACGGCACCAGGCCGGCCGTGGTCTTGGATCCGGTGTGCAGCATGAACACCATCGCCGCGAAGAAAATTCCGGCGCCCCAGAACCGCTGCCCGCGCCGGAAGAGATAGAGGCCGGCGAAACTGAAGCAGGCCATGACCGGGCCGGCGATGTTCTTGTGGGTGAAGACGCCGCGCCACAGGCCGGCATGTTCGGGTTCCTGCGAATCGGCCGTGTGCATTGCCTCGTGCGGAAAGGCGATGAGGCCGAGGTAGGAAAGGCCCATGACCGCCACCGCGGTGAAGATGATGACCTTCGAGAAGGAATCCGCGTCGCGCGGCAGCACAAGGATCGTCGCCATGGTCAGGATGCCGATCATGGTGAAGGAGGCGGCGCGCATCGCCGAGGGCGGGTCTGTCGCCAGCACCACCGACAGGAAGAAGAAGCCCAGCATCAGCATCCAGGAAGGGCTGAGCAGCGAGCGCACGATGCGCGGGTCGGCGAAAGCCATCAGCGAAAAGACGGAAACGGCGCCGAGCGAGCCGAAGCCGAGCTGGTTGACGATGTCGCCGCCTTCGCCGGTGAGTTCCGCGCCCGCGGGCTGGAACGGGCGGAAGGACACCATGACGACGGTGAACAGCAACGCCGCGATCGCGGTTGCCACGCCGTCGCGCGTGAACGCGGCGCCGAGCGGCGCGCGCTCAGTTCTTTTCAGGCTGGCGGTATTGCTCATTGGCATATCCGAATTCGGCCAGCACGCGGCCCAGCGCCACATGGACAGGGTAGATTGCGGCCGCGGGCGATCCTGTCCGTGCCAGCCTGGCGGCCCCGCGAAATGGCGAGGCGGCAAGCAGGGCCAGGCTCTTCAGCAACACCTTGACGCCGGCCAGCGGGGTGCCGGCGCGTTTCTTCTTTTCGACCAGCGTCGAGATCACGCCGTTGCGCAGGCTGCGGGCGCGGATCCAGTCGGCCTCGACCCGCCGGGCCGGGACGGTCTCGGTCACGCTGGCCTCGGCGCACCAGCCAAGCGCGAAGCCGCGCTGCGCCGCCCGGCTCAGGAAGTCGGAATCGCCGCCGCCCATGAAATTGAATCTCAGGTCGAGGAACGGCGGCCCCATGGCGGTAAGCACGTTGCGCCCGACCAGGAGATTGCCGGACGAATAGAGTGCCGGCACGAGGCCCGTCTTGCGGTAGGGCGGCGCGAAGACCGGATGCTTGGCCCAGCGCGCATGGGCGGGATCGGCGAAGTCGGGCACTTGCGGACCGCCGACAACATCGGCGCCAAGGCTCTCGGCCGCCGCGCACATCCGTTCCAGCCAGTGCGGATCGGCTATCTCGTCATCGTCGATGACCAGCAGGTGCCTGAAATTCGGGAAATGCAGGATCGCCGTCTGCCAGCCGGCATTGTAGGCGCTGCAATTGCCGCGCTGATGCGCGATGATCACCATGCCCGGTATGTCGCCGCGCTCGAACAGCGGCAGCGACGCCTGGGCGCCGGCACGCGCCTCGGCCTCGTTCTCCATGACGATGACGGCAAAGCGCCTGCCGGTCTGCTGTGCCCGCAGCGACGCCAGCGTTTGCAGGACCTGGTCCGGCCGCTTGAAGGTCGGCAAGGTGACGACGGCTTCGACGCCCTCCGTGTCAAGCCGGGGGGATCGTCCCGCGATCGATACCGAACCGTCCGATGGCAAAGGGATCATCCGTGTCAGCCGCATGGTGGGTCGAGTTCTGTTAGCACCATGACGATAACGTTTCGTTAATCACCTTTCACGGAGTGGCTCTTCAAGCCGAGGTTTTGGGTCGTCGATGCGCGCGCGTTTAATCAAGGGTTCACCGCGCTTTGCTACCGGCTGCACCACAGGATAGGTGAGATGCATCTGCTGTTCGCCACATCGATCGTGCCCGATGGCGCTCTCGCATCGGGCTACGAGATCGCCAATGCTGCAATCATCGCTGCCTTGCGGCGCGCCGGCGCGCGCGTCACCGTCATCGGCTTCATCTGGCCGGGGAAAGCCGCGGCCGATCCTGAAAACACCATCGTGCTGGGTGCCGTCGACGTGCGCACCGAAAATGCTTCAGCGCTGCAAAAGCTTGCCTGGGTCGGCAAGGCGATGCTTTCGGGCCTCACCTTCGCGTCGGCCAAGGTGCGTGCGGTCTCCGATGCCGAAGTCCTCGCCGCCATCGAGCGCGCCGGCCCCTTCGACGGCTATGTGCTCAATTCCGTGCAGTTCGCCGGCGCCTTCGAAAAGCTCTTCGACGAGCGGCCTTCGATCTTCGTCGCCCACAATGTCGAGCATCTTTCGGCGCGGGAAAATGCCGCTGCCGCCCCGGGCATCTTCCAGCGCCTGTTGTTCCGCCGCGAGGCAAGGCTGCTCGAGAGCGTGGAAGAGCGTCTGTGCCGCCGCGCGCGTTTCGTCTTCACGCTGGCCGAGGAAGACCGTTCGGCACTTGGCGCGGCCTCCGACGACCGCTCGGCGGTGCTGCCGCTGGTGACGGGCGCCAGGCCACCGGCGCACAGCGGTCGGCGCAAGATCGAGTGCGACGCGGCGCTGATCGGCACCTGGACTTGGCAGCCGAACCGCATCGGGCTCGGCTGGTTCCTGGACAAGGTGGTGCCGCATCTGCGCCCAGACTTCCGCATCAGGATCGCCGGCAGCATCCCGTCTGACATCGCCTCGACGCATCCCGGCGTCGCTTTCGTCGGACGCGTGCCGGACGCCCAGGCTTTCATACGCGGCGGCGCCGTCATCCCGCTCATCAGCACCGCCGGCAGCGGCGTGCAATTGAAGACGATCGAAACGTTCGAGCTCGGCCTGCCCGCCGTTGCCACCAGCCACGCGCTGCGCGGCATCGACCATCGCCCGGTCAATTGCGCCGTCACCGACGATCCGGTCGCCTTTGCCAAGGCGCTGGAGGCCGCGGCGGCCGATATTACGGACGTCGACGGTAGCGCGTTCCACCGCCGGCAGCTCAAGGCGCTGGACGCCGCCATTCGGTTTGGCCTGGAGAAGCTCGGTCCGGTCATGCAGGAGGCGTTTGCATGAACATGCACGCCGCCCGCGCCTCGTTCGGGCCCGACACATTGAAGACGATCTTCGGCATCTCCGTGCTCGCCATTCGCTGGGACGACGCGATCGCCCTGCTGACGCGGCTGATCGTGGAACGACGCTTCACCAAGGTCAGCTTCCTCAACGCCCATAACGCCAATCTCGCCTACACCGATCCGGTGTTCGCCCAGGCGCTCGACGATTTTCTCATCCTGCCGGACGGCATCGGCGTCGATCTCGCAGCGCAGCTTCTCTATGGCGCGCCGTTCCCGGACAATCTCAACGGCACCGACTTCGTGCCGGCCTTTCTGCGGTCGGTGACCCGGCCGCTGACCGTGGGGCTGCTCGGCGCGACGCGCGTCAATGCCGAGGCGGCGTCGAAGAAGCTCGCGGCGATTGCCGTCCAGCACAGATTCGTGGTCATCCATGACGGCTACTTCTCCGCTGCGCAGGAGCCGGAAATCATCGAACGCATCGCCGCGCTGCGGCCTGATATGCTGCTGGTCGCCATGGGCGTGCCGCGCCAGGAATTGTGGATCGAACGGCACATCGACGAGCGCCACTGCACGCTGCCGGTCGCGGTCGGCGCGCTGCTGGATTTTCTCAGCGGCGCCGTGCCGCGCGCGCCCTTGTGGATACGGCGCCTCAGGCTGGAGTGGCTGTTTCGGCTGGCGGTCGAGCCGGGACGGCTCTGGCGCCGCTATGTGGTCGGCAACCCCTTGTTCCTGTGGCGGGTCCTCAAACAGAAATTGTTGAACCGGCCCCAAGCCGCCGGAGACGTCCGTTGAACGAGAGGTTCGTTCCGGGCGCGATCGCCGAACCCGGACTGCTTCGGGCAACGCCGACGGCAGCCATGGTGACGGCAAGCTATGCGCCGGATTTCGAGCGTTGCCGCTTGCTCTGCGAAACCCTCGACCGGCACGTCACGGGCGTCGCGCATCACTACATTCTGGTCGAAGGCCGCGACGTCAAATTGTTTCGACGGTTGGAGAGCGCCAACCGTTCCGTCGTCGACGAACGTGAGCTGCTGCCGCGCTGGCTGCATGTCTTCGACGATCCGCTCAGCCTGTTCCGGCGGCGCGTCTGGCTCAGCTTGAAGACGCAGCCGCTCCGCGGCTGGCACGTGCAGCAACTGCGCCGCATCGCCGTTGCGGCGCACGCATGCCAGGACGTCCTGGTCTTCTGCGATTCCGACGTCGCCTTCCTGAAGCCTTTCGATTGCGGCGCGTTCTGGCGCGACGGCAAGGCGCGGCTGTTCCGCCGTGACGGCGTGCTTGCGCAGGACGGTCATGACGAGCATCGCATATGGTCGCGCAATGCCGGCTCCGCGCTCGGCATCGATCCGTCGAGGAATTCGGTTCACGATTACATTTCGACGCTGATCGCCTGGCGCCGCGACACCGTGCTGGCCATGTGCAGTCGGATCGAGGAGGTGCATGGCCGAAACTGGGTCGAGGTCGTCGGCTCGGCGCGCAAATTCTCCGAATGCATGATCTATGGCCGCTATGTCGACGATCTGCTGGACGGCGCTGGCCACTTCCATGGCTCGGAAGAATTCTGCCGCGTCCACTGGACCGGTGAGGCGCTGTCGGATGATGAATTCCGTCGCTTCGTTGCCGCCATGGCGCCCGAACAGGTGGCGATCGGCATGCAGTCCTTCATCGGCACCGATACCGGCCGCATCCGCCGGCTGATCGGGCTCGACCGATCCTGATCCTGAAAAGCGAACCGGTTCTCGGAAAGACTGCCCGGATGAAGGATCAGATCGCCTTCGCCGGCTTGCGTAGCGCCGAATAGGTCAGCAGCATCGACGCGAGATAGAGTAGCAGGAAGACGACGTTGAGCGACAGCACCAGCTTCGATGTGTCGGCAATTGTTGTCAGCACATAGGTCAGCAGCAGCGCCTTGAGAGCGGCGAGCAGGCCGAGATTGAGCGCCCGCACCAGCGTCTGGCCGCGCGCGAACAGAAGCTCCGCCTGGTATTCGACCAGATTGCGCAGTCCCGGAACGCCGATCGCAAGCGCCACAAGGGGAGCGGCCTCCGAGACGTTCTTGCCGAGCGCCCCGGGGAAGAAATGCAGCACCACGGCAAGCACCAGCAGCGCCAGCGTCGAGACCGCGAACACGCCGCCTTCGATGCCGCTCTTGACCGCCAGCCGTGACAAGAGCTCCGGGGCACGCATCATGCGCTGCACCAGCATCATGGAGAAGGTGCGGATCGGGATCGCCGTCAGGTCGACCAGCCGCATGATGATGGCATAGATGCCGGCCAGGTGCGGCCCGCCGATCGCCAGCACCAGAAGCTTGTCGAACTCCATCTGCAGGTAGAACAACACCTCGGCGCCGGCGACGTAGATCGAATCGGCGAGCCGCCTGAGATAGAGCTCGCCGCGCAGCCGCAGCCGCTGGCGCGGATAGAAGAGGCCGAACGCGACCAGCAGCGAGGCCGCGTTCGCGCCGATATAGAACCAGGACCACACCCAGACGCTGTGTTGCGCCCAGAACATGAACAGCACCGCGCCGGCTGCCCGCAACGCCGTCGCCAGGATCGCCAGCACGGCGGCACGGCCGAATTTGCCGAGACCGTTGTTGACGATCAGCGCCACCTCCACCGGCCGCCACAGAAGCGCCTCGGCAAAGACGATTGCCGCGAACACCGGCAGCGGCACGGTGCTGGCAAAGAAGATCAGGTAGACGATGTAGGAGGCCGCGGCGAGCAGCGGCAACGAGACGATGCCCAGCAGCAGGAAGCCTGCGGTGAAGGTGCCAATCAGGTTGGGGCGGATGGTGGCGGTGCGGTAGAGTGCCGAGATGAAGCCGAAGGCCAGAAGCCGCGACAGCATCACTCCGGCGGCCGAGGCGGTGGCGAACATGCCGAACTCGGCGATGGAAAGCGTATTGGCCAAGGCGATGAAGTAGGCGAGTGAAAACACCAGCCGCCCGCCGGCGCCGCTGATCGCTGAAAAATAGTCGCGAACCATCCCCCGTCTTTCGGCCACGAAGGTGCCGATCCGGGCGAGGGGCCGCCTCTGCGGTATGTCGCTGGCCTCAGTCATAGGTCAGGGAAAGGCATAGGCGGCAAAGTTTAACGTGCCCTTCTGAAATCTTCCTGCATCTGCTGAAATTCCAAGCAGCCGGCATCAAGCAATGCTTTCGGCCGCCTAAAATTAACCTTTTGTTTCCTATGCTTGTTTAGCGTGGCTTAACAAATGGCCGACTGCCGCTGTCTGGCGGCTGAAAGTAAGCTCCGCGACAATGGGCGACAGGGAAAATCGTGAGGACTGGAGGCGCGAGCGATCCTTGCTGGCGCTTGGCCAAGCCGTGCGCGGTGAGGACGAGGCATCGCTGGTCTCGCTAGGGGATCGGGCAAATCCGTCATGGCGCGAGGATGCCGCCACACGTCATCGCCTGGCGCGTTCGCATCGCGAGGCGAAGATGAATCCGGCGCCTTCCGCATCCGCCGCAACGCAACGCTTGCAGCCGGGCGACGAGCCGGCTCCGGCGTCCGCCGGCATTTCGCATTCGCACCATGGGGCCGGTATCGGCGGTTCGGACTCGGCGATGCCGTATGAAGAGACGGTTCCTGAGATCGCCTCGAGCGTTGATTCCCCGCGCAGCACATCCGAACCGCTGAGCGCGAGCGAAGCGGGAGCATCTCCTGGCGAGGATGCCGACAGCCAGCAATGGAAGCCCCTGATCGATCCGATGCAGGTGGTTCGCGGCGTCGCCAGGTCCAAAGCGCTGATCATCACCACGACGGTACTGGGCGCGGCGCTCGGCGTTGCGATTGCCCTGTCGACGCCGAAGAAATACGAGTCCACCACCGAACTGATCGTCGACCCGCGCGACCTGAAGCTTACGGATCGCGATCTCACCCAGGCGGTGGTCATGCCCGACGCGGCGCTCGTCAACGTCGAGAACCAGATCAAGTTGCTGACCTCCGGCACCGTGTTGAACAAGGTTGTCCAGGAGCTCAACCTTGTCGACGACCCCGAGTTCAACGGCCAAGGCAATGGCGGCCTGAGCGTCATATCGCTGATCCGCTCGATCCTGTTGCGCCAGGACGGACCGGGCGGTGTCGACCAATCCCGCCGCCTTTCCCTTGCCATCGTCAACCTGGCCGAGAGCGTTTCGGTCGAGCGCGGCGGCAAGACCTCCGTGATCACCATCGGCGTCACCACGCAGGACGCCCAGAAATCGGCGCTCATCGCCGAAACGATGACGAAGGTCTTCCTGCAGACTTCGGGTGAAATCCAGTCCGACACTGCCGGCCGGGCCAACAACGAACTGACGGCGAAACTCGACGAGATGCGCAAGGGCGTGGAAGCCGCCGAGCGCAAGGTCGAGGATTTCAGGGCCACCCATGATCTTGTCGACGCGCAGGGCCATCTGATCAGCGACGACCAGATGCTCAAGCTCAACGAGCAGCTTTCCGTCGCCCGCGCCCGCACGCTGGAGCTGAACGCCCGCGCGGCCTCGGCACGTCAGGTCAACGTGAATTCGGTGCTCAGCGGCACCTTGCCGGAAGAGATCAACTCCAACTCCATGAGCGATCTGCGCTCGCAATACGCAACGCTCAAGCAGGAGGCTGATCGGGCAGCGGTCCGGCTCGGACCGCGCCATCCCGAGCGCCAGGCGCTCGAGGCCCAGCTCACCGGCGCGCGCGAACGCATCCTCGCCGAACTCAGCCGCATCGCGTCGTCGCTGCAGGTTGACCTGAAACGCTCGGTCCAGCTCGAACAGGACCTTGCTTCCCGCCTGGCGCAGATGAAGGTGCGCAGCGGCGACGTCAACAGCGACCTTGTCTCGATGCGCGAACTGGAACGCGAGGCCTCGGCCAAGCGCTCGGTCTATGAGCAATATCTCCTGCGCGCCAAGGAGACCGGCGAGCAGAAGAATATCAACACCGCCAATATGAGCGTAATCTCGCCCGCCTCCATTCCGCTGGAGCCGAACGGGCCGTCGCGCGCCGTGGTGGCGCTTGCCGGCCTGCTGCTGGGCTTTGCCTCCGGCGTCGGTCTCGGCGCCATGCGCGGCGCCTATGAAAGCCTGCGTGAGACCGCCAGGTCACGATCCCGCCGTGACCGCAAGATAGAGGAGCGCCGGGCGCCGCTCGATGACCAGGCATTCCGGGCGCCGCCTCCGCCGGCGCCGCCGATACCGCAAGCATCGCCGCCGCAATCACCGCCGCCGCCACCAGCATCAGTGCCGCCGCTTGCCGCGCAGCCCGGAGCCGCTGCCACCGAGGGTCCAAGCCGGATCGGCTTGCTGATGTCGAGGCTGCGCAAAGCCGTGTCCCGCAAGCCCGCCACCGAGGCGCAGGACGATGCGTTTCCCGGTGCATCTGCATCGGCCGCTGTCGCCGAAGAGGGCCGGCCGGCGAGCACTCCGGCATTTCCCGACTATCCGGCTCCGGATTCCGCCTTTGGACATCGCCCGCCAGCTCCAGACTATCCGCGGCCATCTTTTCAGCCAGACGCGGACGCCGGCTATACGCGGCCCATGGGACCGCCATTGCGGTCGCCCCTGGTGCCGCAGCAGGCGATGTATCCGGCCTCGTCCCATCCCTATGCGCAGCCCTTGGTCTATCCGCACATGCAGCCTTGGCAGACGCGGTCGGCGGCAGGCCATCCCCAGGCCGCGGCGCCCTATGGCGCGCCCATGCCCTACCCGGCCGCACCCGCTCCGGCTCAGCCGTCGGCCTATCCCGCCGCGCCGCTGGAGCAGCCCGCCGCCGCCGAGAAGGGCGCCGAGCAGGCGTCGATCGAGGAAATTCGCGCCAGCCTGCGCGAATTTCGCGAGGCTGTTCGCGAGCTTACCGAGAGCCGCGCCGGCCGCCGCTATTTCTGAGCCACAAGATAGTCTCCTGTGTCGAACAAAAGCGGGCCGGTTTCGCGTAAACGGCATCGGACGGCGCTTTGACGGGATTGCGTGTTCGAATTTTCGTCAAAATGCCGCGCGGTGTCTTGCCGGAGACGCAGCCCGGCTGGCCGGGTCATGCAGGCTTCGGCACACGATTGAGAAAAGGATCCAAAGCGCCGCATTTTCAGACGCGGCCGGTTTGGCGGAACGTATCGAGGGGTGATTCATATGGCCGAAGTGATTGACGGCAAAAGCGTTGCCGAAGACGTGGTGCGGACGGTGAAGACCTTGACCGCGGAGCTTGTCGCCAAGGGCAAGATCCAGCCCGGCCTCGCCGTGGTTATCGTCGGCGAGGATCCGGCGAGCCAGGTCTACGTCGCCTCCAAATCCCGCACCGCCAAGGAATGCGGCTTTCATTCGGTCCAGCACACGCTGCCGGCGGACACCTCCCAGGAGGCGCTGCTCAAGATCATCGCCGACCTCAACGCCGATCCCGCCATCAACGGCATCCTGGTGCAGCTTCCGCTTCCCGCCCACATCGACGCCGGCAAGGTCATCCAGGCGATCGCGCCGCAGAAGGATGTCGACGGCTTCCATTTCATCAATGTCGGCAAGCTCGGCACCGGCGAACTCGACACCGCTTTCGTTCCCTGCACGCCCGCCGGCTCGATGCTCCTGATCGAGCGCGTGCGCGGCAAGGATCTGTCGGGCCTCAATGCCGTCGTCGTCGGCCGTTCCAACATCGTCGGCAAGCCGATGGCCAATCTCCTGCTCGCCGCCAATTGCACCGTCACCATCGCGCACAGCCGCACGAAGGATCTGCCGGGGCTGGCCCGCACCGCCGACATTCTCGTCGCCGCCGTTGGCCGGCCGGAGATGATCAGGGGCGATTGGGTGAAGCCCGGCGCAACCGTCATCGACGTCGGCATCAATCGCATCCCGGCCCCGGAGAAGGGGGAGGGCAAATCCCGCCTCGTCGGCGACGTCGCCTATGCCGAAGCGGCGAAGGCCGCCGGCGCCATCACGCCCGTGCCCGGCGGCGTCGGGCCGATGACCATTGCCATGCTGATGGCCAATACGTTAGCCTCCGCCTACCTTGCGGCCGGGTTGAAACGGCCCTCCTTCTGACCACCAGAAAGCAGCAGCTTTGCCGAACCCAACTATTCCCTTGGAACGGCCGGTCATGAATGATCCCGTTCAAGGCGGCCGGCAATTCGCATTCCTGCTGGTCGACAAGTTCTCCATGTTCTCGCTGGCCGCCGCGATCGACACGTTCCGTTCGGCGAACCGGCTGCTCGGCCGCGATTTCTACGGCTGGACGACGGTATCGGCCGATGGCGATCCGGTGATGGCGTCCAACGGCTTGCCGCTCAAGATCGACTATGCGGTTGCCGACCTTCCGCCGGTCGACATCCTCTTCGTCTCGGTCGGGCTGACCACGGAGTTTCCCGGCAAGAGCAAGGTTCTGGCGGCGCTGCGCAGCTGGGGCCGGCGCGGCAATGCGCTCGGCGCGCTGTCGGTCGGATCCTATTTGCTGGCCGAGGCCGGCCAGCTCGACGGCTATCGCTGCACCATCCATTGGGAGAACCGCGCCGGCTTCGTCGAGCGCTTTCCCGACATCAACTGCACTGGCAACGTCTTCGAGATCGACCGCAAGCGCTACACCTGCGCCGGCGGCACCACCTCGATCGACCTGATGCTGGAGATCGTGCGCGGCGACTTCGGCTCGAACCTCGCCAATGGCGTCGCCAACCAGTTCCAGCACGAGCGCATCCGCTCGGCCGGCGACCGCCAGCGCGTCGGGCCGGAGCGCGATCTCACCGGCAAGTCGGAGAAGCTCAGGCGCATCGTCGAGCTGATGGCCGACCATCTCGACGAGCCGCTCTCGGCGGTGCAGCTCGCCAAATCGGCCGGCCTTTCGGTGCGTCAGGTGGAGCGTTTGTTCCTGCGCCACCTCAACGTCACGCCCGGCCGCTACTACATGCGGCTGCGGTTGGAGCGGGCGCGCGAATTGTTGCGCCAGACCAACATGCCGATCCTCGATGTGGCGATCGCCACCGGCTTCACCTCGCATTCCTATTTTGCCCAGAGCTACCGGCTGCAGTTTGGCCGCCCGCCTTCCGAAGAGCGCCGCACCACCTACTAAGCCGCGGACAAGCCGCGTCCGGGCTTGTGTCCCAGGGTGGGCTCAAATAGCTTCAGCCGGCGGACGGGCGGCTACTCAGGAGATTTTGATGGCGGGACTTGCACGGAGCGTCGCTGCGGCGTTTCTCCTTTTGTCGATGACGACATTCGGCTTTGCCGCGAACAAGGTCATCATCATCCTCGACGCTTCAGGGTCGATGTGGGCGCAGATCGACGGCAGGCCCAAGCTCGAAATCGCCCGTGAGTCGCTGAGAAGCGTGCTGCAATCGGTTCCCGCCGACGATGAACTCGGTTTCATGGCCTATGGCCATCGCAAGAAAGGCAGTTGCGAGGACATCCAGCTGATCGTACCGCCGCAGGCCGGCTCGGCGAGCGCGATTTCGGCCGCGGCCGACAGCATGAAATTCCTCGGCAAGACGCCGCTGACATCAGCCGTCAAGCAGGCGGCCGAAGCGCTGAAATACACCGAGGACAAGGCGACCGTCGTTCTCATCACCGACGGGCTCGAGACCTGTGGCGGCGATCCTTGCGCGCTTGGCAAGGAACTCGAATCGTCCGGCGTCGATTTCACAGCCGACGTTGTCGGCTTTGGCCTTACGGCCGACGAAGGCAAGCAGATCGCTTGCCTCGCCGACAACACCGGCGGCAAGTACATCCAGGCGTCCGACGAGAAGGCGCTGCGGCAAGCTTTGGTCGAAACCGTCGCCGCACCGGCGCCGTCACCGCCCCCCGCGCCGGCGCCGGCAACCGAACCGGCGCCAGCGCCAGCGCCTGCGCCGGAGCCTGCAAGGCCTGCTTTCAATTTCCAGCCGACCGTGGTGATGGCCGAAGGCGGCGAGCCGATCACCGACGGCAATGCCTGGGAGATTTACAAAGCCAACCCCGACGGCTCGCGCGGCGAGTCCGTCACCACCGAATATGGCAGCTATAGCGGCAAACTCGATCCCGGCGACTATATCGTCGTCGCGCGCGACGACGAAGCCAAGGTCGAGCAGAAGGTCAAGATCGAGGCCGGCCAGGTCCAAAAACCGCTCTTTATCCTGAACGCCGGCACATTGATCATTCACCCGCATGCCAGCCAGGGTGCCGAGATCAGCAGCGAAGCCCGCGTCGATTTCGCCTATCCCGGTGGCAGCACCACCCATTACGGCGACACCCAGGCCATCGTGCCGGCGGGCGAACAGAAGGTGACGGTGCAGATCGGTGCCGGCACGGTGACGGAAACAATCCAGCTCGCCGCCGGGCAGACCGTAGAAAAGGACGTCGTGGTCGGCGTCGGCCAGGCCATGCTCAATGCCTACTATACGTCTGGCGGCGAGAAGGCCGACAATTCGGCCATCGGCTTTGAGATCGTCAAGGCGAAGAAGAAGATCGACGGCAGCCGCGACAGCGTCGAGCACTCCTATGGGGCCGACAGCAAGTTCTGGCTGCCGCCCGACGACTATGTGGCGGTGACAACGCTCGATCTCGCCGTCGTCGAGCAGCCTTTCAGCATCAAGCCCGGCGACAGCCAGGACGTGAAGGTCGTGCTCGATGCGGGCGTGCTCGCAATATCGGCGCCCGGCGCTTATTCGATTGAGGTGTTTTCGTCGAAAAAGGACATCGATGGCAAGCGCAAATCGCTCGGCTTCAACTACGGCGACAACTGGCAGCAGACGATCCCCGCCGGCGATTATGTCGTCGTCCGGCATATGTCGGATGAGGGTCATGACAAGGAGATGCCGGTGACAGTCAAGGCTGGCGAACGGGCCGAGATCACGGTTCAGTAGGGTTTGGTTGTCAGCAACAGAAGGGGCGGCCCACGAGCCGGCCTACCAGGCCGGTCTCGATTGGCGAACCGTCAAGTCAATCAACGACACCTACGACATTCCGGCCGTGCTGAAAGCTCGACCATGGACGAGATGCGATGAATGTGCTGCCCGAAATCGCCGGCGCTTTAGCCGGCCGAGCGAAGGTTTACCCAGCGGCTCCAGTTACCATACCGAGCGGTTTAAGCGCCTTTCCTCTGTGGGTTTGTCGCGCTCCTAAAACCCTCGACATTTCACGAGTGAAAAGGGATTTGCGATCTATACGGAAATCCCGTATGATTGTAGCCCATGACGCAGGACAGGTTCGACTCTGCCAAGGATGCGGCGAATCGCGAAAAGCACAAATTACCGCTGGCCTTTGGCGATCGGATTTTTGAGGACGACAACCATCTCATTATCCCCTCCATCCGAGAGATCGACGGCGAGGAACGGTTCAAGGTGGTCGGCATCGTCGGGGAGAAGCTGTTCACCGGCGTCTTCGTCTGGCGGGGTGAACAGCCCCGCTTCATCTCAGTGAGAAGGAGCAACAAGGGTGAAGAACGAGCATATCTCGCTACCTGCTGACCCGGCTGACGCCGATGACTTCGACGTGACGGCTGGGGCGATGGACCGGGGCCAGCGCGCCCGCCTGATCCGCAAGACGAGGACCGGGCTTGGCCTGTCGCAGTCCGAGTTCGCCAGCCGCTTCCGGGTTCCGGTCGGCACGCTACGCGATTGGGAGCAGGCGCGGGCAACCGCGCCGGATTTCGCTATCGCCTATGTGCGCGTGATCGGTCAGCATCCGGACATGGTGGCGAAGGCCGTCGCATAGCTGGCGTCACCGAGGAGTTTCGGCTTGCATGTCGTAGTTTCGGCAGCTTCGCGAATTTGCCCATATGGCGAGCTGACGAAAAATTGAGATTTTGTGGTGATTCGGAGGAATCATGAACAGCTAGCGTACGCCGCCAGCGGAGAGCAGTTGCATTCGAGAAGCACAGTGGGGCGAGTTATTTACGGAAAGCCTTGTGCTTTGCCCTTTCGGCCACGTCCGATCTCAGAAATCCTAATCTTCGCAACAAAATAACCGGCTTTGACGACGATCCCCGCGACAAGCAAGTAATCCACATTTCAGCTACGGCGGCCAGGAGCCGTCCCTTTTCATTGCAGTGCGAATTCCGCTGCGTCGGTTCCAAACGCGCTGGCCCCATGGTCGGCTCGACCCACCAGCTGACGGAACCCGGCGAAGAGCTCACGGCCGAAGCCGAACTCATTGCCGATGAGATCGGCTTCCGCCGTCCGACGCAGCGCGAATTCCGCTGCCTGTACCAGCACTTCAAGCGTGCCGGCATCCGCATCCAGCCGGATGATGTCGCCGTCGTGGATCCTGGCGATCGGGCCGTCCTCGACCGCTTCCGGCGTGACATGGATCGCCGCCGGCACCTTGCCGGAGGCGCCGGACATGCGCCCGTCCGTGACCAGTGCGACGCGCTGGCCGCGATCCTGCAGGATGCCGAGCACGGTGGTCAGCTTGTGCAGTTCCGGCATGCCGTTGGCCTTCGGTCCCTGGAAGCGGATGACGGCGATGAAGTCGCCGGTAAGCGTGCCGGCCTTGAAGGCCTCGTTCAGCCCTTGCTGGCTGTCGAACACCTTGGCCGGCGCCTCGATGATGCGCCGCTCCGGCTTCACGGCCGAAGTCTTGATGACGGCGTGGCCGAGATTGCCCGAAAGCACTTTCAGGCCGCCTGTCGGCTGGAACGCTTTCTTGAACGGCGCCAGCACCTTTTCGTCGCCGCTCGCGCGCGGCGAAGCTTCGCGCACCACATTGCCGTCAGCGCCGAGCCTTGCCTCGACCGCGTAAGGCCGCAGGCCTTCGCCCCATACCGTCTGCACATCTTCATGCAGCACCCCTTCGTCGAGCAACTCGCGAATGAGAAAGCCGAGCCCGCCCGCGGCGTGGAAATGGTTCACATCGGCAAGCCCATTGGGATAGACGCGCGCCAGGAGCGGTACCGCTTCCGAGAGGTCGGAAATATCCTGCCACGTCAGCGCAATGCCTGCGGCTGCGGCCATGGCGATCAGATGAATGGTATGGTTGGTCGAGCCGCCGGTCGCGTGCAGGCCAACCACGCCGTTGACGATGGAACACTCGTCGATCATCCGCCCGACCGGCGTATAGGCGTTGCCAAGCGCGGTGATCGCCAGCGCCCGCTTGGTCGCCTCGCGGGTCAAGGCGTCTCGCAGCGGCGTTCCCGGATTGACGAAGGAAGCGCCTGGCGTGTGCAGGCCCATGATCTCCATCAGCATCTGGTTGGAGTTGGCCGTGCCGTAGAAGGTGCAGGTCCCCGGTCCATGATAGGACTTGGACTCGGCCTCCAGCAGTTCGGCGCGGCCTGCCTTGCCCTCGGCGTAGAGCTGGCGAACCCTGGCCTTTTCATCGTTGGGCAGGCCTGTCGTCATCGGCCCGGCCGGAATGAACACCGCCGGCAGATGGCCGAAGGTCAGTGCCGCGATCACCAGCCCGGGCACGATCTTGTCGCAGACGCCCAGATAAACGGCGGCGTCGAACATATTGTGCGACAGGCCGATCGCGGCCGCCATGGCGATGACATCGCGCGAGAACAGCGAAAGCTCCATGCCCGGCTGCCCCTGGGTGACACCGTCGCACATCGCCGGCACGCCGCCGGCAACCTGGGCGATGCCGCCGGCCTCCCGCGCCGCTTCCTTGATCAGCGCCGGGAATGTCTCGAAGGGCTGATGCGCCGACAGCATGTCGTTGTAGGAGGTGATGATACCGAGGTTCGGCACCTTGTCGGCACCCAGCGCCACTTTCTCCGAGGGGCTGCACACGGCAAAGCCATGGGCAAGATTGCCGCAGGACAGCACCGCCCGGTTGGCGGTCTGGTTCGATGCGCTGGCGATGCGGCCGAGATAGCGCTCGCGGCCCGGCTTGGAGCGTTGGCGGATGCGCTCCGTGATGGCTTCGATATCGCGTCTGGCGGTCATGGCGTTCGGTCCTTTCAAGCGAGGTCCCGGAAACTTCCTCCCGCCGTTTGCCGGGACCAGATAAGTCTAGAGTTAGGGTGCCCAGAAAACCTCTACAGGCCTGGGGGCGGCGTCGAGCACGGCGCGGATCGGCTTTCGCGGACCGGGTGCCACCGCGCCGTCGAAGGCCGTGCGTTTGTCCTCGCCCTCTATGTGCAGCGCCAGGAAGCCGGCATCGACGATGCGCGCCAGCGACAGGGTCAGCCGCGGCTCGCCGGCGCTTGCCGCATGAACCGGCAGCACGATCCTGTGCGAGGACGGGTCGAGCAATTTCGCCAGATCGTCGGCGTCGGGAAAGAATGAGGCGGTATGGCCGTCAGGTCCCATGCCGAGCACGGCGACGTCGAGCGGCCAGGGCAGGGACTGGAGCGCCGCATTGTCCGATGCCGCGGCATCCTCGATGCTGACGGCTTCGTGATAGAGCGGCACGAACCGTGCCGCCGCAGCCGCGTTCTGCAACAGATTGGCGGCCACCAGTCCGGCATTGGAACGCGGCGAGGAGGCCGGCACGAAGCGCTCGTCGATCAGCGTCACCGTTACCTTGTCCCAGGCGATCGGTATTCCCGACAGGGCAGCAAAGAATTTTGCCGGCGTCGTGCCGCCGGAAACGGCCAGTAACGCCGTGCCGCGCGCCGCGATTGCCTTTGCCAGCCGGTCGGCGACGCGGCCGGCCAGCGCAGCCGCCAGTTCCGCGCGGTCGGAAAAGCCATTCCAGTTGTAGCTGGCGCTGTTCAATTGCTCTCGTGCCATGTCCGCCCGTCACGTTCGATCAGCGCTATCGAGGCCGAAGGTCCCCAGGTGCCCGCCGTATAGCCCTGCGCCTCCTGCCTGGCGCTTTCCCAGGCGTTCTGGATCGGGTCGATCCACCTCCACGCGGCCTCGACCTCGTCGCGGCGCATGAACAGCGTCTGGTTGCCGCGCACGACATCCATGATCAGCCGTTCATAAGCGTCGGGCGCGCGGCCGTCGAAGGACTGCGCGAAGCTCATGTCGAGCGAAATCTGCCGCAGCCGCATGCCGCCCGGACCCGGGTCCTTGATCATGATGAATTGCTTGACGCCTTCGTCGGGCTGCAGCCGGATGACCAGCTGGTTGGCGAAGATCGGCCCGGCGCTGTCGCCGCCGAAGATCGAATGCGGGATCGGCTTGAACTCGATGACGATCTCCGAGACCCGGGTTGCCAGCCGCTTGCCGGTCCTGAGGTAGAACGGAACGCCTGCCCAGCGCCAGTTGCCGATCTCGGCCTTGATCGCGACGAAGGTTTCGGTGTTGCTGTCCTTGCCGAGCTCCTCGACATAGCCTTTCACCGGCCCGCCTGCGGAAGCGCCGGCGCGGTATTGTCCACGCACCGTGTGCTTCGGCGCCTCGTTGCCGTTGATGCGCTTGAGCGCGCGCAGCACCTTCAGCTTCTCGTCACGCACGGCGTCGGCGTCCATCGACGATGGCGCTTCCATGGCCACCAGGCAGAGCAGTTGCAGCATATGGTTCTGCACCATGTCGCGCAGCGCGCCGGCCTTGTCGTAATAGGTGACACGATCTTCCAGGCCGACGGTCTCGGCGACGGTGATCTGCACGTGGTCGATATGGGCGGAATTCCACAGCGGCTCGTAGAGCGCATTGGCAAAACGCAGCGCCATCAGGTTCTGCACCGTTTCCTTGCCGAGATAATGGTCGATGCGGAAGATCTGGCTTTCGTGGAAATCGTCGCCGACCAGATCGTTGAGCGTTTGCGCCGAAGCGAGGTCGCGGCCGATCGGTTTCTCCAGCACGATGCGCGAATTCGGCGTGATCAGATCGTGTTCTTTCAGCTTGTGCGAGATGTCGCCGAACAGCGCCGGCGCCACCGCCAGATAGAAGGCGCGGATGCAGTCGCTGTCGCCGATCGCCTTCTTCAGCCTGTCGAACCCCGCGCCGCTCGTGGCATCGGCCGGGACATAGGAAAGCCGCGCCAGGAAGGTTTTGAGCTCCTTGGGATCGATATCGGCCGCCTTGACGTGGTCGGAAATAGCCTGCTTGGCGAAAGCCCGAAATTCGTCATCACTCATCTTCGAACGCGACGTGCCGATGATGCGGGTTGGCTCGGAAAATTGATGGTCGCGCTGGCGATAGTAGAGCGACGGAAGAAGTTTGCGTTCCGACAGGTCGCCGGTGCCACCGAAAATGATGAAGTCGAAAGGGTCGACGGGGATGATCTGGCTGGTCATGGTCTATCCGCTTTGACGCCGGTCGCGAGTACGCGGCTGATATATTCTAATCGATTTAAATTTTCCAGTGCCATGGTGTCACATCGACGACCGATCGCTACATATTTGCGTCGGTCCAGATGTGCGCTTGACACTGGCACCAAGCGAAGGCTTGTCGGCAAACGACAACTCCGCCAAGCCTTCGCAGTTGCAGCATAGGACGTGAATGTGACGAAAGCTAAGGGAGAATCAGCGCTTTGCCTGTCGTGGCACAGGCCATGATGCCGGCAGCCCACGGTAAAAGCCACGCGATGAACCCAGGGAGCGGAAAAACATGCGTCTGAAGGACAAGGTCGCCATCGTCACCGGGGCCGCTTCGGGTTTCGGCGAGGGCATTGCCCGTCGCTTCGCCGAGGAGGGCGCCAGGATCGTCGTGGCCGACCTCAATGCCAAGGGCGCCGAACGCGTAGCCGGCGAGATCGGCGAGGCGGCGACCTGGACCCAGACCGACGTTTCGCAGCGCTCCGAATTCGACGAGATGGTCCATGCCGCCAAAAGCGCCTTCGGACGTATCGACATCATGGTCAACAATGCCGGGTTCACCCATCGCAATGGCGACATGCTCGAAGTCGACGAGGCGACGTTCGACCTGATCACATCGGTCAACATGAAGGCCATCTATCATGCTGCCCTTGCCGTCGTGCCGATCATGGAGCGGCAAGGCGGGGGCGTCATCCTGACCACGGCCTCCACCGCTGGCCTGCGCCCTCGGCCCGGCCTCACCTGGTACAATGCTTCGAAGGGCTGGGCGATCACCGCCACCAAGTCGATGGCGGTGGAACTCGCGCCGAAGAACATCCGCGTCAACTGCCTGTGTCCGGTGGCCGGCGAGACCGGCATGCTGGAAAAATTCATGGGCGCCGATACACCCGAAATCCGCGAGAAATTCCGCGCCTCGATCCCGCTCGGCCGGCTTTCGACCCCGCTCGACATTGCCAATGCGGCACTGTGGCTGGCCTCCGACGAGGCCGCCTTCATCACTGGCGTTGCGCTGGAGGTCGACGGCGGTCGCTGCATCTGACGCACACCGTCATCGCTGCGCCAAAGATCGGCTCGGCCGTGCCTGCCTTGATCGTGGCGCTGGTGCGTCAGGCGCCGGTCTTGATGTAGGTTTTGTAGACCCAGCCTGTCTTGCCGTTGTAGACGATCTGGCACCAACGCTTGCAGCTCATCACTTGCACCGAGGTCTTGGCGGGCACCGTGACGATGGCGGCCGCATTCTTCTTCGGGCCGCTACGCATAGTCACGGCCCTGAGGATGCGCCCGGTGCCAGCTGCGGCCGCTTTGCGCGGTTCGGCCTTGCTGTCGTCATCCTGCGCGGCAGATTGCTGCGACGCTACTTGTGGTTGCGCGGCCGGAATGGCGGCGGTCTGCGCGCCATCGGGACTGCTGCCCGCCGCCGGGGCCGGTGCGGCGACCTTGGCGAGCTCGGTGGCGGCGTCGGTGTCGGCAGCGGGTTGCGCGAATGCCGCCGCCGCCGGCTTGTCAGGCGTCTGCCCGGCCTTGCTCGCCGACTGGCCGGAAGCAGCCGGTGCGGTCTTCGATTGGGAGGCGGTCCAGCGCGGGTCGTTCGCCGCGAGCGCCGGAATGGCGGCTTCCGAGACAGCCACGGTCGGCGAGACCTGGTCGGACTTTCGCGCCGCTTGCGGCACCGCCGCCGCGGCCGCCGTGATCCCCGCTGCCGCGATCTTCGTCGTCTTCACCGGAACGGCCGGAATGGCTTGCTCTGGATTGGCAACCGCTTGCCGCTCGTTCGCCGGCAACGCCAGCCACAGTGCCACCGCGGCCACGCCGAGCAGCGCGGCCGTGCCGACCGCGGCAATCACCAGATGCGAGTTCGAACGGACTCCCTGCCAGAATGACGGGCGCATGTCGTAGCCGAACTGCATGGCAAAGCGCCGACGTTCCGGAGCACCGAAACTGAAGGGCTCTCTCACTCTTGCCACCTCCATAAGGGGCCGATGTTCTTCGATCAAACACCGCAACGCGTGCGTCGATCACACCGGTCCCAAATCAAACAGCGGGCGGGCCCGCAGAAAATCCCCGTCTATATTCGCCCAGAGATTGCACTTTTTGCCCGCGATTGTGGCATCAGTGCGCCATTGCTGAAGATTCTGCAACGCTTGGATGTCGCGGTCCCCACGATATTACTCAACAATTGTTAAATCCTGTCGCGCAACGCGAACCAGTTGAGCGCCAGGAAAAGCAGCGGCGCGCGCAAGCGCCGGCCACCGGGGAACGGCGGAATCTTCAAATCCTCGATCAGCTTTAGCCGGTCGCGGTTGCCGGCTACCGTTTCGGCATAGAGCTTGCCGAAGAAGTTCGACAGCATGACGCCGTGACCGGAATAGCCGCCGGCCGAGATCACATTCGGCATCACTTCCCGCACGAACGGCTTTCTCGGCACCGTGATGCCGACATAGCCGCCCCAGCCATGCGTGATTTCGACGTCCCTTAGTGCGGGATAGAGTTCCGCGATCTGGCGGCGGATATGGATATGGATGTCCTTGGGGTCGTTGACGCCGTAGACCTCGCGTCCGCCGAACAGCAGCCGGCCATCCCTCGACTTGCGGAAGTAGCGCACGACGAAGCGGGAATCATCGACGGCCTCGCCGCCCGGCAGCACGTTCGAATCCGCTCCAAGCGGCACGGTCGCGCCGATGAACGAACCGATCGGCATGATGTGCGCGGCACTCACCGGTTCGAGCGTGCCGCCATAGGCATTGACCGCGATCAGGCATTTCTGCGCTGTGATCGTCCCCCTGGCTGTCGAAACCTTCACCGTGCCGCCGCTCGAAACAATGCCGGTCGACGGCGTCGCTTCGAACAATCGTGCGCCGGCCTGTGCCGCCGCCCGCGCCGTGCCGATCACCAGTTTCATCGGATGGATATGGCCGGTGCCGGTGTCGCGCGTCCCGCCGAAATAGGCTGTCGAGCCCAGCCGCTGCGCAGTTTCCGTCGCGTCCATGAACGAAATGTGCGGATAGGAGAAGCGGCTGGCCATGATCTCGGCATGTGCCTTGTAGTCGTCGACATAGCGCGGCTTGTGCGCAACCGAGAGCTGGCCCGGCATGTAGTCGATATCGATCTGGTTGGCGGCGGCGAATTCGAGCAGATGCGCCTTCGCCTCCTCGGCGAGGTCGAACAGTGCCTTGGCGCGGGAAAACCCGTACTCGGCCTCCAATTCCTCGGCCCAGGCGCGCTGCCCGGTGCCGAGCTGGCCGCCATTGCGCCCGGAAGCGCCGTCTCCGAAGCGATACGCCTCGATCAAAACCACATTGGTGCCCGCCTTGGCCAGATGCACCGCCGCCGACAAGCCGGTGAAACCGCCCCCAACGATAACGACGTCGCAGCTCCGGTCACCGTCCAGCGCCGGATACTCGGGTCGCGGGCCGGCCGTGTCCTCGTACCAGGAACGGCCGGGGGAGATCGGGGATTGGTAGGGCATGATGCTCACGGAGTAGGGGAGTAGGGGAGTAGGGGAG